>CAVXMR010000011.1:0-22183 GCA_963762765.1 uncultured Actinomycetota bacterium
GGTCGTCGGGGACCTGCCGTTCGGTTCCTACCAGGCCTCCCGAAGAACAGGGCTACCTCACGGCCGTGCGCTTCATGAAGGAGGCCGGGGCGCACTGCGTGAAGCTCGAGGGCGGCACCGAGATGGCGCCGGTGATCGAGAGGTGCACGCGCGGCGGGATCCCGGTGATGGCGCACATCGGATCCAGCGCTCCGACGACTTGGTCGGCATGGTCACACCGACCAGGCCACCCGCGGCGGTGGCACTGGACGACGCCGCCTGGTCGGCGGTCTTGACGCTCGACCCGCACGCGGTCAGCGTCAGCGCGAGGGCCGTCACAGCGGCGCCCCATCGGATCATCTTCATTGATTCTTCCTTCCTAGAAGCCCTGGGCGAGGCGGTAGTAGGCCGGGTTCCAGCGAAGGCGGTCGGCGAAGCCGTGCGTGGTGGTGTCGGAGTCGATGACCAGGAGCTCGATGCCGAGCAGGTTCGCGAAGTCACGGATCGTCTCGGTCGAAACGGACTGGGTGAGCACGGTGTGGTGCGGCGCGCCCGCGGTGATCCACGACTCGGCGGACGTCGACAGCGTCGGCGCCGGCTTCCACACCGCGCGCGCGACCGGCAGGTTCGGCAGCGGCTCGTCCGGCGGGACGACGTCGATCTCGTTGGCCACCAAGCGGAACCGGTCGCCGAGGTCGGCCAGGCCGAGCACGACGCCGGGCCCGGGCGCGGCGTCGAACACCAGCCGGACCGGGTCCTCGCGGCCGCCGATGCCCAGCGGGTGGATCTCGCAGCGACGGCCGGCGCGGCGGCGATGCTCGGGCAGACCTCCAGCATGTGCGCGCCGAGGATCTTCGGCTCGCCGGGTCCGAAGTGGTAGGTGTAGTCCTCCATGAAGGACGTGCCGCCGGCGCGGGCCGGCGCCCATCGCCTTCACCGCGGCCAGCAGCGCGGACGTCTTCCAGTCGCCCTCGCCGCCGAAGCCGTAGCCGTCGGCCATCAGCCGCTGCACGGCGAGGCCGGGCAGCTGCCGCAGTCCGCCGAGGTCCTCGAAGTTCGTGGTGAACGCGCCGAACCCGCCGTCCGCCAGGAACTTCCGCATCCCGGCTTCGATCTTCGCCGCGTAGCGCAGCGACTCGTGCCGCGCGCCACCGACGGCCAGCTCCGGCGCCAGGTCGTATTCGTCGGCGTAGGAGGCGACCAGATCGTCCACTGTGCCCTTATCGGACACCGAGTCGACCAGGTCGACCAGGTCGTTGACGCCGTAGGTGTTGACCGAGACGCCGAACCGCAGCTCGGCCTCGACCTTGTCCCCCTCGGTGACGGCGACGTCGCGCATGTTGTCGCCGAACCGCGCCAGCTTCAGGTTGCGCAGGTGGTCGGCGCCGATCGCCGCACGGGCCCACGCGTCGATCCGGGCCACCACGGTGGGATCCGCGACGTGGCCGGCGACGGTCTTGCGCGGTATGCCGAGCCGGGTCTGGATGAACCCGAATTCGCGGTCGCCGTGCGCGGCCTGGTTGAGGTTCATGAAGTCCATGTCGATGGTGGACCACGGAAGCGCCTCGTTGAGCTGCGTGTGCAGGTGCAGCAACGGCTTCCGCAGCGCGTCCAGTCCGGTGATCCACATCTTCGCCGGGCGAGAACGTGTGCATCCAGGCGATCACGCCGACACAGCCCGGGTCGGCGTTGGCCTCCTGCATGCACACGGCGGATCGACGCGGATTCGGTCAGCACGGGCTTGCCGATCAGCTCGCACGCGAGGCCGCCGGACTCAGTGAGCAGCTGCTGGATGTGCAGCGACTGCCCGGCGACCTGGTCGAGGGTCTCCTCGCCGTAGAGGCCCTGGCTGCCGGTGAGGAACCAGAGCTGCGGTTTCGTCGCGGATTTCACTAGCTCTCCTTGCATCAGTGCTGGCCGTAGACGTTCTGGTAGCGCGCGTACAGCCGGTCGACGTCGGACTGCGACAGGGCCTCGGGAGTGCCCAGCTCGAATGCCTTGTGGACGGTCCGGGCGACGTCCTCGACCATCACCGCCGCCTTCACCGCGTCCCGCGCGGTGCGCCCGACGGTGAACGGGCCGTGGTTGCGCATCAGCACCGCGGGCGAACGGCTGCCGCGCAGCGTTTCGACGATGCCCTGGCCGATCGAGTCGTCCCCGATCAGCGCGAACGGCCCGACCGGGATCTCACCGCCGAACTCGTCGGCGATCATGGTGAGCACACAGGGAATCGGCTCGCCGCGCGCGGCCCACGCCGTGGCGTACGTCGAATGCGTGTGCACGACGCCGCCGATCTCGGGCATGTGCCGGTAGACGTACGCGTGCGCCGCGGTGTCCGACGATGGCGCCAGCTCACCCTCGACAAGTGAGCCGTGCAGGTCGGTGACGACCATCGTCGACGCGGAAAGCTCGTCGTAGGAGACACCGGAGGGCTTGATCACCATCAGGTCCCGCCCCGGCACCCGCGCCGAGACGTTGCCCGCGGTCCAGATCACCAGCGCGTTGCGGGTGAGCTCGCCGTGCAGACCGGCCACGGTCTCCCGGAGCTGGCCGACAGTGTCGAGGACTTCCTCGGTCAGGGACATCAGGACTGTCCTTTCGCGACAGCGCGGCGGCGCGCGGCGAGGCGGTGCATGACATCGTTGGCGCCACGACCGAAGTAGTCGTGCAACGTGGTGTATTCGGCGTAGAGCTCGTTGTAGGCCACGACATGCGCGGGCACCGGCTGGTACACCGCCCGCTCGACCGAGCCCATCGCCTCGGCGGCCGCGCGAATGTCCGGGTAGGCCCCGGCGGCGACCGCGGCGTGCATCGCCGAGCCCAGCGCAGGCCCCTGCGCCGAGCCGATCACCGACAGCGGAAGGTTGGTGACGTCGGCGTAGATCTGCATCAGCAAGGAGTTCTTCATCAGCCCGCCCGCGATGATCAGCTCAGTCACGGGAACACCGGCGGCGGTGAAGGTTTCGATGATCTTGCGGGTGCCGAACGCGGTCGCTTCCAGTAGCGCGCGGTAGACGTCCTCGGGGCGAGTCGCCAGGGTCTGCCCGACGATCACCCCGGACAGCTCGTGGTCGACCAGCACCGACCGGTTCCCGCTGTGCCAGTCCAGCGCGACCAGGCCGTGCGCGCCGATCTCCTGCTGAGCCGCGAGCCGGGTGAGCTGCTCGTGACTCTCGGACGTAAAGTGCTTGACGAACCAGCCGAAGATGTCCCCGACGCCGCTCTGCCCGGCCTCGTATCCCCACAGGCCGGGCACGATCCCGCCGTCCACGACCCCGCACATGCCGGGTACCTCGCGCAGTTCGGCGCCGTTGAGCACGTGACACGTCGACGTGCCCATGATCGCGACCATCTGCCCCGGCTCGACGGCCCGCGCGGCGGGCGCGGTGACGTGGGCGTCCACATTGCCCACCGCGACCGCGATGCCCTCGGGAAGCCCGGTCCACGCGGCCGCTTCGGCACTCAACGACCCGGCGCGGGAACCCAGTGGCCCCAAGGGTTGTTCAAGCTTTTCGGCCACAAAGGACTCGAAACCGGGCGACAGCTCGCGCAGGAAGTCCCGGCTCGGGTACTGGCCGTCCTGGAAGATCCCCTTGTACCCGGCGGTGCAGGCGTTGCGGACGTAGCTCCCGGTGAGCTGCCAGACGATCCAGTCCGCCGCCTCGACCCAGTGCCACATCGCCGCGTAGACCGCGGGCGCCTCCTCGAAGACCTCGAGCGCCTTGGCGAACTCCCACTCCGACGAGATCAGCCCGCCGTAGCGCGGCAGCCACTTCTCGCCGCGGGCGCGGGCCAGCTCGTTGATCCGGTCGGCCTGCGGCTGGGCGGCGTGGTGCCGCCACAGCTTCACGTAGGCGTGCGGATTCTTGGTGAACTCCGGCAGTTCGCACAGCGGCGTGCCATCGCCGGTGGTCGGGACCATCGTGCAGGCGGTGAAGTCCGTGGCGATGCCGATCACGTCACTGGGATCGGCACCTGCCGCCACGAGCGCGGCCGGAACCGCGTCACGCAGGACGTCCACATAGTCCGAGGGCACCTGCAGCGCCCATTCCGGCGGCAGCGGCCGCCCGGTCGCGGGCAGCTCACGGTCGACGACGCCGTGCCGGTACTCCGACACGGCGCTGCCCAGCTCGGCGCCGTCACGTACCCGCACGACGACCGCGCGCCCGGAGAGCGTGCCGAAGTCGACTCCGACGACGAGGGGGTCTGACACTGTCTTTTCCTTTCTGGAAACCGGGACGCGCCGCAGGGACGGAACGGCGCGGCCCGGCGGATCAGCGGCCGGTCAGGACGAGAACCGTGGCCGAGTTGGCGGGCAAGGAGAGCTTCGACGTCGCCGAGAGCCCGGTGATCTCCCGCGTCTGCGGGGTGATCGCGGACGGCGCGGCCAGGGTGTTGCGGGCCGTGGGGTCGCCGGTGAGCACGGTGAGCGTGCCGGTGCCGTCGACGCCGGTGACCCCGGTCAGCTGCAGGCGCGTGTTCTGGACCTGCGCCGTCGGGTTGACGAGCTTGACGTAGAAGGTCTTCCGGCCGTTCTTGACCGTCATCGTGACGACCTGCCGGATCGGGCTGCCCTCGCTCAGGCGGCTGGTGACCACCTGCTTGCCGAGGTTGTTCGCGAACATCTGCTGGACCCAGTACGACGGCGAGCCGTAGCTCGACCCGGCGTCCATGCCGATCAGGTTGACCGGCCAGTTGACGCCGTTCTCGTGCACCAGCACCGGCGCGTACATCGAGCCGATCACGATGTCGCTGTTGCGTTCCAGCCCGGTCAGGAAGGACGCCTCGCCGATGGCGGCGGCGAGTGTCCCGGTGGGACGGCCGTCCTGCGCGCCGTACTCACCGACGAGGATTTCCGGACCACTGCGGTCGGCCTTGTCGTAGCGGGTGGAATTGTCGGTGAACCACTGCGGCGACTGGTAGTAGTGGTCGTCCGCGGCGTCGGGGCGCACGCCGGTCGACGTGCTCGACGCACTGCCGCCCTGCAGGCCGCCGGTCGTCGCGATGACCGTCAGCTGCGGGTACTTCGCCTTGATCGCCTTGAACATGTCGGCGAAGCGCCAGGCGTAGCTGCCCGAGCCGTCGAACCAGTCCTCGTTGCCGACCTCGACGTAGTGCAGGTCGAACGGCGCCGGATGCCCGTCGGCCACCCGCTTCGCACCCCACGTTGTCGACTTGTCGCCGATCGCGTACTCGATCTCGTCGAGCGCTTCCTGAACGTACTGCGGGTAGTCGGCCTGGTTGACGTGCTGGCCGTTGAGCGTGTAGCCGGCGAACAGCGCGAGCAGCGGCTGGGCGCCGATGTCCTCGGACAGCTTCAGGTAGTCGAGGATGCCGAAGCCGTCTGTGGACCAGTAGCCCCACGCGGTGTTCTGGTGACCGGGCCGCTGCTCGAGCGGGCCGATGGTGTTCTTCCACGCGAACCGCGTGTCGAGGGTGTTGCCCTCGAGGTAGTTGCCGCCCGGGACGCGGAACAGGCCGAGCTTGAGCGCGGCGAGCTTCTGCCCGAGGTCCATCCGCACGCCGTGGTTCTTGAACGTCGGCGGGAACAGCGAGATCTGCTGGAACCAGGCGTCGCCGCTGCGCGCCTTGCCCTTGGGGTTGACCAGCGACACCACGATCCGGTTGTCGGTGGACGTGGTGATCGTCGACGGCGTGGTGAACGTGAAGGTCTGCTGGGCCCAGGCCGCACCGACCGGCTGGACATCCTTGCTGGCCAGCACGGTTCCGTCGGCCTTCTCCAGGCTGACCCGCACACCGCCGGTGTAGGTGCCCTTGGCAAAGAAGCTGCCGGTGTACTTTGTGGACGGTTTCGCCGCGACGCCGTAGTAGCCGACGTTCGCCGCCGCCACTCGCCCACCGGCCGGAACCGCGTCGGCGTGCAGCTTCAGCGACCGGTCGAGCGCGGTGTTGAGCGGGTTCGCGGTGTCGACGCCGTACGTCCCGGTCGCGCCGGCCGAGGTGACCAGCGACCAGTACGGCACCGGCGTGTTCCCGGCTCCGCTGCCACCCTGGTAGCTCTCCTTGAACGTCCTGTTGCGGACGAGTTCCGCGTACAGGCCGCCTTCGACGGAGTGGCTGATGTCCTCGAGGATCGAGCCGTAGGTCGTCTTGCGGGTGTTGGCACGGGCGACGTTCGCGTCGATCGCCACTTCGTTGCGCCCGGCCATCCGGGCGATCTGGTCGGTGGTGAGCGGGAAGCGGCGCAGCTCGACCTCGTCGACGGCACCCGTGAAGCCCTTGCCGACCGTCAGCGCGGCGCCGTTGCCATTGGGCAGGCAGGCGGTGACGTCGAGCGCGACAGCGGACACCGTGCCGCACCCGGCGGAAACGGGCGCCGCCAGGTCGCCGTCGACATACAGGCTGAGCCGCTGGCTGATCCGGTCGAGCACGACCGCGCCGTGGTGCCAGTTGCCGTCGGCGAGCCCGCCGCCGACCGAGGTGACCTCGATCCGGCCGGCCCCGGTGCCGATGCGGGCGGAGAGCTTTCCGCCCGCGACGCCGAGGGCGTAGCCGTCACCATGGTCCACAATGGACCCGTTCGCCGTGGTCCGGAACCACGCGGCGATCGCCAGCGGGCCGGAGCCGACGTCGAACGCGGACGAGGTCCCCATCGAAACACTGCTGGTGGCGGTGAGCTGCACGGCCTTGCCCGCCGCGCCGGAGGTCCAGGTGGCGCCGTTCAGCGTGCCGTCGGCGGCGTTCACCGAAGCGTCTCGCGCGACCGTGCCCTGGCCCTCGTCGAAGTGCCACGAGCCGCTGGAGGCCAGCGAAGCGACGGCGTCGGCGGTCAGCGGCGTCGGGTAGGCGCGGACGTCGTCGACGCCTCCGGCGAAGAAGTCGACCGGCGCGCCTGCCCACTTCCCGCGTCCGATCACGAGGTGCCCGGACGCGGTCCACGGCGTGGTGTACGCGACCGTCTGCTGCAGGATTCCGTTGACGTAGAGGGAAAGCGTGCCAGCGGCCCGGTTGTAGACACCGGCGATGTGCTGCCACTGCCCGGCCGGAGCGAGCGCGGTGGAGACCGCCGAGGACGACGCCGAGTCACCGTCGGAAGCCCGGCGGGTGAAGGCGAACCGGCCACTCGCGTCGCGCTGCAGGTAGAACCCGCTGAGCGTGGTGCCGTCGATGCTGAGCGCGGTACGGAATCCGGCGGCGTCGGTCGGCTTGACCCACGCGGCGACAGTGAAGCTCTGCGCGGTGTCGAGCACCGGAGCTCCGGCCTCGATCGCCCCGTTCACGCCGTCGAGCACGGCGCCGTGCCCGCCGACGACTCCGTCGGCCCAGGTCGTGCCGCTGTTCAGGGTCGCGGTGTTGCCGTCGGGGGAGTCGTCGGACGCCGTCGTGCCGATGCCCTCGTCGAGCCGCCAGTGCCCGGCCGTCGCCAGCCGCGCGGCATCGGCAGGAGTCAGCGCGCCGGCGTAGGCGCGGACGTCGTCGAGCGAGCCGTCCACGAAGTCGACCGGGTTGCCCGCGTACTTTCCGCGGCCCATCACCAGGTGCCCGGTGCCCTGCCAGCCCGCGGGGGCGGGGACCGTGGCTTGCCGGGTGCCGTCGACGTACAGCGTGAGCGTCGACGCGGCCGCGTCGAACACGCCGGCCAGCTGGTACCACTGACCCGCGACCGGGTCGAAGTTGGCCGCGGCGACAACGCCGTCGGCGGGCGCGTCCCCGGCGAGCCGGGTGAAGGCGAACCGCCGCGAGTCGTCGCGGAACTGCAGGAAGAAGTTGCTGACCTGGTCACCGTCGATGCTGACGAAGGTCTGGAAGCCGGACAGCCGGTCCAGCTTGACCCAGCTGCTGACGCTGAAGCTCTTGGTGGTGTCGAGAACCGGCGCGCCCGCGTCGGCGAACCCGGTGCTGCCGTTGGTGGTCAGCGCCGAGGCGCCGCGAATGCCCTTCTCCCAGCCGGTTCCAGCGTTCAACGTCGCCGGGTGCGCGCCCGCGGTGTCCGCCGCGCTCGTCCCGGCGCCCTCGTCGAACGTCCAGTGCCCGGCCAGCCCGGTCTCGACGACGGCGGCGGACGCCGCGGTCACCGGCAGGCCTAGGCACAGGAGGATCGCGGCCCCCACCGCGAGGAGTCTTCTGCGAGCCATGACTCTCCTTTGAGCGTTAGCGCTAACATTGAGGCCGGCTCGAAGCCGGTGGGGACGGGAGAATTTCAGCGCGCGCGTCGGCTGACGAGCCGCTGCAGGACGATGAAGACGAACAGCAGGGCCCCGGTGATGATCGAGGTCCACCAGGAGTTGAGCGTGCCGTCGAAGGTGATCAGGGTCTGGATGATGCCCAGCACCATGATCCCCAGCACGGTGCCGAGCACGTAGCCGGAACCGCCGGTGAGCAGGGTGCCGCCGATGACCACGGCCGCGATCGCGGTCAGCTCGAGGCCGATGCCGTTGAGCGGGTCGCCGGAAGACTTGTACAGCACCAGAAGCAAGCCGCCGAGCGCCGAGCAGAACCCGCTGACGGTGTAGACCGCGACCTTCGTGCGGCCCACCTTCAGGCCCATCAGCATGGCGGACTGGGCGTTGCCGCCCATGGCGTAGACCGTGCGCCCGAACCGCGTGAAGACCAGCACATACGCTGCCGCAGCCACCACGACCAGCGCCACCACGACGCTGATCGAAATGTGCAGCTCGCCGCCGAGCGGGAGCTGGGTCTGCGCGAGCGTCGCGATCGTCGGGTTGTCGATCGAGTAGGCCTCGGTGCTGATCGTGTAGCAGAGGCCGCGGGCGAAGAACATCCCGATGAGCGTGGCGATGAACGGCTGGATCTCGAAGAAGTGGATCAGCGCGCCCATCCCGGCGCCGAGCAGCGCGCCGATCACGAGCACCACCGCGAACACCGCGAGCACCGGCCAGCCGTGCTTCTGCAGCAGGTCGCCGGAGACCACAGTGGACAGCGCGACCACAGAGCCGACGGACAGGTCGATCCCGCCGGTGAGGATCACGAACGTCATCCCGACCGCGACCACGAGCAGGAAAGCGTTGTTGATGAACAGGTCCAGGATGACCTGCCCCGAACCGAACGCGTCGTAGCTCGACGCGCCATAGATGTAGGCGCCGATGAGCAACGCCATCGTGGCCAGGATCGGCAGGTGCCGCTGGCGCGGCCGGTAGCCCTTGAGCGTCGTCATGCCGCGACCTCGACCTTCTCCGGCTGCTCGGCGGGTGCGGGCGGCAACGCCCGGCGCCGGCGGCCGATCTTCTTGCGGAACGCGGGCGACTGCAGCAGGCAGACCGCCAGCACGACCACGGCCTTGAACAACATGATCGCCTGCGGCGGGATGCCCAGCGCGTACACCGTGGTGGTCAGCGTCTGGATCAGCAGCGCGCCGATCACCGAGCCACCGAGGGAGAACCGGCCACCGGTCAGCTGCGTGCCGCCGATGACGACGGCGAGGATCGCGTCCAGCTCGATGAACTGGCCGGCGTTGTTGCCGTCGGCACTGTGGACGTTCGCGCTGATCATCAGCCCGGCGATACCCGCGCACAGCGCGCAGAAGACGTACACCAGCCAGGTGAGCCGCGCCGAGCGCAACCCGGCGAGGCGGCTGGCCTCGGGGTTTCCGCCCACGGCCTCGACCAGGAGTCCCAGCGCGGAGCGGCGGACCAGCACCGAGGCGAGGCCGAACACCGCGAGCGCGATGAGGATGGCACTCGGCAGAGTCAGCACGAAGCCGCTGCCGATCCATTCGTACGGGCTGGAGTTGATGGTGATGATCTGGCCGCCGGTGATCAGCTGCGCGATGCCACGCCCGGCGACCATCAGGATGAGCGTGGCGATGATCGGCTGGATCTTCAACGCCGCCACCAGCCAGCCGTTCCAGACGCCCAGCACGAGCGAGAGCCCGAGCGCCATTCCCACCGCGGCCAGTGTTCCGCCGACGCTGTTCTGGTCGCCGAGCCCGGACAGGTGCAGGCAGGCCAGCGCTCCGCTGATCGCGACCACCGCGCCGACCGAGAGGTCGATCCCGCGGGTGGCCACCACGACGGTCATCCCGATCGCGATGAGGACCAGCGGCGCGCCGTTCTTGAGGATGTCGATCAGGTTGCCGTAGAGGTGCCCGTCGCGGAGTTCGATCTTGAAGAACGACGGCTGCGCGATGAGGTCGCCCAGCAGCAACACGAGCAGGGCCACCACGGGCCAGAACAAGCGGTGCTTCGTCATCGCCGCACTCCTTCGGCCATCGTGGCCATGATCTCCTCCGCGGTGAGCGAGTCGTTGTCCAGCTGTGCCACCACTTCGCGGTCGCGGAGGACGGCGACGCGGTGACTCAGCCGCAGCACCTCCTCCAGCTCGGCGGAGATGAACAGCACCGCCATGCCCTGCGCGGAAAGCTGGGTGACCAGCCGCTGGATCTCCGTCTTGGCGCCGATGTCGATGCCGCGCGTCGGCTCGTCGAGGATCAGCAGCCGCGGCTCGGTGATCAGCCACCGCGCGAGCAGCACCTTCTGCTGGTTGCCACCGCTGAGGTTGCCGACCAGCGCCTCGGGATCGGCGGGCCGGATGTCGAGTGTCTTGATGTACTGCGCGGCGATTTCGTCCTGCCGCCGGCGGGAAATCGGCCGGGCCCAGCCGCGCGAGGCCTGCAGCGCGAGGACGATGTTCTCGCGCACGGTCAGTTCCTCGACCAGGCCTTCGGTCTTGCGGTTCTCCGAGCAGAACGCGATCCGGTGATCGAGCCCCGCCCTCGGCGTCCGTAGAGCCGTGGTGGCGCCGTCGATGCTGACCGATCCGCTGTCGGAGTGGTCGGCGCCGAAGAGCAGCCGGGCCAGCTCGGTCCGCCCGGACCCGAGCAGCCCGGCAAGCCCGACCACCTCGCCCTCGTGGATGTCCAACGAGAACGGTGCTACGCCGCCCTTGCGGCCCAAGCCTTCCGCGGCCAGCAGGACCGGCGCGCCGACGACGTCCGCCCGGCTGTGCCCGGCGTCCTCGAGGTTTTCCAGCGCGGCGAGTTCCTTGCCGATCATCTTCGTCACCAGATCGACCGGAGTGATCTCCGCGGTCCGGTACTCGCCGATGAGTTTTCCGTTGCGCAGCACGGTCATCCGGTCCGCGACCGCGAAGACCTGGTCGATGAAGTGGGAGACGAACAGGATCGCCATCCCCTCGTCCCGCAGCGTCCGCACGACCTCCAGGAGCTTCTCGACCTCACCCGCGTCCAAACTGGACGTCGGTTCGTCCAGCACCAGGACGCGGGCGTCGACGTCGAGTGCCCTGGCGATCGCGACCAGCTGCTGCACCGCGATCGAGCACGAGCTCAGCTCGGCCGAGACGTCCACGTCGACGTCCAGCCGGGCCAGCAGTTCCTCGGCACGGCGCCGCATGGCGCCCCACCGGATCCGCCCGGACCGCCCGAGGCAGATGTTCTCCGCCACGGACAGGTTCGGGCAGAGGTTGACTTCCTGGTAGACGGTGGTCACGCCCGCCGCCTGGGCCTCGCCGGGCCCACTGAAGGCGACGGGCGTGCCACCGACCTCGATCACGCCCGAGTCCACCCCGTACACGCCGGTCAGTACCTTGATCAGCGTGGACTTGCCGGCGCCGTTCTCGCCCATCACGGCGTGGACTTCACCGGGGAACATCCGGAAGTCGACATCGTCCAGGGCGAGGACGCCGGGAAACTGCTTCCGGATACGGCTCATCCGCACAAGGGGTTCGGACATCGGGTTTCTTCTCCGAGTGGTGTCAGTACTGGCGCTGGGGCAGCGCGGCCTTGGCCGACGCCTGGTCGAACTCGGTCTCGGTGGTCTCGATGCGGGCGGGCACGGACTCGCCGGCGGAAACCTTCTTGACCAAGTCCATCAGCTGCGGGCCGAGCAGCGGGTTGCACTCGACGACGTGGTTGATCTTGCCGTCGGCCAGTGCCTGCAGCGCGTCCTTCACGCCGTCGACCGAGACGATCTTGATGTCCTTGCCCGGCACCTTGCCCGCGGCTTCGATGGCCTCGATCGCGCCGAGCGCCATGTCGTCGTTGTGCGCGTAGAGCACGTCGATCTTGGGCTGGGACTTCAGGAAGGCCTCCATGACCTCCTTGCCCTTGGCGCGGGTGAACTCACCGGTCTGCGACGCCACGATCTTGTACTTCGGGTCCGCCGCGATGACGTCCGCGAAGCCCTTCTTGCGGTCGTTCGCCGGCGCGGAGCCCGTGGTGCCCTGCAGCTCCACGATGTTGACCTGCCCGGTGGCGCTGCCGTACTCCTTGGTCAGCCACTCACCGGCCTTCTTGCCCTCGGCGACGAAGTCCGAGCCGAGGAAGGTCTTGTAGAGCGACTTGTCCGGCGAGTCGATCGCGCGGTCGGTGAGGATGACCGGGATGTTCGCGGTCTTCGCCTCCTTCAGCACCGTGTCCCAGCCGGACTCGACCACCGGCGAGAACGCGATGACCTTGACCTTCTGCTGGATGTAGGAGCGGATCGCGGCGATCTGGTTCTCCTGCTTCTGCTGCGCGTCGGAGAACTTCAGCTCGATCCCGGCGGTCTTCGCCGAGTCCTGGATCGACTTGGTGTTGGCCGTGCGCCAACCACTCTCGGCACCGACTTGCGCGAAACCGAGCGTGAGCGCTCCGCTTCCGGAACCGGAGTTCCCGCCACCGCACGCGGTGAGCACCATCAATCCGGCGGCCGCAGCCGCCACCCACAACTTCTTGCCCACTTCTACTCCTCGATCGACGATGATCCACAAGTGTTAGCGTTAACATTTCCAGGCGTTCCATCAGGGAGATGGCGCCGCCCGCGACTACCGGGGTCCGGTGCTCTCCCGGACGATCAGCTCGGGCACGACGAGGTTGCGCGCCCGGGGGTCGCCGCCCTCCAGCCGCTCCTGAAGCAGCCCGAACGTGCGCCTGCCGACCTCGATGAAGTCCTGGCGCACCGTGGTGAGCGGCGGCGGGAAGTACGCGGCTTCGGGTACGTCGTCGAAGCCCGCCACCCGCACGTGCTTCGGCACGGAGATCCCGGCCTCGGCGAGCGCGCGCAGCAGTCCCAGCGCCATCTGGTCGTTGGCGACGAACACCGCCTCGACGCCCTTTTCCTTGGCGAGGGATCGCCCCGCCTCATACCCGGAGCGGGGACTCCAGTCGCCCCGCACGATCTTCGGCACCTTCGCGCCATGGCGTTCCAGCGTCTCGCGCCAGCCCCGCTCGCGGTCGAGCGACTCCAGCCAGTCCTCCGGCCCGGCGACGTGCCAGACGGTCGGATGTCCCAGCGCCAGCAGGTGTTCGGTGGCCCGGCGGGCACCGTCGTACTGGTCGACCGTGATGACCGGTACCGGTGCCGCGTCCCCGCCGCCCACCGCGACCAGCGGCACGTCGGCGGGTGCGCCTGCCAGCGCCTTTCCCGCGGTGACGTGCGGCGCGATGACCACGATCCCCTCGACGGCCTGGCGGCGGAGGTTCTCCACCGCGTCGGCGATCGACGAGCGGCCGGGACGGCTCACACTCGAGATGGTGATCGCGTACCCGGCCTCGCGAGCCGCGTTCTCGATGCCATAAAGCGTGCTGGCGGGCCCGTACAGATTGGACTCGAGAGCGACTACACCCAGCGTCCCCGACCGGCCCGTGACCAGCGCACGAGCCGCCGTGTTGGGGCGGTAGCCGAGCTTGTCCACGGCGGCCAGGACCCGGGCGCGGGTCTCCGAGCGCACCGGGCCCGTGTCGTTGATGACGCGGGAAACCGTCATGTGGGATACTCCGGCAAGCGCCGCGACGTCGGCGAGGCCCGGCTGCCTGGGGGTGGACTGCTTGGACTGCCCTGGCATCATGCACCTCCTGGTTGCGCCGCTGCGGCTTCCGTCCTTCGGGTGATGAGAGTGTTAGCGATAACATTCGCTGGGTCAAGCCAGGCGGAATAACGGTCGAGTCACGGACCCGCCGGAGGGTCCGTTTACAAGGAGGGCCAGGATTCCTAGGATCACCGCGACATCTGTCGTGGGGCCAAGGACGTCTGGGAGGTTCCGGCATGGCTCGCAGCCCGCGACGGCTGGGTGAGCAGGTCTCGGTCGACGAACTGCTGAAGGAAACGGGCGAACGCGCCCGGCAGCGCTCCGAGACCGCCGACGGAACCGACCTCATCCTGCCGGCCCGCGAACTGCCCGACGGCGAAGACCATCGCGAACGCCTGGAAAGACAGGCGCGCACGGCCGCCCAGGACGAACAACGCGCGGGCACGAACCTCCAGCGCGTCACGGCACTGGCCGCCGGGGTGATCGTGCTGGTGACGCTCGTGGTGCTGGCCGTGCTGGCGGCGTCCCCGGGCACGGCCCCGGCTTCGCTCTCCTTCGGACCGCTGCAACCGGCAACCGGCGCCCCTTCCCTGCCTCCCGGCCCGACCAAGACCCCGGCGCCGTCTCCGAAACCGGTACCGCCGCCCGCGGCCGCGACGATGTCGGCCAGCGAGTCCACCTCCGCGGCTCCCCCGCCTCCACCGCCTCCGCCGTCGCCGCCTTGCGCCGTGCAGTTCACGCTGACCGCCTCGTGGCCAGGCGGCTTCACCGCCTCGGTCTCCATCACCAACATGGGCGACCAGCCGCTGTCCCCCTGGACGCTGAGCTGGAACTGGCCGGCCGGGCAGCAGGTCACGCAGGGCTGGGACGGCACGTACTCGCAGAGCGGCTCCCGGGTGACCGTCACGCCCGCGTCGTGGAACGAGACGATCGCGTCCGGCGCGACGCTCAACACAGGCTTCAACGGCTCGTTCGGCCGGTCCAACCCGGCCCCCTCGTCCTTCACGCTGAACGGCAACGCCTGCTCTGCCGCCTAATGCTCAACCGGGTGCCACCAGGGTCTCGTGAGTGGTAAGTGGGGTTATTGAGGGGTAGGTCAAAGGTGGCGTGGTGAAGCGAGGGGGACCTGCCGACGGGCTCGTGAGCGTTGCGGGGGGTTCTAACCGCCCGCAACGCTCACGAGTCCTCGAAGCCGCAGCACGCCACGTTTGCCTTACCGCTCAAATAACCCGACTTACCACTCACGAGACCCGGCCCCCCGCTCACGCAAAGTCTCAAGTAGCTCTTCAATGAAACACTTGAAGGCATGGATGCTGACGTCGTGCGGGACTACATCCGCGACACTTTCGACGGACTGAATGTCGCCGAGAACGCGGGCGACACCTTCTTCATCTACGACCCCGACCGCGATCTGCCGCCGGAGCGGACGTTCCCGTTCGCGACCATCGTGACCGGCGACCACTACGAGCACGTCTCGGACCTGGACCGGCCCGGCGCCTACCGGCTGAACATCGGCCTGACCAAGGCGACCTACACCAAGCTGTTCGGCGCGGCGCCGACCGTCCGGAACGACGACGGCGTGCTCGTCACCGAATACGACTACACGGCGGCGGATTCCCTTATGCCGCACCCGATTTACGCCTCGCAGCACTGGGTGTGCACGGTGACGCCCAGTACCGCCGGCCTGGAAACGCTCAAGCCCCTGCTGGCCGAGGCCTACGAGTTCGCCGTCCGCAAGCACGCCAACACGCGCGGCCGGGCCAGCCGCACGGACTCGTGAGTGGCGCGGCCGGTTCTAACCGGCCGCGCCACTCACGAGTCCCTAGCGGTACGAACGAGCGGGCACGGGTTCCCGCCAAGGTCCGTGCCCGCCCGCGGTCTCAACCCACCTTTTCGATCTTCGCCTTCCGGATGAGGAGCTTGCCGTCCTCGTGGATCTGGTTGAACGCCGCGTTGTTCAGCAGCGCGCAACTCCCGGATGTCGACGTGACCGGGACGGTGATGGACTTCGAGTTGTCCAGGTTGGTCACCTTCAGCATGGTCCCCACCGGGAACTGGTTGCTGGACGCGGACGGTGTGCCGCCCTCGCCCGAGAGCGTCACCGTCGAGCCCGCGCAGACGACGTCACCGGACTGGCTCGCGGCGTCGGTCGAGGCAGCCGCGCCCTGCTGGTCCGCGGCAGCCGCGGCACAGTCGGCGGCAGCCTGGTCCGCGGCGGCCTTGTCTTTCGCGGCCGCCTGGTCCTGGTTGGCCATGCCGTTCTGGTTGGCCATGCCGTTCTGGTTGGCCATGCCGTTCTGGTTGGCCATGCCGTTCTGGTCGGCCATGCCGTTCTCGGCCGCGGCCTTGTCCTGCTTGGCCTTGTCCTTCGCGGCAGCCTTGTCCTGCTTGGCCTTTTCCTTCGCCGCCTTGTCCTTGGCCTTCTTCTCGGCCTTGGCGTCCTTGCCGTTCTGGTCGGCCGCCATGCCGTTCTGGGCGGCCGCGTCCTTCTGCTCAGCCGCTGCCGCGCAGTCCTGGTTGGCCGCGGCACAGTCCTGAGCCTGCTGCTCGTCGGCCTTGGCGTCCTTGTTCTGCTTGGCCGCCTTACCATTCTGGTCAGCCATGCCGTTCTGGTCGGCGGCCATGCCGTTCTGCTGGTTGGCCATCCCGTTCTGATCGGCCATGCCGTTCTGCTGGTTGGCCATCCCGTTCTGATCGGCCATGCCGTTCTGCTGGTTGGCCATGCCGTTCTGGTTGGCCATGCCGTTCTGATCGGCCATACCGTTCTGCTGGTTGGCCATGCCGTTCTGGTCCGCCATGCCGTTCTTGTTCTCGGCGTCGGCACCCTGGGCGGCGGCACCGGTTTCGGCCGCCGCACACGCCTGGTTCGCCGCCACGTTCTCGCTACAGGCTGCCGCCTTCCGGCGCTGCTGGATCTGGTCGACCACCGCCTGACGGTTGGCGATCCTGGCCGCGGACTGGGCGTCGGGCTTCGCCTGCTGCCCGGCGATGAAGTTCAGATTGTTCTGTAGTGCGGTATCGAGTCCGCCGCAGTTCTCGGTGGGTTGGGTCGCAGCGTTACCAGCCGGACTGCTCAAGGCGATCGCGGTCGCGGTCACTCCCGCGACCCCCAGCAAACCGACGAGCCCAATGGTCGCCTGCTTGCGGTGTCGGCCGGTACTGCTCAAGCGGGGCATACGCCCTCCTCTCTGGTCGCCACCTCGCTCAGAACACGGACAGGCACCCAGCCCGGTTCAGACGATTTCCCGGAAAACACAGAGAACAGGCAACATCGCAGGTCAGAGAGCCGGACAAGAACCGAGTTGCGTCAAGGGAAACTCGTCACCCCGGCGCATTAACCCTCACCTAACCTTCGCGAACGCCGACGTCCACTGTGGACATGCGACGGGGATTGGCGTCACGCACGGATGCACTCCACTGGCGGACGATCGTTACGAAACGATCCCAGGGCAGGCTCACCAGCAGAATCGAGAGTCCAAAGAGGACATACGCATTTCCGGTCAACTGCTGGAGGAACCCCCATTGACGCTCCGCCAAGTCGCCGCGCGGCCACCACCACTGTGGTGCGGCAACGAAAATCACCAGTCCGGCACCGGCCACCACGATCGCTGTGCGCCGCCGGGTCCGGCGCGCGAGCTCACCCCAGCCGAGCAGGATCACCACCGCCCAAACCCAGTGGTGCGTCCAGGAAATCGGCGAGATCAGCAATCCGCAGACGGCGTTGAGCCCGAGCGCGAGGGCGCCGTTCCCCTCGGCCAGCGCGCGGCGCATCCCCAGCGCGGTCAGCGCCACCACCGCGGCCACGAGTGCCAGCCACACCGCGGTCCTTGCCGGTACTTCCAGGCGCGTCACCAGGCCGAGCAGCGACTGGTCACCGGCATACGTGGGCTCGCCGACGCGCCCTGAGTTCCACACCGCGTCGGTCCAGTACCGCACCGAGTCCGCGCCGGCTACCAGGAACCCGAACGCGGTCGCGGCCACGAAGCTCACCCCAGCAGTCAGCGCGGCGCGAGTGTCCCGGCGCAGCAAGAAGTAGAGCAGGAAGACCGCCGGCGTCAGCTTGACCGCCACCGCGATCCCGACCAGCAGGCCACGCGGCCAGCGCGGCGACTCGACCAGGACGTCCAGCACCACCAGCGCCATCAGCAGCAGGTCGATCTGCCCGGCGTACACCGTCCGCTGGACCGGTTCGAGGAGTTCGGCCAGCAACAGCAACC
This sequence comes from uncultured Actinomycetota bacterium, assembly GCA_963762765.1. Lineage (GTDB taxonomy): Bacteria > Actinomycetota > Actinomycetes > Mycobacteriales > Pseudonocardiaceae > Amycolatopsis. The sequence goes on from CAVXMR010000011.1 coordinate 17,922, forward strand.
CCGCGACCCGCCCCCACGGCACCCGCGTGCCCAGCGACCGCAGCACCGTGACCAGCACGATCGCCAGCACACCCAGGGTGAGCACCGTCATCCCGACCGTGGCCAGCCAGGACGGAACCATCGCGAACGGCGCCAGCAGGATCGCGGCGAACGGCGGATAGGTGAACAGCAGCGACTGGCCGTCCTGGGTCAGCGGGAGCGTTCCGTACAGCGCATCGCCGTTCAGCAGCGCCCGCGAGCCGAGGCGGTAAACGTCCAGGTCGACGCGGTACGCGGGGAACCTCAGGTGCCCCTGCGTGATCGAGAACAGCAGCGGCACGAGCGCCGCCAGCTGCGTCGCGAGCAGCAGCCGCCCGCCTCCCCCACGCACGAGCGCCGATCGGATCCCCACGCCGACATCCCCCTCCCCGGTCCCCGCACCGAGTCTCCAACGCGCCCCCGTAACGCGCTATCCGGGATATCCCTGAACCGCGTCAGTCCGGCAGCGGACGGCGGCTGCGCCCCCGCCTCAGTTCGAAGAACCCGTCGGTCGCCGCCAGCAGCGCCACGCCGTCCCACAGCTTCCCGGCGGCCTCACCGCGCGGAATCGGGCTGACCACCGGGCCGAAGAAGGCGTTGACGGTCCCGTCCGGCCCGGGCAGGTGGATCGCGGGCACGCCGAGGTCCTCCCCGACCGGCTCCAGTGCGGCCTGGTTGCTCTTCAGCAGTTCGGCGTCGAGGTCGGTCGAGCAGGCGGCGTCGGCCAGCTTCGGGGACAGGCCGACCTCGGCCAGCGCCGCGAGGGTCAGGTCGCGGTCGACGGGCGCCTTCTCCAGATGGAGCCGGGTGCCGAAGGCCGTGTACAGGTCACGCACGACCTCGTTGCCGTACGCGCGTTCGGCGGCCAGCACCACCCGCGCCGGACCCCAGCGCTCGTTCAGCCACCCCCGGTACCAGTCGTCGACCTCGCGGCCGTCGTTGTGGATGGCGAGGCTGAACACGTGGAACCGGGTCCGCACGTCCCGCACCTGTTCCACCTCGAGCAGCCAGCGCGACCCGATCCACGCCCACGGGCAGGCCGGGTCGAACCACATGTCAACAGTCGTCATCCGAGAAACCTAAGACACTGATTGGTCCAAGTTAAGATCCAATTTCACCACTCTGGATTGGGCCAATTTGACTCTGACACGGTGTCAGGGCCTACACCGGAGTCATGACCGGCTTACCCAGCGCCACCGAAGCCGCGGCGATGGTCCGCCGTGGCGAGGTCTCCGCGCGTGAACTGACCGAGCTCGTCCTGGCCCGCATCGACGAGGTGAATCCCGGGGTCAACGCCGTCGTCGAAACGAACATCCAGCCCAACGCCCGCAGCGGCCCGCTGCACGGAGTGCCCATCACCATCAAGGACTGCTTCGACGTCCGGGGCATGCACACCACCTGGGGCGAACCTGGATTCGCGGACTACGTCGCGGACCGCGATGCCACGTTCGTCCGGCGGCTGCGCGAAGCCGGCGCGATCATCGTCGGCAAGACCAACGCGCACCACATGCTCGCCGACTTCGGCCAGACCGCGAACGAGGTCTACGGGCGCACGAACAACCCATGGGATCTCGCGCGGACGCCGGGCGGTTCGAGCGGCGGCGCCGCGGCCGCGGTCGCGTCCGGGATGAGTTTCCTCGACCACGGCTCGGATCTGGCCGGTTCGATCCGGATCCCGGCGAGCTTCTGCGGCGTCTACGGACTCCGGCCGACGTCGGGAACCGTTCCCCTGCAAGGCTTCCAGCCGCCCGGGACACCGGTGCTCCCCAGCGATCACCGGCATCTCTCGACGATCGGCCCGATTGCGCGCTCCGCCGCCGACCTGCGGCTCGCGCTGAGCGTCATCGGCGGCGTCGAAACGAAGGCGTACTCCTGGCGCCTTGCCCCACCGCGGCATAGGCGGCTGAGCGATTTCCGCGTGGGCGTGGCGCTGGACGACGTCTCGAGTGACGTCGGCGGCGCGCTGTCCGACGCCGTCGACGCGCTCGCCAAGGCCGGGGTACACGTCGCCGAAGGATGGCCGGAAGGCGTGGATCCCGTTGCCCAGGCCGAATCTTTCGGATTCCAAGCAGGACTGTTCTTCGCCTTCGAGGAGGGCGGCGACTTCGCGCCCTTCGCCGAAGTCGCCGAGCAGGAGAAGCGCCGGATGGCCGCGCGGGCCCGCTGGGAGCAGTACTTCGGGGACATTGACGTGTTCCTCTGCCCGACGAACTTCACGGCGGCATTCCCGCACAACCCCGAACGGCACGCCATTTCGACGCCGGAAGGCGACCGTCCCTACGACGAGCAGGGGTTCTGGACCGCGCAGCCGGCGCTTCCCGGCCTGCCCGCGGTGTCCGCGCCGTTCGGGTTCACGCCGAGCGGGCTCCCGGTCGGCGCGCAGCTCGTCGGACCGGCGCACGAAGACGACACAGCGATCACGTTCGCCGAGCTCGCCGCGGATGTCGTGGGCGGCTTCGTCGCGCCCGATGGCCGATGATGGGGTGATGTTCGCGATCGGGGACTTCGCCCGGCACGGCCGCGTGTCGGTGCGCATGCTGCGGCACTACGACGCCATCGGGCTGCTGCGGCCCGCGCACGTCGACCCCGCCACGGGCTACCGCAGCTACGCCGCCGCCCAGCTCACGCGGCTGAACCGGATCGTCGCACTCAAGGACCTCGGCTTCACGCTGGAGCAGGTCTCGGCGATGCTGGACGACGAAGTTTCGGTCGAGCAGGTCCGCGGCATGCTCACCCTGCGCCGCGCCGAGCTCGAACGGGCGGTGGCCGAGAGCACGGACCGGCTGGCCCAGGTCGAGGCGCGGCTGCGCACCATCGAGGACGAAGGCCGTGTGCCCGCGTACGACGTCGTGGTCAAGGACCTGCCCGCGCTGCGCGTGGTCGAGCTGACCGGCACCGCCGCGGGGTTCGCGCCCGAGGCGATCGGGCCGGTGGTGCGCCCGCTCTGCGCGGAGCTCGGCCGCCGCCTGCCCGCCGCCGACGTCACCCCGGCCGGGCGCCTGACCTGTTACTACCAACAGCTTTCCGACGACGAGGTGGTCGTGCACGCGGCGCTTCCGGCGTCGATCGGGACCGGCGACCTCAACGGCCTGGCCGTGGCCGACCTGCCCGCGACCCGTGCCGCGACGCTGGTGCATCACGGCGCCATCGACGGCGTGCTGCCGAGCTGGCAGGCGCTCGTGCGCTGGCTCGACACGCACGGCCACCGCTCGGCCGGGCCGCAGCGCGAGCTCTACCTGGAGGTGCCGGAGGATCCGGACAGCTGGGTCACCGAGCTTCAGGAGCCGATCGCCTGAGCTCGTCGCTCGCCTCCTGGAACGCGTCGGTGGCGCGGCTGAAGTAGTCGAAGAGCACCTCGACCTGCTCGGCGCTGTAGCCCTCGATGATCTCGGCGATCTTGCGGCGCGCGGGCGCCAAGGCGGCGTCCAGCCCGGCGGGTTTGCCGATCTGCTCGACGATCACCTTGCGCCGGTCACGCGGATCGGCGGTGCGACGGACGTACCCGGCCTCCTCCAGCCGGTCGATCAGCCGCGTGGTGGGGCCGGTGGTCAGGCCGGTCCGCGTGGCCAGTTCGCCCGGTGTCATCGGCCCGGCGAGCTCGAGGGTGTTGAGCGCGTACAGGTCGGTCGCGCCGAGCCCGCACGCCCTCGCGCCATGAACCCCACCGATGCCATCCACGCCGTGCTGGACCAGCTCGTCTCGGTGTGGGGCCGTGGCGACGGCACGGCTTACGGTGCCCTGTTCACCGAAGACGCCAGCTACGTCACCTACGTCGGCGCCACGACGCGCTGTTCGGCAGCTTTCTCAAGGGCACCAAGCTCGCCAGCGAGGTCACCGACATCCGGTTCCTCGGCGAGGACACCGCCGTGGTCGTCGGCCGCGGCGATACCTACAAGAAGAAGCCACCGAAGCTGCGCAAGGTCCAGACCTATACGTTCGTCCGCGACGACGGGGCTGGCGGATCGCGGCGTTCCAGAACACGCTGCACAAGTCGCTGATGGAGGCGATCTCGGTCCGTTTCCTGCCCGCGAGCAAGCCGAGGTCGTGAACCGCGGTCCACGACCTCGGCCGTGCCTGATCAGCGGCGTGAGAGCTGACCGCGGGCGCCGCCCGCGGGGAACTCCGCGTTGTGGATGTTGTAGTAGAACGCGCGCGGGTTGTTCCTGATGTCCTGGAGTACCGCGGGCGTGGCGGTGGCCGTGCCGGAAACCGCCGTGATGCTCGCGGGCAGGCCGCCGGCCTGC
>CAVXMR010000012.1:0-28340 GCA_963762765.1 uncultured Actinomycetota bacterium
GAAGAGGCGATGGAGATCATGGACGCGGCGGTGGCCCGCGCCCACCGGCACGGCTCCCAGCAGGCCGCGGCGTTCGCGCACACCTACCGCGCGCTCGGCTGGTTGTGGCGCGGCAGCCTGGCCGAGGCCGAACGCGACGCGAGCGACGCACAGCACGCCGTCGACACCGTGGGCATCGAGGCGCTGCGGCCGATCACCGCGCGCTACCTCGCCGAGATCCACCTCGCCCAGGGCCGTCCGTGCGCCGCCGAGCGGGCACTGGCCTGGGCGCGCGTGCCGGAGCCGATCCCCCGCCTCGGCGGGGGCTACCAGTTCCTCATGGGCCGCGCGCGGCTGCACCGCGTCCGCGGCGACTTCGAGCACGCGCTGGCGGACGCCCTGGAAGTGGGCCGCCGCGCCGCCGCCGTCGGCCTGGACAACCCGGCGTTGATGGCCTGGCGCTCCGAGGCCGCGCTCTGCCTGCGGGCGCTGGACCGCGGACCTGAGGCCCGCTCGTACGCCGCGGTCGAGGTCGTGCTCGCCCGCCGCTGGGGCGCGGCGCGGGCGCTCGGGCACGCCCTGCGGGTCACCGGCCTGGTCGACGCCGGATCGGGCAACGGGATCACGATGCTGCGCGCGGCCGTGGACATCCTCGCCCCGTCGTCCGCGCGGCTCGCCTACGCCGAAGCTCTGATCGACCACGGCGCCGCGCTGCGCCGGTCGGGAGCACGGCTCGAGGCGAAGGCCCAGCTCAAGGAGGGCGCGCAACTGGCCGAGATGTGCGGAGCCACTCCGCTGCTCGACCGCGCCGCCGACGAGCTGAAGCTGACCGGGGCACGGCGCAGCACACAGGCGTTCAGCGGACCCGGCTCACTGACTCCCGGCGAGCGCCGGGTCGCCGAGCTGGCCGTGCGCGGCCGCTCGAACCGGGCGATCGCGCAAGCGCTGTTCGTCACGCCCAAAACGGTGGAGCTGCACTTGTCCCACACCTATCGCAAGCTCGGCATCCAAGGTCGGCGTGAGCTGGCCGCCGCGCTCGGCGAGAAGTGAGCCGGGGCAGCCGATGAGGTTCTTGAACCGGTTGTGGCACAAGCTGGTGCTGATCTCGCTCGTGCTCGTCATCCCGCTGGCGCTGACCACCACGTTCCTCGTCGACCGGCAGAACAGCGCGATCGCCTTCGCCCGCAGCGAGCTCGCCGGCCTCGAGTACATCAGCCCGCTGAGCCGCCTCCTGCAGAACCTCGGGACCTACCAGACGCTGGTGCGCCGGGGCGAGCCGGACAGCACTGCCCGGGCCGCGGTGGACCGGGAGTTCACCGCGGTCACCCAGGAGGCGGGGGCGCTGACCGCGGGAACGCCACCCGGGCGGTCCCCCGACGAGCTCCTCGCCGACTGGCAGGCGGTGAAGGCCGGGCGAGGCGATCTCGTCACGCTGGTGACGAACGTCCAGACCCTGATCCGCCAGGTCGGCGACACCTCCCAGCTGGTTCGCGACCCCGAGCTCGACACCTACCACACGATGGCGGCACTGCAGCGCACACCGGCCGTGGTCGTCCGGCTGCAAGCCCTCGACGCCGACCTCGCCACCAGCACGCGAGCCGACAAGGTGCGCGAGGTCGCCTTGGCACAGGCCGACTTCTCCCGGGTGGCCGAAGGGCTGAACCAGGCAATCGCCCAGGCCCCGGGACTGTCGGGCAACACCGGGCTGTCGACCGTCGCCGCCCCTCGGCTGCACGAGGTCCAGGCCGCGATCGACGAACTCGGGCAAGTCCCCGAGGACGTCACCCCGGCCCAGCTGGACCGGGCTCTCGACGCGATCGCCGGGTTGTGGCTGGTGCTGATCGACCAGGAGAAGGTCATGCTCACCATCCGGGCCGACAACGCCGTGACCGTCCGGATGTGGCAGCTCATCGGCACGAGCATCGCGCTGCTGGTGATCGTGCTCAACGTGCTCATCGCACGGCGGATCGCCTCCGAGGTCAGCCGGGTGGCGAAGGGGGCGCACGAGCTGGCCGGCGGGGCCTTCGACCGCCGGGTCGAGATTTCCAGCCGTGACGAGATCGGCGAGCTGGCCGACTCCTTCAACACGATGGCCACCCAGCTGCAGCAGACCCACGAGCTGCGCGTCCAGCACCAGGCGGCCGAGGAGGCCAATCGCGCCAAGAGCACCTTCCTGGCCACCATGAGCCACGAGATCCGCACGCCGATGAACGCCGTCATCGGGATGACCGAACTGCTGCTGGGCACCCCGCTCGACCCGGAGCAGCGCGAGTTCGCCGAGGTGCTCCGCGCCAGCGGCGACCAGCTGCTCCGCATCATCGACGACGTCCTGGACTTCACGCGCTCCGAGTCCGGCCGGCTGCCCCTGGAGCACCACCCGTTCGAACTGCGGGCCTGCCTCGAATCCGCGCTCGAGACCTGCGCGGCCACCGCCGCGGCCAAGGGGGTCGAGCTGGCCTTCCTCGCCGACGCGGACTGCCCCCGCTGGCTGTTCGGGGATCGCGGCCGGCTGCGGCAGATTCTGGTGAACCTCGTCGGCAACGGGCTCAAGTTCACCGATGCCGGCGAGGTGCTCGTGACCGTCTCCCTGGACGGGGCGCAGCTGTGCTTCGCCGTGCGCGACACCGGGATCGGCTTCCCGCCGGACCAGGCGGCGCAGCTGTTCGAGGCGTTCGAGCAGCTCGACACGTCGGCCGCGCACGGCGGGACCGGTCTCGGCCTGGCGATTTCACGGCGGCTGGTCGAGGCGATGGGCGGGAAGATCTGGGCGGAGAGCGCCGAAGGCGGCGGCTCGACGTTCACCTTCACCATCCCCGTCGAGGAGGCACCCGCTCCGCCCCAAGAGGACTTCCCGTCGCTGCGAGGCCGGCGGCTGCTCGTGGTGGACGACCACGAGATGAACCGGCGGCTGATCGCGCTGCAGGCCGAATCGTGGGACATGGTCGTGCGGACCACCGGAAACCCCCAGGAGGCACTGGACTGGATCATCGGCGGCGAGCGGTTCGACCTCGCCGTGCTGGACCTGCGAATGCCGGGGATGGACGGCCTCGAGCTCGCCCAGCGGATCCGCGCGCACCCCGGCGCGGGCGGCCTGCCACTGGCCCTGCTGCGTTCACTCGGCACCACTCCCGCCGGCCCGGGCGTCGACGTGTTCGCCGGGCACCTGCTCAAACCGGTCCGGCAGTCGACCCTGCACGACCTGTTCGTCCGGATCCTCGGCGGGCACACCGCCACGCCGTCCCCCCGCCAGGACAGCACCGCGCCCGCCGCCGGCCCGATGAGCGTCCTGGTGGCCGAGGACAACGAGGTGAACCGGCGGCTCGCGGTGGCGATGCTCGACCGGCTGGGCTATGCCACCGATCTCGCGACCGATGGGTTCGAGGTGCTGGAAGCCGTGCGGCACAAGGACTACGACGTCGTGTTCCTGGACATCCAGATGCCCGGCCTGGACGGGCTGGCGACGGCGAGGCGGATTCGCGAACATCCGCCGGTCCACCGGCCCTATCTGGTCGCCATGACCGCGGCCGCGCTCGCGGGCGACCGGGAGATCTGCCTGGCCGCCGGCATGGACGACTACCTCGGCAAACCCGTCCGCTCGGCGGATCTGGCCGCGGCGCTGGGCCGGGGCGCCACCGCGCACGGGAACCGCGCCCGGATCGATCCGGGCGCGGTGGGCGAGCTCGTCACGAGCCTCGGCCGCGAGCCGACCGCCGAGCTCATCGGGATGTACCTCGAGGACTCGCCCGTGCTCGTCGGCCGGTTACGCGAAGGACTGGCCCAGGGAGGACGGTGACCAGGTGCGGCAGGCTGCGCACACGCTGAAGTCGAGCAGCGCGGCCTTCGGCGCGCGCGAGCTGGCACGAGCGTGCGAGCGGATCGAATCGGCCTGCCGCGACGGCGACTGGTCCGGCTTGTCGGCACTCATCACCTTCGTCGTCGCGGAACATGAGAAGGTACAAGGGGAACTTGCCGACCTGCGCGGGAGCTACGAGGGATGACCAGTGCGGCCGACCAGGTCCTCGTCGTCGACGACGACCGCACGATCCGGGCCATGCTGTCCTACCGGCTGCGGCAGCATGGCATCGGCGTAGTCCAGGCCGAGGACGGCGAAACCGCGCTGCGGCTGCTCGGCGAGCACGAATTCGACGTCGTGCTGCTCGACGTGGTGATGCCGGGGATGACCGGTCTCGACGTGCTCAAGGCGATCAAGAACGATCCCCGCCGCGCCGGGCTGCCGGTGGTGATGATGTCGGCGCTGGGCGACATCGAAAACGTCGTCGCCTGCCTGGAGGCCAAGGCCGAGGACTACCTGCCCAAGCCGCTGGACGCGCACCTGCTGCTGGCGCGGGTCGACGGGATCCTGCTCCGCAAGCGGATGCGCGAACTCGAGGCCGACTATCGCGACAACGTCGGACGGCTGGCCGAGTTCGCCGCCGAGCTCGGGGTCGGGACCGCCGACCCCGGCAGGCTGGCCGGGCTCACCAGCCGGTCCGACGGGTTCGGGCGGCTCGCGCAGGAGTTCCACCGGATCGCGCAGATCGTGTCGCCACCGGAGAAGCCTTAACCATCGGGTCGCGGCCCCAGTGCCTGGTGACCGGGACGGCACTAGCGTCGATCCGGACTCGCCGGCCTGGGGAAGGGGTGAGCATGAGCGCCCACCATCACTGGTGCGCCCCGGTCCTGGTCCCCGACCGGCGGCGCACCGATCCGTACGGGAAGGCGCTTTCGGCGTCCTATCGCTCGCTCGGCGTCCCCCGGCAGGCCATCGGCACCGTCGCCGGGGTCGAGCGCCTCGCCGCGGCCGTCACCGAAGCCGACCGCGGCCTGCTCGTCCCCGGCGACCCGGCGCTCGCCCACGCCGTGGTGTTCCGCATGCTCGGCGAGCGCCGCCCCGACGGCCTGGTCCTCGTCTCCGACACCGTGCGCGCCCCGGTCCTGGCGGCGGTGGAAGCGGCGGGCCTGCGCCACCGGTTCCTGCCGGCCGAGGCTCGCGACCCGCGGTTCGGCCTCCGCCGGCCGCCGCGCACCGAGGACGTGCTCATCGCGCTGGAGCGCGACCCCGCACCGGCCGCGGTGCTTTACACCAGTCCCACTCCCGAAGGCCTCGGCGCGGACACCGCGTCCGTCGCCGAGGCCGTCCATGCCCGATCCGGCGGCACCCTGGTGATCGTCGACGAAACCTGGGGCGGGCACTGCGTGTTCCACCCCGGCCTGCCCGGGGTGGCGATGCGCTCCGGGGCCGACCTCTGCGTGCAGTCCGCGCACCAGGTGGCCGGCCGGCCGCGACCGGCCGCGCTCGTCTGCTGGCGGGACGAGCGGATCGCGCCGGTGAGCTTGGAGCGGGCGTTCCGGGAGCTCTCCCCCGTGCTTCCCGGCCGCCCGCTCCTCGAATCCGTCGAGGCGGCCACGCGGCAGCTCGCCTGGTACGGCAGGTCACTGCTCGACGGCTGCCTGGCCCGTGCCGCGGACCTTCGCACGGCGCTGCGGGCCCGGCTACCCGGCCTCGACGTGCTCGCCGGGCCCCGTGTCGACGGGACCAAGACCGTTCTCGGCTTTTCCGGCGTCACCGGGACGGAGGTGGCCGAACGGCTGGCCCGCCACCAGGTGTTCGTCGACCGGGCCGCGCGCGGCATGATCGTGCTGACCGCGAACACGCGGCTGACCCCCGCGGCGGTCGAGGACACCACTGCGGCCCTGGAGGACGTCCTGGCACTGCGGCGGCTGACCGCGGCGTGAGAGGTTGGCCCGAGACACCCGGTGCTTGAGGAGGACCTTGGTGATGCGGGTCGACGGTCGGACGCTGCGCTGCGCGGACGTCGTGCGGGCGGCCGCCACGAGCGGGCCGATGGAGCTCTCCCTGTCGATGTCGGCGCTGCGCGGCGCCGAGCACGCGTGGAAGCTCGCGGAAGAACTGAGCACCCGCCGGGTCGTCTACGGGCGCACCACCGGCGTCGGCGCGAACAAGGACGACACGGTCGGGCACTCGATCGACCACGGCCGGCGGCTGCTGCGCAGCCACGCCGGCGGTAGTGGCGCCGAGCTGCCCGCCGGGCACGTGCGGGCGATGATGCTGATCCGGCTCAACCAGCTGCTGGCCGGACGGTCGGGGATCAGCCCCGAGCTGATCGGCGCGCTGGCCGAAGCCGTCCGCACCGGGGCCCGGCCGGTGGTGCACCGGATCGGCGCGATCGGTACCGGCGACCTGGCGCCGCTGGCCGAGACGGCGCTGGCGCTCACCGGCGAGCGGTCGTGGGCCGAGGGCTACGTGGCCCCGGTGGCGGTGCGGGCCGGCGACGCGCTGGCGTTCATGAGCAGCAACGCGGCGACGCTCGCCGAAGCGACGTTGGCCACGATGCGCCTGGACACGCTGACCCACGCGAGCCACGCCGTCGCCGCGCTGACGTACGTCGCCCTCGACGGCAACCCCGAGGCGTACGCGACTCCGGTGCACGAAGCGCGTCCGCACGCCGGGCAGGTCGCCTGTGCCGCGGAAATGCGGCGGCTGCTGGGGATGCACGGCACGCCGAAACCGGGCCGGCGGATCCAGGACCCGTTCGGGCTCCGGGCGTTTCCGCAGGTGCAGGGGCCCGCGCTGGACGCGATCCTGAGGCTGCGGGACGTCCTCGCCGTCGAGATCAACGCGAGCACCGAGAACCCGATGATCTCCACCGCGCACGGCGACGCCTACCACCACGCGCACTTCCACACCGCGTACGTCTCGACGGGGCTCGACCATGTGCGGGCGACGGTGCACCAGGTCGCGGAGCTGTCCGTGGCGCGGCTGGGCGACCTCGTCGAGCCGGAGTTCACCGGGCTGCGGCCGTTCCTCGCGGCCGGGCCGGCGGGCAGCTCCGGCGTGATGATCATGGAGTACGTGGCCCACGACGCGCTCACGGAGCTGCGGCAGGCAGCGCTCCCGGCGACGCTGGGCACCGCGGTCGTGTCCCGCGGGATCGAGGACCACGCGAGCTTCTCGACGCAGGCCGCGCGGGCGGCGACGGCGGCTTGTTCGGCGTATGAGCAGGTGCTGGCGTGCGAGCTGGTCGCGGCCGTGCGGGCGCTGCGGATGCGGCAGGCGGACCTGATGGACCTGCCGGTGCGGGACGCCTTCGAGGCCGCGGCGGCGGTGCTCGACGAGTCCGTCGACGACCGGCCCCTGACCGACGACATCGCGGCGGCCGTGGGGGCTTTGGACACCCTGGCCCGGATTTAGGACTCGTGAGCGTTCCGGGCGGTTAGAACCGCCCGGAACGCTCACGAGCCCTGTACCTCAGCCGAAGAAGACTTCAGCTTCCTGGTAGCGCTCGGCCGGCACCGTCTTCAGCTCGGCGGTCGCCTCGGAGAGCTTCACGCGCACGATGTCGGTGCCCTTCAGGGCCACCATCACGCCGAAGTCGCCGTCGGCCACCGCGTCCACCGCGTGCAGGCCGAAGCGCGTCGCGAGGACGCGGTCGTACGCCGTCGGCGTGCCGCCGCGCTGGACGTGCCCGAGCACCACGGCGCGGGATTCCTTGCCGGTGCGGTTCGCGATCTCGTCGGCCAGCCAGGTGCCGATGCCGCCGAGGCGGACGTGCCCGAAGGCGTCCTTCTCGCCGGTCAGCAGCTTCTCCTCGCCGCCCTCGGGCAGCGCGCCCTCGGCGACGACGATGATCGGCGCGAACTCCTTCTCGAACCGGCGCTCGACCCACGAGACGACCTGGTCGACGTTGAAGGCCCGCTCCGGCACCAGGATCACGCTCGCGCCGCCGGCCAGGCCGGAGTGCAGCGCGATCCAGCCGGCGTGGCGGCCCATGACCTCGACGACGAGCGCGCGGTGGTGGGACTCGGCGGTGGTGTGCAGCCGGTCGATCGCCTCGGTCGCGATGGAGACCGCGGTGTCGAAGCCGAAGGTGTAGTCGGTCGAGCCGAGGTCGTTGTCGATCGTCTTGGGTACGCCCACGACGCCGATGCCGTCGTCGGTGAGCCGCTTCGCGACGCCGAGGGTGTCCTCGCCGCCGATCGCGATCAGCGCGTCCACACCCTGCTCGGCGAGAACCTTCTTGATCTGCTCGACGCCGCCCTCGACCTTGTACGGGTTGGTCCGCGACGAGCGCAGGATGGTGCCGCCCCTGGTCAGGATGTCCTCGACCTCGGGCAGGCCGAGCGGACGGCTGTCCCCGGTGAGCGGGCCCTTCCAGCCGTTGCGGAAACCGACGAAATCCCAGCCGTGCACCTCGATGCCCTTGCGGACCACCGCGCGGATCACCGCGTTGAGCCCCGGGCAGTCGCCGCCGCCGGTCAGCACCCCGACACGCATGAGAAGCCTCCGTCTTTCCTGTGTTGGTTCTCGGAGATGACAGTCACATTTCCTTCAGACGCCGCCAGCGTAGCGGCTTACGTCTGGATCGGTGCAGGGCGGACCACCTGGGTACCTCGGTCTGAGATCTGCGGGTGTGCTAGCTTGTCCCCGTGCAGCGCTATTTCTGGTTTACGAAGCCGGCCCCGGGTGGGCACGGCGGCGTGAACCTGCGCTGACCTACCACCCCGAGCCGGAACTCCACCGGCTCGGCGTTTCCTCGCGGGTCGGTGTCCACCAGGAAGGACCCACCCGCCATGGCACTCGCCGCCGGACCCGCCGACGCCGCTTCGCTGGACAGCAACCGCACGACGTCGATCAGTCCGCTCATCCCGCCCGCGCTGCTGCGCGAGGATCATCCCGTCGACGCCGCCGTCGCCAAGGTCGTGAAACAGGGCCGGGCCGACACCGTCGACATCCTCGACGGCCGCGACGACCGGCTCCTCGTCGTGGTCGGCCCGTGTTCGGTGCACGACCCGGAAGCCGCGCTCGACTACGCCCGCCGTCTCGCCGCGAAGGCCGAGGAACTGCGCGGCGAGCTGCACATCGTGATGCGGGTGTACTTCGAGAAGCCGCGCACCACGCTGGGCTGGAAGGGCCTGATCAACGATCCGGACCTCGACGGCACCTTCGCCGTCAACAAGGGCCTGCGGATGGCGCGCAAACTGCTGCTCGACGTGTCCGCGCTCGGGCTGCCGGTCGGGTGTGAGTTCCTGGACCCGATCACCCCGCAGTTCATCGCCGACATCGTCACCTGGGGCTCAATCGGTGCGCGGACCGCGGCCAGCCAGGTGCACCGCCAGTTGTGCAGCGCGCTCTCCATGCCGGTCGGGATCAAGAACTCCACCGAGGGCGACGTCCAGGTCGCGGTCGACGCCACCCGCGCCGCCGCGGCGAGCCACGTGTTCCCCGGCATCAACACCGACGGGCTCGCGGCGCTGCTGACGACGTCGGGCAACCCGGACTGCCACGTGATCCTGCGCGGCCACGCGGGCGGCCCGAACTACGACGCCGCGACGGTGGCGGACACCCTCGCCCGGCTGGCGAAGTCCGGCCTGCCGGAGCGGGTGATCGTCGACGCATCGCACGGGAACAGCGGTAAGGACCACGTGCGCCAGGCTTCGGTCGTCCGGGAACTCGCGGCCCGCATCGCCGATGGCGAGCGGATCACCGGCCTGATGATGGAGAGTTTCCTCGCCGGGGGCCGCCAGGACCTCTCGCTGGGCCACGCTTCCGAGCTGACCTACGGTCAGTCGATCACCGACGCGTGCATGGCGTGGGACGACACCGCCCCGCTCCTGGACACCCTCGCCGCCGCCGTCCGCGCTCGCCGCTGACCCGGGCCCAAAGCACCCCAATTGGGGTGCAGGAGAGCCGGGGGTCAGCGGCGGGGGAAGTAGTTCTCGATGACTTCCCAGCGGGCCAGGTTGTGGCGCGCGTCGGCAAGGGCGTCGTGCTGGTCGGTGGGCGCGGCCGGGAGCTTCGGCTTCCCCGCGTCCTCCCACCGCTGGCGCAGGTCACGCGTGAAGCGCGGAAGCTGACGCGGCAGCGCGGGCATCGGCCCCCAGAGCTGGGCGAGCGCCACGTGGTCGTACGCGGCGAACCAGGCCCAGAGCTCGATGCCGCCCGGCGGCTTGCCGAAGAACTCCAGCAGGTCGGTCCGGATGCGCTCCCGGCCGCGCCACGCTGGATCAGCCGGGGACGGCAGCTTGGGCAGCACGTGGTCACGGACCCACGGACCGGCCTTGCCGGGGTCGAAATCGGTGGAGACCGCGTAGAACTCGCGGCCCCGCTCGTCAACGACACCGATCGACACCAGGTCGATCGTCACGCCGTCCTCGATGAACTCGGTGTCGTAAAAAAAACGCATCACGAAAAACTAGCAGCGGCGCGAAGCGCCTCCGTTGAGGGTGGCGGTGGGGAGGAAGGTGGGGAGTAGTGCTTCAGCCGACCTTGCTTTGGGGCACTCGTGCCGCGTCCCGCGCGGTCGGCTGCTCGGGTACCGCCGGACGGACGCCCGCGGCCTCCGCCGCGAGCAGTTCCTTGGCCTTCGCCGCGTAGATGTCGACGTACTCCTGACCGGAAAGTTCCATCAGGGCATACATGATCTCGTCGGTGATGGACCGCTCGATGAACCGGTCGCCCGCCAGGCCCTCGTAGCGCGAGAAGTCCAGCGGCTTGCCGAAGCGGACCTCGAGCCGGCGCGGCCACCACATCTTGGAGCCGATCGGATTGACCTTGTCGGTGCCGATCATCGCGACCGGGACCACGACCCCGCCCGACTCCAGCGCGATCCGCGCGACGCCGGTCTTGCCCTTGTACAGCCGGCCGTCCGGCGAGCGGGTGCCCTCGGGGTAGATGCCCAGCAGATGCCCGTCGCGCACCAGCCGGATCGCGGTGTCGAGCGCGGCCTGCGCGGCGTTGCCGCCGGAACGGTCGATCGGGAACTGGCCGACCCCGGTGAAGAACCACTTCTTGAGCAGACCCTTGAAGCCGGGCTCGGTGAAATACTCGGACTTGGCCGGGAAGGTCACCTTGCGCTTGACGCGCAGGGGCATGAAGAACGAGTCGGCGACCGCGAGATGGTTACCGGCCAGGATCGCGCCCCCGGACTCCGGGATGTTCTCGGCGCCTACGACCTTGGTCGGCCAGAGCGTCTTCAGCAGCGGTCCGATCAGTACGTACTTCATGAGCCAGTACAGCACCGTGCCTCAGTCCTCCATCGCAGCTCAGCCCCTGTCACCCGCGCGGACCAGCCTACGAAGCCGGACCCTGCGCGCACAACGCGGACCACCCGGATACCACCCCGCAGCGATCGATCTCACAGGTGTCCTGTCCCGATCACCTCGCCGGGCGGGCCCCCACAAGGGGCGTCGGGCGTGAGAGCATGGATGGCCTACACCGCTCACACGGAAGGCGATCGCATGGGCGTGCTCGCCGGCGCGGAACCGTTCGGCCACACCGGTTCGGGTGATGCCGGGTTCCTGCTCTGCCACGGCTTCACCGGGACACCCGCGAGCATGCGGGCGTGGGGTGACCATCTGGCCACGGCCGGCTACACAGTGCGCTGCCCGCTGCTGCCGGGCCACGGCACCCGCTGGCAGGACATGAACTCCACGACGTGGCACGACTGGTACGGCGCGGTCCGCGAAGAACTCCTCGCGCTGCTCTCGACGTGCCGGACGGTGTTCGTCGGCGGGTTGTCCATGGGCGGCACGCTGACCCTGCGCCTCGCCGAGGAATTCGGCGACCGGATCGCCGGCATCGTGCTGGTGAACCCGTCGGTGACCCGGCTGAAGTGGGACACGAAGCTGCTGCCGGTGCTGGCCAGGGTCGTCCCGTCGGTGCCGGGTGTCGCGAACGACATCAAGAAGCCCGGCGAGACCGAGCTGGCCTACCCCCGCACGCCCGTGCGGGCCGCGGCGAGCCTCGCGCAGCTGTGGAAGATCGTCCGCGACGACCTCGCCAAGGTCACCCAGCCCGTCCTGCTGCTGCATTCGACGATCGACCACGTCGTCGAGCCGGTGAACTCGCAGCTGGTGCTCAAGGGCGTTTCGAGCACCGACGTCACCGAGGTCGTGCTGGAGAACAGCTATCACGTCGCCACCCAGGACAACGACGCGGAGGTGATCTTCACCCGTAGTGTGGAGTTCGCCGGGGCACACGTCGGGCAGGCGGAGGAGCACTCATGAGCCGGGGGAAGGACGGGCCGGAGGACGTCGACGCGACGTTCGCCGAGATCGTCGCCGACCTGCGGGCCGACGGATTCGGGCTGGCCGATCAGGACCTCACCGAGGAGCCGGGCACCCGGACGACCCCGGAGCGCCCCGCCGATCCCGCACCGGCCGCCGACCCGCCGGAGCCCGGCTGGCGCACGGGCGGGACGACTTGGGACGCCACCATGTTCGGCGACGACCCGGCCGGCGACGACGAGCACTACGTCCCGCCGGAGCCGCCCCCGCTGCCCCGCCCGAAGATGGGCGCCTTCCTCATCCTGCTGCTGTTCCTGGCCGGGCTGTTCCTGCTGATCGTGCCCGGCGCCATCGGGGTCGGGAACACGGTGGCCACCCCGCTCGGCATCCTCGCGCTGGCGACCGCGATCGCGTTGCTGCTGCTGCGCGTGCGCCAGGGTCCGCCGCCGGGCGCCGACCCGAGCAACGGCGCGCAGGTCTGACCCACCCACGCCGATGCGAATCGACTTCAGCCCCTCGCGGCGGTCCACGGTCGGCGCCGAATGGGAGCTGGCCCTGGTGGACCGGCGCTCCGGCGAGCTGTCGTCGGTGGCCGAGCAGGTGCTGGAGGCGGTCCGCCCCGACGGCGAGGAAGAGCACCCGAAGATCAAGCAGGAGCTGCTGCTCAACACCGTCGAGATCATCACCGGGATCTGCGAGACGGTCGCCGAGGCGAAGGCCGATCTCGACGGCTCGCTGGACGTCCTGCACGGCGTCTGCGACCCGCTCGGCGTCGAGCTGTTCTCCGCCGGGAGACACCCGTTCTCCAACTGGTACCAGCAGAAGGTCACCGACAAAGCGCGCTACGCCAAGCTGATCGACCGCACCCAGTGGTGGGGACGGCAGATGCTGATCTACGGCGTCCACGTCCACGTCGGGCTCGACCACCGCGACAAGGTGCTGCCGGTGCTGGACGCGCTGCTCAACTACTCGCCGCACCTCCAGGCGCTGTCGGCGTCCTCGCCGTACTGGGGCGCGGAGGACACCGGGTACGCGTCGAACCGGGCGCTGATGTTCCAGCAGCTGCCGACCGCCGGGCTGCCGTTCCAGTTCCGGAAGTGGCCGGAGCTGGAGAACTACGTCGAGGACATGTACACCACCGGCGTGATCGACCACTTTTCGGAGATCCGCTGGGACATCCGGCCCTCGCCGGAGCTGGGCACCATCGAGATGCGCGTCTGCGACGGCCTGCCGACGCTGGAGGAGGTCGGCGCGATCTCGGCGCTGACCCAGTGCCTGGTCGACGACTTCAGCGAGCGGCTCGACAACGGCGAGATCCTGCCGACGATGCCGCCGTGGCACGTCCAGGAGAACAAGTGGCGCGCGGCCCGCTACGGCATGGACGCGATCATCATCCTCGACGCCGCCGGGCGCGAGCAGCTGGTCACCGACGACGTCGTGGATCTGCTGGACCGGCTGGAGCCGGTGGCGCGGCGCCTGGACTGCGTGAGCGAGCTGCGGGACGTCGAGACGATCCTCAAGTACGGGCCGAGCTACCAGCGTCAGCGCGCGGTTGCGAAGCGGCACAACGGAAGTCTCAAGGCCGTGGCGGCGTCTCTGGTCGCCGAAATGCGCGACGGGATCCCGAAGGACTAGTGTCCCGCGACGGGGGACACTAGAGCGCGTCGAGGTACGTCCGCAGCGTGCCCGGCCCGAGGATCGACGCGCCCTCCGCGCCGACACGGCTGCGGAGTTCCCGATCGGCCGTCGCGACCAGCACGTCGGTCGACGGCCCGGCGACCTCACGGACCACCTCGACGATCTTCGAGTCGCCGTCGTGGTCAGCCGCGACGACCTCGACCGCTTTCGCCGGTTGGACCCCGCTGGCCTTGCCCTCCACGACCAGGATGACCCGCGGCCACCAGGTCACTCCGGGCTCCTCCGGGTCGGGGAAACCGGCCTCCGCCAGCCGGGCGAGCTGGTCGCGCAGGCGCTCGGAGGCGCCGTGGCGGTCACGCCACCAGCCGTCCGGACGCGACCCGACGACGTTGGCGGCGTCCACGACCAGGACGAGGTCCCGGCCCACCCGCGGGCGCAGCGACGGCCAGGCCGCCGCGAAGTCACGGTGCAGCCGGTAACCGGCCACGTCGTCCGGGTCCACCCAGCGCACCTCCGCACTTTCCGTGTTCGCCACCCGCGCGCCGACCGGCCCGTCCGCGACGGCCAGGACGGTCGTGTAGCTCCACTCCCCATGATCGGCCACCGATGCCGAAAGCGCGCGGAACGCCGAGGCTGCGACCGATGCTTCTTCGTAGGCTTCGCGCGCGGCCGCGTCGAGGGCGGTCTCCCCCACTTCGATGGCGCCGCCGGGCAGCGCCCACGTCCGGCCGTGGTGTACCCACCAGGCCCGCCGCTGCAACAGCACCCCACGGGCCGGGTCGAACAGCAGCAACCCCGCGGCGCCGTAGCGCCCCCAGTGCACGTGGCCACCGGAGCACCGGACGAACACGCTCGCCGACGGGTGACTCACCCCGCCACACTGTCACACCCGCCCGAATGCCGTGAATGGCACATCGAGAGCTCTTAAGGGGCCTCAATTGGGGTGTTGGGGAGCGAGGGTCAGACGGGGGTGCGGGCCGCTTCCACGGCCAGGGCCGCCGCGCCCACGATGGCCGTGTCGTCGCCCAGGTGAGCGGTGCGGATCCGGGCCAGCGGGCGGTGCCGGGCGCCGGTGATCGTGGCCGCGTAGTGCTCGCGGGCCTCGTCCAGGAACAGCGGCGCGGACTCCGACACCCCGCCGCCGATCACGATGATCTCGGGGTCGAACACGTCCGCCACCAGCGCGAGGCCCTCGCCGAGCCACTTGGCCAGCTCGGCCATCGCGAGCTGGGCGATCGGGTCGCCGTCGCGGGCCGCCCCGGCCACCCGGCGGCCGGTCACCGAGCCCGGGTCGCCCGCCACCTGCGGGGCCAGCACCGTCGACCGTCCCGGGTGCCGGGCCAGCAGCTCGACCGCGGTCGCGGCCAACGCCGTCCCGCTGCAATAGCGCTCCCAGCAGCCGTACTTCCCACACGGGCAGGGGCGGCCGCCGCGCACCACCGTGAGGTGCCCGAGCTCAGGGGCGACGCCGTAAGCGCCGCGGTAGATCTTGCCGTCCAGCAGCAGCCCCGCGCCGATCCCGGTGCCGAGCGCGACCAGCGCCGCCACCTGGGCCCCGCGCGCCGCGCCGAAGCGGTGTTCGCCGACGATCGCCGAGTTGACGTCGTGCTCCAGCGTCACCGGCAGGCCGACGCGCTTCTCGATCCGGTCCGCGACCGGCGCGTCCCGCCAGGCCAGGTGCGGCGCGAACATCACCGACCGGCGGTCGCGCGCGACGAAGCCGGCCACGGCCAGGCCGACCGCCGCCACGTCGTGCCGGTTGCGCAGGTCCTCGACCACCCCGGCGATGGCGTCCTCGAGGGCGCCTTCCTCGCTCGGCGTCGCCACGCGCGCGGTGTCCAGCAGCGAGCCACGCTCGTCCACCACGCCGGCCCGGACGCTCGTCCCGCCGACGTCCACCCCTATCGTCCGCACTCAGTTCTCCCGATCCGGCCGCCACTCGTCCCGCTTGCGGACGGTGATGTGCTGTACCCGCGGCGACGCCGCCCCGGCCGGCTCGGCCGGGGGCCGCGGCTCGGGCCGGAAGCCCGGCATGTGGACCCCGCCGTCGGGCTCCCACCGGTCCGCGAGCACCGCGCGCAGGAGCGCCACCAGCTGCGCGAGCTGCTCCAACAGGCGCGCGGCGACTTGCCCTGATGTGCTCTCGGCGGGAAAGAGTGCCTCGAGCAGCGGACGTTCACCTCGCACCACAGCGACGATCGCACACAGTGGACACCACCCGCACCCCGAAGAGTCCGGTTTCACCTCGGCGGTGCCGTGCCCGGCGGCGACCACGCCCTCCAGCCACGGCGCCGCCTTCTCCACGACCATCTCGGCCAGCAGCCGGATCTCCTCGGCGAGCCGCAACCCCTCGCCGGTCTCCTCCTCGTCGCTCACCCGCGTCCCCGGTTCCCGGCCAGGTGCACCACCAGGCCGTCGGCATCGGATTCCGCACCGGTGATCCGGCACGGCCGCAGCGACTCCGGCAGGGCGATGAGCCTGCGGAAGCCGTCCACGGTGATCGCCAGGTCATCGTCGACGCGGGCGAGATCGACCTCGGCGTCGCGCCCCAGCGGGATCGCGACGCGCAGCGTGTAACCCTCCGGCGTCGGCGACACGCGCAGCAGCGGCGTCACCGCGGATCCGTTGCCGGCCAAGGGATCCCCGCCGTGGTAGAGCTCGTCGGCGATCTCCAGCAACGCCGCGAGCCCGACTGGCTCGGCCGCGCGGTGCTCCACCCGGGAGACCTTCTCGAACCCGGCGGTCGCGAGTTCCGCCAGGACGGCGTTCTGCTGGGTGCGCCGGGTCTTCATCCAGGATCCGGCCCCGCCGCGCCAGATCCCCGGCGCGGGCATCAGCCGGTTCGCGATCAGGCCGTCGACGGCGATGCCGCGCAGCGCCAGCGAGCTCAATGTGCGCCGCGCCTCGGCGACGACCAGCCGTTCCGGGGTCAGCACCAGCCGGACCGTGGTGACCGAAGGCTCGGTGAGCAACGCCCGCAGCGACTCCAGGTGCGTGCCGAGCCGCCGCACCGAGTCCGCGACGCGGGCGCGCTTACCCGCCTTCCAGCCGAACACGCGGGTGAGATACCCCGAGATCGCCTCGGGTAACGCGAGCAACCGCAAGGTTTCGGCGGTCGGGCCGCAGTCGACCACGACGGTGTCCCACGGCCCGGTCTCGGCCAGCCGCTGGACCTCGGTCAGCGCGAGCAGCTCGTCGACGCCGGGCAGCACGGTGAGCTCTTCGGCGTCCAGCGTGTCGAGCCCAGCTCCGCCGAGCCACGTCTGCAGCTCGGCCCGCAGCTCACGCCAGGTGCTGTCGACGAGGGAGCGGGAATCCACCTGTACAGCGGAAAGGAGACTGTCCACTTCGGACGGTTCGGGTCCGAGCGTGCGCGCGAAGGCGTCGCCGAGCGAGTGCGCGGGATCCGTCGACACCACGAGGGTCTTCCTGCCGCGCGCCGCGAGCGCGGCCGCCGTCGCCGCGGCCAGGGTCGTCTTACCGACACCCCCTTTGCCGGTGAACAGCAGGATCCGCACCCGCGCTACCCCTCGGCTCGCTTCTTGAGCTCCTTCAGGGCGGTGTCCATGACCATCTTCTCGGCCTTGCGGCGCAGCAGCCCGATCATCGGGAGCGCCAGCTCGACCGAGAGCGTGTAGGTGACCTTCGTGCGGCCGCCGAGGTCCTCAAGCGCGTACCGCCCGTTCTGCGCCTTCTGCATCTGGCCCTTGACCAGGTGCCAGTTGACGCCCAGGCCGTCGCCGTCCCACTCGTACTCGAGGGTGTAGACGTCCTTGATCGGACCCGCGTCCAGGGTGAGCTTCACCTGCTTGGCGCGCCCGTCACCATCGGTGTCGAGCACCTCGGCCTGCCGGACGGCCTTGGCCCATTCCGGGTACGCGGGGAAGTCGGCGATCACCGCCATCACCCGGGCGGGCTCGGCGTCGACCTCGATGGACTGTGTGGACTGCTCGGCCATGGGTCGAAGCGTAGCCGCAGCACTTGGTCACCAGCGCAGCACGTAGGGCTGCCCGGTCTCCTTGAAGTGACCCACGTTACGGCACTCGGTCAGCCCGATCCGCCGCCGCGCGGCCAGGGGCTGGTGCACGTGGCCGAACACCGACCACCGCGGCCGCT
Organism: uncultured Actinomycetota bacterium; assembly: GCA_963762765.1. Lineage (GTDB taxonomy): Bacteria > Actinomycetota > Actinomycetes > Mycobacteriales > Pseudonocardiaceae > Amycolatopsis. The sequence continues at coordinate 17,761 of CAVXMR010000012.1, forward strand.
GCTCGCGGATCAGCTCCAGCAGCGCCGTCGAACCGATCTCGCCGCGGCGGGCGACGTAGTCGTAGGTGAGCTCCGGCACCGCGGGCGGGATGTGCGTGCACAGCACGTCGATGTCGGTCAGCGCGGCGACGCCGGCGTCGAACTCCTCGCGAACCCGCAGGTAGGGGCGCCAGGCAGCACCCTTACGCGGCCGCGGGACGACGCCGTCGGGCAGCAGCGCGCCGCCGACGAAGCCGAACCGCAGGCCGCCGATCTCGGCGACCTCGCCGTCGAGCACCTGGATCCCGTCGCCGGCGAACTCCGGCCACAGCGAGGGCGTGTCGACGTTGCCCGGGGTCGCGTAGGTGGGGGCCGTCATGGCCGCGAACAGGGTCGCGTACTGGTCGCGGATGGCCTCGTCGACCGCGGCGGTGGGATCTTCCAGCGACGCCCAGAGCGTGCGCGAGAAGGCAACAGTTTCGTCACGAGTGCCCTCGCGGCGCAGCCGGGCGAACTCACCGACCTTTTCGGCGCCGAACAGCGCGCCCATGATGCCCTTGTCGTGCTCACGGTAGTCGACGAAATCCAGCAGGTCGCCCAGCACGACCAGGGCGTCGGCCCCGTCACCGGCGCGCTTCAGCGCGTCGACGTTGCCATGCACGTCCGAAACGACGTGTACGCGCACGCCAGGCCCCCTAGCTCTCCGCCCGCGGAGGGATGCCGGGTTCGCGGCCGTCCTCCAGGATCTCCTTCAGCCCCAGCGCGAGGGCCTTGGCCGCCCGCGCCCGCCGGTCGAACTCCCGGCGCAGCTCGCGCGGCGCCAGCGCCCGCGGCGTCCCGCCGGGCCCGGCCGGGGTGGCGCGCAGGAAGTAGTGCAGCAACGTGCCGTCGAGCACCGGCTCGAGCCACACCTCCATGGTACCGACGAGCCCGCCGCGCACGGTCCAGCGCAGGCCCTGGGCACCACGGTCGATGTAGACCTCGAGCACCAGATCGGGCCAGTACCGGGCCCAGGAGGCCGGATCCTTGAAGGCGGCTGCCACTGTCGTGGGCGGCACGGCCAGGAAGGTCTCGTCGACGAGGTCGAGCGCGGGTGGTGCCTGGTTCACGAGCGAAGAATGTCACGGCCTCGCCGTGCACGGGCGATCAGCATGGTCTTAAGGTCTTCCTCACGCTAAGTTGACTGGCGGGTAACAGCGGTGTCGCCCACCGCACGCGTTGAACACGGAGGTCCACGTGCGCGAATACAGCGCTCCCGCCGGCAAGCCGGTGGCCGACGACGAGAACATGTCCGATGTCGTCTGGGCGAACGCGGAGCGGTTCGCCGACGTAGTGAGCTTCCGGCGCCAGGTCGAGGGCACCTGGCTGGACGTCACGGCCAAGGAGTTCGCCGGCCAGGTCCTGGCGGTCGCCAAGGGCATGGCCAAGGCCGGGATCGGCCGCGGCGACCGCGTCGCGATCATGTCGAAGACCCGCTACGAGTGGACCCTGATCGATTTCGCGATCTGGGCCGCCGGCGCGGTGACCGTGCCGATCTACGACACGTCGTCGGCCGAGCAGGTGTACTGGATCCTCTCCGACTCGGCCGCCAAGGGCGTCTTCGTCGAGACGAACGGGCACCTGGGCGCGGTCGACCAGGTCCGCGACCGGCTCACCGACCTTGCCAACACTTGGCAGATCGAGGGAGACACCTCGGCCGTCGAGACGCTGGCCGCGATCGGCGCCGAGATGTCGGACGACGAGCTGCACGACCGGCGCCGCGAGGTCAAGGCGAGCGACCTGGCCACGATCGTCTACACCTCGGGCACCACCGGGCGGCCCAAGGGCGTCGAGCTGACGCACCACAACCTGCTGGCCGAGGTCCGCGGCGCGATCCAGGCGTTTCCGCAGCTGATGGAGCAGGGCAACTCGCTGCTGTGCTTCCTGCCGCTGGCGCACGTCCTCGCCCGGGCGATCGCGCTGACCGCGCTTTCGGCGCGGGTGACCCTCGGGCACACCCCCGACGTCAAGAACCTGGTCCCCGACCTGGGCACCTTCCGCCCGACCTTCGTCGTGGCCGTGCCGCGCGTGTTCGAGAAGGTCTACAACAGCGCGAAGCAGAAGGCCCACGGCGACGGCAAGGGCAAGATCTTCGACGCGGCCGAGGCTGTCGCGGTGGCGTACAGCGAGGCGCAGGATCGCGGCGGCGCCGGGCTGCTGCTCAAGGTCCAGCACCTGCTGTTCGACAAGCTCGTCTACGGCAAGCTGCGCGCCGCGCTCGGCGGGCGCTGCATCGCGGCGGTCTCCGGCGGCGCGCCGCTCGGGGCCCGCCTGGCGCACTTCTTCCGCGGCATCGGCGTCCCGGTGTTCGAGGGCTACGGCCTGACCGAGACCTCGGCCGCGGCGAACGTGAATACCCAGACAGCGTTCCGCGTGGGCACTGTCGGCAAGCCGATCGCCGGGACGTCGGTCCGGATCGCCGACGACGGCGAGATCCTGCTCAAGGGCGACGTCGTGTTCGGCGCGTACTACAACAACCCGCAGGCCAGCGCCGAGGCGCTGACCGACGGCTGGTTCCACACCGGTGACCTGGGCGCGCTCGACGCGGAGGGCTTCCTCAAGATCACCGGGCGCAAGAAGGAGATCATCGTGACCGCGGGCGGCAAGAACGTCGCCCCGTCCGGTCTCGAGGACACGATCAAGGCGTCGCCGCTGGTCAGCCAGGCGATGGTGGTCGGCGACCAGCGGCCGTTCATCGCGGCGCTGGTGACCGTGGACGAGGAGTACTTCCCGTCCTGGAAGTCCCAGAACGGCAAGCCGGCCGGCGCGTCGGTGGCGGACCTGGCGTCGGACGCGGACCTGCGCGCGGAGATCCAGGCGGCGGTCGACGAGGCCAACAAGGCGGTGTCGCAGGCCGAGGCCATCAAGAAGTTCACCGTGCTGGCCAAGGACTTCACCGAGGCCGGCGGCGAGATCACGCCAAGCCTGAAGCTGAAGCGCAACGTGGTCTCGAAGAACTACGCGGACGCGATCGAAGGCCTCTACAAGAAGTGAAGACTCGTGAGCGTTCCGGGCGGTTCTAACCGCCCGGAACGCTCAGCGAGTCCGTCTGGGCGATCTCGTTGCAGTCGAAGCGAAGCGCGAGGACGGCGTTCGCGCCGAGCTGGACCGCCTCCGCCGACAGCCGGCCCAGCCGTACACGCGGGTCACGCGGTAACCGGGCAAATCGTTCATGGTGGACAGCATGATCTGCGGCTGCTGAGCTTGTTCCGTCAGGGCCGGATGGTGCCACGAAACCGCTTACCCGGAGACCGGAACGTCCCACTCGATGTGATGGTGATACAGCCAGCCGCGCTCCTCGCCGACATCCGCGCCCGCGCTCGCCGCCACGAGCTTCTCGACGCGCTCACGGCGAAGGCGTTCGTACGCCGCGAAAGCCGACGGCGGGTCCGGCAGGTCGCGCAGGCACATCGCCAGCACGACGCTGTCCTCCAGCGCCATCGACGCGCCCTGCCCGGCGGCGGGGGAAGCCGCGTGCGCCGCGTCGCCGACCAGGACCATCTCCGGTGTCGACCAGATCTTGGTTTCGGGGACGTCGTGGGAGTGCCCGCCGAAGATCTCCTCGCCGGTCGCGGCGATGATGTCCGCGCACGGCAGGGGTTCGCCCTCGAAGCGGGCGTGCGCGAATTCGCGCCACTGCGCCGGGGCGACCGCCGCGATCTCCTCCCGCGGACGCTCCTCGTCCGGGATGCGGCTGAACCAGAACGTCGCGCCGTCGGGCGCGGTGGTGTAGCCGAAGGCGGCGCGTTTCCCTTGCACCATGCGGTAAATCCCGGGTGCCGCGGGCAGCCCGCTCGCGCGGGTGTAGCCGTAGACGATGGTCAGCCCGGTGAACCGTGGCTCTTCCGCGGCCGGGTTGATCAGCCGCCGGACCACCGACCGCAGGCCGTCGGCACCGATCAGGACGTCGCCCGTCTCGGTGGTGCCGTCGGCGAAGTGCGCGATGATCCCGGCGGGGCCGGGTTCGGCCGAAACGAGCCGTCGCCCGCGGTCCAGCCGGACCCCGCGCCGGGCCGCTTCTTCCTGCAGGACACGGTAAAGCGCCGCACGGGTCAGCGTCCGCGGGCCGGCGAGCGTGTCCGTGTCGAACTCGCGCCGCCCGACCGTCGTCCCGTCCGGGACGATGATTTCCACGCCGTACGCGGCGAAGGATGCCTCGACCACCGGGCCGTCGGCGCCGATCGCCCGCAGGGCGTCCATGCCGTTGTGCATGATCGTGAGGAACGCGCCCGCGTCCTCCCCACCGGCGGGATAGGCCTCGAACACGACCGGCTCGATCCCGGCGCGGTGCAGCGCCATCGCCGTGACCGTGCCCGAAATCCCGCCGCCCGCGACCAATGCCCGCACCCTGCGACCTCCCGCCCTGTGGCGGGACCCCGCGTGCCGCCGTCTCCGACGGTACCAACGGAGGGCCGGGGAAGGCGCGCCAGCGCCGACTCGGCCTTCATCGTCGCGCGCCCTCTTTCGCGGCCGCCGGGCCGCCCGGAAACGCGACGGCAGGGCGCCCGCCCGCAGAGCGCGAGCATCGATGCGAACGAGCGCCCTGGCGGCGTGTTTTCGTCAGCGCGCGACAGAGAAATACAGTCACTTCTCCTTGGCACCGCTGGTGGCGATGTCGCCGTTCAGGCCGCGGGGGTAGAAACCGCCCGAGGACACCTTGTCCGGGTTCAGGTAGGCGATGTTGAGCACCCGGTCGGCGGACCGGCCGAACGCGACGCCGTTCTTGTCGGCGGGCACGAGGTTCGCCTTGCCGTCCTTCAGCACGCCCTCGTCGTCGTCCGCCTTGCCGTCGAGGCTGTCGCGGGCGTCGGAGATCTTGTTCGTGACGTCGCCGAGGCCGCGCTCGAACAGCTGTCCCCGCACGATGCCGGCGTGGTACGCCTCCACCGCGAGGATGCCGGCGGCGGCGTCCAGGAACGTCTTGTTGTTGACCAGCGGCGCCGCGCCCTTGTAGGCGGACACGCCGACGTCCTCGAACAGGAAGGCGGCGAGCAGGAAGTTGTTCTCGCTCGCGAAGGGGTCGAAGGTCTGGCCCTTCTGGATCACCCCGGCCGCCTGCATGGCCGCGGTGAAGCTGTACTGGAAGTCGATCTCCGGCTGGGCGACCGCGGCCTTGCCGAGCGCCGTGCGGAGGAAGTTCACGTGCGCGACCTCGTCACCCGCGATCTCCTGGACGATCTGCTTGGTGTGCTCGCTCTTGAACTTGACCGCGTGCCCACCGTTGACCTTGCCCAGGTTGCCGATGCCGTTGACGTACTTCTCGTTCAGCCCGTAGCCGTTGGCGGCGAACGAGTAGAGGTTCGCCTCGAGATACTCGAGGTTCAACGCGAAGTTCAGTACAGCCGCGTCGCTCGCCGCCTCCTTTCCAGCGTCTTTGCCCTTGTCGTCGTACTGCTGTGTAGCTCCGGCAGATCCCAATCCCAGCGACAGCGCAGTGCCGAGCGCGCCGGCGCCCGCGACGCCGAGCCCCGCCGCTCCCGCAGCCTTGAGGAAGCGGCGGCGGTCGGTAGCGTTCTCCGCGCTGCGCTCGATCAGCTGCCGCGTGTAGCGTTTTCCGAACACGGGGGACGTCCTCTCGTACTGAGGTTCTGTCCACCCCACCCGCCAGTAATACGGATCTGAGCCGCAACCGGACGGGTCTGAGCCGGAAAAAGTTTCTCGCGGGCGGTTTCAGCCCTTCTGAGCTGCGGCGAGCCGGACGCAGACGGCCATCCCGCGGATGGCTTCCTCCACCTCGGCCAGGTCCGGGAAGGTCGGCGCGATGCGGATCGTGGCGTCGGCGGGGTCGTCACCGTGCGGGTGGGTGGCGCCGGCGGGGGTCAGCGCGATCCCGGCCTCCTTGGCCAGCCGCACGACCTCCTTGGCGGTGCCCTCCGGCACGGTCAGGGAGATGAAGTAGCCCCCGACCGGCTTCGTCCAGGTCGCCAGCTCGCCGAGCTCCTCGGTGAGGATGCGGTCGACCGCGGCGAACTTGGGCGCGATCAGCTCGGCGTGGTCGCGCATGTGCATCTTGAGGCCGGCCTCGTCCCGCAGGAACAGCGCGTGGCGGAGCTGGTTGACCTTGTCGGGGCCGATGGTCCGCTTGCCGATCAGGCCGGTCCACCAGGCCAGGTTGGCCTCGGACGCGCCGAAGAACCCGACGCCGCCACCGGCGTAGGTGATCTTCGAGGTCGAGCCGAAGACGAACACGCGGTCGCCGTTGCCGGCCTCGGTGGCCAGCCCCAGCAGGTCGGCGACCTCGGTCTCGGCCTCGGTGAGGTGGTGCACGGCGTAGGCGTTGTCCCAGAAGATCCGGAAGTCCGGCGCCGCGGTGGTCATCGTGGCCAGCCGGCGGACGGTGTCATCGCTGTAGGTGACGCCGGTGGGGTTGCTGTACTTCGGCACGCACCAGATGCCCTTGATCCCGGCGTCCTCGGCGACGAGCCGCTCGACGAGGTCCATGTCGGGGCCGTTCTCGTCCATCGGGATCTGGATCATCTCGATGCCGAAGCGCTCGGTCAGCGCGAAGTGCCGGTCGTAGCCCGGGACCGGGCAGAGGAACGCCACCCGCGGCTCGTCGGCCCAGCGGCGCTCGGCGCCGGGGGCCTTGCTGAGGAATGCCTGGACGACGGCGTCGTGCATCAGCTCGAGGCTGGAGTTGCCCTGGGCCAGCAGCTGCTCGACGGGCACCTGCAGCGAGCGCGCGAAGATGCGGCGGAGCTCGGGCAGGCCCTTGAGGCCGCCGTAGTTGCGGACATCGGTGCCGTCCTCGGCCTTGTACGTGTCGCCGGGGAGCGAGAGGAGCCCGGTGGAGAGGTCCAGCTGGCGCGGCGAGGGCTTACCGCGAGTGAGATCGAGTTTGAGGCCTCGGCCGACCAGCGCGGCGTAGTCGCTGCGGGCCGTGTCGACGTCGACAGGAGCAGTGGTCATGCCTAACGCTAAACCCGCGGCCGTTGCCGGGTCGTGGTGGGGGCCCGGCTAGCCTGGCGGCGTGCATCTCGTCGTCCACGCCGACCAGCGGCAGTTCTCCTTGCGCGACAAGGCCGCGCGGCTGACCGGCGCGGGCTGGACGGACTCTGCTCTCGCCGCGCGTGTCGCCTCGGAGCCACGCGCGCTGGCGGTGGTGACGGCCCGGTCGGACCTGGTCGAGGCGGCCGTCACGGTGAGTGACTCCACGCCGGCGCCGGCGGCCGAGGCCTCGCACGTGGTCGAGGTCGACCTGGAGGTTCCGTCCGGGGTGCTGGTGGTGTCCGGTCCGGCCGACTACCCGTCCCAGGAACGTTCTTTTCCGGTCGCGCCGGGTCTCTATCGGGCTCGGGTGTCGTACGTCCCTTCCGGGCCGCCGCCTGCCGAGTGGAACGACTTCGAGTTTGGCGAGCACTACCGGTACCTGATCGACCTCTGGCCCTCCCCCGCTCCCGCCGGGGTCGCGGTGCTGCTGCAGGGCCCGGACGTCTGGGACGGCTAGGGACTCGGCCGACGTACCCCAATTGGGGTGTTTTGGAGCCGGGGATCAGAGCGCCGTGAGGGACGCCAGCTTCCAGTGGCCGTCGATGCGACGGGCGGTGACGGAGAGCTGGGCCACGGAGGACTGGGGTGCGCCGCCCGCGGGGCCGATCGTCTGCTGGTCCACGAACAGCAGGAGCGAAGCGTCGTCGCCGCGCAGCGTGCGGACGCCGATCGAGCGCACTGTAGTCGTCCGGACCAGCTTCTCCGCCGAAGCGCGCGTACGCGCTGAAGCGAACTGAGCCGCGTACTGACCGACAGCGTCGCCTGTGAGTACTGAAGCCGCCGCACGCTCTGTACGTGCGAGGTTCGCGTAGTCGTATGAGAAGACGGACTTCACCGCGTTGCCGACTTCGTCGCACAACGCCGACGTAGCAGCGACGTCGACCAGCGCCGCGTTGTCGCCCGGACGCAGCGAAGCCGCTTCGACGCCGAACCAGACTGCGCATGCGAGAGCCACCGCGAGCACTGCGATCAGTACGCGCTTCATGACCCCGCCGCCTGTACGCCCGCGACCTTCCAGGCGTCGCCGTCCCGCGCCACGTCCACGGTCACGCGGTTCATCTTCTGCGCCGAGGCACCGCCGCCAGTGCTGATCCGCACGTCGAGCAGCGCGAGCAGCCGCGCCGTGCCCGCGGAGACGTCGAGTTCGGTGACAGCCGCCTCCACCAGCGAAGCGGTCGACACCGACTTCGAACTGGTCGCGCGGTCGATCTCCAGCTGGCGGTCGCCATGGAGGTCGTCGCGGTAGCGACCGGTCACCACGCCGAGCCAGCGGTCGACGTCCGCGCCCGCGCTGCGGTAGTCGATCGTGTTGAGCGTGACCAGGCCCGGGCCCGCCGCGGCCAGCACGGCGTCGCGTTCGCGGCCGCGGGCCCAGCCGTCGTCGTCCGCCGCGCGCCACCACGACCAGCCCGCCACCAGCGCGGCGACCACCGCCACCACGGTTCCGGCGACCAGCCACCTCACGGCAGCCCCAGCAACGACCCCAGCCCGCCCGACGGAACGGTCAGCAGGCTGAGCATTCCGGGCAGCTGGCTCTGCTGCGCAGGCGCGGCGGACTGCTTCGGCGCGGGCGGGATCGCGACCGGTTTGCCCGCGAAAGGCGCGTTCTGCGAGCCGCGGACACCGGTCGGGCTGCCCGGCGGCTCGGCGCAGTAGGCGTTCATGTTCACCGGTGCTTCGGTCAGGTCATTGGCGGGACGCTGCTTCGTGCCTTCGTAGCCCTTCGTGCACGAAGCAGGGTCGAAGAAGTTGAAGACCACGCCGAGGTGACCGGTGCCGTCCGGCGACGTCGACGGCGAGAACGCCGAGATGATCGGGTACGCCACCAGCAGCTCCTCCACCGCGTCCTTGCGGGCGGAGGTGATCTGCGCGGTGGTCAGCAGGTTCGCGATCAGGACCCCGAGGTCGGTCCCCGAAGCCGCCAGGACGTCGCTGATCTGCCGGCCCAGCTGCGGCGCCTCGGTGATCACCCGCCGCAGATCCGGGTCGGACGCCTTGAGCTGCCCGGCGATGGTCCGCAGCCCGCTCGCGAAGTCGGTGATGTTCGCCGCCTGCCGCTCCTGCGTGTCGAGCACGATCCGCGAATTCGCCAGCAGCCCCTGGGTCTGCGGGACGTACTGGGCGGCGACGGCGGTGAGCGAGCCGGTGCTGTCCAGCAGCTGCTGCAACTCCGGCCCGGCGCCCGCGAACGCCGTGTACGTCTCGTCGACGACGGTCTTCAGCGACTCCGGATGAACGCTCGCGACGAGGTCGTCGAGATGTGTCAGCACGCTGTCCGGCGACGGCGGCAGCGACGTCTTGTCGGCGGTGATCACCGAGCCGTCGGCCAGGTACGGCCCGGAATCGGTTGCGGGGAGCAGATCCACGAACTGCTCCCCCACCGCCGAGCGGTTCGCGACCTGCGCGTGCGCGTCGGCGGGAATCTGCGGTGCGCCGGAATCGATGTCCAGCCCGACGTCGACGCCGTGCTCGGTCAGCGTCATCGACGCCACCCGGCCCACGGTCACGCCGCGGTAGGCGACCTCGGCGTTGACGAAGATCCCGCCGGAATCGGTCAGCTGCGCGGTGACGACGTAACCGCGGGTGCCGAAGAGCCGGTCGAGCCCGGCGTAGCGCCCGCCGACGTAGACGACCGACACCACCGCGATGACCACGAAGGCGATCAGCTGGACGCGCACCTTGGTCATCGGCCACCCCCGAAGATGCCGAGCAGCCCGCCGAGGATCCCGCCGCCGCTCTGCCCGACCGCGGGCGCCTGCGGCTGCTGCCCCAGGTTCGGCAGCGGCAACGGCAGGTCCGGGGCCGCGGCAGGCAGGCCGGGCAGCGCGATCGGCGGCTGCGACGAGTTCGTGAAGTTCTTGATCAGCTTGTCCAGATCGAGGTTCACGGTCGCGTCGACGTTCGCGTAGTCGCCCTTGATCACGTTCCCGGCGTAGTCGGGGAACGGGTAGGTGAGCAGGATCTGCAGCGCGTTCGGCAGGTTCTGCCCGGCCTCGCCGAGCTTCGTCAACGTCGGCTGCAGCGCCTTGAGGTTCGCGACGAGCTCGTCCCGGCTCTTCGTGACCGTGTCGACGGCGACGCCGGAGAGGTGGTTCAGCGCGTTCAGCATGCCGACGAGCTGGTCTCGCTGATCCGCGACGATCTTGAGGCCGGGCGCGAGACCGTCGAGCGCGGTGGTCAGGTTCTGCGTCTGCCCGACCAGGGTCTTCGACAGCTTGTCCAGGCCGTCGATGGCACGCAGGATTTCGGACTTGTGCCCGTCGAGCTGGGTCGCGAGCTCGTCCACATGGGACAGCAGCGCGCGGATCTCCGGCTCGTTGCCGGACAGCGCGTCGTTGAGCTCGTGGCTGATCTTCTGGATCTGGTCGACGCCGCCGCCGTTGAGCAGCAGGGAAAGCGCGCCGAGGACCTCTTCGACCTCGGGGTTGCGGTTGGTGCGCCCGAGCGGGATCTGGGCGCCGTCGGCGAGCGTCCCGGTGGCCGGCTCCGCGGTCGGCGCACTCAGCTCGACGAACTTCTCGCCGAGCAGGCTGGACTGCCGCAGCTGCGCCAAAGCGTTGGCGGGCAAGGGA
>CAVXMR010000013.1:0-17499 GCA_963762765.1 uncultured Actinomycetota bacterium
AGCGCTTCGGAGACGAGCTCCTCGAACCGGCGGCGCGGCATGTCGACCGGCATCGGCTATCCGTTCTTGGTCGGCGAGGGAGAGGCCGGGGGGTTCGTCGTGGGGCCGCCACCGCCGTCGGACGGCGGGCCGTCGGTGCCGGGCTGGCCGCCGTCGGCGCCAGCGGGTGCCGCCCGGACGCTGCCGGTCACCGCCTGCAGGCCGCTGTTGTCCGGCAGCAGCGCGGCCACCTTGCAGTTGACCTTGCTGGACCCGGCGTCCCAGCTCTCCTGCTCGCGCAGGTCCCAGGTGAGGATCAGGTGCTTCGCGTCGAGGTCGGAGCCGCCGGTGTACTCGGTGGCCGCCTTGGTGCACTCGGTGTCGAGGAAGTTCTTCTGGTCCTCTTGCGCCGGATAGGCGTCCTTGAACTTCGTCTTCAGGTCGACGACCGCGACGATCTCGTACGAGTGCGGCTGGTTGCAGTCGATCGGGTCGCCGACGCCCTTGCCCTGCAGGGCGAGGCAGGTGCCCGCCGTCCAGACCAGCGACTGGTCCTGCTCCTTCGCCGGCCCGGTCAACGGCTGGAGCTTCCCGGCCGGGCCTGCCCACTGCAGGCCGCAGCGCAGCTGGCGGTCGCCGTCGTCCCACTGGGACGCCGTCGGGCGCAGCAGGTTCGTGGAGAGCTTGCCGTACGGATCGAGGTTGTGGCCTAGATAGGGCTCGACGTCGGCCATGCACCGCTGCTGCGCGATCTGCTGCCACTGGTCGAGCGACGGCGCGGGCGCGCCCTCGGGGTACTGCGGGCCGATGTCCACCACGCCGGTCACCTCGAAGAGGTGCTCCTGGGTGCAGGCGACCTTGTGCGCGTCGCTCGCGTCCGGGTTGTTCCAGGCCAGGCAGCTGCCCGGCGGCGAGTGGAAGGCCTCCTCGGCCGCGGCGGACAGCTTGCCCGAGCCACCGCCGATGCCGCCCGCGAACCCGCCGGCGCCGGAGAACACGACGGTCGAGGCGAGCGCGATGAGCGCGCCCGCGAACACCCCGCCCATCACCAGGCGAGTGCTCAGCGGGCTCAGGGACGGGCGGAACCGTTCGGCGCTGGGAGACATCGAAGTCCATGATGCCCGCGCCGCGCGCGCTTCGCTCGGTCCGGGTGGTTAGTGTGGACATAGGTTTGGCGGTGGCCGGTGATTACGGAGCGCTTATGACGCAGGACAACACCCCTGGGGACGAGCCGCCGGCTCGGGGCTCGATGCGGTTCCAGGACGGCAGCACACAGCCGAAGCAGCCCTCACTGGCCGAGCAGCGGGCGCGCCAGCAGGCGGTCGCGCAGGCCGAGCGGGACGAGATCGCCGCGGCGGAAGCGGACAAGAAGGCCGCCACCCGGCGCAAGCTGCTGATCGGCAGCGGCGTCACGGTCGGCCTGGTCGGCCTGGTCGCCACCTACTACTCGGTCGCGAAGACGGAGAACGTCACCGCGGTCTGCACGGACGCGAACGGCGTCGTGCAGAACGACGACAACTGCGACGAGAACTACGTCACCTCGCACCACGGCTATTCCAGCGGCGGCTTCTGGTTCATCCCGATCGTGGCGGTGGGTACAACAGCTACCGCTACAACTACGGGGGCTCGGGCACCATCGGCCAGCGCGTCTCCGGCGGTTCGTACGACCCGCCGTCCTCGCGCACCAACGTCTCGACGAAGACCGGCAAGTCGGTGCAGCGCGGCGGCTTCGGGATCAGCGGCAAGAGCAGCAGCAGCGGCGGCACCGGGGGCACCGGCGGCAGCGGCAAGAGCGGGGGATCGTAGGTGTACCGGGACCGGCGCGAACCACGGCGTGACTGGCAGCGGATCGTCGAGGAGCAGGGCCTGGTCTACGGCACCCCGGCGCGCGACGCGTCCGGCCGCGTGCGGCCGTACTGGGACGAGTCCGTGCACTACGTCTTCAGCATGGACGAGATCCTGTCCATGGAAGCCGACGTCGAGCTGCTGCACTCGATGTGCCTGGAGGCCGTCGACAACGTCGTGACGACCGAGGGCTACCAGCGCTTCGGCATCCCGGAGTGGGTCTGGCCGCACATCGCCGAGTCGTGGAAGCGCCAGGACCCGCACGTCTACGGCCGCTTCGACCTGCGCTACGACGGCAAGTCGCCGGCGAAGCTGCTGGAGTACAACGCGGACACGCCGACCACGCTGCTGGAGGCGTCGCTGCTGCAGTGGCACTGGAAGACCGACGTCTTCCCGGACGACGACCAGTGGAACTCGATCCACGAGAAGCTGGTCGAGCGCTGGGGCGAGCTGGCGGGCAAGCTGCCCTCGAACGAACTGCACTTCACCTGGTCCGCTGCCGACCCCTCGGGCGAGGACAACGTCACCACGGCGTACCTGCAGGAGACCGCGGCCGAGGCGGGGCTGGACACCGTCGGCCTGGCGATCGAGGAGATCGGCTGGGACCCGCTGCTCAAGCGGTTCGTCGACCTCGAAGAGTCCCAGATCGCGACCCTGCTGAAGCTCTACCCGTGGGAGTGGGTGGTCGACGAGGAGTTCGGCCGTCACGCCGTCGAGTCGCTGCCGCGGACGCTGTGGGTCGAGCCGCTGTGGAAGATGCTGCTCTCCAACAAGACGCTGCTGGCGGTCCTGTGGGAGAACTACCCCGGCCACCCGAACCTGCTGCCCGCCTTCGCCGACGACCCGGGCCTGCTCACCGAGTACGTCCGCAAGCCGAAGCTGGGACGCGAGGGCGCGAACGTCCAGATCGTCGCCACCGGGTACGAGACCCAGACCGACGGCGTCTACGGCGCCGAAGGCTTCGTCTACCAGGCGTTCGACCCGCTGCCGGAGTTCGACGGCTACCGGCCCGCCCTCGGTGCCTGGATCGTCGGCGACCACGCGGCCGGGCTGGGCATCCGCGAGACCGGTGGCCTCGTGACCGACGACGGTGCGGCGTTCGTCCCGCATCGCATCCCCTCGACATGAGCCGCGGCTCCTGGGTGAGTGAAGCGCGCGCACCTGGCCGAAGGCCCCGCCATCGGGGTGGCAGGGCGCCATTCCGCGAGGACCGGACATTGATCGAAGACATGCGCTCTGTCGACACGATTGCGGATGCGCGCAGTGCCGCGAAGGCGCAGTCGTGATACAACCCTGCTGCTGATCAGCTCTTTCTACCGGGAGACTCCTGTGACCACGACCCTTGCGCTGTCCGACACGTTCGGCTCCGACCTCGTGCGGGGGATCGGCGCGATCCTGCTCTACGGTGTTGTCGGCCTGCTGCTGATGTTCGCCGGGTTCTACGCCATCGACTGGACCACGCCCGGCAAGCTGTCGAAGCTGGTCCACGCCGGCCTGCCGAACGCGGTGATCGTCACCTCGTCCGGGCTGCTGGCGATGTCGTTCATCATCGTCGTGTCGATCTTCAACTCGGCCAGCGACCTGACCGAGGGTCTCATCACGTCGCTGGTCTACGGCCTGCTCGGGATCGCGGTGCAGGTGATCGCGGTGCGGCTGCTGGAGTGGGCCACGCGGATCGACGTGGGCTCGATGATCGAGAGCGAGAAGTTCGAACCGGCCAGCGTCGTCGTCGCCTCCGCGCACGTCGCGCTGGGCCTCGTGATCGCGGTCGGCATCTCCTGACCCGGCTGACTCGTGAGTGGCGCGGCCGGTTCTAACCGGCCGCGGCACTCACGAGTCTTTGTGTGCACGGCCTCCGCGTTGATCTCGCGTCCGGTCGGCTCGCGCCCGGCGAGCTGCGGGAACGCGTTGCCGACGTGCCGCCCCCGGCTGGAGAACCAGACCATCACCAGGCCGTCGCCGGTGGTGACACCGTGGACCTCGTAGGTGGTGTCGGCGAAGCTCTCGGTGATCCAGCGGCGGACCACCGGCAGGATCTCGGTACCGCGCTGCCCGCTGACGTGGTCGTGGAAATCCGGCACGAACGCGGATTCCCGGATTTTCTCGTCGCCGGTGCGGAGATATTCGACGTACTGCAGGGCGATTTCGATTTCGGTGCTCATCTGGCCTCCCCATGCCTTCGTCGCAGACTAGCGCGCGAGCATGGCCTGGCTGAGACATTCGCACTAGCGTGGATCACGTGCGCCTTTTGAGGACACCGGACGACCGGTTCACGGACCTGCCCGACTTCCCCTTCGAGCAGCGGTACACCGAGCTCGCCGACCCGCACGGCGGGGTGATCAGAGTGGGCTACGTCGAGGCCGGGCCGTCGGACGGGCGCCCCGTCCTGCTGCTGCACGGCGAGCCCAGCTGGTCGTACCTGTACCGCAAGATGCTGCCCGTGCTGGCCATGGCCGGATTGCGCGCGATCGCGCCGGACCTGGTCGGGTTCGGACGTTCGGACAAGCCGGGCGATCTCACCGACCATTCCTACGCGCGGCACGTCGAGTGGATGCGCGGGTTCGCGTTCGACGCGCTGGACCTGCGCGACGTCGTCGTGTTCGGGCAGGACTGGGGCGGGCTGATCGGGCTGCGCCTGGTCGCCGAGCAGCCGTCGCGCTTCGGCGGGGTGGTGGCCTCGAACACCGGGCTGCCGACCGGCGACATCGACATGCCGCCGGTGTGGCACGCGTTCCGCGAGGCCGTCGCGAAGGCGCCGGTGCTGGACGTCGGACGGCTGGTGCAAGCGGGTTGCCGGACTTCGCTGCCGGATGACGTGCGGGCGGCTTACGACGCGCCGTTCCCCAACGAGATGTACAAGGCCGGGCCGCGGGCGATGCCACCGCTGGTGCCGCATACGCCGGACAACCCGGCGTCGGAGGCGAACCGCGCGGCGTGGAAGACGTTGACGGAGCTGGACATCCCGTTCCTGTGCGCGTTCTCCGACGGCGACCCGATCACGGGCGGGATGGCCCCGATCCTTCAGCGTTCCATGCGGGGCGCGGCCGGGCTGGAGCACCCGACCATCGAGGGCGCTGGGCACTTCCTGCAGGAGGACGCGGGCGAAGTCCTCGCTGAGCACGTGGCGCGGTTCGCCCGGCGCTGAGCAGCCCCCGTTTTCCACGCTACCGGGAGGCACCGACAGTTTCGGGCTCGCTCGGCTCCGGCTCCCGTGCACCCCAATGTGGCATTGGTTGCGTTCTACGCACCCAATGCCACATTGGGGTGCTTGAGCGTCAGGTGAGCGCGGCGTGGGTGGCGGCCAGGGCGTCCACCAGGATGTCCAGGCCCTCCTGGGCCTCGTCGGCGGTGAGGGTCATCGGCGGGCCGAGGCGCAGGACGTTGCCGTGCAGGCCGCCCTTGCCGATCAGCAGCCCGCGCTTCTTCGTCTCCTCCAGCATCCGCGCCGCCGCCGCCACGTTCGGCGAAGTGGTCCCCGGCTTGATCAGCTCGACGCCGATCATCAGACCCTTGCCGCGGACCTCCGCCACGAGCGGTGACCCAGCAGCCCGCAGGCCGGACATCAGCTGAGTACCCCGCGCCGCGCAGTTCGCCTGCAGGTCGTGGTCGGCGATGTAGTCGAGCACCGCCGTCGCGCCGGCCATCGACACCGGGTTGCCGCCGAACGTCGAGAACGACTGCGCCTTGAAGCAGTCGAGGACGTCGCCGCGCGCGACCACACCGCCGACGGCCAGGCCGTTGCCGAGGCCCTTCGCGAAGGTCATCATGTCCGGCTTCACGCCGTGGGCGTCGATGCCCCAGAAGTGCTCGCCGGTGCGGCCCCAGCCGGTCTGCACCTCGTCGGAGATGAACAGGATCCCGTAGGAGTCCAGCACCTCCTTCATGGCCTTGAACAGCCCGTCCGGCGGCAGGCTGAACCCGCCGACACCCTGGATCGGCTCCGCGATCAACGCGGCGACGTCGCCGGCGGTCGCGGTCTCGAGCACGTCGACCAGGTCCGCCACGCAGGCGTCGATATAGGCCGCGTCGGACAGGTCGCGGAACGGGCTCCGGTAGCGGTAGCCGCCGTGCACGTAGTTCACCTTGACCGGGCTGAGCGCGGAGGCCGACCAGCCGCGGTTCCCGGTGATCGCGACCGTCCCGAAGGACCGGCCGTGGTAGGAGTTCCGCATCGCCAGCACCTGGTTGCTGCGCCGGTACTGCGTCGCCAGCATCAGCGCGGTGTCGTTGGCCTCGCTGCCCGAGTTGGTGAAGAACACCTTCGCGTCCGGGATGCCCGAAAGCTTCGCGATCCGCTCGGCCAGCTCCACCTGCGAACGGATCAGGTACAGCGTGGACGTGTGCAGGATGCCGGTGTCGAGCTGCTTGCGGACGGCGTCCCCGATCTCGGCGACGTCGTAGCCCATCGAGTTCGTCAGGACGCCGGCGAAGAAGTCCAGGTACGTGCGGCCCTGGGAGTCGGTCATGCGCCGCTCCTGGGCGTGCACGATCTCGATCGGCTCCTCGTAGAGCAACGACATCCAGGACGGCATCACAGCGCGGTGGCGGGCCAGCAGCTCGTCGGTCATCGGAGGCCTCCTCAGCGGTCTCCAAGGAGTATGCGGAGGCCGCTCGAACGGCTACAACGATCAGACTGTCGGGATAACCCAGTAGGGGCGCACAGTCTGTACGGACTACCCTCTGTCCTCGTGATTGACCCCAGGACTCTGCGCGACAACCCGGAAGCCGTGCGCGCGTCGCAGCGCGCCCGTGGCGAGGACGATGGGGTGGTCGACAAGCTGCTCTCCCTCGACACCCGCCGCCGCTCCGGCATCGCGAACGCGGACAAGCTGCGCAACGAGCAGAAGACCCTGGGCAAGCAGATCCCCAAGGCCTCCGGCGAGGAGAAGGCCGCCCTGCTGGCGACGGCGAAGGACCTCGCCGCGCAGGTGAAGGCCGCCGAGGCGGAGCAGAACGCGGCGTCGGAGGAGTTCGACCAGCTCTTCCGCACCCTGCCCAACCTCGTGCACCCCGACGCGCCCGTCGGCGGCGAGGACGACTTCGCCGTGGTCAAGCACGTCGGCGAGCCCACGAAGTTCTCCTTCACCCCGCGCGACCACCTCGAGCTGCTCGAAGCGCTCGGCGGCGTCGACATGGAGCGCGGCGCCAAGGTGTCCGGCTCGCGGTTCTACTTCCTCACCGGCGTCGGCGCGCAGCTGCAGCTCGGCCTGCTCAACATGGCCATCGCGCAGGCGCTCGAGAACGGCTTCACGCCGATGATCACGCCGTCGCTGGTGCGCCCGGAGATCATGGCCGGCACCGGCTTCCTCGGCCAGCACTCGAGTGAGATCTACCACCTCGCCGACGAGGACCTGTACCTCGTCGGCACGTCGGAGGTGCCGCTGGCCGGCTTCCACGCCGACGAGATCCTCGAGCTCAAGGACGGCCCGAAGCGCTACGCGGGCTGGTCGTCCTGCTACCGCCGCGAGGCCGGGTCGTACGGCAAGGACACCCGCGGCATCATCCGCGTGCACCAGTTCGACAAGGTCGAGATGTTCGTCTACGCCAAGCCGGAGGACGCCGAGGCCGAACACGCCCGGCTGCTGGGCTGGGAAGAGGAGATGCTCGCGAAGATCGAGGTGCCCTACCGGGTGATCGACACCGCGACCGGCGACCTCGGCACGTCCGCGCACCGCAAGTTCGACTGCGAGGCTTGGATCCCGACCCAGGACACCTACCGCGAGCTGACCTCGACGTCCAACTGCACCACGTTCCAGGCGCGGCGCCTGTCGGTCCGCCACCGCGACGAGAACGGCAAGCCGCAGATCGCCGCGACGCTCAACGGGACGCTGGCGACCACGCGCTGGATCGTCGCGATCGTCGAGAACCACCAGCAGGAGGACGGCTCTGTGCGCGTTCCCGAGGCGCTGCGGCCGTTCGTCGGCGGGCGTGAGGTTCTCGAGCCGCGCTGATTTCCGAGTACGGCGGGTGCGCCCCGTTCGGCCCAGTATCGTGCGGGCCGAACGGGAGGACGTCGGAGATGCGCGTGAAGTGGCAGGTGGTGGCCGCGGTGTCGGCCGCGCTGGTGGTGACCGGCTGCACGGTCGAGGTCGCCGGTTCGGCTTCGCCGGTGCCGGGTCAGGGACCGGTCGTGAAGGTCGTCGACGCCTGCACCCTGCTGACCCCGGAGCAGCTCGACGCGCTCGGCTTCAAGCCGGGCCGCCCCACACCGGCGAGCAAGGAGACCCGTTCCCCGGCGACATGCACGTACTCCGCCAAGGAGGACGCGACGCCGCCGGTGGTCATGTCGGTTTCGTGGGCGGTGGACCAGACCCTCGACGACTACCTGTCCGGCGCGGTCCCCAAGGGTGACCCGGCCGAGCTGGGCGGGCTCAAGTGGACCCGCTACGCCTCGATCTTCGGTGCCGAGTGCGATCTGTACACGACGTTGGGCGAGAAGTCCTTCGTGACCGTGGGCGCGTTGATCGGCGAAGACGACACAGCGGCGTGTGACGTCGCGAAGCGCGTCGCGCCCGTCGTCGCTTCACACCTGCCTGGTGGCGCCGAAGCTCCTTCGATCACGCCGTCGTCCACGGCGCCGCCGGAGCCGTCCGGACCGCTCGCCTCGCTCGACCCGTGCACGCTGCTGAAGGCCGACCAGACAGCGCAGCTGAAGGTCGAGGAGAAGGGCGAGAAGGACAACTCGAGCACGGTGCCCAACGCGTCCTACTGCCTGTGGAAGGACACCGACGGCGACCGCGGCCAGAAGTCGTTCGAGGTCTGGCTCGGCCCGAGCACCCCGGCCGCGAAGTGGACCGGCGCCGACGTCCCGGCGACCGAGACCGTCGACGCGGGCGGCAAGAAGTGGTCGATCTACCCGAACCTGGCCGGCTCGCGAGTGAACTGCGCCGCCGTGCTGCCGGTGACGGACACGTCGTCGATCGAGATCGTGAGCGGGTTCCTCGACGACGACTCGAAGAGCTGCGACCTGGTGAAGCAGGGCCTGCCGCTGGTGACCGCGAACCTGCCGGCCTAGCTGGCGACCTGGTCGGCGATGTGGCGCGCGATCTCCAGCGCGCTCGTCGCGGCCGGGGAGGGCGCGTTCAGGACGTGCACCTGGTCGCGGGCGGTCTCGATGAGGAAGTCGTCGACCAGTGAGCCGTCCGGGCGCAGGGCCTGGGCGCGGACGCCGGAGCCGTGCCGCACGATGTCGTCCTGGGTGACCGCCGGGACGAGCCGCGCGAGGCTGGCGGCGAAGCGCTTCTTCGAGAACGAGCGCAGGACTTCTTCCAGCCCGGTCGGGAACGCGTACTTGCGCGCGAGCCGCCAGGTGCCGGGGAAAGCCGCGACTTCGGCGACGTCCTTCGCGGAGATGTCGGCCCAGCGGTAGCCCTCGCGGCGCAGCGCCAGCACGGCGTTGGGCCCCGCGTGGACACTGCCGTCGAGCATCCGGGTCAGGTGCACGCCCAGGAACGGCAGCGTGGGGTCGGGCACCGGGTAGATCAGGCCGCGCACCAGGCCGCGGCGCTCGGGCTTGAGTTCGTAGTACTCGCCGCGGAACGGCACGATCCGCGCGGACGGCGTCAGCCCGGCCAGCCGCGCGACGCGGTCGGAGTGCAGGCCCGCGCAGTTCACCAGCGCGTCGGCCTTGATCACGCCCTCGCCGGTCGCGACCTCGACGCCGCCGATCGCGCCCGGCCGGATGCCGAGCACGGCGGTGTCCAGCCGCAGGTCGACGCCCGCTTCGTCGAGCAGGCGGACCAGCACCGCGCACACCGCGGGGAAGTCGATGATCCCGGTCGACTCGACGCGCAGCGCGCCGACGCAGGCGACCTCGGGCTCGTACTCGCGGGCTTCCTCCGGCGAGATCGTCTTGGCCGGGACGCCGTTGGCCTCGGCGCGCTCGGCGAGCGTGTCCAGCGCCGGGAGTTCCTTCGCCTCGGTGGCGACCACGAGCTTGCCGCACACCTCGACCGGCACGCCGTACTGCCGCGCGAAGTCCACAATGGACCGGTTGCCCGCGACGGACATCCTGGCCTTGAAGGAGCCGGGCTTGTAGTAGAGCCCCGCGTGCACGACGTTGGAGTTGTGCCCGGTCTGGTGCGCCGCCCAGCGGCTCTCCTTCTCGAGCACCGTGACGTCCACCCCGCGCCTGGTCAGCTCCCAGGCCACGGACAGACCGACGATCCCGCCCCCGACGACTACGACGTTGCGCACGATCGACCAGGCTACGCGAGCGGCGGCGCGCGAGATCCGAGAAGGCCACCCTGAGTAACAACCTGACAGTCGTTAGGTATCGGTGGTAGTGTACCTAACCGATGTCAGGTAAGCGTTTGACCAGGGAAGCCCGCCGGGAGCGGATCCTCGCCGCGGCGGCGGGTGTGTTCGCGACGGCGGGATACGACGCGGCCGGGATGCGGGAGGTGGCGGCGGCCGCCGGGATCAGCACACCGGTGCTCTACGACCATTTCCCGGCCAAGGCGGACCTCTACGCGAGCCTGCTGGAGTCCGAAGTGGACGACCTGCTCGCCGGGTGGGGCGCCCTGCCGCTGTCGGACGATCCGGAAGTGTTGCTGCGGTCCCGCGTCGCGGGGATCTTCGCGTGGATCGAGACGCACGAGCGTGGCTGGCGGATGATCTTCGCCGAGGCTCCGGCCGACCCGGTGGTCGCCGAGGTGCACCGGCGCGGCCAGGCGCGCGCGACCGCGCAGCTGACGGCGTTGTTCTCGGCCGTGCCGCTGGACCTGACCGCGAACGTGGCGCGGGAGCTGGCGGACGAGGCGCTGGCCGACGCCTGCAAGAGCGCGCTGAACTCGATCGCGACCTGGTGGTGGCGCCACCGCGACGTGCCGCGCGAGGACGTCGTCGCGCTCACCGTGGACCTGCTGTGGCGCGGGCTGGCCGCGCTGATCAAGGGGGAATCATGAGCACTGTCACCGAGAACTACCGGCGTGCGGGCGAAACCGGCGACGTCGACCTGGCGATGACGACGTTCGCGCCCGGCGCCGTCCTGCATTCGCCGTTGACTTCGCGGGTCCGGTTCAGCGGGCACGACCAGCTGCGACCGCTGCTGGAGGTCGCGTACGCGCACCTTTCGCAGGTGCGGTTCCACACCGACGTGGGCGACGAGCGGACGCGGGTGGTGGTCTACACCGCTTTGATCGGCGGCGAGTTCATCGAGGAGGCGACGGTTCTGCGGCTGGACGACGACGGCCTGATCGCGGAGGCGACGCTGTTCGTGCGTACCTTGCCGGGCCTGGTGGCGCTGATGGATCGCTTCGGCCCGGACATCGCCCGCCGCAACGGCCGTCCCTTCGCGGCGCGCTTCCTGGCCATCGCCGCGAAGCCGCTCCTGGCGATGGTCCGCTCGGGCGACCGTCACGCGGTCCCGCTGGCGGCGCCCAGGACGAGCTGAAGGGGACTTTCCTCGCGTCAGGCGGGAGGAAAGTCCCCTTCATCACGTCTCGTGAGACGAACGTCCCCTTCAGCTCACGCGGCGACGAGGACCGGGGCGGCGGGCTCCTCGTCGGGGTCCTCCATGACCTTCGGAAGCCTGCGCAGCGCGAAGGCCGCGACGACGGCGACCAGCACCATCAGCGCCGCCGAACCCAGCATCGTCACCTGCAGCCCATTGACGAAGGCGTGCTTCGCGCTGTCGAGCAACGCGCCGCCGTTCGGCAGCTGTGCGGCCACCTGCACCGCGCCGCCGAGCGTCTCGCGGGCCGGGTCCCCCAACGTCGTGGGCAGGCCGTCCGGCACGACCAGGTCACGCCGGTAGAGCGCGCCCATGATGCTGCCGAGGACCGCGATGCCCATCGCGCCGCCGAGCTCGGTCGCGGTTTCGGAGATCGCCGACGCCGCGCCCGCGCGGTCCTTCGGCACCACGCCGAGGACGGTGTCGGTGGCGACGGTCAGGATCAGCGCGAGGCCGAGCCCGAAGACCACCATGGCCACGACGAGGTAGCCGTAGCTCGTGCCGACGTCGATCCGGCTGTACAGCGCGAAACCCGCCGCCGAGATGAGCGAGCCGAGCGTCGCGGTGCCGGCGCGGCCGAGCGCCTTGATGGCGAACGCGCCGAGCGTGCCGCCGATCAGCGCGCCGCCCATCCCCGGCAGCCCGGCCAGCCCCGACTTCAGCGGCGACCAGCCGACCACGAGCTGCAGGTACTGGGTCGAGATGACCGAAACCGCCAGCTGCGCGAACATCGCCAGCACGGTGGTGATGATGGTGCCCGAGAACGCCCGGTTCCGGAACAGCTTCAGGTCGATCAGCGGCTCGGCCAGCCGCGGCTGGCGCAGCAGGAACGTCGCCACACAGCCGATCCCGACCACTGCGGCGGCGAAGACGTCCCAGTGTCCGAAGCCCTTGTACGCGACTTCCTTGATCGTGTAGACGACGCCGAGCACGCCCACAATGGACAGTCCGACGCTGACGACGTCGATCCGGCCCGGCGCCGGGTTGCGCGACTCCGGCAGCACGGCCAGGCCCGCGCCGATCAGCAGCGCGACGACCGGGACGTTGATCAGGAACACCGAACCCCACCAGAACTGCGCGAGCAGCGCGCCGCCGATGAGCGGCCCGAGCCCGAAGCCGAGGATGGTCAGGCCGCTGGACAGTCCGATCGCCGCGGTGCGTTCCTTGCCGGTGAAGACGTTACGGATGATCGACAGGGTGGACGGCATCAGCGTCGCGGCGGACGCTCCGAGCACCACTCGGGCGAGGATGAGGAGTTCCGCGTTCGGTGCGAAGGCGGTGGCGATCGAGGCGATGCCGAACACCGCCGAGCCGATCAGCAGGAGCTTGCGGCGGCCGATCCGGTCGCCGAGATTGCCCATGGTCACCAGGAGGCCGGCGAGGGCGAAGCCGTAGCCGTCGGCGATCCAGAGGACCTCGGTGCCGCTCGGGTGGAGCGCTTCGGTCAGCGCCGGGATGGCCAGGTGGAGCACGGTCATGTCGACGGCGATGAGCAGCTGGGCCAGCACGCAGACGAGCAGCACGCCGACCTTGCGCCCCTTCGTGAGTTCGGGCATCGGGTCACCTCCGGTGTCTCGGCGGCGACCCCCTCGTGGTCCCGCGTCGAGCACACCTTGACCCCGGCCGCTGACGGCCCGCGCACCAACCACGCACGGCCGCTGACTGTCAAATCCCCTGTCCACAGGCAGCGACTTGTCCACAGATTCCTCGCGTCACCCCTTCGGGCGATACCCCGCCGATAGACTGAGGCTGGGGTCGCCCCCCGGGACGGGTGGGGGCTTGGCTTAGTCGCGTTGCCCGCCGAGGACTGTTCTTGGTCATGGGGCCTGGGTGCCCGGATGTCCTTTGTGGACGCGCTGTACCCAATGTCGACCCAAATCAGGTCTGAATTGTGGCTTTTGTTCGATTTGGCGTGCTAGAGAGGTGAGCTGAAGGGGACTTTCATCGCGTCACGCGCTAGGAAAGTTCCCCTCACGCCAGGTTGACCTTTCGCCAGGTCGCGGCGACTTTGCCGGAACCCTGCCGGGACGGGTGGGGGGTGGGGGCTGCGCGAGGGTCCTTGTCAGCTGATTCCGGCGGCGGTGAGGGCCTTCTGGGCCGTCAATCCGCGGCCGACGTCGTAAGCCCGCTCGAACGCCTCCGTGCCCAGGGATTCGCTGATCGTCGTGCGCACCGCCGTGACGTCCGGGTCGCCGGTGATCGCCACACCCCGCACCGCCACCGCCGCGCCCAGCAACAGCGCCGCGCGCTCCGGATGGCCCTCGACCTGGGCCACCGCCGCCAGGCCTTCGAGTGCGCTCGCACCGCTCGAGCCCGCGTGCCAGCGGTTCGCCGTGAGCAGCGCCTGACGGAAGAGGTCGGTGGCCTGCGCGGCGGCGCCCTCGGCGACCGCCAGCCAGCCGAGTGACGTGATCGCCGCCGCCCGCACCGACTCGACCGCGAACGAGGTGCCACCCGTGCACTCCGCCAGCGCGCGCTCGCTCAGCGCGCGGGCCATGCCCAGGTCACCGGCTCGGCGCGCCAGCGTCGACAGGCCGATGTGCGCCGCCGCCCGCGTCTCCGGCATGCCGGAGTTCCGCGCCAGGCTCACCGCGAGCTCGAAATCCGCGCGAGCGCCGTCCGGATCTCCTTGCAGCGCCCGGCTTTCCGCCCGGCGGCAGAGCAGGTCGGCGCAGTCGTCGGTCGCGCCGATCTCCCGCATCAGCGTCATCGCCTCGTCCATCAGCACGAGCGCCTCGGCGTACCGCCCCCGCCAGCCCAACAGCTGCGAAAGGTGGTCGAGCGACATCGACAGCCCCCACCGCTCACCGAGCCGCCGGAACTGCGCGGCACCCTCACGCAGCCCCTCCTCAGCCGCGTCGAGGTCGCCCTTCAGCATCGCCTGCAGCCCGAACCCGGTCGGCACCAGCGCCCACAGCCACGGATCACCGTGCGTCAGCATTGACTGCGCGCGCCCGGCGATCAGCGTTTCGTCCGATCCGGGCGGCCCGACGACCACGGCCTGGAGCATCGTCACGATCGGATGCTCGGGCAGGAAATCCAGGTCGACGGCATACCGCTCGGCCATCGGCACGTACGGCGCGAGCACCTCGTGATCCGGCATCCCGGACAACGCCCCGAGCACACACAGCAGGAATTCCTCGGGGAACGCCGCCTGCGTCTCGGGATCGCAGCGCCGCACGACCTCCAGCGACAGCACCGCGCCCTCGAACCGCCGCCCGCGCATCCACCAGTACGTCGCCAGCATCAGCACCAGCCGCAGCGCGATCGCCAGGTCGTGGACCGTCGCCCAGCGCAGCGCCGCCAGCAAGTTGTCGTATTCGACATCGAGGACGTCGAGCCAGACGAGCTGCTCCGCCGTACGCAGCTTCGGATCCGCTTCTTCGGCGAAGCGCAAGAAGTACTCAGCGTGCGCGCGCTGCACCGTGTCCGTCTCGCCCGCTTCAGCGAGCTGCTCGGCGCAGAACGCGCGGATCGTCTCCAGCATCCGGAACCGCCCGCCGGACGCCTCGACCAGCGACTTGTCGGCGAGCTCCGGCAGCAGGTCGACGGCGTCACGGACACCACAGACCTCGGCCGCCGCGGCCGTCGTCGCACCGCCCGAGAACACAGTCAGCCGCCGCGCGAGCTCGCGTTCGTCCTCGTCGAGGAGCTCCCAGCTCCACTCGACGACCCCGCGCAACGACCGGTGGCGCGCCTCCGCCGTCCGCGAGCCACGGGCCAGCAGCCGGAAACGGTCGTCGAGCCGTGCCGCGATGTCGCCGAGCTCCAGCGTCCGGACGCGCGCCGCGGCCAGCTCGATCGCCAGCGGCAGCCCGTCGAGCGCGGCGCAGATGTGCTGGACGTCGCCGATCGTGGTCTCGTCCACGATGAACGCCGGGTCGTTCGCGGCCGCGCGGTCGGCGAACAGCCGCACCGCCGGGAAACCCAGGGCCTGCACGGCGGACGTCCCCGGCGGCGGGACGGCCAGCCGCGGCACCGGCGCGAGCTGCTCCCCGGTGATGCCGAGCGGCTCGCGGCTGGTGGCCAGCACCCGCAGCCCCGGGCACGCGCCGAGCAGCCGCGCGACGAGCTTCGCGGCCGCGTCGACGACGTGCTCGCAGTTGTCCAGCACCAGCAGCACCGCCCGGTCCCGCAACGCCGAAATCAGCCGGTCGACCGGGCCCTGGACACCGCCGCTGGGGTTCACCGGCGCGTCACGCAGGCCCAGCGCCGCCAGCACCGCCGCGCCGATGTCCGAACCGTCGAGCGGCGCCAGCTCGACGAACGCCACCGGCCCGGACTCGCCCGTGGCGACCTCGACGGCCAGCCGCGTCTTGCCGGTGCCACCCGGCCCGGTCAGCGTGACGAGCCGGCTGCGCGCCAGCAGTTCGGACACCTGGCGCAGCTCGTCGGCGCGTCCGACGAAGCTCGTCAGCTGCGCGGGCAACGCCGGGATCGACGGCGTCTCCGCTTCGCCGCGAAGCACCGCGAGGTGTGCTTCGGCGAGCTCAGGCCCGGGGTCGGCGCCCAGCTCGTCGGCCAGCACGCGGCGAGCGTCTTCGAACGCCGATAGCGCGTCGGCCGGGCGTCCGGCGGCGTTGTGCGCGCGGATCAGCTGGGCGCGCGGACGTTCTCTCAGCGGGTTCGCGGCGATGGTTTCGCGAAGGTCCCCGATGACGTCCTTGCCCAGCGCGAGGCGCGCTTCGGCGTAGTCGTCGACGACGTCGGCGCGAAGCTCGGCAAGCCGCGTTACCTGCGTAGCGGCGAAGGGCGCTTCGCCGAGGTCGGCTAGCGCTTCGCCGCGCCACAACTCGAGCGCTTCGCCCAGTACGTCGGCCGCGCGTGCGTTGTCTCCGGAGCCGACCAGGGCGCGTCCTGAGCGCGCGAGCTCCTCGAAGCGGTGTACGTCGACTTCGCCGGGCTCGACCACGAGCCGGTAGCCCGCCGCGGTGAACTCGACCGGCGCGAGCTCCTTCAGCGCGGACCGCAGCCGGGACACCTGAGACTGCAGCGCGTTGGCCGCGCCCTCGGGCGGCGCCTCGCCGTACATGCCGTCGATCAGGCGTTCGGCGGAGACGAACCGCCCGGCGTCGAGCGCGAGCAGCGCCAGGAGCGCGCGCGAACGCGGGCCACCCACCGCCACCGGCGCGCCGTCGGGGCGCCACGCGGCGGTGGCCCCCAGGACCCCGATGCGCATGGCCCCAGCCTAGGACGCGGACCGGCCGGTGGTGGGCATCACTCGAAAGTGGGGTGAAGTGCGTGTTCGGTGTGGGGCTGCGGGCGCGGTGATCGGCCGTCTATACACTTCGCCCGGTCCCCACGCAATGGGAGAGTGATGTCCGACAGCAGCGTTGAACGCCGCCTCCGCGGGAAAGAGCACGTCGGCGGAATCGCCCTCGGTCAGCCGACCGTCGGTGAAGAAGAGCTCGCCGCGGTCGCCGAGGTCTTCCGCTCCGGCTGGCTGGCCGGTGCCGGTCCGGCGTGCCGTCGCTTCGAGGAGCGCTTCGCCAAGACGGCCGGCACGGCGCACGCGCTGACGACGAGCAACTGCGGTTCGGCACTCTTCCTCGGCCTCCGTGTGCTGGGCGTACGGCCCGGCGACGAGGTCATCGTCGGCGACTACACCTTCCCGGCCACCGGCCACGCCGTCCTGCAGGCGGGCGCGAAGCCGGTCTTCGCCGACATCCGCCCGGACATCTTCAGCGCCGACCCGGCCGCGGTCGAAGCCCTGATCACCCCGCGGACGGTCGGCATCCTCGCCGTCGACGTCGCCGGGCAGCCGGGCGACTTCGACGAGTACCGCGCGATCGCCGACAAGCACGGCCTCTGGCTCTTCGAGGACGCCGCGTGCGCCGCGGGTGCGACGTACAAGACGCGTCCCGCGGGGAGCCTCGCCGACCTCGCCGCCTTCTCCTTCCACGGCCGCAAGGGCATCACAGCCGGCGAAGGCGGCGCGCTGGTCTCGGACCGCGAAGACCTCATCGCGCATGCGCGCAAGCTGCACACGTACGGCGTCGAGCCGGCGATCAGCCGCGAAGGCGCGAAGGGCCTGCCGATCCCCGAGTTCCACGAGCTCGGCTACAACTTCCGGCTCTCCGACATCCAGGCCGCGATCATGAACGTCCAGCTGGACCGCCTGCCGGACCTGCTGGCCGCGCGCCGCTCTGTCGCGAAGCGCTATCACGAGGCTTTCGAGGACATCGAAGGCCTCGAGACGCCTGTCGCGCTGCCTGACCGTC
>CAVXMR010000014.1:0-8337 GCA_963762765.1 uncultured Actinomycetota bacterium
GTCGCGACTTCCGCTGATCCAGCACTCACGCTGAGCGCCCCCGGTCCACTCGGACCGGGGGCGCTTCGCGTTTCCGCCCTCACCTGCCGCCGACGTCGCGTTTAGCGGGCTAACCGTGCTAGTTGCGTGCCCTACGCAACTACCCGACTGCCGCGTTTAGCCCGCTAAACGCGACGTGTCGGGGGCCGGCAACGGTTAGCCCGCTAAACGCGCGCGGGCTAGCTGGAGGTGGGCTGGAACAGGGGGAGGCGCTCGGCGGCGTCGGTCAGGAAGTCGAGGGCGCGCAGCAGCTGGCGCTTGCCGGGGGACGACCGGAGCTCGACGGCGAGGGTGTGGTCCGACGCGCTGAACCGGCGGTACCGGCCGCAGTTGCGCACCAGCCACGCCTCGATGTCGGGCCGCAGCTCGACCTCGGCGTTCGAGATCTCCATCCGGGACGAGAACCTGCCAACCGAGAGCACGCAGTCCGGAGTCGGCGACGACACCTCGACGTGCACCACCGTCCGCCGCGAACCCGACTCCCGGGTGCCGTCCTGGTTGAACCCCGCTCCCGCCCGGAGGTAGCGGTAGAGGGCGAAGGGCCGGTCGCGGTAGGTGCCCACCACACCCCGGTCGACCGACTCGCCGACGCTGCGCAGCGGCGCGGCCGCCCGGCCACGACGGGCTTCCGAGTGCCGGACGCCCTTGGCGGCGGGCCCGGTGAGCCCGGCGCCGCGGAAGTCGTCCCAGCCCGCCGAGCGCGCGAGACGGCCGAGTGAGCGTTCCTTCAGGACACCCCTGAGGATCATGACTGCGGTGAAGACGATCGGCAGCCCGACGGCCACCGACGCGATGACCCAGCTCAGCATCACTCAGAAGTCCAGGTTCTCGCTGGTTTCCTCATCCGTCTGATCGTCACCGACGGAACCGTACTCGCCGGCCTTGATGCCGCCGGCCGTGTAGGTCCCCGCCTTCCCGATGACACCCGCGCCGGTCTCCGTCCGCTTCTTCGCGGTGTCGGGGGTCTTCCAGTTCCCGTCCGAGTCGGTCGCCTTGCCGAGTCCGACGGTGTTGTACGCGGCCTTCTTCGTGGCCGAGGCCATTCGGTTGCCGAAGCCGTCCGTGATCCGGCTGCCCATGGCGCCGTCCTTCGAGGCGAACTTGCCCCACGCGCCTGCCGTCGGCCCGGCGGCGAGCTGCCCGACGGACTTGTTGTGCGCCATCAGGTCCTTGAAGTTGCCCTTCCACTGGCCGAAGAACTCCTTGAGCTTGCTCAGGAACTGCTTGATCTTGTCGAGCAGCTCGCGGAGCTTGTTCAGGAACTTCTGGACCTTCGACGTGGTTGACGCGGCTCGCGTCGCAGTCCCGGCTCCCGCCGCCGCGGTGGAGCCGCCCGCCGTCGGCACGGCCGCGGCCAGCGCCGGGATCCAGATCATGATCAGCCAGGTGATGAACTCGGTGAGGATCGCCTTGATGAACTCCTCGATCACCGTCATCACCATGCTGGAGATCTGCAGCAGCTGGGCGACGTCGCCGGCTTGACCGGCGATCCCATCGATGCCGTGGGAGAACTTCGCGAGCTTGTCGGCCGCGGCCTCGGCGGCCGGGCCGTCCCACTGCGCGAGCGAGGTCTTGGCGTCCTCGATGAACTTCTTGCCGTACTGCTGCAGGCCGACGCCGATGCTGTTGAAGTTCGCCGCGGCGTTCGCCAGCGCGGGCCCGTCGCCGCTGACCAGGTGGATGGCGTCCTGGACCGGCTGGCATACGTTCATCAGGAAGCTGAGGCCCTGGCCGACCAGCCAGCCGATGGGGTCGCTGGCGATGTCGGCCACGCCCGAGCACGACGCGACGAACCCGGCGCCGCTCGCGGCGATCGTGCCGATGTCGCCGGGCTGGAAACCGTCCGCGGTCGCCTTCTTGACCGTGTCGAACGTGCTCACCCCGCTGCCGAGCGGCCCCGGCAGCGAGGTGAGCATCTTGTCCGTGCGGATGGTGTCCGGGTTGTACTGGTTGATTCCGATGTTGGTGTGCTCACCGGTGATCTTCTGGTCGGCCACGGCCCTGCCCCCTGGTTACTTCGCCGGACCCGCCTGCGGAGTCCGCGACGCCGCGGGCTTCTCCAGCAGGGTGAGGATGTCGGTGAGCGCCTTCTTGGCGTCGTTCTCGTTCTGCTCGTAGGCGGTGGCCGCACCGGCCAGCTTTTCGGAGGCCGCGCTCAGGCCGGCGGACATCTCGATGAGCATGTCCTGCAGGTCCGCCAGCATCCCGCTGTACTTGTCCTTCACGAAGAGCCCGACGAGGCCCCAGGACTCGTGGCCGACGTCGGACTGGCCGACGAGCTGGCTGATCTCGTGCGGCACCTGGACGTCCTCGGCGAGCTTGCCCGAGTACGTCCGCAGCGCGCTGATGACGACCGCGTGTCCGTCCGCACCCATCGGACCCCCTTCTGCGACTGCCCCGATTGTCGTATGAACGCCCTTGCCGCGCAGCTCGGGCGCTTTCCTCCCCTCTGACGGACTTCGCCCGGTTCCGGTTCCCCGCGGACCACGGTTAGCCCGCTAAACGCGCGTCAGCGCAGCGAGCAGCGGGTGATCGGGAAGTCGAAGTAGGTGTCCGGGAACGGCTCGCCGTTGAGCGTGTAGTGCCACCACTCCTCGGGGAGGTTGCGGAACCCGGCGGCGGCCATCGTGGTCCGCAGCAGGTCCCGGTTCTGCCGGGCCACGCCGGTGATCGCCGGGTTGTCGGTGTGGGCGAGCGGGTCGAAGCAGTCGAAGCCGGTGCCCATGTCGACCATGTTGTCCGGGAAGCGCTGGTCCTTCGGGGCGAAGCAGGGGACGAGCGGCTCGCCGGGGACGTACGGCCGCTGCGCGCGCGGCGGGAGCTTGACGATCGTGAGGTCCATCGTGCTGCCGCGGCTGTGCCCGGACTTCTCCGCGATGTAGCCCTCCTCGAAGAGCCGGTCCTTGGCGACGTTCGGGTAGAACTCCGCCTTCGTCTTCTCGTCGGCGAGGTCCTTGGCCCAGCGCACGAAATGGTCGACGGCCCGCTGCGGGCGGTAGCAGTCGTACACCTTGAGCGTGTAGCCCTGCCGGAGAAGCTGCCACTGGGCGTTACGCAGCGCTTCGGCGGCGTGACGGGTGAGGATGCACATCGGTTCGAGGTAGCCGTCGACGTGGGCGCCGACGAAGTTGTGCTGCCCGAAGTAGCGCATCTCCTGGACGATCGAGGGTGCCACGTCGCGGAGCGCGACGAACTCGCTGGGCGCGGTCGGCTCGGTCGCGGCTTGGGCGGTGCTGGGGACGGCGAGGATGGCCAGGGCGGTGAGGGTGACGGCGAACCCGCGCACCCGGCGGCTGAAGATCGGCATACCTCTCATTTAGCAGCTCGGCGGACAAACCTCACCCCCCTTCCGGGCACCCCATCGCGCACGTTTAGCGGGCTAACCGTGGTCCGCACGTTTAGCGGGCTAACCGTGAACGCCCAGGCCGGGGGCCCGATATGGTGCCCAGATGGCTGAAGGTTCCTTCCTCGAGACCACCCGCCACGCCTACGACACGATCGCCGAGCTCTACGTCGATTACGTCGCCGACGAGATGGCGGCCCAGCCCTTCGACCGCGCGATGCTCGCCGTCTTCGCCGAGATCGTGCGCGGCAAGGTGCTCGACGTCGGCTGCGGACCCGGCCGGATCACCGCGTACCTCCACGAGCAGGGCATCGACATCTCCGGGGTCGACCTCGCGCCCGAGATGATCGCCATCGCCCGCCGGACCCACCCCGACCTGACCTTCGAGGTCGGCTCCATGACCGAGCTGACCCTGCCCGAGGGCGAGCTCGGCGGCATCGTGGCGTGGTACTCGCTGTTCTACATCCCGCCGGAGCACCAGCCGGACGTCCTCGCCCGGCTCTACCGCGCGCTCGTCCCCGGCGGTCACCTGATGCTGGCATGGCAGGCCGGCAAGGACGACGTGGTGCACACCAAGCAGCTCGGCGGCTACGACGCCGAGCTCATCTCCTACCGCTTGGACCCCGAGAACCTCATCGAGCGCGTCGAGAACGCCGGGTTCGTCCTGCACGCGAAACTCGTCCGCGAGCCCAACGCGGCTCGCGACGAGAAGTGGCCCCAGGGCTACCTCATCGCCCGCAAGCCCGACTGATCACGACCAGCCGGGCGAGGCGCTGGCCCGGAGGAAGTCCTCCGGCGGCGCCTGCACGGGCCTGCCCTCGAACTGCGTCGACAGCACCACCGACGACCGCATCTCGCCGTGGGTGCCCAGCCGTTCGAGCAGCCCCTCGAAGTGCTCGAGCGACGCGGCGCGAACCTTGAGCATCGTGCAGTGGTCGCCACTGGTCCGGTGGATCTCGACGACCTCCGGATAGTCGTCCGACTCCGACGTCTTGAGCAGGCACCGGTTCGGCGCGCACTGCATCTGGATGAACGCCTGCACCGGCTGCCCGGCGCGGCGCGCGTCGACCTGCGCGCGGTACCCGGTGATCACGCCGGACTCCTCGAGCCGGCGGACCCGCTCGGCCACGGCCGGCGCGGAGAGGTTGATCCGGCGGCCGAGTTCCGAGAACGACAGCCGCCCGTCCGCCTGGAGCACCTCCAGAAGCTGCCAGTCGATGGCGTCCAGGGCCCTTTCCGAACGGAAGGTCATGTGCTCCATCTTCCGTCGATCTCGCGGCCGGGGCGAGGCAAATACCGTGGATCGGCTCTTCGAAACGCCGGTGAATCTTCCTACTGTTGCTGGTCATGGGGATTCGGACAGAGACCGGGCGCACCCGCTCGATGGGAGCGCTGTTCGCCGGCGTCGCACTGCTCAACACCGCAACGGTGGGCCTGAGCACCGCGGGCACACTGATCATCGCCGAAGGCCATGGCCCCGGCTGGAGCGGATTGCCGAGCGTCGCCAGTGTGCTGGGCACCGCGGCCGGGGCGCTCAGCGCCGGATTCCTGTTGCCGCGCAACGGTCGTCGCCGCGTGCTGCTCGCCGGGTACGGCGCGGCAGCGCTCGGCGCGCTCATCGCGTTCGCCGGCGCCCTGACGACGTCCATGGCGCTGCTGCTCGCCGGGACCCTGCTGGTCGGCCTCGGCAACGGCGGCGCGCAGCTCTCGCGCTACCTCGCCGCGGACCTCTACCCGGAGGAACGCCGGGGCCGCGCCCTGTCGATGATCGTCTGGGGCGGCACCATCGGCGCTCTCGCGGGACCGGCGCTGATGCCTCCGGCCGCGCACCTCGCGTCAGTGCTCGGATGGCCGTCGCTGTCCGGGCCGGTCGCGGTCTCGGCGGTGGCGACGGCAGGCGCGGCGCTGGCGGCGTCGATCCTGCCGCGCGGCGTGCCGGAGCGGACCGTGCACCCGCCGGCCCGGTTCACCGCGGCGGCCGAGATCCGCACGCCCGCGGTGCTTCGGCCATTGCTTGCCATGGTCGCCGCGCAGCTCACGATGGTCGCGGTGATGACCATGACGCCGTTGCAGCTCCAGGCGCACGGCCACGGCCTCGACGTGGTCAGCTGGGTGCTCGCCGCGCACCTGTTCGGGATGTTCGCGCTGGCGCCGCTGTCCGGGCGGATCGCCGACCGGTGGGGCCCTCGCGTGACGATCAACGCCGGGCTCGGCGTCCTGGCGCTCGCGGCCGCGACCGCGCTGGCGGCGCCGACGTCGCACGCGACGGGCCTGCCGCTGGCGCTGTTCCTGTTGGGCTACGGCTGGAATCTGGTGTTCGTCGGCGGGAGTGCGCAACTGAGCCGGGATCTCGCGGCGGAGACGCGAACCCGCGTGCGCGGCATGGTCGACGCGGTCGTGTGGTCGGCGTCGGCGCTGGCCGGGCTGACGTCGGGCACGTTGTTCGCGGGCGGGGGATACGCGCTGGTCGTGGTCGTCGGCGGGGTGCTCGCCCTCTTGCCGCTCGCGTTGGTGGCTTCCCGCCCGCGATGAGGATCGGTGATCTTTCCAGGTCAGCGCAAGGTAGCGGAGTCGTTGTCGGCATTTGTACCCTCACGTCGGCGGGGCCGGTTCTCGCACTCTTTGCGCGTGGCTGATTCGGTCCCGTTCACGGACAACTTCTCCGACCTCTCCAACACGCAGGGGTACCAGTTCGAATTCCGCTGCGAGCGGTGCGGAAACGGTTACCGGTCCGCGTTCCAGCGCGACGCGATGGAAACCGGGCGAAGCGTGCTTCGCTCGGTCGGTTCCTTCTTCGGTGGCACGCTCCGGGACCTGAGCAACTCGGCTCGACCAGTGGCGTCTACGACCGCGCCACCAACTCCGCCGCCAAGGACAAGGCGCTTGACGCCGCGGTCAAGGAGATCACTCCGAACTTCCGCCAGTGCCGTGGGTGCAGCGACTGGATGTGCCACGACCAGTGCTGGAACGAGGAGATCGGCCAGTGCCTGCGCTGCTCGCCCAGCGTCGCCGAGGAGGTCTCCCGCGCGCAGGCTTCGGCGCAGCGCGACCAGATCTGGGAGAAGGCCCGCGAGAAGGACTGGACCGCCGGCGTCGACCTGCAGACACTCGCGCGAAGCTGACCGTGCCCGGGCTGCGGCATGAAGGCCGACGGCGGGAAGTTCTGCGCGTCCTGCGGCACGTCGCTGGCTCAGGTGCGTCAAGTGCGGCGGCTGTGGCTCCGACGGCCAACAAGATCGGCGCGATCTTCTGCTCGGACTGCGGCGCCAAGCTCTGACCTGCGGGACCGACCACGGTTAGCCCGCTAAACGCGACGTTCGCGCTGCGTGGGCGGCTGGGACGCGCTAGGAAGAGATCATGACGAGCGCCACCAAGGCATTGGTCACCATCGCGATCGTGCTGGTCACCGCCGGTGCGGTCGTGCTGTCCGCGGGATCGATCGGCTACCAGGCCACCCAGGACGAACCCGACGCGAACATCGGCGCCGGGATCGCGCTGGTGGGTGGCCCGTACATCGTCGGCCTCGGCCTGCTGGCCGGCATCGCCGCCGCAATGACACGCCTCGCCGGGCGCCGCGGGTAGCCCACGTCGGCATCAGGCGTAGACCGGCATCCGGTCGGCGACATCGCAAAGATAATCGAGCGCTGCCAACAACTTCCGCTCCGTCAGGGCCGCGGGCAGGAACTGGGTGATGCGGGGCCCGGGCGTCCGGAACGGGCCGCCGCGGCTTGCGGCGAACCACGACTTCGGCCTTTCCTTGGCGTCGGTCCGGCGATTTGCGGCAATGTACTTGCAGACCTCGAAAGACCTCCCGCAGGGAATGCCAAACCGCGAGCGGGAGCACGGGAACGACGCCGGCGAAGAAGTCCCGGTCGAGATGCTTCATTCAGAAGTCAGATTCCCGCTCGTTCCTCCAGGGAACCCTCGTAGCCGGCGTCGCCGAATTCATCCGCCTTCGCGACACGCTTTCCGCGCGGTTTCCTTGCCGCCTCCCGGCGTGCTCGTCGTCCTCCTGGTCGAACAGCTTGCGCAGGTACGAATCGCCCGCCGAGCCGGCCGGCGGCGACGCCGGGGGAGCGGGCTGCTCCGGCTCGCCTCGCGCCGGACGAAGGACTGCTCGGAGAAGTCCTCCGACGCGGGCTTCCGGCGCCGCCGTCTCCTCCGCCAGCTTCTCCCGCATCTCCTCGACCGACGTCCCGAACACCGCCGCCTGCGTCTCCAGCACCTGGTCGACCAGGTTCATGTCGCCGCCCATGTGCTCCTCGACGATCGCCGCCTGCTGCCGCGCCGCCGCGGCCACCGCCTGGCCCAGCGTCGCCATCACCGCCGCCGAGAGCGCCGCGGGGGACTGCCGGAGCGCGTCCTCGGTGAACGTGACGTCCAGCACCGCGCCGCCGGGGCCTGCGACGACCGTCACGGCCTTGTCCGGCGAGGTCGCGGTGGCCCGCAGCTCCGTCAGCTCGTCCTGCATGCCGCCGATCCCGCGAAGCGGTCGTCGACATTCTTGATCCTCGACTGGAACTGCTCGAACTCGGCGACCAGCTGGTCGAACTCGGCCGACATCGTCCCTTTTCCTCCCCGTTCGCCCGATACGTGACCCACCCATCGTGGCGCCTCCGCGACGCTCTGACGCGCGAAACCGGTGTTTCGATCCCACTGCGTCACCCGACCGGGTAATGGGTAGGTTCGGTGACCAGGAAGCGGTGCACGAGAAGTATGAGGAGTGCGTGATAGCAGCACCGAGGGGACCGGCAAACACGCCGGGCCGGCCGAGGAGACCGAACGCCGGGGCGACCACGCGGCGCCCGAGGGCGCGGGGGTGCACCCTGATCGACCTCTCCCGGGACCCGAACCCGGGCAAGGCCGACCACGCCAAGCCCGACGACGAATAAGCCGCGCCACCTGCCGGAACATCCGGCGCGTATCCCGTGTTG
Organism: uncultured Actinomycetota bacterium; assembly: GCA_963762765.1. Classification (GTDB taxonomy): domain Bacteria; phylum Actinomycetota; class Actinomycetes; order Mycobacteriales; family Pseudonocardiaceae; genus Amycolatopsis. Next base: position 8,317 of record CAVXMR010000014.1, read on the forward strand.
AGGAGTATGTTGGGCGTTCGT
>CAVXMR010000015.1:0-10048 GCA_963762765.1 uncultured Actinomycetota bacterium
AACCCGACTTACCACTCACGAGACCCTAGCCGCGGCCGACTAAGCCTTGGTCAGCTCCAGCAGCATCGCTTTGACATCGGTGGCCCGGACGCGGTCGCGGGCCAGGCGCGGGTCGTTGCTGAGGAAGACCGGGCCGTCGTCGTCCGAGTCGGGGAGACGGCCGTGGCTGCCCTTCACCGGCGCCGGGTCCAGCGGGACCACCTGCATCGAGTACCGCAGCCCAAGTTTCTTGCGCGCCAACGCACTCGCCGCCTTCAGCTTCACCAGCGGGTCGTTGGGGTCGAAGAACAGTTCGGCCGGGTCGTAGCCCGGCTTGCGGTGGATCTCGACGGTCTTGGCGAAGTCCGGCGCGCGGTCGTCGTCGAGCCAGTAGTAGTACGTGAACCACGCGTCCGGCTCGGCGATCGCCACCAGCTCACCCGCGCGCGCGTGATCGATCCCGATCCCCGCCTGCCCTTCGCGGTCCAGCACGACGTCCACACCGGACAGTCCGGCCACGATCGCCCGCACCCGCTCCAGATCCGCCTCGTCGCGGACATAGACGTGCGCGACCTGGTGGTCCGAAACCGCGAACGCCCGCGACGTCCACGGGTCCAGGTACTCCATCCCGGCCTGCGTGTACACCTTGAGCAGGCCCTCGCGGCGCAGCGCGCGGTTGATGTCCACCGGGCGGTCCGCCGACGTGATGCCGTACTCCGACAGCGCGACTACTGTGTGCCCGGCCGCGGCGTCCAGCAGCGGCGCCAGCGCCGTGTCCAGCTCACGCGCCGCCGCCGCTGCCTGCGGCGAATCCGGGCCGAAACGCTGCAGGTCGTAGTCCAGGTGCGGGAGGTAGACCAGCGTCGTGTCCGGCTTGTCCGTGGCCAGGATCTGTTGCGCCGCCGCGATGATCCACTTCGACGACGTGATCGACGCGGTCGGTCCCCAGTAGGTGAACAGCGGGAACTCACCCAGTTCGCCCACGAGCCGGTCGTGCAGCGAGGGCGGGTCGGTGTAGCAGTCCGGCGACTTCTTCCCGTCCGCGTGATAGATCGGCCGCGGCGTCACGGTGAGGTCGGTGTCCGCACCCATGGCGTACCACCAGCACACGTTCGCGACCTTGTGGCCGGGCTGCGCGCGCCGCGCGGCGTCCCAGAACTTGTCGCCCTCGACGAGCTTGTTGTGCTGGCGCCACAAGAAGATCTCGCCGAGGTCGCGGAAGTACCAGCCGTTGCCGACGATGCCGTGCCCGGCCGGGGTGAGCCCGGTCAGGAACGTCGACTGCACCGTGCAGGTCACCGCCGGGAACACCGTCTCCAGGTTCGCGGTGAACCCGGGTTCGGCCATGCGACGCAGGTTCGGCATGTGCGGCAGCAGCCGCGGGGTCAGCCCGACGACGTCGAGTACTACCAGACTCACAGTTCCTCCAAGCCGAGTTCGCGCAGCTGCCGCCGGGTCCAGTCCAGTTCGGCGGCCAAGCCGGACACGAGCCCGGCGTCGTCGACAGGTGCGTCCGGAAGCACCTGCCAGGTATAGGTTTCCACTTCGACGTGGTCAGTCAGCGCCGAAGAACCGCCGAACAATTCGGCGAGGGTCGCCGCTCAGAACGGGACGGGTGGACGTCAGCGGCGGGGCCGGATCGGCGTGCAGCGGAACATGGAAGTGCACCCGCCACGGCCCGTCACCCGGCAACCCACCGGCCAGCGCGAGATCGAGGTCGTCCGCACCCGGCGGCGCGCCTTCGTTGCACTGGTGCAGGAACCGGGGCTCCACAAAGGACTCCAGCGCGCGCCGGGTCTCCGGATCGCGAGGATCGTCAGCCTGCAACGCGCATGACGCCTGAAGCTTCACGACCTCCAGCCCGGCCGCGGCCAGCCGCTCCAAAGCCGCCGAAGGCTCCTCGAAACCGACCGCGAGGTGACAGGTGTCCAGGCAGACGCCCAGCCACTCCTTGTCCACACCGGACAGCAGCGACGCGGCCTGCGCGGTGGTCTCGACGACACAGCCGGGCTCCGGCTCGAACGCCACCTGCACCGGACGTCCCTCAGCCGCCTGTTTGGCCAGTCCTTCGGTAAGCAGGTCGAGCTGACTGTCCCCGGTCCATTCCGTCCGCCAAGCCAGCGGCAGCGTGGAAATCGAACCCCGCCGAGCATCATCGGGGAGCAACCCGGCCAGCAGCCGCGCCAGATCCAGCGTGTACCGGGTCCGCTCCGGCGTGGTCCAGTTAGGACGGTAGACCTTGTGCTTGACCACCGGGTCGTGGAATCCCTGGTACGGGAACCCGTTGAGGGTCACCACTTCCAAACCGCGCACGGCCAGCTCGGCCCGCAGCCGCGGCAACGCACTGGGGTCGGCGAGCAGCTCGGACGCGACCGGGCGCGCCAGCCAGAGCCCGAGTCCCAGCCGGTCGGCGCCCAGCTTCTCCCGCACCGGCTCACCGAAGCGCGCCAGCTGGGCCAGCACGCCGTCGAGGTCCTCGGCCTGGTGCACGTTGGTGCAGTAGGCGAGGTGGACGACCGAGCCGTCGCGGTGACGGAACCTCACTTGCGGGCACCTCGCAGAATCGAGTTGCCTTCGAACTCGGCGGCGACGTCCACTTCGGACAGATCCAGCCGTCCGCTCTGGCCGTAGAACTCGACCGGGTTGCGCCACAGCACCTGGTCGACGACGTCCTCGTTGAACCCGGCGGCGAGCATCGCCTCGCCGGTGCGCAGCGTCTTCAGCGGGTCGCTATTGCCCCAGTCGGCCGCGGAGTTGACCAGCACCCGCTCGGTGCCGTACTCCCGGAGGATCGCGACCATCCGCTCTTCGTCCATTTTGGTGTCCGGATAGATGGAGAACCCCATCCAGCAACCGGAATCCTTGACCATCTTCACGGTCATCTCGTTGAGGTGGTCGAGCACGACGTGCTCCGGCGCGATGCCGGACTCGCGGACGACGGCGATGCTGCGCTCGGTGCCGACGGCCTTGTCGCGATGCGGAGTGTGCACCATCGCGGGCAGCTCGTGGTCGATGGCCAGCGCCAGCTGCGCGGCGAACGCCTTGTCCTCGTCGGCGGTCATCGAGTCGTAGCCGATCTCGCCGACCGCGACCACGCCGTCCTTCTCCAGGTATCGCGGGAGGACGTCGAGCACCGGCACGCAGCGCGGGTCGTTGGCCTCCTTGGGGTTCAGCGCCATCGTGCAGTGGTGCCGGATGCCGAACTGGTTCGCGCGGAACGGCTCCCAGCCGACCAGCGCGTCGAAGTAGTCGGTGAAGCTGCCGACGCTCGTGCGCGGCTGGCCCAGCCAGAACGCGGGCTCGACCAGCGCGCGCACCCCGGCGTCGTACATCGCCTGGTAGTCGTCGGTGGTCCGCGAGCTCATGTGGATGTGCGGGTCGAAGATGCGCATCAGGAGTCCTCTCCGGACAGTTCGGGAACGAGCGCGACGAGGTCCGCAGGGACCGTCCGGCCCGCGGCGGCGCGTTCGGCGGCGAAGGAGCGCATCATGCGCACGAGCTCGTCATCGGTGCGGCGATCCAGCCCCGCGACCGCGGCCAGCGGGATGCCCATGAACACGCACTTGAGCACGCCGTGGCGGTACGCGGAGTCGTCGAGGTGCTCGGCGGCGTACTCCCCCATCGCCGCCGTCACCAGCCGGGTGTCGTTGGTGCGCAAGGCATCCGATATCAGCTCCAGACCGGTCGGAGCGTCCACGAACGACAGTCCACGCAGGACCGCGCGCTTCTCGGCCGCGTCGCCATAGCGATAAAGCCCCGGCAGCTCGTCGGCGGCGTTCGGCGCGGCGAGCAGCAGCAGGACGCGGACGGCGTCGTCGACCGTCCACTCGGGAATTCCCAGCGGCCCGCGGCCACACTTCCGGCCGACTCCGGGGAACAGGGTGCGCAGCGCCGACGCATCGGCGGCGACTCGCACCGACGCCTCGGCCAACCAGGCCGAAGCAGGTTCGGGCAAGGCGGCCCTGAGTTCGTCAGGGGTCATGCCGACGCCTTCCGCAGAAACTCCAGGGACTCGCGGGCGATCCGCGGCGCCGCATGACTGTCCCGCGGCAGCTCGACCGCGACCAGTCCGCGGTACCCGGATTCCTCCAACGCGGCCAGCACCGGTGGGAAATCGATTTCGCCGCGGCCGAATTCGAGGTGTTCGTGCGTGCCACGGCACATGTCGTCGATCTGGACGTTCACCAGTCGCGGCGCGGCCCGGCGCACACAGTCCGGCACCGACGCCGACTCGTTGCACCGGCAGTGCCCGATGTCCAACGTGAGGCCGAATCGCTCCGGATCGCCCAGCAGCCCGGCGAGCCGGAAGTAGCCGTCGAGGTCCTCGACGAGCATCCCCGGCTCCGGCTCGAAGCCCAGCTGGACGTCGAATCTGTCCGCCGTCTCGAGGATCTGGGCACAGCCGTCGGCGAGCAGCTTCCAGGCCGCGGCTTCAGGCAGGTCGGCAGGCTTGATCCCGCTCCAGAACGAGACGGCCTCCGCGCCGAGCTCCGCGGCGATCTCCACGGCCTGCCGCAGGAAGTCGATCCGGCCTTCGCGGTCCGGATCGAGGAAGGTCGGCGAGTGCTTGCGCCACGGGTCGAGCAGGAAGCGGGCACCGGTCTCGATCACCACGGCCAGGCCGAGCTCCTCGAGCTGCTTGCGCACCGCCGCGGTCCGCCCGAGCAGATCCGGCTCGAACGGATGCAGGTGGCCGTGGTCCAGGGTCAGCGCGACACCCTCGTAGCCGAGTTCCGCCAGCACTCGCAGCGCGTCGGGGAGGCCGTGGTTGGCGAAACCGTTGGTGCCGTACCCGAAACGCAGGCTCATGTCGGCGACACCTTCCGGCTCAGCGCCCGCGCGATCGGGAACGCCGCGGCCACCGCGAGCGCCGAGCGCCAGGCTCCGGTGCGCGCGATCAGCCCGGCCTGCAACGGGATCATCCCGTGAATCCCGGCGCCGACCGCCTTCCGGATCTGCATCGCGCCCGGGTCACGGACGGCGTCGTACTGCGCGCGCCCGGTCGTCACCGCGTACGTCCCGAGCAGCGCCGAGGCCAGCGGTCCGACGCGGCGTCCGGCGGCGACGCGGACTCCCGCAGTCGCGGCCATCGCGGCGGCGGGCAGCGCCGGTTTCGCACCGTCCACTTCGGACTGGGACAGCACGGTGACGGCCAGCGTGTGCGCCCCGACCGTGAGCGCGGCCGGGAGGGCGGGCTTCGCGCCACCCGCGCCGAGCAGGACGTCCAGCGCCCGCGCCGCGGCCATCGCGACCGGACCCAGCGGCGTCGACTTCAGCGCGAAGTCGTACGCCCAAACCGTTGCTGCCAGCGGAAACGCCACGCGAAGGGCACGCTTGCCTCCGGCGGCCGCGGCGATCCCGAGCCCGCCGACGGTCAGCCCCGAGGCCACGCCCAGCGCGGTCGAAGGCTGATCCGCCCGGACGGGATCGGCCGCTCGGGGCGCTCGATGGCATCGAGGTGCCGGTCGGCGTAGTCGTTGAGCGCCATCCCCGCCCAGTAAATGCAGACGGAAGCGCCGGTCAGCGCGAGTGTCCGGCGGCCGCCGAAGGGCCAGCCCGACGCGGCGGCCCCGGCGACGGCGTCTCCGGGCACGGTCAGTGCCGCGGGCGCGCGGACCAGCTCGACGAGCGCCTTCACCGGGTCGCCCAGTCGCGCAGCACGGCGTACTGGGTGGCCAGGTCGTGCGGGCCGTCGCCCACCGGGTCCTTGAAGAAGAAGCCAAGCTCGGACAGCCGGCCGGCGACGCCGTCGCGGCACGCCTTGGCGGTGAACCGCGCGAGGTCGAGCACGAGCGGCGCGGCGAGCGCGGAGTCGCAGCCCTGCCAGGTGAACTGCAGGCGTCATCCGCGTGCCGAGGAAGCCCTCGAACGAGCACGTGGTCCCAGGCGGTCTTCCAGTCGCCGAGCGTCGGGGACGTAGTCGATGTGGACCTGCGCCGTCGACGGCGTGGCCGAGGATGGGCTCCAGCACGCGCTGCCTTCGAGGCGATCTTGCTGCGGCGCCGCGCCGGGTCGGCCAGGGTCGCGCCGTCGCCGCCGCCGAGCATGTTCGTGCCGGACCAGGCGAGCGCACGCGCAGGCCGCGCTGCGCGAACATCGGCGCCAGCACGGACTCGCAGCAGCGTCTCGCCGGTCTTGCCGTCGCGGCCCGCGTACGGCACGGCCGGTCTGCAGCGCCAGTTCATCGAGCGCGGGCAGGCGCGCGCCGGTCGACGGCGTGAAGTCGACAAAGCCGCAACCCGCGCGCGAAGGCCGCGTAGGCGTACAGCGAGCTCGCCGGGAGGACCGGATCCGGACCCGCGAGCGCGATGTCGAGCGCGGCGAGCGACTCGTGCGCCGGGTGCGGCTCGCACGGCGGCTCGGTCGAGGACACGTTCACCACGACGACCTCTTCGAGGTCGTGGCGAGCACGGAAAGCGGTGAGGTCCTCGACGATCCAGGCGATCGCCTCGCCTTGGTTCCCGGCCTCGCGGCTCGCGGGCCGGATCTCGGCTTCGGCGGCCTCCAGGTCCGCGGCCACCAGCTGCGGCAACGCGGCCGGGACGACGCCGGACTGCACCAGCTGCTCGGCCCGCTTCAGCAACGGTGTGTCAACGATGTCATGACCGCCGAACACCAGGTCACCGAGACCGGGCAGCTCCGCGCCGGCGAAGTCCGGCAGCTCCGCCGTGCACCCGCTCGGCGCGGCCGCCCCCGCCCGCACGGCCGCCGCGCCCACGATGGCCGTCGTGGCCACCGAACCGCGGGCACCGATCAGCCACACACCCGTCCTACCCATGGATCCTCCAACACGCACGGCCATTGGCCCCCTTTGGCCGCCGGACCCTCGGGCACGACGACTCTTTCCCCTACTCCATCGCGTCACCCGTCCGGGTGTTTCCGATGCAACGGCCAAGCCATCGCATCACACCATCGAGTGACCTCGCCGGGGGCCCTGCCGAAGGCGTCCTTCAGCTCACGACCGGGTGCAGGCTGCCGAGGGCGGTGACGAGCGGGGCCAGCTCGGGGAGCGCCTCGGCCTCGGCGAGCGCGTCGGCCAGGGCGGTGTCGTGGGTCGGGCGGGCCGCGGCGAGCAGCGCCTGCCCGGCCGGGGTGACCTCGGTGTAGATACCGCGGCGGTCGTCCACGCAGAGGTAGCGCGCGAGCAGGCCGCGCCCCTCGAGCCGGGTGACGAGGCGCGTGGTGGCGGACTGCGACAGCACCACGGCGTTCGCGAGCTGGTTCATCCGCAGGTGGAAGCCGTTCTGGCGGCCCAGCACGTCGAGCACGGTGTACTCGCTGACCGACAGCTCGTGGTCGCGCTCGAGGGCGTGCTGCAGCTTGTCCTCGATCCGCGCGTGCAGCGCGGCCAGCGTCCGCCAGCCCTGCGCGCGTGCTTCGACGGCGTCGTCGTCCAGTGACACGGTTCACCTCTCCCCGGCTTGCGCACGATCCTTGCACGCCGCATTATCGAGCTTGTGCAATAAGCGGCGTCTGCAACTATTTCGGACGCTCGTAGTTGCTAACGCCAGTAACCACTCTACCTGTGGAAGAAGGAAGTTTCATGCCCGCCGCCCTGCTCGCACTGGCGATCAGCGCCTTCGGTATCGGCACCACCGAGTTCGTGATCATGGGCCTGCTGCCCGAGATCGCGACCGACTTCGGCGTCTCGATCCCGTCCGCAGGCCTGCTGATCTCGGGCTACGCGCTCGGCGTCGTCGTCGGCGCGCCGGTGCTCACCGCGCTGGCGTCGCGCGTGCCGCGCAAGACCGTGCTGCTCGCCCTGATGGGCCTGTTCGTCGCCGGCAACCTGGTCTCGGCGATCGCCCCGAGCTACGGCCTGCTGATGACCGGCCGGATCGTCGCGGCGCTGTCGCACGGCGCGTTCTTCGGCGTCGGCTCGGTCGTCGCCGCCTCGCTGGTCGCGCCGGCCAAGCAGCCGGCGCGATCGCCATGATGTTCACCGGGCTGACCGTGGCCAACGTCCTGGGCGTGCCCGCCGGCACCGCGCTCGGCCAGGCCTTCGGCTGGCGCTCGACGTTCTGGGTGGTCGCCGGGCTCGGCGTGATCGGCGCGATCGGCATCCTCACGCTGGTGCCGCACCAGAAGCCGGAGCCGGGCAGCGGGCTGCGCGGCGAGCTCGCCGTGTTCCGCCGTCCGCAGGTGTGGCTCGCGCTGGCGATGACCACGCTCGGCTTCGGCGGGGTGTTCGCCTCGTTCACCTACATCGCGCCGATGATGACCGAGGTCGCGGGCTTCTCCTCCGGCGCGGTCACCTGGCTGCTCGTGCTGTTCGGTGGCGGCATGTTCGTCGGCAACCTGCTGGGCGGCCGCTGCGCGGACCGCAGGCTGATGCCCAGCCTGTACGTCATCCTCGCTACGCTCGCGGTGGTGCTGCTGGTGTTCGTCTTCACCGCGCACGCCAAGCTCCCTGCCGCCATCACCATCGCACTGTTCGGCGCGGCGGGCTTCGCGACCGTGCCGCCGCTGCAGCCCCGCGTCGCTGACCAGCGGCGGCGCCCCGCGCTCGCTTCCGCGTCAACATCGCCGCCTTCAACCTGGGCAACGCGCTGGCCGCCTGGCTCGGCGGCCCTGCCCACCGGCGGTAGCCTCGGTCAGTGAGCTGCACACCGCGCCGGCTGAGGTCGCATGGGCATGCCGACCCATGCCTTTGCCGCGCGCCTCACCGGGCTGCAGTCTTCGACCCCAAGGGCGACCAGATCGAGCCGGCTGCGCGACTCGTCGTCGCCTTGCGCATCGGCAAGAACCGGCCCCGGGTACTCGGCATCGTGGTGGAGATCCAGGCCAGACGTCGCATCTTCGTCCCCATGAGCCGGGTCACCACCATCGAGGTGGACGCCGTGGTCCTCAGCACCGGCACCGTCAGCCTGCGCCGGTTCGACAAGCGACCGGCGAGACGCTCGTGCTCGCCGAGCTGCTCGACCGACGGCTCACGTTGCTCACCCCCGGCGAGGCCGAGGGCACCGAGGTGACGGTGGTGGACGTCGCGATCGAGCAGACCCGCACCGATTGGCTGATCAGCCGGGTAGCCGTCCGCAAGGGGCGTGGCCGCCGACGCAGCGAGATCCTGCAGCTCGCCTGGGACGAGGTGAGCGGGTTCTCGCTCGATGAGGCGGACCAGGGCGCTGCCAACCTGCTGGCTGTGTTCGAGAAGCTGCGCCCCGCCGACCTGGCAGGCGTCATGCACGACCTGTCGGACAAGCGGCGGGGCGAGATCGCGGCTGCTCGACGACGAGCGACTGGCAGACGTCCTCGAGGAGATGCCCGAGGACGAGCAGGTGCAGCTGATGTCGGGTCTGGCCGATGAACGCGCCGCCGACGTGCTGGAGGCGATGGCACCGGACGACGCAGCCGACCTGCTGGGGGAGATGCAGCCGGCCGACGCGGCCGAGCTGCTGGACCTCATGGAGCCCGACGAGGCCGAGCCGGTGCGCCAGCTGCTCGCCTACAGCGATGACACGGCCGGCGGGCTGATGACCAGCGAGCCGGTGATCCTCGGGCCGGGCACCACGGTGGCGGAGGCGCTGGCCCGGATCCGGCACCCCGACCTGCACCCCAGCCTGGCCGCCCAGGTCTACGTCGTGCGTCCGCCCTACGAGACCCCGACCGGCCGCTATCTCGGCACCGCCCACTTCCAGCGCCTGCTCCGGGAGCCCCCAGCTCGCTGATCAGTGCGGCGATCGACACCGACATCGATCCGCTCACCCCCGAGGTGCCACTGGCTAACGTCACCCGTCACCTCGCGTCGTACAACCTGGTCGCGGTGCCTGTGGTCGACTCCGAGCAGCGACTGCTGGGGGCGGTCACCGTCGACGACGTGCTCGACCACGTGCTCCCTGCCGATTGGCGCGAGGGCGGCGCCAGTCATGGCTGACCGCGCCCCGCGGCGACCACGCCTCGACCAGCCGATCGGGCAGCGGTCGGCGCTACCCCGCCCGCACTACGACCCCCAGGCCTTCGGCCGGCTGTCCGAGCGGATCGCGCGCTTCCTCGGGACCAGCCGGTTCCTCGTCTACTTGACGTCTTTCGTGGTGCTCTGGATCGGCTGGAACCTGATCGTCGAGGGCGC
>CAVXMR010000016.1:0-168089 GCA_963762765.1 uncultured Actinomycetota bacterium
ACGGCCGCCCGTTCGTTCAGCCTGACGTAAAGGTGCAGGACAATCAGATGACGAGAGTGACCCGGAGCTGTTCACGTCCGGGTGCCAAAAAGACCGCGAACAGCAGTAGTGGTACGCCAGCGCGACCACATGGCTACTAGAGTGGTCTCACGGTGCTGAATCCAACGCGGTGCAAGCACGGACGATGGATACGGGCCGCCGGCGCAGCAGTCGAGGGAGTGCACATGTTTGAGAGGTTCACCGACCGCGCGAGGCGGGTGGTTGTGCTGGCTCAAGAAGAAGCCAGGATGCTCAACCACAACTACATCGGCACCGAGCACATCCTCCTGGGTCTGATCCACGAGGGTGAGGGTGTCGCCGCCAAGGCGCTGGAGTCGCTGGGCATCGCCCTGGAGGGCGTGCGCCAGCAGGTCGAAGAGATCATCGGTCAGGGCCAGCAGGCGCCGAGCGGGCACATCCCGTTCACGCCGCGCGCCAAGAAGGTGCTGGAGCTGTCGCTGCGCGAGGCGCTGCAGCTCGGCCACAACTACATCGGCACCGAGCACATCCTGCTCGGCCTGATCCGCGAGGGCGAGGGCGTCGCCGCGCAGGTCCTGGTCAAGCTGGGTGCGGACCTCAACCGGGTCCGCCAGCAGGTGCTGCAGCTGCTCTCGGGCTACCAGGGCGGCAAGGAGTCCACCGAAACCGGTTCCGGCCGCGGTGAGGGCACCCCGTCGTCGTCGCTGGTGCTGGACCAGTTCGGCCGCAACATGACCGTGCTCGCCCGCGAGGGCAAGCTCGACCCGGTCATCGGGCGCGGCAAGGAGATCGAGCGGGTCATGCAGGTGCTGTCCCGCCGCACCAAGAACAACCCGGTGCTCATCGGCGAGCCCGGCGTCGGCAAGACCGCCGTCGTCGAGGGCCTCGCGCAGAGCATCGTCAAGGGCGAGGTGCCCGAGACGCTCAAGGACAAGCAGCTCTACACGCTCGACCTGGGCTCCCTGGTCGCCGGTTCCCGCTACCGCGGTGACTTCGAAGAGCGCCTCAAGAAGGTGCTCAAGGAGATCAAGACCCGCGGCGACATCATCCTGTTCATCGACGAGCTGCACACGCTCGTCGGCGCGGGTGCCGCCGAGGGTGCGATCGACGCGGCTTCGATCCTGAAGCCGATGCTCGCCCGTGGTGAGCTGCAGACGATCGGTGCGACCACGCTCGAGGAGTACCGCAAGTACATCGAGAAGGACGCCGCGCTGGAGCGCCGCTTCCAGCCGATCCAGGTCGGCGAGCCCTCGCTCGAGCACACGATCGAGATCCTCAAGGGCCTGCGTGACCGGTACGAGGCGCACCACCGCGTCTCGATCACCGACTCGGCGCTGGTCGCCGCCGCGACCCTGGCGGACCGGTACATCAACGACCGGTTCCTCCCGGACAAGGCGATCGACCTGATCGACGAGGCCGGCGCCCGGATGCGCATCCGCCGGATGACCGCGCCGCCGGACCTGCGCGAGTTCGACGAGAAGATCGCGAACGTCCGCCGGGACAAGGAGTCCGCGATAGACGCGCAGGACTTCGAGCGTGCCGCGCGCCTGCGTGACGAGGAGAAGACCCTTCTCGGCCAGAAGGGCGAGCGGGAGAAGCAGTGGAAGGACGGCGACCTCGACGTCGTCGCCGAGGTCGACGACGAGCAGATCGCGGAGGTGCTGGCCAACTGGACCGGCATCCCGGTGTTCAAGCTGACCGAGGAGGAGACCACCCGGCTGCTGCGCATGGAGGACGAGCTCCACAAGCGCATCATCGGCCAGGAGGACGCGGTCAAGGCCGTCTCGCAGGCGATCCGCCGTACGCGTGCCGGCCTGAAGGACCCGAAGCGCCCGTCCGGCTCGTTCATCTTCGCCGGCCCGTCCGGTGTCGGTAAGACCGAGCTGTCCAAGGCGCTTGCGGCGTTCCTGTTCGGCGAGGACGACGCGCTCATCCAGATCGACATGGGCGAGTTCCACGACCGCTACACCGCTTCGCGGCTCTTCGGTGCCCCTCCGGGCTACGTCGGCTACGAAGAGGGTGGCCAGCTGACCGAGAAGGTGCGGCGCAAGCCGTTCTCGGTGGTCCTGTTCGACGAGATCGAGAAGGCGCACCAGGAGATCTACAACACGCTCCTGCAGGTGCTGGAGGATGGCCGCCTGACCGACGGCCAGGGCCGCACGGTCGACTTCAAGAACACGGTCCTCATCTTCACGTCCAACCTGGGCACCTCGGACATCTCCAAGTCCGTCTCGCTCGGGTTCGCCGGGGGCGGCGACTCCGGCACGAAGTACGAGAAGATGAAGCAAAAGGTCAACGAGGAAATGAAGAAGCATTTCCGCCCGGAGTTCCTGAACCGGATCGATGACATCATCGTGTTCCACCAGTTGACCAAGGAACAGATCATCATGATGGTCGATCTGATGATCAACCGCGTGGAGAAGCAGCTCAAGGCCAAGGACATGGAGCTGGAGCTCACGCCGAAGGCCAAGTCGCTGCTGGCCAGGCGCGGCTTCGACCCCGTGCTCGGTGCCCGGCCGCTGCGCCGGACCATCCAGCGCGAGATCGAGGACCAGCTGTCGGAGAAGATCCTCTTCGGCGAGGTCGAGCCCGGCCAGATCATCCTGGTCGACGTCGAAGGCTGGAGCGGCAACGACGAGGACAAGGACGACCAGGCCCGCTTCACCTTCCGCGGTGAGCGTCGCCCGTCGTCGGTCCCCGACGCCCCGCCGGTCAGCATCGGCGCCTCGACGCTGGAGGAGAACGGCGAAGAGACCGACTGAGGTCGTTTGAGCGAGAGGGCGGTTCCCCGGTTGGGGAGCCGCCCTTTCGTGTGACTGGGAGAACTGAGCCATGGGTCGGTCGTGGAAGGACGTCAAGGCGGACAAGCTCGCACTCGATCAGAAGGCGGGCCGGGACGTTGATGCCACGCGCGCCGCGGCGAGTGAGGCCACTCAGGCATATGTACTCGGTTTCCGGCTTGCCCAGCTGCGCGAGGACGTCGGCATGAGCCAGACCGAGCTTGCTCGCCGCATGGGGTGAGCCAGCCGCGGATCAGTCAGCTGGAGCAGGGCGATCCCGGGCAGATGGAGCTGGACACGATCCGACGCTACATCGTCGCACTCGGCGGCCGGATGAGGGTCGTCGCCGATTTCGACGACCACGACGTCACGGTCTCAACGAGCCAGCGTGACGTCTGCGCTTGAGCGACTCGTGAGTGGCAAGTCGGGTTCTAACCCTACTTACCACTCACGAGAACCCGACCCGAGCGCAACCAGAGCCGCCACGTTTGCCCTACCCCTCAATAGAACCGGCCGCAGCACTCACGAGTCCTTTCCCGAGCCCGCGAGCGCGCGTGAGACGATGCCCCGCGGGAGGGGAGACCTGTGGACGTTCTGTCGATCGACTTCGGCACCTCGAGCACCGTAGGGGTCCTGTCGGCCTTCGGCAGAGGACCCCGGGCCATCGAGGTGGACGGGTCGGTCACCATGTCGTCCGCCGTTTACGCCGCCGAGGACGGGTCGCTCGTCGTCGGGCAGGATGCCGAACGCCGGGCGCGGCTCGATCCCGGGCGGTTCGAGGCCAATCCGAAGCGCCGCATCGACGAGGGCACCCTGACGCTGGGCGATCGCACCGTCGAGGTCACCGACGCCTTCGCCGCCGTGCTGCGGCGGATGGGCGAGGAGGCCCAGCGCCAGCTCGGCAGGCCGCTCGGCCAGGTCCGGATCTCGCATCCCGCCGGCTGGGGCGCCACCCGCCAGGAGATCCTTCGGCACGCCGCCCAGCGCGCCGGGTTCGGTGAGGTCCGGCTGATTCCCGAGCCGGTCGCCGCCGCCGCGCACTACGCGTCGCTGGGGCACCGTGCCCGCGGGCCCATCGGGGTCTACGACCTCGGGGCCGGCACCTTCGACTGCGCCGTCGTCGGCATCAACGCCGCCGGGTTCGCCGTGCTCGCCGAGGACGGCCTGCCCGACCTCGGCAGCCTCGACATCGACCAGGCCCTGCTCGTCCACATCGGCCGCGCGGTTTCGCACGCCGATCCGGCGCAGTGGCAACGGTTGCTGCGTCCACAGTCCACCGCGGACCGCCGCAACCGCCGTGGGCTGCTCCAGGACGTCCGTGACGCCAAGGAAAGCCTCTCGCGGCACGAGCGGACCGAAATGCCGATGCCCGAGCCGTTCGGCGACGTCCTCGTCACCCGAGGAGAGCTCGAAGCGCTCGTGCGGCCCAGTCTGTTGCGCAGCGCCGAGTTGCTCGGGACCACGATCCGCCGCGCGGGGTTGAGCCCGGCGCAGCTCGGCGGCATCTACCTCGTCGGCGGGCCGAGCCGGATGCCGTTGCTGGCCGGGCTGCTCGCCCACCAGCTCGGCATCGTCCCGACCACGCAGGACCAGCCCGAGACGGCGGTCGCGTTCGGGCTGCACCACGTGCCGCTCACCGACGCCGACCCGAACCTGACCGTGCCCGCCTTCGCGCCGGTCCGTCCGCCGGCGACACCGCCGCGGCCCCAGCCGTGGCAGCAGGTGCCGCCACCGCCACGCCCGCCGGCCCCGCGGCAGCCGGAACCGAAGGCCTGGCTGAAGACGCTGTTCATCGGCATCGGCCTGCTGGCGCTCGGGGTCGCGGTGGCGGCCGCGGTCGTGCTCGTCACCCGGGCCTGAGTCACCAGGTCGGTTTGTAGCGCACGCCCTGGCCGTACCACTCGTCGTCCGACACCGGCCCGGACGCCGCCGGCTCCGGCGCCGCGGTCTCCGACCGGTCCTGCAGCACGGCCTCACTCCGAGCGGGCGGAGGAGGCGGAGGCGCCTTCTGCAACGACGGCGAGAACTTCGCGCGCCACTTCAGCCGGTCCAGCAGGTAACCGCCGATGCCCATGGGCAGCATCAGCTGCGCGGTGCGATCGGCGGACTCCCGCTGGGCCTGGTTGTAGGTCGTCAGCACGAGGTCCGCGATCTCGGCCGGGGACATCCGTGTGACGTTCTCGGACAGCCGCAGTCCCGTCATCACGCCGTCGGTGTTGACCGAAAGCGAGACCACGCCGTCCGGCGACGACGCGGTGGCCGAAAGCGCGCTCAGCTCGGCGAGCAGTGCTTCGCGGTCAACCATGCACCATGCCCATGCTGCCGTTGTCGGTGGAGACCTTGCCGTCCGGCGCGATGTCGACGTTCGTGTCGCGCACGTTCTTTTCGGTATCGCGCGAGGTGTGCTCGGTCTCGAAGTTGCTCGGGTCGAAGTGGTCGCCGGGGCTGACGTCCGGCGGCGGCGGGATCGTCGGCAGGTCTTCGGCCTGCTTCCCGATGTCCTCCGCGAGGTCGCGCGAGGTGTCCTCCATGGCGGAGCGGATCTTGTCGACGGCGTCGGTGAAGCTGCTGAAGATGTCGAACGCGTTGTCCCCGGAGATCTCCTTCGAGATCACCTCGCCGATCGCCGACCCGGCCACGTTCGCCGCGAACATCGCGCCGCGCGCCATGGTGAAGATGGTGCCCGCGGCCGCCGCGCCGGTGCCCATGGTGGCCGCGGCGAGCAGGCCGGTGACGGCGCCGGTGAAGACGGCCGCCAGTACCTTCGACCGGGCGTTCGCGGCCTGTTGGTCCTTGTCCTTCTTGAACTTCTCCGCCACCTGCTTGAGCGACAGGCCCAGCTCGTTCAGGTCGTGCCGTGCCGACGCGACGGCTTCGCGCGCCGCGACGACGTCGGCCTCCAGCACGGTGATCTTGGACTCGACCAGCTCGTAGGCCTGCTTGAGATCGCCGATGTAGGCCTTCGCGGCATTGGCCGCGTCGCCGCGCCAGTACTCCAGCCGGTCCAGTGCGGTGTCGAGCTTGGGCGCCGAGTCCTGCTGCAGCTTCTTCCAGATGCCTTCGTACCGGTCGATCAGCGACTGCAGGCCGTTGTCCCGGTCCAGGTTCGCGGCGGAGAACTCGCGGTAGATCGACGAGACCTTCTCGTTCATCTGGTCGAAGTAGCTGCCCTGCTCGTCACCGAGGAGGAGCGAGAACGACGCCGTTCGGAGGGTTTCGACGCCGTCAAGCGCGTTGTTGGCGCCGTCGAGGAGGTCCTCGGAGACGCCCTCGAGCAGCGGCCCGCGGTCGACGGGGCCGCTCCAGGGACCCGAACCGCTCATGGTGAAGTAGTCGTCGGTCATGTCGGGTCCCTCAGTCCAGTCCGGCGGCCGCGGCGCGAGTGTGGTGCTTGGCGTTCTCGTCGGCCTGCTCGTACAGCTCGGCGACGCGCTGCAGCGCATGGCTTGTGTCCACAGTGGACTCATGCAGCTTGGCGAGCAGCTTCTCGATCGCCGCCAGGTGACCGCTGTAGGCGTTGGCCACGTGCGGCATGCCCAGCGTCTGCCCGAAGATGTTGTCCACGGTCGCGGTGTCGCCGCCGAAGATGCCGGGGAGGATCGGGCCGGTCGGGACGTCCTGCCCGCGCGTCGCGCTGAGCGCCACCTGTGCGGCGTCGGCCGCCTCGGCCAGCGACCTGCTGGATGCTCGCAGGTCATCCAGGTCAGTCTCGAATCCAACCATCAGTCACCTCGTCGTCGGCCGTGGGGCAGGGCTTCCCGACATGTAAGCATCGTTCGGTCGACCGACAGGGTGGTTTCTTCACATCGCCCAAGCGGGTGTGCCTCAGATCACCGAGGCGCCGCTAGTGCAGCGCGCCCGCGCTGACGGCGATGTCCTCGGAGACGGTCAGCGCGGTGGTCACCAGCGCGTCGAGAGCGTCCGCGATCTGGTCGATTCCGAGGCTGGGCGCGGCTTTCCCGCTGTCGGCGACCTGCCGCGGGCTGTACGGGACGTGCACGAAGCCGCCGCGGGTGCCGGGGAAATCCGTCGCCAGCAAGTGCATCAGGCCGTAGAAGACCTGGTTGCAGACGTACGTCCCGGCTGTGTGCGAGACCGACGCGGGCACACCCGCTTCGCGGATCGCGGCGACACAGGCCTTCACCGGCAGCGTGCTGAAGTAGGCGCTCGGGCCATCCGGCAGCACGGCGACATCCACGGGCTGCTCGCCCGCGTTGTCCTCGATGCGCGCGTCGATGAGGTTGATCGCGACGCGCTCAGGGGTGACGTCGGAGCGTCCGCCCGCCTGCCCGACGCACACGACGAGCTCAGGCCGGTGCAGCTCAACGGCTTCGCGCAGCGCGGGCAGCGACGCCGCGAACTCGCACGGGAGCTCCGCCGCGGCGACGTCCGCGCGGCGCGCAGCCAGCAGCGAAACGGCCTGCCAGGACGGGTTCACGGACTCCCCGCCGAAGGGCGCGAACCCGGTGAGCAGCACTTTTGCCATTTCCCCAGCTTAGGCGTCAGCTAGTGGGTAAGTAGGGTTCTATCGAGGGGTGGGCATCGGTGGGCAAACGTGGCGTGCTGCGGCATCGAGGACTCGCGAGCGTTGCGGGCGGTTAGAACCGCCCGCAACGCTCACGAGCCCGTCGGCAGGTCCCCCTCGCTCCACCACGCCACCTTTGACCTACCCCTCAATAAACACTCACGACCCCTGGTGTCACACCCCTGCGCCGGGCGCTACGGACGTCCCGAATGACGCGTTCGGGACGCTGGCCGTCCTGAACGCGTCATTCACGACCTTCTCCACCACGCCATGTTTGCCTTACCCCTCAAATAGAACCCGACTTACCACTCACGAGGCTCAGGCGGCAGGCTTCAGATCACCCGGGTAGAGGTACTGATCCGCCGGCTTGCCGACGCCGTACACCCACGCGTCGAAGAAGCCCTTCAGGTTCTTGTGCGCGACGAACTCGGTGTAGCGCTGGAAGTCCTGCACGCTGGCGTTCCCGTCGCGGTGCAGCGACGGCCAGGTCTTCAGCACCCACGCGAACGCGGACTCGCCGATGTAGTTCCGCAGGGCGTGCAGCATGAGCGGTCCCTTGGAGTACACGTACGTGAACTCGTTGCCCTTGCCCATGTCGTAGAGCTTGCCGTTCCAGAACTTCGTCGACGCCGTCTTGACCTGGTTCGCGTACTGCGCGTCCAGGTTGACGCCCTCCTTGGCCTCGTCCCACAGCCATTCGGCGTAGGAGGCGAAGCATTCGTTGAGGCAGACGTCCTTCCAGTGCTCGACCGCCACCGAGTCGCCGTACCACTGGTGGGCGTTCTCGTGCACGATCGTCGGCACAGTCCCGGCCCAGCCCGCGGAGTAGATCGGACGGCTCATCGTCTCCAGCGAGTAGCCGATCTCCTCGTTGAGGAAGATCCCGCCCGCCGCGTCGATCGGGTAGCGCGCCGAACTTCGACTCCAGGAAGTCCAGGATCTCCGGCAGCCGCCGCTCGGCCTGCTTGGCCGAGTCCGGCGTGCCCGGCGCGTACGCGGTGACGATCGGCGTGCCGTCGGCGCGCTTCGAGCGTTCGAAGCTCCACTTGTCGATCGCGACCGTGGTCATGTACGGCACGATCGGGGTCTCTTCGGCCCAGACGTGCGTGGTGCCGCCGGGTGCCTTGAACGTGCCGCGCTCACGGCCGTTCGCGATCACGCCCCACTCGTCGGGCACGGTGATCGCGAGGTGGAAGGTGGCCTTGTCGAGCGGGGTGTCGTTGACCGGGTACCAGGTCGCCGCGCCCTTCGGCTCACCGGCGACGAACGAGCCGCCGGCCTTCGCGAACTGCCAGCCGTTGTCGCCGAGGCTCGGGTCGCTGATCGCGGCCGGGATCCCGTGGTAGGCGATCTTCACGCGGAAGTTCTCGCCGCGGCGCAGGTACTTCGCCGGGGTGATCACCAGCTCGTGGTCGCCGGTGCGGGCGAACTTCGCGGCCCGCCCGTTGACCTGCACCGAGTCCACGGTCAGGCCGTTGAGGTCGAGGTCGAACGAGCTCAGCGCCTGCGTGGCGCGCGCCGAGATCTCCTGCAGCCCGGTGAGCTGGTGCGACGCCGGGTCGTAGCCGACCTTGAGGTTGTAGTCGCCGACGTCGTAGCCGCCGTTGCCGTCCTGCGGGTAGTAGCTTTCCCCGGCGCCGTCGCTGCCCGGCTTGGGCTGCGCCCAGTCGCCCGCGGCGGCGATGCCGCTGCTCAGGCAGATGCCGGCGAGCAGGGCAGTGGTCACGACCAACCCTTTGCGTCCCCTCATGCACGCTCCCTTTCCGTCTCGGTGAACCGAGCCGCAACGTATCGCGAAGCTCGCATGGGTTCGTCCGGTGAAGTCCGGTTCGTCCGGAAAAATCAGCACTTTCGTCGGCTCGGCCGGGCACCGGGCCGGACCGTTCCGCCACGGCCGCTCCGCGGGTCTGGAAAGCTGGACACATGCGCGTTGCGCTGCTGGGTCCGCTCCGGGCGGCCGAGGACGACGGCACCCCGATCGACATCGGCGGGGCCCGCCTCCGCATGCTCCTGGCCAGGCTCGCCCTCGACGCCCCGCGCGCGGTCCCGGTGGAGGCGCTGATCGACGGGCTGTGGGGCGCCGAGCCGCCCGCGGACGCCGCCAACGCCCTCCAGTCGCTGGTCTCGCGGCTGCGGAAGGTATTGCCCGCGGGCATCGAGTCCGGCCCCGCCGGCTACCGGCTGAACGTCGGCGCCGCGGACGTCGACGTGAACCGCTTCGAGCAGCTCGCGGCGAACGGCCGTCGCGAGCTCGCTGCCGGGCGGGACGCTTACGCCGCCGAGATGCTCGGCGAAGCGCTGGAGCTCTGGCGGGGTGTCGCGCTCGCGGACGTCCTCGACGCGCCTTTCGCGCAGGCGCCGTCGACCCGCCTCGCCGAGCTGCGGGCCGAAGCGGCCGAGGACAGCTTCGAGGCACAGATCAGGCTGGGCCGCTACGCCGAAGTCCTCGCCGACCTCACCGCGGCGGCGACGGCCGAGCCGCTGCGCGAGCGGCTGGCGGGCCTGCGCATCCGCGCGTTGTGCGCCGCCGGCCGTCAGTCGGACGCGCTCGCCGTCTACGGCCAGCTGCGCCGCACGCTGGCCGACCAGCTGGGCGTCGACCCGTCCGCCGAGCTGCAGGAGATCCACCTCGCCGCGCTGCGGGGCGAACTGGCGCCGCCCCAGCCGGTCGCCGACCGGCTGCCGACCCGGCTGACCAGCTTCGTCGGCCGGGACGAGGAACTGAAGCTGCTCGGCGAGCTGCTGGGCGGCTCGCGGCTGGTCACGCTGGTCGGGCCGGGTGGCGCGGGCAAGACGCGGCTGGCCACCGAAGCGGCGTCCCGCCAGCCGACCCACCAGACCGGGCGTGTCTGGTTCGCGCCGCTGGCCGGCGTGCGCGACGCGGGGGATGTCCTCGGTGCCGTGCTCGGGGCACTCGAGGTCCGGGACATCCGCAGCAGCGAGACCGACGTCATGCGCCGGCCGATGGAGCCCTTCGAGCACGCCGTGGAGGTGCTTTCGGCCGGGGAATCGCTGCTGGTGCTCGACAACTGCGAGCACGTCGTCGACGCGGCCGCCCGGCTGGCCGACGACCTGCTGCACCGGGTCCCGTCGCTGCGGATCCTGGCCACCAGCCGCGAACCGCTGGCCATCACCGGCGAGGCGCTCTGCCCGCTCGGGCCGTTGCCGGTCCCGGCGGAGCTGACCACCGCCGAGGAGGCCGCCGAGCTCGACTCGACCCGGCTGTTCCTCGACCGGGCGATCGCGGTGCGACCCGATTTCGTGCTCGACAAGTCCACTGTGGACGCCGTGGGTCAGATCTGCCGGCGGCTCGACGGGATGCCGCTGGCACTCGAGCTGGCCGCGGCGCGGTTGCGGTCGATGACCGTGTCCCAGATCGCCGGCCGGCTCGACGACCGGTTCCGGTTGCTCACCTCTGGCAGCCGCACGGCGCTGCCCCGGCAGCGGACGCTGCGCGCCGTCGTCGAGTGGAGCTGGGACCTGCTGACCGAGGCCGAGCTGGTGCTCGCGCGGCGCCTCGCGGTGTTCGCCACCGGCGCCGAGCTCGAGGTCATCGAGCGGATCTGCGCGGACGACGTCCTGCCTGCCGAAGACATCCCGTACGTCCTCGGCACGCTGGTCGAAAAGTCCATTGTGGACACGGTGGTCGGCGCTCGCGGGGAGTCGCGCTACCGGATGCTCGAGACGCTGCGCGTCTACGCCACCGAGCGGCTGGCGGAGTCCGGCGAGCGCGACACGATCCGCCGGGCCATGGTGGCCTGCTACACCGAGCTCGTGGAGGCCATGGAGCCGCGGCTGCGGACCGCGGCGCAGCTCGACGCGATCAGCTGGTACGAAGCCGAAAACGACAACGTCATCGTCGCGCTGCGGACCGCGGTCGAACTGTCCGAAGTGGACTTCGCGTCCGAGCTGCTGCTCGGCACGTTCTGGTACCTCACGATCCTCGGCCAGGGCGAGCGCGCGGTCTCGCTGGTCGAAGAGGTGCTCGCGTTCGGCGACCGGCTGCGCCGTGAGATCCTGGCCGCGCTGCGCGCCGTCCGCGGCCTGATGTACATGATGCCGGGCGAGATGTCGCACGACGAAGTCCCCGAGATCGTCGACGAGTGCGTCAACAGCGGTGCGGCCGAGCGGTTCCCGGCCTTGGCCA
Source organism: uncultured Actinomycetota bacterium (assembly GCA_963762765.1). Lineage (GTDB taxonomy): Bacteria > Actinomycetota > Actinomycetes > Mycobacteriales > Pseudonocardiaceae > Amycolatopsis. The sequence goes on from CAVXMR010000016.1 coordinate 11,471, forward strand.
TCGCGCTGCCGATGCTGGCGTTCCTCGGCGGTGACAAGGAGATGGCCAACCGCGAGGTGCTGCGTTCCCTGCGTTCACCCGAGCCGTGGGCGCGCGCGGCGGGCGGCTGGGCGGAGAGTTTCATGCTGGCCGACGCGGGTGACATCGCGGGCGCGGAGGCAGCCAGGGCCCGCGCGTTCGAGTGCTTCAAGGAGACCGGGGACCGCTGGGGCATCGCGATGACCCTCAGCTTCAAGGCGGTGAGCCTGTCCCAGGACGGCGACCCCGCGGGCGCGATCGAGCTGTACCAGGAAGGGCTGGGGCTGGCGCTGGAACTGCGTTCGCAGGACGACGTCATCCAGCAGTGGTGGCGGCTGGCGATCGAATACGCCAGGGCAGGCGACATCGACCGGGCCCGGTACGAGCTGGACCTCGCCGAGCGGTACTCGCGGGACACCGGGAACCAGCAGGTGATGATCATCCTGCTGTTCGGGCGGGCCGAACTGCTGCTGATGACCGGCGAGCCCGAACGGGCGCGGGAACTGCTCGGGCAGCTCGAATCGATGATCGAGCAGGCGCCGTTCCCGGAGGCCATGGCGCGGGAGTGGCTGGGCACGTTCTCGGGGCGGATCCTGCTCGCCGAGGGCCGCCCGGACGAAGCGCTCGAGGTGGTGCTGCCGTCGATCCGCGCGACGCTGCGGCGTGGGGACATGCCCGATGTGGCGGCCGGGATCGAGATCCTGGCGATGATCCGGCACGCCCAGGGCAAGCCCGCCGAGGCCGCGCGGACGCTCGGGATGGCCGTGCTGGTCCGCGGCCGGTTCGACAACGGCAACCCGCGGATCCGCGAGCTGATCGCGGAACTCGAGGAACTGCTTTCCCCTGCCGGGTACGAAGAAGCGCTCCAGCTGGGCCGGGTGATGTCCAAAAAGGACGCCGTGGCCGAGCTGGAGCGCCTGGTCGAAAGTCCGTGAATGCCACATTGACGGCGTCTTGGGCCCTCGATGTGGCATTCACGGACATCCGGCGCGGACCCCCCTGGTGCCCGCGCCGCCCCCGTCACACCCGCTTGCGGTAGGCCCAGGTCGCCAGCGGGAAGAACACCACGACCGCGCCGGCCATCCAGATCAGCGCGCCGGTCAGCGGGCCGGCGATCGGACCGCCGTTCATCAAGCCGCGCAACGCGTTCGCCATCAGGCTGACCGGGCTGATGTCCGCCCAGGCCTGCAGCCAGCCGGGCATCGTCTTGCTGTCGACGAAGACGTTGCTGCCGAAGGTCAGCGGCATGATGAAGACGAACATCAGCGCCTGCGCCGAACCCGGCGTCTTCATCAGCATGCCGACGAACACCGAGCCCCAGCAGAAGCACAGCCCGAACGCCAGCGCGAGCAGGATCGCCACCAGGAACTGGCCGGGGTCGGTCTGGATCCGGTAGCCCATGATCGTCGCGACGACCATCAGCACCACCAGGCACACCAGGTACCGGACGATGTCCGCGAGCACCGCGCCGATCAGCGGCGCCGAGCGGGCGATCGGCATGCTGCGGAAGCGGTCGAACACGCCCTTGGAGACGTCGGTGCTGAGGTTCACGCCGACGCTGAGGCTGGCCTGCAGGATGTTCATCACGATGACGCCGGGGACCAGGCTCTGCAGGTAGTTCTCGATCGAGCCGCCCAGCGCGTTGCCGAACAGGTAGGTGAACATCAGCAGGAAGATGATCGGCATCAGCGTGACGTCGGCCAGCTGCTCCGGGTTCTTCCGGATCTTCACGATTCCCCGCCAGGCGAGGGAAAGCGCGTGCTGGAGGCCCTTCATGGGCGTGATGTGACGCGGTGGATCGACCCGCGGCGACGCGGCGGGACGGTCGAGGGTGATCGTGCTCATGCGAGACTCCCTTCCAGGGCGGGGTTTTCGTCTTCGGCGGCGTGCCCGGTCAGAGCGAGGAAGACCTCGTCGAGACTCGGCAGCCGCAGCGCCAGCTCGTCCGAGGTGATCCCGGCTTCGTCGAGCCGGCGGACCAAAGTGGACAGCAGCACCGGGTCGGACACCGGCGCGGTGATCAGCCCGGAGTCGTCGTCCCGGCTCGGCCGGACGCCTGCCAGCTCGCCGAGGATGCGGGCCACGGCGTCCATGTCGGACAGCATCGTCGGGCGGACCTGCAGGGTCTGCCCGCCGACGCGGCGCTTGAGCTCGTCGGCGCGGCCGTCGGCGACGACCCGGCCGTGGTCGAACACGGTGATCTTGTCGGCCAGCTGGTCGGCCTCCTCCAGGTACTGCGTGGTCAGCAGCACCGTCGCGCCGTCGGCGACGAGGTTGCGGACCACGGCCCAGACCTCGTTGCGGGCGTGGGGGTCCAGCCCGGTGGTCGGCTCGTCGAGGTAGAGCACCTCGGGCCGGCCGACCAGGCTGGCGGCGAGGTCGATCCGCCGCCGCATGCCGCCCGAGTACGTCCGGATCGGGCGCTTGGCCGCGTCGGACAGTTCGAACCGCTCGAGCAGCTCCGCCGCCCGCGCCTTCGCGTCGGACCGGGACAGGTCGAGCAGCCGCCCGATCAGCGTCAGGTTCTCGATGCCGTTGAGGTCCTCGTCGACCGAGGCGTACTGGCCGGTGAGCCCGATCAGGCTGCGTACCCGCACCGGGTCCTTGACCACGTCGTAGCCCCCGACCGTGGCGTGCCCGGCGTCCGGTTTCATCAGGGTGGCCAGGATGCGGACCGCCGTCGTCTTGCCGGCGCCGTTGGGCCCGAGCACCCCCACCACCTTGCCGAACGGGACCTCGAGATCCACCCCGTCCAGCGCTTTCGTCTCCCCGAAGTGCTTGACCAGGCCCTCGGCCTGGATCGCGTGCGACATGACGTCCTCCTCCTAACGCATTGGGGGGTCCAGGGGGCTTGCCCCCGGCTGGGGTCTGGGGTTCGGCCCCAGAAAGCTCTGTCGCTCTGGGGATCACAGTGGAGGTGTGCGCTGGTAAGCGGCGCACAGCGCGCTGGCAGCGCTGTCAGGAGGCTGGCAGGTCCTGTCAGGAGGCTGTGGAGGTCTTGTGGAGGAGCGGGCCTCCGCCGTCCGTGATCGGCATACTCGGCAGCATGGTCGTTGACGAAGCAGTGCGGGCGCGTCCGCGGAATCGCCTGGTCACAGCGTTGCTGGTGGCCCCGGCGGTGCCGCTCGCGGTGTTCACGGCGCTGCGGCTCCTGGGCTACGACGGCGGCTGGTACCTCCTGATCGCGCTCTCGCTGACGCCGTACATCGCGGTGGCCGGTGTGCTGCTGGGCGGCCTCACGCTGGCGTTGCGGCGGTGGTGGCTCGGCGCGACGGCGCTGGCGCTGTCCGTCGCGCTGGTCCTGCTGGTGGCGCCGCGGCTGTGGGAGTCCGAGCAGCGGGACGTGCACGGCGGGACCGTGCGGGTGATGGCGGCGAACCTGTACTACGGCCGCGCCGACCCCGCGGCGATCGTGGAGCTGGTGCGTTCGCGCCGGGTGGACGTACTGAACCTGGTGGAACTGACGCCGAAGATCATCGACGGGCTGACCGCGGCCGGGCTGTTCACGCTGCTGCCGCTACCACGTGATGCATCCCGAGCCCGGCGCGTACGGGTCGGGGATCGTGTCGCGCTTCCCGCTCAAGGAGGTCGACTTCACCGGGGAGTCGTCGGCCAAGCAGCCGGGTGCGCAGGCGGAGCTGGGCAACGGCGTGCAGCTGGAGATCGTCGCGGTGCACCCGCAGTCACCCGACGCCGGGGCCGCCCAGTGGGTGCGCGAGATGAAGGACCTGTCGGACTCGGACCGGGACCACGGGCTGCGGATCCTGGCCGGTGACTTCAACGCGACGCTGGACCACGCGGGCTTCCGGACCGTCCTGGCCCGGGGCTACCAGGACGCGGCGGACGCGCGCGGTGCGGCGCTGACGCCGACGTGGCCCGCGACGTATGTCCCGGTCGTGACCCTGGACCACGTCCTGGTGGACTCGCGCGCGGCCGTGCGCGACTACAGCGTCCTGGACGTACCGGGGACCGACCACCGGGCCGTGTACGCGGAGGTGCAGCTTCCGTAGGGGCCGGGCCTCGTGAGTGGTAAGTGTCGTTCTAACGACACTTACCACTCACGACGCTCTTCCAGGGCGGACAGCGTTTCCAGGGCCCCGGCCGCGAGGGAGACGCCCCGGCCGTGCCGGATCTCGGGCTCTCGCGGGTTGATCCGGATGAGCGCTCCCGAGGCGGCGCTCGCCAGCTCGGCATACCGGCGGACGGTGGGCACCGCCTGCCCGGCACCGAGTTCCACGACCACGACGTCCCGCTGCGTCCGGCGCCAGGCGGTCAGCGCGTCGAGCTGCGTCTGGCTGCGGCCGGGCACCCACGAGAAGTCGCCGAACATCAGGATGTTGGGCCGCGCGAGCCCGCCGCACCGCGGGCACGACGGCAGCGGCGGCACCGCACGCATGGTCTCGGGATCGATTCCCACGACAACGTCCGCGGCCCAGATCTCGTCGGTGCAGCCCTCGAGACACTGCAGGTGGTGGATCGAGCCGTGCGCCTCGGCGACCGCCGGGAACCCCGCCCGCTGGAACTGTCCGTCCACATTGGACGTGAACACGCGGACGCCGCCGGGCATGCGTGAGCCCCAGTCGAGCAGCAGCCGGAAACCGTCATGCGGCACGGTTTCGCGGTACAGCGCGAGCCGGTGCCCGTAGAAACCCCAAGCCAGCTCGGGATCTTCGGTGAAGTGGCGCGGGTCGGCGAGCGCTTCGAAGTGCAACCCGAGCCGGGCGTACGGCGGATAGGCCCGCCAGAACCCTTCGCCACCACGGAAGTCCGGCAACCCAGAGTCGACGCCCATCCCGGCGCCGGCGCAGATCAGCAGTGCGCCGGCGTCCCGGATCAGGGCGGCGGCGCGGTCGAGCCCGCTCAATCGAGCGGGACCACCTCGAACTCCAGCAGGCTCGCGCCCGACGCGACCGGCTTGGCCCGCTCGCCCGCGTGCGCCTCCTGCGCCGGCCCGGAGCGCCACGCCTGGAATGCCTCCTCGGTCTCCCACTTGGTCACGACGAAGTAGCGCTTTTCGCCGGAAATCGGGCGCAGCAGCTCGAAGCCGAGGAAGCCCGGCTGGCCGTCCACGGCGTGCTTCCGCGCGGCGAACCGCTTCTCCAGTTCCGGCCCGGCGCCTTCGGGGACCTCGATGGCGTTGATCTTCACGACGGTCATGGCTCCACCCTACTGAGCCCGGAAGAGGTTGCGTCGCGTTGACCAATGCCACAGCGGGGCCACATCCGCTCGCCCGGGCCGTCTTCAGGACATAGTTCCCGATCGGCGAAGCTCGGAGGCCATCATGCGAAAGTCCGTTCTCGTTCTCACCGCCGCGCTGCCCCTGGCGCTGGCCGCCTGCGGTACCGGCACGCCGGCCGCCGCCCCTCCGGCGACCACCGTGACCACGACGGCTCCGGCCGACGTTCCAGCGGCGGCGACCACGACCAAATCGGCTTGTACCGCCTCGGACTTCAAGGCGGACCTGAACACCCAGCCGAACGGCGGGATCGCCATGCTCGCACTGACGAACAAGGGGGCCAAGGACTGCTCCCTGCGTGGCTGGGCGGGCTTTTCCTTCCTCGCCGCCAACGACAGCCCGATCGCGGTGAAGGTGAGCAAGGTCGCGCAGCCGGGGCCGGGCGCCGAGATCGTGCTCAAGCCGGGCCGGACCGCGTTCGCCGGCTTCAAGTGGACGACGTGCGACAAGGGCGACGCTTCCTGCCACGTCGTCACCACGGTCCAGGTCACGCCGCCGGGGGTGGGCTCGCCGGTCGTCGCGGACTTCATCGGTGCGAACGGTGGCGATGAGAAGGTGACCGAGCTGCCGCTCGCGTCGGCGCGGGTCGGCACGCTCCAGCCCTCGGCGCAAGGTGTCGTCGCCTGGTAGTGGCCGCTGAATGTGATCCGTGCCACTCTGGATCACATGGGGATCGAGGGGTACGGGGACGCCGCGGGGCTGGCCGCGGAACTGCATCGGGTGCTCCGGGTGACCGCCGACCTCGCGGCCGCCGGGCCGGGGGCGAACAAGCTGGTCGACCGGGTGACCGACCATGTCGGCGTCCCGTTCACCCAGCTCGTCCTGGTCGGGCGGGCCTGGGAGGCCTGGGAACACGCGAACGTCCAGCGCGGGGTGGACGCCTATCTCGCCGAGCGCGGCACCGAGCCGGACTGGTTCGGCATCGCCGGCGGCCAGCGCGGGCACGAAGAACTGCTCGGCATGCTCGCGATGTCCCGCAGGCACATGATGTACGAGCTGGGAGCGGTGGACTTCGCGACCGTGGCGATCGGCCCGGAGGAGGCCACCGAGGTCGTCCAGCTCGGTCTGGTCACCACGACCGCGCCGGACGGGACGCCGGTGGTCCTCGGCGTCCGCGGCGCGAACATGCAATACGGGCAGCAGGAATGCCGCCTGGAGGTCGTGGCCGCCGACCGGGCCGTCGCGACCGTGGTCCGGGCCCGGATCGAAGCGCTGATGGTCGAGCACGACATGCTCCGCGGGCAGGTGATGGCCTTCGGGACCAGCGAAAACCGCGGCAACGAGCTGCTCACCTTCCTGCCCCGCCCGACACTGCGCGACGAGGACGTCGTGCTCCCCGATGGCGTCCTCGACGCCATCGAGCGGCACACCGTCGGCATCGCGCGCCACGGCGAACGGCTGCTCGCCGCCGGGCAGCACCTCAAGCGCGGCCTGCTCCTGCACGGCCCGCCCGGCACCGGCAAGACGCACACCGTCCGGTACCTGATGGGACGGCTGCCGGAGAGCACGGTGGTCATCCTGACCGGCACGGCCATGCGGTTCGTGCAGAAGGCGGCCGAGCTGGCGCGGCGCCTGCAGCCGAGCGTCGTGGTGCTGGAGGACGTCGACCTGATCGCCCAGGACCGCAGCCACGGCCCGATGATGGGCTCGTCACCGCTGCTGTTCAGCCTGCTCGACGCGATGGACGGCGTCGGCGGCGACGCGGACGTCACGTTCCTGCTCACCACGAACCGCGCCAGCGAACTCGAGACGGCGCTGGCCGACCGGCCGGGCCGCGTCGACCTCGCGGTCGAAATCCCGCTGCCGGACGCCGTCGGACGCGAAGCGCTGCTTCGCCTCTACGCCCGTGGAGTGAAGCTGACGGCCGACCTGGGCCCGATCGTCGAAGCGACCGAAGGCGTCACGGCGTCCTTCGCGAAGGAGTTGCTGCGACGGGCGGCGTTGCAGGCGCTGGCCGCGCGGCCGGACGAAGACGTCGTGGTCGGCGACGACGAGATGGCCGGTGCGCTGCGCGAAATGCAGGACGCGCGCAGCGGGCTGACCCGGTCGTTGCTGGGTTCAGCTGCGGAGCGACCCCGGATACAGGTCGGCGTCGACCGGGAGTTTCGTGCCGCGGAACCAGTCTTCGAGGAAGGCCCGTAGGTTCTGGCCGCTGACCTGGGAGACCATCGTTTCGAAGTCGGACCAGGTCGCGTTGGCGTGGCGGTGCGCGGTGGTCCAGGTGTGCAGGATGCGGTCGAACGCGGCGTCCCCGACCTTCCGGCGCAGCGCGTGCAGCGCCAGGATGCCCTTGTTGTAGACGCCCTGGAATTCGTGGCCGGCGCCCATGTCGACCAGCTTCTGCGACCAGAAGTCCGTGCTGTCGTGGGTGATTTCGATGGCCGTGTGATAGCGGTCGTCGAGGTTCTGGCCTTCGCGCTCGGCCCAGAGCCACTGCGCGTAGGAGGCGAAGCACTCGTTGAGGCAGATGTCCGACCAGTTCTCGAGCGAGACCGAGTCGCCGAACCACTGGTGGGCGGTCTCGTGCACGAGGGTGAGGATTTCGACGCCCTTCGTGTAGGTCGGCCGGGTCTGCGTCTCCAGCGAGAACCCGACGTCGTCGGCGAGGTAGATCCCGCCCGCGGCGGACTGCGGGTACGGCCCGAACTTCCCGCTCAGGAAGCCGATGACCTCGGGCAATCGGGCGCCGAGCGCGCGCTGCTCGTCGGCGCCGGGCGCGTAGGCCTGGAGCAGCGGCGTGCCGTCGGGGAGGCGGCCGCGGTCGACGGAGAACTTGCCGATCGCGATCGTGGTCAGATAGCTCGCGACCGGCGTCGGCTCGGTCCACGACGTCGTGCCCTGTTCACGGCCGCTCGAGACGACGGTCCACCCGCCCGGGACGTGCGCGGTCAGCTGGAAGGTGGCCTTGTCCCGCGGGGTTTCGTCGACCGGGTACCAGAACGCGGCCGAATGCGGCTCGCCGATCACGAACGCGCCGCCGTCGGCCGAACGTCGCCAGGCACTGTCCGGGGTCTTGCCCGGCTCGCCGCCATAGCGGACACGGGTGCGGAACGTCGTCCCGGCGCGGATCGGCGCGGTGGGCGTGATCGCCAGCTCGAAGGCTTTTTCGCGGGCGAACGGCACCGGTTTGCCGTCGACCTCGACGCTGACGACGTTCAGCCCGCGCAGGTCGAGGTCGAAGCGGCTCAGGTCCTGGGTGGCCTTCGCGGTGACCGTCGTGTCGCCGTCGAGGTGCCCGGTCGGCGGGTCGTAGCCGACGTCGACCTGGTAGCCGAGTGCGTCGTATCCGCCGTTGCCGTCGTCGGGGTAGTACGGGTCACCGGCGCCGCTCGCTCCCGGCGCCGGATGCATCGGCGCAGGTGGGGGCGGTGTCGAGACGGCGTCGCTCGCGCAGGCCGCGGCGACGACCACCGCGCTCGCGAGGGCGACGGCGGCGAAGCGGCGGCGGTACATCCACCCACCTTAGGTGGTGGTCCGGTCACATTCAGCGGCCGCCGGAGTGTGGCAAGGTGGCGATGATCGGGACGAAAGGTGGCAGATGATCGGCTTCGGCGGCACGGGTGTGCCGATCGTGCTGCTGCACGGCTTGATGGGCCGCGCGCGTACGTGGTGGCGCGTCGCGGAGTGGCTTCGCCCGTACGGCGCCGTGTACGGCCTCGACGCGCGCGGGCATGGGCACGCCCCGCGTGTCGGCCCGTGGACGACAGAGCGCTTCGCGGCCGACGTCGCTTCAGCGCTCCAGACGTTGGACGCCGGCCCGGCGGTGCTGATCGGCCATTCGATGGGCGGCCTGCACGCCTGGGCCGTCGCGGCCACGTACCCGGAGCTGGTGCGGGCGGTGGTTTCGGAGGACTTCGCGCCTGACCAGCGGGGCCGGACGGTCGAGACCTGGCGCGGCTACTTCGAGAGCTGGCCGGACCCGTTCGAATCACTGGACCACGTCCGCAAGTTCTTCGGCGACGCCGGTGACTACTTCGTGGAGTGCGTCGAGGAGCGCGCCGACGGCTACCACCTGATCGCCGACCTGCCGGACCTGTACGAAATCGCCGCTGAATGGGGTCGGCGCGACTTCTGGCCTCTGGTCGAGTCGATCCGCTGCCCGCTCCTGGTCATCGAGGGCCGGCAGACGGCGATGCCGCCCGGTCAGCAGGCCGAGATCGCGGCCCGCCTGCCGCACGCGACGCACCTGGTCGTCCCCGGCTCGGCCCACCTCCCCCACGACGAGGCCCCGGAGACGTATCGAGGCGCGGTGGAAGCATTCCTGGGGAAGGTTTTGGGGAGGTAGAAGGACTCGTGAGCGTTCCGGGCGGTTCTAACCGCCCGGAACGCTCACGAGCTCTTCTCGCCAGGCCGCGGTGGAGCGGTCGCTCGGAACGATCAGGGGCCAGATGTCCGAGCCGAGGAAGCCTGACTCGTCCGTCAACCTGCGTTGCCGTGCAGGTGTCCCGGGGTAGCGTCGCGGACAGCGAGACCACGGCGTCCTTTGTGGACTTTCCGAACACGCCGTCGGTGGGCACCGCGAAGCCGGACGCCCGCAGGAACTGCTGCGCCAGCTGGACTTTCCGGCCGGTGTCGCCCGGCTTCAGCAGCGGCCACGACGGCTCCGAGCGCGCCACCGCGACGCCGAGGACGTTGCCCACCGCGATCCGCAGCTCCGGCAGCCGGTTGTAGAGGACCTGGCCGGGGCACTCGGTCGAGTTGAAGTCGCGGTGGCCCTTGATGAACTCCGGCGCGATGCCGTACTGCGAGGCGATGTACGCGACCAGGTTCACCAGCGAATTCCACAGCGCCGGCGGCACGTCGACCGTGCTGTACAGGCCTTCGTTCTCGATGCCGATGACCTCACTGTTGTGGTTGCCGACGTTCGCGCCCTGGACGTGCCGGGTGCCGCCGCGCAGGATCTCCAGGCTGCGGTGCCTGCCTTCGGTGACGAACCCGCCGCGGCTGTTCGTGAACTGCTGGCCGCTGTCGATCCAGCCGTTCTTGTCCATGTGCAGGTTCTGGATGAACCGCGACACGTAGAACGCGCGCGCCAGCGAGAAGTCGTTGTTGGCGGGCGGATCGACGGCGTGGTGCACGACGATGTACGTCGGCTTGTGGTTCTCCACGACGATCGTGCCGTTCGCCGGGCGCGCGCCCCAGTCCGCCGTCGTGTAGATCGTTGGCACGGCAGCGGAAGCCGTACCCGATGTGGCGATCCCCAGTGCGCCTACCGCGCTCGCGGTGAGCCCTGCCTTGAGCAGGGCGCGGCGGTCAACTTGAAAAGAGGCTGGGCGCGAAGCGCCTCCTTTGAAGGTGGTGGTGGGGGCATGGACGGACATGCGAGCAAGGTAGCCCCGAAGCAGGGCAATGACAACTATTGACCAACTTTTGCCGTAGCGCGTTAGTGTTCGCCAGGGAGTGCGAAGAGTCCTTCGTGGGTCTGTTCCATCAGGCCGTCCAGCAGCAACGAGTCGAGGCACCGGTCGCGCTGGCCGCCGTCGTGCCAGACCATGTCCAGCCGAGCCTTCTCGACCGGACCTTCGGTGCCACGCAGGACGTCCAGCAGCAGCCCGCGGACCTGCCGGTCGGTCCCGGCGAACTTCTGCACCGGCTTGGCAGGCCCGGCGTACTCCGGCCGCCCGGCGCGCTGCCACGCGCAGTCGTCGTAAATCGGGCAATCGGCGCAACGCGGCGCACGCGCGGTGCAGATCAGCGCGCCGAGTTCCATGATCGCCGCGGAAAACCGCGCGGCGGGCGCGTCCTCCAGCGGCAAAAGCGCTGAGACGTCGGCCATGTCGCGCGTGTTCGACGCGGGCCCGGCGTCACCGGCGCCGTGCACGGCTCGCGCGACCACCCGCCGCACGTTCGTGTCCACCACCGGCGCACGCAGGCCGTACGCGAACGCGGCGACCGCTCGCGCGGTGTACGCGCCGATCCCTGGCAGCGCGAGCAGAGTGTCCACATCGGACGGAACGACGTCGCCGTGCTCGGCGGCGATCACGCCCGCCGCCTCGTGCAGGCGCAGCGCCCGGCGCGGGTAGCCGAGCTTGCCCCAGGCGCGCACGACCTCGCCCTGCGGCTCGGCGGCCAGCGCCGAAGGCAGCGGCCAGCGCGCCATCCACTCGAGCCAGATCGGCTGCACGCGCGCGACCGGCGTCTGCTGCAGCATGATTTCGCTGACCAGCACGCCCCACGCGGTGCACTCCGGCTCGCGCCACGGCAGGTCGCGGCCGTGCGTGGAAAACCAGTCGAGCAGCAGGCCGGCGTCTACGGACACCGGCCCATTCAACCTCGCCCGACCCGGGTGGCGATGCCCGGGTAGTCGACGACGAGGCCGTGCCGGTCGTAGACCAGCCGGCACTCGAAGTCGAACGCCGGCGCGGCGTAGTCGTACTGCCCTCCGCCGACCCGGGAATAGGTCTGGTCCAAGCGGTCCACGGCCAGCCCGACGGCGCGGACGTAGGCCGCCGGCGCGGACGCCGCACGTCCGGCCGGCAGCTCCAGCCGATGCACCGGGAAGGTGTTGGTCATCGCCGAGGCCTCGAGGTCCAGGTCCAGACATCCATCCAGCCGAGGCGCCGGAACGCCGTCGACCCGCCAGTGGCCCTCGCCGTCCGCCTCGATCTCCGTGACGACGACGGCGCCCCCGCTGCGGCCGGTGATCCGCGCGGATCTCGTCCGCCACGACCGGTCCAGGTGGATCTCGTAGTTCACGATCCAGGACTCGCCGTCCTCGGTGGCCGTGGTGGCACCCTCGACCCGGAGTCCGCGGTCGTCCTCGGCGAAGAACGCGACCTCGAACCCCTCGCGAGCTCCCTCGTGCCGCCAGGAGGCGACGGGAGGCAGCATCAGCCGACCTCGGTCAGCTTCCCGGTCTTGACGTCGTAGACGAAGCCGCGGACGTTGTCGGTGTGCGGCAGGAAGTCGCTGCGCCGCACGCGCTCGACCGACGTCCGCACGCTGTCCTCGACCTTCCGGAACGCCTCGACCGACCAAGTCGGGCGCAGCCCGGTGGCCTCCTCGAGCTCGTCCTTGAAGTCGTCCTCGGTGACCATCGAGAGGCCACAGTTGGTGTGCTGCACGATCAGCACCTCGCGCGTGCCGAGCTTGCGCTGCGACAGGGCGAGCGAGCGGATCATGTCGTCGGTGACGACGCCACCGGCGTTGCGCAGCACGTGGGACTCACCCTGGATGAGACCGAAGATCTCGAACACCCGGACGCGGGCGTCCATGCAGGTGAGGATGGCTACGTGGAGTGACGGCTTCGGCGAAGAACGATCACCCGGGACGACGTCGCCGAGTTCCTGGTTCCGCTTGAGCAGCACGTCGATCGAGGTCATTGGTCACCTTCCGGCCAAGGGCCCCGCATGGCGGGCGTACTGGACCATTGGAACCGGCCGGCACCCGATCGGGCAACGCTTTACGAGCGAAGTCACGCGGAAATAGGGGCTCAGCCGCCGAACCAGGGCTCTTCGACGGTCCGGGGCGGGCCCGAAGTGCGCCCGATGCGTAGTTCGGTGGGCAGCGTGATCACCTTCGGTGCGGACCGCTCGCCCGAGCTGAGCAGCAGCCGGCCAGCCGTTTTGCCCTTTTCGAGCACCGGCTGGTGCACCGTGGTGAGCCCGATCCGCTCGGCTTCGGCGATGCCGTCGAAGCCGGTCACGGTCAGGTCCTGCGGCACGCGCAGGCCGCGCCGCTCGGCTTCGGCCATGGCGCCGAGCGCGAGGATGTCCGAGGTGCAGATCACGGCCGTGATCTGCGGATACGCGTCGAGCAGCTGGCGGGCGGCGGACGCACCGTCGTCCACGGTGTGGTCGAAGCGCTCGACCACCGGCACCCCGGCCCAGTCGACGCCGGCCGAGGAGAAGGCGACGGCGAGCGATTCCAGCCGGGTGCGCTGGACGTGGAAGTGCGCGCCGCTCTGGCGCTGCGCGGTCACGAAGTCGTCGTTGCGCTCGCGGGCCAGCCGCATGCAGATGACGCCGACCTGGCGGTGGCCGATGCCGACGAGGTGGTCGGCGATCGCGGCGACGGCCGAAGCGTCGTCCGGGCCGACGCGGTCGATGCCCTCGATGCGCGGCTGGTCGATGATCACCGTCGGGACCGGGCGCTCCAGCACCGCGAGCAGGTGCGGGTCGTCGTCGGGAACCGAGTACACGACGAAGCCGTCGACGCCCGCGCGCTGCACCGCGGCGACGTCCTCACGGCCGGGGCTCGCGGGCACCAGGTGCAGGCCGACTCCGGCGTCTTCGCAGGCCAGCGCCAGTCCTTCGAGGACACCGACGGCGGCGGGGTCGCGGAAGGCGTAGGAGAGGTTCTCGGTGAGCAGGAGTCCGACGGCGCCGGCCTTGCGGGTGCGCAGCGAGCGGGCGACGGGGTCGGGCCCGGGGTAGCCCAGGCGCCGCGCGGTCTCGAGGACCCGCCGGCGCAGCTCCGGGGACAACTGGTCCGGCCGGTTGTAGGCGTTGGACACCGTGGTCCTGGACACACCTAGCTCTGCCGCGAGCGACGCCAGTGTCGCCTGCCTCCGGGTGCGAATAGGACGTCCCATCCGCAAACCGTAACGGTTCAGATGGTTTTCCTGAAGAGACACCCCGGGTGTCCGACGTCTCGATCTGTGGGACGTGATGGCGCATACAACAGCTGTCGAAGGATTGCCAGGAAGTCCACCGGATGGGGTAAAGTGAATCTGACAACGGTTTCCATTAGCGTTCGCGCATGACGCAGGAGTGTTCTCAGATGAGTTCCCGTCGCACCAGGAGCGTGCTCGCCGCCGCTTCGGCCCTGACCGTGTTCGCGCTGGGCGCCTGCTCTTCGGCGGGCGGGACGCAGCCCGCGGCCGGGGACAAGATCGCGGTGGTCACCTCGACCGACGTCTGGGGCAGCGTCGTGAGCGCGGTCGGCGGGGACAAGGTCGACGTGAAGTCGGTCATCCACGACCCCTCGGCCGACCCGCACTCCTACGAGACCACCGCCGACGACGCACTGGCCGCGACGAAGGCGAAGCTGCTCGTCTCCAACGGCGGCGGGTACGACGAGTTCTTCACCAAGCTCGCCGACACTTCGGACGCGAAAAAGCTGGTGGCCTACGACGTCGCGGCGACCGGCGACGAGAATGAGCACGTCTGGTACGACCTGCCGGGCGTCGAGAAGATCGCGGACCAGATCGCGGCGCGGCTCGCCGATGATCTGCAGCCCGCGTCGGAGCAGCAGTTCGAGACCAATGCGCGGCGTTCAAGGGCAAGGTCGAGAGCGTGCTGGCCAAGGTGACCGCGATCGGCACGCGCACGCCGGGCGCGAAGGTCGTGGTGACCGAGCCGGTGGCGCACTATCTCCTGCAGAGCGCGAAGCTCACGGACGCGACGCCGAAGGCGTTCTCGGACGCGGTGGAGAACGACACCGACGTCCCCGCCACCGCGGTCAACGAATACAAGCAGCTGATCAGCACGAAGCAGGTCAAGGCGCTGATCAACAACGCGCAGACGGTCACGCCGCTCACCCAGGACGTCGTCGCGCAGGCGAAGAGCGCCGGGATCGGCGTGGTGGACGTGACCGAAACGCTGCCCGCGGGTGTGACGGACTACATTGTCTGGATGACTGGGGAAGTAGATGCGCTGGTCGGGGTGTTGAAGTAGCCATGCCTTCGATAGCCGACGACGTTCGTCCCGCGGTCCGGGTCCGCGGGGCCGGGCTCGCCTTCGGCGCGCGGAAGCTCTGGTCCGGTCTGGATCTCGATGTCGAACCGGGTGAGTTCGTGGCCGTGCTCGGGCCCAACGGGTCCGGCAAGAGCAGCCTGCTCAAGGCGTTGCTGGGCATGCAGAGCCTGTCCGCGGGCTCGGTCGAGATCGCGGGTGGACGCCCTGGTGGCGCGAACCGCAAGGTCGGCTACATCCCGCAGCAGCGCGCGATCGACGACGCGCTCACGCTGCGCGGTGTCGACCTGGTCGGGCTCGGGCTCGACGGGCATCGCTGGGGGACGGGCGTGTTCGGCCGGGCGCTCCGGCGGCGGCGCGTCGACGAGGTGATCGAGGCCGTCGGCGGTACGCGGTACGCGAAGCAGCCGGTCGGACGGCTTTCCGGCGGCGAGCAGCAACGGCTGCGCGTCGCGCAAGCGCTGGTCGGCGACCCCGAGGTCCTGCTCTGCGACGAGCCCCTGCTCTCTCTCGACCTCGCGCACCAGCGCGCGATCAGCGAGCTGATCGACGGCCGGCGGCGCGAAGCGGGCACGGCGGTGCTGTTCGTGACGCACGAGATCAACCCGGTACTGCCGTTTGTGGATCGGGTGATTTACCTGGTCAACGGCCAGTTCCGGATCGGGAAGCCGGACGAGGTGATGAACACCGAAACGCTGTCGGAGCTGTACGGCACGCGGGTCGAGGTGCTCAAGGTCGGCGGCCAAATCCACATCGCGGGCGCGCAAAGCGCGTTGTGTGAGGACGAACCGCACCATCACGAAGCCGACACCGGGAGCTGAGGGTTGTTCGACTTCGGCACGACGTGGGAGCTGATCAGCACCCTCGAAGGCGTCCAGACCGGGCTGCTGGCGGCAGCGATCCTCGGGCTCGTGGCCGGGATCCTCGGCCCGCTCATCGTGATGCGGCGGATGTCGTTCGCCGTGCACGGGACGTCCGAACTGGCGTTCACCGGCGGCGCCGGGGCACTGCTGCTCGGCGTCGGCGTCGAATACGGGGCCCTGGTCGGGGCCGTGGTGGCGGCGCTGCTGCTGGGGATTCTCGGCGCGCGCGACGCCGACCGTGACTCCGTGATCGGTGTGATCCTGTCGTTCGGGCTCGGCATGGGCGTGCTCATGCTGTCGTTCTACAAAGGACGGTCGGGGAACAAGTTCGGCATCCTGACCGGCCAGATCCTGACGATCGACTCGACGAACCTCACGCTGTTCGTGATCGCGTCGATCGTGGTGCTGGCCGTGCTCGCGATGATCTACCGGCCGCTGCTGTTCGCGAGCGTGGATCGGAACGTGGCGCTCGCGCGCGGTGTCCCGGTGGGGGCGCTGACCGTGGTTTTCGCTTTGCTGGTGGGGATTTCGACGGCGTTGAGCGTGAAGGTCGTGGGCTCGCTGCTGGTGGTCGCGCTGATGGTGACACCGGCCGCGGCCGCCGCGCGCGTGACGGCCTCGCCGTGGAAGGCGACGGTGCTTTCGGTGGTGTTCGCCGAGGTGGCGGCCATCGGCGGGATCGTGCTCTCGCTGGCGCCGGGGCTGCCGGTGAGCGCTTTCGTCACCGCGATTTCGTTCCTGATCTATGTGGTGTGCCGGGTGATCGCGTGGGCCCGCGACCGGCGGAGCAGCGTTGCCGAGCTTGAGCTTCAGCCCAGCATGAGCAGCACCTGAAGTTCCCCGACCAGGAACCCGATCACCCCACCCACCGCGATCAGCTTCCACTCGTCCTGCCGGAACGCGGGCCGCAGCAGCCCTTCGAACTCCAGCGGCGTCAACGCGAGCATCCGCTGCTCGATCATCTTCGCGACGTCCATCGCCTCGGTCAGGTACCCCTCGGCATAGCGAGCCGTCGCGGGCACCTGCTCGAGCGCCTTCGTCGCCGCAGCCTGCTTCATCTCCCGAAGGCGCGTCCCGCCGACAGCCATGGTCAGCACCGGCTTGGCCAGCGCCGCCTGCTCGTCGACCGCCGACGCCACCATCCGGGACACCATCGCCGCCAGCCGGTCCGACCGCGGGCCGTGGAGCAGGGCGTCCAGCAGGTTGCCCACGGTCAGGACCTCGTTCGCGATCAGCTCGCCGTACTGGCGCGCGACCTCGGCGCGACGCCGCTGGAACTTGCCCTGGAAGATCACCCGCCCGACCCGCACGGGCTCGCGCGGGACGAAGATCAGCTTGATCGCCAGCCAGTCGGTGAGCAGGCCGATGCAGCCGCCGAAGATCGGCAGCACCAGCGGCTCGCGGGTGAACGCCCACACCACCGCCTGCACCAGCCCGAGCCCGAAGCCGAAGTAGATCCCCATCCGCGCGATGAACGCCATCTCCGGCCGGGACGTCTCGCGGATCAGCCGCACCAGCAGCGCGCGGTCGCGGGTCAGCCGCTCGACGGTCATGTGCTGGACGTCCAGCACCTCGTCGAGGTTTTCGCGGACGTCGGCCAGGAACTCCCGCACCAGCCGCGGCGCCGACGCCTGGACCTGCTTGACCAGCATCTCCTGCGCCAGCGTCGGCATGACCTCCCACAGCCGCGGGTGGTGCTCGGCGAGGACGTCCCGCGCGATGTGGTCGACGGCGCGCAGCAGCGGCTGCTCCAGCTCGCAGGTGATGATGACCGGGTCGATCTTGCCGAAGACTTCGCGCAGGTCCAGCAGGTTCGCGGTGAGCAGTTCGGTCGCGACCGCGGCCATGCGCCCGCCGTGCTTCGGCACGACGCCCTGCCAGCCCAGCAGCGGCGGGATGCCGACGAACTCCAGCGGCCGGAACATCATCTCGATCGCCACGCGCTTGGTGACGTACCCGATCAGCGCGGCCACGACCGGCATCAGCGCGTACAGCGGCCAGTGCGCCGCGAGGTCGTGCAGGACAGCGTCCACGCGACCTCCTTCACCCCGGGAAGGGAAACCGTAGCGGTGATCTACCCCAGTAGCGCAAGGACCTGCAGCTCGCCGACCAGTCCACCGATGATCGCGCCGACGGCGATCAGTTTCCACTCGTCCTGCCGGAACGCCGGGCGCAGCAGCCCCTCGAACTCCAGCGCGCTCAGCTTCCGCATCCGGTCGACGATCGTGTTGCGCACGTCGAGGGCGTTGACGGCGTAGTTCTCGGCGTACCGGATCGTCTCCGGAACGCGCTCCACGGCCTTCGCGGCCGCTGTCTGCTTCATCTCCTGAAAGCGCTTCGTACCGACAGCCATCGCTACGAACGGCTTCACGACGCTCGCCTGCGCGTCGATCGTCTTCTGCACCTCACGCGTGATCATCGCGAACAGCCGGTCCGACTTCGGGCCGGTCAGGATGGCCTCCAGCAGGTGCGGGATGGTGATGATCTCGCGCGCGATCATGTCGCCGTAGTCCGCGGCCACCTGGTCGCGCCGCTTCTGGAACACGCCCTGCCAGGTGTACAGCCCGAAGAACCGCCTCGGCTCGCGCGGCAGAAAGATCATCTTCAGGGCCAGCCAGTCGGTGAACCAGCCGATACCGAGGCCGAACAGCGGCAGCACGATCGGCGAGCGCGTCAGCGCCCACACCACGAGCTGCACGCAGCCGAGGATGAAGCCGAACCAGATCCCCGAGCGCGCGATGAACCGCATCTCCGGCCGGGAGATGTCGCGGATCAGCCGGTTCAGCAACGCCTTGTCCCGCACCAGGTTCGTCACGACCATGTGCTGCAGGTCGAGGACGTCCTCGATGTTGTCCGAGATGTCCCGCATGATCTTCGTGATCGCCTTGGGCGCCTCGGCCTGGACGCGCTTGAGCAGCAGCAGCTGAGCGGTGTTCGGCAGGACTTCCCACAGCCGCGGCTGGTACTGCTCCATCACCTCACGGGTGACGTCCTCGACGATCCGCAGCAGCGGCTGCTCGATCTCCTTCGCCACCTGCTCGGGGTCCAGGCGCTTGAAGATCTCCTTCGGGTCGACGAGGTTCGTGGTGAGCATCTCGGTCGCGGTGGCGGCCATCCGCTCGGCGTTCGCGGGCAGCACGCCCTGCCAGCCGAGGAACGGCCGGATGCCCCTGAACTCCACCGGCCGGAACATCATTTCGATGGCGACGCGCTTGGTGACGTAGCCGATCAGGGCCGCGATGAACGGCATGGTGACGTACACCTGCCAGTGCGAGCCGAACTCGATCACGTCCACGGCGCGCACGTTATCGGGAGTGGGTCAGTGCAGGAGGAGCAGCACCTGCAGTTCACCGACCAGACCGCCGATGATCGCGCCGACCGCGATCAGCTTCCATTCGTCCTGCTTGAAGGCCGGTCGGAGGATGCCTTCGAATTCGATCGGGGTCAGTTCGCGCATCTTCGAGACGATCGTGTTGCGGACGTCGAGCGCGTCGGTGGCGTAACTCTCGACATGTTTCACCGTTTCGGGGAGGTACTCGATCGCTTTGGCGGCTGCCGTGCGCTTCATCTCCTGGTACTGCCGGCCGCCGATGGTCAGCGCGACCAGCGGCTTGGCGATGCTCGCCTGTGCGTCGATGGTGCGCTGGACCTCGCGGGTGATCAGCGCGAACAGCTTGTCCGCGCGCGGCCCGGTGAGCACGGCCTCCATCACGTTCCGCACGGTCAGCACCTCGTCGGCGATGAGCGCGCCGTAGTCCGCGGCGACCTCCTGGCGGCGCTTCTGGAACATCCCCTGCCAGGTGAAGATGCCGAAGCCGCGCGGCTCACGCGGGTAGAAGATCATCTTGAGGGCCAGCCAGTCCGTGACGAAGCCCGTGACGAAACCGAAGATCGGCATGATCAGCGGCTCCTTCGTCAGTGCCCAGGCGACGAACTGGACGAGCCCGATCACGAACCCGAAGTAGATGCCGGAACGCGCGATGAACTTGAACTCCGGCGTCGCGACCTCGCGGATCAGCCGGCAGGTGAGCGACTTGTCGCGGACCATCGCGTTGATGAGCATGTCGTTGACGTCGAGGACCTCGTCGATGTTCGTCGAGACGTCCCGCATCAGCCGTTTGACCACGACCGGCGCCTGCGCGCGGACCTGGTCGACCAGTACCTGCTGCGCCCGCGTCGGCAGCAGCTCCCACAGCCGGGGCTGGTAGGTCTCCATGACCTCGCGGGTGACGTCCTCGACGGCCTTGAGCAGCGGGGCCTCGAGCTCCTTGACCATCTCGTCGGGGTCGAGCCGGGAGAAGATCTCCTGGGGGTCGACGAGGTTGCGGGTCAGCAGATCGACGGCGGTGGTGGCCATCCGCCGGGCATTCGCCGGGATCACGCCCTGCCAGCCGAAGATCGGCTTGACCCCGACGAACTCGAGCGGCTTGAACATCATCTCGATCGCGACGCGCTTGGTCAGGTAGCCGATGAGCGCCGCGATGAACGGCATCGTGAGGTAGACGTGCCAGTGCGTGCCGATGTCGTCGAGGATCGCGGTGATGTCCACAGTGGCCTCCCCGACGACCCTCCGGCTGACCGTTTGTCAACAAGTCAGGATGCCATGCGTCACCCTGGGTTCCCAATATCGTGATGCATCCGTTTGGCGGTACAACTCCACGGACCCCCGCTCATTAAGGTTGCCCGATGGTCGCGCCCCAGAAGTCAGAGCACCCCACCGGAAAGACCGCCCAGTTCGCCGTGGGTGTCCGCGGCTACAACCAGCGTCAGGTCGACGAGAAGATCGCGGCGCTGACCCAGGAGATCAGCCAGACCGCCCGCAGCCGCGACGACGCCGTCGCGTCCACGGGGGAGCTGACGAAGGCGCTCAGCTACGCGCAGAAGGAGCTGGCCGAGACCAAGGCCGCGCTGGCGCGGATGAGCTCGAGCCCGTCCGGTGCCGGGGCGATGGCCGAGCGCGTCCGGATGATGATGCAGCTCGCCGAGGAGGAGATCGCCGACCTCAAGGCGGCGGCCCAGGCCGACGCCACCTCCACGCGCGAGCAGGCCGACCGGTACGCCCACGAGACTCGCCGCACGGCTGACAAGCTGGGCAAGGACGCCGAGGAGGAGCGCAAGCGGCTCCTCGCGGAGGCGAAGGGCGAAATCGAGAAGCTGAACGCCGCCGCCGGCGCGAAGCGCGTCGAGCAGGCCGCGGCCGCGGAGCGGGCTCGCAAGGAGGCCGACGCGAAGGCCGAGGCGGAGGCGAAGGCCAGGCGCGACGAGGCCGACCGCATCGCGTCCGCGGAGCTCGCGAAGAAGCAGGCGCAGCACGAGCAGGAGGTGTCGGCGAAGCAGAAGCGGACCGAAGCCGCTCTCGCCGACGCGCTTCAGAAGCAGAACGAAGCCACGAAGGTGCGGACGCTGGCGCTCGACCTGCGGACCAAGGTCGCCGAGCGGCTCTCCGCGACCGACGTGGCCGTCCAGGAGGCCATCCGCCTGCTGGCGCCGTCCGAAGACGTCCCGGCCAACGGCTCCAAGCCGACCCCCGCACCCAAGGGCTGATCACTTCCGCTGTTCCGTTAAGGCCACCTTGAGGGCTCCATCCACGCCCCGCCGCCTCCCTCGACGGAGGCGCTGCGCGCCGCTGTGGTGGATTCAACGCCCGTAAGGTGGCCTTAACGGCATTTGGAGGTTGAGCGGTGCTTCTCGAGGACGAGCGGAGCCTCGTGTGCTCGTACGCCCAGCGGATGGTCGACGACGGCCTGGTCGTGGGCACCTCCGGCAACATCTCGATGCGCAAGGACGACCTGGTCGCGGTCACCCCGACCGGTGTCCCGTACATCTCGCTCACCCCGGCCGACATCCCGGTGATCGACATGGGCGGGGCGGTCGTCGACGGCGTCCTGGCCCCGACCAGTGAGCTGCCGATCCACCTCAGCGTCTACTGGGACGCGCGCGACCCGGACAACCAGCCGGTGACGGCCATCGTGCACACCCACGCCCCGCACGCCACCGCGGTGTCGACGCTCGCGGCGGAGGTCCCGGCGATCCACTACCTGCTCGCCACTGTCGGGCCCGTTGTGCGCGTCGCGCGCTACGCGACGTACGGCACTCCTGAGCTTGCTACGTCCGTTCTGGAAGCGCTTCAGGGGTCCCGTGGCTGCCTGATGGCCAACCACGGGACGCTCACCTACGGCAGCGGCATCGAGGCCGCCTACGACCGGGCGCGGTCGCTGGAATGGGTGTGCCGCGTCTTCCTCCTCGCGCGCAGCGTGGGCAGCCCGGATCCGGACCTGCTGCCGCCCGAGGAGATCAAGAACGTCTTCGACAAGCTGCGCGGCTACGGCCAGCGTTGAGGGACTCGTGAGTGGTGCGGCCGGTTCTAACCGGCTTTGCCACTCACGAGTCCGAGTCAGGAGGCCGCGCGGGTGTCGACCGCGACCAGCAGTTCGGCCACCGTCGGGTCGTCGACCGCCTCCTTGATGCATTGCCACAGCTGGAGATTCGCCATCGCCCAGCGTGAGTAGGTCGCCGCGGCCTCGGGGTTGTAGAAGTAATAACCCTCGTCGTGGACGTCGCACTGCTCGCCGACGATCTTGTGCGCCAGTTCGCGCAGGCTCAGGCCGTTCTCGTGCAGGTAGCGGTGCGCCAGCACCACCGGCGTCACCGGCAGCGCCTTGAACAGCGTGTCCGCGTCGCTCAACGCCTGCGCCTCCAGCGAAATATCGCGGCCGCGCGTGGCCATCTCGGCCTCGTCGATGATGGCGTCGATCCACTGGGCGACGTCGTCCTCGACGCCCGCCTCGGCGAGGATCTCCAGCCGCAGGCTGCGCCCGGCCGCGGCCGGGGAGTTCCGCCGGACGAGGTAGTTCACGTCGTGGACCAGCGCGGCGACCTCCACCACCGTGCGGTCGGCCCCGTTGTGCTGCGCGAAGCCGACCGCTTTGGCGCGGACGAAGCTCACGTGATGCCAGCCGTGGAACGGGAGCCGCTCCGCGTACCGGCGGCACAGCTGGTGAACCCGGTTTTCGACGGCGTCGACGACCACCGCGGCGATCATGCTCTCCTGCGTGCGCATACACCTCTCCGATCCCGGCCGGGTATTCAGACGGGTGGAGTAATGGTATGCGCCTTTGACGCCGGTGTGTAGCTAGATGCGGTCCGCCAATTCCCCCAATCGGACCTCTACCGGGACGTGCCGGTGCCCGATTCCCGTAGCCGGGTCGAAAGAAAGACTGAAACCGCTTACCGGGCGTGATTTCACCAGGAACGTCATGGTTCCTTCGGCGGCTTCGGGGATCCGGTGGAACTCGTCGGCAAGCATCGTCGCACAGGATCCGGCCTGGCAGAGCGTGCGACGGCGCAGCCGCACCGCCGTGATCAGGCCGGAATCGGCGTCGTGGGTCGTGGTGTAACGCTCGTGCAGGTAGTTACCGCGGAGAATGGTGGTGCAGAAGTGATACCTGTGGTTGTGCACCGAATCGGCGTACCCCTCCCGCCAGTCCGCCTGCGCCTTGTATTCGTGCAGCCAGAACGAGAACGGGTCGGCCGGGGAATCGAGCAGGCACCACGCGAAATGCGTGGTCGTCTCCCGGGAGGACCGGAGGATCTTGGTGGCCTCCCCGGCGGACAGCGAACGCAACTGGCCGCGCAGCTCTTCGCGCAGGCCGGCCTGCGCGGCCCACGGCCGGAACCAGTGCTCGACCGTGCGCCATTCCTGATCGAGCACGAATCTGGCCGTGCGCAGGCGCGTGGCCAGTTCGGTGAGCGGTGACAAACGGGTGAGCAAGGCTAGCTCCCTAGCTCGGCGACTGCGGAGAATTCCGCGCGGAAGGCGTGGAACTTGCCCTCCAGTTCCCGGAACTGCTCCTCGGACAAGCCGGACCCGGTGATCTTTTCGAACAAGGCCAGGAAATCAGTCCGCGTCGTCGCGGACGTGATGCGGAAGTGGCGGCCGGTCCGGGACTGCGAAACGCGCACGAACTCGGCGCGTTCCATGTTGTAGAGAAAGGAACCCTCGGTGAAGCGGAGGGTACGCGGATACAGTTTCGTCGCGCCGCGGACATCGCTGTAGAGCGAAACCCACACGCTGTCGTCGAACATCTCCAGCCGGTCCAGCGGCGGGTCGGCCACGACGGTGATGTCGACCTGCGCGCACCGGCTGCGTGCCAGGAACAGCCCGACCAGGCCGATCCGGATCTCCTCGTGGAGCCGGGTCTGGATCTGCTCGTAGTCGGTGTCCGCGGCGTCACGGCGTAACAAATAACGCGCGCGCCCGCTGATCGAGGTGGCGTCGCGGGGGTCCGCGATGACCGCCCGCAGTTCCCGTTCCGTGCGGGAAAGCAGCAGCCGCGCCGCCGCGTGCCGCCCGGAGAAACCGCGGAAGAAGTATTGCCGCGTCGCGTCGAGGTCCGCCATCAGCCGCCGGTTGAAACCCGGGTCGGGATCGGTGGTCGCCTCGAAGACGTCGGTAGGGAAGAACTCCTTGTTCAGCGAACGGTATTCGGCGCTGAGATCCTCGAGCGCGCGGCGGCTTTCCTCGATCACCGGGGTCACCAGCGCGCGCTGGGACGCGCTGGCGGTGATCAGGGCGGTGCCGAAGCCGACGATCGCGGAGATCAGCGTGCCGGTACCCAGGGCGTTGAGCAGGTTCTTGCCGATTCCCGGGTCCAGCACACTGGAGATCCAGAGACTCAGACCGGCGACCACGACAAGTGTGGTCAGCAACAACGTCGTCCGGGTCCAGAAGATCTCCTGCAGCGGGGCACGGCGGGTTCGGCCGCCTTCCGGGGCCACGTGCTCACCTCCCTCGAACCACCCGAACGGACGAGTGCGTACCGTGTCTGTTCGAGCGCGGGGAGTCACTTTACGCCCACTGGGTGCCGCGCGAAATAAGAGATTCGGGGGACCCTGGTAACGCCTGAGCGTCACTCTGGGCAAGAATTAACGGACAGTGGCGATTTCGCGAAACCGTCGAAAAACCTCGTCAAAGGGCCGCCGGAAGCGCCTTTTCGTACCAGCGGTGACCCGGTTCGGCCGTCATCAGGAAGTCGAGCACGACCGGCGCGGGCGCGGGGAAGATCCCGGGATAGTCGAGGTCGCCGCCATCCGGGTCGACCGGCCAGGCGAGCTGTTCGACCTCCAGATCGAACCGCGCGGTAGCGCCGGTGCGGTTGCCGCGCGCGTCGAGCCGCGACCAGCTTCCGTCGATGAACACGGCGTTGAGGCCGTGCAGCGCGCCGAGCTTCTGGTAGCAGAAACCGGCGGGGATCCCTTGTGCGCGCAGCAAAGCGGCGAGAAGGTGCGACTTGGCGTAGCAGATCCCGACGCGCTCGCGCAGCACGTCGGAAGCCCGCCAGGTGACCCGCGGATCGCCGGCGTCGACCACGTGCTCGATTTCGTCTCGCACGAACTCGAACGCCGCCCGCGCCCGCGCGACGACATCGTCCTCGGCCGGGCGCAGCGCGTTGACCGCTTCGCGGATCAGGGGATGTCCGTGATCGACCACTTCGTCGGCTTCGAGATAGTCGCTGAGCCGATCGGACGCCGGGACGAGTGCGAGGGCCATAATGCGTATTCTGCCTTGCTCGGCCATTCGGGCGAGGGCCTTTCGACCCTGTGACACTACGTACATCTCGACTGCGAAGAGTGACTATCAGCTTGACGCGGGCCGGGGTCCCCGATTGGATCAACGGACTGTCATCGAGACCGGGGGCACCATGGGCAAGATCAGCGTGCACGAGTTCGTCAGCCTGGACGGCGTGTACGAAAATCCGGCTTGGACGGCCGAATTCGGCTTCACCGACGCCATGGGCACCGCGATCGGCGCCCTGACCGCCTCGAGCTCGGCGATCCTGCTCGGCCGCACCACCTTCCAGATGTTCGCCCCGGCCTGGTCCACCCGGACCGTCGAGGACGACCCCGGCACGCCGTTCTTCAACGACACCCCGAAGCACGTGGTCTCGTCCACTTTGGACTCAGCGGACGAGTGGCAGAACTCGAGCGTGTTCGGCCCGTACGACGCGGAGTCCGTCCGCAAGCTCAAGGAAGAGACGGACGGCATCTACATCAGCGGCAGCGGCACCCTGGTGCGCGCGCTGCTGGCGGACGGCCTGGTCGACGAGCTGCACCTGCTGGTCTACCCCGTCGTGCTCGGGTCGGGCGAGAAGCTGTTCCCGGAAGGCATGCCGAAGACCAAGCTGGCGCTGGCGGCGAGCGAGACCTTCGAGAACGGCGTGCTGCACCTGACCTACGCTCCCGCGGCGTCCTGAGGGAAAGCGGGGGCCGGGTCGTCGTGAGTGGTAAGTAGGGTTATTGAGGGGTAGGTCAAAGGTGGCGTGGTGAAGCGAGGGGGACCTGCCGACGGGCTCGTGAGCGTTGCGGGCGGTTCTAACCGCCCGCAACGCTCACGAGTCCTCGATGCCGCAGCACGCCACGTTTGCCTTACCGCTCAATAGAACCCGACTTACCACTCACGAGGGCCGGGGCAGCCTGCATCAGCCGATGGGGGTCAGGGCACCTTCGGGGCGCGCGGTGGTGAACGTCGTCGTCAGCCGCAGTGGCGCCGGATGCGGAGGCAGGATGGTCGACGCGAACGGGGTGACCATGCCGTTGTCGCCGCGGTTGGTCTGCAGGTGGACGCTCACGTGCACGTTCCGGTCGGCCGGGATCTCGAACGTGACGGCGCCCCACGAGA
The DNA here is from genome assembly GCA_963762765.1 of uncultured Actinomycetota bacterium. Lineage (GTDB taxonomy): Bacteria > Actinomycetota > Actinomycetes > Mycobacteriales > Pseudonocardiaceae > Amycolatopsis. The sequence goes on from CAVXMR010000016.1 coordinate 37,901, forward strand.
CCACGTACTGGCGGCCGTCGACGCTCGCGACCGGCGCGTACCACTGCACCGTGTGGCCGTAGTGCGGGATTTCGACGGTGAGCAGGCGGCGGGCGCCCTCGTGGTGGTCCACGTACGGGATCACGCCCGGCATCCTCGCTAGGTCAGGGTCGGTCATCGGGTCTCTCCGTCAGAACTGGTAGTAGAGGAACGGGCTGAACGTGCCGGTCGCCACCAGGATGGCCGCGTAGACCAGGCCGACTGTCATCACGCTGATCCGCAGGACGTTCGCCGGGCGGCTGCGGGAGGACTCCAGCAGCGGGCCCGTCACCGGGTGCGCCGGCAGGAAGAACACCGTCAGCGCCGCCAGCAGGAGCACCAGGCGCTGGTTGGTGAACGCGCTGTTCACCGCGTCGCCGAGGCCGCCGAAGTCGGGCAGGAGCATGTGGCCGAGCATCGACAGCGCGTGCGCGAGGTCGGCCGAGCGGAAGAACACCCAGCCGATGATCACCAGGACCATCGTCAGCGCGCGGCGGGCGATGCGGGCGATCGGGCCGGCGGGTTCGAGGTCGAGGGCGAAGCGGCGTTCGATCACCAGCAGGGCGCCGTGGTAGCAGCCCCAGATGAGGAACGTCCATTGGGCGCCGTGCCAGAAACCGGTCAGCACGAACACGATGCACAGGTTGCGGTACGTCCGCCCGGCGCCGCGCGCGGTTGCCGCCGAGCGGGATGTAGACGTAGTCGCGGAACCAGCGCGACAGCGACATGTGCCACCGGCGCCAGAATTCGGTGATCGTCACTGACGAATACGGCCGCGCGAAGTTCTCCGGCAGGCGGAAGCCCAGCATCCGGCCGAGGCCGATCGCCATGTCGGAATAGCCGGAGAAGTCGAAGAACAGCTGCAGCGTGTACGCGATCGCGCCGAGCCAGGCGGTCGCGAACGTCATCTGGTCGGACGGGACCCCGAAGCAGGCTTCGACCAGCGGGCTCAGCGAGTCCGCGATGATCGTCTTCTTGCACAGGCCCAGCGCGAACCGCGGGAAGCCCGCGGCGATGTCGTCGAGCCGGTGGGAGCGCAGCTGCGGCAGCTGGTCGGCGATCTCGCGGTAGCGCACGATCGGGCCGGCCACCAGCTGCGGGAACATCGCGATGTACGCCGCGAACGACACCGGGTTGCGCAGCGCGCGCCGCTCGCCGCGGTAGATGTCGACGACGTACGAGATGTGGTGGAACGTGTAGAACGAGATGCCGATCGGCACCACCAGGCTCGCCACCGGCAGGTCGCCGCCGAACCAGTGCGCGACCGCGGCGATCTGCTGGGTCGCGAAGCCCGCGTACTTCCAGATCACCAGCACGGTGACGTCGAGCGCGATGACCGCGATCAGGATCCGGCGGCGCCGCACGCCGTGGACGTCCCACGGGCTGGGCTCCAGCAGCGGCCCGGTCAGGAAGTTGACCACCATGCAGCCGAGCAGCAGGAACAGGAACGGCCCGGCGCCGATGGTGTAGAAGAGCAGGCTGGCGACCGCCACGATGCCGTTGCGCCAGGTCCGCGGGCACACGAGCACGGCGACGAGCACGGCCGGCATGAAGTACCAAAGGAACAGTGGCGAAATGAACGACATCGGTTGAAACACCCCCTCTCCGCGCACGGCACTCTAGCCGGAGGCTTCGTCCGGACGGTGGAAAGCCCGCCGAGTAACGCCCTGAGCAGCGCAGGTGTGCAGTTGGCGGCACTTTTGTCAGCTCTTTAGCCGGAGTGACCGGTTCGCGCGGGATGCCTAGGTTGGGGTTCGGCCGTCCGCCCGGACGGGCCCGAGGGGAGAAATCCGCATGCGTTTCCGAAGACGGCTGCGTGCCGTGCTCGTCCTTCCGCCGGCGCTGCTCGCGTTGCTCGGTTCGGCGGTGAGCGCGACAGCCGATCCGGCCGATCCCGTGTCCGTGCTTCGCGTCGTCCCGGCCTGGATGACGCTCACGCCGGCGCAGCTCCAGGACCTCCGCACCGCCCCGGCGACGTGGCCGTATCCGCCGGGCGACGACGCCGTTCCGGTGCTGAACCTGGCCGATTACGCGACTAGCTCGAGCTACGAATCCGCCGCGGACCCGGCGACGTTCGCCGAGTGCGAGGAGGTCTATGCGGCAGGCTTCAAGAAGATCGGCTGGTTCAAGAACACGTTCTCGCGCTGCACCATCAGCACGGTGCGGTTCCAGACGTTCGCCTGCGCGGACCCCACGTGCGCGTCGACCGGGACGGCCTCGGCGAAGCTCACCACGATCACCAGCACGCTGCCGTCGCAGCGCCGCGTGAGTGTCACGAGCAGGCTGAGCGGCTGGGTGGCCGACGCCGTGCCGGACACGACGACGTTCGGCATCACGCTGAGCTGCGCGGACATCTACCCGCAGGCCGGGGACACCGCGCAGTGCGATGTTCCGGCGGTCCCGGTCAGCCGGAGTCTCGCCGACTGGCAGACCCAACCGGTCGCGACGCAGGAGTTCGACCTGCAGGGTGAGGACGTTCCCTACGGCGGCTGGACGCCCGAGAAGCAAGCGTCGAAGCCGACGAGCTACGCCACCACTTCCCGCCTGACAGCGGATGCCGCGTCGCCCGTGGCGGCCGACGACACCACCGTGGGGCTCACCTGCGACATCGCCAGGACGCTGTGGTCGGGCTACATCGGGGGCAGCGACTGCTTCATCGGGTCGCCGCCGGTGGTCGTCTCGATCGACGGCAACGACCCGGCGACGAAGGAGTCCGCCAAGCTCACCGAGGCGATGCTGACGAACATCCGCGGCACCTACCCGGGCCTGCAGGGCACGCATGCCGCGGGCATCGTCTGGCAGAGCGAGGTGCTGAAGCGGACGTACTTCGACCAGGCAGCACGGGATTACCACCGCACGTCCGCGGAGCAGGTCTGCGCGAACCATTGGGGTCCGGGCTACCCGACCGGGCCGAACGGCGTCGCTTACGACTGCGCGGCTTACCCGTTCCCCAGCACGAATCAGGGCGCCTGGCTCCCGATGACGCCGCACGGCACGGTGATGTACGGCGTGAAGCCGGTTCCGGCGGCCGACTTCGCCGAGCTCAACGCCCGGCTGGAGCGGCTGTACGTCGACGCGCACGTCATCGACGGCAAGGAGTTCTGGGTCAAGGTGACCCACTGACGACGAAGGCCACCACGAGTTCTTCGTGGTGGCCTTCGTCCGTTCGTTCCTAGATCCGGCCCGCGAGACGGCGGCGCCGCGCCACCTCGGCCAGCAGCACACCGGCGGCGACGGAGGCGTTGAGCGACTCCACGCCGGCCGCCATCGGGATCGAAACCGTCGCGTCGCAGGTCTCGCGGACCAGGCGGGACAGCCCGCGGCCCTCCGAGCCCAGCACGATGACCAGCGGGTCCGCCGCCAGGTCCAGCTCGTCGATGTCGACCGAGCCGTCGGCGTCCAGCCCGACGATCATCAGGCCGTCCTCGGCCCACGCCTTGAGCTGGCGGGTGAGGTTCGTCGCCACCGCGATCGGCAGCTTCGCCGCGGTGCCGGCGCTGGTCCGCCACGCCACCGCGGTCATCCCGGCGCTGCGCCGCTCCGGCAGCAGGACGCCATGCGCGCCGAACGCCGCCGCCGACCGGATCACCGCGCCGAGGTTGCGCGGGTCGGTCACGCCGTCGAGCGCGACGAACAGCGGCGTCTCGCCGGAGTTGCGCGCCACCGCCATCAGGTCGCCCGGGTGCGCGTACTCGAACGGCGGGACCTGCAGGCCCATGCCCTGGTGCATGGCCCGGTTGGTCTTGCGGTCCAGCTCCTCGCGCGGGATCTCCAGGATCGAGATGCCCTTGTCTCCGGCCAGCCGGACGGCCTCGTTGACGCGGTCGTCGATCTCGATGTTGAGCGCGACGTACAGCGCGACCGCCGGGACGTCCGCGCGCAGCGCCTCGACCACCGGGTTGCGCCCGGCGATCAGCTCCGGCTTGTCGGCCTTCTTCTGCCGGGCCTGGTCGCGTTTCGCCGACGCGTTGGCCTGGCGGTACGCCTTGTGCCCGGGCCGGTCCTCCGCCTTGGGCGTCGGGCCCTTGCCTTCGAGGGCCTTGCGGCGCTGGCCGCCGGAGCCGACGACGGCGCCCTTCTTCGTGCCCGTCTTGCGGATGGCGCCTTGACGCCGGGAGTTGCCTGCCATCAAAAAGTCCTTGCGAATAGTGAAGAATCGGCCAGCGGCTCAGTCGGTCTTGACCGTCCACTGTGGACCGTTCGGGGTGTCCTCCACCACGATGCCCGCCTGCTGGAGACGGTCACGGGCGGCGTCCGCGCGGGCGAAGTCCTTGTCGGCGCGAGCCTGCTGGCGCTCGGCCAGCAGCCCTTCGACGAGTTCGGCCAGCGCCTGCCGGGTGGGCGTGTCGGAACCGCCCGCCTCCGACCACCGCGCGGAAAGCGGGTCGAGGCCGAGCACGTCGGTCATCGCGCGCACGGCCGCGGCGAATTCGAGTGCCTTCGTGGTGTCGCCCGCGTCGAGGGCGGCGTTACCGTCGCGCACCGTGTTGTGCACCACGGCGAACGCCTGCGGGGTCGCGAGATCGTCGTCCAGCGCCGCCGCGAAGGCGTCCGGGATCGTGCCGATCGGCACCTCGCCCGCCGCGCTCGCGACGCGCCGGAGGAAGGCTTCGATCCGCCGGTAGCCCTGCGCCGCTTCCGAAACGGCGCCGTCGGAGTACTCGACGTTCGAGCGGTAGTGCGGCTGGACCAGGTAGTACCGCAGCTCGGGCGCCCGGTAGCGCTCCAGCATCGCGGGGATCGAGACGGTGTTGCCCAGCGACTTCGCCATCTTCTCGCCGGACATCGTCACCCAGGCGTTGTGCAGCCAGTACCGGGCGAACCCGTCGCCGACGGCGTTCGACTGGGCGCGCTCGTTCTCGTGGTGCGGGAAGATCAGGTCGATCCCGCCGCCGTGGATGTCGAACTCCGGGCCGAGGTAGGCCGTGGCCATCGCCGAGCACTCGAGGTGCCAGCCCGGACGACCGTCACCCCAGGGCGTCGGCCACGACGGCTCGCCCGGCTTCGCGCTCTTCCACAGCGTGAAGTCGCGCGGGTCCCGCTTGCCGCGGGTCGGCGTCTCGCCCTGCTGGACGTCGTCGGGCAGCTGGCCCGACAGCTCGCCGTAGTGGTCGAACGACTTCACCGAGAAGTAGACGTCGCCGTCCGAGGCGTAGGCGTGCCCGTCCTGGATCAGCCGCTCCATCAGCTCGACCATCTGGGTCACGTGCCCGGTCGCGCGCGGGTTGATCGACGGCGGCAGGCAGCCGAGCCGGTCGTAGGCCTGTTCGAAGGCGCGTTCGTGCGTCGCGGCCCACTCCCACCATGGCCGGCCGGCGTCGGCGGCCTTGGCCAGGATCTTGTCGTCGATGTCGGTGACGTTCCGCACGAACAGCACGTCGAGTCCATTGTGGACGAGCCAGCGGCGCAGCACGTCGTAGTTCAGCGCGCCGCGGATGTGCCCGATGTGCGGGACGCCCTGCACGGTGGCGCCACAGACGTAGATCGACGCCGTTCCGCTACGGACGGGATGGAATTCCCGCACGCTCCTGGTCGCGGTGTCGAAAAGGTGTAGGGCCACCCTGAGAGGGTACCGGGCGGGCGTGAGCGATCTCGCACCCCGCACACGGGACTCAGGACACGCCGTGCTCACGCAGCGCTTTGAGCAGGGCGTCCGGACGCTCCGTCGTGGGCATCGGGTCGACCAGCGCGAACTCGCAGCCGAGCGCGCGGGCGCCGCCGTCGGCCTCCTCGCTGTCCCCGACCATGAGCGTGTCCGCCGCCCGGACGCCGAGGCTCTCGATCGCCGAGCGGAAGATCTCCGGCTCCGGCTTCACCGCCCCGACCTCGAACGACAGCGTGAAGACGTCGACGTAGGCGTCCCAGCCGCGCTGGCTGAAGGCGGGCCGGATGTCGAAGGCGATGTTGCTCAGCACCCCGACCTTCAGGCCCTTGCCGGCGGCGGTCTTGAGCGCGTCCTCGGTGTCCGGGTAGGGCGTCCACTGGCCGGGCTCGATCAGCCGCTCGTAGAGCGCGACGGCCTGGTCCGCGCGCGGCACGCCGGACTGCTTGAGCACCTCGAGGTAGACCTTGCGGTGCAGCACCGGGTCGCGATCACGGTGGTTCCAGGCGTGCAGGTGCTCGTCGTCGAGGTCGACGACCTGGCCGACCGGCGCGGTCATCCGCCGCATCAGCTCGGTCTGGGCCTCGATGTCGAGCCGCTCACCCTCGTGGTCGGTGAGGTCGGCGAGCCAGGTTTCGTCCTGCTCGAGCCGGAAGAGCGTGCCGGAGAAGTCGAAGAGAACCGCCTGAATCGTCACAGCCGCCACCATAACCGCCGGAGGACGCCTTCAGGCCGCTGAGTGGTTCAGTCCACTCGGCCTAATGCAGGTGTTCTGGGGGGACGTCAGGCCGAGTGGCCGGTAACGCGCTCCGGGGTCACGCGGATCAGCACCCGGACGATCTCCGGCGGCTCGGCTGGGAAGTCCTTGCCATCGTATTTGTGGGAAAGCTCATTGATCAGCTCGCGGCCGCCCTCGACGGTGACCTCGGCGCGGCCGCGGATCTCGACGTAGTTCTCCGGATCGGCCCGGTCGAAGACCGAGACCGACACCCGCGGGTCGCGCTGGATGTTGCGTTCCTTGCGCCGCCCCTGGACGGTCGCGAAGATCACCGTGTCGCCGTCGCGCCGCGCCCAGACAACCGAGCTCTGCGGCGAGCCGTCGGCGTTGGTGGTGGCGACGACGGGATAGTTCGGGCCGTCGAGCAGGGCCTTGGTGGCCTCGTTGAATGTCACACCCATGGGCTGGACCCTAGGGCTCGCGGCGCAGGATGGGCTGAAGGGGACTTTCCTCGCGTCTCGTGTGAGGAAAGTCCCCTTCATCGCACCAGACGCGAGGAAAGTCCCCTTCAGCTATTCCGCGGCCAGCAGGAGCGCGGTCGCGAAAGCGGCGATGCCCTCGCCGCGGCCGGTCAGGCCCAGGCCGTCCGAGGTGGTCCCGGAGACGCTGACCGGGCCGCCGACGGCCTCGGAAAGCACTTTCTGTGCCTCGTCGCGCCGCTTGCCCACCCGCGGGTGGTTGCCCACGATCTGGACGGTGGCGTTCGCCACGCGCCAGCCTTCGGCCTCGATCAGCCCGCGGACCTCGGCGAGCATGTCGGCGCCGTGCGCGCCGTCCATCCGCGGGTCGCCGGTGCCGAACACCGCGCCGAGGTCGCCCAGCCCGGCCGCGGACAGCAGCGCGTCGCACAGCGCGTGCGCGGCCACGTCGCCGTCGGAGTGCCCGGCGCAGCCGTCGACGCCGGGCCAGAGCAGCCCCGCCATCCAGCACTCCCGGCCGGCCTCCACCGGGTGGACGTCGACGCCGCTGCCGATCCTCACAGGGTTTCCTCCGCTCCGTTCGCCGCGGCGATGGCCTCGGCGAGGGTCAGTTCGAACGCGCTGGTCACGCGCATCGCGTCGGGATGCCCCGGCACGGTCGTGGCGCCGGACGGCGGCAGGCCGGGCTCCTCGGCGGCGCGGAACGCCTCGAGCGTGTAGCCGATCGGGGTCTGCGCCGTGCGGAGCCGCGCGCGGTCTTCGGTGCCCGTGATGAGCCGCCCCGAAGTGAGCTTCACGGTGTCGGCCATCGGGAGTACCGGTACGGCGACGGATGCGCCGGCACGGATCGCGGCCAGGACGTCACGAACCGTGTCCGCACTACTGAAGGAGCGCAGGGCGTCGTGGATGAGGATGATGGAATCGGGAGAGAGCCGGGGCTCGACGGCGGCGAAGGCCTGCCGGAGCGTTCCGGGTACGACAACGGAAGCGAGCCCGTGAAGGGCGTCGGAAAATGTGTTCGCGCACCGCTGGGGGGCCGCCACGACAACCAGATCGATCTCCGGTGTGCCCAGCAGCCCCCGCACGGTGTGCGTGAGTAGCGCCTCACCATGAACCGACGTCAACGCGAACTCGGCGTCGGCGGCATGATGTGCGGCGGTCACGATCGCGACAACGTTCATCGGATCGCGATCGTAGAGGTACCCGCCCTCGGCGAGCGGGACACCTGGGGTCAGACCGCCGCGGTTTCCAGAACCTCGTCGAGGAGGACTTCAGCCTTGCCCTCGTCGGTGCCCTCCGCGAGCGCGAGCTCGCTGACCAGAATTTGCCGCGCCTTGGCAAGCATGCGTTTCTCGCCTGCCGAAAGCCCGCGGTCCTTCTCTCGCCGCCAGAGGTCGCGCACCACTTCGGCCACCTTGTTCACATCGCCGGAGGCGAGCTTCTCGAGGTTGGCCTTGTACCGACGAGACCAGTTGGTTGGCTCCTCGGTGTGCGGAGCACGCAGAACGTCGAAGACCTTGTCCAGTCCTTCTTGCCCGACGACATCGCGGACGCCGACGATTTCGGCGTTGTCGGCAGGCACGCGAACCGTGAGATCCCCTTGCGCGACCTTCAGGACGAGGTACTTCTTTTCCTCGCCCTTGATCACGCGGGTCTCGATGGCTTCGATGAGTGCGGCACCGTGGTGCGGGTAGACGACGGTCTCTCCGACCTTGAAAACCATGTGTCCTCTGCCCCTTTCGCTGACTCCATCCTAGCACGTGCCGGCGATGCCCACCTAGCGGGCCGGACTCGTCCTCGCAGGTCAGCGGCCTGGGCGGGGGTTGACAAACTTTCCGCGCCCATGCTCATGCAGGTGAGCCCGAAGCGTTCGGGCGATGTGCGGGAAATCCTTTTTGGACGGTTGATCTTGGACGCGCCGTCCCCGGTTCTCCCGTGGAGATCGCTCCCGGCTAGTCTTCGCGGGGACGAGGCCGTGTAAAGGGAAGGACTGCGACGTGAGGCTGCAGAATCGTCGCGTGCTCGGCGCGGGCGTGCTGGCGCTCGGTGCCGCGCTCGTGCTCGCCGGGTGCGGGGCCGGCCAGATCACCCAGACCGACTCGCAGCAGCCCGCGGTCAACGGCACGCACGCCCAGGTCAAGACCATCGCGCTGCGCAACGCCGCGGTGGTGTACCCGCCGGATGGGCAGCCGGGCTACCCGGCGGGCGCGACGCCGTCGCTCACCCTGACGATCGTGAACCAGGGCACCCAGGACGACACGCTGGTCTCGGTCGGTTACGAGAACGGCACCGGGACGGCGAAGCTCAGCGGGTCCAAGACCGTCGTCGCGGGGCACTCCCTGGTGATCGGCCCCGGCGACGCCGGCGAGGCGGCCGAGACCACCACCTCGAGCGCGCCGACGTCGACCACGGGCACGCCGACGGGGACCGCGACCGCGACGTCTTCGCCGGAGACGCCGACGAGCTCGGCCACGGCGACCACGGCGCCCGAGGGCATCGTCGGCAAGGGCAGCATCACGCTTCCCTCGCTCGCGCAACCCGCTCTGGCCCGGTCAGGTCATCAAGGTCGTCTTCACCTTCCAGAACGCGGGCCCGGTCACCGTCGAGCTGCCGATCGCGGCGCCGGCGCACGCCGAGGAGTAGGTCCCCGGTTTTGTCGGTGGTCGCCGCTAGCCTCGCAGGGTGAAGAAAGGCGTCACCTTCCGGTGCACTTGCGGGTACGAAACAGCCAAGTGGCTGGGCCGGTGCCCGGAGTGCCAAGCATGGGGTTCGTTCGAGGAACGCGGGGCCCCGGTCAAACCCGCGATCACCCGCGTCGCCGCGGGTGCGCCGAGCGCGCCCGCGCGGCCCATCGGCGAGGTGGACGTCGAGGCGGCCAGGGCCCGCCCGACCGGCGTCTCGGAGCTCGACCGGGTGCTCGGCGGCGGCCTGGTGCCCGGCGCGGTGGTGCTGCTGGCCGGTGAGCCCGGCGTCGGCAAGTCGACCCTGCTGCTCGAGGTCGCCTTCCAGTGGGCGAAGACGGTCGAGCGGTCGTTGTACGTCACCGGTGAGGAGTCCGCCGGGCAGGTGCGGCTGCGCGCGGAGCGGACCGGCAACGTCCACGACCGGATGTACCTGGCCGCGGAGAGCGACCTGTCGGCGATCCTCGGCCACGTCGACGACGTGAAGCCGGGCATGCTGATCGTCGACTCGGTCCAGACCATGGCCTCCCCGCAGGCCGAGGGCGCGCCCGGCGGCGTGACGCAGGTCAAGGCGGTGACGGCCGGGCTGGTCGCGCTGGCCAAGGAGCGTGGGCTGCCCGTGGTGCTCGTCGGGCACGTCACGAAGGACGGCTCGGTGGCCGGGCCGCGCGTGCTGGAGCATCTGGTGGACGTCGTGCTGCAGTTCGAGGGCGACAAGCACTCGACGTTGCGGCTGGTCCGCGGGATCAAGAACCGGTTCGGCGCGGCCGACGAGATCGGCTGCTTCGAGCTGAAGGAAGAGGGCATCGTCGGGGTGCCCGACCCGTCCGGGCTGTTCATGAGCCACACCGCGGAACCGGTGGCCGGCACGGCGCGGACGGTGTCGCTGGAGGGCAAGCGGCCGCTGCTGGGCGAGGTGCAGGCGCTGGTGTCGAAGTCGTCGGCGCCGCAGCCGCGGCGGGCGGTGAGCGGGCTGGACTCCTCGCGGGTCGCGATGGTGCTCGCGGTCCTGGAGAAGCGCGGCGGCCTGAAGCTCGGCGACCAGGACGTCTACACGGCCACCGTCGGCGGCATGAAGATCACCGAACCCGGCATCGACCTCGCGCTGGTCCTGGCGCTGACGTCGTCGTACAGCGACGTGGCGCTGTCGCCGCGGCTGGTCGCGGTCGGCGAGGTGGGCCTGGCCGGGGAGATCCGGCGGGTGCCCAGCGTCGGGCGCCGGCTGGCCGAGGCCGCCCGGCTCGGGTTCAGCTACGCGCTGGTGCCGCCGGACTCGGGCAAGATCCCGCCGGGCATCCGCGTGCTCGAGGTCGCCAACGTGTCGGACGCGCTGAACGCGGCCGCGCACGCCAGATGAGCGTCCTCAGTTGCCCCCCGGTTTGAGGCTGGTCGAGAACGTCATGGTGCTCTCCACGTAGTTCAGATCCTGCAGGACGTTCCCCGTCTTGTTGTGGCTGGTCGCCGCGCTGGAAACCACCTGCGCGGTCGCCGGGTCGACGATGAGCACCAGGTGATCGTTGCCGATCACCTCGAAGCCCAGTCCACGGGTGCCGCCGGGGCCGGTCTGACCCGGCCGGACGCTCACCCCGGGGAACATCGCGAGTGCCTGGCACAGCGCCACCCGCTGCGCGCCGTTCGCCAGCCCGACCTCCAGCGCGTCCTGGACCCGCTGCAGGACCAGCCCAGGAGTGACTGAGGCCGTTCCGGTCGGCAGGTCCTGGTCCGGGACGGACAGCATCTTGAACAGCTCCTTCGGATCGGTGGGCAGCCGGGCGAAGAAGTTGGCGTTCAGCAGGTCCCAACCGCCGGTCTGGCTCAGCGCTACGGCTTCGGACGACAGAGGCCCCCCACTCCGTGGCGCCGACGGGGTGGTCGAAGCCGGCTTCAGGGTGTCGGGCGGGAACGGTAGTTCCCCGCGCGCGGGCAGGTCGAAGTTCCCGCCGAAGCCGAACCGGTTCATGGCGGTGGGTCCGGGGATGTTCAAGCCCTCGCCGGGCCCGCCCTTCACCCACCGCACGTTGGCCGTCTGGGTCCGGGTCAGCTGCCACTGCCCCTGGGGGTTGGCCGGGATCCAGCGTTCCAGCCGCTGCTCGACGTAGGCCGCGTGCTTGCCGTCGAAGGTGAACTCCAGCACCCATTCCGACTGCACGATGTGCCGGAAGCCGTGGGCGGGCACCGGGAGGTCGACCGAGTTGAGCTCGTCCGGGCCGAGCAGCGGGCGGTCAACGGGCACGACCGGGCCACCTACGTCCGGCGGCGCCGGGCTGGTGGCCACCCTGGCGACGACCAGGCCCCCGGTCAGCAGCGTGACCGCCGCGGCCACGGTGATCCACCGCCAGGAGCCACCGCCTTTTTTCGCGGGGGGACGCTCCATCCGCCGCTCGACGTGCTCGCCACCGGCCGCCGCCAGCAATGACGCACGGGCGTTGGCGAGGGCGTCTTCGGAGCCCGCGTCGCGGTGCAGGTCGTGGAGCGCGGCGTCCAGCTCGGCGTCGGACCACATCTGCCGCACGTTGTCTTCAGTCAAGGTCGTTCGCCTCCTCGGTGCCGGTCGGTTGCGGGGCGTTGGCTCTCAGCCAGCGGCGGATCCGATGCAGCCTCGACCGGACCGTGCCGGGTGGAACGCCGAGCGCCTCCGCGACCTCGCTCGGTTCGAGCCCGGCCCAGGAGACGAGCAGCAGGGTGTCACGGTCGGCGGCGCTCAGCTTCGCCAGGGCGCCGGCCAGCTGACCGGCGCGGATCTGCGCGTCCACCCGCTCGGCGACGCGCCCGTCGTGCCCCGCCGCGGACAGCTCGCCGGAGGCGGCCAGCCGGGCGGTGGCCCGGAGGCCGCGCAGCTCGCTGCGGATGTGGTGGCGCAGCAGGTTGGTCGCGATGCCGTAGAGCCACGACCGGGCGGTGCCGAGCTCGGGCCGGTAGCTCTCGCGGCGGCGCAGCGCGACCAGGAACGTCTCGGCGACCAGGTCGTTCGCCGGTTCGTCACCGACCCGGCGGGCGAGATAGCGCTGCAGCGAGCGGGCGTGGGCGTCGAAGAGCCGGCCGAACGCCGGCGCCGGATCGGCGCCACCGAGGTCGGGCCGGTCCTGGCCCCACACCTCGGGCCCATCCTGGATCACCTGCATACCCTGTCTTGCCCGAACGCCCGCGTAGCGTTCACGGGCGAACCTACCTTCGTCGTGAGCCGTTCGGTGTTTGCCTCTGCAACACCCACCTGATCGTGTCGCGCTGACGGGATCATCCCTTTGTTCGGTTGTCGCCAACTGGCGCAACTTCTGGGGAAGGACCGTCATGCGCAGATTCCGTCATGCCCTCGTCGCGCTCCTGTCCGTCACCGGTCTCGTCGCCGCGCCCGCGGTCGCCGGGGCCACCGAAAGCAAATACGTCGTCCCGGCGCCCGCGTTCGTCCGCGCGATGGCCGCACCCGCGCACGTCGACGGCGTCGAGCGCGCCGACGCCGTGCTGAACATCCAGTACCAGGTCCAGCAGACCGGCTACTGGTGCGGCCCGGCCGCGACCCGCATCGCGCTGTCGGCGAAGACGGGCAATCTGCCCAGCCAGCAGCAACTGGCCAACGAGCTGCCCACGACCACCAACGGGACCGACTGGGTCGGCCAGGTCACCCGCGTCCTCAACAGCCGGCTCGGCACGAGCTGGTACGAGACCAAGGAAATGCCGAACGACCCGCCGACGCAGGCGCAGCGCGACCTGCTGTGGCGGGACATCGTGCTGGACATCAACAACGGCTGGGCGATCGTGGCGAACATCGTCGCGCCGGCGAACAACCACCCGCCGGGCTACCCGAACTACACGATCTACCACTACTTCACGGTGATCGGGTACGACAGCTCGGACATGACGGTCAAGATCGCGGACCCGGCGAGCTTCGGTGGCAACCAGATCTACTGGCTGACGTTCAACCAGCTCGCGACGCTGATCCCGCCGAAGGGCTATTCGGCCTGATCCGATTGTGCAAGGCCGCCCGTGCCGAGTCGCCCGGCCCTCGTGAGTGGTAAGTGTCGTTCTAACGACACTTACCACTCACGAGACCCTAGCCGCACCCGCCAAAGCATTCCTCGCTACGGCACCAAAAGTCCCCAGTAGATCCCCCACGGCACGAAGAGCGCGCCGCCCGCCAGCAGCAGCGACAGCCGGGGTGTGCGGTTCCGCCACCACGCGAACGCCGTGCCGATGGACGCGAAGACCGTCGCCACCGCGAGCAGTTGCACCACCAGCCACGACAGCGGACGCCCGGCCAGCACCGGCCCGAGGCCTTTGCCCTGGGTGGCCATGACCAGCACGTTGACCACCAGAAATCCGACCGTGGCCAGCAAACCCGTGGCCGACAGCCAGCGCGCCGCCGGGACGCCGGGCGCAGAGCGGCGACGTATCAACGCCACCGCGGGATACCCCGCGAAAGCAACCAGCAGCAAGAGCGCCACTGCGAGCTGAAGCCATGTCGATTCGTACCACGCCAATGGCGTGATCTCGACGCTCTGCCGGTCCTGCGCGGGCGCCGGGTCCGCGCTGTTCGCGGGCGGGCCGGACGCGAGGCTGTGCACCCAGGTGCCGACCAGGTCCAGGTAGCCGGGGGCGAAACCCTGTTTGTCATAGCCGTCGGTCGTGAGCCGGATCTGGTGACCCGCGTTCGGGAACACCCGGAGGGTGTGGTGTGCCACCGATTCCTGGAAGATCCGCAGCGCTTCACCCGGCGGTGTCAGCTGATCGCGGGCGCCCCACAGGCCGAGCACGGGCTGCTTCAGCGATCGAAGCACCGGCACCGGATCGTAGTAGGCCTCGGGGAAAGCGCCACCGCCGACGATCTGCCGCATCATCGTCGAGGACGCCATCCGGACCACCGATCCTTCCGCGCCCAGTTTGCGCAGCTGGTTTCCGACCGCCCACGCTTGCTGGCGAGAGGGTTGAACTCCGTTGGCGCCCAAGGTGATCACGAAGTCCACATCGGACGATCGGGACGCCGCCAGTGGTGCGACCCAGCCTCCTTCGCTCAAACCCCACACACCGACTCGTGCCGGATCGACCTCGGGACGCGCTCGCAGCGCCCGCACTGCGGCGAGCGCGTCGTCGGCCAACGTCGAATAGGACCGCGTGAACTGCGAGTACCCTTCGGTGCGCTTGTCGTAGATGAGCGTCGCGATGCCTTGGCGTGCAAAGGATTCCGCTTCTTCGCGGTAGTCGTTACGGCTGTGTGTCCCCGAGCCGTGCACCATCACGATCCCCGGCAGGCCATGGCTTCCGGGCGGTGCGACGACCGTGCCGTGCAAGGTGACGCCGCCGTTCTGAAAGGTCACGTCGGAGCCGTCCGAAGCCGAAGCCGGTGGCGCCAGAGCGGCGAACGTGATCAGGGTGGTGGCGAGAATCGCCGTGCCCCGTAAGGAAAACATGTCAGACCCCCAAGTCCGGTGTTCATTCCCCTGGATCCGGGAAGGCGAGCCAGCGCAGGAGCACCCGGCGCGCCTCCGGTGAGCGGTCCTCCTCCGTGCGCCAGTAGCGCCGGAACAGGTCCATGTAGTCCGCCCAGAACCGCTGGAGTTCCTCGGGCGTGAGCCAGCTTGCGCCGCGGGAGAAGAGCAGCGCGTCGGACCAGCCGTCGGGCAGCGAGTCCCGGTTCCGCTGGAACTCGTTGAGCCGCGCCAGGTCGTCTTCGAAACCCTGGCGGTTCATGTCGTCGAACAGCACCCGCGAGTCCGGGCTCTGCTCGCTGCGGCGCGGCCACCGGATGTCCCGTGGCCGCGTCCGCCACCAGCGTTCCTTGCCGTGGGCGAGCTCGGGCGCCTCCTCGACGAACCCGAACCGGGCCAGCTCGCGCAGGTGGTAGCTGGTCGCGCCGGTGTTCTGGTCGAGTGCCTTGGCGAGCGTCGTCGCCGTCGCCGGACCGCTCGACAGGATGCCGAGGATCCGCCGCCGCAGTGGATGGGTGACGGCCTTGAGCGCGGACGGATCGAGTTCTTCCGGTGGTGGAGCGCTGGTCATGAGCTCAAGCTAGTGTGCAAAGAAAGTTGTGCATAGAAATCTGTGCACAAGTCAGGGTGATCTCAGGGTTGCCCCGAACTTCACCAGATCGGGTGGTCGCTGAACTTCCGCAGGGTGCTCAGCGACGGCCGGACGTAGACCATTCCCGCCGCGAAACCGAGGGTGCCGAAGGCGAGCGCGGCGAAGATGCCGAACAGGTCCGCGGTGCGCGCGAGCGGGTCGTTCCACCACACGCGGACGAACAGCGGCAGCACGACGGCGAAGAGCGTCACCGCGATCGTCGCGGTGTAGCAGGCGATCAGCGCGATGCGGGCCGCGCGGGCCGCGGCGACGACGAGGTAGTCCCCGCGAAGGCACCGGCGGCACAGGAAGACGACCACGCCGGTCGCGACCACGCAGAGAATTCCCAGCAGCTGCGCGACGAACGCGATCAGCGCGTCCGGGAACGGATGGCCGTGCACCAGGTCGTTGATGAACGCGGTGAGCCCGAAGAGCAGCAGCATCCCGAGCACCAGGGAGCAGCCGACGACCACCGAGCCCATGCGGACCCGGACGGCGAACCGCGGTGGCAACGGCAAGAACTCGACCTGCTCGGAGGAAGCATGCATTCAACCACCTCCGAATGCCGTCAAGGCCACCTTACGGGCGTCAGACGCCCATAAGGTGGCCTTGACGGCACTTCGCTCCGAACGGGCTAACTCCGGGCCAGGAGGTTGGCGCAGCGGATGAGCCCGATGTGGGAGTAGGCCTGCGGGTGATTGCCGAGCGAGCGCTCCGCGATCGGGTCGTACTGCTCGGGCAGCAGGCCGGTCGGGCCCGCCGCGTCGACGATCTGGGCGAACAGCTCCTCGGCCTCGTTGCGCCGCCCGGCGAGCAGGTACGCCTCGATCAGCCAGGCCGCGCAGATGTGGAAACCACCCTCGCCGCCGGGCAGGCCGTCGTCGCGGCGGTAACGGTACACAGTGGACCCACTGCGCAGCTCCGCCTCGATCGCGGTCACCGTCTGCTGGAACCGCTGGTCGGCCGGGTCGATCAGCCCGGTGAGCCCGACGAACAGCGAAGCCGCGTCGAGGTCCGTGCCGTCGTAGGCGGTGGTGAACGCCTGGACGTCGTCGTTCCAGCCGTGCTCGAGGACGTCCGCCCTGATCTGGTCGCGCAGGACCGGCCACGCGCCGGGCACGCCACGGCCGTACTGCTCGCCGAGCTTCACCGCCCGGTCGATGGTCACCCAGCACATCACCCGCGAGTAGACGCGGTGGCGC
Source organism: uncultured Actinomycetota bacterium (assembly GCA_963762765.1). Lineage (GTDB taxonomy): Bacteria > Actinomycetota > Actinomycetes > Mycobacteriales > Pseudonocardiaceae > Amycolatopsis. The sequence goes on from CAVXMR010000016.1 coordinate 54,652, forward strand.
GGCACGTGCCGCTCTTCCCAGATGCCGTGGTCGGGCTCGTTCCAGCGCCGCGTGACGGCCTCGGCCATCGCGCGCACCATCTGCCAGTCCTCGTCACGCAGCTCGCCGCGCGCCTCGGCCAGCGTCTGCACGAGCTCGACGACCGGGCCGAAGACGTCCAGCTGGACCTGGTGGTTCGCCAGGTTGCCGACGCGGACCGGCCGCGAACCGGCGTACCCGGGCAGCGATTCGATCGTCGCCTCGGCACCGATCACGCTGCCCGCCAGGGTGTACAGCGGGTGCAGCCGCTCCGGGCCTGCCAGCGTCGCGAGCACGCCGTGCAGCCACTTCAGGTAGCCCTCGGCCTCCTCGTGCGAGCCCAGGTGCACCAGCTCCCGCACGGTCATCGCCGCGTCGCGGATCCAGCAGTAGCGGTAGTCCCAGTTGCGGACGCCGCCGATCTCCTCGGGCAGCGACGACGTCGCCGCCGCCAGCACGCCACCGGAGTCGGTGTTGACCAGCCCGCGCAGCGTCAGCGCCGAGCGCAGCACCAGGTCCGTCTGCACGCTGGGCAGCGTCAGCTTCGACGTCCACGTGCTCCAGTACTGGCCCGCGCGGTCGCGGCGCTCCACTTCGGACAGTTCGTGCGGGCCGAGGTCGGTGGTGCCGCAGCGCAGCTCCAGCACGACCGGCTGGTCCGCCGTCGGCCGCACCAGCGCGGACGCGGTGTCGTGCAGGCCGTCGGAGGTGATCGTCCACTCGACGCCCGGCGCGCGCAGCACGAACGGCTCGGACGTGCCGAGCACGCGCAGGCCGTCGCCCTCGTGCACCAGTTTCACCGGCACACCACCGAATTCGGGCCGCGGCGCGAACGTCACCTCGGCCGGCGCCTCGCCCGAGATGACCCGGACGATGTCGGTGCGGTGCGGCGCGCTCTCCGGCTCGAGGTAGTCCGTGACCAGCAGGCGCGACCAGCGCGTCTCCACGGTCATGGTGCTCGGCAGGTAGCGCTGGCCCAGTGGCAGGCCGTTGCGGTGCGGCTTGATGGAGAAGTGCCCCGCGGCCTCGCCGCCGAGCAGGTGGGCGAAGATCGCCGGTGCGTCCGCGCCGGGGTGGCACAGCCAGGTCAGCTTCGCGTCCGGCGTGACCAGCGCGACCGAACGCTCGTTGGCCAGCATCGACAGCCGCTCGATCGGCGGCGCCGACTCGCCGTAGAGCCAGTTTCGACGCTCCTCCAGCATGAACGCGAGCACCAGGGCGACGTCCACGGTGTCCGGCACGCGGTAGCCGGCCAGCGTCTCGCCGTCGCCCACCTTGATGCCGAGGTCCGGGCCCGAGAGCCGGGCGAACGCCTTCTCGTCGGTGACGTCGTCGCCGAGGAAGATCGCCGCGGTCGCGCCCACCTGGTGGCGGAGGATGTCCAGCGCGCGGCCCTTGTCCGTCTGGACGACCGCGAGCTCGACCACCTCCTTGCCGTCGGTGGTCGACACGCCCTCCCAAGTGGACGGTCCATTGTGCACGTCGGCCAGCACCTGACGGCCGGCCTTGTGCTCGGCCCGGCGGACGTGCACCGCGATGCTCGCGGGCTTCACCTCGAGCGAGACACCGGGGACGTCGAGCACCAGCTGTTCCAGCTCGGCTTCGAGTCGTCGGTGCAGCTCACGCGCCTTGTCGTCGAGCGCGTGGATGAAGCCGATGTCGAACTCGGAGCCGTGGCTGCCGACGAGGTTCACCTCGGACGGCAGCCGGGACAGCGTGGCGAGATCGCGCAGCGCCCGGCCCGAGATGACCGCGGTGGTCGTCTCGTGCAGGCCGGCCAGGCTTCTGAGCGCACCCACCGACTCGGGCAGCGGCCGGGCTTCGTCCGGGTTCAGCGTGATCGGAGCCAGCGTGCCGTCGTAGTCGCAGGCGACCAGCAGTCGCGGAGTACGGGCGATCTGCACGATCGCGCGCCGTAGCTCGGCGGGCAGGGCCTCGGCAGTCAACACTCCTCCTCAGGAGCTCGTGCGTGGGTACGGGAACAGTCAGTCGCCCGGTTCGGCACCCAGCGCCTGCAGGAACGAGCGCGCCCACCGGTCGACGTCATGGGTGAGGACCTGGCGACGCATGGCGCGCATCCGGCGACGGCCCTCTGCGGGGTCGAGCGTAATGGCAGCCACCAGAGCGTCCTTAACCCCGTCCAGGTCGTGGGGGTTGACCAGGAATGCGCTAGACAGTTCGGCTGCGGCCCCGGCGAACTCCGAGAGCACCAGCGCGCCGCCCAGATCATGGCGCGCGGCGACGTACTCCTTGCAGACGAGATTCATCCCGTCACGCAGGGGCGTCACGACCATCACGTCGGCGGCGGAAAAGAATGCCGCGAGTTCGGTCCGGTCCACCGATTGGTGCAGGTAGTGCACGACCGGGTGACCGACGCGGGCGAACTCGCCGTTGATCCGGCCGACCATCTGCTCGATCTCGCCGCGCATCCGCTGGTAGTGCTCGACGCGCTCGCGGCTCGGCGTGGCCAGCTGGACGAAGGTGACCTCGTCGGGCTGGAGCCGTCCCTCGTGCAGCAGTTCGTGCAGGGCCTGCAGCCGCAGGTCGATGCCCTTGGTGTAGTCGAGGCGGTCGACGCCGAGCATGACCGTCTTCGGGTTGCCGAGGTCGCGGCGCAGCTGCGCGGCCCGTTCGGCGACGCCCTTGGTGCGCGCGAGCGCGTCCAGCCCGGTGGCGTCGATGGAGATCGGAAACGCACCGACGCGCACGGTCCGGTCGCCGACCTGCATGGTGCCCGGCCGGGACCGGATGCCGACCGCGCCGCGCGTCGACTCGAGGCCGACCAGCTGACGAGCCAGCCACAGGAAGTTCTGAGCCCCGCCCGGGCGGTGGAAGCCGACGAGGTCCGCGCCGGTCAGGCCGCGGATGATCGCGGCCCGCCAAGGCATCTGCATGAACAGCTCGACCGGCGGGAACGGGATGTGCAGGAAGAAGCCGATGCGCAGGTCGGGTCTGAGCTCGCGCAGCATCGCCGGGACGAGCTGGAGCTGGTAGTCCTGGATCCACACGGTGGCGCCGTGCGCGGCGACCTCCGCGCTGGCCTTGGCGAAGCGCTGGTTCACCTTGACGTAGCTGTTCCACCACACACGGTCGAACACCGGGCGCGCGACGACGTCGTGGTACAGCGGCCAGAGCGTGGCGTTGGAGAAGCCCTCGTAGTAGTCGCGGACTTCCTCCGCGGTCAGGGAAACCGGGTGCAGCACCAGGCCGTCGTCGTCGAACTCCTCGACCTCGACGTCCGGCACGCCGGGCCAGCCCACCCAGGCGCCCTTGCGGGAGCGCAGGAACGGCTCCAGCGCCGACACGAGCCCGCCCGGGCTGGCCGTCCAGCGGCGCTCGCCGTCGGCGGTGCGTTCGAGGTCGACCGGTAGCCGGTTGGCCACCACCACGAAATCGGCTGAGTTCGCGTTTTCCTTGGTAGGAGATTCAGTCACGTCTGCTGCGCTCCTCGCGTCTGGGTCGCGGCCCCAGAGTGAAACCCTATCGCGTGAGCGATGAACAGCCGGTGACCTTAGGGTTACTCCAGGCTTCGTTCGGTCGGTTCGAGCGGACCGGCCATGCGTGGTCCGGCGAACCGGCGTTCCAGCCTGCCCAGTCCGGTACGCACCGGCTGGGCGAGCCATTCGCCGAGTACCACGCCCGCGGCCAGCGCAAGCCCGACCGCGACCGCGGTGGTGAGGGTCGAGATGTTGCCGCCCGGTTCGACGCCTACCTGGTACAACCCACGGTAGGTCGAGAGGCCCGGAAGGAGGGGAGTGATCCCCGACACGGCGACGACCAAAGGCGTGACACGCAGCCGCCGCGCGAGCACGCCACCGCAGAATCCGACCAGGGTCGCCGCGATCGCGGACGAACTCACGGCGTCGAACCGCACGAGGATCAGCCCGCCGTAGACCAGCGCGCCGATCGCGCCCGCCGCGGCGGCGACGAGCATGGCGCGCATTTTCGAATAACTCGCGAGCGCGAAGCAGGCGGCCGCGCCCGCGCCGCCGAGCACGACGAGCGGCAGCTGCTGCGGCGTCGAGCTGGTGACCTCGGGCAGCGGGGTGCGGGGGAGGCCGAGCATGACGGCGATGCGCAGCGCGAGCACGACCCCGGTGATCAGGCCCGCGGACATCAGCGCGGTTTCCATGGTGCGTCCGGCCGCGGTGACGTTGTAGCCCGTGATCGCGTCCTGCACGGCGGACACCGTGGACAAACCGGACAGCAGCACGGTGACCGCCGCGGCGACGACCAGCGTCGGTTTGTCCGTGGTCAGGATGTTGCTGCTGACGATGGCCATCGCGGACAGCGTCGCAACCAGGCCGCCGACGACCTGCTGGAAGAAGAACGGCAGCTGGTAGCGGTTGAGCACGCGGCCGATCCGGTCGATCACCGAACTGATCACGAACGCGACGAGCGCGACGTCGAATCCGGCGCCGAGGATGAGCGTGACGAACGCGGCCACGCCACCCCAGGCGAAGGTGGCGATCCAGCGTGGGTACGGGTGCGGCGCGCGGGTGATCCGCTCGAGCTCGGCCTGCGCCTGCTCGGCGCCCATCCGGCCGCGGACGATCTTGCGGACCAGGATCTCGGTCTCGGTCAGCCGGGTGTAGTCGAGGCCGCGGCTGCGGACCACGCGCAGTGCGGTGACCGGCGCGAGGTCGGTGCCGCGGTGACAGGTCACCGTGATCGACGTGAAGATGACGTCGACCTCGCAGTGCGGCAGCCCGAGCGCGGCGGTCAGCGCGAGGATCGTCGCGGTGACGTCGGAGGCGCCGGCGCCGCTGGACATCTGGACCTCGCCGATCCGCAGCGCGAGATCGAGCACGAAGTTGACGGTGGCGTCGTCGGGCGGCTTCGGACCGACCGGCTCGTCGGCGTCGATCGCGGGGAACTCGCCGGTGGGTGCTTCGAGGACGTGCCACGGGCGGCGGCGCAGCAGATTCGGGCGGTGGACCCGCTGCTTGCCGTCACGCTGAAGCGGAGGTTCGAGGAGCGGCCATCTGGCGTCCTGGCCCTCCTCGGCACGCTCGTTGATCTTCACGATCGATCCACCTCCTCACTGGTTCCCGGAGGACCATCGACGGCCGTCCCTCGACCGTTGCACGGATCATGGAGTGTCGTCCACCACGTCGCGATCTTCGGGCAGACTCGATGCCAGGTGCCGGCGCGCTCGGCGCCGCTCTTCCGGGCGTAGCCTCGGCGTAACAGCAGGTCGAGTGGGGTCGTGAGCGTTCCGGGCGGTAAGAACCGCCCGGAACGCTCACGAGTCCGAGGCTCGTCGCCGGCCTCCCGATACACTGTGGCGGGTGCCTTCGGGGGCCAGGCCGACATAGCTCAGTTGGTAGAGCAGCTGTCTTGTAAACAGCAGGTCAGGGGTTCGAGTCCCCTTGTCGGCTCCAGAAAACGCGGCCCCGGTCAGGGGCCGGCGAGCGTGACCTCGAATTCGGGTGGGGTGCGCAGGGTCTGGAACACGACGCAGTAGCGCTCGGTCAGTTTCTTGAGGGTGGCGAGCTGCTCGGCGTCCGCGTCGGTGTCGAGGGCGAAGGACAGCCTGATCGCGCGGAAGCCGACTGGTGCGTCCTTGGCCACGGCCAGGGTGCCGCGGAAGTCGAGGTCTCCCTCCGCGCGGACCGTGCCGCCGCGGACGTCCAGCCCGAGCGACGTGGCGACGGCGCGCACGGTCACCCCGGCGCACGCGGCCAGCGCCTCGAGCAGCATGTCGCCGGAGCAGGCGAGGCTGCCGTCGCCGCCGGTGGCCGGGTGCAGGCCCGCCTCGACGATCGCCCGTCCGGTGTCGACCTTGCAGGAGATGCCGAGGCCGTCCAGCGCGGCATCGGCGTGCAGCGTGATGACCGCGCTTTCCGGATGCTCCCGGTAGCGCTCCTTCAGCGGCGCCTGGACCGCGCGCAGATGCTCGGAATCCATACCGCACGGTACCCCCTGCCTGCGGTGTCGACGGATTGTCGACGGCGCTTGCGAGGGTGACTTCGTCCGGAGGGACGGACATTCTTCGCAGAGGGGAAGAACAATGAAGCTACGGAAATTCTGGGCGTGCACCGCGGCGGTCGTCGTGGGGCTGGCCGGCCTGGCGACGCCGGCGAGCGCGGCCGCGAAGGTACTCGACGAACTGAGCGGCTCGGCCCACGGCACGGTCTTCCGGAGCACGTTCGTGTTCGGCACGCCGTTGCTCGCGCGCTTCCAGTACCACTTCACCGGCGGTGACCACCACATCCGCCAGGTCGCGGCGTTCCCGCTGCAGCAGCAGTCCGCGGTCGAGGTCACGTTCGCCGACGAGAACGGGGACGACAACTACACCTACCGGGTCTCGCACGAGCGCGTCGATCCGACCGGCATCGTGCAGGCCTCGTTCCACGGGACGTGCGCCGGGCAGTGCACCGAGCCGCTGTTCACCCGTCCGGCCGGGGACGTCCTCTTCGTGCTCACCGGGTTCCGGGTCGGCTACGACAACGCCGACCACCATCTCGACAAGATCGGGGTGTCGGAGGCGGGCGGCCTGCTGACGACGTCGTTCCGGGACACGAACGGCGACGACCGGTTCACCTACGACGTCAGCTACGCGTGGGTGCCGCGGTCCCGGCTGGGGACGGTCGCCCAGATCGTGAACACCGTGCACGCGGCGGGCTCCACGACGGTGGGTGCGGCCTCCGGGGAGAAGGTCATCCGCGGGTTCTTCATGGACAACCTGGCCACCGGGGACGCGGGCGACAACCACATCCGCGATCTCGGGCTGGTGGCCAACGCGGCCGGCTTCGACGTCTTCTACGGTGACGACAATCCGGCCGATTCCGCCGACTGGCGCTACCTGATCCAGTACGCGACCGTGCTCTGACTAGGCGAAATCCGGCATCGGGAGACCAAGTGCCGCCGCTTCCCCGGAGGCGGCGGCATGCTCGGTTTCGGCGGCGGCGACGTCGCCACGCAGGCGAAGTGCCTGGGCGTACCGGGCCCGGGAGAACACGCCGGCGGGCCAGTGGCCGACGGCGAGGTTGCGCCGGATCGCCGCGCGAAGGTGGTCGACCGCGAGTTCCGCGTCGCCGACGGTCATCGCGGCGACGCCCAGCGGGTAGTGGGCCGAGCCGAAGCACGCGACGGCCAGGCTGGCCATCACCGGCAGGTCGCCGAAGGGCCGGAGCAGGTCGTAGGCGTGGGCCGCGGTTTCGGTGTCCCCGAGGAAGTAAGCGGTTTCCACGATGCCCGTCATGGAGATCAGCCAGGTGCTCGACCGGGGCAGCGCCGCCAGGTCGTGCCCGATGAGCCGGGCCAGCGCGCCTGCCGCCTTCCGCCGGTCGCCGGCTTGCGCGGCCGCGATCGCCAGTGCCGAGAAGTACGAGTTGTCGATGGTGCTCAAGGTGGCGGAGTGCGCCAGTTCGTCGAGCAGGGGCAGCAGCTCGGGCAAGCGTCCTTGGAACCATCTCATCGCCACCAGTTGGGCGCCGTACCAGCCGATCGCGTCCAGGTCGCCGGCCGTCTGTCCGAGCTGGACGCAGGCCTGCGCCGCCTTTTCGGCCTGGTCGAACCGGCCGGCGCGGATCGTGAGCATCACCCGGATCGCCTCGGCGGCGAAGCGGATCGCGAGGTTTTGGCCCTCGGCAAGGACTTCCTCCAGCTCGCTCAGCCGCCGCTCGGCGTGCGGGTCGGCGGCCAGGAACAGGTCGACGGTGTGCCACAGCAGGCCCATCAGCCGGTCGATCCGCCGCCCCGTGGCCAGGCTCGTGCCGATCAGTTCGAGGGCGAGTGCCTGCCGCAGTTCCTGGTGGCCGGGGCCGAGCAGGCAGTGGTGTGCGACGCTCAGCGCTTCAGCCAGCGCGACCGGGTCCTCCGCCGACCGGGTTTCCTCAAGCAGAGCAAGGATTTTCGCGTGCTCGGTCACCTGGTAGCCTGCCTCGCCCGCGATCCGGACGCGGAGCCGCAGCGCCAGCGGAGACCGCGGGTCGAGGAGCGAGAGCGCGAGCTCGAGCCGGGTCCGCAGCTCCGTCGCCCCGGTGGCCGTGCGATGTTCGTGGACCCACAGGCCGCACCGGCCGAGCATCGCGAGCGCCACGCCGTCGCGGTCGCCGTGGCGCTGCGCGAGGCGATGGGCGTTCTCGAACTTTTCCCTGCTGCGTAGCAGATTTCCTTCGGTCAGGGCCTGCGAACCGGCTTCGAGCAGCGGCCGGATCCCGGCGGCGGCAGCCTGCGTGTGCGGGGCGAGCAGGCCGGTGTCCTGAGCGAGGATCCGCTGGTGGATTCCGGCCAGGACCGGCGACGGCTCCAGCCCGGAGTCCTCGATGAGGATCCGGCGGGCGCGCCGGAACGTCTCGAGCGCGTCGGCCTGGCGTCCAGCCCGGTAGAGCGCCCGCATCAGCTGTCCCCAGAGCCGTTCGTGCCCGGGATGCGCCGCGGTCAGCGCTTCGAGTTCGGCGATCAGCTCCGTGCCTTGCCCGGCCGCGAGGTCGGCGTCGATCCGGTCCTCGACGGCGGTGCGGCGCACCCGTTCGAGCCGCATCGCTTCGGCTTCGAGGGCGGGGATCGCGGTGAACTCGTCGTAGGCGGGGCCGCGCCACAGCTTCGCGGCGGTGACCAGGTGTCCGGCGGCGACGGCCGGGCGTCCGGCGTCCAGTGCCTGACGGCCCGCGGTGGCCAGCCGCTCGAACCGCACCGCGTCGACCGTGTCCGGCTCCGCCAGCAGGAGGTACCCGGGCGGGCGGGTGAGGATCAGCTCCGGCGCCGCGAGGGCCTTGCGCAGGCGGGACACGTAGGTGCGCACGGTCCGGTGGGCATCTCCCGGGGCGTTGTCCTCCCAGAGCGCTTCCACCAGCGCCGGGACGCTCACCTCGCGTCCGGCGGCGGCCACCAGCAGCGCCAGCAGGGCCCGCAGCCGCGGACCGCCCAGGTCCAGCACCCGGCCGCCGGTCTCGACCTCCACGGGGCCGAGAACCCGGAAGCCGGGTGCGGGACGGGTCGCCATCCCAGCACAAGTGCGTCACCGGCGGCGCTGGATACCTCGGTCCAGCTCACCGGAATCCTCAGGCCACCGTGTGCGCCAGCCAGTGGTCGGCCAGAGCGCGGTCCCCGGTGATGGTGACCTTGTCGGCAGGCAGTCGCCGGGTGAGCACCAGCAGGAGGTCTCCGACGGGTCCGGTCAGCGTCACGTCCGCGGTGTCGCTGGCACGCTCCCACCGGACGCCGTCGGGAGCGCGTGTGATCAGCCAGCCCAGGCCGGTTTCTGGGCGGAACTGGAGGGTCTGGCCGGTCCCGCGCAGCTCGGCGAAGGCGGGCTTGAGCGTCTGGGTGATCGGGTCGGACAGCACTTCCAGCCACTCGCTGATCGCGTCGGTCGCGAGGTCCGGTGCGACGTCGAAGGTGGCGCCGGTGGCGAGCGCCGCGTCCGCGTGATGGACGGTGGTGTCGTGGGCCATCCGACGCAGCCAGAACGTCGCCGGTCCCGGGCCGAAGAACGTCCACACTGGACTGTCTTCTTTGGTCAGTACCGCGTCGGCGAGGTCCGCGGCGCCTTGGTGCAGCCAGCCGGACCACTCCGCCGGAGTGCCCGGGTCGGCGTCGAACGGATCGGGTACCGGGCTCGGCCCGGACCGGACGATGCTCGCGGCCCAGCGGTGCGCCTGGCCGATGTGCCCGACCAGCACCCGCAACGGCCACTCCGGACACGTGGGCACCGGGGCGTCCGCGTCGGCGCCGGCCACCGCTTTCGCGAACCCGGCGGTGTGCTCGTGCAGTCCCTCGGCAAGTCGTGTGACGTCCATGGCCGTACCGTAGGAACTCCACTCGGCTGGAGGTTCAACCGATGGTGACCGGTGACACACTCGGGATCGGCGACCTGGCGCGGCGCACCGGCGTGCCCGTGCGCACGATCCGGTTCTACTGCGACGAAGGGCTCCTGGAGCCCGCGCGCAGCGTCGGCGGGCATCGACGGTTCGACGTCGCCACCGTCGACCGGCTGACCCTGGTCCGGCGGTTGCGTGGGCTGGGGCTGGGTCTGCGATCGATCACCGACGTCCTCGCCGGGCAACGTTCGCTCGCCGAGGCCGTGACCGCCGAACGCGCCGCGCTGGACCGAGAGGTGGCTTCGCTGGCCTGGCGCCGTTCGATGCTGCGCGCGGTCGAGGAAGCGCCACCGACCGACCGCGCCGCCCGGCTCGAGCTGCTGTCCGCGGTGCAGGACGGGGTCGCCGCGCACGACACCCTCATCCGCCTGTGGCGCCCGATGACGACCGGGCCGATCCCGTCGGACACGGCCCGCATGTTCCTCGACATCAGCGCGCCCCCGCCGCCGGAGCTGCCGACCCCGGCTCAAGTCGTCGCATACGCCGAGCTGGTGCTGCTCGCCGCCGATCATGCTTTGGTGACCCGGCTGCGGGCGAGCACGCTCGTCGACCACGACCGGATCGCCGACCTCGGCGCACTGCACGCTTCCGTTGGCGCGGCTTGCGAACTGGCCTTCCCTTCGGTGGCCGCCGGTGCTCAACCGTCGCCGGGCCCTGCTCTGGACCGGTTCGTCTCAGCCCACGCCGCCGCGCACGGGACCCGCGACACCCCGACGTTCCGCCGCGCGCTGAACCGGCGGACCGCCGCCGACCGGCACCCGCGGCTGCGGCGCTATTGGCACCTCGCCGGGGAGATCACCGGCGAGCCCGCGCCGATGGGCGTCACGCACACCTGGCTGCTGGACGCCCTGAACCGCTCAGTGAGCTGAGCTCGGGTTCTCGTGAGTGGTAAGTCGGGTTCTTTGAGGGGTACGTCCTATGTGGACGGAGGCGGGGTGAAGCGGAGGTCCGTGAATGCCACGTTGAGGGGCCCAAGACGCCGTGAATGTGGCATTCACGGACTTGGGCTGGGGGGTTCGGTGGAGTGAGGGGGACTTTGCTCGCGTCTGCCGTGAGGAAGATGCCCCTCGCTTCACATGCCACGTTTGCCTTACCGCTCAATGACTCTACTTACCACGTACGAGACCCTCTCCCCAGCATCCTTTACGGACTCACTTGCAGAGCCGCGGCCTCACTCCTATAGTGCTAGTTAGCTAGATAAATGGAGTAAATCCGACTGGGGGTTCCATGTGTGGCTTCACTGCCGCTACCGCACTGACCGTTGCCGTCCTGTCCGCGTCGCCCGCCGCCGCGGCTCCGGTGCTCTCGTTGCCCGCGCCCACCGGCCGCCAGGCGGTGGGCGTCACTTCGCTGTACCTGAACGACACCTCCCGGCCCGATCCCTGGGTGCCCACGGTGAAGACCAGGGAGCTGATGGTTTCCGTCTTCTACCCGGCGACTTCGGCCACCGGACCGAAGAAACAGTTCATGACAACGACGGAAGCACAAGCGCTGCTCACCGAGGCCGGCGTCGACGCGCCGCCCGAAGTGGTGGCCGCGACGAGGACGAACGCCGTGGTCGACGCACGGCCCGCAGGGCGGCGGCGTGGTCTCCCGTTGATCATGTTGTCGCCGGGCTTCAAGCGGCCTCGTGCGACGCTCAGTTCGCTGGCCGAGGATCTGGCGAGTCATGGCTACGTGGTGGCGCTGGTAGACCACACCTACGAAAACGTCGCCGAGACCTTTCCCGACGGGCGGGTGACCGGCTGTGCCGCTTGCGGACAGCACGACCTGGCTTTCTGGCAGAAGCTGCAGCGAGTCCGGGCCAAGGACGTGTCGTTCGTGGTGGACGAGCTGACCAAGCGCTCGAAGTGGTGCGGCTCGGACCTGATCGACCAGGCGCGGATCGCGATGGCGGGGCATTCCGTGGGTGGGGCGAGCAGCATCCAGGCCATGCTCGGTGACGCCCGGATCCGGGCCGGGATCGACATCGACGGCTCCACGGGCGATCCGCTTCTCGCACCGGGACTGTCGCGACCTTTCATGTTCCTGGGGCGCCAGAACACTTACGCACCAGGCACTCCCGGTGGCGCGGCAGGCACGTGGGAGCGCGACTGGCCGCAGCTGACCGGGTGGAAGCGCTGGCTCGTGGTGGCGGGGATGGAACACCCGTCATTCACCGACCTGGGCCTGATCGCCGAACAACTCGGCATCGACCTCGGCGCGGACACCCCCGCGGCACGCGGTTCGGCCATCACGCGCGCGTACGTCAGGGCGTTCTTCGATCTGCATCTGCGCGGCATCCCGCAACCGCTGATGGCGGAGCCGTCGCCGCAGTACCCGGAGGTCACCTTTGCCATGCCGGGCGCCGAGATGCCATGAAAGCCGTGAAGACCCCCTTACCGGCTCTCACAGCCGGTAAGGGGGCCTTCACGGCCAATGGACCTACGGGTAGTTGACGACGTTCACGGGGACGGTGCCGGAGGGGGTTGTCCCGCCGGTGTCGTTGATGACGTGCGTGATGGTGCCTCTGAAGTTCAGGGAAACCGTCAGCAGGCTGTGGAACCGCACGCCGGCGTTGTTCGGGACTTCGAACGCGTGGTAGCTGGACACCGCCGGGTTGGTGTCGAAGAAGCAGTAGCTACCCAGTCCCCAGGCCTCGTGCGAGGTCACCCCCGCGCCGACCTTGTACGCCGCATAGCCCGCGACGCCGGATGGAGCATTCCAGGAGGCTTGGTTCGGGACGTCGTAAGGCATTTCGTTCTGGAAGAAGATCGTCTTCCCGCCTTGCCCGTTCCAGATCACCTGGTACTTCTGGTAGTGCTCGACGAACAACCCGGTCGCCAGCACGTCGTTGCCGTTGACCACCAGGCCGGTGTCGGCCGTGTTGGTCGTCCAGCCGACCGTGCCCGCGTTGCCGTGGTCGGCCCGCCACGCCCAGATGTGGTCGATGATCGTGTTGGCACTGTTGACGATCAGGCTGTTGGTCGCCTTGCCCGCAAGCTGGCCGCCGATCCGGAAGAAGACGTCCTGCACGGTCGTCGGGTTCGCCGCGTGCGACGCCGTCGAGCCGGACTGCCCGACCGTGAGCAGCGACTGCGAGTTCGTCGTGCCCGCGTCGAAAAGCAGGCCCTTCAGCCGCACGCCGTCCACATCCGACACCTGCATCGCGTTGACGCCGTTGTCCGGGACCAGGGTCGGGTAGCCGATCCCGAGGATCGTCGTGTTCGCCCTGGTCACGTTGAGCGTCTGGTTGAGGTGGTAGATGCCCGGCGTGAAGAACAGGTTGCAGCCCGCGGCCAGCGCGTTGTTGATCGACGACGCGGTGTCACCCGCCTTCACCACGTAGAACTGGCTCATCGACAGCGACGAACCCGGAGTGCTGCCGTTCGCCCAGCTGGGGCCGGAAGCGTTGGTGCGCAACGAGGGCAGGAACACCCGGTACGCGCTGCCGTCGAAGTACAGGTACGGAACGTCCCGCGAAACCGGCGTGGTGCCCAGCGTGGTCTCCGGCGGGTTCGGGAACGTGGTGGCCGGCGCGCCCGAGGTGCCCGAGAACACCATGTTCCACACGCCGCCGTTCCAGCTGCCCAGCGCGGAGTCCTTGGTGTACCACTGCTGCTGCGAGATCGACGCGGCCTGGCCCGAGACGCGGCTGTCGGAAATGTAGCCACCGCTCGCGAAACCGAAGCTCGCCGGGTACAGCTGCAGCCCGCCGTGGATGTCCATCCGGCGGAACGGCGCCGCCTGCGCCACCGCCCACCGGTCGTTGCCGCTGGCGGGGTTGACGGCCATGTTCTCCGCCGAGCGCCAGAAGTTCTGCAGCGCGACACCCTGGTCGGAGGTGTTGAAGGCGTCCACGGTGATGTCACCGTTGATCGTCACGCCGCCCGGGTTCTGGCCGAGGCCCGCGACCGAGGTGTAGAAGCCGACGTCGTCGTGGACGTTGTAGGTGCCCGGCTTGAACAGGTGCGCGATCCGCCGGTCCGCGAACTGCGCGGTGAGGGTGTCCTTCTGGTTGTTGAAGTCGGTATCGAGCTGCGACTGGATCGACGCGGCCGACATCGACGGGTCGAAGATGCGCACGTTCGGCCCGAAGTTCGGCACGGTGGGCTGTGTCGGGCAGCCCGCCTGGGTGCCGATCGTGTAGGTCGCCGACGCGACGGCCGAGTTCGCCGAGCCCGAGAGGATGCCGATGGCGTTGACCGTCCGCGAGGTCGGGACGCTGATCGGTCCGGTGTAGAGGGTCGACGACGAGGTCGGCGTCGATCCGTCCACTGTGTACCGGATGCTGGCACCCGCGGTCGTGGTCGACAGCGTCACGGTCTGCGTACCCGTGTAGCTGCCGCCCGGCGGGTTGAACGTCGGGGGCGCGACCGTGTTGCCGATCGTGTAGGTCGCCGACGCGACAGCCGAGTTCGTCGAGCCCGAGAGCAGGCCGATCGCCTTGACCGTCCGCGTCGTGGGCACGCTGATGGGTCCGGTGTAGAGGGTCGACGACGAGGTCGGCGTCGAACCGTCCACTGTGTACCGGATGCTCGCGCCCGCGGTGGCGGTCGAGATCGTCACGGTCTGCGCACTCGAATAGCTGCCGCCGCCTGGATTGAACGTCGGCGTCGCGACGGTCGAGGTGCCGCCACCCTGGGTGTAGCTGAAGTGCGGGGTGTCGAACTGTGGACCGTTCTTCTCGTAGGTGAACCAGTAGTCGAGGACGTTCCCACTGCTCAGGCCGCCGATGGTTTGACGCCAGGTGCCCGAGCCGTTGGTCATCCGCACGTTCTGCTGCCCGAGCCCGGGCACCCCGGTGTAGTGGATGTCCACGTACAACGCCGGTGTCGTCGGGGTGAACGAAATCTGCGCCTGCGTGGCGCTCAGCTGCGTGGCGCTCTGGGTGTAGTCGTCGGCCGTCACCGCGGCGGACGCGCCGAGGCTGGTGGCCACCAGCAGGGCGGACGCACTGAGGGCGATCGTGGCGAGACCGCCACGGCGCCGACGTCTGAGCTGCTCAAAAGTCCGGTTCACGCCGTGACACCTCCGCCGTTGGGGATCCACGTATTTGTTGCGAGTCACAACAAAGTAGCTCGGTGCCCGGGATCGCCGGATCACGCTTCTATAACGCTTGTCCGGACCATTGATCTTTTCCGTGACCCTGCCCGAAATTCCCCGTGCCGATGGACTTTCGGGCAGCCGGCCTGCTCCGTTCGTTTTCTTCGATCGCCCATCAAAACATGCGTTTGGGAATGGCCTTCCGCGGCTGATTTAGTGATCGCAGGCCGAACGAGCCGAACGAAACAGGGAGAAAAAGGAAATGACCGAATCGCGCATCATCAAGGGCCTGCTGACCGTCGCGGAGCAGGCGCTCGACGTCGAATTCACTTCGATGAACGTGCCGGGCCGCGAGGGCGTGGAGATCCACTCGCTCTACAGCACGAAGGAGACCGGGCCGGACGGGCCGGCCGCCGCGCTGGTCCGCTACCTGCCCGGGGCCGAGGTCAAGCGGCACGTCCACCCGGGTTACGAGCTCATCCTCGTGCTCGAGGGCGAGATGACCAACGACTCCGGCACGCACGGCCCCGGCACCATGGAGGTCCTTTCCCCGAACAGCACGCACGCGCTGTCCAGTGAAAAGGGCTGCACTTTCCTGGTGGTCTGGGAGCAGCCGGTCCGCGCCGCCTGAGGCGCATTCTCGCAGGAACAAACGCGGCCCAGTGGGCACCGCGCCCACTGGGCCCTTTCCTGCCCAATTTTTCCCGCGTAATCGAGAAAGGCAGATGATGGCACAGTTGACCAAGGGTGCGGACACGTTCGCCGCCGCGCCCGCCCGCTCAGCGTGGGTCGCCCTCGGCGTCCCGATCCTGTTCGTCCTGACGTGGAGCTCCGGCTACGTCGTCGGGGTGATCGGGCTCAAGGTCGCGGGACCGTTCACGCTGACCTTCTACCGGTTCGCCTTCGCCGCGGTGATCCTCGCCGTCGTGGCGCTGGTGACCAAGGCGCCCTGGCCGAGGACCCGCCGCCAGCTCGGCCACATCGTGGTGGTCGGCCTGCTGATCCAGGCCCTGCAGTTCACCGGTGTCTACAGTGGACTCAAGTTCGGCGTGCCCGCCGGCGTCGCCGCGCTGATCATCGGCACCACCCCGTTGTTCACCGCACTGGCCGCCGGGCCGTTCCTCGGCGAGCGCGTCTCGAAGATGCAGTGGATCGGCGCCGGCCTCGGCGTCACCGGCGTCGTGCTCGCGGTCGCCGAGCGGCTGAACTTCAGTGGTGGCTTCGGCATCGGCGTGCTGTTCACGCTGATGGGCCTGTGCGGCATCACCGCCGGGCAGCTGTACCAGAAGAAATTCTGCGCCGACATGGATCTCCGCACCGGCGGGGCGATCCAGCTCGCCTCGGCGTCGGTCGTTATGGCATTGCTCACCGGCGTCTTCGAGACCTTCGACGTCGGTCTCAACGGGACGTTCGTCGGCTCGCTGGTGTGGCTGTGCATCGTGAACTCGATCGGGGCGACCAGCCTGCTCTACATCATGATGCGCCGCGGCGAGGCCAGCCGGGTCAGCACGCTGTTCTACCTCGTCCCGTCGGTCACCGCGGTGATGGGCCTGCTCATCGGGCAGACGCTCAGCGTGCTCGCCGTGGCCGGCTTCGTCGTCGCCGGGCTCGGCGTCTTCCTCAGCACCTACCGTCCGCGCAGCGCGCGCTGAAAGGACAGCGGCATGAAATTCCAGGTCACCGAAGAAGAACCCTTCGAAATCGCCATCGTCGGCATGGGTCCGCGCGGGCTCTCGGTCCTCGAACGCCTGCTCGCGAACCTGGCCGAGAACCCCGCCCAGCGCCCGGTCCGGGTGTTCGTGATCGACCCCGGTGAGCCGGGTGCGGGGCGCATCTGGCGCACCAGCCAGCCGGAGTGGTTCCTGATGAACACGCCGTGCGGCGAGGTCACGATGTACTCGGGCAGCCCGGACGGCGGCCCGTCCCGGGCGGGCGCCGGCCCGTCCCTGCACGAGTGGGTCAGCAGCAGACCGGATCCGCGCTGGGCCGGCGTCACCGCCGACGATTTCCTGCCCCGCGTGGTCTACGGCGAGTACCTGAGCACCTTGTTCGCCTCGCTGGTCGCGAACCTGCCGCCGCGGGTGAGCGTGCACCCGGTGCGGGCCAAGGTGATCCGGGCGCAGCGCCAGGGACCCGGCTACCTGCTCTCGCTCGACCGGCGGCCGCTGGTGGTCGCCGCGCACAAGGTGGTCCTGACCACCGGCCACCCGCGCAACCTGCCCGGCGCGGCCGACCAGGAGTTCGTCACCTTCGCCGCGCAACGGCCCGGACTCCGATACCTGCAAGGAGATTCAGCTGCCGACCTGGAGCTCGACGCCATCGGCGCGGACGACACCGTCGGCATCATCGGGATGGGGCTGAGCTTCTACGACATCGTCAGCGCGCTGACCGAAGGCCGGGGTGGCCAGTTCGTCCCGGACGGCGGCGAGCTGCGGTATCTGCCCAGCGGCCGTGAGCCGCACATCGCCGCGGGGTCGCGCAGTGGCCTGCCGATGCCGGCCCGCGGCCGGAACCAGAAGGCGCCGCGGTACCGATACAAGCCTCGGTTCATCACCGAGCCGGCGCTGAGCGAAGCGCGGCGTAAGCGCTTACTCGCGGACGGCACGACCCGGCTGCAGTTCGCCGAGGACGTCCTGCCGCTGATCAAGCTGGAGGTCGAACACGTTTACTACAAGGCACATCTGCGCAAACGGAATGACGAGGAGGCAGCCGAGCGGTTCGGTGAGCTCGACACGGTGGGCACCCGGGACAAGCTGCTGACCGAGTTCGGTCTGGCGGACCTGCCGCCGTTGGACTTCGACAAGCTGGCGCGGCCGTTCGCGCTCCAGCACTTCGGCAGCCCGGCGGAGTTCCACGACCGGCTGCTGGCCTTGCTGCGTCAGGACATCGCCGAGGCGGCACTGGGCAATGTGGACGGCCCGCTCAAGGCCGCGCTGGACATCCTGCGCGACATCCGCGGTGCCGTCCGGGCGGCGGTCGAGTTCTCCAGTCTGCACCCGGTTTCGCAGCGTGACGAGTTCCTGACCGCGTTCGGCCCGGTGAACTCGCTGCTCTCGGTCGGGCCGCCGACGTTCCGGGTGGCGCAGCTGGGCGCGCTGATCCGGGCCGGGGTCCTCACCGTAGTCGGGCCGGGCACCCGGTTCGAGACCGACGCGGACTGCGGCCGGTTCGTCCTGCACTCGCCGCAGGTGGAGGACTCCGACGTCCGGGCGACCGTGCTGCTGGACGCCCGGATCCCGAAGCCGAGCCTGCGTGAGGACGATTCGCCGCTGACCCGGCAGCTGCTGCGCGACGGCCTGGTCAGCGAGTACGTCAACTACGACCCGGCGGGCGTGGACAGCTTCCGGACCGGCGGACTGGCCGTCACCAAAGCGCCTTACCGCGTTGTCGACATCCACGGCCGGGCCGACGACGCGCTCTACGCGCTCGGCATCCCGACCGAAAACCCCCGCTGGTTCACCTCGATCGGCAACGACCGGCCCGGTCCGTTCGGTGGCTACTTCACCGACGCGGACTCGATCGCCAAGGACTTGATCGCCGCTTCCCGCCGCCCCGTCTCCACTGTCCACAACGGACTGACCGCGAAGGAGTCCCTGTCATGAACGACCACGTCACCGACCAGTTCCGCCGCGCGCGTGACCTCCTGCTCGACCTCCGCGAGGATCACGACGCCGCGGCCGCGAAGTTCAGCTGGCCTCGCCCGGCGCAGTTCAACTGGGCGCTGGACTGGTTCGACCGCGTCGCCGAGGGCAACGGGCGGGCCGCGCTGGTGATCGTCGACGGCGACCGCCAGACCACGCTGTCCTACGCCGAACTGTCCGAACGCTCCAACCGCGTCGCCAACTGGCTGCGGGCGCAGGGGATCGGGCGCGGCGAGAAGATCCTGATGATGCTCGACAACCAGGCCGCGGTGTGGGAGTCCGTGCTGGCGGCGATGAAGATCGGCGCCGTCGTGATCCCGACGTACACCACGATCTCGGACAAGGACCTCGCCGACCGGATCGACCGCGGCGGCGTCCAGCACGTCATCACCTCGCCGAACCACACGGATGCCTTCGCCGGGGCGTCGGAGCGCATCACGCGGATCGCGACGGGGGAACGGGTGCCGGGCTGGCTGCACTACGAAAGCGCTTACGCCGCGTCGCCGAAGTTCCGGCCCGAGGTGGCCACCGGCGCGGACGACCCGCTGTTCCTGTACTTCACCTCGGGGACGACGTCGTTGCCGAAACTGGTGCAGCACACGCATTCCAGCTACCCGATCGGCCACCTGTCCGGGATGTACTGGAACGGGCTGCGCCCCGGTGACGTGCACCTGAACGTCTCGGCGCCGGGCTGGGCCAAGCACGCGTGGAGCAGTTTCTTCGGGCCGTTCAACGCCGAGGCGACGGTGCTCGCGGTCAACGCGACCGGCGGTGGGGTGAAGCCGGTGCTCGACGCGCTGACCCGGTTCGGGGTGACGACGTTCTGCGCGCCGCCGACGGTGTGGCGGATGCTCGTCCAGCACCAGCTGCCGGAGCGCCCGCCCGGCCTGCGAGAGGTGAGCAGCGTCGGCGAGCCGCTCAACCCCGAGGTCATCGAGCAGGTCCGGGAGCGCTGGGGGCTGACCGTCCGCGACGGCTACGGGCAGACCGAGACGACCGCGCAGATCGGCAACACGCCGGGCTTGCTGGTCAAGCCCGGATCGATGGGCAAGCCGCTGCCGGGCTACCGGATCGTGCTGATCGACCCGGCCACCGGCAAGCCCGCGGACGAGGGTGAGATCTGTGTCGACATGTCGACCAAGCCGATCGGGGTGACGTCGGGCTACCTCGGCAACGCGGAGAAGACGTCCAAGCTGTTCGACGGCGGGTACTACCACACCGGGGACATCGGGTTCCGGGACAAGGACGGCTACATCACCTACGTGGGCCGGACCGACGACGTCTTCAAGTCCTACGACCACCGGATTTCGCCGTTCGAGCTGGAAAGCGTGCTGCTCGAGCACGCGGCGGTGATGGAAGCAGCGGTGATCCCATCACCGGACCCCGTCGGTCTGGTCGTCCCCAAGGCTTACGTTTCGCTCGGTGCGAGCAGGTCTCCCAGTGCGGACACGGCGCGGTCGATCCTCGCGCACGCCCGTAACCGGCTCGCTCCGCATCAGTGGATCCCCCTGGTCGAGTTCGGCGAACTGCCGAAGACCTCGTCGGGAAAGATCCGCCGAGCCGAATTGCGCGCGGCCGAAGAGCAGCGTGACAAGTCCGGCTCGGCTCGTCCCCAGTATGAATTTCGAGCGGGCGACCTACTTGAGGCCGACGGCGGCCCCAGTGCGCCCGGGTTGAACTGAGCTGTGATTCGTTTCGCTGATCACCCGTTCGGTCAGTGAGACGAAAGCCCGGAGAATCGTGAGATCATCCCGTGCGCGTGGCCAGAGCGCATAGGTGTCGATCGCATTCTCCGGGCGCCAGCTCAGTTCGGCCAATTCACCGGCGGCGACCAGGTCCCGCACCGCGACCTGCGGCAGGACGCTGACGCCGTACCCGTTGACGACTGCCCGCTTCACCGCCTCGACGGTTCCGAATTCCAGCGGGACGACGTCGGTGAACTCGGCTTGTAAGAGCCGGGCATACGGGCAACCGGGCTGGGCGATGACCATCCGGACGCCGTCCAGTTCCAGCGGGGTGATCTCCGGTTCGGTGCGGAGCGGGTGGTCGGCGGCGGCGACCAGCACCATCCGCTCCTGCCCGAGCCGGGCGACGTGGAAGTCGTCAGCGGGTAAATGGAGTCGTTGCAGGACAACGACGTCGAGCTCGCCGAGGCTGAGTGACTCGAGGTAGTCACTACCGGTGCGGAACGTGCGCAGCGACAGCTTGACCTCGGGGTGGCGGTGGTGGAAGGACTCGACCACGCCGGAGAGCCGGTAGGTTGTGAACGCCTCTTCGGCGCCGATCGTGAGGCGGCCGGCCGGTGCCCGGTCCGCCCGCATGGCCACGGTCGCCTCCTCGGTCAGTGCGATGAGCCGTTCGGCGTAAGGCAGGAGTCGTTCCCCGAACGGGGTGAGCCGGACGCGGCCGGGGCCACGTTCGAACAGCGGTACACGGAGCGCGGATTCCAATCGCTTGATCTGTGCCGTAATGGAGGATTGCGCATATCCCAGGATATCTGCCGCCTTGGTGAAACTGAGTGTTCTGGCGATCGTACGGAAGGCGATGAGTTGTCGTCGTTCCATGGCTTCAAGCGTCGTTCAGTGGCGTGTCGGGAATCCTGCACTTTCGGGCAGCCGGAAGGGAGGGAAATTTGCCCGCGATGTTTTATCGCGGTGGGTGACCGGTTCACGATGGTCCGTTACGGACCGGGTGGGGCAGTGGTCCGCAGCTATTTCGGATTATGATACCGATTAATCGGGGTAAACAGTTTCCCGGGCCGAATTCGGCGAAATTCGGTAGGATGGCGGCCCGGCTTGGTCCACCCGGCGGTTCGGGTGGATCGTGTCCACATCGGTGGAATGCCCCGGTTTGCGAAGGTAGATCGATCTCGTACTTCCGATGGGTATCCCCTGATCGTGTGACATGAGAGCATTCGCCGTCCCAAAGTGATCCGCGCCACGCACTTCAGGAGACGGCATGTCACCCATTCGCGGGAAGACCCTGATTCGGACGCTCACCACATTCGTCCTCACCGCCGGAATGGCGGTACCTCTCTCCCTGGCTACCAGTCCGGCCGCGAGCGCGGCGCCGATGCTGAGCGGCGGATTCGCCAATTTCGGCTGCGCGGCCACCAAGATCCACTGCCTCGGCAAGTCGATCCGGTCGCCCAAGGGCGTCGGCCCGCTGGTCAACGCGACGCCGGTCGGTTACGGACCGGCGGAGATCCAGGCCGCGTACAAGCTCTCCGGCCTGCACGGGAACGGCCGGACCGTCGCCATCGTGGACGCGATGGACGCGCCGACCGCCGAAGCCGACCTCGCGAAGTTCCGCAGCGCGCGCGGGCTGTCCGCGTGCACGACGGCCAACGGCTGCTTCAAGAAGGTCAACCAGAACGGCGCCACCAGCCCGCTGCCCGCGCCGGACTACGGCTGGGCGGAGGAGATCAGCCTCGACCTCGACGCGGTGTCGGCGACCTGCCCCGACTGCCACATCCTGCTGGTCGAAGCGAACACAGCGGACATCGATCCGCTGATGGCGGCGGTGGACACCGCGGCCGCGACCCCGGGCGTCGTGGCCATCTCGAACAGCTACGGCGGCGCCGAGGACGCGACCACGCTGGCCGGCGACCCGCACCTCAACCACCCCGGCATCGCCGTGACGGCGTCCTCGGGTGACTCCGGCTACGGCGTGAGCTGGCCGGCGTCCTCGCCGTACGTCACCGCTGTCGGTGGTACGACGCTGAAGAAGGCCGCGACCACCACCCGCGGTTGGACCGAGACGACCTGGTCGGGCAGCGGCAGTGGGTGTTCGACCCAGGAGCCGAAGCCCGCGTGGCAGCACGACACGGGCTGCGCGAAGCGGACGGTCGCGGACGTGTCCGCGCTCGCCGACCCGAGCACCGGCCTCGGCGTCTACGACACCTACAACAGCTGCGGCACGTCGTCGTTCTGCGACTTCCTGCTGGCGCTCGGGCTCGCCCAGGGTGCCGACGGCTGGATCCAGGTCGGCGGCACGAGCCTGTCGTCGCCGGTGATCGCGAGCGTGTACGCGCTGGCCGGCAACTCGGTGACGTCCGGTTCGTACCCGTATGCGCACGCCGGCGGGCTGTTCGATGTGACGTCCGGCTCGAACGGCAGCTGCGGCGGCACGTACCTCTGCACGGCAGGCGCGGGCTACGACGGCCCGACCGGCCTCGGCACTCCGAACGGCACGTCAGCCTTCTGACCTGCGGATTCCCGTGAAGGACTCCTTACCCGCTCTCACAGCCGGTAAGGAGTCCTTCACGGCTTTCGGGCTCACCAGTTCGTGTCCTCCATGACGTTCACCTCCTCGTCTCGGCCCCATGGTCTCCCGAAGGGGCCTGTACCTCAGGGGACGTTTCAGTTACGGTGAACGTTCGATCACAGTGCGTTTCAGCTGGTGGAGCCGATGCGGTGGTACTCGGGCTGGGCTGTCCGGAACCAGCCCGTGGCGGTCCGCGCGTATGTGTTCGCCGTCGTGGCGGCCGCGTGCGCGGTGACCGGTGCCGTCGCCTTCACGCTCCCGGTGCGCCAACTCGACCTCATCCACTTCGGCGTTCTCGCGGCCGCGGCCGCGGTGCACATCGAGCTGACCCGGCAGGTCGAGCGGCAGCGTGAGTACCTGCGGGTCGAGGGTGCGCCCTACATCGACCTCAAGTCGGTCTGGTCGTTCGCCGCGCTGATCGTGCTGCCACCCGCGCTCGCCTCGGCGATGGTGCTCTGGACCTACGCGTTCGCGTGGTGGCGGATCTGGCCCGCCGGACGTCCGGTGCCGCTGTACCGCTGGGTGTTCTCGGCCGCGACGGTGCTCGTCGCGACCCAGGCCGCGATCGCGGTGCTGGCCGCCGGGATGCAGCATTACCCCGGCTCGCCGGACACCGGCGTCGTGCTCGGGCTGCTCGACTTCGCCGTACTCGCCGCCGCGGGCCTGCTGCGCTGGTTCGTCAACACCGCGCTCGTGTACGTCGCGCTCGCACTGTCCACTCCGGACATCACGGTCCGCCGGTTGTTCAGCAATGCCGCGGAATACGTCCTCGAGGCGGGCGCGTTGGCGCTCGGCGTGCTCAGCGCGACCGTGCTGACCGGCACGCCGGTGCTGCTCGCCGCGGTCGTCATCGTCCTGGTCGCGCTGCACCGCGGCTTGCTCGTCCACCAGTTCCAGCTGCAGTCGCGGATCGACGGTAAGACGTCGCTGGCGAGCCCGCGATGGTGGACCACGGCGACCGAGAAGCTGCTGACCACCGCCCAGGCCCGCTCGACCGGCTTGGGCGTGCTGGTCATCGACGTCGACCGGTTCAAGGCGATCAACGACACCCACGGCCATCCGGTCGGCGACCTCGTGCTGGCGGCGGTCGCGGACGGGATCCGCGGGGAGATCCGCGGCGAGGATGTCGCCGGGCGGTGGGGTGGCGAGGAGTTCGTGATCGCGCTGCCGGACATCGCCGGCGACGAGCCGCTGCTCGCGGTCGCCGACCGGATCCGGCGGCGGATCGCGGAGCTGCGGGTGCCGGGGGTGACCACGGCGGTGACGGTCTCGGTCGGCGCGGTGCGCTATCCGGCGCCGGGGCTGGAGAGCGTCGACGATCTCGTGCGCGCGGCCGACGCGGCGCTGTACCGGGCCAAGTCCGCCGGGCGTGACCAGGTGCGGCTGGCCGAGAACCCGAGCGCCTGAGCTTCGATGTCCGGCTTGGTCTCCGAGGGCGCGGGGGCGGGATGAGCGCACCTGCCGGATATCGCAGTGTGTTCGCCGTGCCGGAGTTCCGGTGGTTGTGGTGCGCGCACGTGCTTTCGGTGGCCGGGGACCAGCTCGCGCGGGTGGCGCTGACCGTGCTCGTCTTCGACCGGACGGCGTCGGCCGGGCTCGCGGCACTGACGTACGCGCTGACCTACCTTCCGGATCTCGTCGGCGGGACGGCGCTGGCGCATCTGGCCGACCGCTTCGACCGCCGCACGGTGATGGTCGCCGCGGATGTCGTCCGGGCTGGACTGGTCGCGGTGATGGCGGTGCCCGGCGTGCCGCTGGTGGTGCAGGCGGGCCTGCTGGTCGTCGTGCAGCTGGCCGCGGCGCCGTTCCAGGCCGCGAAACAGGCGGTGCTGCCGGACCTGCTCGCCGGTGATCGGCTGACCGTCGGGATCGGCGTGGTGCAGCTGACCTACCAAGGCGGGCTGGTGCTCGGGTTCGGTGCCGGGGCGGCGGTGGTCGCGGCGCTCGGGGCGCGCGGCGCGTTGCTGGTCGACGCGGCGACGTTCGTCTTCTCGGCGTTGCTGATCGGGTTCGGGATGTCGGACCATCGGCCGGTTTCCGAGCCAGGACAACGGGTTTCGATCACGTCGGGGTGGCGGCTGGTCGCTCGGGACCCGCGGCTGCGGTCGTTGCTGGCGATCGCGTGCTGCTCCGGGTTCTACGTCGTGCCGGAGGGCTTGGCCGTGCCCTACGCCGCACAACTCGGCGGCGGGACGGCGGCGGTCGGCTGGCTCCTGGCGGCGAACCCGCTCGGGACGGTGGCCGGGTTGGTGCTGCTGAAACGTCTTCCGCCGGTCCGCAGGTCGAAGTACCTGGGGCCGCTGGTCGTGGCGACCAGCCTGGTGTTGCTGCCGACGGGCTGGGCGCCCGCGGTGCCGGTGAGCGCGTTGCTGTGGGCGGTCGCGGGTGCGCTTTCCGCGCACGACATGGTGACGAACGCGCTGTACGTCGCGGCCGCGCCGCCGTCGCAGCGCGGTCAGGTGGTGGGGGTCGCGATCGCGACCCTCCGCGCGTCGCAGGGCGCCGCGATCGTCGCCGCGGGCTTGTTCGCTCAGCTTTTCGCGCCCTCCACGGTCATCGCCGCGGCCGCGTTCCTCGGGGTCCTGTTCGGGCTGGGCGCGGCTCTCGCGTGGGCCCGGGTCTCGTGAGTGGTAAGTGTCGTTCTAACGACACTTACCACTCACGAGACCCGAGTGGCACCTGGTGAGGCTGCGTGCTTTCTCGCCGAGCTTGTGGCTGAGGTGAAGGGGACTTTCCTCGCGTCGGGCGGGAGGAAAGTCCCCTTCACCTCGGCTGGCGCGGCAGCGAAGGCCTTCACGGACAGTGGACTAACCGAGCGAGATGCGGTCCAGGTCCGGGGCTCCTTCGTTGTCGTTGCCGAGTTTGATGGTGTTGGCGCCCGCGTTGAGGGTGACGGGGACAGACGTCGTGTACACCGCGCTGTTGCCGACGCCGCTCACCTTCACTTCGATCGGGGCGCCGCCGTTCACCGTCACGAAGTACGAGCGGTTGCCGTTCACCGTGAAGTCGATGAAGAGCGTGTACTGCCCGGCCGTGGCCACGGTGATGCCGGGGAACGTCACCGCCGCACCGGCGCTGCCGCCGATGTTGCGCACCTTCTGCGCCCCGGAACACGAGGAGCAGCTGGTGATCCCGGCGTCGCCGATGTCGTTGGCGGAGTCCTCGGCCTCGCGCATGGCCACCCGGTCGGGCGGGCGCAGTTTCACCTGCACCGGCTTGGAAACCGACTTCGCGCGGCCGAGCACCTGGAAGGACGCGGTGACCGGGATCGACGCCGAAGTGACGTTCGTGCCCGGCGGCGAGGTCAGCGTCCAGGTGGTCTGGAGCTCCTGTCCCAGCCGCATGGTGGACGCCGTCGCCGCGCCGGTGTCGGCCGTCCAGCCCGCCGGAAGAACGGGGGCGAGGTTGACCTGGTTGATCGCGTCATCGGCGTCGAGGCGAAGCGAAGCCGTGACCTCAATGGACTGTTGCCCGGGTGAAACCCATTGCACGCCATTGGGTGTCACCGTCAGCGTCGTCTTCGGGACGTAGGACGCCGGTGGCAGCGGGGCCACCGCGATCCGGTCGAGGCTCAGCCCCTTGCCGGACACCTTGATCGTGTTGGCTCCCGCGTGCAGCGGAACGGGGAGCGCCGCCGTGGTCACGACACCCTTGGCGACAGAGGGAATCGTGACGTCGACCGGTGCCGCGCCGTTGACGCTGACCGAAAGTGATCCGCCCGTGGTCGCGTCGAGCTGGACACGGTAGTCACCCGCCGTCGCGGCCATGACGTTCCGGAAGGTCACCGCGCCGGAACCGACTACCTGGTTGGTGCCGGAGCAGGCCTCGCACCAGACCGGGCTGACGTGGCCGTCGAAGCCGTTGCGCCAGGATTCGGCTTCCAGCGGGACTTCTTCGCGGCCGGTGGACCGCGGATAGCCGTAGCCCACCTCGATCTCGTCGATCGCGAGCTGGTGGTAGAACGGCTTCGCCTGCGGCCCGGACCAGGTGTTGAGGACCTCCAGCTTCAGGTACCGGGCGTGCTGCTCACCGACGTCGATGAACTGCACGCCACGGGTGCTCGGCAGCGCGCCGGTTCGCACGGGCTGTCCCCAGTCCTTCCCGTTGTCGCTCGCGTAAAGGCGATAGTCCTTGATCCGCGCGGAATCCTCGGCGCGGCCGAAGGATTCTCGGGCGTGCGTAGGGGAATTCTCGCGCTCGTGGACGGCGAGGTAGGCGGTGGACCGCTTCTTCCCGAGATCCAGCGTCACCGAGACAGGCTGCTGACCACCGGCGTCCCAGTAGTTCTCGTAGCTCCCGTCGGTGAGGTTCGACGCGGGGTGGCCGTCAGCCGACGCGGAAGCGGTCGCTTTGACGCCGTCGTAAAGATACTGGCGTCCCGCAGTGTCCACTTTGAACACCGTGTCGTACGTATCCCAGCTCGTGATCCCGAGAATGGTGAGATAGCCACCGGACTGCGTGAAGCGCAGTGGTGCGCCGGTGCGGACGTCAACTACGGACTTGACCGCATAGCCGTTGTCGCGCAAGCGAACGAGATCGGTCGAAGGCCGGGTCACGACGTGGACATACTGCGTGCGAGCGCCGGGGTCGACGGTGATGACGCCGTGCGCGCCGTCGTTCCAGAAGCCGGGCTGCATGCCGCCGTACATATAGCCGCCGCCTTCCTTGCCCTGCAAGGAGGACTGGATCGGCGGCACCCAGGACGCCATGAAGTTGTTGAACGCCTCCTGCTGCGGCGGGAACTTGCCGTTCACCATGGGCGTTTCGGCCATCAGCGACTTGATCGACGAACCCGCGTTGGTGATGTACCGGCCGGTCGAGAGCCGGTAGTCGACGGCCTGGTCGGTGCCGCTGTACCACCAGTCGCCGTTGGTCGGCAGCTTGTAGTCGGCCTCGGTCAGCCGCGGCATCGGCGTGAACGCCGCCTGCGGGTAGTCGTAGGACGGGGTCATCCCGGTCTTCTGCTCGTTGCTGACCGTGTCCATGATCGGGGTGTCCTCGTTGTTGTTGCTCAGCAACCAGGACGGCCGCTTGGCGCGGACCTTCTCGTAGAGGTGGTTCTGCTCCCAGTACTCGTTGTCGTTGTCGATCCAGAACCCGCCGAGGTCGGGGTAGTTGTCCATGACCTCGTCGAACAGGTCATAGCTGTACTTGCCGAAGCCCGCGCGGGTGGTGAGGTCGACCTTCTCGCCCTTGTACGCGGAGTAAGCGGCGGAGTCGAGCGTCTCGACGCCGGCCTCGTTGTGCCACTGCGGATCGTCGGTCATGTACAGCAGCACGTGGACGCCCTTGGCCTTGCCCGCCGCGACGAGCTCGCCCAGGAGGTCACGCTTCGTGCTGCAGCTGCCCGGGATCTTGCTCGGCCAGGGCCGCGCGTAACCGAGGCGGCTGTGGAAGGTGGCCAGCACGATGTAGGACGCGCCGAGCTTGCGGGCCTCGTCGACCCAGTAGTCCGGCTGCCAGCCGCCGTCGGTGACGTCATGCTCCCAGGCGGCGCAGTCGAGGTGACGTGGTGCGGTGAACATGCCCCAGTGCAGGAACAACCCGGCGGTCGAGGCGCGCATCCACGCCTGTCGCGGGTTCTGGACCTCGGCGTTCGCGGTGCCGGTGCCGACCAGGAGGCCGGCCAGCAGCGCGCAGATCGCGGCGAGGCAGGTAAGCGCTTTCGGTACTCGGATGCTCATGGCCGTCGCTCTCTTCATTGACAAGACTCAGCGCGATGAGAGGTCCGACGATTGCACTCTGATATATCGTACGTCAAGGGCCTATGTGGGTTTGGGGCGTTGAGTCATCGGATGACCCGGTGGGCTGTCACATCCTTCGGCCGGAATCCGTCAGAGTGGGGACGGACCTTCGGGAGGATCACCGTGACCGACGCCGAGTGGCTGGCCGAGCGCTTCGAGACCCATCGCACCCACCTCCGGGCGGTGGCCTACCGGATGCTGGGGTCGCTGAGCGATGCCGACGACGCCGTGCAGGAGTCCTGGCTGCGGCTCAGCCGGACCGACACGAGCGACGTCGGCAACCTGGGCGGCTGGCTCACCACCGTCGTTGCCCGGGTGTGCCTCGACATGCTGCGTTCGCGGAAGTCGCGGCGCGAGGAGCCGTGGGACGTCTTCGTGCCGGACCCGATCGTGAGCAAGGAGGACGGTCTCGACCCCGAGCACGAGGCGTTGCTGGCGGACTCGGTCGGGCTGGCGTTGCTCGTCGTGCTGGACACGCTGGGCCCGGCGGAGCGGCTCGCGTTCGTGCTGCGGGACATGTTCGCGGTGCCGTTCGACGAGATCGCGCCGATCATCGGCCGGTCCGAAGCCGCGACGCGGCAGCTGGCGAGCCGTGCGCGGCGGCGGGTGCAGGGCGCGCCGGTCCAGCCGGACCCGGACGTCTCACGGCAGCGCGAGATCGTCGACGCGTTCCTCACGGCTTCGCGCGGCGGGGACTTCGAGGCGCTCGTGTCGGTGCTGCACCCGGACGTCTTGCTGCGCGCGGACCGCGGCGCGGTGCCGGGCAGCGGTTCGGTGGAGGTCCGCGGCGCGGCGAACGTCGCCAACCAGGCGCTCACGTTCTCGCGGCTCGGCGCGGGCGGCGGCGTGATCCACCGGGCGCTGGTCAACGGCGCGGCCGGCGTGGTCGCGGTGCGCGACGGCCAGCCGTTCTCGGTGCTGGGCTTCACGGTGGCCGACGGCCGG
Source organism: uncultured Actinomycetota bacterium (assembly GCA_963762765.1). Classification (GTDB taxonomy): domain Bacteria; phylum Actinomycetota; class Actinomycetes; order Mycobacteriales; family Pseudonocardiaceae; genus Amycolatopsis. Next base: position 84,121 of record CAVXMR010000016.1, read on the forward strand.
ATCGTCGAGATCGACATCCTCGCCGACCCGGCCCGCCTGGCCCGCCTCGACCTGACCGTCCTGAACTGAGGCTCACGAGTCCTTCAACCAGGCCCCGGCGATGATCACGACCAGTTCACCGTTCTCGATCGCGTACATCTCGTCCGGCGTGAGTACTTCGCTGACGCCCTCAGGGTCGCTGACGAGCGTGCGCACGAGGCGTCCGGTGTGGTCGTAGCCGAACAACGTGTTGGTGCCGTCGTTGCCGTGGACGCCCCGCAGCTGCCCGAAAGCGTCCCAGATCTGGCTGCCCCACGGTGCTTCCGTGACGGTGCCCGCCGCTTCAAAGGTGTGCCTGGCCGAACGGCTGATCACCTCGGTGACGCCGTTCGCGAAGTGCAGCCTGGTCCGGCGGCCGCGTTCGTCGTAATCGACAGCGTCGATGAACCCCGGCACGGCCACGAGCCGCCCGACCTCGTCGTACTGGTGATGCACGGTCAGCCGCGTCCCGCCGGACTCCGGGAACGTGACCGCCGAGACCTGCCCGTCCGCTCGCCGTACCACATCCAGGCGGTACTCGACGTCGGTGTTGGCCGGGCGCGAGCGTTTCGTCGCCAGGTTGCCAAGGGCGTCGTAGTCGAAGATCGTCACGCCCCACTCGCCGGACACCCGGCACAGCCGCCCGCCCTTGGTGTGCAGCCCCGCGTCGAGCGGCGCGGGCAGCCCGGCATCGTGGTAGGTGTACGTCGTGACCGGCGGGCTGTCCGGCTCGTCCACGCACACCGCGACCACCCGGTCGCAGGCGTCGTACGTGCGGAACACCGTGTGCCCGCCGGCGGTCCGTGTCTCGATCGGGTTGCCCGCCGAGTCCCGCAGGTACACCACAGTCCGGTCCGGGCTCGCCACCCGCAGCACGCGCCCGAGCAGGTCGTACGTCGTGACGGCGTCGTCCGCCTCGTCCTGGCTCGGCACCGAAAGCGGGCGGCCGAGGGCGTCGTATCGAAACTCCGTGGAGAACGTCCCAGCGGCCGTCGCGCGGAACGGTCCCGTCGTGTGCCGCACGAAACCGCGCGCGCAATAGTCGTGATGTTCGTCGACGACGTCGCCGAGATGGTCGGAGTGCCGTCGCTGCAGCAACCGTCCGGCGCCGTCGCGGATTTCCGACGTCACCAGGACTTCGACCTCGCCGGACACCGCGCGCTGTTCGGTGGTGACACACGAGTTGTCGTAGTGGTACCGGAACGTGGGCAGCGCGGGTGAGTCACCGGGCTGGACCACGATCGCCTTGCGCCCCAAGGGATCGTACCGAGCCGTGAAAACCGCGCCCGAGGCCTCGGTCTGCGTGTGCACGCGGCCGGTGCGCCGGTCGTGGCGGGTGGTCGTCACGTTGCCGTGCGGGTCGGTGAACACCTCGGCGAAGCAGCGGTCGGCGGAGTACCGGACTTCGGTGGTGTACCCGCGCGGCCCGGTGATCATGCCGCGCAGTCCGGTCACCGTGCTCAGGCGGTGATAGAACGTCGTTGCCCACCAACCACCTTCGCCGGAACGGCGGTGGTAGCCGTGCGCGGTGAAGTCCGGAATGAGCGGCCCGTAGAGGTCGGCGACGAGCGCGTCGGTGAGCACCAGCGACTCCCGCGCGGTGAGAAGGCCGCGGGTGCCCGCGCTGCCGTCCGGCCGCTCGTCGTAGCGATTCATCGTGTCCGACACCAGGTTCCCGGCTCCGTCGAACTGCCGGATCCGCGCGGGCAGCGCGGCGAACCGGTGCTCCGGGTCCTTGGCGTACGTCATGTGCGTCTCGAGCACGACCGGGTCTTCGCCCGGCTGCCCAGTGATTTCCCGCGTCCGGCGGGAATTTCCGAAGTCGTCGAAATCGCTGGACTCGACCGTGATGATCGAGACCGGCTCCTCGCCTTCGAACAGTTCCGTCGTGGTGACGTTCTTGTCCACCGTCGAGACGCGGCGGCAGAGCCGGTCGTCGGGTCCGTAGGCCTCCTCCCGGACCATCCGGCCGTCGGTGTCGAACCAGCGGATGGTCCGCGACGTCGGCGCGTACTCGTCGCCGAGCTCCTCCTGGATGACCCGGTCTTCGTCGTAGGAGAACCGGGTTTCGGCGCGATGCCCGGTACGCGTTTCGTGGTGGACAACCCGCCGCACGACCGTGGCGGCCGAGTACTCGACTTCGGTGCGCAAGCCGAGACCGTTGTCGATCTCCGTCAGGGCATAACTGTCCGAAGTGGACTGAATCGCGCTCTCGGCTTCCAGGAGCAGCACGCCCGAGCCGGTGGCACGCGGCCGCACCCGAGCCGCCAGGCGCGGCGACGGACTGGGCTCCGTATAGGACAGCCGGAGGACGGGCGCGGTCTCGGCCTCCCCGTCGGCGTCGAACCCGGTCATGGTCACCGACGTCAGCGACGCGCCGGAGTAGCCGAACGTCCAACGCCGGACCAGCGGCTGTGGCTCGGCCGGGCACCGCAGGTCGATCCGGACGCAGCGCGAAGCCTCGTACCCGAAGCTGATCTCGTACGGTCCGTAACCGATCCACTCGGGATACAACGACTCGCCGTCGCGCAGCCACGAGAACTCGGCGGTGTTGCCGAGCGCGTCCTCGATCCGTTCGAGGTGCCAAGCACCGGCCGTGCGGCCGCCGGGGCTCGCGCCGAGGACGTGGCGCGCGCCGGAGCGGGAGGTCAGAAGGAACCCGTCGCCGCGCCGGGCGACCTGCCAGGTGCCGTCGTCCACGCGCAGGCCGAGCGTGCCGCCGGGCCGGGTCACGATCTCGCCGGCGCCTTCGAGGGCCACGTCGGGCGCGCGGCCGAGCAGGATCCGGGGCAGCGGCAGGGTGAACCCGGCGCCGAACGGGCCGTCGCCGCCGCGGGTGTCGTAGCGCAGGGCCAGCCCCGGGCCGATGCCGTCCGGCCCGGCGGGCAGGTCGAGCGGGATGGCGAAGGTGCCGGCCCCGGTGGCCGGGTCCGGCGTGAACGTCCCGCCGAGCGCGCGGACGCGGTCGGGCTCGGTGGTCATCCGGCGCGCGCTCTGCTGGAGTGCGGGCATGGCGGTCTCCCCAAGTGCCTGGCGGTGTCCCAGTACGCCGCCGGTGGACCAAGTGGGTGGCGTGCCCCGCCAGATACCGGATCACCCGATCGCCGAGGCCGTTACCGATTCGAGATCTGCATGTCGTATCCCAGTCCCGGCAGCCCGGTCTTTCCGGATGCCAGTGTGATCACGCACGGTCCGAGGCGAGTCAGCAGGAGGGCGACCCGAAATGGTGGTCAAGTTCGTTCGGGAAGAGAGCAAGGGACCGGGCGTGGAGGACGCGGGCACGGTGAACGTGCTGCCACAGCCGTCCCGCCAGCTGCTCGAGCGGCACGGCGCACGCGTGCTGGACCCGGCGACGGCGTTCGGCGTGCCGGGCAGGCCGGCCCCGCGATCGACCGTCTTCCGGCCGGGAGTGCTGCTGATCCCGAGCAAGTACCTGCAGGACCAGGCCGCCCTCGAGGCGATCAACGACGTGCTTCGCGACGTCGACATGGTCGCGGTCCCGGCTGAGCGGGCCGGGGGCGGGGAGACCCGACAGGCGCGCCAGGCCGAGTTCCCCGACCTGCCGCTGCGCGCGACCCTGCACCTGCGAGAAGGCGCGAAGCCGAACGTCGTCGACGCCTGGAAGGCCGTCCAGTACCTGCGGGCCGCGAGCGTCGGCGACTCGCCGGAGCTCGACCCGGCGATCGCGGATTCGGTCTCGATCGAGCACCTCTTTTTCAGCAGCCCGGCCTTCGGTGGCGTCCCGTGGGACATCAGCGGCGTCAACGGGACGCCGTGGGACATCAGCGCCTACGGGCCCGGCAGTTCCTACGGCCGGACCCGCGGCGCGAACCGCATCCCGGTCACCCTGCAGATGTCCCCGCCGCCGCGCGGCAAGTGCGAGACGCGCCGCCCGGTCGTCGCCGTGCTCGACACCGGCATCGGCCCGCACCCCTGGTTCGGGCTGGCCGACCGCTCGACCCTGCCCGGTCCCGGCAGCGGGCTGCTCACCGCGCCGGACATCCAGGCCGCGATCGAGCAGACCGAGCTCGACGCCGGCGTCAGCGTGCCGACCCAGCTGATCTCGGACGTCTGGGACGGGCCGGCGATCGGCCAGCCGCTGATCGGCGACCTCGACACGGACACCGGGCACGGCCTGTTCATCGCGGGCATCATCCGGCAGAGCGCGCCCGAGGCCGACGTCCTCGCGATCCGCATCATCCACAGCGACGGCGTCGCCTACGAAGCCGACGTCCTGCTGGCGCTGCACCTGCTGGCCGACCGCGTCCGCAACGCCCAGAAGGCGAACAAGCCCGAGCACATGGTGGACGTCCTTTCGCTGTCGCTGGGCTACTTCGAGGAGACCCCGGCCGACATCGCGTACACCACCAAGATCGGCGAGGCCATGGCCGAGCTGACCGGCCTCGGCGTCCTCGTCGTGGCCGCCGCGGGCAACGACGCCACCACCCGCCGCTTCTACCCGGCGGGGTTCGCCGACCAGCCGGTGGCCACCGGCAGCGGGCCGCAGGTGATCAGCGTCGGCGCGCTGAATCCCAACGTCACCAAGGCGTTGTTCTCCAACGAAGGCCCGTGGGTGCGGTGCTGGGCGACCGGCGCGGGGGTGGTCAGCACGTACCCCACCGACATCCGCGGGAGCAACGAAGCCGACCGCGAGGTGCCGAGCCTCGGCCGTGCCTCGCTCGACCCGGACGACTACAGCGCCGGCTTCGCGGTCTGGGACGGGACGTCGTTCGCGGCGCCGCTCGCCGCCGCCGCGGTGACGAACGCACTGGTCAAGGTCGCCGCCGACCACGGGTCCGCGCTCACCACGATCGACCGCGAGACCGTGGTCAAACGTGCTTGGGCCGCGCTGGGCTCGCTATGAGCGCGGCCGGTACCGGGCGCAAGGCCGACCACGGTCGCGTGGCGGCTCTGTTCGACGCCGCGCGGACGGGAGACCGCGCGGCGCTGAACGAACTGGTCACGCTCCTCACGCCGCTGTTGTGGCAGGTGGCGCGGGACCAGGGCCTCGACGCGGATCGCGCGTCCGACGTCGTGCAGACGACGTGGCTACGGCTGCTCGGGGCGTTCGGCCAGATCCACTCGCCGGTGGCGCTCACCGGCTGGCTGATCACCGTCACGAAGCGGGAAGCCTGGCGGGCTGGGGAAAAACGCCAGGCCGAACGGCCGCTGCCGGACCTGCCGGAGCGGCTCACCGAACCGTCGCCGCCGCCGGAGGACACCGTGCTGCGCGACGACCAGCGCGTCCGCTTGTGGGACGCGGTGAACAGACTGCCCGAACGCTGCCGCAGCCTGCTGCGGATAGTGGCGTTCGTGCACCGGCCGGACTACGCCGAAGTCGGCGCCCGGCTGGGAATGCCGAGGGGGAGTATCGGCCCGACCAGGGGACGTTGTCTCGCAAGACTTCGCGAGACCTTACTCGCCGACGGCGAAGGAGGCTGGCTGTGAACGCCATCGACTCGGTCGAACCACCCGGGGCGGACGAGCCATTGGACGAGCTCGATTTCCGGCTGCTCGCCGGCGTCCGCGAGCTGTGGTCCGCAGCCGATCCGATGCCGGCGACGCTCATCGAGCAGATCCACTTCGCGATCCAGCTCGAGGACGTCGACCTCGAGGTGATGCGGATCCGCGAAGAGGAGCTGGCGGCGTCGTCGCGCAGCACCGAACAGGGCAGGCTCATCACGTTCGACAGCGAAAGCCTGACCATCATGGTGAACGTGAGCGCCGAATCCGGCGGTACCCTCAGGCTCGACGGCTGGCTGACCCCACCCGACGCGCACCCGATCGAGATTCGCACCGCGAGCGGGCCCATGACGACCGATTCGGACGTCCAGGGCCGGTTCGCGCTCGGCGGCGTGCCGCACGGGATGGTGCAGATCGTCGTCCGGACCCCGGGACGCACTCGCACGGTCAGCACCCCGGCGGTCGAGTTGTAGCGCGCGCTCCTTCTCAGCCGACTGAGAAGGAGTAGGCCCGTCCGGCCGGAAGGGGGTCCCGGTGCCCGAGCCCCGGAGCGTCGAGGACCGGGTCCGCGACCTGCAACGGCGGGCCGTCGAGGCGACCAACGCGGGCCATCCGGTGGTGGGTGGCCGGTTGATCCGCTCGGCCGCGCGCCTGCTCGGCCTGCCCGCGTCCGCGCCGCCGCCGGACTGGCCGTCGTGGCCCGGCCTGGCCGCCCGCGTCCTGACCACCTACGCGGCTGTCGAGGCCGTGATGGGGAACAGCGCCCGCGGGCTGGCCCTGCTCGACTCGGCGGACGGGCTGGTCTCGCCCTCGGAGCGGGGGATCCCGAGCCAGCAGCGGGGGCTCGTGTTCATCCTGAGCGGGCGGATGGACGAAGCCATGCGGTGCTTCGACGAGGCCGTCCCGTTGCTGCGGCAGGCGGGCGAATTCGTCGTGCTGACCCGCACGCTGCTCAACCGCGCGCTGCTGCACCAGTACGCCGGGCGGGTCCGGCTCGCGCTCGCCGATCTCGACCAGTGCGAGGAGATCGCCGAGACCCAGGGCACCGAAGACGGGCTGCCGCGCACCATCGCCAAGGCCGCGCACGGCCGGGGCCAGGCCCGGGTGCTGACCGGCGATATCCCGGGCGCGCTGCGGGACTTCGACGTGGCGAGCCGGGTCTATGCCGAGGTCGGCGAGGGCATGCTGCCGGTGCTGGCGGTCGACAAGGCGCGGGCGCTGCTCGCCGGCGGGCTGCCCACCGAAGCCGCGGCCGAGCTGGACGCGGCCTTGGAGCAGTTCCCACGGCTGCGGATGAACCAGGAGCACGCCGAGGCGGAGCTGACCAGGGCGCTGGCGGCGTTGGCTTCGGGCGAGACAGCGGCGGCGCGTGGCTGGGCCGTCCGCGCCGGAGCGCGGTTCCGGCGCCGGGGCAACGAAGCCTGGGCGGCGGTGGCGCAGCTGACGGTGTTGCGAGCGGACTTCGCGGCGGGACGGCGGATCGCGCGCGTCGCTTCGGAGTCGTCGGCGCTGTCGCAACGGCTGGTCGGGCTGGGGCTGCGCAACGACGCCGAGATCGCGGCGCTTCTCGCCGCGCGGGCGCGGATCACACTGGGAGACTTCGAGGTCGCGCGCGAAGGCATCGCCGGACGTGACCGGCGGACCGCGCCGCTGGAGAACCGGCTGGTCCGGCGACTGGCGCTGGCCGAACTCGGCGCGGCGACCGGGGATCGGCAGGCGACATTCGCCAACGCCCGCGCCGGGCTGGTGCAGCTGCAGCGGCACCGCAGCCGGTTCGGCAGCATCGACCTGCAGACCGGGACGACGTCGCTGGGCAAGGAACTCGCGGACGCCGGGCTCGCGGCGGCGCTCGCGCAACGGCGTCCCAGCGTGGTGTTCCGGTGGCTCGATCGCTCGCGGGCGCAGGCGTTCCGGTTCCGGCCGGTCCGTCCGCCCGCGCATCCCGAGACCGTCGACGCCGTCGCTGAGCTGCGGTACCTGGCCATGCAGATCCGGGTGGGCGAGCTGGCCGGGAAGCCGGACCCGGCCGCGGTGAAGCGGTGTGCGGCGCTGGAGCGTGAGATCCGGTCGCGGGGCTGGCAAGCCGAAGGCACCGACGAGGATCATCCGGAGGCGCGGCTCGGCGAAGTCGGCGACGAGCTGGCTTCGGTGGGGAGCGCGATGGTCTGCTTCCTGGCCGACCACGGCTCGCTGTGCGCGCAGGTCATCGCTGACGGCCGCGTTGCGCTGGTCGAGCTCGGTCCGGTCTCGGCGGTCGCGGAGCCGGTCGCGCGGCTGCATTCGGACCTGGACGCGTTGTGCGGACGCCAGTTGCCTGCCCGGCTGGACCAGGTCATCCGGGCCTCGGTGCGGACGCAGGTTTCGATGCTGGACGACGTCCTGCTCGCGCCGCTGGCCTCGCGGCTGGGCGACCTCGACGTCGTCGTGGTGCCGACCGGCGCGCTTTCGGCCATTCCGTGGGGTCTGCTGCCGACGCTGCGCGGCCGCCCGGTGACGGTCACGCCGTCGTCGTCGGCCTGGCTCGACGCCGGACGACGGCCGCGGCGCGCCACCGGCGTCCCGGTGCTGGTGGCCGGGTCCGACCTGACGCACGCGGACGCCGAGGTGCAAACGCTTGCGGAGCTCTATCCGGACGCCGAGGTGCTGCGCGGCCCGGACGCGACGGTCGATTCGACGTTGAAGTCCGTCGACGGCTGCCGCCTGGCGCATTTCGCCGCGCACGGCTACCACGAGCAGGAGAACGTGCTGTTCTCCCGGCTCGACCTGGCCGACGGGCCGCTGATGGCCTACGACGTCCAGCAGCTCGCCGTCGCGCCGGAGCACGTGGTGCTGTCCTCGTGCGATGTCGGCCAGGCCGTGGTGCGGGCCGGGGACGAGGTGCTCGGGTTCACCGCGGCGCTGTTGTACGGCGGGAGCCGGACGGTGGTCTCGAGCGTGGCCAGGGTCGACGACCGGACGGCAGGCGGGGTGATGCTGGCGTACCACCGGGCGGTCGCGGCCGGGACGTCGCCGGCGCGGGCCTTGGCGGACGCGGCGCAGGCCGAGCCCCTGATGCCGTTCGTCTGCTTTGGCCGCAGCTAGGGTCCCGAACACCCCAATGTGGAATTGGGTGCGTCCGACGCACCCAATGCCACATTGGGGTGCATGGGGCCTGCGTCACTCGATCGGGTGAAGCGTTCGGCCGCGCGTCATTCCGCGTGTGGGGTGCCCTCTTGATGTGTGCGGCGGTAACCGGCCGGCACGCCCCCCGACTGGCCGGTTACCGCTGCGGTCTTTCTACCCACGGTGGAGCAGGACGACGGAGTCCGTCGCCGCCACGCGGAGATAGTCGGTCCGCTCCAGTTCCCCGGCCTTGGCCTGCTTCTCCGCGGGCGTCGTCGGCCAGGCCGTTTCCGGGTTCGAGACCACGACCCACTCCGGACGGACCGTCGCGGTCGGATAGCTGTCGAAGAACAGCACCGTGCAACGCCCGGTCAGCCTCGGCGCCAGCAGGTTGGACGCGGCGACGGTGGCGCCGTCCGGGATCTTCGCGAGGACCTCGTCGATGCCTGCGCGCTGCTCGGCCGTCCACGTTCCGGCCGTGAGGTGCGCGGTTTGGAAGGCGAGTGACGCGACCCCGGCGACGAGCGCGCAGGCGGGAATCAGCGTCCGCCATCGCGGCGGGCAGCGGCGAAGGCCGTCGAGCGCGGCGATCACGACGATCGGCATCAGCACGGCGCTGTAGTGAAAACCGACAGTCCAGTACTTAGCGTCCGCCGAGACCAGCCGCCACAGCAGCGTCGGGATCAGGAGAAGCGCGAGTGGCGAGCGAAGCGCGGCGAACGCCGTAGGTGCGAAGAGCGCGAAGAGCAGCCCCAGCTTCAGCATTACGCCGCCGAAGGGCGCGAAGCCGGAGGAGTGCGCGTAAGCGCCTGCGGGGTTCAACGCGGGCAGCACGACGAAGACGAGCAACGCGGTCGTAGCCACTCCGAAGGCCGCGACAGTCCAGCCAAGCCGCTTCTGGCCCTTCAGGACCAGCACGATCCCGACAGCCGCGAGTGTCATCGGGAGGTCTTCCTTCACGAGCACGATCGGTAACGCGAACCAGACCGCTTCGCGCCAGCGTTCGAGCAGGAGCCTTTCGGCGGCGAAGGCGAGCATCGGGACGGCGAAGGCGACTTCGTGGAAGTCGAAGTTCACCGCGGAGAGCAGGCCCCAGGAGAGCGTGTACCCGACCCCGACCAGCATCCCGCGGTGCGTGCCGAGGATCCGGATCGCGCTGCGCGTCACGGGAACCGCGGAGATCGCGAACAGCGCGGACTGCGCGACGAGCAGCACCGCGGGCGACGGCCAGAGCAGGTAGAACGGTGCCAGCACCGCGAGGATCGGGTGGAAGTGGTCGCCGAGCGTCGGCGCGCCCAGGCCGAGCAGGTCGGACGTCGGCCAGTGGCCGTGGGCGTAGGACTTCACGGCCTGCTCGAAGATCCCGAGGTCGTAGCCGGTGGCGTCGAAGGTCCTCAGCCGGGTCAGCGCCCAGAGCGTGTATCCCCCGAACGCCACCGCGGCAAGGACGTACGGCCGGATGTCGACGGCTGTCCTGGCGGGAGCGAGTGTGATCATGCCCGGGAGGATCGGGCCGGGACGCTGAGCCGAAGCTTAAGAAGCCTGAAGACGTCTTCAGGAAAGCGGCAGGCGGAACTCGAAACGCGCGCCCGTCGGGCTGTCCGCGATGGTGAGGCTGCCGCCGTGTTCCCGGGCGATCTCGGCGGCGATCGCGAGCCCGAGGCCGGACCCGCCGTCGTCGCGGCTGCGGTCCTCGTCGAGCCGCACGAACCGGTCGAACACGCGCTCGCGGTCCTCGGGCGGGATTCCCGGGCCGTCGTCGGCGACCGTCACGACGGCCTGCTCATCGGCGCTCACGGTGACCGTGATCCGGCTCTTGGCGTGCTGCTCGGCGTTGTCGACGAGGTTGCGCAGCACGCGTTCGAGCCGTCCGGCGTGGCCGTTGACCACCGGCTCGGCCAGGATCTCCAGCCGCACGTCCCGGTTCGCGAGGTGCTCGCGGACGAGATCGGCGAGCGGGACGGGCTCGCGGTCGGCGGGTCTCCCGGCGTCCAGTTTGGACAGCAGCAGCAAGTCGGCGACGAGTTCCTGCATGCGCGTCACGTCCAGAACGGCGTTCTCGCAGGTGGTACGCCAGTCGAGCCGATCGGGATGGGCGAGCTGGACCTCGAGTTGGGTGAGCAGCGACGCGAGCGGCGTCCGCAGCTCGTGCGAGGCGTCCGAAGTGAACTGGCTCTGGCGCCGCACCGACGTGTCGAGGCGGCCGAGCATGTCGTTCATGGTCAAGGCGAGCTCGGTGATCTCGTCGCCGGAATCCGGCACCGGCACGCGCCGCCCGAGATCCCTCGCGCGGACGCCGTCGACCTCGGTCCGGATGCCCTCGACCGCCCGCAGCGACCGCCGGACCGCGAACCACGCGACCGCGCCGATCAGCAGCGACGTCGCGGGAACGATGCCCCAGAGCAGGCGCTGGGTGGTGTCGACCGTGTCCAGGCCGACCGGGTCGAGCGGCGCGCTCGCGACGATGTCGTGCTTGCGGTCGCCGGTCAACGCACCGGTGAACACGGTGCCCTCGCCGCCGAAGGGGACCGCGGTCACACAGTCCGGCGACCCGACGATGGCCGGGCTGCCGCCGCTGTCCGAATAGGTCCAGGTGCCCGAGGCGGGGCAGCTTCCCCCCTCCTGGCCGGTCGGGCTGATCTGGTAGCCGCCGTAGTCGAGCCGGCGGGGTACATCGACCGGGGTGACGCCGGCGTCCAGCAGTGCTTTCACCGCGATGATCTTGTCCTCCGCCAGCCGCTGCGCGGCGGTCGTGAGTCCGGTCTGGAGGGTGCTCACGAACCACCAGGAGCCGAGGCCGAGCGCGAGTGCCGAGGTCAGCGCGGCCAGCAGCGCGACCCGCAGCCGGGTCGAGGAGGGCAGGACTCTAACCATCGGTCCGCACGTGATAGCCGGCGCCGCGGATGGTCCGGATGGTCTCGGTGCCGAACGGCGTGTCGATCTTGCGGCGCAGCGCGCTGATGTGGACCTCGACGACGTTCTGGGTGGCCGTCGAGGCGAAGTCCCAGAGGTCGTCGAGCAGCGCCTGCTTGGTGACGATCTCGCCGGGGCGCTGCATGAGGTAACTCAGCAGGCCGAACTCCTTGGTGGTCAAGGAGATCTCGGTGTCGCCGCGGGCACAGCGGCGGCTGGCGAGATCGAGGCTGAGGTCACCGAGCTTGAGCGTCCCGGGCCTGGTCGCGCCGCCTCGCCGGATCAGCGCTCTCAGCCGGGAGAGGAGCACGGGGTAGGAGAAGGGCTTCGCGAGGAAGTCGTCGGCGCCGGTGTCGAGGGCCTCGACTTCGTCGTGCTCGCCGTCCTTCGCGGTGAGGATCAGGATCGGTGTGCGGTCGCCCTGGGCTCGGAGGCGCGCGCAGAGCTTGAAGCCGTTGAGCCCGGGAAGCATGACGTCGAGGATCATCGCGGTGTAGCTGTGCTGGGTGGCGAACCAGAACCCGTCACGGCCGTTGTAGGCGATGTCGACGGCGTATCCCTCGGCCTCGAGCCCCGCGCCGAGGGCGTCGGCGAGCCGCCGCTCGTCCTCGACCACCAGTACCCGCATGATCAGAACATACCGACCGCGCCGCCGGGGCCGGGACTCGTGAGCGTTCCGGGCGGTTCTAACCGCCCTAAACGCTCACGAGTCCTCACCCCAGCCATCGCCCCACTCGGCCTCCCGGGCAGCGCGGTACCGCGCCCCCTGCTTCTTCGACACCGCGACACCCGCGGCCAGCCCGTCCGCGGCGGTGCAGAGGTCCAGCGCCACCCAGCCCTTGTGCTTCTTCGGGTGCCGGATGATCCGCGCTTCAGGCCGCGAAGCCGCGAAGCGGCCAGCCACGACGTACGCGAACTTCTCGTCCTCGAAACCCAACGTCGCCGCCTTCAACCGGCGGTGCGACGGCGTCCGCGGCAGCCGCGCCGAGAAGTGGCACCAGTCCGAGCCCACCGCGATCGGGCAGGTCTCGTCGTGCGGGCAGGGTGCCACGACCTGCAGCCCGAGCGAGATCAGCTCGGCACGGGCGGCCCGGATCCGTTCGTAGCCGGCGGGCGTCCCGGGCTCGATCAAGGCCACCGCCGTAGCCTTCCCGGCCAGCCACCGCACGGCGTCGGGCCGGATCCGCGAAGGCAGCTCACCGAGCACATAGGACAGCGTCACCAGGTCCGCTTCCGGCGACGGCGATGCCGGGTCGACGAGCCCGCGTCGCCAGGTGGCGTCCCGCACCGTCGGGGAGGACGCCGAAGCCGCGAGCCGGCGGCCGAGGCCGATCGCGTCCGCGACCTGCTCGATGACCGTGGATCGGGACAGCGAAGGCCAGACCGAAGCGGCCGCCCAGACCGCCGCACCCGTCCCTCCGCCGATGTCAACCTGCGTACGCGGCGAGAAGTCCGGAGCGACCGAAGCAGCCGAAGCCAAGACGGCGTGTACAGCGGCGTACGTCGCTGGCATTCGGTAGCCCGCGTACGCGGCGACGTCGGCTTCGGACGCGAGGATTGGTGAAGCCGCCGAGTCGCCTTGGCGGTAGCGCGCGCTCAGGCGTTCTACGCACTGTGCGAGCCGTTGCTGGGGGTGCCTGGCCAGCTCGCCGTCGAGCGCGGCGGCCAGGTCGTCGGGGAGTACCGCCACGGCGGTCGATTGTTCCATCGTGTCCGTTCCACCCTCGAGACCGGGCCTTGACCTGCTAGTTTCGCCGCGCGAAAAAAAGTTCTCGCGGGGTGTCGATCCGGCGTGAGCCCGTTCGACGCGTAGCTGACCGATCGAAAGAGAAGGAGCACCCGATGCGTTTCATGGTGATCGTCAAGGCGTCCGAAGAGTCCGAGTCGGGCCAGGGCCCCAGCGCCGAGCTGCTCGCCGACATGGCCAAGTTCAACGAGGAGCTGGTCAAGGCCGGTGTCATGCTCGCGGGCGAGGGCCTGCGCCCCAGCTCCGACGGCGCTCGCGTCGTGTTCTCCGCCGACGCCGACCCGCAGGTCGTCGACGGCCCGTTCGCCGAGACGAAGGAGCTCGTCGGCGGGTTCTGGATCCTCCAGGGGCGGAACAAGGAGGAGATCATCGAGTGGATCAAGCGCATGCCGAACACCGACAGCGCCCACCACCAGGTCGAGATCCGCCGCATCGCCGAGGCTTCGGACTTCGAGAACCTCACGCCCGAGGTCGCCGAACTCGAGGCGCGGCTGCGCAAGCAGACCTCCGGGGACGCCTGATGCGCTTCATGGTGATCATCAAGGCGAGCTCCGATTCCGAGGTGGCGGGGGCGCAGCCGAGCAGGGAAAACCTCGAGCAGATGACCAAGTTCAACGAGCGGCTGGCGAACGAGGGCAGGCTCGTCATGGCCGAGGGCCTCACCCCCAGCGCGGAGGGGTCCAGGGTGTGGTTCGACGGCGACGCCGAGCCGCAGGTCACCGACGGGCCGTTCGCCGAGACGAAGGAGCTGGTCGCCGGGGTCTGGGTGCTCAACGGCGAGTCGCTGGAAGACATCATCGGGGTGGTGAAGCAGATCCCGAACCCGGACAACCAGCCGGGGGTGGTCGAGATCCGCCCACTGGACAGCTGAGCGGATCACCCTGTCTGATGGCCGGGTGAGCGGTGGGGACATCCGGACGACGGTGGAAGCGGTATGGCGGATCGAGTCGCCGCGGCTGATCGCGGGTCTCGCGCGAATGGCGCGCGGCGACGTCGGTCTCGCCGAGGAGCTGGCGCAGGACGCGCTGGTCGCGGCGCTCGAGCAGTGGCCGGGCGACGGCGTCCCGCGCAATCCCGGCGCCTGGCTGATGACCACGGCGAAGCGCCGCGCGATCGACCAGTTCCGCCGTAACGAGCGCTATGCCGAGAAACTCGGCGAGATCGGCCGCGAGCAGGAGCGCGAGGAGGTCACGTTGCCCGACTTCGACGCGGGCCTCGAGGACCACATCGAGGACGACTTGCTGCGGCTGGTCTTCGTCGCCTGCCACCCGGTGCTCAACACCCAGGCGCGCGTCGCGCTGACGCTGCGCATGCTCGGCGGCCTCACCACCGACGAGATCGCGCGCGCCTTCCTCGTCAAGGAGTCGACGATCGCGCAGCGGATCGTCCGCGCGAAGAAGGCGCTTGCCGCCGCGAAGGTCCCCTTCGAGGTCCCCGAGGGCGAGGAGCGGATCGCGCGGCTTTCCTCCGTGCTCGAGGTCATCTACCTCGTGTTCAACGAGGGCTATTCGGCGACCCGCGGCGACGACTGGATGCGCCCTGCGCTCTGCGAAGAGGCGATGCGGCTCGGCCGGGTCCTGGTCGGGCTGATGCCGCAGGAGTCCGAAGTGCACGGCCTGGTCGCGCTGATGGAGCTCCAGGCCTCCCGCACGGCGGCCCGCACCGCGCCGGACGGCACGCCGATCCTGCTGCTCGAGCAGGACCGCGGCCGCTGGGACCGGCTGCTGATCCAGCGCGGCCTGCTGGCGCTGTCACTGTCGGAGTCCATCGCCGACGGCGCGTACGGGCCGTACTCGGCGCAGGCGGCGATCGCGGCCTGCCACGCGCGGGCGCTGGTCCCCGAGCAGACGGACTGGGTGCGGATCGCCGCGCTGTACGAAGGGCTGGGCAAGCTCCGGCCGTCGCCGGTGATCGAGCTGAACCGCGGGGTCGCGGTCGGGATGGCGTACGGGCCCGCGGCCGGGCTCGAGATCGTCGACGCGATCGCGGCGGATCCGGCGTTGAAGGACTACCACCTGCTCCCGAGTGTGCGCGGCGATCTCCTGGAGAAACTCGGGCGCCACGACGAGGCACGCGCCGAATTCGAGCGAGCCGCGGGCATGACGGAGAACGCGCGCGAGCGCGCCCTCCTCCTCGAGCGCGCCGCGGCGCAGTGATCAAGCTTCGATGAAGACGATCTGTTCGGGCTCGACGGTCAGCTTCACCGTCTGACGCCGGACGTCGACCAGGGTTTCCAGCTCGGTCGCGTGCCCGTCCGGCACGGTGAACAGCCGATCGTCGCGGAGGTCGAGGAAGTGGTCGAACTCGGTCAGCGAAACGCCGCCGGTTTCGTCCAGCGTCAGGTAGTCGGCCAGCCGGCGGAACAGTTTCGGCAGCAGCACCAGCTCGTCGGTGAGCTGCTTGCGTGAGCTGAGCTTGAATCCCGATGTCGTCACATCGTTCGCCCACACCCCGCTGCCGGACCCGCGGGCCGACACCGCCGCGGCGGCCAGCGACTGCCGGAGATCCGGGTACAGCAGGGAATAGAACGTCGGATACACCAGGCCTTCCGACGTCAGCTGGAAGTTCGCCGAGTTCTTCAGCGCCTTGACGTCGAGGTGGACCTTGCTGCCGTCGACGGACCGGCCGGGCCGCTGGCCGGGGAACGCGAACGCCACCGCGCGGCCGTATTTGTCGGCGAACCGGGTGAGAATGTGCCCGGCCACCTTCTCGGGCGTCGCCGAGGTGACGGTGCCGTTGTCCCCGCGGACGACGGCGGTGAAGCCGAGCAGCGCGAGCAGCCGGTCGGACGCGGCGCCGGCGAGTTCGGCGGGCTGGTGGAGCTGGGCGCCGTGGGGTGGCCGGTAGTGCGTCTCCAGCGCGTCGATCGCGTCGAGCCGCAGTTGCATACCGCCGCGGGAATTGAGCCGGACCTTGAGCCCGGCTTTCCTGGTGGCTTCCGGATCATCCGGATAGAACCGCACCGAATCGCCGTCCGGTGAAGCTCCGACGAGCTGGAACGTACCTTTGATCAGCGTCATGGGCATACTTGAACGGTAGGCCGCGATTCGGGTGATCGGGTTCGTTTTTCATCCGGACAGAGCAATGCGGCGCCGATACCCACAAAGGACATCGGCGCCGCTTTTCCGGATACGGTGATCCGGGGTTAACGCGCAACGCTCAGGGCGTCGGAATCATCGCGGTCAGGATGGTCGCCTGGATCAGCGAGATCACCCCGACCACGCCGGTCAGGATCACCGACCACAGGAACGTTTGCCGCAGCAGGGAACCTTCCTTGCCGCTCTGCCCGATCGCGGTGGCGCCGATGGACAGGTTCTGCGGCGAGATCATCTTCCCCATCACGCCGCCGGAGGTGTTCGTGGCGCCGGCGAGGATCGGGTTGAGGTTCAGCTGCTGCGCGGAGATCACCTGCATCGGGCCGAACAGGCTGTTCGTCGAGGCGTCCGAACCGGTGAGGAACACGCCGAGCCAGCCGATGTAGGCCGAGAACAGCGGGAAAACCGCGCCGGTCGTGGCGAGTGCGAGGCCGAGCGTCTGCGTCGCGCCCGAGTAGTTCATCACGAACGCGATGCCCAGGATCATGAAGATCGTGGCCAGCGCCCAGCGCATCTGGAACAGCGTCTTGCGGTACGTCGTGAGCAGCAGCCTCGGTTTCCCGCCCATCGCCAGCCCCGCGATGATCGCCGCGATCAACGCGATCGTCCCGGGGGAGAACAGGAAGTCGACGGTCAGCGTCGCCGCGTACGGCGCGTTTTTCGCGGTGATCGGCGGATGCTGGATCACGTGGTTGTGCAGCCCCGGCCAGGCGAAGATCCAGTCGGCCTTGTGCAGCAGTTTCGTCAGGTCCAGCCAGGTGGGCAGGTTCTTGAAGATCGTGCCGATCCGGGAAAGGAAGATCGCGAGGATCAGGATGACGTAAGGCATCCACGCATAAAGCGCGCCACGCTCAGCTTTTGCAGCACCTAAGCTCGCGCCTTCCTTCGACGGTTCTTCATCGTCGAAACGCCACACATTGGCCGGTTGCCAAAACCGCGTCAGGATCCACAACGCGGCCATCGCGGTCAGCGCGGCGAGGACGTCCACCAGGCTCGGGCTGATGAAGTTCGACACGACGTACTGCATTACCGCGAAAGCGAGCCCGGCGGTGAGCACCGCCGGCCACACTTCGAGCATCCGCTTCCAGCCCGCCAGCACGACGACCAGGAACGCCGGGATGATCAGCGCGAGGATCGGCACCTGGCGCCCGACCATCGAGGAGAACAGGTCGGTCGCCTGGTCCTGCTTGAGATGCATGATCGGCGCGGTCAGCCTGCCGAGCACGATCAGCGGGTTGCCCAGGCCGCCGAACGCGACCGGCGCGGTGTTGGCCAGCAGCGCCAGCACGACGGCCTTCACCGGCGGGAAACCCAGCGCGGCCATCATCGCCGCGGTGATCGCGATCGGCGACCCGCCACCCGCGACGCCTTCCAGCAGCGCCCCGAAGCCGAACGCGATCAGCAGCGCCTGCAGCCGCCGGTCCTCGCTGAACCCGGCGAGCACGCGCTTGATGCTGTCGAAGCGCCCGGTCGCGACCGTGACGTTGTGGAAGTACACCGCGTTGAACGCGATCCAGGCCACCGACCAGACACCGAACACCACGCCCATGGCCGCGGAGTCCAGCGCGAGCCCGGCGGGCATGCCGTAGAGCAGTAGCGCCACGGCGAGCGCGGTGATCAGTGCCAGCGCCGCGGAAAGATGCGCGGACAACCGGATCACGCCGAGTGAGACCAGCAGGACGATGATCGGCAACGCGGCCAATAACGCGGAGATCCACAGTCCGCCCGCCGGCTGGTAGTCCTGGACCCAGGTCACGAGTCAGCTCCTTTGCTGTAGTTGTCCCTCGCGCGGGCGCTACGACTGGCGGCCCCGCACGTAACCCAGCCTCAGTGACAACGCGGCGGCGGTCCCGGCCACCGAGGCACCCAACTCGTCGAGCCGGCGCAGCACCCGCGGTGCCGGCCCGGCGATGCTGATGGCCGCGATCGGCCGGCCCGAGTGATCCCGGACGGCGGCGGCGACGCAACCGACGTCGGGCTCGTTCTCGACCTCGTCGACGGCCCACCCCCGCCTGCTGGTCTTGATCAGCTCGTCCAGCAGCCTGCCCGGGTCGATGATGGTCTTGAGCGTCAGGCTGTCCAGCTTCATCCGGCGGACGCGCTCGGCGCGGTCGGGCTCGGGCAGCGCCGCGAGCCAGGCCTTGCCCAGCGATGTCGCGTGCTGCGGCCGGCGCGTGCCGAGGCGGCAGGCGAGCGTCACGGCGCTGGCACTGCGTTCGGTCGCGACGTAGACCATGGTGTCGTTGTCCGGCACCGCGAGGTAGGTCGTCTCGCCCGAGCGCTCGGCCAGCGAGGCCAGATAGCGCGGGGCGCAGCGATGCAGATCGGTCGCCGCCATCGCGCGGGCGCCGAGCTCGACGAGCCGGGTGCCCAGCCGGACCCGGCCGGTGACCTGGTCGGCCTCGAGGTACTCGAGATTCTTCAAGGTCCCCACGATGCGGTACGCGGCACTCCGGGAAAGTCCCAGTTGCCGCGCGATCGCATTGGTGGAAATCTCCTGGTGGCGGCCGACATGTTCGAGTACGGCCAGCCCTCGTTCGAGAGTGCCGCTCTGCTCCAGCCCGCGCTCCGGTCCCACGTTGCCCTCCGTTGGACGTTTCCCAGTCAGCGGTACGTATTTCCGCTAAGCGGGTTTGGACGGTAACACCTCCGATGTATGCGCGGAAGATCTTCGAATAACTCGCAATAATGCTGCGATCGTCGTGGGCCAAATGGTTCAACCTCCGATCGTTAACTTCCCTACCTAAGTCGGTTGCGGAAGTCCGTGAAGGCCACTTTGAGGGACTTCAGCTCCCTCGAGGTGGCCTTCACGGACTTGGGGCGTCGCGCTGGCTACGCTGCGTGCGTGAAGATCGGGCGGGTGGTCGCCGCGACCGGCGTGCGGATGCGCACGACGGCCGTCGCCGTCCTCGCGCTCGCGCTGGCCATCGCCACCGCGTGCGTGGTCGTGGTGTTCCTGCTGGAGGAGTCGCTGGAGCGCGGGGTCACCGAGAGTGCGCGCAGCACCGGCCGCCAGGTCGCGATCCAGCTGATCCGGCAGGGCGCGCGGGACCTGTCCGCCAGCGACGTCGCCAGCACGGGGGACACCGAGGCGGTCACCCAGGTGCTCGACTCACGCGGGTTCCCGATCGCGAGCGACCCGGCGATCATCGGACAGCCGTCGCTCACCCCGGTGCGACCGGCGCCAGGTCACGAGATCGTCGAGACGCTCCCTTTGGGACTCAACGGCGATGGTGCGGACTATCGCGTTGTCTCCCAAGGGCTCAACGGTCCGGGCGGCCCGTACGTCGTGATCTCCGCGCGGTCGCTGGCGCCGGTGACGGATGCGTCGACCCGGCTGACCCTCTTGCTGGGCCTCATCTCTTTGCCCCTGCTGGCGATCTCCGGGTTCGCCGTGCACCGCGCGGTCGGCTCGGCGCTGCGGCCGGTCGAGCGGATGCGCCGGACCGTCGCGGAGATTTCGACCCGCGACCTCGCCGCGCGCGTCCCGTTGCCGCCCGGTGGCGACGAGGTGCACCGGCTCGCGGTGACGCTGAACGAAATGCTCGGGCGGCTTGCTTCGGCCCAGGCCGCGCAACGCCGGTTCGTCGCCGACGCCAGTCACGAGCTGCGTTCGCCGTTGTCCAGCATCAGCACCGCGCTCGACGTCTCCAGCAAACATCCGGAAAGCATGGCCACCGAAGAACTCGTGCCGGTGATCGCGCGGGAAACCGGGCGGCTGCGCGAACTCGTGGACGACCTGCTCATGCTGGCCCGCACCGACGACGCCACCGACCGGCCCGCACGCACCGAAGTCGATCTCGACGACATCGTCCGCGCGGAGGCCGAGCGTGTGCGCGGCGAGGGCGGACCGGAGGTCGAAGTCCGTGCCGGACCGGCGAAGGTCCACGGCAGCGAGGCGCAGCTGCGGCGGGCGGTGCGGAACCTGGTCGACAACGCGCGAGGCCATGCGCGGGAACGCATCCGGGTCGCCAGCTCGGTGCTCGGTGACCTCGCGGTGGTCGAGGTGAGTGACGACGGCCCCGGCGTCGAGGAGGCCGATCGTGAGCGGATCTTCGAGCGATTCGTCCGGCTCGACGCGTCCCGCCAGCGCGGCGGCACCGGTCTTGGCCTGCCGATCGTCGCCGGGATCGCCGCACGCCACGGCGGCCGGGCGCGGTACGTCGCGGTCGACGAGCTCGGCTATCCCGGCGCGCACTTCCGGATCGAACTACCCGTGATCGTCGTGGCGACGGAGGACTGATGCGGCTGCTCATCGTCGAAGACGAACGCGAGTTCGCCGACACCCTGCGGCGCGGCCTGGTCGCCGAAGGCTTCACGGTCGACGTCGCCCACACCGGCCCGGACGGCCTGTGGTCGGCGACCGAGCACGACTACGACGCCGTCGTGCTCGACATCATGCTGCCGCAGCTTTCCGGTTACGAAGTGCTGAAACGCATGCGGGCCAAGGAAATCTGGACGCCGGTGCTGATGCTCACGGCCAAGGACGGCGAGTACGACGAAGCCGACGCGTTCGATCTCGGTGCCGACGACTACCTGTCCAAGCCGTTCTCGTTCGTCGTCCTCATCGCCCGGCTGCGGGCGCTGCTGCGGCGCGGTGCTCCCGCGCGTCCGGCGGTGCTGTCGGCCGGAGATCTGCGGCTCGATCCCTCGGCCCGGACTGTCCACAGGGGACAGAAGCGGATCGAGCTGACCGCGCGGGAGTTCGGCTTGCTGGAGTTCCTGCTGCGGCGTGCCGGGACGGCGTTGACGAAGAACGAGATCCTGGGGCACGTCTGGGACGCGCACTACGACGGCGACGAGAACGTCGTCGAGGTCTACATCGGTTACCTGCGCAGGAAGATTGACGCCCCGTTCGGCACCCGCACCATCGAGACCGTGCGCGGGGTGGGGTACCGCCTGACCGGCGGCGCAGACGTTATTTGATCGTGATATTCGATAGTTTCTTCGGAGTATTGCTCCTGCTGGTCGCCGGATCGTTCCGCCGTTCGTCGCCGTGAGCTGACACGGATCGCCCACCGGCTCCGGCGAACCGGTGAATGCGCTTGACTCGAACTGTTCTGCGCGTGGTCGGCACCGTTGCTACGGTGGGCATTCCCCCGCGACGAGGAAGCGATGACCGAATCGCCACTGCCGTACCTTGCCGAGAATCCCGAAAACCCCGACAAAAGACCTCCGAAATCCCCTGCTTCGCTGCGCCCGGCCGACGCAATTCGTGCGGCAACGGCCGAGTTCGGTGCCGTGACCGGGCTGACCCCGCACGCCGTGACGGGAATCCGTGCCCGCTCCGAAGGCGGCTGGTCGGTGCTCGTCGACGTCGTCGAGCTCGCCCGGATTCCCGACTCCACCAGTGTGATGGCCACGTATCGGGTGGACGTCGACAGCGGTGGCGAGCTCTACGCGTGCGAACGTCTGCGCCGCTTCACCCGTGGCGCCACCGACTCCTGAAGGACAGGTGATCTCCCGTGCCCGACCGGCCGGACTCCTTGGCCGACATTCTGGAACGCGTGCTCGACAAAGGTGTCGTGATCGCCGGTGACATCGGCGTCAGCGTGGTCGACATCGAATTGCTGACGCTGCGTGTCCGGCTGTTCATCGCCTCCGCCCAGACGGCGAAGGAAATGGGGATGGACTGGTGGACGAACGACCCTTTCTTCGCCCCGAAAGCGGTTCCGGCGGAAATAGAGAATGGGGAGAACGCGAAACTGCGCGCCCGGGTCGCCGATCTGGAAGCGACGCTCGCGGCGGCGGCGCACCGGACGGAACTGCCACGGTGAGCGCCACCTGGCTGTGCGCCTACGCGATCACCCGTAACCGGCCGATGGAGCTGGGCTCCGCGCGGCTGGTCGGCCACCGGGAGCTCGGCGTGGTCGTCGCGGACGTCGACCCGGCCCGGTTCGACGGCGTGGACACCCTGGAGCCGCAGGACAGCACCCTGGCCGAGCTGGTCCGCGAGCACGACGCCGTCGTGCGGACGGTGTTCGGCCACGAACCGGTGCTGCCGCTGCGGTTCGGCAGCATCCTCGACGGCGAGGACGCGGCCGTCCGGTTGCTGCGGACCGGTTACGAGCGGGCGCGGGCGTGCCTGGCGGACCTCGACGGCCATCGGGAGTGGGGTGTCCGGGTGCGGCACGCCGCGCCCGTGCCCGCGACTGCCTCGCCGCGGCCGGATTCGGCCGGCCTGACCGGAACCGAGTACCTGGCCCAGCGCAGACAGAAGCTCAAGGCAGACCAGCGAAGCCGATCGGACGTCGCCGTGACCGCCGAGCGCCTTCGCGACGATTTGCGGCAGCACGCGGCCGATCGGGCCGAGCGAACACGCGCGCCCGGCGTGCTCGTCGACGTCGCGTATCTCGTCCCCGCCACCGGGGAAGCCGCGTTCCACAGCGAGATCCGGCGGTTCGCCGAGGAGTTCCGGGCGCACGGCGCCACCGTGGAGACGACCGGGCCGTGGCCGCCGTATTCGTTCACCGGTTTCGAGCTGGAGGTGACCGCCGATGGCTGACCGGACCGAACTCGCGCCGGTCGCCGAAACGCTCGTCGATCTGCTCGACCGGGTCGTGCATCGCGGTGCGGTGATCAGCGGGGACGTGATCATCTCGCTGGCCGGCATCGACCTGGTGCGGCTCGACCTGCGGCTGCTGCTGATCGGGATCGAAGGAGCACTCGAATGACCGAACCCGTCCGGCTTTCCGCCGATGTCGGGCGCGGCCTCGGCCATCTGGTCGTCACGGTCTTGGAAGTCCTCCGTGACGTGCTCGAGCGGCAGGCCCTGCGCCGGCTCGACGCCGGGACGCTCACCCCGGACCAGGTCGAACGGCTCGGCCAGGGCCTGATCGCGCTCGAGCTCAGATTCGCCGAAATCCGGGAAGCCCTCGACGAAATCCCTGCTACGGAAGGACGAAGACCGAAGTGACCACACCGGGACAGCCGACCGGCGGACTCGCCGACACCCTCAACATCCTGCTGGACAAGGGTCTCGTGATCGATGCCTCGGTGCGGGTGTCGTTGATCGGGATCGAGCTGCTGGCCATCGAGGCCAGGATCGTGATCGCCAGCGTCGACACCTACATCCGCTTCCTCGAGGCGATGCAGCGGCTGGACGCGCAGAAGAACCAGGCGGTGCCGCGCCTTTCGCAGGGGCTGGCCTACACGACCGGATTGATCCCGCAGGCTCCGCCGACGCCCGCGGTCGCCGTCTCAGTCGAGCAGCCCGCCCCGGCCGAAACCCCGTGACACTACGGCTTTTGGGCGTCGTCCGAGCCGGTCATCCCGGGGCGTCGCGCATGGTGTCCTGGGAAGACCTGGGGATGGTCGTCGGGGACGCCGCCGACGCCGTCGATCCGGCCGCGCACCTGGTCGCGGTCTCCACGCTGATTCAGTACGGGCCGGTGCTGCCGGTCCGCTTCGGCACGGTCGCTGCGGACGAGGACGCGGTGCGGACGGAGATCCTCGCGCCGTCGGCCGCGGCGTTCCGCGCCGACCTCGACCGGCTCGACGGCCTGGCCGAAGTCCACGTCTGCCTGCGCTTCAGCGGCGGGCGGGCGTGGCGGCCGGCCAGGTCGAACGGCCTGCTGTCGGCGGTGTCGGCCCGCGCTCGTGACGTGGTCGGCCTGCCGCCCGGCGAGCACGCCGACGAACGCTGGGCGTTCCTGATCACGCTGGGCGACCTGGTCGTGGTCCGCGAAACCGTGGCGGCGCTGCACGGCGATCCGGACGTGCGCGCGGAACACGTGGGCCCGCTGCCGGCGTACAGCTTTCTCGAACGGCGTGCGGCGAGCTCGCGGTGGGGGTGGTGAGGCTCAGAGTTTGCTGATGGCCGCGGTCGCGCGGACCACGGCGGTGCAGCGGTTCTCGACGTACTCGAGGCCGCCCGCTTCGGCGATCTGCTTCGCTTCGGCCGAGACGATGTCTTGCTGCAGCCACAACGCCTTCGCGCCGATCGCCACCGCCTGCTCGGCGATGGCCGGGGTGTCCGCGGCCGGGCGGAAGACGTCGACCAGGTCCACCGGCTCGGGGATGTCGGTCAGCGAGCGGTAGACCTTCTCGCCGAGCAGTTCCGTCGCCGACGGGTGGACCGGGATGATGCGGAAGCCGTGTGCCTGCAGCACCGACGCGACACCGTGGGAGGCCTTGGCCGGGTCGCGGCTCAGGCCCACGACCGCGATCGTGCGCGCACTCGCCAAGATCTGCTCAGCATTCATGTGGGTGGAACGCCGGGAGCGCGTCAAAGCTTCCAGAGACGCAGGCCACGCACCCGGTACACCGGCCAGAGGATGTGCCAAGGCTTGCGGCGGGTGAACGTCGCCGCGCAGGTCAGGATGTTGCGGGCCGAGGTCGTGGCCACTTCGGCCCGGTCGGTCCACGCCGCGCCGTGGTTGCCGACCGCGATGCGGAACACGGTCAGCAGGCCGCGGCCCTGCATGTCGTACTTCGCGCCGCTGTCGCCGGAGTCCGGCGCGAGGTGCGCGATCTCCGTGCCGAACGCGCGCGCGACGCCGGCGGACTCGCCCGTCGGGACGTCGTCGACGCTGCGCGCGATCGCCTTGCCGTACATGCGCTTCGTGTAGCGGGCGAGCAGCCAGCGTTCCCAGTGCGGGAGCAACCGCCGATGCGCCAGCAGCTCGGCGCATTCGGCGTGGCCGATCGCGAAGATGTCCGCGAGGTCGTCGTAGCTGCCGTGCTCGATCGGCTCGTGCAGGTGCAGCCGCACCTCGAAGCGCGTGCGGGCGGTGAGCTCGTCGAGCTGTTCGCGGTGGTCAAGCCGCGCCTTCGCTCGGGACTGCGACCAATCCGACATCGGCACAGGCTAGGCGAGGCTTGCGACGCAAACCACGCTTTCAGCCGATCTTCTCGCCGTACATCTCACCCAGCGGGTCCGAGATCAGCTCGATCCTTGCGCCGTCGGGGTCCGGGAAGTACAGCGAGTGCTCGCTCTCCAGCTGGTAGGCCACGCCGGCCGCCTCGAGCTTGCCACGCACCTCGGTCCACTTCTCCGGCGGCAGCGAAAGCGCCAGGTGGTGCAGTCCACCGAGCACTTCGGCGTACGGGCCGAGGTCGAGGCCGGGCAGGTCGAAGAACGCCAGCGCGTTGCCGTTGCCGACGTCGAAGAAGAAGTGGCTCGAGCCGGGGTAGTCGCGGTTCTCGAACAGCTCGGTCAGCGGGAAGCCGAGGATGTCCTGGTAGAACTCGATGGTCCGCTCGACGTCGCTGGAGATCAGCGCGGTGTGGTGGATGCCGCGCCCGGTGGTGGCGGGCCGGTCAGCGGCCGCGTGCAGGTGCTTGTCCCGCAGCTCCGCGCGGATTTCGGCGAGCTTGGTGACCTCGGCTTCGGTCGGTGCCATGTCCCTCACGTCCTTCCCTGTCGGTACCGGAAACGCTACGCCGCCTTTATCTCGCGCGCAAGAGATTTGCTGGCGAGACATCTGGTCGTACCGTCCAGCGGAACGCCAGGCCTTGTCCGGACCGGCCGGGACGGGCAGAGTTCCGGCGGTGGATGCCAGCAGGGTTCAGGACGCCGTGGCCGCGCTGGCACGGGCGTACGAGACGCGCAAGCCGATCGAGCCGTTGATCGAGGCCTACCCGGAGGCGGACGTCCAGGACGCCTACCGCATCCAGCAGCACCTGGTGCGCCGCTGGGTCGAGGGCGGCGACGACGTGCGCGGGCACAAGGTCGGGCTCGCCTCGGCCGCGATGCAGCGCCAGATGGGCGTCGACCAGCCCGATTACGGCCACCTCACCGGCAGCATGTTCCACCTCGAACACCAGCCCATCCCGGTCGGCGCCTTCCTGCAGCCGCGGATCGAGCCGGAGATCGCGTTCGTGCTCGGGTCGGCGCTGCGCGGGCCCGGGGTGACCGTCGCCGACGCCGTGCGCGCGGTCGATTTCGTGCTGCCGTCGCTGGAGATCGTCGACTCGCGCATCCGCGACTGGCGGATCTCGCTGGTCGACACGATCGCCGACAACGCGTCCTCCGGCGGCGTGGTGCTCGGCAGCCGGCCGGCCGCGCTCGACGACGTCGACCTGCGGCTGGCGGGCTGCATCCTCTACCAGAACGGCGAAATCGCGGCGACCGGCGCGGGCGGCGCGGTGCTCGGCTCGCCGATCAACTCGCTGGTGTGGCTGGCCAACACGGTCGGCCCGCTCGGCGTGACCCTCGAGCCGGGGCACGTCGTGCTGCCGGGCTCGATGACCCGCGCGATCCCGGTGCGGCCGGGCGACACGGTGGTCGCGACGATCGCCGGGATCGGCACGGTCACCGCCGTGTTCGGACAGGAGGACGCATGAGCCTGGGCATCCGCGAGGCGGCGGAACTCCTGGTCGCCACGACGAGCGAGCGCGACCCGCTCACCGACGCCTGGCCTGAGCTGGACGTCGACACGGCGTACGCCATCCAGGATGAGGCGCTGCGGATCCGTCAGGCCCGCGGCGAGACGCTGATCGGCCTCAAGCTGGGCCTCACGTCCCGCGCCAAGCAGCAGCGGATGGGCATCGACTCCCCGCTACTGGCTTGGCTCACCGACGCGATGGTGCTGCCGGCGGGCGTGCCGGTGCCGCAGGACCGGCTGATCCACCCGCGAGCCGAGCCGGAGCTGGTTTTCGTGCTGGGGCAACGGCTTCATGGCCCAGGCGTAACCGCGGCGACGGCGCTGGCCGCGGTCGACAAGGTCTACGGCGGCGTCGAGATCATCGACAGCCGGTACACCGACTACCGCTTCAAGCTCCCGGATGCCGTGGCGGACAACGGTTCTTCGGCGTACTTCGCGCTCGGCCCGGTCGGCCGCGACCCGGAGCACCTCGACCTTTCGCTGGAGGCCGCGCTGCTGGAGGTGGACGGCCAGATCGTGGACACCGCGACGGGAGCCGCGGTCCAGGGGCATCCCGCGGAAGCCCTGGCGCTGGCCGCGAACGCCCTGGCCACCCGCGGCCTCGGGCTCGAGCCTGGCTGGCTGGTCCTCACCGGCGGGATGACCGACGCGGTCGACCTGACGCCCGGATCGCGCGTCGCGGCTCACTTCTCCAATCTGGGCTCGGTCACCCTCACCGCGTGACGGCGGCCCGGTCGGCGATGCGGACCATGCCGCCGATCACCCGCGGCCAGATCTCGCGCGGGAGGTCGTGGCCCATGCCGGGGACGACGTCGAGGTCCGCGCCGGGGATCGCGCGGGCTGTCGCACGGCCGCCCGAGACGTTGACCAGCGGATCCTGGGCGCCGTGGACCACCAGGGCCGGCACGCGCACGCGGCGCAGCTTCGGCGCGCGGTCGCGGGCGGACATGATCGCCGCGAGCTGGCGCTGGGTGCCGCCGGGGTGGACGCCGCGTTCGAAGGTCCGCTCGGCGCGGCTGCGCATGCGGGCCTCGTCGAACGGGTAGCCGGGAGACCCGATCAGCCGGAATGTGCGCACCAGCAGCTCGATGTACTCCTCGCGGGTGCGCGGCGCCGCCGTGAGCAGCATGGACATCGCCTTGCCGCTCGGCCGCCCGACCAGCCTGTTCCCGGTCGTCGACATGATCGACGTCAGCGAAAGCACCCGCTCGGGATGCCGGATCGCCAGCGTCTGCGCGATCATCCCGCCCATCGACGCGCCCGCGACGTGCGCCGCGGGGATGCCGAGCGCGTCGAGCAGCCCGGCCGCGTCGTCGGCCATGTCCGCCAGCGAGTACGGCGACGTGCGCAGCGTGTAGGCCAGCGCGAGGTTCGCCTCGCCGGTCATCCGACTGGAGCGTCCGGCGTCGCGGTTGTCGAACCGGATCACGTAGAACCCTTGCGAGGCAAGGGTTTCGCAGAACTCCTCGTCCCACCAGATCATCGGCGCGCCGAGGCCCATGATCAGCAGCAACGGCCGTTCGCCGGGATCGCCGAACGTCTCGTGGCAGAGCTCGATGCCGTTGACCTTGACCACGGACTCCGTCATGAGGTCTCCCGCGTGTGCTCGGCGGTCAGCTTCGTCAGCTCGGCCAGCGCGTCGTGCAGGTGGTCGATGAGGTCCCAGACGTCCGGGATCAGCTCCCGGCAGGCGACGAGACCGAAGTCGATCTGGCCGTTGTAGGACATGACGGTGATGTTCAGCCCGCCACTCGCGTCGGTGATCGCCGAGACCGGGTAGTTCCCCAGCAGCCGGGCCCCGCCGAGGTAGAGCGGCACCTGCGCGCCCGGCACGTTCGACACGACCAGGTTGACCACCGGCGCGGTCGCGCCCAGGAACTTCATGGTCGCGCGGGCGGCGAGGCCGCCGAGCGCGGCCGGGAGCATCCCGCTGAAGTCGACCAGCCACGACGCCGGGAGGGGCTGGTAGCGCTGTTTCGCCGCGATCATCGCGCTGGTCACCTCGGCCAGCCGCGCGGCGGGGTCGGCGATGTTCGTCGGCAGCGGCGCCAGCATGACCGACACCTGGTTGCCGGCGTCCTTGGCCTGCTCGGGCGTGCGAACCGAGAGCGGGACGAGGGTGACCAGCGGCTGGTCGGGCAGGGCCTCGTGGTCGATGAGCCAGCGGCGCATCACGGTCGTGCACAGCGCCATCACCACGTCGTTCACCGTGACGCCGAAGGCATTCTTGATCCGCTTGACGTCCTCGAGCGGGAGCGAGCCGTAGGCGAAGCGGCGGTGCGGGCTGATCGGGCCGTTGAACGGGGTCTCCGGCGCGATCAGCCGCGGCCGATCGACGTCGTGGCGGCCCGAGCCCTGGCCGCTGACCCGGTTGAGCACGCTGCCGGCCCGCGCGAGCAGCCCGACGCCGGGGAAGCGCGCGAGGCCGGGCACCTCGTCGAGGTGCTGGAGCAGCTTCGGCACCTGCATCGCGGCCTTGATCGGGTGCAGCACGAGCCGCCGGATCCCGTCCATGGCCAGCTCGGCCGGGTGCGGAACCGCCGTCGGCACGAGCTCCTTCGGCGGCTCCACCGCCCGCGGTTCCGGTTCGACGTCCATCAGCACGCCGATCAGCTCGGCGCCCGAGACGCCATCGATCGCGCTGTGGTGGATCTTCGTGAAGACCGCGACGTTGCCGTCCTGGAGGCCGTGGATGAGGTAGGCCTCCCACAGCGGACGGCGCCGGTCGAGCGGACGCGCGGTCAGCCGCGAGATCTGCTCGGCGAGCTGGCGTTCGTCGCCCGGTGCGGGCAGCGCGATCTCGCGGACGTGGTACTCGAGGTCGAACTCGGTGTCCTCGATCCAGTACGGATGGTCGAGCCCGAGCGGGACCGGCTGCAGCCGCCAGCGCAGCGGTTTCGCCAGGTGCAACCGCGAGCCGATCAGCTCGCGCAGGTCGTCGAGGGTGAGCCGGCCCCCGGGCGCTGTCGACGGGTCGAGGATCGACAGCCCGCCCACGTGGCCGGTGGTGGTCGTCGACTCGGCGTTCAGGAACTGCACGTCCAGCGGGGTCAGCTGTCGCATTCGGCCTCCATCGATCACCTCGGCAGGTCAGTCTCACCCGCGGCCGGGCGCCGGGTAAAGGCCCAGCTGGGGCGCGTGTGCGCCAGTCATGTTCCTGCCGGTGGTCACGGTGGGTTCCGGTAGGCCCTGGCCTGGATCTCGTAGAGCTCCTGGTACGTACCACCGGCCTCGATCAGCTCGTCGTGCGTGCCCTCCTCGATCAGCCTGCCCTTCTCGAGGACCAGGATGCGGTCCGCGGACTTGATGTTGGCCAGCCGGTGGGTGACCAGGATGGTGGTCCGGGTGCCGTGCCCGGAGATGCTCGCGTGCTGCAGGCCCGCGAACACCCTGGCCTCGGCCCGGGCGTCCAGTGCCGCGGTCGGTTCGTCGGCCACCAGCACCGAGGCGTCCCGGTAGATCCCGCGCGCGATGCCCATCCGCTGCCACTGGCCGCCGGAGAGGTCCTGGCCGTCGTCGAACTGCTTCGAGAGCACCGTGGCCTCTTTGGCGGGCAGCGACTCGATCACCTCGTCGGCGCCGGACCAGGTGATCGCCTCCCGCCAGGCTTCGCCGTCGGGATCGGGCCGGCCGAGCCGCCCGACCGTCACGTTGTTGGCGGCGGTCATCGGCCACTCCGCTGGCTCCTGCGCGATCACCGCGATGTGCTCGTGGATCGAGGCCGGGTCGGCTTCCGCCAGATCGACGTCGTCCCAGCGCACGACACCCTCGGTCGGCGGGAACAGCCCGGTGAGCAGTTTGCCCAGCGTCGTCTTGCCCGACCCGTTCTCGCCGACCAGCGCGATCACCTCGCCACGGCGGATGGTCGTCGTGATGTCCCGCAGAGCCGGTTCCTCCTGGCCCGGGTAGGTGAAGCTGACCCCTTCGAGGCCGATCTCGCCCGGGTCGGAGGGCGCGGCGATGGCCCTCGCCGGCGGCCGCCGTTGCTCGGACTCGGTCAGCAACTGGGCGTAGTACCCGATGTAGAAGGAGTCCTCGTAGAGCGAGTTGACCGCCTGCACGGTGTTGGACAGCGAGTTCGACGCCGTGCGCATGGTCAGGACCGCCGTCCCGGCCAGCGCGAGCTCCATCTGCCCGGCGTAGAGCAGCCAGCCCAGCACCAGGTACGCGGCCGCGGTGCCGATGCCCGCCATCGCACGGCCGGTGGTCCGGATGAGGTTGCTGCGGTGGGCCAGCCGCACCTCTTCGCGGGCGAGGCTGCGGGTGATCCGCATGTACTCGCCGAGCAGCGGCTCCTGCAGCGTGAGCGCGTGCCGCTCGAGCGCCGTGACCCGCCAGGTCGCCACCTCCTCGACGATCGACTTGCGGATGTTGCGCCCGACCGTGTCCAGGAAGTGCCGGTAGTTCAGCCGGGCCACCCGGGCCGCGGCCCAGCCGTCGGCGGTCGCCGCGAGCAGGAGCACCGGCGCCAGCCACGGGTTGAGCAGCCCGGCGGTGACCATCGAGGCGACGAGCGAGATGAGCGACGAGGTGAGGTCGGCCAGCCGGCGGAGGCTGAAGTCGATCGCGCGCACGCCGTGCCGCGCACCCTGGCGGGCCAGTTCGCGGAATTCGGCGTCCT
Organism: uncultured Actinomycetota bacterium; assembly: GCA_963762765.1. GTDB lineage: Bacteria > Actinomycetota > Actinomycetes > Mycobacteriales > Pseudonocardiaceae > Amycolatopsis. Next base: position 115,408 of record CAVXMR010000016.1, read on the forward strand.
CGAAGGAGATCAGCCCGACCCGGACCACGGCCGCCGTCACGGCATCGTCCGCCGCCGTGGTGACCCGGGGCCGCAACGTGCCTTCCACGGCGGCGACCGCGGCGTCCAGCAGTCCGCGTGCCGCATAGGAACCGGTGACGACGGCGAGCGCGGGCAGCGACTCCAGCACGCGGTCCGGGGTGGGGCCTTGCTGGAGCAGCGCGGTGAACACGTTCGCGGTCGCCAGCAGCCCGAACGCCGTCACGCAGCCGGAGACCACGTGCACGACCACGGCCAGCAGGGTCAGCCGTGGGGAGGTGCGCCAGGCCAGGCGCGCCACGACGGCGATCGCGGCCGGCAGCGCCCGGACCGCCTTGGTGAACCCGGCGTTGGCCACGCGCTCACCGCCGCGGGCCCACTCGGGCATCTTCACGTGCTCGACCCCGATCAGCGGGGTCGAGTCCTCAGCGGTTTCGGCGGGCCTGCGCACCTTTCCAGGTTTACTCCGGGGGTACGACAATTTCGGCCGCCGAGGGCCGGGAACCGCTAAGTGGCAAGGATTTGTCAGGCGAGGGCCGGGTTCTCGTGAGTGGTAAGTGGGGTTAGAACCCTTCTAAACACTCACGACCCCTGGTGTCACACCCCTGCGCCGGGCGCTTCGGGACACGCCGGCATCGGCTCGCTGATGGCGACTGGAGCGAGGGGGACTTTCCTGTCAGCAGGCGCTGGCAAAGTCCCTCTCGCTCCAGAACCCAGTGGAGAAGGTCGTGAATGACCCGTTCAGGACGTCGCACGTCCTGAACGCGTCATTCACGACCTTCGAACCACCACGCCATGTTTGCCTTACCCCTCAATAGAACCCGACTTACCACTCACGAGACCCGAGCCCTGCCCGGCTGAGTCGCGACGCGGTCGTAGCGGGCGCGCAGGAAGGGCGTGAAGGCGGCTTCGCCGATCCTGATGTCGATTTCGTGAGTCAGGACGTCGCCGTCCGGGGTGAGGCGGTGGCGGGCGATCCCGCGCGGGGTCTTCTTTTCCAGTACCAAGGTGGGGCCGTCCCAGGTGCCGCGGGCCGGCGCGTCCGGTGGGAAGCCGTAGCTGTCGAAGCCGTACCAGAGTGTTTCGCCGGTCTGGGGGTCGGCGGTGAAGATGTTGTGCCCCAACAGTTCCGAGCCGTCTTCGCGGCGTTGTGCGTAGTGCTGGATCACGGCGAACCCGTTCAAGGCGCTTCGGTATCCGCAACTGGCGAACGCGCTCGAAGCGGGCGCCCACGGGGATGCGGCGAGTTCCTCCGTGCCGGACCAGTCTCCGACGAACGCGCCGAGCGCGCGATGGGCGGGGCCGACGGCGGGCATGTCCACGGTGTCCTCCAGTTCGACAGGTGCCTGTCAATATGCGACGCTAGCACGCATGGCCCCACGCTCCCAACGTGCCGAGAAGTTCACCCGGGTGATCAACGAGGTGTTCGCGTGCAACGGCGGGCTGCTCGCCGCCGGCGACGCGCTGACCGAGCCGGTCGGGCTGACCGCCGCGCAGTGGCAGGTGCTCGGTTTCCTCGAGGACGGGCCGGCGACCGCGGCCGAGCTGGCGCGACGGCGGGGGCTGCGCCGCCAGAGCGTCCAGGAGACGGTGAACCGCCTGCTGGGCAACGGAATGCTCGACCGGCTGCCGAACCCGGCGGACGCCCGTGCGCCACTGCTGTGCCTCACCCGGCGCTCGCGTGAGGCGTTGCGGCGGCTCGGGGCGGATCAGGCCGCGTGGGCGGACGGCATCGCGGCCGGAGTGTCGGCTGAGGACCTGGAGACGACGCTGCGGACCTTGCGCCGGGTGCGGGAGCTGGTCGCGCGGCCGGTGCTCGGCGGGCTTATTCCTTGATGCCCAGCAGCGTGAGGAAGTTGCGGAAGCCCGAGGGCATGTCGACCTCGTCCGGGCTCAGCAGCCACTGCAGCTGCAGGCCGTCGAGCACGGCGATGGCGATCGGCGCCAGCTGCTCCGGGGTGAGGCCGGGCGGGAGCTCGTCACGGTGGCGCTCGAGCAGCTGCGCCATGCCGACCCGGACCCGGGCGTAGCGGTCCTGAAAATACTTGCGGGCGGGGTGGTCGTCGGTGACGCTGTCGGCCGAGAGCACGGTGTAGGTCTGCACTATCCCGGGCCGGGTCGCGTTGTAGTCGACCAGGTCGGCCAGCTGGTTGACGGTCATCGCGGACGTGTCGGCGGAGTGCCCGAAGTGCAGCAGGTCCCACTGGTCCCGGGTCTCCAGCACCGCCGTGAGCAGGTCTTCCTTGGTGGGGAAGTAGTGCATCAGGCCTTGCTGGGTGAGCCCGACGCGCTCGGCGACGGCGGCCAGCGACGTCCCGCGGTAGCCCCGTTCGGCGATGACGTCGAACGCGGCTCGGACGATGCTCTCGCGGCGGTCGGCGCCCCTGGCCCGGGTCATGATCCTGAGCCTACGGGATCGACGGTTTCGAAGTCGTAACGTTCGCTACCGGCCGCCAGGCTCGTTCGTCGCCCTCGTGCGCTCTGGTCACCAGGATCACTTCGGCCGCATAATCGACCACCCCCTCTCGGAAGGTCAGCATGAATCCGGACGTCGACACGCTGGTGGACAAGCTCAGCCTGCGGGCCAAGACCCGGCTGCTGGCCGGGCAGGACGTCTGGAGCCTGCCCGCCCTACCGGAGATCGGCCTGGACTCGCTGGTGCTTTCCGACGGCCCGGTCGGCGTGCGCGGGGTGCGCTGGAGCCAGGACGACCCGTCGGTCACCCTGCCCAGCCCGACCGCGCTGGCCGCGAGCTGGGATCCCGCGCTGGCCACGCGGGTCGGCGCGCTGCTCGCGCAGGAGGCCCGACGCAAGGGCGTGCACGTCCTGCTCGCGCCGACGGTCAACCTGCACCGCTCACCGCTGGGCGGCCGCCATTTCGAGTGCTACTCCGAAGATCCCCTCCTTACCGGGCTGATCGGTGCCGGCTACGTCACCGGCGTGCAGGACGGCGGAGTCGCCGTCACGGTCAAGCACTACGTGGCCAACGACTTCGAGACCGACCGGTTCACCGCCGAGGTCGACGTCGACGAGCGCACCCTGCGCGAGCTCTACCTCCGGCCGTTCGAGCTGATCGTCGCGCGGGCGAAGCCGTGGGGGGTCATGGCCGCCTACAACCGGGTCAACGGCTTCACCATGACGGAGCACGCCGAGCTGGTGAACGGTGTCCTGCGCGAGGAATGGGGCTTCGACGGCTTCGTCGTCTCCGACTGGCTGGCCGCGCGCGACACCGTCGGCGCCGCGAACGGCGGGACCGACGTCGCCATGCCGGGCCCGCGCACGGTTTTCGGCGATCAGCTCGCCGAAGCCGTCCGCGCCGGGGATGTCGGCGAAGACGTCGTCGATGCCATGGTGCGCAGGGTGTTGCTCCTCGCCCAGCGGACCGGCGCGCTGGGTGGCCGGGTGCCAATTGAGTCCAATGTGGATGGTGATGCGCTGGCGCGCGAGGTCGCCCATAGGTCCTTCGTGTTGCTGCGCAACGAGAAGAACGCCCTTCCGCTCACGAAGCCGCGCAGTATCGCGGTGATCGGCGCGCTCGCGGCCGACCCGAAGATCCTCGGCGGTGGCAGCGCCACCGTGTTCCCACCTCATGTCGTCTCCCCTCTCGACGGACTCCGGAAGGCTCTTCCGAAGGATTGTCACCTCACGTATGCGGTCGGTGCCGATCCGCGAACGACGTTACCGGCGGCCACCGACAATTTCCGGCTGCACGCGATCGCCCGGTCGGGTGATGGCAAGGAGCTGGCGACTTTTCCCTTGCAGAAAGCCAGAATCGACTGGATCGGCGAGCTGCCCGCCGAGCTGGACCTCGCCACGTTGTCCTCGGTGGAGATCATCGGCACGTTCCTGCCGGAGGTCACCGGCACGCACACGTTCGGCTTCACCGGCGCCGGCGACCTGAAACTCCGTGTGGGGGAACAGGTTCTGTTCGACGGCGTCAACCTGCCCGACGGCGGCGACGTGTTCACCTCCATTCTTCAGGTGCACGAGCAGCGACGGCAGATCGAGCTGACCGCGTCCGAACCGGTCGAAGTCAGCCTCACCTACTGGATTCCGTCGGAGATGGCCGAATTCGCGCAGGGCAGCTTCGCGTGGGTTTCGTTCGCACTGGGCCACACTGGCCCGGTTCTCGACCCCGACGCGGCGCTTGCGGAAGCTGTCGCGCTCGCGGAAGTGTCGGACGTCGCCGTTATCGTCGTCGGCACCACGGCGGAGGTGGAAAGCGAGGGTTTCGACCGGACGACGCTCGCGCTGCCCGGCCGTCAGGACGAACTGGTGGCGCGCGTGGCGGCGGTCAGCCCGCGCACCATCGTCGTGGTGAACGCCGGTTCGCCGGTCGAGATGCCGTGGCGGGAGGGCGTCGCGGCCGTGCTGCTCACGTGGTTCCCGGGGCAGTCCGGCGGTGACGCGCTCGCCGACGTCGTCTTCGGCGCGCGCGAACCGGGCGGGCGGTTGCCGACGACGTGGCCGGCGCGCCTGGAGGACTGCCCGGTGCAGCGCGTGCGTCCGGAGGACGGCGTGCTGCCGTACGAGGAGGGGGTGTTCATCGGCTACCGGGCCTGGGCCCGCGCGGCGACGGCGCCCGCGTACTGGTTCGGCCACGGACTCGGCTACACGACTTGGGACTACGAAACCCTTGAAGTGACACCGGCGGCGGACGGCGGTGCGGTGGCGCGCGTCCGGATCCGCAACACCGGCGCGCGGGCGGGACGTGAGGTCGTGCAGATCTACCTCGTGCCTTCGGAGCCCGGTGACCGGCCGGAGCGCTGGCTGGCCGGTTTCGTGAGCCTCGAAGCCGGGCCAGGGGAGACTGTCGAGGCCTCGGTGGTGATCGACGCCGAGTCGGCGTCCGTGTGGGACGAGGGCTGGCAGCACGTCGGCGGTCAGTACAGGGTGGAGGCTTCGCACTCGTTCGCCGAGCCCCGGCTGAGCGCGGTGGTGAAACTCGGTTGACCCGGTTCCGCCGGAGCGAATACTTTGCGGCGGCACCCGAGAACACGCGAAGGAGGTGGGTCCGATGATCACGCAATCGATCACGCGCTCCTGCCTCGGTTCGAGGGTGCCGGGGATCTGACCCGGGGGCGCGTCCCTTCCGGAAGGATTTCCATGACCGATCTGGTCGTCCGCCCGCTCGTCGCGGGCGAAGAGAAACTGTTCGACTCCCTGCCCGTCAGCGGGCTCGTCGGCCGTGCGCTGCTCGGCCAGGACTACGCCACGATGGCGGCCCAAGGTGAGTACCGTCCTGAGTGGACTTGGGTCGCGCTGCGCGACGACGTCGTGGTGGCGCGGGCCGCCTGGTGGGCGGGGCCCGACGACGAGAAGCCGATCGCGCTGGACTGGTTCGACTTCACCGACTTCGACGCGGGCGTCCACCTGCTGCGGACGGCACCGCTACGCGCCGAATACTCGCTGACCACGCCGCCGGCGTGGGAGAACGACCCAGAGGTGGCCCGCGAGGTCCGCGCCCGGGTTTCGGCGGCGGAAGCGGCGGGGATGACCCAGCTGGTCGAGCGCTACCGGTTCCGCTGGACCCCCGAGTGCGGCCTGCCGCCGCGCCCGGGACGTCTCGAGTTCCGGCCGGAACCCGACGACGACGTCCTGCTGGACGTCTTCCGCCGGATCCACGAGGGCAGCCTCGACGCGCACGTCCGGCGCACCGTGGCCGAATCCGGCCTCGACGCGGCGGCGCGCGAGGACCTCGACCTCATGCTGTGGATGCCCGCGCCGCGCGAGTGGTGGCGGCTGGCATACACGCCCGACGGTTCACTCGTCGGGCTGACATTGCCGAGCCGCAACCACAGCGACCCGGTGATCGGCTATGTCGCCGTGGTGCCGGAACACCGTGGGCACGGGTACGCCTACGACCTGCTGGTCGAGGCCACGCACGACCTGGTCGGGTATGGCGCCGACCGGATCGTCGCGGGCACCGACGTCGGGAACATCGGGATGGCGAAGGCCTTCGCGAAGGTGGGGTATCCGGTGACGCAGCACCGGATCGACCTGGTGCCATAACGGACTCGTGAGTGGCGCGGCCGGTTCTAACCGGCTGCGCCACTCACGAGCCCTTTCCCGGCCCCCGCCCACGCGCTACCGTGACGCTAGAGCGATCTATCAAATCCAAGGGGGCCGAGATGGATGTCCTGCACGAGAGGGGCTTGAACCCGCTCCGCGCGATCCTGGCGTTTTCGCTGCTCACGACGACGCTGCACTACGCCCACAACGTCATCCGGGGGGCCGACTACCCGCAGATCCCGGGCATTCCGGTGGTCGTGGCGGAGGTCGTCGTCGCGTTCGGGTGGGTGCTTTTCACGACGTTCGGGGTGCTCGGTTATCGCGCCTATCTGAGCGGACGGTATCCGCGAGCGCTGGCGTTCCTGCTGGTCTACTCGCTGTCCGGGCTGGCCAGCGCCGGGCACTTCCTGGTCGGCGTGCCGCAGGTGCCGGCCTTCTGGTTCGCCACGATCTTCACCGACACGGCGGCCGCGCTCGCCCTGTGGGTCTTCGTGACCTGGGCCTGGTCGGCCCTCAACCACGCGCCCGCGCGAGATCAAGTTTCTACACAATATTGACGTTCGCAGAAAATGTGTAGACAATCGGTGAGGTGACCACCACCACACCGGTTACCTTCGAGCGCGATCCCGCCGGCTACCGGCACTGGCGGCTCAGCGTGGACGGCGAGGTCGCCTGGCTCGAGCTCGACGTCGACGAGCAGGGTGGCCTCGTCCCCGGCTACGAGCTCAAGCTCAACTCGTACGACCTCGGCGTGGACATCGAGCTCTACGACGCCACGCAACGGTTGCGCTTCGAGCACCCCGAGGTCAAGGCGGTCATCGTCACCAGCGCGAAGGACAAGGTCTTCTGCGCCGGCGCGAACATCCGGATGCTCGCCGCGTCCGAGCACCACTGGAAGGTGAACTTCTGCAAGTTCACCAACGAGACCCGCAACGGCATGGAGGACGCCACCGAGCACTCCGGCCAGATCTACCTCGCCGCGGTCAACGGCACCTGCGCGGGCGGCGGTTACGAAATCGCCCTGGCCTGCGACAAGATCTTCCTGATCGACGACAACTCCTCGACCGTCGCGCTCCCCGAGGTGCCGCTGCTCGGCGTGCTGCCCGGCACCGGCGGGCTCACCCGGGTCGTCGACAAGCGGCGCGTCCGGCGCGATCTCGCGGACGTCTTCGCCACCAGGCCGGACGGCCTGAAGGGGCGGACCGCGGTCGACTGGCGGCTGGTCGACGAGCTCGTGCCACGCCAGGAGTTCCGCGAGAAGGTCCTGGTGAAGGCCAAGGAACTCGCCCGCCGGTCCGGGCGCCAGGGTGACAACGGGATCGAGCTGACCCCGCTCGAACATCGCCATGTCGACGTCGAGGTGGAGAAGGACCGGGCCACCATCACCGTCAAGGGGCCCGAGAACGACCCCGGTGACCTGCACGAAGAGGGCGCGAGCGGCTGGTTCCTCGCGATGACCCGCGAGCTGGACGACGCGATCCTGCGCCTGCGCACCAACGAGGTCGAGGCCGGCACGTGGATCCTCCGTACGCAGGGCGACCCCGCGAAGGTCCAGGCCCACGAGCAAGCTCTCCTCGGGGAAAAGGACTGGCTGGCGAACGAGATCACGCACTACTTCAAGCGCACGCTCAAACGCCTGGACGTCACCAGCCGCAGCCTGATCGCGCTCATCGAGCCCGGCAGCTGCTTCACCGGCGCGTTGCTGGAGATCGCATTGGCCGCGGACCGTCAGTACATTCTGGACGGACCGCCGATCGACGACGAAGACAGCGAAGAACGCGCCGCCATCCGGCTGACCGACGCCAATTTCGGCGTTTTCCTGATGGGCAACGGCCTTTCCCGGCTGCAGGCCCGGTTCTACGGCGACGACGACCACCTCGCCTGGCTCGCCCGCGAGAAGAACCGCGACCTCACCCCGGCCGAGACCCTCGAACTCGGCCTGGTCACCGACGCCCCGGACGACCTCGACTGGGAGGACGAGATCCGGATCGCGCTGGAAGGCCGCGCCAGCCTCAGTCCCGACGCGCTCACCGGGATGGAGGCCAACCACCGGTTCGTCGGTCCCGAGACGATCGAGACGAAGATCTTCGGCAGGCTCGCGGCCTGGCAGAACTGGATTTTCACCCGCCCGAACGCGTCCGGGCCCGAGGGTGCGCTACGTCGTTACGGCACCGGTCAGAAGGCCGTCTTCGACAGGAAGCGGGTCTAGCTCATGCCCGAGAAGATCGATTACGACGCCAAGATCCCGAACAACGTCAACCTCGCCGACGACCGGCGCCTGCAGCGCGCGCTCGAGGGCTGGCAGCCGAAGTTCCTGCACTGGTGGGGCGAGATGGGCCCGACGCTGGAAACCCATGGCGTCTACCTGCGCACCGCGATCAGCGTCGGCCGCGAGGGCTGGGCGCACTTCGACCATGTCAACGTGCCGGACTACCGCTGGGGCATCTTCCTCGCCGAGCGCGAACCCGACCGCCGGATCGCCTTCGGCGAGCACAAGGGCGAGCCGGTCTGGCAGCAGGTGCCCGGCGAGTACCGCGCCGACCTGCAGCGCCTGATCGTCATCCAGGGTGACACCGAACCGGCGTCGGTCGAGCAGCAGAAACTCCTCGGGCTCACCGCGCCCAGCCTTTACGACCTGCGGAATCTCTTTCAGGTGAACGTCGAGGAGGGCAGGCACCTGTGGGCGATGGTCTACCTGCTTCACGCCTACTTCGGCCGCGAAGGGCGCGACGAGGCCGAAGGGCTCTTGATGCGCAACTCGGGTAGCCCCGACGCGCCGCGCATCCTCGGCGCCTTCAACGAAGAGACCGCCGACTGGCTCGCTTTCTACATGTTCACCTACTTCACCGACCGCGACGGCAAATACCAGCTCGGGACGCTCAAGGAGAGCTCCTTCGACCCGCTGTCGCGCACTTGTGAATTCATGCTCAAAGAGGAGGCGCACCACATGTTCGTCGGCACCACCGGGGTCGACCGCGTGGTGCAGCGCAGTGCCGAGCTGATCCGCGAGTTCGACACCTTCGACATCGCCTCCCACGGCGGGATCCCGCTCGACATCCTCCAGCGGTACCTGAACTTCCACTACACCGTCTCGCTCGACCTCTTCGGCAGCGAGACCTCCACGAACGCGGCGAACTACTACACCGCCGGGCTCAAGGGCCGGTGGCAGGAGGGCCGCCGCAAGGACGACCACAAGCTCACCGAGGACGCCCGCACGCTGGAGCGCCCGCGTGACGACGGCACGTGGACCTCGGAGGAGCTGCAGGCGATCCTGCTGCTCAACCTCGACCTGCGCAGCGAGTACATGGCCGACTGCCAGACCGGCGTCAACCGCTGGAACAAGATCCTCGCCGAGGCCGGGATCGACCACGTGTTCCGCCTTCCGCACCCTGGATTCAACCGGGAAGTCGGCATAAACTCCGGCCACCACGTCACGCCCGACGGCACCATCGTCGACGAGCGGACCTGGCAGGCCGGCAAGAGCAAGTGGCTGCCCACGACCGAGGACCTCACGTTCGTCCGCTCGTTGATGCACCCGGTCTACGAGCGGGGAAAGATCGCCAGCTGGGTGGCTCCGCCGCGCCAGGGCATCAACGGGAAGCCCTTCGACTACGAGTACGTGTACCTCACGTAGGGAGGTCCTTGTGCCGCAAGGGTTCAACGCCGCCGAATACCTGCTCTCACAAGGCCGTTCGGACGCCGTCGCGGTGTCCTCGCCCCGCCGCACGCTGTCCTATCTGGAGCTCGCCGCCGAGACCCGCCGGGTCGCCGCGGGCCTGGCCGAACTCGGCGTCCGCCCTGAGGAACGGGTCATGTTCTGCATGGCCGACGACGTCGAGCTGCTCTCCGGCATCCTCGGCGCGATGCTGGCCGGCGCGATCGCCGTGCCGGTGTCGACCATGGTCACCGGGCTGGAGCTGGGCCGGATGCTCGCCGACTCGCGCGCCCGGGTGCTGTGTGTGTCCGGCGAATTCGCCGCGCAGGCGGTGACCGCGCTCGGCCTCGCGCCCGAGGTCACCGACGTCCTGCTGGACCGGTCCGACGCCACGGCCTTCCCACCGCAGATCCGGGTGCACGAGTGGGACGAGCTGGCCGTCACCGACGAGGCGCTGTTCCGAAGTGGACAGACGTGGGAGGACTCGCCCGCGTTGTGGCTGTACACCTCGGGAACGACCGGGTGGCCGAAGGGCGCGATGCACCGGCACGCGAGCATCCGCGCGGTCTGCGAGACCTACGGCCGCGGCGTCCTTGGCTGCCACGAAGGCGACCGGTTCCTCTCGGTGCCGAAGTTGTTCTTCGCCTACGGCTTGGGGAACTCCGCCTTCTTCCCGCTTTCGGCGGGTGCGACGACGCTGCTGGAGCCAGCGCGCCCGACGCCCGCGTTGTTTGCTTCGCGCGCGAAGGTCGAGAAGCCGTCGTTGTTCTTCGCCGTGCCGACGTTCTACGCGGCGCTTCTCGCGAGTGAAGTGCCGGATGACTCCTTCGCGTCCGTGCGGTTCGCCGTCTCGGCCGGGGAGCCGCTGCCGGTGTCCATCTACGAACGCTTCCGCGATCGGTTCGGCCTGGAGATCCTGGACGGCATCGGGTCCACCGAGGCGCTGCACATCTTCCTCTCGAATCGGCCGGGCGCGGTGCGGCCGGGCAGCACCGGTGTGCCGGTGCCGGGCTACGCGGTGCAGTTGCGCGGCGAGACCGGCGCGGTGATCGACGCCGTGGGCAAGACGGGTGAGCTGTACGTTTCCGGGCCGTCGACGGCCACCGGGTACTGGGCGCGCTACGAAGCGACGAAGACGGTGTTCCAGGGCGAATGGCTGCGCACCGGCGACAGCTACGTACTCAACGAGGACGGCACCTACAGCTGCCTCGGCCGGTTCGGGGACATGCTGAAGGCGGGCGGGATCTGGGTGTCACCGTCCGAAGTGGAGGATCGGCTGCGGCTGCACCCGGCGGTCGCCGAGGTCGCGGTGGTCGCCGCGCCGGACGCCGACGGGCTCGACAAGCCGGTCGCGTGCGTGGTCGCGGCGTCCGGGCAGCGGGTCGACGCGGATGAGCTGATCGAGTTCTGCCGGGAGGGGCTCGCCGCGTTCAAACGGCCGCGGGGCGTCGTCGAGCTCGCCGAGCTGCCGAAGACGGCGACCGGGAAGATCCGCCGGAACGTCATCCGCGAGATGGTCCGGGACGCGCTGCTGGCGGTTCCTTCGTGATCGACGGGCATTTCGTCGTCGACGCGCACGTCCACACGCCGCGCCTGCCGACACTGAAACCCGCGTGGCTGCAGTGGGCGCACGACTTCGCCGGGGCGTATCCCTGGCGCAGCGTGTACGACGACGAGGGCACGGTGGTGCCCGCGGCGATGGACGAGCTGATGGCGGCCGAGGGCGTCGACCGGGTGCTGCTGTTCTGCGAGTACAGCCCGCGCGCCACCGGCATTCAGTCCATTGAGGACAATCTGCCGCTGGTCGCGTACAACCCCGAGCGGTTCCGGCTGGTCGCGAACGTCAACCCGTACCTGCACCACCCGGCCGCCGCCGAGGTCGAGCGCCAGCTGGCGCTGGGCGCGGTCGCGCTGAAGATCCACCCGGTGCACGGTGCGTTTTCGCCGGCTGACAAGGAGCTCTACCCGGTCTACCAGCTGTGTGCCGAGCGCGGGGTGCCGGTGATCCTGCACTCCGGGACGTCGAGTTTTCCCGGCTCCCGCACCAGCTTCGGGAATCCCGAGCTGCTTTCGGACGTCGTGGAGGACTTTCCGTCGCTGCAGTTCGTGTTCGCGCACGGCGGGCGCGGCTGGTGGTACGACGTCGCCGCGTTCCTCGCGCTGGCGAGGGAGAACGTCTGGCTGGACCTCGCCGGGCTGCCGCCGAAGAAGCTGCCTTCGTATTACGAGCGGTTCGATTTCGCCCGGCTGGCCGGGAAGTTCGTGTTCGGCACGGATTGGCCGGGCGTGCCGAGCGTCGCGAAGAACGTACGTGCGCTGGCCGCGCTGGGGCTGCCGGAGGAGGTGCTGAGCGGGGTGCTGGGGGCGAACGCGGTCAAGTTGATGCCGGGGTTGAGTTGAGGGCTCGTGAGCGTTCCGGGCGGTTAGAACCGCCCGGAACGCTCACGAGTCCTTCACCCCAGTACCTGGTGCAGGCACAGGACATTGCCCTCGGAGTCGTTGAACCACGCCGCGCGCTCGCTGCCCATTTCGGCGATGTGGTCGACGGTCTTCAGGCCTTCCATCTCGAAGTCCTGGAAGCGCACGCCGTGGCCTTCCAGCGTGCTGATCTCGCCCTCCAGGTCGGTGACTTCGAAGCTCAGCGCGGTGTTCTCGCTCTGCGTCCCGGCCGGCATCTGCCGCAGCCCGATCGCCCCGCCGGCGACGCCGAAGTACAGGGTCCCGTCCTCGCCCTTCCCGGTCTGCTTCAGCCCGAGGGAATCCGCGTAGAAGTGACCGGCACGGTCGGTGTCGGTCACCGGAAGCATTGTCGTGATCGTCGATTCGGTCAGCATGGGACCATCCTCCGCTTCCGGAGGACCCCTGTGACCAGGACTTTTTCAACGGTGGCGCGAAGTCACTGAGCGACGCCGGAGAGCAGCCAGCGCCGCACCTTCACCTCAAACACAACGCGCGACCCGCCACCCTCGAACGGGGTCGTGATGTCCCAACCGTCGTACTTCTCGGCGAAGGCGGCGATGACTTCGGACGGATAGCCGCCGCGCCACAGCACCGCGTTCCCTTCGGCGACAACGGGTTCATCGCCGTCTTCGAGGGCCAACGACACGCGCGGGTCGGCCAGGATGTTGCGCACTTTCACCGACCGCTCGCTGCTCCACACCCACCAGACGTCGCCCAGGTACACGAACCAGACCGGCGTCTGGTGCGGTGGGCCGTCCGGGCGCAGCGTGCACATCCAGGCGTTGCGCTCCCGCGCCAGCCGGTCCTTCACAAGCCGTTGGCCGAGCGCAGCGTCCGCATCGCCTCGGCCAGCGCCGCCGCGTCGTCCCCGAGCGGGGTCAGGACGATCCGGCGCAGGATCTCCGCGGCGGCCGAGCGAGCTTTTCCGGCCATTTCGAGGCCGTGGTCGGTGAGCGCGGCGAAGGTGACGCGCCGGTCGTCCGGGCTGGGGACGCGCTGGATCAGGCCCGCCGCGACCATCCGGTCGGCGACCTTGGTGAACCCGCCGCTGGACAGTGCCGCCTCGGTCGCCAGCCGGGTCATCGGCATCCGGTGCTCGGGCGAGCGGACCAGCCGCAGCAGGATGTCGAACGACGCCGGCGCCAGGCCGAAGCGGTCGAAGATCTCGCCCATCAGCTTGTCCTGGGTGGCGAGGTAGCCCTCGATCACCAGGCCCCACCAGCTGACGATCTCGTCGTCGTCGATTTTGGGATCGGGTGTCACGCCGAGCACTCTACCGCAGAAGTCTCACCGGAATATATCTTGCGCGCGAGAGGTTATCGGGATACCTTGAACTCCAGGAGGCATCCATGTCGATCAAGACCAGCGGCTTGCACCACGTCACCGCGATCGGCGGCGACCCGCAGCGCAACGCCGACTTCTACCTGCGAACCCTCGGATTGCGGCTGGTGAAGACCACCGTCAACTTCGACGATCCGGGCACCTACCACCTCTACTACGGCGACCAGTCCGGCAAGCCGGGCTCGCTGATGACGTTCTTCCCCTGGCCCGACGCTCCCAGCGGCCGCCACGGGACCGGACAGGCTACGACCACGTCGTTCTCCGTCCCCGAAGCCTCGCTCGGCTGGTGGAAGGCGCATCTGGCAAAAGCCGGTGTCGAGACCGGCGAGGTCCGCAACGCCGACAACGAGGACACGCTGACCTTCCGCGACCCGGACGGGCTGAAGCTCGCGCTCGTCGCGCATCCGCAGGGCGACCCGCGCGACCCCTGGGACACCAAGCTGGTGCCCGCCGAGCACGCCATCCGCGGCCTGCACTCGGTCGAGCTGTCGGTGTCCCAGGAGGACGCCACGGCCGGGATGCTCACCGAAGGCCTCGGCTTGAACTTCAGCACCCAGGACAGCAACCGCCTGCGCTTCGCCGCCGGCGATGGTGGGCCGGGCGCGCTGGTCGACGTCCTGGTGACGCCGGACGCGCCACGTGGGCTGGTCGCCGCGGGCACCGTGCACCACGTCGCCTGGCGCGCGCCGGACGAGCCGACGCAGAAGGCGTGGCGCGAGGAGCTCGTCGAGAAGGGCGTCAACGTGACGTCCATTTTGGACCGTCAGTACTTCCGCTCGATCTACTTCCGCGAGCCGGGCGGCACGCTGCTGGAGGTCGCCACCGACGAACCGGGCTTCGCGATCGACGAGCCGCTGCTGGAGCTGGGCCGCGCGCTCAAGCTGCCGCCGTGGCTGGAACCGCGCCGCGAGGACATCCAGCACATGCTGCCGAAGCTGAACCTCCCGGCCGAGAACAACCCGGAGCTGTCATGACGCTGGAGCACAAGTACGTCGAAGGCTCGCCGGACGCGCCCGTGCTGCTCCTGCTGCACGGCACCGGCGGCGGGCCCGACGACCTGCTGGGTCTGGCGCACGAGCTGAGCCCGGCATCGGCGATCCTCGCCCCGGCCGGTCCGGTGTCGGAGCACGGCGCCGCGCGCTGGTTCCGGCGTCTCGCCGAGGGCGTGTTCGACCACGAGGACGTCGTCGTCCGCGCGAACCAGCTGGCGGATTTCGTGCTGGAAGCGCGGAAGACGTACGGACTGGGTAGCCGGCGGCTGGTGGCGGTGGGCTTTTCGAACGGCGCCAACATCGCGGCGGCGGTCACGCTGCTGCGACCGGACGCGCTGAAGGAGGCGATCCTGTTCGCGGCGATGTCCCCGGTGCCCTCGCCGCCGGAGCTCGACCTGAGCGGATCGCGGGTGTTCCTCTCCAACGGCGAACGCGACCCGATGGCCCCGCTGACGTCCACCGAGGAACTCGTCGGATCTCTGCGTTCGCGCGGCGCCGACGTGACCACCCACCGGCACGCGGGCGGCCACCAGGTCATTTTTGACGGCGTCCGAGCTGCGGCGGACTGGCTCGGCTGAGCCGTTTGTACTGCACTTATACGGCGGCTACCTAGGATCGTCCGATGACTTCAGGGGCACTTGAACGTGCGACGAAACTCCTCGAAACGGCCATCCTGGCCGACGGCCACAACGACCTGCCCTGGGAACTGCGCTCCCAGGGCGGAGCGAACCCGGTCGAGGCGGCGGCGTGCCTGGACCTGACGGTCCGCCAGCCGTCGCTGCACACCGACTTCCCGAAGCTCGCCGAAGGCAAGCTCGGCATGCAGTTCTGGTCGGTCTACGTGCCGTGCGGGTTCGAGGGCCACAGCGCGGTGACCGCGGTGCTCGAGCAGATCGAGGTCGTGTACCAGCTCGCCGAGCGCTACCCGGACCGGCTGCGGCTGGTCACCACCGCCGACGAGGCCGAAGCGGCGTTCGCAGACGGGCGGATCGCGTCGCTGCTGGGCGCCGAGGGTGGGCACAGCATCGGGGAATCGCTGGGCGTGCTGCGGATCCTGCGGCGCCTCGGCGTCCGGTACATGACGCTGACCCACAACTACAACACCACCTGGGCCGACTCCGGCACCGACGAACCCGAGCACGGCGGGCTCACCGAATTCGGCCGCGAGGTCGTCCGCGAGATGAACCGGATCGGCATGCTGGTGGACCTCTCGCACGTCGCGCCGTCGACGATGCACGCGGCGCTCGAAACCAGCACCGCGCCGGTGATCTTCAGCCACTCGTCCTGCCTCGCGGTCAACGACCACCCCCGCAACATCCCCGACGACGTCCTCGAGAAGCTGCCGGGCAACGGCGGCGTCGCGATGGCGACGTTCGTGCCCGGGTTCATCTCGCCCAAGGTCACCGGGTGGGACCACCAGGTGAAGGCCGCGATGGAGGCCGACGGCCAGGACTACCGGGATCTGGGGCTGCGCCGGAAGTTCACGGAGAGCTGGAACGGTCCCGAGAAGCCGAAGGCGACTGTCGACGACGTCGTCGCGCACGTCGAGCACGCTCGCGAGGTGGCCGGGATCGACCACATCGGGCTGGGCGGCGACTACGACGGGGTGGCGAATCTGCCTGTCGGGCTTGAGGACGTCTCGAAGTACCCAGTGCTCTTCGCGGCGCTTCTCGACCGTAAGTGGAGCGAAGAGGACTGCGCGAAACTCGCCGGGCGTAACACGCTTCGCGTGCTTCGGGACGTCGACGCATACGCCCGTTAAGGGGGTTTGGCGCGCGCTTGGCGGGTCGCGGATGGACACTGGAGCGATGAGTCACGCGCGCGGTGAAAACGTTCCGGAAGGCGCACTCGAACCGGCTGAGCTCCGGGCGGGCGACGTCCGGCCCGGCGCCGAGGAGCTCAAGCCGGTGGAGCCTGCGCCGGCGCACGGCAAGGCGGCACGGGTCAGGCCGACGCGGATCAGCGGCACCTGGGTGGCGGTGATCGCGGGCCTGGTCGTGCTGACCCTGCTGCTGGTGTTCATCCTGCAGAACCTGGACACCGCGACGGTGCACTTCTTCGGTATGGAGGGCAGCCTGCCGCTGGCCATCGCCATGCTGTTCTCGGCGCTGGGTGGGGCGGCGCTGGTCGCGCTGATCGGCGGGGCCCGCATCCTGCAGCTCCGCAAGCAGGCCCGTCGGCACTGAAGGACTCGTGAGTGTTGCGGCCGGTTAGAACCGGCCGCAACACTCACGAGTCCTCAGACGCTGCGCAGCCCGCCGCGTGTCTTGGACTCCTTGGGGTCCGGGACGATGATCGAGACCATCCCCAGCATCTTCGCGCAAACGTTTTCGTCGCCGGTCGTCTTGATTTTGTCGGCGACGTCGGCGGCGCGGACGCCCCGGGTGCACAGCCGCCAGAACGTGTCGAAGTCCGTGGTCACCGACGCCACCGGCGCGCGCGACGGCCCGGCGCCGCGGTCGATCGTCCAGCCGTCAGCCTCGCGCCAGGCGGTCCACTTGCCGCCGCCGTCGCCGGTGACCTTGTAGACGATCTGGCGCCCGACCCGCGCGTCGACGTCGCGCAGGGTGTGCGGCAACGCGCGCATGAAGGTGTCGGCGATCGTCATGCCGAGATCCGGGATGGACAGCACCGGGTAGTCCAGTGCTTCCCGGATCTGCTGGTGGTGCACCCAGGCCTCGCTGTAGTCGCGGGCCGCGTCGAGCCACGCCGGCGCGCGTTCCGGCCCGGCCCAGGTCACCGGTTCGCCCAGCTCGTCGAGGTCGACGTGGGCCCACCACTCGGCGGTCTGCCCCAGGAAGTCGAAGAGCATCGTGGTGATGATCTCGAAGGACAGCCGGCGGGCGACCTGGACCCACTCTTCGTTGATCCGGTCGACGAACCGGCCCAGCGCCTCGCCGGGGCCCGGCTGCACCGTGTGGACGCCGTCGCGGTCGCGGGCCAGGCGGCGCAGCTTGCCGTCCAGATAGTGGGCGGTGACGTCCTGCACCGACCAGCCGGGGCACGCGGTCGGCCGCCGCCAGTCCGCGGCGGGCACCGCGATGAGCAGGTCGCCCAGCGCCTGTTCCTCCACGGTGAACAGCGGGAGGACGTCGATCGGCGGGCCCCATCGGGTCGGACTCATGGGTCCTATCCAAACATTCGGGCTTGTCACGATTCCGCGCGCATCACACCGCCGTTCGGACTACCCGCAGGTAGCATCAGCGCGACAGCAGAGGGGAGCGTGCGCGTGAGCACAGAGCGACCGACCGGCCGTGGCGCCGCCGACGAGGTGGCCGATCTGGTCCAGCGGGCCGGGCAGCTGGCGGGCTGGGCCGCGCGCACCGGGTTCGCGTTCACCCGCAAACTGCCCGGCGTGGACACCGCCGAACGCGGGTTCCGGCAGGTCGAGCGGCAGGTGCTGAGCGAGCTGCGCCGCCGTCTGGACGAGGTCGACGACCCGTATCACGCCGCGCTGACCGCCGCGTCCGCGATGAACCGCACGGACAACGGCACCCGCCGCCCGATCGAGGCGACCGTGACGCTGGTCCCGGCGCGCGACAACCATGTCGAGCCGCTGCGCGCGGCGATGGCCGAGCTGCTGAATCACTCGATCGGGTTCGGTCGTGACCGCGCCCGCGAGTACCTCTATGCGATCATCCTGCGCCAGCTGACGCCGGACGAGGCCCGGATCCTGTCGGCGCTTTCCGACGGCTCGCCGTTCCCCGCGCTCGACGTCGCCGAGCGCACGAACCTCGGCGGGGCGGGGCGGATCGTGCTGCGCAACGCCTCGACGGTCGGCAAGTCGGCCGGGGTGTCGCTGCCGGACCAGGTGCCCGGCTACCTCACCCGGCTGATCGGGCTCGGCCTGGTCGAGCTGGACGAAGAGGTCCCGTCGCTGGAGACGCAGTACGAGATCCTGCTGACCGACGAGACCGTCCGCGAGGCGGAGAAGCTGGTCAAACGGGTCAAGTACCTGCGGCGCACCGTACACATCTCGCGCCTCGGCGCGCAGTTCTGGCAGGCCTGCGACCCGAGCTCGCGCTAGCCGATGGGCGGCATCCTCGACGACTTCGCCCAGCACTGGGCGCTCTACGTCTCCATCCCGGTGGTCGCCGCGCTGATCGGCTACGGCACCAAGCTGGTCGCGATCCGGATGATGTTCCAGCCGGTGGAGTTCATCGGGATCAAGCCGTTCCTCGGCTGGCAGGGGATCGTGCCCAAGCGCGCGGCGCGGATGGCGAGCATCGCCTGCGACACGATGACCGAGCAGCTGATCAAGCCTGCCGAGATCGTGGCCCGCCTCGACGCCGGGCGGATCGCGAAGGAGATCGAGAAGCCGCTGCTGACGGGCATCGAGGACATCGTCCGCGAGGTCGCCGGGCACTACCAGCCGGGGCTATGGGAAACGCTGCCGGTCGGCGTGCAGCGGCTGGTCATCCAGCGCGTGCAGGGCGAGGCGCCGCGGATGATCGAGGCCGTGCTCGAGCTGATCAAGTCCGATGTGGACAGTGTGTTCGACCTCAAGGGCATGGTGGTCACCAGCCTGGTCAAGGACAAGCGGCTGCTGAACCGGATCTTCCAGGAGGCCGGCGCGCAGGAGTTCAAGTTCATCGCGCGGTCGGGGCTGGTGTTCGGCGGCGCGATCGGCGTGATCCAGATGGTCGCCTGGATCCTGTTCAAGTTCCCGCTGATCATGCCGGTGTTCGGCCTGTTCACCGGCTGGTTCACCGACTGGCTCGCGCTGCGCATGATCTTCTTCCCGATCGAGCCGAAGAAGTACTTCGGCATCGAGTGGCAGGGGCTCTTCCTGAAGCGCCGCGAGGAGGTCGCCGAGGCATACGGCGCGTTGATCGCGAGGGAAATCATCACGCCGCACAACGTGATCGAGGCCGTGCTGCGCGGGCCGTTGTCGGACCGCGTGCTCGCGCTGATCCAGCGTCAGCTCGACGAGGAGCTCGGGCGCCGCGTGAGTGTCGCGAAGCCGTTGCTCGTGTTCGCCGTCGGCAGCCGGAAGTACCAGGACATGAAGCTGGCGATTTCCGAGCAGATCATGACCCGGCTGCCCGAAACCATGCGCTACATCGAGGACTACGCAACCGACGCGATGGACATCCGGAATGTCCTGGTCACCAAGATGAAGCAACTTTCGCCGCACGAATTCGAGCGGCTGCTGCGCCCGGCGTTCGAGCAGGACGAATGGATTCTCATCGCGACCGGTGCCGTGCTCGGGTTCTGTGTGGGTGAAGCGCAGGTGCTTCTTTTGGAGCATCTGGCCGGCTGATTCCCAGACGAGTCGAATATATCGAAATCAGAAAGTTGAGCTCGCAAGGATGGTCCGAGTGGTGGACGACGGCGGTGGCACGGCTACGGAACACTGTGTCGCATGCGCGTACGTCGGGATCATGAAGCCGGGATCCCCCAATCGCATCGGGTACGAGTATCGCCTGCCGCCCATGGCAACGAGATCCTGCGGCTCCAGTGGCTGGCGGGAAACGCGGCCGTATCCGGTCTGCTTGGCAAGAAGCCTTTGCAACGCCTGCTGGACGAGGACTTCAAGCACGGGGGAAAACCCACTGAGGCGGAGTCCGCGGCTTGTCATGCTTTCGCCGAAAAAGTCAGCGGCTTCGTGGACCAAGCCTACGCGCAACTCATGGCGGGAGACGTCAAGGGATGGGGCGGCGGAAAGATCGCCATCTTCCTGAATCTGCTGCTACGGAACAGCAATGCCGCGCTGCCTTGGGCAGGCAACGCGATCGAGGAACGTGTTTACGAACTGATGAAAAGCGCGGACATGGGCTTGTCCTGGGTGGCCCAGTTCGCGGAGGGAATGGGCGCGGCATCGAAACCCGACATCGTTATCACCCTGAGCGCGGACCCGTTGAAGCAGGCCCTCATCGACATTACCTCGGAGCGAGAGCACATCCTGAAAAAGGTCGGTGGGTGGACGACATCGGAGCGTTACGTCTATGTCGCCGAGGCCTATTTCCCCAAGATCAAGGCCCAGCACCTGGAGACCATTCGGGACGGTGTGAAAGCCGGCGGCCTGGACGCCGCGGAGGTGGCAAAGAGGATCGCGGCCGCCGACGCGGAACGTGAGCGCGTCATCGCGGCTCGGCAAGCCGTAGTCGCGGCCGCCCGTGAGGAGTACAACCTGTATGGCACCGTCACCAGGCTGGCCGTAGGGAAGTTCGGTGGCAACAAGAGGAATGCGGTGACCTGGATGCGCGCCAACGGTCTCGGCACGCTCAAGGGTGTTCCCAAATTGAAGGGAAGGAAGGGGCCCTCCGACGAAAGGCGGAAGATCATGAGGCGCCTCGCCGCGAAATCCAGGGAAGAAAAGGCCGCAAGGCTTGCCGCCGCCCAGTCCCACGACGAGTCATCGGCCGCCGCGACCGGCAGGTCCGGCAAGTCCGGTAAAGACGTCATGGAAGAGGAAGTCAGCGCCGAGATCCTCACGAGTGACGAATCCGAGTCCGAGATCGAGGACGAGGAACTGGTCTGACCTGAGAGGGTGACGTCCGAGTGGGCGCTTAAGTTCACCCTTTCGGCCGTACGGATGAGGGTATCCGCGGCCGTACCTTTCCGCTCTAGTACCTGTGCAAGCACGAGCGGGCAGGGGAACCAGCATGTCGGAGCCGTGGCCGCAAGAGATCCGGCTGGCCATGACCATGGTCGGCGGCGCGAGCCTCGCGGTATGGATGGGCGGCGTCGCGAGTGAGACGTCCCAGCTGCTGCGCGAGTCGCGCGGGGACGCCGAGCCGGGGCTGTACAAGAAGCTGCTGGACCTGCTGCACGTCACGGTGTCGATCGACGTGCTGACCGGCACCAGCGCGGGCGGCATCAACGCCGCGTGCCTGGGGCTGGCGGAGGCGTTCCGGTCGACGCCGCAGGTCCTGCGCGACACCTGGATCCGGATCGGCTCGCTGGAGAACCTCATCCGGGAGCCGGGCGAGGCGCAGCCGCGGTCGCTGCTCGACGGCGACCGCGTGCTGCTCGGCGACCTCGAACAGGCGCTGCACAGCATCACCGACCCGGGCGTCCCGCCCGCCGAGCCGCCGGACATCACCGTGCTGCTCACCGGCACCATGATCGACGGCGAGACCACCCGGTTCGACGACGCACTGGGAAATCTGGTGCGCGACACCGAACACCGGATGCTCTTCCGCTTCGATGGTCCACTATGGACAAACGACGTGCACGGTCCGCTCGCGCTCGCCGCGCGCTCGACAGCGTCGTTCCCCGGCGCGTTCGAGCTGTCCCGGATGCCGGTCGGTCCCGACGGGAACGACCGGCTCCACCCGGACATGACGCCCTACACCGAAATGACCCGTTCGCACTGGCTGACCGACGGTGGCGTGCTGCTGAACAAGCCGCTGCGCCCGGCGTTGCGGGAGATCTTCGAACGGCCGTCGCACGCCGACGTCCGGCGGCTGCTGCTTTACGTGGTGCCGACCGGCGAGCGCGAAGCCGAGGCAATCCCTTGTGAGGCGAAGAATCCGCCGCTGCTCGCGAACGCCATGGGCAAGGTCGTCTCGACCGTGATGAGCCAGACGATCAGCGCCGAACTGGAGGACCTGACCCGCCACAACGACGCCGTCGTACGCACGCGCGACACCCGGGTTTCGTTGGCCGCGCTGGGTTCGCGCGGCGGCCCGGAATCGCTCATCGACAAGCGGCTCGCCGTCGCCTACCTCGACCGGCGCACCGCCGAGGACGCCGCCGAACTGGTCCGCACCGCGAGCCGCCGGTACGCGCTGTCCGATGTGGACACTCCGGATCGGCAGTGGGCGTCCGGGATGTCGCGCCAGCTGCGCGAGGTGGCGGTGAAGGGACTGAGCGACGGCATTTCCGCCGAGCCGCCCGCGACCAGCATGCCGGTCGAGAAGATGATCGCGTACCGGACCACCGCGCTGGACGACGCGGTGGCCACCGGGCTGCAGCTGATCAACGCCGGGTTCAAGCTCGGCCCGGACGAGGCGCAGGCGAAGACCCTGAACGAGGCCAGGGCCCGGCTGCACACCGCGCGAAAGACGGCAGCGCGCGGAAAACGGCTGTCCCAATGGGTTTCCGAGCACGAGGCACCGGGCGCGAGCAGCACGCTGGAGGTGTGGATCCGCGAGCTGTCCGAGGAATGGGCCGGGCTCGGTCGTTCGGACGCGCTGCTGGCGGCGTGGCCCGAGGTCGTCGAGGCGCTGCGTGGCGCGGCTCCGGTGTTGCAGGCGCTGGCCACGGCCAAGCCGAAGGAATCGGAGACCGTGGCGACGTTGCTGAAGTGGCTGGAGGTGGGCACCGACGCGGCCGACGACGTCGTGCAGGCGCGGCTGCTCGGCCTGCACGTGGCCACCCGCGGGCTGCTCTCGCAGGCGCCTTCGGTGGATCAGCGCGTCGACCTCGTGCAGGTCAGCGCCGATTCGCGGACGTTGATGGACATGCGCCGCCGTCGTTCGTGGGACAAGCTGACCGGCATGCAGGCCGGGTATTTCGGCGCGTTCTACAAGGCTTCCTGGCGCGCCAACGACTGGATGTGGGGCCGCGTCGACGGCGCCGGCTGGCTCGTCCAATGTGTACTGGACCCGAAACGCCTGCGGCTGCTGCGGGATCTCGCCGGAGCCGAGCAGTTCCGGGAGCGGGTGCGGGAGGTCTTCACCGCGCTGGGCTGGCGGCCGCCGGACACGGCGGACAACCTGGCCGCGGCCGAAATCGGCGAGCTGACCGCGCAGCTGACCGAAGAACTGGCGTTCCTGGGCCTCGACGCGCAGCTGCGTGATGTCGAGGTCGTCGCGCCGCCGCCGCTCAGCATGCCGGTCACGGCGATGGTGCTCGCGCGGACGCGGCAGGCGCAGATCGCCGCCGAAGAGCTGCCGGTGGTCGGGCACCAGGCCGGCGAGGACAGTGATGTCGCCAAGGGCAACGGAAAGCCGTCGGAACGGTTCCGCAAGCTGATCAAGACCCCGCTGGCGGACGCGGCGGCGGCGCAGCGCGCGTTCCAGGCGTGCCAGGTCTCGGCGGAGAAGTTCGACGGCGAACGCGGCTCGATGCTGCTGACGAAAACGCTGATCAAGGCGGGTGCGGCGGGCATCAACGCCTCGGTCGCGGCGACGAAGATGCCGAAGGCGGTGAAGCCGGCCGCGATGTTCGCGCAGGGGACCGGCCGCAGCGCCTGGTGGGTCACGCGCGGCGCGTCGAGGCTGAAAGGCCCGTGGAACCTCCTCGCCGCGGCGGTCACACTGCTCGCCGGGCTGGTCCTGAGCGGCAAGGGCGGCGCGGTCCTGCAGTGGGTCGGGCTGCCAGTCGCCGCGGGCGCGTTGGTGTTCCTGCTGGTCAGCCTGATCACGCTGCGGCGCACGTGGCGGATGGTGCTCACCGTGCTCGCGGTGCTGGTGGTGGCCGCGTTCCTGTTCGCGGCATTCCTGCCGCCGATCGCGAACCCGTTCTTCGGCTGGCTGGGCACCGTCGTCGCGGGCTGGCGGCGCGGTGAGGCACCGGTCTGGTGGCTGGTGGTGGCGGCGTTCCTGGTGCTGCCCGCGCTCACCACGCCGGTGCTGGCCGTGGTCCGCCGCTTCCGCCGCTGACCCGCTGGACCGGGCCACGAGGCATCGAACGGCCCGGCCAGCTCGGCCGGGCTGAGCACCCGGAACCCGGGAACATCCCTCAGCGCCCGGCCAGCCCAGGAGCCTCCACGAACGAAAGTGACATCGCCCCGGCTGGGGCGGCGAAGCGACGGCCAGCAGTGGCGGGTCCGTGTCGCGGGTGCAGGCCAGCGCCACCGTCCGGTCGCCGTACGCGATGAGCCCGAGATGGTAGTTCGGCGTCACGCCGGCGAGCCGGAACTCCAGCACCACGCCGCCGGTGCTCGAAGCGGCAGCGTGGCAGACGCGCCGGAACTCGCGCACTTCGATCACCCGCCGAACGGTAGCCCGCCTTGCGATCTACGGCTCGAAGGGTCATGGTCGGGGAAGGTCGTTCGCCATGGGCGCGCGGCCCAGGCGCGCGTATGCCCAGGATCGTGCCCGTTGAAACATGCTTGTGGGGATCCTCACCGGACAAATTACGTCTGCGCAGGTAGCACCGGAGGTCACTGTCCCCGCCAGGGGCGACCCGGAAAATTCTCTGTTACGTTTCCTGAGTATGTCCGGAACGCACTTGATCGAATCCCCGACCAAGGCGGACGGCGCGCAGCTCTGGCGAATCGCGCGCGATTCGCGCAAGCTCGACTTGAACTCGCCGTACGCATACTTGTTGTGGTGTCGCGATTTCGCCGAAACCTCCGTGGTGGCCCGGGAAAACGGCCGCGCGGTGGGATTCGTCATCGCCTACCGCAAGCCTGGTGAGCCCACCGCCGTGCTGGTCTGGCAGGTCGCGGTCGACGCCTCCCAGCGCGGAAAAGGCTTGGCAGGCAAGCTGCTCGACACGCTGTTCAGCCGCCTGGCCGCCGAGGGTGTGCGTCATCTCGAGACCACCATCACCCCGGACAACGAGGCTTCCATCCGCCTGTTCACCTCGTTCGCGAAGCGCTGGGACGCCGCAATGGAAACCAGTGTGCTGTTCGACGCGGGAGATTTCCCCGACGAAGGGCACGAACCCGAAGAGCTGTACCGCATCGGGCCGCTGACGATTCGTCAAGATAAGGGCGAGTAGGAGAAGAAAACCGTCATGAGCATCTTCGAGGAGCTCGAATCCGAAGTACGCAGCTACAGCCGTGGCTGGCCGGTCGTGTTCGACCGCGCCCAGGGCAGCTGGCTGTACGACGAGAGCGGCAAACCCTATCTCGACTTCTTCGCCGGCGCTGGGGCGCTGAACTACGGGCACAACAATCCCGCGCTCAAGCAGGCGCTGATCGACTACATCCAGCGTGACGGCGTCGTGCACGCGCTCGACATGTTCACCGTCGCCAAGCGGGACTTCCTGCAGACGTTCCGCGACAACATCCTGGACCCGCGCGGGCTCGGCTACAAGGTCGTCTTCCCCGGTCCGGGCGGTGCGAACGCCGTCGAAGCCGCACTCAAGCTGGCCCGCAAGGTGACCGGCAAGGAGTCGGTCATCAACTTCACCAACGCCTTCCACGGCATGACGCTCGGCGCGTTGTCGGTGACCGGGAACTCGATGAAGCGCGGCGGCGCGGGCGTCCCGCTGGTGCACGCCACGCCGATGCCGTACGACAACTACTTCGACGGCGACTACCCGGACTTCTTCTACCTGGAGAAGCTCCTGCAGGACTCCGGCAGCGGCCTCAACGAACCCGCCGCCGTGATCGTCGAGGGCGTCCAGGGTGAGGGCGGCATCAACGCCGCCCGCGTCGAGTGGCTCAAGGCCCTCGGTGACCTGTGCAAACGCCACGGCATCCTGCTGATCCTGGACGACGTCCAGATGGGCTGCGGGCGCACCGGCCCGTTCTTCAGCTTCGAAGACGCCGGCATCACCCCGGACATCGTCTGCCTGTCGAAGTCGATCGGCGGCTACGGCCTGCCGATGGCGCTCACGCTGATCAAGCCGGAGCTGGACGTCTGGGAGCCCGGCGAGCACAACGGCACCTTCCGCGGCATCAGCCCCGCGTTCGTGACCGCCGCCGAGGCGCTGCGCGTCTACTGGAGCGACGACGAGCTGGAGAAGTCCACGAAGGCCAAGGGCGAGCGCATCGCCGGGGCGTTCAAGGAGCTCGTCGACGCCTACCCCGAGCACAAGCTCTTCGCGAAGGGCCGTGGCCTCGCGCGCGGGATCGAGTTCGCCAACGGCGACCTCGCCGGCGCGGTCTGCAAGGAGGCCTTCGACCGCGGCCTGCTGATGGAGACCTCCGGCCCCGACGGCGAGGTCATGAAGCTGCTGCCGCCGCTGACCCTGACCGAGGACGAGCTGACGCAGGGCCTGTCGATCATCGACGAGTCCGTCGCCGCCGTCCTGACCAAATAAGGAGAACCAGTGCTCGTTCGCAGCCTCGACGAGATCACCGACACCGAGTCCGACATCAAAACCCCGAACTGGCGCAGCAAAAGAATCATCCTGGCCAAAGAGGGCGTCGGGTTCTCGGTGCACGAGACCACGCTGTACGCCGGGACGGTCAACGACTTCTGGTACGCGAACCACATCGAGGCCGTCTTCATCACCTCGGGCGAGGGCGAGATCGAGGATCTCGCCACCGGCGAGGTGCACGAGCTGCGGCCCGGCACGCTCTACCTGCTCAACGACCACGACAAGCACCAGGTCCGGCCGAAGACCGAGATCAAGTGCGTGTGCGTGTTCAACCCGCCGGTGACCGGGCGCGAGGTGCACGACGAAAACGGCGTGTATCCGCTGGTCACCGAACCCTAGAAATCCGAGGAGAGGCGCAAACCCGTGACGCTGATGGACACCCGGGTCAACGACAGCTACCCGACCCGGATCACCGGTACGCCGGCCCACCTGCCGCGCGTGCACCCGACCGTCTGGGGGACCGAGGCCGACGGCCCGATCGACGCGGCCACCCTGGCCAACCACGACACCCGCGGCTTCACCGTCGTCCCGGATCTGCTGTCCGTGGGCGAGGTGCAGACGTACTGGCAGGAGCTGGTCCGGCTGTCGAGCGACGGCGAGCTGGCCAAGGACGAGCGCGTGATCACCGAGGCCAAGACCGGGGAAGTCCGGTCGATCTTCGACGTGCACGAGATTTCAAGCCTGATCTCCGAGCTGGTCCACGATCCACGGATCCTCGATCGGGCCCGCCAGCTGCTCGGCTCCGAGGTCTACATCCACCAGAGCCGGGTCAACTACATGCCGGGCTTCAAGGGCACCGGGTTCTACTGGCACTCGGACTTCGAGACCTGGCACGCCGAGGACGGCATGCCGACCCCGCGCGCGGTCAGCTGCTCCATCGCGCTGACCGACAACTACCCGTTCAACGGCGGGCTGATGATCATGCCCGGCTCGCACCGGACGTTCGTGCAGTGCGCCGGCGAGACGCCGGACGACAACTACAAGAGCTCGCTCAAGGACCAGCGCGTCGGCGTCCCGGCCGAGGAAGACATCACCAAGTTGGCGGCCGAGTACGGCATCGACCAGTTCACCGGCACCGCGGGCTCGGCGCTGTGGTTCGACTCGAACATCATGCACGGCTCGGGCAACAACATCACCCCGTACCCGCGCTCGAACATCTTCCTGGTGTTCAACAGCGTGGAGAACGCGCTGGGCGAGCCCTTCGCCGCGACCACGCCGCGCCCGGCGTTCATCGCCGGCCGCGACTCGACGCCGCTCTCCCGGTGACAGGCCGCCTGTAGCCGAGCCGACGCTCCCTGTTACCGTGTCGCCACCGTGCGGGCGTGTGGTCCGCGCACCAGACGTCCTCGCGAGAGTTGTCCGGGTACTTAGCTCGGGGTGAGCCCGCCCGCCCGGCTCTCATGGCGACGCCGAAGGCACCACTAGCAGCCCCGCACCATCGGATCGGGACCGATGGTGCGGGGTTGTTTGTATACGGCGGAAGTCGTGGGCGCCGGGCGGTCCGGATGCGGATTCCGTGTAGCGGAAGAGGTCCTGGTGAGGCGCCTGAACCCCGGTCGAATGGGTGGTATTCGTCAGCTGACGATCACGGTAAGTTGACTTTTCCGGCGAGGGAGACGCCGGGCAAGGGAGGTGGGCGCGAGCATGGTCGAACGCGGCTCGCCCGCGCGCTTCCAGCTGCTCGGTCCGGTCCGGCTGCTGGCCGGCGATCGCGCGGTCCCGATCGGCGGCCCCGGCGTCCGCGGCCTGCTCGCGCTGCTGGCCCTGCGCGCCAACAAGGTTGTCGCGCTCGAGGAGATCATCGACGCGCTGTGGAGCCACGACCCGCCGGCGACCGCGCGGACCATCGTCCACGGCAATGTCTCCCACCTGCGCCGCGTCCTGCGGGACGTCCAGGGCGACGGCCCCGGCGCGCGCATCCTGACCACCCCGCCGGGCTACCAGCTCGACGTCGAACCCGGCCGGATCGACGTCCACCTGGCGCGTGAGCTGCTCGACCGGGCCGCGGTCGCGAACCCGGAGACCGCGGCCGCGCTGCTGGCCGAGGCTCTCGCGCTGTGGCAAGGCCCGGCGCTGGGCGGCGTGCCTGCCTCGGTGCGCGCTCCCGAGCTCGAAGACCTCCGCCTCGCCGTGCGCGGCGCCCGGGTCGACGCGGACCTCGAGCTCGGCCGCCACGCCGAACTGATCGTCGAGCTGAGCCCGATCGTCCGCGCCGACCCGCTTTCCGAGCGCACCGCGGGCCAGCTGATGCGGGCGCTCTACCACGCCGGACGCCGGGGCGACGCGCTCGAGCTGTACCGGACCGTCTCCCGCGCCACGCTGCGCACCTTGGGTGTCGAGCCCGGCGCCGAACTCCGCTGGCTGCACGAACGCGTGCTCAACGACGACCTCCCCTCCCGCGAACCGGCCGCCCCGGTCGCCCCACCGTCCGCGCTGGAGCAGGCGAGAGCGCCGTCGCAACTGCCTGCCGCGGTGCCGAGCCTCGCCGGGCGTCAGACCGAACTCGAGTGGCTCGACTCCCTGGTCACGCGGGCCGAAGCCGGCGAGAGCACGATCGCCGTGGTCAGCGGCACCGCCGGGGTCGGCAAGAGCACGCTGGTCGTCTGGTGGGCGCACCGCATCGCCGCCCGCTTTCCCGACGGCGTCCTGTTCGCGTCGCTGCGCGGATTCGACCCGCACCACCAGCCGCTCGAGCCCGCGGAGCTACTCACGCAGTTCCTGCTCGGCCTCGGCGTCGAGACCGCGCAGGTGCCGGACAGGCTGCACGAGCGCGTCGCGCTGTATCGCTCGCTGATCGCCGGGCGCCGGATGCTCGTGCTGCTCGACGACGCGCGCACGGCCGAGCAGGTCCGTCCGCTGCTGCCGCCGAGCGCGCACACGATGACCGTGGTGACCAGCCGGTCCCGGCTCGACGGCCTTGCCGTCTCCAACGCCGCGAAGCAGCGCGTGCTCGGCACGCTCGCGCCCGAAGACGCCGTGAAGCTCATCGAGGAACTCGCCGGTCCGGCCAGTTTCGACCTCAACCACGCGCTCGCGCGGCTCTGCGGCTACCTGCCGCTCGCGCTGCGGATCGCCGGGGCGCGGCTTTCCGCGAGTCCACAACGGACCGCGCAGGAACTGGTGGACGAGCTCGGCAACGAGCGCACCCGGCTCGCCGGGTTGCAGGTCGACGGCGCCGACGACGGCGTACGCGCGGCGTTCGACGTGTCCTTCCGCGGCCTGCCCGGCGAGATCGCCGAGACGTTCCTGCAGCTCGGCGGGGTCCCGGCGGTGATGGTCGGGCCGCACCTGATGGCCGCGGTCGCGCACGTCCCGGTCGCCGAGGCACGCCGCCGGCTGCGCTCGCTCGCCGCGCACAACCTCATCGCCGAGACCGCGCGCGACGTCTTCGCCCCGCACGACCTCGTCCGCCTCTACCTGCGCGAACTCGCCGAAACCGAACTCGGCGAGAAGGAGCGCGACGAGATCTTGGGCCGGACCGTGCGCTACTACGAGGCAGTCGCCGACCGGGCGCGGCGGCGGATGCAGCGGGTCGTCGACCCGCTCGACTTCACCGGTGTGCTGTCAGACGACGACATGCCCGCGCTGGCCGAGCCGGAGGAGTGGTTCGCCGACGAGTGGCCGAACCTGCTGGCGGTGCTGGACGCGAGCGCCGCAGCGGGCCGCCACGACGACGTCTGGCGGCTGGTCCGGCTCGTGCACTGCTACCGCGTCTGCAGCCCGCTGCCCGACGACTGGACCAGGATGGTCGACCTCGGCCTTGCCGCCGCCGAGACCGCGGGCGACGAGCTCGGGCAGTGCTGGATGCTGATCTCCCGCTGCGAGATCGCGCTGAGTTTCGAGCTGCCCCAGGGCGGGCTCGCGGACGCCGAGCGCGCGCTGAAGCTGGCCACCGAGCTCGACGACAAGCGGCTGGTGACTTCGGCGAACATTCAGCTCGGCGGCGCGCTGAGCCTGTTGTCGGAGCACGAAAAGGCGATCGAACGGCTGCGGGAGGCGGTCGAGGAGACCGAACGCACCGGTGACCGGGAACTGCGCGCGCAGGCGTTGAACAGCTGCGCCGAAAGCGAGCGGCGGGCCGGGCGGTTCACCGACGCGATCGGCCACCAGCTCGCGGCGCTGCGCGTCGACCAGGAGCTCGGCCACGACGGCTACGCGGTCACCTCGCTCGACAAACTCGCCGAGCTGACGCTGCGGATCGGCGAGACCGCGACGGCCGAGCGGTACGTCTGGGAGGCGATCGACCTGGCGATCAGCCGCCGGTTCGGGCTGCAGGAGGGCAAACTCCGGCTGACGCTGGGGCGGGTGCTGCGGGCCAAGCGCGACCTGGACGGCGCACGTGAGCAGCTGGCGGTCGCGCTGCGGAGTTCCGAGCGGGTCAATCCGGTACTGGCCGCCGAAGTGCGCGCCGAGCTCGCCGACCTGGAGTGAACCGGGCGGGGTAAATCATGCTTACGCGGTTTAGCTCGAGTTGTATGACAGGTCGCCGCTGACCGGACAGTTTTTTGAAGAAGGTATTTGTCCGGAAAGTGTCCGGTATTTCGCCAGTTGGCCACTACGGGTGCCGACTTGGCTGCCGGAAGAACACAACTCGGAGACGAGTCGTCGTTCCTTAGTGGATTCTTAGTGATCGGGCGCGACGTCCGCGTAGGTTCCTGGTGCCGGCGGAGCCCTAGGGGAGGGGCAGGCTGTGACGCCGGCGCCAAGGCCCTGCCCCGGCAGGGCCGGAGCCGCCAGGAGCGGCTCGTGGCGGCCCGGCCCGGTGACCATTGGGGGTAAGCCGGAGCCGGCCGCCAGGCGCCAGGGAATCAGCTCACGTTGGCGGTGCAGAGCGCGATCGTCCCGCCGCTGTTGTCCGCGACCTTTTTGCCGTCGACCAGAATGGAACAACTGATTTCGTTGTTCGTCTGGGAGTTGCGGGTGTCCGCGGTGAGCGTCAAGAGGTACGTACCATTGTTGTAGGAGGCCCCGCCCTTCCAGTCGTCGGTGCTCGCGGGCGCGGTCTCGGTGCGCTGGTCGTTGAGTGACCCATAGCGCACCGTGGCGCCGCCCGCGGCGGTCACGACGAATTCGACGGCGTGTTTGTCCCCGGCCACGGCGGGCATGTGCAGCCCGCTTTCGCCGGTGCCGATGAAGGTGTCGTACAGCAGCACACCACCCGTGGCGAGCAATGCGATAGCGCTTACTGTGGTGCCGCCCACAGCGAGTCCGCGATCGCCGACCATGCCCTTGGCGGCCTGTACGAGGCCGGCGATCCCGAGCGCCAGGCCGAGTCCACCCAGCGGCCATGCGACGAATCCGACGTCCGGGACGAACGCGACCACCAGCGCGGCCATGCCGAGCGTGAGCCCGGCGAACGCCAGGTAGTTCCGGCGCGGTTTCAGGCTCGTCTGACGTCGTTCGGTAGCCGATATCGGGGCGGCAGGTCGGCCGTGACGCGCGGTGGTGGATGGATAGTGCGGGTCGGTCGTCATGCGTGCCCCTTCGGGTGGGAGTTCGACGACGTTAACCCATAAGCGTGGCTGAACACGAAATTGTTACATACTGGAAGAAGTCATTGTCCCACCATTAGTGGCCAGGTATCGCAATTTCCTGACAAGATGCGCAGGGTGTGGCCCGATGATCAATGGGAGGAATATCGGAACTCCCACTGTTCGAACGCGACGAACCCGCGCGTCCGTGCCACAGTAAATAGTCCTGACCCGCGCGGATACCGCCGCAAGGTCTACGGCGAAGGTCGCATCCGGCACGCTGAGTGGGCCAGTCCGGGCTCAGTGGTCGAAAAGACTCACTTCCGGAGTGATCTCGAGCAGCTCGAAGACCGGGCGGCCGCGACGGCCGTCGATGGTGGTCGTGCGCACCACGCGTAACCGGGCAGTGACCGGCCGGTCGAGGTTCTCCTTGATCTCGTCGAGCAGGTCCGGCGCCACCGCGCCCTGGATCGTCCCGCCCGACTCGCGGTCGAGGTAGAAGATGCGCCGCCGGGTGCGGACGCCGTCGAGACGCCCGCGCACGGTCTCGTAGCCGACGGCCTCGCGGGACTCGCGCAGGCTGCTCTGCAGGATCTTGGCCTGCCCGGTGGTCATGCTGCAGGTGACCTGCTCGCCCGCGGTCGGGGTCAGCGCGATGCCGATGCCCGAGTTCTTCGTGACCGCGTTGACGATGTCGCTCACCGCGTTGCGGACGGTGTCGCGCTGCAGCAGCACGGCGTCGAGCGCGCCGTCGTCCGAGCCGTTGGCCGGGAGGAAGTCGCAGAGCTCCTTGACCGCGCGCTCCGAGAGCGTCTCGATGCCGTCGTGGATCAGCGCGTCGTCGACGGCGGGCTCGGGGAAGCCGAAGAAGATCGCGTTGCCCGCCTGGCCGCGCTGGATCAGCGGCGCCTTGTCCCGGTCGGCCTGCTGGACGATGGTGACCTCGCCGGACGGGTTGCGGATGATGTGCCCGATCTTCGCGGTCGCGTCCTGCACCGCCCGGCTGATGTCGGAGAACGTGTAGGCGTCGAGGTGGGTCTCGCCGATCACCGAGACGTGCAGCAGCGGCGAGCGGCAGGTGCGCTCGAACTTGGCGTTGGCGGCCATCGCGGAGGCGCGGGCCAGGTCGTCCAGCCAGGTGCCGCCGGGGATCTCGTCGGCGATCCGCCGGAACTCGTTCCTCACCAGATCATCTCCGGGTATCCCCTGCCGCCCTCGGCCCAGACCTCGGCCCAGACGTCCTCGTCGCCGGGACGGCACAGGAAGCCGTCCAGCATCCCCCCGACCGGCTGAACCTGATCGAGGTACATCGCGGGCTGCCCGACGATGACGCCGCGCAGGGTCAGGAGTCCGTAAAGCGCGTTGCGGCCGGTGTCGTCGAGCCGCTTGAGCGCGCCCCATTCGTCGGGGATGAGCACCACGTCGAGACCCTGCGGCGGTTCGGCCGTCCGGGTGATGAAGGCGCCGCCGATCCAGGCCCGGCCGGTCGGCATGATGCGCCGGGCCACGCCGAGATAGCTGTTCAGCGCGCTGAACAGGATCTCGCGCTCGTTCTGATGGGGGGCGTCGAACACCAGGCGCTCGTAGACGTCGGCCAGGTCGCCGGCATGCCGCCCGGGCGGGAGGACGCTTTGCGGCGTCCAGTGGGGCAGCGCCAACGCCATGCCCCCTCTCGGCTCCTCACAGTGCGTAGCCGAATTTACCAGGATGGGTGTCAGCCACTGCGTCCAGGCCACCGCCGGGTCGCGTCGAGGTCCTCGGCGACGGGCCAGATCGGTTCCTCCGTCGTGGGCCAGTCGTCGG
The DNA here is from genome assembly GCA_963762765.1 of uncultured Actinomycetota bacterium. Classification (GTDB taxonomy): domain Bacteria; phylum Actinomycetota; class Actinomycetes; order Mycobacteriales; family Pseudonocardiaceae; genus Amycolatopsis. The sequence goes on from CAVXMR010000016.1 coordinate 149,109, forward strand.
CGGGTTCGGCGCTGCGCGGCGGCGGCATCGGGAGCCTGCCTTCGCGGTGCCCGTCGGGCTCTTCGTCGTACGGCTCGTCGTCCGCGTAGTGGTAGTCGTGGAGCGGCTCGGACGGGGCGAACGGCGGCGCCGGGATGAACTGGGTGCGCTCGGCGTCGCTCGGTTCCTCGTCAGGCAGGGGGAGGGGTTCGTAGGTGTCGGCGGGCTCCTTCTGGCGCTCGAGCGCGCGCATGAGCAGCCAGGTCGCCGCCGCGCCGAGCGCGAAGGAGACGATCAGCCAGAGCCAGATCTGCCCGAATAGCCAGAGCATCCGTCATCACCCCTGTACGACCGTGATCTCGACGCGGCGGTCCTCACCCGGGCGGGCGTCGCCCCCACCCCGGCTGGTGACGCGGCTCGCCGGGACGCCGTTGGCGGTCAGGATCCTGGCCACGGCACGGGCCCGGTCCTGGGAAAGCTTGAGTGCCGTCCGCTCACCGCCCGGTCCGCGTCCGGTGAACCCGGTGACGCGGTAGCGGAAGTTCGCGGGGGCGCGGGAAAGCGCCTTCGCGACGTCCTTGGCGGCCTGCTCGCCCTCGGGGGTGAGCTTGGCGGAGTTGGGCTGGAAGCCGATCGGGGACTCGGCGAGGATCCGGTCGACCTCGGCCTGGAGGCCGGCGCGGTCGGTCGGGGGCGGGTTCTCGGTCGGGGTGGCGGTGGGGGTGGCCGGGGGTGGCGCGGTGGTCGTGGGGGTGGGCGTGGGTGCCGGGGTGTACGGGACGACGTCGCCGGAGATCTCGGCGTTGCGGACGCCTTCGACGCCCTGGACCACCTGGAGGGCGTTGAAGGCCTTGTCGGGCGGGAAGCCGCTGAGGGTGGCGTCGCGTCCGTCGAAGGTGATGGTGCCCTGCGGGAGGCGTGCGGCGGTGAGTGCGGCCTGGGTCCTGGCGGCGAGGTCCTGCTCGATCCCGGCGGACTGTGCCCAGGTGGCGGCACCCGCCAGCAGTGCCGTGACCAGCACACCGATCGGGACCAGCCGGATCCAGCCGCGAGCACCGGACATGAGCCGACTGTAAGCCGGGTCAAGCCGGATGGCGAGCCGGGAAGCGCACCCGGTCCGGTAGTTGTCCCCAACCCGCCCGCCCTGTGGACAGCTCATGGGGGCTGGGCGCCCGGATTTCCTTTGTGGACGCGCTGCACCCAATGTGGCATTGGATGCGTTGGACGCACCGAAGGCCGCATTGGCGGCATCACATCGACACAAATCAAGTCTGAATTATGGCTTTTGTTCGATTTGGCGTGCTAGAGAGGCGAGGTGAAGGGGACTTTCATCGCGTCACGCGCCAGGAAAGCTCCCCTCACACCAGGTTGACCTTTCGCCAGGTCGCGACGAGTGGATAACAGTGTTCTAACACCGTTATCCACTCACGACCCCTCGAGAGCCGCCTGCGAAAGCGTCCTTTGCAGACTTTAATGCGACGAAAGGGTCTTTCAGTGCATCTGACGCACTGAAGGGCCCTTTCGTCGCAATACCAACAACCCCAAACCTGCCCGAAACGCACGAATTGCCCGGAAATTCCACTCCGCAAACGAGACCTCAGCTGGCCTGAGCGTTGTCCTGCACGTCGAGCACCTCGAGCACCTCGAGCACCTCGGGTACCAGGGGCACCAGAGGTACCTCCGGAACCAAGGGCACCAGCGGAGCCAGCTGCGGCCGCTTGGGCGACAGACCGTCCCCCATCGATTCGCCCTTGATCTGGCGGCGGATCCAGGGCAGCAGGTGCGCCTTCGTCCAGGTCAGGTCGGAACGGCGCGAGTCCAGCCACCGGCTCGGCTCCAGCATCTCCGGCCACGGCTCGCGCCAGTCGCCCGTCACCGGCACCCCGAGTACCTCCGCCGCGCGCAGCGCGATGCGGCGGTGGGCGTCCGGGGAGAAGTGCAGGCGGTCGTCGCTCCAGGCGCGGCGGTCGTGCAGCGGCAGCATCGTCCACAGGTCGACCATGCGGGCGCCGTAGCGCTCGGCGATCGCCCACAGGTGCGTGTTGTAGATCGCCACCTTGCCGCGCAGCACCGACATCACCGACAGCACCTTGGTGTCCGGGCCGTTGAAGAGCAGGACCGGGATGCCGGCCTCGGTCAGCTTCGCGACACCCTCTTCGAAACGCTCGGCCACCGCATCGACGTCCGCCCCCGGGACGATGATGTCGTTGCCGCCCGCGCACAAGGTGACCAGGTCGGGCTTGAGCTCCAGCGCGATCGGCAGCTGCTCGTCCATGATCTCGTCGAGCATCTTGCCCCGCAGGGACAGGTTCGCGTACCGGAAGTCCGGCCGCCCGGCGGCGAGCGTCTCGGCGAGCCGGTCCGCCCAGCCCCGGAACGAGCCGTCGGGCAGCCCGTCGTTGAGCCCCTCGGTGAAGCTGTCACCGATCGCTACATAACTGTCGAATCCGTACACGTTGGGTCCCCTTCCCGTCCTGCGCGCGACACCCCGATATATAGTTGTACACCACAACTAACCATCTGGCGTGGCCCCACCGCGCGTCCCCTGCCACTTCGGGTTCAGCCTCCGGTAACAGTCTCTTCTCTTGTCGGACGTCCCCGCCCCCTTATTACGTAGTTTTCACCTTCGGCATGCCGTGAAACAGCACACTCGGAGTGAAACCCGGCGCCTGATGTGGCGAAAATCTCCCCCCGCGCGGTTAGGGGACCCTGATTTGGCAGGCTGGACGCCGTGACCGACGAACCCGCGCCGACGCCGCCCAACCGGGAGTCGCTCGCCCAGATCCTCGGCGGCCGCCGGGGTGCGCTGGACGCGAGCATCCCGCCCGCCGCGTTCGTGGTCGGCTGGCTCGCCGCCGGTCAGTCCATCGCGTGGGGCGCGGGCGCGGCCATCGTGGTCGCCGTCGCGCTCGGGATTTTCCGTGTCACCCGGGGTGGCAAGGCGCGCGCGATCGTCGTCAGCCTCGCCGCCGTCGTCGCGGCCGCGCTCATCGCGTTGCACACCGGCCGGGCGCAGGACTTCTTCCTGCTGCAGTTGATGTCCAATGTGGCCAGCGCGCTGCTGTGGGCGGCGAGCATCGTCATCCGCTGGCCGCTGCTCGGTGTCGTCGTCGGGCTACTGCTCGGCCAAAAGACGCGCTGGCGCCGCGATCCCGCGCTACTGAAGGCGTACTCACGCGCGAGCTGGGTTTGGGTCTTCGGCCAGTACGCGCTGCGAGTGGTGGTGTACGGCCTGTTGTGGTGGTCCGGCCAGGTCGTCGCCCTCGGCATTGCACGCACGGTGCTGTCCTGGCCATTGGTCGCCTTGACCGTCGCAGTGAGTGGCTGGGTGCTCTACAAGGCGTTGCCGCCGGAGCATCCCGGACTGCGATTGGCGGAAGAGACTCGTCCGGATGACGTACCCAGGACATAAGGCGGCCCCCGGCGAGGGGGGAGGGTCCGGGGGCCGATGCCTACGGTACCCGGCCCATGGGGGTTTGGTCGACGGTTTGGACTACTCACCCCACCTTTTGGTTTTTTTCACAGTCGTGAAGGGCGCGAGACACCCTCGCCGAACGCGTCGACCGCCGCGAGCCACGCCGCGCCGAGCACACCATCGGAGCTGGTCAGCACCTCGAGCCCGGACAGCCGCTCCCGCACCAGCGCGCCGACCGGGCTGTCCCCGGTGAGCACGGAGCCGACCAGGACCACCGGCGTGTTGTCATCCTGTCCGCGTGTCGCGAGGGCGTTGGCGGCGAGGAGCTCGGCCGCGCGCGCGACGATCTCGCGTGCCGCGGGCTCGCCGGCGGCGTAGGCCGCGCTCACCAACGGGGCAAACCGGGCGAGCCGAACGGGCGCTTCGGCGTTGGCGTTCGTGATCAACGCGCGGGACGCGGCGAGCCGCTCCGCGTCGGTCCGGGCGTCCATTCCGGACGGTCCGAACGCCTCCGCCAGGACGGCCGAGGGGAGCCCGGCCACGGGCAGCCCGCGCCCGAGAGCCTCCAAAGTGGATCGAACGGCTTCGCGGCCGAGCCAGAACGCCGAGCCCTCGTCGCCGAGGAGCCAGCCGTAGCCGCCCGCGGTGCCGGCGAGCCGCCGCTCGCGGATCCGCCCGGCGATGGAACCCGTCCCGGCGACGAGCACCGTGCCGTCCGGCGCGGACGTCGCCGAGGCATAGGCGACTTCGGCGTCGGCGACCATCCGGACCCGGCCCGCGAGCCCGATCCGCGCCCACGCCGCGTCGAACACCGCCGCGACGGCCGGGTCGCTCAGCTTGCTCACCCCGGCCATCCCGACGACGCCGGCGAGGACGTCCGCCGGGTCGCAGGGCCCCATCGCGGCCACGATGGCGTCCGCGATGCGCCCGGCCGCGACGTGCGGTGCGTGCGCGTTCGGATTGGCGCCGCCGCCGTGCCCGGAACCCCGCACGACGCCGGAGGAGTCGACCAGGGCGGCCCTGGTCGACGTGCCTCCGGCGTCGACGCCGACTGCGAAACTCACCGGGTCTTGGTCACCTTCAGCAGGCCACGCGGGCTGTCCGGGTCGCCGCCGCGGGCGAGCGAAAGGCCGAGCGCGATCCGCTGGATGGGCAGGATCTCCAGGATCGGTGCCAGCTCCTCGACCGTCTGCGCGACGTCGATGCGCAGCGCCGCGGGCATTTCCGCGGCGGCCGAACCGACCGCGAGAACGTCCGCGCCACGCTTGCTCACCGCGTCGAGGACTTCGTGCATCGCCTGGCCGCCGTGCCCGGCCGAGGTCACCGCGAGCACGGCGGTCTCGCCGTCCACCGCCGCGACCGGGCCGTGCAGCAGGTCCGCGCCGCTGTACGCGCGGGCGGCGAGGTAGCTGGTCTCGGCCAGCTTGAGCGAGCCCTCCAGTGCCGACGCGTAGGAGTAGCCACGGCCGGTGGTGAGCACCCGGTCGACGAAGCGGTAACGGTCCACCGCCCGTTGCACGCCTTCGGTGGCGCCGTCGAGCGTCTGCTGGGCGAGCTCGCCGATCTTCTCGGCGTCGGCCGCCCGGCCGCCGCGCACGGCGTCGATGAGCAGATACAGCGCCATGAGCGTCGCGGAGTACGTCTTCGTCGCCGCGACCGCCTTCTCGACGCCGGCGCCGATGTCGACGCCCAGTTCGGACGCCGCGCGCAGCGGCGAATCCGGCGTGTTGGTGACGGACACCGTGAGCGCGCCCTGGCGACGGGCGGTCTCGGTGACCTCGATCAGGTCGGGCGAACCACCGCTCTGGCTGACCGTGACGAAGAGCACGTCACGCAGATCCGGGCGGGCGCCGTAGAGGGTCGCCGTCGACGGGGACACAAGACCAGCCGGAAGGCCTAACAGCACCTCGATCAGGTACTTTGCGTACAACGCAGCGTGGTCGCTCGAACCGCGCGCGGCGAGGAGCGCGAAGCGTGGCGGCCGCTGTGAGATCCTTTCCGCCACCTCGGCGATTTCCGCCTGACGCTCGACCAGTCCGGCAAGGACGTCCGGTTGCTGGGCGATTTCCGCGGCCATGTGCTCACCGCGACGTTGTTCGGTCATCATTTTCCTTCCACCTCGGGCATCATGTATCGGACCTGAGGCGGCGTCCGTCAGGTCTAGACCAATGTTAGTGGGCGGTCCGTTCGTGGAGAAGGGTACGTTTCTCATCGGGGACGTGGCGCGTTATGAGGGAAGACTTAGGGAGTCGGTCATGTTGGATACCACCACTGCGGGCGACGCGGGAGCCGCCGCCGGTCTGCGAGGGCAGCGCGAGCCGAAGTACTGGGCGCTGAAGCAGCACCTGCTCGACCTGCTCGACGTGCTGCCGCCCGGGTCGCCGATCCCGACCGAACGCGCGCTCGCTGGGGAGTTCACGGTCTCCCGGACCACCGTCCGCCAGGCATTGGCCGACCTCACCGCCGAGGGCAGGCTGCACCGCGTCCAGGGCAAGGGGACCTTCGCCGCGGAGCCCAAGCTCGCCCAGCGGCTGCAGCTTTCGTCCTACACCGAGGACATGCGCAAGCAGGGCCTGAAGCCGTCTTCGAAACTGCTGGAGATCGAAGAGCTTCCGGTGGAAGGCGATCTGGCGAAACTTCTCGGAATCCGGGTGGGTGCGAAGATTCTTCGCCTTCGACGTCTTCGACTCGCCGATTCGCAGCCGATGGCGCTCGAGACCACCCACCTCCCGCTCGGCCGGTTCCGCGGACTGCGCAAGCACGTCTCGGCGGGCGGCTCGCTCTACGCCGTGCTGCGCGAGCACTACGGCGTCGAACTCGAGCGCGCGGAAGAGACGATCGAGACCTCGCTCGCCGGACCGCAGGAAGCCGAAATGCTCGGCGCGGACGTCGGCATGCCGGTGCTGCTGCTTTCGCGGCACTCGTTCGCCACGGACGGCAAACCGGTCGAGTTCGCCCGATCGATCTACCGCGGCGACCGCTACAAGTTCGTCACCACGCTGTTGCCCTAGGCGCGCGCTCACGAAAAGCCGCCGCCAGGGCTGTGTTATCGGCGCGCGCTCACGAAAAGCCGCCGCCAGGGCGCGCGCAGCGGCGTCATGGCGGCTTTTCGTCAGCGGCGCCCTGCCGTCGGCTTTTCGTGCGGCCTGGCGGCCGCGAAAGAGGGCGCGCGCAGTGAAGTCTCCGTCGGCGCTGGCGCGCCTTCCGGAGACCGCGGGGCACCGAACCTGTCGGCTTTGGGTCCTTACGCCACGAAGGGGCCGACGCCACGAAGGGGCCGACGCCACGGAGGGGCTGCGGCGCGGTTGACGTGCGGCTCCGGGCGCGATGAAGTGGGGCCATGGTGCTCAGGGGTGATTCGTGACGTCGGCCGTGGCCGGGGTCCGCTGGGGGACACCGGCGGCGAGGGGGCTGCTCGCGACGACGATCGTCGGGTCCGGCATGGCGATGCTCGACGGCACGATCGTCAACGTCGCGCTGCCGCGGATCGGTGAGGAACTCCACGCCTCCGTCGCCGGGCTGCAATGGATCCTCGACGGCTACATGCTCGCGCTGGCCGCGCTGATTCTCGTCGCCGGATCACTCGGCGACCGCTACGGCCGGCGCCGGATGTACCTGATCGGCGTCGTCTGGTTCGGCGTCGCGTCGGGACTGTGCGCCGCCGCGCAGTCCACCGAGATGCTGGTCGTCACCCGGATCCTCCAAGGCATCGGCGGCGCGTTGCTGACGCCGGGGTCGCTGGCCATCCTGCAGGCGTCCTTCGCCCATGACGCCCGCGCTCGCGCGATCGGCGCGTGGTCGGGGCTCGGCGGCATCGCGGCGGCGGCCGGCCCGCTGCTCGGCGGGCTGCTGGTGCAGGTGTGGTCGTGGCGGCTGGCGTTCCTGATCAACGTCCCGATCGCGGTCGTCGTGGTCCTGATGGCGCGGCGCTACGTGCCCGAGTCGCGCGACACCGAAGCCACCGGGCACCCGGACTTCGGCTCCGCCGCGCTCGGCGCGATCGGCCTCGCCGGGGTCACCGGAGCGCTGGTCGAGGCACCAGGACGCGGGATCACCGACCCGATCGTGCTGGTCGCGGCCGTGCTCGGCGTCGTCGGGCTGGGCTCGTTCGTCTTCCTGCAGCACCGCTCCACGAAGCCGCTGGTGCCGCCTTCGCTGTTCCGCGACCGGACGTTCACGCTGTCCAACGCGCTGACGTTCGTGGTCTACGCGGCGTTGGGCGGGGTGATGATGCTGCTGGTCATGCAGCTGCAGGTCTCGCTCGGCTACTCGCCGACCGCCGCGGGCATCTCCGGGCTACCGCTCACGCTGATCATGCTGCTGCTCTCGGGCCGCTCGGGCGCGCTCGCGCAGCGGATCGGGCCGCGGCTGCAGCTGGTCGTCGGGCCGATCGTGGTCGGCATCGGGATGCTGCTGATGCTGCGGATCGCGCCCGGGGCGTCGTACCTCGGCGCTGTCCTGCCCGCGGTGACCGTGTTCGGGCTGGGGCTGGCGACCGTGGTCGCGCCAGTGACCGCGACGGTCCTCGCCGCGGCCCCGGACCGCTACGCCGGTGTCGCCTCCGGAGTCAACAACGCGATCGCGCGCTCGGGCGGCCTGCTGGCGGTGGCCGTGCTGCCCGCGGCCGCCGGGCTGACGGGCGCGGCCTACGCCGACCCGGTCGCGCTGACGGCCGGGTGGCGGATGGCGCTGGTGATCTGCGCGGCGCTGGCGGTGGCGGGAGGCCTGATCGCGCTGGGCATCCACAACGGCGTCCTCGAACCACCGGCCGACGGGCCCTCGGCCCCCGACGAGAACCCGCACCTCGGCGAGTGCCTGCACTGCGGAGTCGAGGGCCCGCCCACACACGTCCGCCGCGGCGCCGCTCCGGTCGCCGGGTCCTGATGGGGAGCGTTACGTGAGTAGCGCCGCGAACTGGGCCGGGTCGATGTTGCCGCCGGAGACGAGCGCCACGGTCTTGCCCTCGGGGAGCTCGGCGGCGTGGTGGAGGAACGCCGCTGTGGTCACCGCGCCACTCGGCTCGGCAACCAGGTGGGCCTGCCGGGCCAGCGCGCGGACGGCGTCGCGGATCTCGTCCTCGGTGACCGTGACCATCTGATCGACCACCTTCCGCAGGTGCGCGAAGGTCAGCTCGGACGGCTGCGCGCGCAGGCCGTCGGCGATGGTCCTGGCCCGGTCCGCGATCGGCCAGTCGACCTGGTGGCCCAGCCGCAGGCCCTCGGTGGCGTCCGCGGCCAGCGCCGGCTCGACGCCGATCACGCGCGCGGCCGGGCGCAGCGCCTTCAGCGCCACGCCGACGCCCGAGGCCAGCCCGCCGCCGCTCACCGGCACCAATACGACGTCCACGCCGGGTAGATCTTCGGCGATCTCCAGGCCCGCGGTGCCCTGTCCGGCGATGATCGCCGCGTGGTCGTAGGGCGGGATGAGGGTCAGCCCGCGTTCTTCCGCCAGTTCGTGCGCTTTGGCCTCGTGCTCGCCGATCGGCACCTCGATCACCTCGGCGCCGTACGAGCGGGTGGCCTCGACCTTGATCCGCGGCGCGACGTCCGGCACGACGATCACCGCGGGAATGCCGAACCGCTGCGCCGCGTAGGCGACGGCCTGTGCGTGGTTTCCGCTCGAGTACGCGATGACGCCGCGGGCGCGCCGAGCGTCGTCCAAAGTGGCGATCGCGTTGAATGCGCCGCGCACCTTGAACGCGCCGATCGGTTGCAGGCTCTCGGGTTTCAGCCACAATTCGCGCGGCGCGGCCCACGGTTGCCCAAGCAGCGGCGTGCGCACGGCGGTGTCCGCCACGCGGCTCGCGGCGGCTCGGATGTCTGCGATGGTCACCAGGTCCATGCCCTGATTATGTCAAGAAGTCGTGAGCATCGCGATGTCCATTGTGGACGGACGACGTGGCACTCCTCACGTAACGGCAACGAGGGGAGTTCCTCGCGCGCCTTACACGTTGGAACGGGGAGAAATGACTTACGAAGCAGAGCGGGTTATGAGCGAGGAGAAGAAGGGGACTTCGGCGGAGAAGTCCGGACTGAGGATCGCGCAGGTGTTCGCGGCCGCGCTGGCGGCGGTCACGGCGGCACTGCTCGGCTCGACGCTCGGCGTCGCGGGCACGGTGGTCGGCGCGGGGGTGGCGAGCGTGATCACGACCGTAGGCGGCGAGCTCTACCTGCGTTCACTGCGCCACACCAAGAACGCGGCGCTGAAGGCGCGCGAGGCGCTGACGATTCCGGCGGCGCGACGGCTCGCGGAGCAGCCGACGGTCCAGCTGCGGGTGCCGGACGCACCGCCCGAGGAGGAACCGAGCCGGCTGCGGAAGCTGCGGTGGCCATTGATCATCGGCACCAGCGCGGTGGCGTTCACGGTGGCGCTGCTGGCGATCGTCGGCTTCGAATCGGCGACCGGGACGCCGGTCGGCGGCGGCACCGGCCCGGCGATCGGCAAGATCTTCGGCGGCGGCTCGGGCCACAGCGACCCCTCGAAGGCCCCGGCCTCGGAGGAGGTCCCGACGACTCCGTCGACGCCCACCACGCCACCGTCGACCCCGGCCACGTCGTCGAGCACGCCCTCGACGTCTTCCTCGGCCCCGACGACAACCACCCCGCCGTCGTCCTCGACCTCGGCCACCCCCACCCCGAGCGCCACCCCGACCCCAACGCCGTGAATGCCACATCGAGGGCCTAAGTGGTCACCGATGTGGCATTCACGGACTACGCGGGGAGACGGGAGCGGAGCGCGCGAGCAGCGGCAGCGGGGTCTGGGGCGTCCGTGATGGCCCGGACCACGACGATGCGGGAAGCGCCCGCCGCGAGGACCTCGTCCAGCCGGGCAGCGTCGATGCCGCCGATCGCGAACCACGGCCGCGAAGGCGCCAAGGCAGCCGTCGAACGCACCAGGTCGAGGCCCGGCGCCGAGCGTCCCGGCTTAGTCGGGGTAGGCCAGCAGGGGCCGGTGCAGAAGTAGTCGACGCCCTCCTCCGCAGCCGCCGCGGAGGCTTGCGCAACGGAATGCGTCGAGCGGCCGATCACGACGTCGGAACTCAGGATCCGCCGGGCCAAGGGCACCGGGATGTCGTCCTGGCCGAGGTGCAGGACGTCGGCGTCCACGGCCAGCGCCAGATCCGCGCGGTCGTTCACCGAGAGCAGCGCTCCGTGGCGCGCGCAGGCCTCGGCCAGGATCTCCAGCGCGGCGATCTCGGCGGTGGCTTCCAGCGGCGACTTGTCCCGCAGCTGGATGACGTCGACGCCGCCGGACAGCGCCGCGTCGGCGAACTCGGCCAGGTCACCGCGGGCCGTGCGGGCGTCGGTGCACAGGTACAGCCGGGCCGCGTCGAGGCGCGCCCGGATCTTGTCTCCGGAAAGGGCGGGCATGGCGGCGACGGTACCCCGCGAGTTAGGGTGGGGACGTCCGCACGGGAGCCCGAGGCACGGGCTGAGAGGGAGCTGCCGCTCCGACCGTGGAACCTGATCCGGGTCATGCCGGCGCAGGGAGCGTGATTCCATGACGAATCTGGCAGTGGTGGGCGGCGGGGTCATCGGCCTGGCCGTGGCGTGGCGCGCGGCCGCGCGTGGCCACCAGGTCACCGTGCACGACCCGCGGCCCGTCGAAGGCGGCGCGTCCTGGCTGGCCGGTGGCATGCTCGCCCCGGTCACCGAAGCCTGGCCCGGCGAGGAGGACGTCCTCGCGCTGGGTGAGGAATCCCTGCGCCGCTGGCCGGGATTCGCCGATGACCTGAGCCGGGAAGGTTTCGACCCCGGCCTCGCACCGCACGGCACCCTCGTCGTCGCGCTGGACAACGCCGACGCCGGGCACCTCGACATCCTCGCCCGCCACCTCCGCGACCTGGGCCGCGAGGCCGAGCAGCTTACCGGCCGCGAGGCGCGGCGTCTCGAACCCGGGCTCGGTTCTGTCCGAAGTGGACTCCACGTGCCCGGGGATCTGGCCGTCGACAACCGGAAACTGCTGAACGCTTTGCACTCCGCCTGCGTGAAGCATGAAGTGCGGTTCCGGGAAGAACGCGTCAACGACCTGGACGGGCTCGATTCCGAGGCCGTGGTGCTGGCCGCGGGCGCCTGGACCGGGCGGCTGCATCCGGCGCTGGCGGACGCCGTCCGCCCGCTCAAGGGCGAGATCCTCCGCCTGCGCCCGCGCCGTGGCTGCCTGCCGCCGCCGAGCCGCACCGTCCGGGCGATGGCCGAGGGGCGGCCGATCTACCTCGTTCCCCGCGCTGACCAGGAGATCGTCCTCGGCGCGACCCAGTACGAAGCCGGCTTCGACGAGACGGTCACCGCGCGCGGCGTCCGTGAGCTCCTGGAGGGCGCCGAGCGGGTCTTCCCCGCCATCACCGAGTACGAGCTGGCCGAAACCGCAGCGGGACTGAGAGCAGGGAGCCGGGACGCCCTTCCGTACGTCGGAGTCCTGGACGACGGCGTCTTCGCCGCCACCGGGCACCACCGCAACGGGCTGCTGATGGCTCCCGTGACCGCGGACGCGGTGCTCGCCTGGCTGGCCGGGGACCCGCCGCCGCCCGCGACCGCAGCGGCGGGGCCGGCCCGCCTCCGAACGAAGGAGCACGCGTGATCCAGATCAAGGTCAACGGGAAGTGGTGCGAATTCCCGGAGGGGACCACCGTGGCCGACATCCTCGACGCCATGGGCGGCAACCGGCAGGGCGTCGCCGTCGCGATGAACGGCTCGCTGGTCCGCCGCGGCAGCTGGGTCGGGGTGGTGGTCCCGGGCGGTGCCACCGTCGACGTGCTCACCGCAGTGCAAGGAGGCTGAGATGGACGAAGAACCCCTGGTCATCGGCGAGCGGAAGCTGAACTCCCGGCTCATCATCGGGACCGGCGGCGCGGCCAACCTGGCCGTGCTCGAACGCGCGCTGATGGCGTCGGGCACCGAGCTCACCACGGTCGCCATGCGCCGCGCCGACGCCGAGGGCGGCTCCGGCGTCTTGGAGCTCCTGCGGCGGCTCGGCATCGAGCTCCTGCCCAACACCGCGGGCTGCCGCACGGCCGCCGAAGCCGTGCTCACCGCGCAGCTCGCGCGGGAGGCGCTGGAGACCGACCTGATCAAGCTCGAGGTCCACGCCGACGACCGGACGCTGCTGCCCGACCCGATCGAGACCCTCGACGCGGCCGAGCGGCTGGCCGCCGACGGCTTCACCGTGTTCGTCTACACCAACGACGACCCGGTGCTGGCGCTGCGGCTGGAGGAGGCCGGCTGCGCGGCCGTGATGCCGCTGGGCGCGCCGATCGGCACCGGCCTCGGCATCCGCAACCCGCACAACATCGAGCTCATCGTGTCCCGCGCGAGCGTGCCGGTGATCCTCGACGCCGGGATCGGCACGGCCTCGGACGCCACCCTGGCCATGGAGCTCGGCTGCGACGCCGTGCTGCTGTCGACCGCGGTCACGCGGGCCGCCGATCCGGAGCGGATGGCGGCCGCGATGCGCTCGGCCGTGGTGGCCGGGCGGCTGGCCCGCGAGGCGGGGCGCGTGCCGCAGCGGTTCTGGGCGCAGGCGTCGAGTCCACCTCGGTGAATCCCGGGTCCTTGACGCGGATTGTGCACCCCGAACCCGTAAGGTTGACGCACTTTCCGGCGCACCCGCGGCGGGTACCAGGGCAGAGGAGCCAGCCGTGACCTCCACACAGGTACAGGACGTCTCAGGGAGACTGTTCCTGGCCGTGGGCAGACTGTCTCGTTCACTGCGGCAGGCAGGTGTACCAGGGCCCGGGCACGGCGCGATTTCCGCGCTGGCCACCCTGGTCAACCACGGCCAGCTCCGCCTCGGCGACCTCGCCGCGAAGGAGGGCGTCGCCGCGGCGACGATGTCGCGGATCATCGCGTCGCTGGTCGAGTCCGGCTACGTCAGCCGCGAGTCCGACCCGGTGGATCGCCGCGCGTGGCTCGCGAAGGCCACCGACGAGGGCGAGCGCCTGATTTCGGGCGTCCGGTCGACGCGGGTCCAGGAGCTGAACCGCCGTCTCGACCGCCTCTCGCCCGAAAACCGGGAGGCGCTGACGGCGGCGCTGCCCGCGATGGAGGCGCTCATCGCGGACGAGCAGGACTAGTACGTTCCGCAACTCGTCGACGAGTTGCCACACATGGACTGCAGATAAACCGAACGGGATCACGCGACACTAGGCGGCGGGCTGGCGGAGTTCGGCCAGCTCGGCGCGCAAGGCCCGGAGCTCTTCGAGGATCTCGGCGTTCGCGCGCGCCTGCACCTCGGCCTGCTTGGCCTCCTCCTCGCGGATGTCCTCGCGCAGCTCGTCCTCCATGCCGCTGACGATCACCGCGATGAACAGGTTCAGTACCGCGAAGCTCGACACCAGGATGTAGACGACGAAGAAGATCCAGGCCATCGGCGCCTGGACCATGATCTCCTTCGCGATGTCCGGCCACGCCTCGCCGGTCATCACCTGGAAGAGGGTGAACAGCGACGTGCCGAGGTCGCCGAAGTTGTCCGGCGAGATCCCGCCGAACAGCTTCGTCGCCATCACCCCGGCCACGAAGATGATCAGTCCGAGCAGTGCGGCGATCGACGCCATCCCGGGAATCGCGCCGAGCAGGCCGGAGACGACCTTGCGCATCGACGGCACGACCGAGATCAGCCGTAGGACCCGCAGCACGCGCAGCGACCGCAGCACGGCGAACGGCCCGGCCGCCGGGATCACCGCGATCCCGATCACCAGCAGGTCGAAGACGTTCCAGTTGTCGCGGAAGAACCCGCCGCGGTAGGCGTAGAACTTCGCCAGCAGCTCGGCCACGAAGATGCCCAGCGCGATGTGGTCGAGGACGTGCAGCAGCGGCCCGTAGCCGGCCATCAGCGACGTCGAGGTCTCCATGCCGAGCGTGACCGCGTTGAACACGATCACGGCGATGATGGAGTTCTGGAAGCGGCGGTCCTCCAGGACCCGCGTCACCCGCTCGCGCCCGGTCAAGTCCGCCCCTCGGTCCGTCAAGATTCTCCTAAACCGGGCCGATGGTAACCGCCGGTCAGCGTTCCTCCGGCGCCAGCCGCCAGAACGCCGAGACCGGCCCGACCTTCGCGCCCATCGGGTAGGCGTGCTCGACGGCGTGCGACACGAACCACTTGCCGTACCGCGCCGCCTCGATCACCGACATCCCCTTCGCGAGCCCGGCGGTCAGCGCCGACGCCATCGTGTCGCCCGCGCCGTGCGTGTGCGGCGTCGCGTACCGCGTGCCGGGGAGTTCGACGAACGTCGACCCGTCGAAGAGCAGGTCGACGCACTCGGGGTCGGCCAGCAGGTGGCCGCTCTTCACCAGCACGTACTTCGGGCCCATCCGCTGCAGCACGACGGCGGCGGCGTGCATCCCGTCCCGGTCGGTCACGGTCATCCCGGTCAGCAGGCGCACTTCGTCGAGGTTCGGCGTCAGCACCGTGGCACGCGGGAGGAGTTCGTCCCGCAGCGCGGCGAGCCCGGCGTCGTCGAAGAGCGGGTGGCCGTGCATCGACGCGGCCACCGGGTCGACGACGAAGGGGACCTTCTCGTCGCGGCCGATCCCGGCCTTGTCGCAGGCCGCGGCGACCGCGTGGATGATCTCGGCCGAGGCGAGCATCCCGGTCTTCGCCGCGTTGACGCCCATGTCGGCCGCCACGGCCTCGATCTGCCCGGCCACGATGTGCGGGGGCAGGTCCGAGCGGTCGTGCACGCCGAGGGTGTTCTGCACGGTCACCGCGGTGACGGCCACCAGGCCGTGGACGCCGCAGGTCAGGAACGTGCGGAGGTCGGCCTGCAACCCGGCGGCGCCGCCGGAGTCGGAGCCGGCGATGGTCAGCGCCGACGGGGGACTCGGGTTCTCGGTCATAGCCCGCCATTCTTCCGTACTAGACCAACCGGCCGCTTTGGCTTCATCGCCCGGCCACCGTGGTGGCACATTGTGAAAGTTACTCGCATCCTGCGGGACGAAAGGGTCTCGATGAAACTCTCCTCCGCGGTAATCCTGGCGGCCGCCCTCGTGGCCGGGACGCTGATCAGCGCCCCGGCCTATGCCGACAGCCCGAAGCTCTCCCACATCACCACGGTCGGTGTCCACAACACCTACGACCCGGCCGCGTACGACTACCTGGCCCGGGCGCTCGATAGCGGTTCGTCGCTGATCGAGCTGGACGTCTGGCCGGACTTCCTCACCCACGAGTGGAAGGTCAGTCACTCGAACCCGTTGGGGAACAACAACAACTGCGTCGCGGCGACGTCCGCTTCGCAGCTGTACACCGGCGGGAAGAACAAGAACCTCGAGTACTGCCTCGACGACATCCGGATCTGGCTGGCGGCGCACCCGGGGCACTCACCGCTGACGCTCAAGCTGGAGATGAAGACCGGCTTCTCGGACAACACCGGCCTGGGCCCGGACGAGCTGGACGCGACCTTCCGCGCCCACCTCGGCAGCGCCGTCTACCGCCCGGCGGACCTGCTCGGCTCGTACGCGACGCTCGATGAAGCGTCCAAAGCGGACAATTGGGCCTCGACGGATGCCCTGCGCGGCAAGGTGATCACCGAGATCATCCCGGGCACCGTCGAGGAGGGTAACTCGACCGACCACTACAAGACGGACTTCGAGTACGTCGACTACCTGCTCGGCCGCAAGAACGCCGGCCAGCTCGGCGACGTCCAGATCTTCCCGACCGTGCACGGTGCCGTGGCCGGCGACCCGCGGGACAAGTACAGCGCGACGCAGAAGCCGTGGTTCGTCGTCTTCGACGGGGACGCGAACGCGTGGGTCACGCAGACCGGGCCGTGGTGGTACGACGCCAACCACTACTACGTGGTGATGACCGACGGGCAGAACGTGGCTCCGGCGATCGACGCGCACAACCCGACGGTGGACCAGGCCAACCAGCGGGTCGCTTCGCTGGCGGCGCAGCACGCGTCGGTGGTCACCGCGGACTGGACGGGACTGACCACGGTCCTGCCGCAGGTGCTGGCGCGAGGCTGACGTAGGGGGCGCTCGCGGGCGAGAGGAGACGTCCGCGGGAGCAAGGACTCGTGAGCGTTCCGGGCGGTTCTAACCGCCCGGAACGCTCACGAGTCCCTCTACCGGGCCAGCCTCCAGAACGGGGACACCGGACCCACGCCCGCCCCCAGCGAGTACGCCTCGGCTACGCAGCGCTCGATGAACCGTTTCCCGGCGGCCACGGCCTCGGGGACCGTCGCGCCCTTGGCGAGGTTCGCAGTGATCGCCGACGCCATGGTGTCGCCGCCGCCGTGGGTGTTCTCGGTGATGTACCGCGGCCCGCTCAGCTCGATGAACTCACGCCCGTT
This sequence comes from uncultured Actinomycetota bacterium, assembly GCA_963762765.1. GTDB lineage: Bacteria > Actinomycetota > Actinomycetes > Mycobacteriales > Pseudonocardiaceae > Amycolatopsis. The sequence goes on from CAVXMR010000016.1 coordinate 165,791, forward strand.
GGACAGCAGGTCGACGCAGGCCTCGCTGCTGTAAAGGTGCCCACCCTTCACCAGCACCCAGCGCGGCCCGAACCCGAGCAGCGCCTCGGCGGCCTCGCGCTGTGTCGGCGGGCCGGTGACCTCGATGCCGGTCAGCAGCCGCACCTCGTCGAGGTTCGGCGTGACCAAAGTCGCGCGGGGGAACAACTCCGTGCGGATGGCCTCGAGGGCATCCGCACGCAGCAACGCATCCCCGGTCATCGAGGCGGCTACCGGGTCGACGACGAACGGCGTGCGCGTGTCTCGGCCGATCTTGACCTCGTCGAGCGTCTTCGCGACTTCGCGGATGATCTCGGCCGTCGCGAGCATGCCGGTTTTCGCCGCGTCAACGCCCATGTCGGTGGCGACCGCCTTGATCTGCGCGGTCACGACGTCCACCGGGATTTCGCTGAAACCTTGGACGCCCAAGGAGTTCTGGACGGTGACCGCGGTCAGCGCGACCAGCCCGTGCACGCCGTTGGCGAAGAACGTGCGCAGGTCGGCCTGGATGCCCGCACCACCGCCGGAGTCCGATCCGGCGATGGTGAGGGCGGTCCGTGGTGTTCGGGTCATTGCCCGACCACGGGCAGGTAGACCTTGTTGCCGTGCTCGCCGAACTCGGCCGACTTCTCCGCCATGCCCGCCTCGATGGCCTCCACAGTGGACAGTCCGTGCTCCTCGGCGTACTTGCGGACGTCCTGGGTGATCCGCATCGAGCAGAACTTCGGCCCGCACATCGAGCAGAAGTGCGCCGTCTTCGCGGCCTCGACCGGCAGGGTCTCGTCGTGGAACGAGCGCGCGGTGTCCGGGTCCAGCGAGAGGTTGAACTGGTCGTTCCAGCGGAACTCGAAGCGCGCCTTGGACAGTTCGTCGTCCCACTCCTGGGCGTACTGGTGTCCCTTGGCCAGGTCCGCCGAGTGCGCGGCGATCTTGTAGGTGATCACGCCGGTCTTGACGTCGTCGCGGTTCGGCAGGCCGAGGTGCTCCTTCGGCGTGACGTAACACAGCATCGCCGTGCCGTACCAGCCGATCTGCGCCGCGCCGATGGCCGAGGTGATGTGGTCGTACGCGGGCGCGATGTCCGTCGCGAGTGGACCGAGGGTGTAGAAAGGCGCCTCGCCGCAGAGCTTTTCCTCGAGCTCGACGTTCTCCTTGATCTTGTGCATCGGCACGTGGCCGGGGCCTTCGATCATCACCTGGACGTCGTGGCTGCGCGCGAGATGCGTGAGCTCACCGAGGGTTTCGAGCTCGGCGAACTGCGCGCGGTCGTTGGCGTCGGCGATCGAGCCGGGACGCAGGCCGTCACCGAGGGAGAACGTCACGTCGTACTGGCGCAGGATCTCGCAGAGTTCCTCGAAATGCGTGTACAGGAAGCGATTCCTTGTGGTGCGCCAGGCACCACGCGGCCATGATCGAGCCGCCGCGGCTGACGATCCCGGTGACGCGCCGCGCGGTCAGCGGGATGTAGCGCAGCAGCACGCCGGCGTGCACGGTGACGTAGTCCACGCCCTGCTCGCACTGCTCGATGACGGTGTCGCGGTAGACCTCCCACGACAGCTTTGCCGGCTCGCCGTCGACCTTCTCCAGCGCCTGGTAGATCGGCACGGTGCCGACCGGGACCGGCGAGTTGCGGACGATCCACTCGCGCGTCTCGTGGATCCGCTTGCCGGTGGACAGGTCCATGATCGTGTCGGCACCCCAGCGGGTGGCCCAGACCATCTTGTCGACCTCTTCCTCCACCGAGGACCAGACGGCCGAGTTGCCGATGTTCGCGTTGATCTTCACCAGGAACTTCTTGCCGATGATCATCGGCTCGGTCTCGGGGTGCTTGCGGTTCGCCGGGATCACCGCGCGTCCGCGGGCGACCTCGTCCCGCACGAACTCCGGCGTGACGCGTTCGCGCGCGGCGACGTACTCCATTTCCCGGGTGATGACGCCCTGTTTGGCCCAGCCGAGCTGCGTGTTGTGGTCGCGCCCGTCGGCCCAGCCGGCGCGCAGCCGGTGGAGTCCACTGTGGACGTCGATCTCCGCCTCGGGGTCCGTGTAGGGACCCGAGGTGTCGTAGACATCGAAGTGCTCGCCGTTGGTGAGATCGATCCGGCGCGACGGGGACGCGGAGGCCGGACTCGGTCTGGTGGTAGACCTTGTGCGAGCCGTGATCGGGCCGGTGGTCACACTGACGGCAGCATTCATTTTTGCAGCAGAGTCGACGTCGTCACGACTTTCACTCCCTACGCCGGCATTACCCGGTCAGGTTCATGCGGTCGGCGACGCCTGCGAA
>CAVXMR010000017.1:0-15905 GCA_963762765.1 uncultured Actinomycetota bacterium
TGTGTCCTCTACTACTTCGACGTACGTATTGCTGCTGAAGTAGTCGAAGAGCACCTCGACCTGCTCGGCGCTGTAGCCCTCGATGATCTCGGCGATCTTGCGGCGCGCGGGCGCCAAGGCGGCGTCCAGCCCGGCGGGTTTGCCGATCTGCTCGACGATCACCTTGCGCCGATCACGCGGATCGGCGGTGCGACGGACGTACCCGGCCTCCTCCAGCCGGTCGATCAGCCGCGTGGTGGGGCCGGTGGTCAGGCCGGTCCGCGTGGCCAGTTCGCCCGGTGTCATCGGCCCGGCGAGCTCAGGTGCTGAGCGCGTGCAGGTCGGTCGCGCCGAGCCCGCACGCCCTCGCGCCATGAACCCCACCGACGCCATCCACGCCGTGCTGGACCAGCTCGTCTCGGTGTGGGGCCGTGGCGACGGCACGGCTTACGGTGCCCTGTTCACCGAAGACGCCAGCTACGTCACCTACGTCGGCGCCACGACGCACTGTTCGGCAGCTTTCTCAAGGGCACCAAGCTCGCCGGCGAGGTCACCGACATCCGGTTCCTCGGCGAGGACACCGCCGTGGTCGTCGGCCGCGGCGATACCTACAAGAAGAAGCCACCGAAGGCTGCGCAAGGTCCAGGCCTATACGTTCGTCCGCGACGACGGCGGCTGGCGGATCGCGGCGTTCCAGAACACGCTGCACAAGTCGCTGATGGAGGCGATCTCGGTCCGTTTCCTGCCCGCGAGCAAGCCGAGGTCGTGAACCGCGGTCCACGACCTCGGCCGTGCCTGATCAGCGGCGTGAGAGCTGACCGCGGGCGCCGCCCGCGGGGAACTCCGCGTTGTGGATGTTGTAGTAGAACGCGCGCGGGTTGTCCCTGATGTCCTGGAGTACCGCGGGCGTGGCGGTGGCCGTGCCGGAAACCGCCGTGATGCTCGCGGGCAGGCCGCCGGCCTGCGCGAACAGGGGCACGATCACCGGGCCCGCGATGGCCGGCGTGCCGAGGTGGATGTGCGCCGCGGTGGGCGGCGCGAGCGCGGTCCACGAAGCCGCGAAGTCGACCGTGTCGGTCTTGACGGTGAAGCGCCCGACCGAACGTGCGTCGACGTCACCGGGGCCAGGAACCTCGTGCGCGCCGGTGGCGACGGCGGACAGGTTCCCGCCGCGCGAGAACGTGTCCAGGTCGGCGTGCCGGAGCCGGTGAAGCTGGCCGCGGATCGCACCGGCCGGGAATTCGGTGGTGTGAGTGTTGACGTAGAACGCCGCCGGGTTGGCGATGATCGCGTCGACGGTGGCCTGAGCGGTGGTTACGCAGCCGGCGACGCCGGTCAGGTTGGCGGGCAGCGTGCCGCCGGGCACCGCGAAGAACCCGACGACGACGGCGCCGTTGGTCCCGGCCGCCCCGGTGTGGATGTGCCCGGCCGAGGGTGCGGCGATCCCGGCCCACCTGAGCGAGAAGCAGACTTCGGCGCCGGTGATCCGCACCAGCGCGGTGGCCGTGCCGTCGGGATCGGCGGCCGGTACCTCGTTCGCCCCGGCCAGGTCAGCGCCGAAGAAGACCGACGCGGCAGCGCCTGGGGCGGCCTCCCCGCTGGTCGTCATCGTGAGACCGAGGGCCAACGACAGTGTGCTGAGCAAGAGTGCTCGCCTGAACATTTCCTTCCTCCACCCGGTTGTTCGCGACGACATCGGTGTCGTCGTCGCGGCAACCGACGAAACGCGAGCATTCCGGGTTCATTCCGAGGCCGAACCGTGACCCGGCGTACCAAGGGTTTCCGCCAGCCTGTCTACAGTGGACGCTACGGAATCCGCTGTGCGAAAGCGGTTCCGGCCGGACGATCGAGCGCGCCGAGCTCGACGGCTGTCCGGACCAATTGCGCGGTCCGCGCGTCGCGCCCACCTTCGGGCCACGCGAGCGCGAGCGAATGCGGTGTCGCGTCGAGAACCGGCCGGTAAACGATGTCCGCGCGCCGGTTCCGCTCGCTGACCGACCGGGGTAGCAACGCCACGGCCTGCCCCCGCGCGACGACATCGAGCACCTGCGAGAGCTCCTCGATCCGCGGCCCGGGGGCCACCCGCCCGCCCCGAACGTCCTGCCCAGCCCAGTAAGCCCGCTCCGCCGCCGAACTCCCCCGCCACTGCGGCGTCGGCAACCCGGCCAGATCCGCGCAGGTCAAGGCGGGCCGCGCGGTCAGCTCGTGATCCTTGGGCAGCGCGGCGATCCTGGCTTCGGTGAAAATCACCTCGACGTCCAGCCCCTCGAGATCACCAGGGCACCCGAGCAGGGCGACGTCCGCCCGCCCGTCCCGCACCATCGCGGCCTGCTCCCCGAACCCGCAGACCACGATCTCGACCTCGCCCGGATACTTCTCGACGAGCTTGCTCAGCAGCTCGGAGGCCAACCCGGGCTTGGCGCTGACGACCAAGGCCGCCGCCTTCTCCGCGGCCCGCCGGGTGTGCCGGACCGCGGCGGTAACGGCGTCGAGCGCCTTGCCCGACTCCACCAGCAGCACCTGTCCGGCGGGTGTCAAGGTCACCTGACGACTGGTCCGCTCGAAAAGCTGAACGCGCAGCCGCCGCTCCAGCAACCGGATGGCCCGGGACAACGGCGGCTGCGCCATCCCGAGCCGGGCCGCGGCCCGGGAAAAGTTCAGTTCCTCGGCGACCGCACGGAAATACCGGAGCTCCCGGACCTCGACATCGTCCATATCGGGAGAGTATCGCGGGAGAGCGCTCCAGTTCTTCACGATTCGGCAGCACACCGCCGAAGCGACACCAAGTGGTCTGGTCCACGCTGGGCCCGGCGTCTCGTGAGTGGCAAATAGGGTTCTAACCGTATTTACCACTCACGAGGGCCGCGCTAGCCTCGAATGGTGCCCCGGCCCGGAATCACCGGGAGGTCCAACGCCGACACCAGACCAGGCTTCAGCCCGTCCAGGTAAGGAATCGCGTTGATCGCCCGCATCCCGGTAGCGAGACATCCACCGGTGATCGGATCCCCGTCGAGCTCACCCCGGAACGCCGTCTCCTGCGTGATGTCCGGGCTGCCCTTGATGATCACCCGGTAGACGTCGTTCTCCACCGAAGCCGCACGCGGCCAGTCGGGCGCGGCCGCGTTTGTGATCCGGTTGACGTGCTCGAGGACGATGGCCGCGGAATCGCCCACCCAGCCCCGGATCTCGAACCGCACCGCCGCGCAATGTCCTGTTTGGACAGTTCCGTACTTGTACGGGATCGGCTCGGGCGCCGGCCACTTCTCGTACACCGCGTCGATCCGGTCGAGCGTCACCCCGACAGCGTCCGCGATCATCGGGATCGTGTGACCCCAGGCGAAGACCAGCATCTCCGGGTACTCGAGGATCGCCTTGTTCTCCATCGGCGCGCCGAGTCCCATCGGGACGCTGTAGTCGCCCGCGTAGTTGCCGTAGTCCAGCAACTCCTGCACCCGGACGCTGTCCACCCGCCCACAGACGCCCATCAGCGTCATCGGGAACAGGTCGTTGGCGAAGCCCGGGTCGATGCCGGTCGTGAAGCAGACCTTGCCCGACGCCACGCACGCTTTCTCAAGCGCCGCAGTCAGTTCCGGCGGACATGGCTTCGGGTACACCAGCGGCGTCATCGACGTCGACACCACATGCTTCCCGGCATACAGCGCCCGGCACATGTTCTCGATGTTCTGCTCGGCGAATTCCGCGGTGGGCCCGAAATACGCGACCACGTCGGCATCCGAAGCCAGCGCGGCGGCCACGTCGGTGGTCGCGCGCAACCCCACGGGTTCCGCCCCGATCAGCGTGCCGACGTCCACGCCGTTCTTCTCCGGGTCGTGCACGATCACCCCGGCCAGCGAGAATTCCGGATGGCCCAGCAGCTCACGCAGCACGAGCTTGCCGACCACCCCGGTGCCCCACACCACGACCTTGCGCGCCATCGCGTTCCTCTCAGCGGAAGTATTCGCCACCGTTCACGAACAGGGTCTGCCCGGTGAGCATCCGGGCGTGGTCGGAGGCGAAGAACACCGCCGAATTCGCGACATCGGCGTCCTCGGGGATCTCGCCGAGCGGCATCTTCGCCGCGATCTTCGCCTTGACCTCTTCCTCCGGCACGCCCTTCTGCTGCGCCGTCAGCGTCACGTAGAGCTGCACGTTCGGGCCCCACATCCAGGTCGGGACCACCATGTTCACGCGGATCTTCTTCGGCCCCAGCTCCCGCGCGAGCGAGAACATCGCCGAATACAAGGCACCCTTGGACGTCGCATACGCCGACTGCGGCAACTGCGGGTTGAACGAAGCCTGCGTCCCGATGAACACCACCGCTCCGCCGCGCTTTCCCAGCTCAGGCAGCGCAGCCTTGGTCAGCTGCAACGTACCGATGACGTTCGCGTCCAGCATCGCGCGCCACGCCTCGAAATCCGCGTCGGCGAGGCCGCCGAAGACGTCCTCCTTCGCGGCCACGTTGACCACCGCGTCGACGGCGCCGAACTGCTCCGCCGCCAGCGTGATCAGGTTTTCGCACGCCGCCTTGTCCATGATGTCGGTGGGCGCGTAGGCGACCTTCGAACCCAGTTCTCCGGCCACCGACTTGAGATTCGCTTCGGTGCGCGCACCGAGCACCACGTTCGCGCCCGCCCGGTGCGCCGCGAGCGCGACCTCGCGCCCGAGCCCCGTGCCGACACCGGAGACGACGACCGTCTTGCCCTCCAGCAGCTCCGTCATGAGGAATAACGTAACAGGGTGATACGATATTCTCAATGACCAGCGAAGCCCGCGGCCGAGGCCGCCCCCGTGACCCGGCGATCGACGACGCGGTGCTCACCGCCACCCGCGCGCTGCTCGTCGAGGTCGGCTGCGACCAGCTGTCGATGGTCGCCATCGCGGAACGCGCCGGCGTCGGACGTCCGGCGCTCTACCGGCGCTGGCCGTCCAAGACACATCTGGTGTTCGAGGCGGTGTTCGGCTGGCGCGACACCCCGGTGACGGTGGCCGACGCGCGCGGCGCCGACGACTGGGTCCGGCGTTCGTTCGCCTACACCCGCGAGCTGTTCTCGCGGCCCGAAGTCAAGGCCGCGCTGCCGTGGCTGCTGGCGTCGTTCCGGGATCATCCGGAGCTGCAGGCCGCGCTGTGGAAGGAATTCGGCGCGCCCGGCGTCGGCATGCTCGAACAGACTCTGCGCGCCGAGGGACGTACCCCGGCCGAAGCGGCGCTCGACGCCAACGCGGCGATGACGCTCATCATCGGCGCGAGCATGATCGTGGAGCTTCTGGGCGACGGGAACTCGGGTGTCGCGGACCGGCTGCCTGCCCTTCTCCATGTGCCACTCGATGGGAAGGCCTCTTAACTACCAAGGTGACGAGCCCGGGCGGCATCCCCGCGTTTGGGGTAGTGTGCATCGGTCCGACCGGCGCATGACCCACGTGAGGTGCCATGACCCTGCGGCGGTACCAGATGGCGGCCGCGCTGATCGTGGTGTTGGCGACCCTGGTCGTGGTGAATGGTTTCGCGTTCTGGGGTGACAAGGTCGCGCTGTGGATCGACGACGCCATGCAGCTCGGCGCCGGCCTGACGGCCGTCGTGTGCGGCTGGATCACCGCGCGGAAAGTCCATGGGCTGCATCGCTGGTGGCGGCTGCTGCTCGCGCTGGGCATGGCGGCGTGGTCGGGCGGGCAGTTCGTCTGGTCGTGGTACCAGCTCGTCGACAACGAAGGCCTGCCCTCGCCGTCGTTGGCCGACGTCGGCTACCTGACTCTCCCGGTGTGCGCGCTGGCCGGGCTGTTCGTACTGGCCAGCGTCCGGGAACGGCCGGACCGGCAGCGCTGGCGGCCGAGCCAGTGGACCGCGCACTTCGGCATGGCGCTGGTGCTCGACGGCCTGGTCGTCACCGGTTCACTGTTCATCCTCACCTGGACCGCGGCGCTGGGCACGCTGGTCCAGGCCACCGCGCCGGACGCGGGCGCGTGGGCGGTCGCGATCGCGTATCCGCTTTCGGATCTGGTCCTGGTCGTGGTGGCGGTGCTGCTGGTCGTGTTCGACCGGGTCGACCGCCCCTACCGGGTGAATCTGATGCTGCTCGCCGGCGGCGTCGTCGCGCTCGCGTGCTCCGACAGCATCTTCGCCTACCTGGTCAGCATCGGCGCCGAAAGCATGAAGCCGTGGTCCGACGGCGGATTCGTGCTCGGGCCGGTGTTCATCGCCTTCGGCCTGCTGGCCATGCCACGCCGTCGCCGCGACGACGAGAACCAGCCCGCCGGCGTGGACTGGTGGCAGCTCGCGTTGCCGTACGTGCCGGTCATCGCCGTCGCGCTGCTGATCACCGTCCAGCTTCTGACCGGCGCCGGGCCGGATGGCGTCGAGGTCTTCGTCGGCGTCCTGGTGATCTTCCTCGTGCTGGCGCGGCAGCTGCTTTCGTTGCTGGACAACCGGTTGCTGCTGCGCCGGGTCTACGAAGGCCAGCAGCAGCTGAGCCACCAGGCCTTCCACGACCCGCTGACCGGGCTCGCCAACCGCGCGCTGTTCGCCGACCGTCTCGACCGCGCGGTCGCCGAGGAAGGCAACGGCGACGCGGCACACCGGCCGCTCGTGCTGATCTTCGTCGACCTCGACGACTTCAAGGAGGTCAACGACCGGTTCGGGCACGCGGGCGGGGACGTCCTGCTGCAGGCGGTCGGGCAACGGCTGCTCGGCTGCGTCCGCTCGACCGACACCGTGGCCCGGCTCGGCGGCGACGAGTTCGCGATCCTGCTGGAGGGCGAGGTCGACGAACCGCAGGCGGTCGCGGAGCGGATCCGCGCGGCGCTGCGACGGCCGTTCGCGGTGCACGGCACGCTGGTCGCGGTATGCGCGAGCATGGGGCTCGTGGTGCCGGACCCGACCGAGCCGCTGGTCACCTCCGACGTTCTGCTGGGCCGTGCGGACACTTCGATGTACGCGGGCAAGCGGCTGGGCAAGGACACCACCGTCGTCTACCGCCCTTCGACGGACGGCCCGCCGGACTTCCCGGCGGCGCTGCGGCGCGCGGCGGGTGCCAAGCCCGACGGGTTCAGCCTGGTCTTCCAGCCGATCGTGCGGCTGCCGGACGAGGCACCGGTCGCGGTCGAGGCGCTGGCGCGATGGGTCGCGCCGGACGGCACCGAAGTGTCGCCGGAGAGCTTCGTCCGCGCGGCCGAAGCCGCCGGGCTCGGCGCCGAACTGGACGCGCTGGTGCTGGATCTGGCTTGCCGTGAGGTCACCGCGGCCGGACTGGACCTGACCTTGCACGTCAACGTCTGCGCGAGCCGGTTGGGCACGGTGACTCTCGAACAGAGCGTGCGGGCCGCGCTGGAGCAGTACCGGATCGCGCCCGGCCGGCTCGTCGTCGAGATCACCGAGACGGTGCCGATCCTCGACCTGTGTGCCGGAGCCGAGGCGATCCGGCGGCTGCAGGCGCTGGGCGTCCGCGTGGCGCTGGACGACTTCGGCGCCGGCTACAGCTCGCTGAACTGCCTGCACGCGCTGCCGATCGATCTGATCAAGCTGGACCGCGGGCTCACCACCGGCGTCCAGCCCGAGCGGGACGCGGCGCTGTGCCGCTCACTGGTGAGTCTCTGCGCGGATCTCGACCTGCTGGTGGTGGCCGAAGGCATCGAATCCGCCGAGCAGGCCGCGCTCATCACCCGAGCCGGATGCACGATGGCGCAAGGCTTTCGCTACGGCCGTCCCGCAGCGCTCCCCTCACTCACCCTCGCCGGCCCGGTGCTGCCTGATCCCCGGCTTTCTCCGCGGCCGTGAATGCACCCAATGTGGCATTGGGGGCATGGATGGAGCACCCAATGCCACATTGGGGTGCTTGCTAGTCGAGGGAGACGCCCGGCGGGATCATGCCGAACACCGTCGCCGTGGAGCCCGCGCCCTTGTGGTTGATCGGGCCGCCCGCGAGGACCCATGCCCCGGTGGTCGGGAGCTTGTGCAGGTTCGCCAGGATTTCCAGGCTGATCCGGTGCCGCTGGTAGACCAGCTTGGACACCGTGTACGTCTCTTCGGTGCCGACGTCCGGGCTGAAGGTGTCGGTTCCGGTGCCACCGCGGCGGCCGAGCCGTCCGGTGTCGATCAGCCACTTGACCGCCGGGATCGAGAACCCGGGCTGGTGCAGCACGCCCTCGGCGTCGAGGTTCGGGTACGCGGGCGTGCCCCACTTCGCGTCCCAGCCGGTCCAGAGCACGACCATCGAACCGTTGGGGATGCGGCCGTGCTTGCGTTCCCACGCCTTGATGTCGTCGATCGTGACGGCGTAGTCGGCGTTCGCGGCGGACTGGGCCCGGATGTCGATCTTCACCGCGGGCAGGAATAGATCCGCCGGGTCCATCTCGTCGGCCAGCGGCTGGCCGGTGTTGAAGTGTCCGGGCGCGCCCCAGTGCGTCCCGGTGTGCTCGCCCTCGCGGACGAACTGCAGGTAGTAGCCATCGTCGGGGATCGTCGCGATGGTCTCCAGGGTGAACGCCGGGTCGCCGGGGAACACGTTGGTCGTCGCGGGGTCGTTGACGTGGGAGAGGTTGACCAGGGTGAGCTGATCCAGCCGGAGCGACGGGGTCGCGGCCTGCGCGGACCGGGCGGGCAGTGAAAGCGCGCCGAACAGTCCCGCCATCCCGGCGGCGAGCACCTTTCGTCTCTGTGGCATGGAATCACCTTTCGTCGATGCCGCGGTGTCGCGGCGGCATCCACGGTGATATCACCTAGGAGGGCGACGACGTAAGGACTCGTGAGCGTTCCGGGCGGTTAGAACCGCCCGGAACGCTCACGAGTCCTTGGACCTCAGCCGCGCTGGTACTCCTCCCAGGTCTGCTTCGGGTTGACGGCGGGGCCGTCGTCCGCACCGCGGTTGGCCAGGCCGTTCATGCCCAGGTAGTAGTCACCGGTCTGGTGCTGCGCGCCCGAGGACAGGTCCGGGTCGGAGATCGCCATCGCGTGGATGTGGTACGCGAAACCCTCCGCCGGTGTGCGGAGCCAGGCCGCGAAACCGACCTTGCGCAGCGCCTTCAGCACAGTGGTCCGGGTGGCGGTGGACAGGCTGGACACCGAGATGTCCATCGCGCCGCCGCCGTCGTGGGTCCCGGCCGAAGCGTCGACGCCGCCCGGGTTGTACGAGCCCTGCGTGAGGCTCAGCGTCAGCCCGAGCGAGCCCTCCGCCTCCAGCAGCATCGCCTTGGTACGAGCGTTGATCGTGACGCCGCGGAAGGCCACCCGCGCGCCGGCGCTGACCGCGTGCGTCACGGTGTAGCGGCCGCTGCCGAGCGACTCGAGCGAGGACTTGCCCGGCAGGCCCGAGGCGTCGATTCCGGTGTACCCGAGCGACTTCTGGTACGCGGAGTAGGCGGAGATCGTCGTCGTGCCGAAGTAGCCGTCGACGTACTTGGTCTCGAGCAGCCCCTTGGCGTTGAGCGCCTGCTCGACGAGCAGCACGCTGTCGTGCGCGCCCGGCGTCTGGGTGCTGTCGGCGCGGCGCGGGTCGATCTGCGCGGCCTTGAGCACCGCCTCCATGTCGGCGGTGGGCAGGGCGGTCTGCGTGGCGTACGCGGGCGCGGCGACGCCGAGCGTGACCGCTGTGAGCGCGGTGAGCACCGCGACCTTGGTAAGCAAGGGATTCCTCCTGGTCGAATCGGACAACTGCGGAGGAGCATCACCGGAGCCGATACAAACGACGTACAACTCCTGCCCGTTCGGGCAGCGGTGCCTGCCCGTGGGTGTGCCCGCCGCGCGGCGGTGGGCCGCGGCCGCGTCGGTCACGCTGTGACCATGGCCGCGGCACGTGGGACGGCCGATTCGGCGAAGGCGGAGGTCGGCGACGCCCTGGCCGACGGCAGACGCAGGACCGGCGGCGGGCACGTGCGCGCCGCCGCGGGTCCGCTCGCGCTCATGGCGCTGCAGCGCAGCGCGGGCAACGCCGCCGTCAGCGCGCTCATGGCCGCGAAGGCGAAGTCACCGGGCGATCAGGCCATCGGCGAGATCGACGCGGCGCTGCGGGAGATCAAGCGGGACGAACCCGCGATCGACACGGTCGAGAAGGGCCTGAAGCAGGCGAAGTCGGCTGGTGTCCCGGTCGAGCTCGAGGGTCCGAAGCCGCCGGCGTCCGCGCTGGCCGTGACCACGACCGGGTTCGGCCCGGCGTCCGTCCCGGCGAAGAAGCCGGTACCGCCCGCCAAGCCGGTCCCCGCCGTGCATCCGCTCGGCAAGGCCGGGGCCGCACCCGCCAAAGGTGGCGGCCACGTTCCTGCCGCGGCGCCGGCGGCCGCTCCGGCACCGGTGGTGGAGGCGCCTGCCCCGCTGACCGGTGAGCAGCTCCTCCAGCCACCGGTGGCGCCGGTGGCCGTTCGCCCCGAAGAGGACCCGGCGTTCACGCAGGTCACCGGGAGCGTCAAGGGGTTCGCCGGGGCCAAGAAGGCGCACCCGCCTGCGGCGTCGAAGGCCAAGGAGGCCCAGGACGCGGCGCTCGCGCCGTCCGACGACGTCGCCGGGCAGGCCAAGGCGGCGAAGGTCGACTCGATGGACGCCCAGCCGCCGGGCACGTTCGACAAGAAGGCGTTCATCGCGGCGGTGAAGACGGCCATCGAGGCGAAGGCGCCGAAAACGCTGGTGGAGGCCACCGAGCCCGGCAAGACCGGCGAGGTCAAGGGCGAGGTCAAGGGCCTGGTCACGCAGGGCAAGGACGGTCAGGCCAAGGACATCGAGACGGCCACCGACGCGCCACCGGATCAGTCCAAGGCCGTGCCGAAGCCGGTCACCCCGATGTCGGAGGAACAACCCGGCCAGACGACGCAGATCCCGGCCGCGGGCGCGGTGCCCAAGCCGGCGCCGCCGGAGCAGGTCAACCTCGAGGCCGGCAAGCAGCAGGCCGACCAGGAGCTGGCGACCGCCGAGGTCAGCGAACCGCAGCTGGCGCAGTCCAACGAACCCGAGTTCCAGCAGGCGCTGGCCGGCAAGAAGGCCGCGGCGGCGCACGCCGACACCGCGCCCGGCGAGTACCGCGCGCAGGAGCAGCAGGTCCTTCAGCAGGGCAAGACCGAAGCCGCGACGGAGACGAAGGCCGGCGTCGAGGGGATGCAGGGCGCCAAGGGCGCGGCGCTCGCGAACCTGGTCGCCGACAAGGGAAAGACCAAATCCAAGGACGAGGCGAAGCGCGCCGAAGTCACGACGAACATCCAGGGCATCTTCGCGGCCACCGAGGCCGAGGTGAAGAAGATCCTGGAGGGAATCGATCCGAAGGTCGAGACCGCGTTCGAGCAGGGCGAGGCATCCGCGAAAGCGGCGTTCGAATCGTTCGTCGCGGCGAAGATGGCTGCGTACAAGGAAGATCGCTACAGCGGCTGGCTCGGCGGGCTCCGCTGGGCCAAGGACAAACTGCTCGGGATGCCCGCGAAGGTCAACGAGTTCTACGAAGCCGGCCGCGAGCTCTACCTCAAGCAGATGGACGGCGTCATTTCGCGCGTCGCGGACATCGTCGGCAACGACCTGACCGCGGCGAAGCAGCGCATCGCGAAAGGCAAGGCCGACATCGCGGCCTACGTCAAGACGCTCTCCCCCGACCTGCAGAAGATCGGCGCCGACGCGTCGAAGGAGATCGGCGACAAGTTCGAGCAGCTCGAAAGCGACGTCAACGCCAAGCAGGACTCGGTCGTCGACACCCTCGCCACGAAATACGTCGAATCGCGCAAGGGCCTCGACGAGCGCATCGAAGCGCTGCAGGCGGAGAACAAGGGCCTGGTCGACGCGGCGATCGGCGCGATCAAGGGTGTCATCAACACGATCCGCGAACTCGCGGCAATGCTCACCGGCGTGCTCGCGCGGGCCGCGGGCGTGGTCGGCGACATCATCAAGAACCCGATCTCGTTCCTGGGCAACCTGATCGCCGGGGTGAAGGGCGGCATCCTCAAGTTCAAGGACAACATCCTCGATCACCTGCGCAAGGGCCTGATGGGCTGGCTCTTCGGCGCGCTGGCCGAGGGCGGTGTCGAACTGCCGGACAAGTTCGACGTGCGCGGCATCATCAAGCTGCTGGCGTCGCTCTTCGGCCTGACCTGGGCCAACATCCGCAACCGCCTGGTCAAGCAGATCGGCGAGAAGGCGATGTCCGCTGCGGAGAAGGGCGTGGAGATCTTCCAGGTCCTGCTCACCCAGGGCGTCGCCGGCCTGTGGCAGATGCTGGTCGAGAAACTGGGCGACATCAAGGAGATGATCCTCGAGCAGGTGAAGGACTTCGTCATCACGAAGATCATCACCGCGGGTATCACCTGGCTGATCGGCCTGCTCAACCCGGCGGCGGCGTTCATCAAGGCATGCAAGCTGATCTACGACGTGATCATGTTCTTCGTCACCAACGGCAGCCGCATCCTGAAGTTCGTCAACACGGTGATCGACTCGGTGGCCGACATCGTGCGCGGCAACGTCAGCGGCGTGGTCACCAAGATCAACGACGTGCTCGGCCAGATGGTCCCGATCATCATCGGCTTCCTGGCCAGCGCGATCGGCCTGGGCGGCATCGGCGCCAAGATCCGCTCGATCATCGAAACCCTGCAGAAACCGGTCAACAAGGCATTGGACTTCGTGATCAAGACGGGCCTGAAGCTGGCGGGCCCGATCATCCGCGGCATCAAGGGTGTCAGCGGAAAGGTGAAGGCGAAGGTCGCGGCGGGCAAGGCCTGGGTCAAGGGCAAGGTCGACGCCGGCAAGGCCGCACTGGCCAAGCTGTTCAAGAAAACGTTCTCGGCAGGCGGAACCACGCACACCGTCAAGGCCGCGAAGCCCAACCCCGCGGCCAAATTCGTCCTCACTGTGGCAAGCGAGGAGAAACCGGTCGCGGCGCATCAACGCCAGGCCGCGGAAGTGGCCCGCAGGAAGGGAAAACCGGCACTCGCCCAGGAAGCGATCGCGATCATCGCCAAAGCCGCGACGATCGAAACCGCGGTGAACGCCAACGACGCAGACGAAGCGAAAATCCGGGCGGCCGTGGCCGAGCTGGCTCAACTGGTCCAAGCGGTGTGGGAACGCATCGGCTACACCGGTGAGCCGCCCCGGGAAAGCTACGCCGACGATGGCACGGCCGGGGTGGCCGGTGAGGTCGGGCGCCACGCCGACCAGGGCACCCGCGGCTACCGCGGCGCGGACACGCGCGCCGAAAGGGATCGCTTGGAAAGCGAACACGTCGTGCCACGGGCCTGGCTCCTGGCCTTTGTCGACGGGTACCTCGGCGCGGTGAAACGGAAGTCCGCGGCGGACCGGTCCCTCTATCGGTCGATGACCACGATCATGATCTACAAGGGCGCTGCCGACTACAAGACAGAACGCGGCAAGACCAGTGACAATGTCGTCGTCAGCAAGCTCAAGGCGCTCACGAGCAATGAGGTCGGCGTCAACCCCGGCAAGAACCCCCAGGCCGTCGCGGACGCGGTACGCCGCAATTTCGACGGGCCGATCGCCAGCCGCATCAAGCTGACCAAGGAAGCCCGAGACCACGAACACACCGCCAGCCAGCGAACCGGGTCGCCGGTGCCGACCGACTCCGCCATCGAGGGCGCGGCCATGCGGCAACTGCTGGACGTGATCGAGTTCCTGGTCAGGTCGGTCGACGAAAAGGAGAAATAGCGCCCCTGTCCAGTATTTGCCCACTCGTCGGTCTTACCCTCGGCAACCGGATGACCGGAATTGATCCGCCATGCGGACGCTCACAAATCGCCGGTCGTGTTGCATGATGAGTACTCACCCGAACGCGGGGTGTGGTGCGAGGGAGGACCGGCATGCGGCAAGCGCGGGGCGAAGTGACGACGAACATGGTGGATCTGAGCAGGCTTTCGCTCGCCGAGCTGCGCAGCAGCGACGATCCGGTGCTGCTCAGGTCGCTACGGCTGGTCGCCGGACGCACCGAGTGCAGCCGCACCGGCGTCCTGCAGAACCAGGCTCCGGAGGGACATTGACCGGCGGCTAGGAGATTCACGGGCCCGTGCTGGACACCCATCGGGTGTCGTTGATGAGCCTGGACGCGCTTGCCGAGGGCAGGAGCGACCCGGCCATCGTCGCGCAGCTCAAACAGGCCAACCGGAGCAGACAGCTGACCCTGCTGCGCGCGGTGCTGGATCGTGCCGGGGCCAGGGCCCTCACTCCGCTGCCGCCGCTCGAGGATGCGTGGACGCTGCTGGCGGACGCTCAGCAGCGCGACGCCGCCGCGGTCGATCTCGTGCTCGCCTCGCCGCAGACCGGGTTGTGGGCGGCGAAAGTACTCCGCCGGCTGGGCGATGATGATGACGAGACATCCCCGCTGTGGGCCGCCCTGGGCTACCTCCATCTGCTGGCCACCACTGCGGCGATCCGCGCCGGGCTCGATTTCTCGTCGCGGGTGCCGGTCTGGCGTGGCGCGGTGGTGCTGCCCACGCTCGGACGCGCTGACGTGCAAGGGCGCCGCGAATGGGATTTCGCCTACGTGCGAAGTGAAGGCGGGCACGTGCTCGTCCGCGGGCCTGCCGGCAGTGTGCGGCTTCCGGAGAATCGGGATGCCGATGGCACCGGCTGGCTGGCCTTACGCACGATCAGTGCGCCGGGGTGCGAGCTCTGGCTCGACGACCTCGACCCGTATCGCGAGTTCGGCGAACCTATCGCCCCGCACCGGCTGCCGACGGCGGAGGTGGCCCGGTGGGCGGAGGACCTGCGCGAGACGTGGCAGCTGCTGACCGAGCACCATCCGGAGACCGCCGCTGAGCTCGCCTCGGGTCTGACGACCTTGGTGCCCTTCGCCGCGACGGATCAGCTCGCTCCCTTCAACGCGTCACACCATGACGCGTTCGGCTCGCTGGTGCTGTCCCGCCCGAAGGACGCGACGACGTTCGCCGCGACACTGGTCCACGAGTTCCAGCACAGCAAGCTCGGCATTCTCGCGGCGCTGGTCGACCTCCTTGATCCCGACGGCGACAACGAGACCCCCCGCCTGTATGCCCCCTGGCGGGACGATCCGCGCCCGGCGATGGGGCTCCTGCACGGGATCTTCTCCTTCCTCGGGGTGACGGCGTTCTACCGCGAGCATTCCGCCGTCGCGAAGGGTCCGCCGGCCAGGGACGCGCAATTCGAATTCGCCTATCGCCGCGAACAAACCGCCTACGCCGCCTGGATCCTGCTCACGCAAGCGAAGCCTTCGGCGTTGGGCCACCGATTCCTCACCACGGCACGGGATCGCCTCATCGACTGGGCTGCCGAACCGCTCCCGGACGACGTACTCGCCGCGGCCGGGATGGCGAACCTGGACCACCGCCTTTCGTGGCGGCTGCGCCATCTCACACCACCGGAAGCCACCGTCGCGGAACTGGCGGACGCCTGGCTGCGTCACCGCCCGAAACCCACCGCCCGTCCGCCGTCTCCGACTGCTGGAACCATCCAGCGGCACGCAGCCACAGGCTCGGCTCGCCTTGGCCCGGACCCGGCTGACCGATCCCGAGCTCTACGAGCTCTACCGCTCCGAGCCGGACCTGGCGATGGCGGAGATCGACGGCGCCACCGATGCCGACCTGGCCTTGATCGAAGGTGATCGCCCGAAAGCGGCCGAACTCTACCGGGCCCGGATTCTCGGTCATCCCGAGAGCACGAGCTCCTGGACCGGGCTGGCCTTGGCGACCCGCAACGAGCTCCTGCTCAGCCATCCCGAACTGGTTTACGCCGTGCACGAACAAATCCGGGCCCGCACCGGTGTGGCGACGGACCCGGATCAGCTGGCTCGCTGGCTGCGCTAGTGTCGCGTGATTCCGCTGCCTTGCCTCCGCTGTGGATCCACGTGGTTCCTGGCAAGGCGGAGGAAAGCCCTCGTACTGGACGTACTTGGGCTTTCTCCAACGCAGCCAGGGACCGCGTGGGCCGCAGCGGCGTAAGGCAAGTGGGATCACGCGACACTATTGTCCCGCGTCGGAAATTCGTGGCC
>CAVXMR010000018.1:0-56060 GCA_963762765.1 uncultured Actinomycetota bacterium
GCGACCGAAGCGCCGTTCATCATCGCGAACTTCTGGCGTTCCACAGCTTCGTGCAGAAGTTGCGGGAGCCGGCCGCCCACTCGTCGGCCAGCGCCATGTCCGCGCCCGGGTTCGCGCCGCGGGCCAGGGTGAACCGGGTGGCGTCGGCGCCGTAGGCGTCCATCCACTCCAGCGGGTCGATCACGTTGCCGCGCGACTTCGACATCTTCTTGCCGTTCGCGTCGCGGATCAGGCCGTGCAGGTAGACGTGGTCGAACGGCTGCTTCCCGTCCATCTGGTGCACGCCGAACATCATCATCCGCACGACCCAGAAGAACAGGATGTCGTAGCCGGTCGACAGCACGCTGGTCGGATAGAACTTCGCCAGGTCGTCCGATTCCGAGGGCCAGCCCAGCGTCGACATCGGCCACAGGCCCGAGGAGAACCAGGTGTCCAGCACGTCCGGGTCCTGCGTCCAGCCCGTCACCGGCCGGCGGCTGCTCGTCCGGTCCGACGCACACGACTTCGCCGTCGGGGCCGTACGAGACCGGGATCCGGTGGCCCCACCACAGCTGGCGCGAGATCGTCCAGTCGTGCATGTTGTCGACCCAGTCGAAGTACCGCTTGCCCAGCTCCGGCCGGGTGGATCTTCGTGCGGCCGTCACGGACCGCGTCGCCGGCCAGGCGGGCCAGCTCCTCGACCTTGACCCACCACTGCAGCGAAAGCCGCGGCTCGACCACCGTGTCGCACCGCGAGCAGTGCCCGACGGCGTGCACGTACGGCCGCTTCTCGGCGACGATCCGGCCCAGCTCGCGCAGCGCCGCGACGATCGCCGGGCGCGCCTCGAACCGGTCCAGGCCCTGGAACGGCCCGGGCGCGGTGATCTCCGCGCGCTCGTTCATGATCGTCAGCATCGGCAGGTCGTGGCGGCGGCCGATCTCGAAGTCGTTCGGGTCGTGCGCCGGGGTCACCTTCACCGCGCCGGTGCCGAACTCGGGGTCGACGTGCTTGTCGGCCACGATCGGGATGCGGCGGCCGGTCAGCGGCAGCTCGACCTCGGTGCCGACCAGGTGCGCGTACCGCTCGTCGTCCGGGTGGACGGCGACCGCGGTGTCGCCCAGCATCGTCTCGGCGCGGGTGGTGGCCACCACGATCGCGTTGTCGCCGTCGCCGTAGCGGATCGAGACGAGCTCGCCGTCGTCCTCGTTGTGGTCGACCTCGATGTCGGAGAGCGCGGTCTGGCAGCGCGGGCACCAGTTGATGATGCGCTCGGCGCGGTAGATCAGGCCCTCGTCGAAGAAGTTCTTGAACACCGTCTGGACGGCCTTCGACAGGTTCTCGTCCATGGTGAAGCGCTCGCGCGACCAGTCGACGCCGTCGCCGAGGCGCTTCATCTGGCCGAGGATCTTGCCGCCGTACTCGGCCTTCCACTCCCAGACACGCTCGACGAACTTCTCGCGGCCCAGGTCGTGCCGGGACAGCCCTTCGCCGGCGAGCTGGCGCTCGACGACGTTCTGCGTCGCGATGCCGGCGTGGTCCATGCCCGGCAGCCACAGCACCTCGTAGCCCTGCATGCGACGGCGGCGGCTCATCGCGTCCATCAGGGTGTGGTTGAGCGCGTGGCCCATGTGCAGGCTGCCGGTGACGTTCGGCGGCGGCAGTACGATCGAGAACGGCGGCTTGCCCGACCCGGCGTCGGCCGTGAAGTAGCCCGCGGCTACCCAGCGGTCGTACATCGGCGCTTCTTCGTCGGCCGGGTTCCAGGCACCCGGGAGGTCGGTGGTCTGCTGCGGAGCGTTCTCGGTCACAATGGACAAGTCTACGAACCCGCTCCGGCGGGCTTCATCCGCATTGCTCACCGGCGGTGACGATCAATCCGACCCCAGGGGGACGAGAAGGTGGACGAAGAAGACCGGCGGCTCGAGACGCACCCGGACCTGATGAATCCGGACTGGCAGAAGTACGCCGAGAAGGACGCTTGGCTGGGCGCGAAGAAGGATCTCAAGAAGCGCCGTAAGCAGGAACAACGTGCCATCGGCACGCCCGGCCCGAGCCGCTGGCCCGGTGTGCTGGCGCTGCTGCTCGTGATCGGGCTGGTGGCCGCCGCGGTGATCGTGCACCAGCTGCAGGGCTACGGCGTCAACGACATCTCGTCCGTCGTGCTCAACGGCTAGCCGAAGGTCCGCGCGAAAGGGAGCCCGTGGTCGTCGCGGCGCGCCGCAGAATGCTCGGGTGCGGCTCCTTCACCTGGTCACAGCCACGCTGCTCGCGCTGACCGCGGTCACGCCCAGCGCCTCGGCCGAAAGCTCACTGGCCCTCAGCTACGACTTCGCCCACCTGCCGGCGCCCATCGCCGGCGTGGCCGGCGGCCGTGAGGTCGTCTTCGTCGGCGAACCCCTCGAAAGCACCGTTGTCGCCCTCTCGCGGCTGACCGGACGCCCGCTCGGGACGCTGCCGGCGCCGCCGTCCGGGTTCGTGCTCCCGTTCATCGTCCACTCGCTGGGCGAGGGCCGGATCGCGGTGCTCGACGCGGGCGGCACACCGCAGCCGGACCCGCCGGTCCTGGCCAACCCCACGATCTACGAGTACGCGTACAGCACTTCGGGCGGCTTCAGCGCCCAGCTGGTCCGCACGATTCGCTTCACCGGCGTCCCGGTCGGCTTCGCGGAGGACTTCGTCAAGCTGCCTGACGGCCGCTACCTGCTCTCGGACGCCATCCTCGGCAGCGTCTGGGTGGCCCAGCCGGACGGCATGATCACCCCGGGCATCGTGCCGAAGACGTTCACGCCTGCCGATTTCCTTCCGCAGCTGGCGCTGTGCCCGGCGATGCCGAAAGTCACCGTCAACGGCGTCCCGTTCCTGTTCACCGGCTCGACGTTGCCGGGTGTCTCGCCGCTGGCCGTGCGGGACGGCTCAGTCTTCTACTACTCGCCCTGCGCCCGCGGGATCTACTCGTTCCCGCTGTCGGTCCTGACCGACCACCGCCGGCCCTACGAGCGGGCCGCCGACATCCGGCTGGTCGCGCCGACGCCCTCCGACGTCCCGGTCGAGGAGCTGCTCGACTTCACGTTCAACCCGTACAACCCGGCCGACCGATACCTCTACGCGGCCGACGCGTTGCAGCTGCGGGTCATCCGGATCGATCTGGCGACGGGCGCGCGGCAGGTCGTCGCCGGTGATCCCCGGCGGTTCGACTTCCCGTCCGCGCTGGGCTTCCTGCCTACCGCGGGCGGGGTGTCCGAGCTGGCCGTGGTCTCGAATCAGCAGGAGCGGCTGACCGTGACTAACGACGCCATCACCGAGGACGCGCCGAACCTCCCCTTCGTGGTGGCGAAGGTGCTGGTGGCGCGGTAACCGTGTGGTCGGGTCTCGTGAGTGGTAAGTGTCGTTAGAACGACACTTACCACTCACGAGGACCGGGCCCCCGCGGCCTGCGGTGGCGCGGTAACGAACTCCCCCACGCGGCGATGATCAGTCGTCCGAACTTTGGGGGAGCACGATGGACGACCGGATCGAGACGCACCCGGACCTGATGAACCCGGATTGGCAGAAGTACGCCGAGAAGGACGCCTGGCTGGGCGCGAAGAAGGACCGGAAGCAGTTCAAGAAGCAGCAGAAGCGCGCCCGCTCGCCACGCAACGGCAAGCGGTGGGGGCTGGTCGCGTTCTTCGCGGTCCTCGCCGTGACGACGGCGGTGATCGTCTACCTCGGCCGGACTCCGCGCAGCGACAACGCGGACACGCCGTCCACGCCGGCCCCGACCACGGTCAACCCGACGTCGGTCGCGCAGTACGCGCCCGTGGACCTGAAGCACGCCTACGCGCGGACCCCGGCGGATGTCTGGAAGAAGGGCATCGACGGGATCACCTCGCCTGCCCCGGCCGCCATCGGCGCCTTCAAGGCCGACGCGGTCGCGGACGCCTACGCGAAGGTCAAGGGCGTCATCGCCGCGGGCCGGCTGGACCCCGCCGTGCTCATCCAGCACGACACGAAGGCCTTCCTGGCCCTCTTCGCCAAGGACGTCCAGGGATCCATCGGCGAGGACCTCGCGCGCAAGGCCAAGATCGGCGACGACCAGGCCGACTTCGCCAACTACGTCACCGAGGTCGCCACCGGCTACCAGCTGCTCGACCAGGGCCCGCGGACCTTGGGCTCACTGTCCGCGCACCCCGGCGAGAAGCCGGGTGAACTGGTGGTGGACACGAAGTACGTGGTCGCGTACGCCTTCGACTCGCCGAATGCCGCGGGGCTGACCGGGCCGTCGGAGATCGTCAGCTTCGTGCGGGTGGACGAGTCCTACGTCGTGCGGTCCGGCCGGGGCTTCGCCACGACCAGCCATGGGCTCTGGCCCGGCGCGGGCGGCGGAAGTTTCTACGAGTCCATCGGCTGCGCCGCGCTCGAGGAGGGCTACCTCGCCCCCGCCTACAGCAACCGCCCCGGGCCGGGCTCGCCGGCAGCGGCGACCAGAACGTCCCCGGGGCCTTCGACCCGAACCTGCCCCGCCCGACCGAAGACACCTGCGACTCGAAGTAGCCGCCAAGGCCCATGACTAAAGTGCACAGGCTGGACTGTGTAGTCTAGACTGTGTACATGGGCGAAGTAACTCCTCGCATCGCCGAGAGCGCCGGCTGGATCCGCGGGGTCGTCGGGCAGCTGCACCGCAGGCTGCGCCAGGTCGACAATGCCGGGATCCTCACGCCGTCGCAGTCCGCCGTGGTCAACCGCCTCTACCGCGAGGGCCCGGCGACTCAGGGCGAGCTCGCCGCCGCCGAACACGTGCGGCAGCAGTCGATGGCCGCCACTCTCGGCGTGCTCGACGAGCTGGGCCTGCTCGCCCGCACCCGCGACCCGGCCGACGGCCGCCGCGTCGTGATCAGCCTGTCCGAGCTCGGCACCCGCACCGTCCGCGGCGTGTTCCAGCACCGCGACGAGTGGCTCGCGAAAGCGCTCGCCTGTGAGCTGTCCGAAACCGAGCTCGACACCGTCATGCAGGCGCTGCCCTTGTTGCAGCGCATCGCGCAACGCTAGGAGTCGTCACGGCCACCACCGCACCCGCGAAGTTCGGCGCCCGGCTCGTCACCCCCTTGGTGGCGGGCGCGGTGCTCAACCCCATCAACTCCACCCTCATCGCCGTCGCGCTCGTCCCGATCGGGCTGAGCTTCGGCGCCGGCCCGGCCAAGACGGCCTGGCTGATCTCCGCGCTCTACCTGGCCACCGCCGTCGGCCAGCCCGTCGTCGGGCTGCTCGTGGACCGCTACGGCGCCCGCCGCGTCCTGCTCGGCGGCGCGATCCTGGTGATCATCGCCGGGATCGCCGGGATGATCCCGATCTCGATCGAATGGCTCACCGGCGTCCGGGTCGTCCTCGGCCTCGGCACCTGCGCCGGCTTCCCCGCCGCGATGGCCGTCCTCCGGCACCACGCCGAAGCGACCGGACAGGGCGTCCCGGCCCGGGTGCTATCGGTACTCTCGATGTCCGCGCAGACCGTGATGGTGATCGGGCCGACGCTGGGCGGGATCCTGATCGCCCTCTTCGGCTGGCCCGCGATCTTCGCGGTGAACATCCCGCTCGCCGGCCTCTCGCTCGTGCTGGCGTTGCTGTGGGTACCCAAGGACGACGACGGCGAGCGCACCGCGAAGCCCATCGACATCCTTGGCATCCTGCTCTTCTCCGCGACCCTCCTGGCCCTGCTGTTCTTCCTGATGAACCCGGGCGCGGACGTTCTCCTGCTCGTCGTCGCGGTCGCGCTGGGCGCGGCGTTCACGCTGGTGGAGCTGCGCCGCGAGTATCCCTTCCTCGACCTGCGGATGCTCGCCGCCAACGCGCCGATCCTGCGCACCTACCTGCGCCAGGCCCTGAGCTTCATGGCGATCTACGCGGTGATGTTCGGCTACGTCCAGTGGCTCGAAACCGCCCGTCACCTCAGCGAAGAGGCCGCCGGGCTGATGCTGCTGCCGATGTCCGGTGTGGCGGTCTGCGCCGCCGCGTTCTCCGGGCGTGCCACCGGAATCTGGTCCCGCCTGGTCATCGTCGGGGTCGCGCTCACCGGCGGTTCGGTACTGCTGCTGTTCATCGGCGACGCGACGCCCTTCGTCGCGCTGCTCGGCCTCGTCGCGTTGTTCGGCCTGGCACAGGGCCTGACCAGCGTGGCGAACCAGACGACGCTCTACCGCGAAGCGCCCGCCGAGCAGATGGGCACCGCGAGCGGCCTTTTCCGGACCGCGCAATACCTCGGCGCGATCATCGCGTCGACGCTGATCGCGCTCTGCTACGGCCCGCACGCGGACTCGGCCGGGCTGCACCGGCTCGCCGTCGCACTGATCGTCCTCAGCGCCGTCCTGCTGGTCGTGACCGTGATCGACCGCGGGTTGCGAACCGGACCCCCTGTTCGCGGTTCCGCTCATCGAAGCGCACGATGAACCCATGACCCGTGAAGCGCCGACGAACGACGTGGACGAGACCCGCCTCGAAGTGGGCAAGCCGAAGGGCTGGGCGGCCGGGATCCCCGGCGTCGCGGTGTCCCTCGCCCGCAGCGTCGAGCAGATGGGGACCGGGCGCACGATCAAGGCGTTGCGGCTGCTGAACCAGCGCGAGGGCTTCGACTGCCCCGGCTGCGCCTGGCCCGAGCCGCGCGAGGTCGACGGCGAACACCGCAAGCTCGCCGAGTTCTGCGAGAACGGCGCCAAGGCGGTCGCCGAGGAGGCGACGAAACGCCGTGTCGGCCGCCGAGTTCTTCGCCGCGCACCCGATCGAGGAGCTGCGCGGCAAGACCGACTACTGGCTCGGCCAGCAGGGCCGGATCACCGAGCCGTTCGTCCTGCGCGAAGGCGCGTCGCACTACGAACCCATCTCGTGGGACGACGCGTTCGAGCTGGTCGCCGACGAGCTGAACGGCCTCACGAACCCGAACGAGGCGATCTTCTACACCTCCGGCCGCACCAGCAACGAAGCCGCGTTCCTCTACCAGCTGCTGGTCCGCTCCTTCGGCACGAACAACCTGCCGGACTGCTCGAACATGTGCCACGAGTCCTCGGGCGCGGCGCTGGCGGCCACCACCGGGATCGGCAAAGGCTCGGTCAGCCTCGCCGACATCCACCAGGCCGACCTGATCGTCGTGGTCGGCCAGAACCCGGGCACCAACCACCCGCGGATGCTTTCGGCGCTCGAAGAGGCCAAGGGCAACGGCGCGCGGATCATCGCGGTCAACCCGCTGCCCGAGGCCGGGCTGATGCGGTTCAAGAACCCGCAGAACATCCGCGGTGTGGTCGGCAAGGGCACGCCGCTGGCCGACGAGTTCGCGCAGATCCGCCTCGGCGGCGACCTCGCGCTGTTCCAGGCCGTCGGGCACCTGTTGCTCGCTTGGGAAGAGGAAGCGCCCGGCGCGATCGTCGACCGCGAGTTCGTCCAGTCGGCGACCTACGGTTTCGACGACTACGCCAAGCACCTGCGTGAGATCGACTGGCCCGAGACCGAGCGCGCGACCGGCCTGCCACGCGAGCAGATCGAGCGCGTGGCCCGGATGATCGCCACCTCCGAGCGCACGATCTACTGCTGGGCGATGGGCCTGACCCAGCACAAGCACGCCGTGCCGACGATCTCCGAGATCGCGAACCTGGCGCTGATGCGCGGGATGATCGGCAAGCCGGGCGCGGGGCTCTGCCCGGTGCGCGGGCACTCGAACGTCCAGGGCGACCGGACGATGGGCATCTGGGAGAAGATGCCGGAGAAGTTCATGAACGCCCTCGCCGGCGAGTTCGGCATCGACGTCCCCCGCGAGCACGGCTTCGACACGGTCGATTCGATCCGCGCGATGCGCGACGGCCGCGGGAAGGTGTTCTTCGCCGTCGGCGGCAACTTCGCTTCCGCCACCCCGGATTCCGAACTGACCGAGAAGTCGCTGAGCTCGTGCTCGCTGACCGTGCACGTCTCGACCAAGCTCAACCGCTCGCACGTGGTGCACGGCCGGACCGCGCTCATCCTGCCCACGCTCGGGCGCACCGAGCGCGACGTCCAGGCGAGCGGCGAGCAGTTCGTCACCGTCGAGGATTCGATGTCCCAGGTGCACACCTCACGCGGCCGGCTCGCCCCCGCCGGCAAGCACCTGCTGTCGGAGGTCGCGATCGTCTGCCGGCTGGCGGAGAAGCTCTTCGGTCCCGCGCACCCGGTGCCGTGGCACTCCTTCATCCACGACTACGACCTGATCCGCGACCGGATCTCCCGCGTCGTGCCCGGCTGCGCGGACTACAACCGCCGCGTGCGCGAGCCGGACGGGTTCGTGCTGCCGCACGCGCCGCGCGACTCCCGCGAGTTCAGCGGGACGGTCAACGGCAAGGGCAACTTCACGGTGTCCGAGCTGGAGTATCCCCGGGTCCCCGAAGGCAGGCTGCTGCTGCAGACGATGCGCAGCCACGACCAGTACAACACCACGATCTACGGCCTTTCCGACCGCTACCGCGGCATCGAGAACGCGCGGCGCGTGGTGCTGGTCAACCCGGACGACATCACGGCGCTCGGGCTGGCCGACGGGGCGATGGTCGACCTGGTCTCCGAGTGGGTCGACGGCGACCGTCGCGCCGCGGACTTCCGGGTGGTGTCCTATCCGACCGCGCGGGGCTGCGCCGCGGCGTACTTCCCCGAGGCGAACGCGCTGGTGCCGCTGGACTCCGTGGCGGAGAAGTCGAACACGCCGGTGTCGAAGGCGATCGTGGTCCGGCTGGAGACTCGGAAGTCTCAGGAGTAGAGCCGCTTGAGGTTGTCGACCATCGTGGTCAGCACCCGCTGGACGTTGTCGACGTTCGGCGCGGCGATGAGCGCGGCCTCTGACCCGCCGTCGGTGAGCGTCAGCCCCATCACGACGTTGCCGGCGCGGGCCGCGGCCCAGCGGTCGGTGAGCCCGGCCTCGTCGCCGATCCCGGTGACCAGCCGCACGCCGGCGTGGTCGCCGACCGCGTTCGTCATCAGGCTGCCCACCTTCGGCACGACGGCATCGTCGCTGGAGTTCGTGTAGCGCGCGACGGCCACCGCGACCGCGCGGAAGTCGTTGAGGTCGGGCCGGTTGCCGCCGAGGTCGCGGGCGAAGATCTTGGTGCAGGTCGTGAGCTCGTTGTCCCCGCTGCCGCGGTCGGCGGGCAGCACGACGGTCTCGGGAAGCTTGATGCCCTCGGCCGGCACCTCGACCGTGCCGGGGACCAGGCTGGACAAGCTGGCCGAATCGGGCAGCTTGCAGGCGTCGATCGGCCCGGAGTAACGCGTCAGTGTCGAACCGGATTCGCACCCCGCCAGCAGAATGACGATGCCGAGCATCGGGACAACCCACCATCGGCGGGCGAAATCTGAATGCATTCCGCGTTCCTTGTCCGACCCGTTTCCTGTTCACCGATAGCGAGCACGGGACGTGCGTAATTGTCAGGTTGACATCGAATGCCTGAACCTCATTTTCCCGTGGACCGAACTCCCGGCCAGCGGAACACTGCCGCAAGTGCGCCCGAGCGTCAAGAACCGATCACACCAGCGTGGCGCGTTCGGACAGGATCGTGAGGAGCTGACTTCGATCATCGAAGCACGGAAAGACGCCGCCGTGTTCACATCCGAGAACCACGCACCGAATTGAGCAAGTTGAGCGCGGATTCTTCCCGGGGGAATCGCCGAGTTCGTCCGGTGAGCCGACCCCTCGGTTACCGGATCCACGGCGGGCCGGTGAGTTTTCCGCCGAAAGCGGGCCATCTCCGCCCAACACCGGAGAAGCACACGAAACTTGACGCAAAACTCACGAAATCCCTGCCGGCCGCGCGTTCCGCTCCTCAAGAACGTGACGAAACCCGACGCCGGGAGAGAGCGCGGGCAGCCACGAACAACGCCACACCCACAGCGGCGCCGAGCGTGTTCAGGATGACGTCGTCGACGTCGGAGCTTCGGCCGAGCCAGTGCTGCAGGATTTCGATCACCACCGACAGCGCACCGGCGGCGGCGATCACCTGCCAGGGCCGCCGGCCCGTCGCCGGGACGCCCAGCAGGCCGATCGGCACGAACACCCCGATGTTGCCCAGGTTGTTGATCAGCCCGAGCCGGACGTTCGCGTTGTGCCACTCGTCGACGATCCCCGCCAGCGGCACGAGGTTGACGCGGTCGTCGGGCACCAGGCCCATCGGCCGCAGGGTGAGCACGAGCACCGCCCCCACGGCGAGCCAGAAGAGCACCCGCGCCAGTCTCCGCACGCGCTCAGCATGCCAGTGGGTCAGTTGACGCAGGTGATGCCCTCCGACGTGATCGGGGAGTCACCGCCGGACGTCCCACCGCCGCCCGCCGCTCCCGGGCCCGCGTAGACCGTGCCGAGGACCACCTCGAGATGCCCCGCCGGGACCGCCGCCGACTCCTGGGTGTCCAGGCCGCCGAGGAGCTTCGCCAGCTCCGCGGCGCGGCCGGCGAGGTCGGCCGGGAAGCGCACCACCGACGTGCGCCGGGACGCGGTGTTGTCCGTCCGGTCCGTGCGGAACCCCTTGTCGCGCACCACGCCCGCGACCCGCGCCGCGAGCCCGCCCTTGGAGCTCGCGTTCAGGATGTCGACGGTTTGCCCGGCGGGTGGGGCTGCGGATGCGGGTGAGGACGGGGCGGCGGGCGGCCGATCAGGCCCGCCGCGAACGCCTTGACCGCGGCCGGGTCGACCTGCACCGCGGTCGCCCGCGGGTTCTTGGGGTCGTAGCGGTAGTCGCGGTCGACGACCGGGATCGCGGTGAACTCGATGCCGCCGCCGCTGATCCGCGCATCTGCCCGACGAAGTCGAGTAGATTCCACGATCCTGTCGAGCACGACGGATGGGTGACAGCGTCGATCAGGTCGGTGAGCTTCCCGGGGTTCGCGAGCGTCCTGCCGAGAGCACCTGTTTCGCAGCCCGGCGAGGAAGACCTGCTGGCGCCCGGCGTGATCGAAGTCGCCGCCCCTGAGATCGTCGCGCCGGCGTACGAAAGCCAGTGCCGTCGGCGCCCGCGATCCGCTCGGGCCCGGCCTGGAAGTTCGCCCCCGAGTTCTTGTCCTTGGTCGCCGCGTTCAGGCAGACGTCGATGCCCCTGATGGCCTTGCCGATCTCGTAGAAGCTGAGCAGGTCGACCTCGGCGAAGTGGTCGACTTGACGCCGGTGAGGCTCTCAATCGCCTTGAGCGTCCCCCCGCCGCGCCGCGGCTTGAGCGCCGTCCTTGTCGAATTTCGCCTTGTCCGTCTCCCCGGCGTTGCGCAGGCGCTGTGCTTCGGCGGCCTTGGCAATCCCGAAAGCGGCGTTGATCTTCTGTTTGCCCCCGGGCAGCGTGACGTAGCTGTCGCGCGGGATCGAAAACGCGCGTACGGTCTCGGTCCCGTTTCGGGACCGCAGCACCATCCAGGGTGTCCGTGAGGCCGCTGCCGTTCTCGCGCCGACCCGCAGCTCCCGGAGTACCTCGGGCGCCAGTGGCTTGCCCTGCTGGTCGGTTCCGCGAGTCGCGCCCCACCAGGAGGATGTCCAGCGAACCGTCGGGCCGGCCGCCGCCCGGTCTCGTGGCCGCGTCGCCCTCGATGACGTCGTCCCGCGTGACCTGGTCGTAGCGCCGGGAAGTTCGGTACCCGAAGTGCCGGTGCTACCGAACACGACCAGCGCCAGCCCGGCGACGACGACTTTCCCAGCGACGCGTACACACTCCGCACGCCTTCCCGTGCCGCCGCTGCGGCATGGGTGACCCAGATCACGTACGGAGGTAGGAGGCTCCGTTCAGGTCGAGAATCGCGCCCGACGCCCAGCCGGCCCCGCCGAAGCTCGAGGTAGACCACCGCGGCCGCGACCTCGTCGGGGGTCCCGACCCGGCCGAACGGGCTCTGCCCGCGCAGCCGTCGGTGATCCGGTCGGCCGACGCGCTTGGTCGCGGTGAACCCGGTGTGACCGACGTACCCCTGCTCATGCTGTATGGTGCGTAGGCGCCACCGCGAGAGACTGCCCAAGGGCGTGGAGCGCGGCCTTGCTCGCGCCGTACGCCGGACGCCCGGGTCCGCCCCGGAACGCGCCGCGGGAGCCGATGTTGACGATCCGGCCGGGCGCGCCGCGCGCGATGAGCTTCTGCGCTACGCAGTGGCTCAGGTTCGCCGCACCGAACAGGTTCACCTCGACCGTGCGGCGCCAGATCCGTTGCCAGTCCACATAGGACACGTCAGCGACCTGGATGTCGCCGGTCGCCTCCGACGTGGCCACCGCGGCGTTGTTGACCAGGACGTCGATGCCGCCGAGCCCGGCGTCCGCGGTGTCCGCGATCCGTTGCACCGCTTCGGGATCACCCAGATCCCCGCCGATGACATAATGTCCCCGCCCGGCAGCTGCGCGTGCGCAACGTCTCCCCAGCGTCCTCGGCCCGGCTGCCGTAGTGGACCGTGACCCGGACACCCCCATCGGCGAACGCCCGCGCCACCGCGGTCCGATCCCACGGGATCGTGCCGGGTGACGAAGAGGACCCGAAACCGTCCACTTCGTGAAACAGCGGAGACTTGTTGCGGAAAGCCTTGATTTTGAGCGCGTTCCCGGCCCGGAAGTCGCGCAGGAAACATCGTCCACCGTTCGCCCGGCTTGCCGGCGAAGTGCTGGTAGGGCTCGACGACGAACTCGGTGCCCGCTTCTGCGCAGCCGTCCGGGCCAGGAGCGGGAAAGTCCTCGATGGTCAGCACCAGGCCGAAGTCTGTCAGTGGAATGTCATGGCCGTCGACCGGGTCCCGGCAGGCCTCTGGCGGGCGCGAGGCATGAGTGGGTGACGACCGGGTGGCCCGGGAAGTCCCAGTCGACCCACTTGTCGGCCGAACGCCCTTCGGGAAAGCCGAGCACGCCGCCGTAGAAGCGCGGGCGCGGGCCAGGTCGTCGACGGGGATGGCGAGGTGGAAGGCGGGACGGTCATGCACACTCCTCCGCGGTCGGCAGGCTTCCACCTTGTGCGGACGATGTCCGAATGTCAACATTAAGACATGGAAGTCACACCCCGGCGAAAGCCGATCGCCGCGGGCTTGCCGACGAGCGCCGACCGGATCGGGACGCCGTGTTCGCCGGGCACTTCCCGCCGGGCCCGCCGCTGCGGGAGGTCGACCTCCGCCGCGGCGCTGATGTCAGCCGTGGCTCGGCGCGCGAAGGGCCGGCGATGCCGGGGCACGAGGGCCTGGTCGGCGGTGGCTTGCACCGCCCGACCACCGTCGTGGACGTGACCGCGGCCGACGTCGAAGAGGTCATTCGGTGCGCGCGGCGCTGGACCGGCGGCCGCCACGACGGCGTCGGCCAAAGCGGGCCCGGACGATCTCGGGAGCTCAACGGCTCGTTGAGGCCATGGCCGCCGAGGTCTCCGGCGCCGCGGACGGCACCCGGCTGCCGAGCTTCGACATCGAGTTCCACGACCGGATCTACGCCGCCGCGGGGAACCGGCGCACCGAAGCCTGGCTTGCCGTGCGCTCGCAGCTGTTCCTGTTCCAGCTCCAGCGCGTCTCGCTCGGGCTCGAGAATGACCGCAACCGGGTCGCGGACGAACACCGCGAACTCGCCGTGCTCATGCGCGACGGCGACCCGGCGGTCCTGGCCCGGGTCGCCGAAGAGCACGTCGACTCCGCGCGGCGAGCCTGCTGGCGAAGCTGCGTTAGCCGAAGAGCTGACCAGCTTCAGGAACAGCTGGTACATGCCGTAGGCGAACGGGAGCACCACCCACGCCCACGCCAGCACGAGCAGCGGGACCCGGTTGGACCCGGCGGTCTCCTGCGGTTCGCTCATCACGCCTCACTCCTCGCCGGCTCCGCCGCGCGGGCTCGTGGTACTTCGGGTTCACCGGCCGCACCAGCTCGTTGGCCACGAAGCCGATCACCAGCAGGCCGATCATGATGTAGAAGGACGTCGTGTACAGATCCGGGCCGGAGTTGCCCGCCCGCTTCTGGCTGTCCGCGATCGCGTTGACGATCAGCGGTCCCAGCACGCCTGCCACCGACCAAGCGGTGAGCAGCCGTCCGTGGATCGCGCCGACCTGGAACGTGCCGAACATGTCCTTGAGGTAGGCCGGAACGGTGGCGAAACCGCCGCCGTAGAAGGACAGGATCACCATCGCGCACAGGATGAACACGAGCTTCGAGCTGTTCGTGGTCAGCGCGATCACCAGGTACAGCAGCGCGCCGACGCCGAGGTAGAGCCGGTAGATGTTCTTGCGCCCCACCAGGTCCGATGTGGACGACCAGACGAACCGGCCGAGCATGTTGCACAGGGACAGCAGCGCGACGAACCCGGCCGCGGCGGCCCGCCGACCGGAGTCGGGGTGTTCTTGAAGAAGTCCTGGATCATCGGGGACGCCTTCTCCAGGATTCCGATGCCCGCGGTGACGTTGAAGCACAACACCACCCAGAGGCACCAGAACTGCGGCGTCTTGATGGCGCTGGCCGCGGACACGTTCGCGGTGGTGATCATGGCCGTGCCGTGATCGGCATGCGGGTCCAGCCCGACGGTGTCCAGCCCTCGGCCGGGACCCGGACCAGCAGCCACCCCCAACGCCATGAACACCGCGTAGACGAGGCCGAGCACCAGGAACGTGGTCGCGACCGGCCCTGCGTCCGCCGCGTGCCGACATCTGATGAGACCACGGCGACGCGATCAGCGCGCCGCCGCCGAAGCCCATGATCGCGATGCCGGTCGCCATTCCCGGCCGGTCCGGGAACCACTTGATCAGCGTCGACACCGGCGAGATGTAGCCGATGCCGAGCCCGATCCCGCCGATGCCGCCGTAGCCGAGGACGACCAGCCAGAACTGCCCGGTGGCCACGCCGAGCGCCGAGATCAGGAAGCCGGCGCAGAAGCACACCAGCGAGACGAGCATCGCCCAGCGCGGGCCGTTGTGCTCCACCTGCGTGCCGACGACCGCGGCGGACAGGCCGAGCATCACGATCGCGAGCTGGAACGGCAGTGCGCTCTGGGTGCCGGAGAGCCCGAGGTCCTTCTCGAGCGGTGCCTTGAAGATGCTCCACGCGTAGGCCTGGCCGATGGCGAGGTGCACCGAGAGGGCGGCGGGCGGGATGAGCCACCGGCTCCAGCCGGCGGCGCGATGATGCGGGAACGGTCCAAGAAGCCGAGAGCCATCGGATCCCTCCGTACTCTGGGGTGACGCAGGAAGTATTAAGTAATTCCCGGTGTTGCACCATACGAGTGTCGAATGTTCGGCCGAAGGGGCGAAGCAATGGGCAGGGTGACGGTACGCAAGCCCGTCCGCCACATCGCGGCGAGCGGCGAACGACGCCGTCCGGACAGCCTCGCGGCCGAAGAACCCCTGGAAATCAGGGTCGGCGGCCGCGCGCTGGCGGTGACCATGCGGACCCCGGCCACGACGTCGAGCTCGCGCACGGGTTCCTGCTGTCCGAGGGCGTGCTGGGCTCGCGCGAGGACGTGGCGACCGCCCGATACTGCGACGGCGTCGACGATCAGGGCCGCAACACCTACAACGTGCTCGACCTCGCCCTGGCCGACGGGTCCCGCCGCCCGAAACCGGTGTCGAGCGGAACTTCTACACGACGTCGTCGTGCGGCGTCTGCGGCAAGGCGGCGCTCGACGCGGTCAAGCTCCGCAGCCGCTTCTCCCCGCCGCGTCACCGTTCGAGGTGAAGAGCGAGGACCTTGCCGGACTGCCGGACGTCCTGCGCGAGCAGCAGAAGGTGTTCGCCAGCACCGGCGGCCTGCACGCGGCCGCGCTGTTCACCCCGGACGGCGCGCTGGACGTCGTGCGCGAGGACATCGGCCGGCACAACGCGGTCGACAAGGTGCTCGGCTGGGCGCTGCTCGAGGGCCGCATCCCCGCGCCGGGCTACGGCTTGCTGGTGTCCGGGCGGGCGTCGTTCGAGCTCGTGCAGAAGGCCGCGATGGCCGGGATCGGTTTCCTGGCCGCGGTTTCCGCGCCGTCCTCGCTGGCGGTGGAGCTGGCCGAGGAGAACGGGATGACGCTGGTGGGGTTTTTGAGGGGGGACTCGATGAATCTGTACTGCGGGGATCAGCGGCTGGTGACGTAGGACTCGGTGGGCACCCAGTTGCCGTGGAAGCCGTGCGGGACGCGGTCAGGCAGGTGGATCGCCCCCACCGTGTCCAGCGTGCCCGCGTCCAGCAGCGTGAGGTCACTCCGCTGGGTCGCCTTGTCGAAGACGAACCCCATCAGCACGCCCTCGTCCTCACCCGCGTCCGGGCTCGAGGGCACGAAGACGAACTCGCCTGGTTCCCTTCCGGCGCCGAAGGAACGCGCCCGCGTCGACCCGCTGTGCAGGTCGTGCTTGAGCAGCTCGTTGCCCGCGACGACCCCGTCGTCGGCCGTGGCCACCGTGTAGCCGAACCGGTGCCGCAGCCCGGTCAGCCGTTCGTCGGCCCGGGGGAATTCCTGGCCGCGGTCGTCGAGCCGCTCCTCGATCACCTTGCCCGCACTGAGATCCACGGTCCAGCGGTCCAGCGTCGAACCGCCCTCGCCCGGCTCCAACGGCCGCTGGTCGAACATCCGGTGGTGCCGGACGACGTCGAGAACGACGGTGTCGCCGTCGTCGTAGGCGTTGAGCGGGTGGAAGACGTAGCACGGCTCGACCTCGAACCAGCGGACGTCGGAACTGCCGCCCTCGCGGGGCATCACGCCGACCCGGGCCGGGTACTTCGGGTCCCACCGGTACGGGAAGGCGCCGTTCCCGCCGGACCGCCCGGCCAGCATGGCCATCAGCGGGTCCGGCACGCGGACCTTGCCGATCACCGCCGACAGCACGAGTTTCGCCGGCGTACGCAGCAAGGGCGGCACGGACGCGCCGGACATCGCGGTCTCCGCGCTGAAGGTCACCGGCAGGTCGTAGAACACGACATGCTTCTCGGTCAGGGAGAAATCGTGCATCATCGGCGAGCCGGTGACCTCGATGTCCACCGTGCGCCGCGCGTGACCCTCGACGTCGATGATCGAGTACCGGACCTTGTTGCCCATCCCGAAGAAGTACGAGACCGCGTGCAGTTCGCCGGTCTCCGGGTCGCGCTTGGGGTGCGCGGTGTACCCGCCGGGCAGCGTGCCGTCGAAGTCGCAGAGCCCGACCGTGTCGAGTTCGTCGGTCAGCTCATAGGTCGGCGCACCCGCCTCGATCAGCGCGAGCGTCTTGCCCGCGTGCCCGATGACGTTCGTGTTGGCGCCGATGGCGCCCAGCCCGCACAGCGGCGCCTCCCCGCGCTCGAGCTGGCCGATGATGCTGGGGTTGCGCACCCAGCGGTTGCGGTACCACTCGGCGCGCCCGTCGCGCAGGCGGACGCCGTGGACCATGCCGTCGCCCATGAACCAGTGATAGGTCTCCGGGTCCACTTCGGACAGCGGGTTGGGGCCGTTGCGCAGGTAACGCCCGTCGAGGAACTCCGGGATCTCCCCGGTGACCCGCAGCTCGGTGATCGTCTGCTCCCGGCTGACCGGGGCGTAGTTGCCTTCGAGGAACTTGCTACCCATGGCGGACCCCTCTGAACGTGCCATAACGTGGTTATGGCTTCAGTTATAACAGGGTTATGCGATACTGGCAAGCATGACTCCGAAGTCCCGCGCGTCCGACGTCAAGGCCCAGCTGGTCGAGGCCGCCATCCGCCTGCTGGCCGAGGGCGGGCCGGAATCGCTGCAGGCCCGCAAGCTGGCCGCGGAGATCGGCGTGTCGACCATGGCCGTGTACACCCATTTCGGGGGCATGGCGGCGCTGGTCGACGAGGTCGCGCGGGCGGGGTTCCTGCGGCTGAGCGCCCGCCTCGCCACCGTCACCCCGACCGACGACCCGGTGGCCGACATCTTCACCCTCGCCCGGAGCTACCGGGAAGCCGTGGTCGAGCACCCGAACCTGTTCGCGGTGACCTTCGGTCAGGCCACGCCCGGCGGGAAGCGCGCGACCCTCGCGGACCTCACGACCGAAGAAGGCCGCGAAGCGTCCGGAGAAGGCCTCGAAGCCTTCGGGTACATCGTCCGGGCGACCGAGCGGGCCATCGAAGCCGGGCGTTTCCGGCCGATCGACCCCTACGCGGCGGCCGCCCAGCTGTGGAGCGCCCTGCACGGATTCGTCACCTTGGAGTCGTCCGGGCACTTCGGGCTTTCGGAACACGGCGTAGGCCACATCCTGGTACCCCTGGGGATCACGCTCGCGATAGGACTCGGGGACACTGGGGAGGCGGCGGGACGGTCCAGTGCGGCGGCGATAGCCGCCTGGGGAAACGCCGGGGGCGGCGCTGGCGATTAACTCGCTCAGGGGACGGACGTAGGCAACGTTTCGGCGGTGGGCTACGTCTTAGAAGAGAGCGGGCCAGGGGGACGGGGAGACAGGTGAGCGAACAGGACGAAGGGCGACCGAAGGAAGCCCACACCGTGGAGTCGGCGTTGCGGGACACCCGCCGCTGGCTCGGCCGTCGTTCGGTCCTGATCGCCGGCGCGTCCGGGCTGGCCGTGACCGGCCTCGCGGTCGGCACCGCGACCGGCAAACTGCCGTTCAGCCCGGCCCTCCAGCGCGCGCTCGGCGTGGCTTCGTCCAACCCGGCGACGCAGCTGGGCAGCACGCGCATCGAGCGCGTCTACTCCGCCGGCGCGCGGACGCGAGGTCGACCTCGTGCTCATGCTGCCGTCGAAGACGCCGCCGAAGGGGCTGCCGATGTCGCTCATGCTGCACGGCCTGCACGGCAACGCCCGCAGCGCGGCCCCGACCGGCACGCTCAAGCAGCTCTCCAGCGACGTCGCGCGCAAGGCGGTGCCCGCGTTCGGCTTCGTCGCGGTCGACGGTGGGGACAACTACTGGCACCAGATGCACCCCGGCGACGACCCGATGGCGATGCTGCTGGAGGAGGTCCCGCGGTGGCTGCGGGAGCGCGGCTTCGGCGGGGCCACCGGGTTGCCGTTCGCCTCCACCGGGCTGTCGATGGGCGGGTTCGGCGCGTTCCTGTACACCCGCCGCCGGGTGGAACGCCGCCAGCCGCCGGCCGCGCTCGCCGCACTGGCGCCCGCGCTGATCATGTCGTGGCCCGAGATGGCCAAGCGGCACATCTTCCCGGACATGAACGACTGGACGGCCCTGGACCCGTTGCGCCACATCGACGAGACCAAAGCCATGCCGACCGGCATGTGGTGCGGCACCGAGGACCCGTTCATCATCGGCCTCCGCCGCTACGTCGACGTGGCCAAGCCGGTGGTGGTGCACACCGCGCACGGCAAGCACGGCGACGCCTTCAACCGCACGGTGGTCCCGAGCATGATCAGCTTCCTCGGCAAGCACATCCCCCGCGCCGTCTGAGCTTCAGCAGCGGAAGAGGGCCCGGGTCGTGGTGCGGCCCGGCGCGCGGTACGCGGACGAGGTCGGCCAGCAGGTTCACCAGCAGCAGACCGCGACCGCCGAGACTGCCCTGGGCGCCGGGATCCGGCCGGCCAATGGCTCGGCGATCGTCCCGTGGTCGGACACCTCCACCACCACCTGGCCCGGCTCCGCCACAACCGCAGGACGCCCTCGCCGCCGCCGTGGAGGACGCTGTTCGTGGTCAACTCGGCGGTCGCCAGGGCGAAGTCGCCGAACCGGGGATCACGCAGGCCGTGCCGGTCGGCCCAGATCTGGGCGAAACCACGAGCGGCGGCCAGCAGGACCAGGTTGAAGCGGAACTCGACCGCGTTCGCCGGGGCGGGCAGCGGCAGGTTGTAGTCGGCCAGCACGCCCATCGGGTCGAACCGCGGGCTCGGCCAGGCACCACAGGAATCCCGCAGCTCGGGGTGGGTGCGCTCGGCGTCGGCCAGCACCGACGGCTTGAGCTCGGCGATGTCGTACGGGCACAGCAGGGTCAGGTCGCGCCCGGCGAACGCGCGATTGATCAGGGCCTCGTGCTGGACACACGCCGGGTACTCGTCGGGCGTGCGGTCGGCCCACATCGGCTCGCCCACGATCCGCACCGGCCCGGGTGCTCGTTCGCGAAGCGAGCCAGGACGGCCGGCAGGATGCGCCGGGGTTGCGGCCCGCCGGCATTCCATGTCGATCAGCCGGACCAGCTCGGCACGGTCGTCGAGCGCCTTCTCGATGAGCCGCAGATTCCGCCCGGGTACGGCGACGGCGACGGGCTCGCCCCGCCGAGGCCTTCGAGCAGGAACGGAACGACACCGGTCAGGTACTCAGTGTCACCGCGATAGAACAGAGCGGGATGCCGAAAGGTTTCGAGGGCATCTGCCACGGCAAGTTCCTACCCCACGGCGCGCCGGGCCAAACCATCCACCCGGGCGATATCGCGGTTCACTCCACCCAGCGGCCGACGACCGAGATCAGCCAGAAGCCGACCATGGTCGCGAGCGCGAACAGCAGCACCCAAGTGAGCAGCTGACGCCGGTCCCGCACGCCGCGCGGCTGCCACAGCGCGTAGCCCGCGACGAGGAAGAGCGGCATCGGGATCAGCGGCAACGGCGAAAGCCGCGCCACCACGGCCACGACGCACGTGCCGGTGAACACGGCCAGCATGCCCATCAGCACCCGGTTCAGCCACGGATACCGGTCGAAAACCGACGCGATCACGCGTTCGCTCAGCTCACGAAAGCCGAGCACGGCCCCGGCCCGTCGTTCGCGCCGGATTCGGGAAGTGGCTCAGTTGTCATCCAGATTTCCTGTTGGTGAGACGGAAAGCTGCGGTGGGGCAGGGGTCGGGTCGTCGTGAGTGGCAAGGACGGTTCTAACCCTACTTACCACTCACGAGATGGGTGGCGCTGGCGTGCTCACGCAACAGGAGCCGGGATGTAGCCAGGTGAGCGGACCGGCCGCGAAGCGACGAAGGGGACTTTCCCCGCGTCAGACGCGACGAAAGTCCCCTTCGTGGAGACACCTCCGGTGGAGGCGGCGCCTGCACGCCACCACCGGGGACCGTGCTCGCCGGAACCCGGGAAAGAGTCAGCAGTCATTCAGCTTTCCTGTCGGGTCTCCGGGCCGGGGTGGCCCGGAGACGCCCGGCTCAGGCCGACTTCTCGCCGCGCTCGCTGCGCGTGCGCCGCGTCGGCTGCCGGGCGACGATCGTCGGGTTCACGTTCTCCCGGACGGTCTGCTCGGTGATCACGACCTTCGCCACGTCGTCGCGGCTCGGGATGTCGTACATCACCGGCTGCAGCACCTCTTCCATGATGGCGCGCAGCCCGCGGGCACCGGTCCCGCGCAGGACCGCCTGGTCGGCGATCGCCTCGAGCGCGGTCTTGGTGAACTCGAGCTCGACGTTGTCCATCTCGAAGAGCTTCTTGTACTGCTTCACCAGCGCGTTGCGCGGCTGGGTGAGGATGCTGACCAGCGATTCCTTGTCCAGGTGGCTGACCGTCGCCACGACCGGGAGCCGGCCGATGAACTCCGGGATCAGCCCGAACTTGATCAGGTCCTCGGGCATGGTGTCGGAGAAGACGTCGCTCTCCTCGATCTCGGACTTGGTGCGGATCTCCGCGCCGAAGCCGAGGCCACGCTTGCCGACCCGCTCGTTGATGATCTTCTCCAGCCCGGCGAACGCGCCGGCCACGATGAACAGCACGTTCGTCGTGTCGATCTGGATGAACTCCTGGTGCGGGTGCTTCCGGCCGCCCTGCGGCGGGACCGACGCGGTGGTGCCTTCGAGGATCTTCAGCAGCGCCTGCTGGACACCCTCACCCGAGACGTCCCGCGTGATCGAGGGGTTCTCCGC
Organism: uncultured Actinomycetota bacterium; assembly: GCA_963762765.1. GTDB lineage: Bacteria > Actinomycetota > Actinomycetes > Mycobacteriales > Pseudonocardiaceae > Amycolatopsis. The sequence goes on from CAVXMR010000018.1 coordinate 21,644, forward strand.
TCTTCCGGGCGATCTTGTCGACCTCGTCGATGTAGATGATCCCGGTCTCGGCCCGCTTGACGTCGTAGTCCGCCGCCTGGATGAGCTTGAGCAGGATGTTCTCGACGTCCTCGCCGACGTACCCGGCCTCGGTCAGCGCCGTGGCGTCCGCGATCGCGAACGGCACGTTCAGCATCTTCGCCAGGGTCTGCGCCAGGTAGGTCTTGCCGCACCCGGTGGGGCCGAGCATCAGGATGTTCGACTTGGCGAGCTCGACCGACTCGTCCTTGGAGTCCTTCGGCCCGGCCTTGTCGTCCGCCTGGATCCGCTTGTAGTGGTTGTAGACCGCTACCGCGAGCGTCCGCTTGGCATCGTTCCTGCCCGATGATGTACTGCTCGAGGAACTCGTGGATGTCGGCGGGCTTGGGCAGCTCGTCGAGCTTGACGTCGCCGGCCTCGGCCAGCTCCTCCTCGATGATCTCGTTGCAGAGGTCGATGCACTCATCGCAGATGTAGACCCCGGGGCCGGCAATGAGCTTCTTCACCTGCTTCTGGCTCTTCCCGCAGAAAGAACACTTCAGCAGGTCTCCGCCGTCACCGATCCGTGCCATGGCCGTTGACCTCGTCCCCTCCGGCGCGGGTTTCCGCGCCTGACGTGTGCCAGTGTTCGCGACTGCGACGTCCCCCCGGTCACGCCGCGACCGGGCGGAGCCTCACGCATTGCCACTGACGGTACCCGTCCGATGCCGTGAGCGGGAACACCCACGGCGCGCCGGGAGCACGTCAGAGGACGACCCTAGACCAGCAGTGCCGGTGTATGTCGTCTTCTCGACACACACCGGCCCGGCGGGTCTACAGAGCCGACGCCTTGCGGTACGGCAGCACCTCGTCGATGATGCCGTACGACTTGGCCTCTTCGGCGGTGAGGATCTTGTCCCGCTCGATGTCGGCTTGCGGATCTGGTCCGGGTCCTTGCCCGTGTGGTGCGCCAGGATGACCTCCATCTGGCGCCGCACCCGCTGGATCTCGTTCGCCTGGATCTCCAGGTCGGAGACCTGGCCGTAGGTGCCCTCGGTGGCCGGCTGGTGGATCAGCACGCGCGAGTTCGGCAGCGCGTAGCGCTTGCCCGGCGTGCCGGCCGACAGCAGCACCGCGGCGGCCGAGGCGGCCTGGCCGAGGCAGTACGTCTGGATGTCCGGGCGGACGAACTGCATGGTGTCGTAGATCGCCATCAGCGAGGTGAACGAGCCACCCGGCGAGTTGATGTAGATCAGGATGTCGCGGTCCGGGTCCTCGTGCTCGAGGTGCAGCAGCTGGGCCATCACGTCGTTGGCCGAGGCGTCGTCCACCTGCACGCCGAGGAAGATGATCGCGCTCCTCGTACAGCTTGTTGTACGGGTTCGACTCCTTGACGCCGTAGCTGGTGCGCTCGACGTACGACGGGAGGATGTACCGCGACTGCGGGCACGGCCGGTGCCCGGAAGTCGCCCGGGAGCCTGAAGTTGCTCATGCGAACTCTCCTTGGTGCTTCGGCTCAGTTCGAGCCCGGACGGGCGATGTCGCGCGGTCAGGACGTGGTCGACGAACCCGTAGTCCTTCGCCTCCTGCGCGGTGAACCAGCGGTCGCGGTCGCCGTCCGCGATGATCTGCTCGACCGTCTGCCCGGTCTGGTCCGCGGTGATCTGGGCCAGCTCGCGCTTCCACTTGTTGAACAGGTCCGCCTGGATCGCGATGTCCGACGCGGTACCGCCGACACCCGCCGACGGCTGGTGCATCAGGATCCGCGCGTGCGGCAGCGAGTACCGCTTGCCCGGGCGTGCCCGAGGAGAGCAGGAACTGCCCCATCGAGGCCGCCATGCCCATCGCGTAGGTCGCGACGTCCGGGCGGATCAGCTGCATGGTGTCGTAGATGGCGAACCCGGCGGTGACCGAGCCACCCGGCGAGTTGATGTAGAAGCGGATGTCGGACTCGGCGTCGTCGGCGTCGAGCAGCAACAGCTGCGCGGTGATCCGGTTGGCGATCTCGTCGTTCACCTCGGAACCGAGGACGACGATGCGCTCCTGGAGCAACCGCTCGAACACCGAGTCGGTGAGGGTGAGCCCTGCGGTTCCGGTCCGCGCCTCGGGCGTGTGCTGCGTCACGTCTGCCTGCCTTTTCGCCGGCGGCGGCCCGGTCGCGACGGCCGCCGCTGTCGTTTCAGATGCTTGAGATCTTGTATCCGACCCTAACGAACTTGGGCGGTGCAGAATGCCTGACACCGCCCAAGTTCGCTCACAGCTTCACTCTGCCGGAGTCTTCGCCGCCTCGTCGGTGACCTGCGTCTCTTCGTCGCCAGTCGGCGGTCGGCTCTTCGCTGCCGAACAGCTCGGAGAGGTCGACCTGGGCGCCGGAGCGCGTCGGTCACGGTCGCCTTGCGGACGACGGAGGCCAGCGCCTTGCCGCGGCGGACGTCGGCGTAGATGGCGGTCAGCTGGCCCGACTGCTGGGCGCGCTGGACGTACTCGTCCGGGCTGATCCCGAAGCGCTGGGCCTGGTAGATGATCCGCTCGGTCAGCTCGCCGTCGTCTACGGTGGTCTGCTCCTGGTCGGCGATGGTGTCCAGCAGCAGCTGCGTGCGGACGGCCTTCTCCGACTCGGTGCGGATCTCGGTGTCGAACTCCTCCAGCGTGCGGCCTTCGGCCTCGAGTGCCTTGGCGAACTGGGCCTCGTCGTGGTCGAACGGGTGGATCGCGTCGTGCTTGCGGTTCTCGATCTCGGAGTCGAGGACCTTCTCCGGGATCGGCACCTCGGTGCGCTCGAGCAGCTCGTCCAGCACCTTGTCGCGGGCCTGGACGCCCTGCTGCATCTTCTTCACCCGGCCGAGGCGCTCACGAAGGTCGCCCTTGAGCTCCTCGATCGTGTCGAACTCGCTGGCCATCTGGGCGAACTCGTCGTCGGCCTCGGGCAGCTCGCGCTGCTTGACCGACTGGACGGTCACCGTGACCTCGGCGTCGTTGCCCGCGTGGTCGCCCGCGACCAGCTGGGTCGTGAACGTCTTGGACTCGCCGGCCGACGCGCCGATGATGGCCTCGTCGATGCCGTCGACGAGCTGGCCGGAGCCGATCTCGTAGGACAGCCCGGAGGTCGCGGCCTCCTCGACGGCCTCGCCGTCGACGGTCGCGGCCAGATCGATCGAAACGAAGTCGCCGTTCTCGGCCGGGCGCTCGACACCGGTCAGCGTGCCGAAGCGGGCGCGCAGCTCTTCGAGCTGCTCGTCGACCTCGGTGTCGGTCAGCTCGACGTCGTCGACGCTGACCGTCGAAGCCGGCCAGGTCGGGCAGCGTGATGTCGGGGCGGACGTCCACCTCGGCGGTGAACTCCAGCACCTCACGGTCCTCGAGCTTGGTCACGTCGAACTCGGGGTTGCCGAGCGTGCGGACCTCGTTGGCGCGGACGGCCTCGATGTACTTGGCCGGGATGGCCTCGTTGACGACCTCGTCGAGCACCGGGGCACGCCCGATCCGGCTTTCCAGGACGCGAGCGGGCGCCTTGCCGGGCCGGAAGCCCGGGATGCGCACCTGCTGGGCGATCTTGCGGTAGGCGCGGTCGAAGTTCGGCTTCAACTCGTCGAACGGCACCTCGACATTGATCTTGACTCGCGTCGGGCTCAGCTGCTCGACGGTGCTCTTCAAGGTCTTCTCCTCGAGCGGTAAACGTTGTGGTTGGACAATCCGGCTGGAATGGCCCCTGGTCACCTGCGGACCGGGACATCCGAGTCTAGGCCAGAGGCCTTGACGACCTGGGCGGGGGCTGCTTGGGCGCCCAGCAACCGCCCGACCACCCACCGCATCTGGCCGGTCGCGTGCTCGACAGAGCCGGTCGGCTGGACGAGGTGCGAGAGCAGGAGCCGGCAGAACGCCTCGACCGCGACGGTCCACTCGGAGTCGCTCAGCCGCGCCTGCGGGTAACTGCGCGCGAGCATCGGGGCGACCGCGGTCACCGCGCGGGTGAGCACCGCCTCCGGCTGGGTGGCCACGAGTGGGAGCTGCCCGCCGAACGGTCCACCTAGGACGGTCTTGAGCAACGGATTGTCCCGTGCCGCTTCCAGTGTGTTACGAAAGGCCGCGGTGACGCCCTCGACCGGGCGGCCGGGATGCTCCGCGAAGACCTCGCCGACGCACTGGACGAACGCGTCGGTTTCCCGCAGCAGCAACGCCTCCGCGAGGTCCGCTTTGGACCCGAGCTCGTTGTAGACGGTCTGCCTGCTCACGCCGACGTGCGCGGCGAGCTTGCCCATCGTCACCCCCGCCCAGCCGTCGGCGCAGGTCAGCTCGGCCGCCGCGACCAGCAGCCGGTCCCGGGTCGTGACGGGAGCGGGTGGGGTGACGGCGTTCACTCCCCGAGCCTACCCGGGCCCGATGTTCCGCTGGCCGGACACTTTTTTCGCGCTTTGCCGTAACGTTTACAAAGCCGAATGAGTTGTCTACGGTGACTCCCGCCTGGCCAGCAGCTTCTCGCACCCGAGGAGACGCCCTCGATGCCCGTCGTCGAAACTCAGCCGCGTGGCCTGACGCCACCCGGCACGACGATGCGCCGTCCCCTGCCCACTCCCCGGATTCCCCTTCCCGTGCTTTCCGTGCCGACACTGCTGTTGTTCGTCGGCGGGCTGGCGCTGTGGGGTACCGCGACCTGGCTGGCGTTGGCGCGGATCGCGCCCCCGGTGTTCACCGTGCCGTTGCACGCGATCGTCACTTTCACGATGTTCACCGTCGTGCACGAATCGTCGCATCACGCGGCCGGGAAACTGACCTGGGTGAACGAAGTCCTCGGGCGGCTCGCGATGCCGTTCGTCGGGGCCTACGCGTCATTTCCGTCGTTGCGTTTCATTCACAGCGAGCACCACCGCAATACCAACGAGGACTCGCACACGGATCCGGACGCCTGGACGTCGCAGGGGCGCTGGTGGCAGCTGCCGTTCCGATGGCTGACCATCGATTTCTGGTACATCGCGTTCTACGCCAAACGCGCGCGGAGCCGGCCGGGACCCGAGCGCGCGGAGACGATCGTGGCGCTGACGCTCTCGCTGGCGTTCGCGGCGACCGTGCTCGCCTGCGGGCATTGGCAGGCGCTGCTGGTGCTCTACGTGGTCCCGCAGCGGATCGGGCTCGCGGTGCTCGCGTGGTGGTTCGACTGGCTGCCCCATCACGGGCTCCCGGCGTCGAAGCCGCGTGACCGCTTCGGCGCGACGCGGGTGCGGGTCGGCCTGGAATGGCTGATGACGCCGATCATGCTGTACCAGAACTACCACCTGGTCCACCATCTCCATCCGGCCATCCCGTTCTACCGCTACCTGCGGGCGTGGAACGACAACCGCGAGGCATACCTCGCCAGGGACGTGCCGATCATCACGGCGTGGGGCCGGGAGCTGACCCCGGCGGAGTACCGCGAGTGGCGGCGGCTGACCTGCGAGCTCGGCGCGCGCGAACCCGAGCCGAAACGCGTCCCGCTGGGCCCGAGCCGGTTCCACCGGCTGCGCGTGAACGACGTACGCCCGCTGACGGCCGACGCGGTCGCGATCACCTTCGACGTCCCCTCGAAACTCGAGACGGAGTTCCGCTTCGTTCCCGGCCAGCACGTCGCCGTGCGGGCGGAGCTCGACGGCGTCGCGGTGCGGCGGACGTACTCGATCTGCGCGCCCGCGGACTCGGGCGAGCTGCGGATCGCGGTGAAACGGCGTGAAGGCGGAGCTTTCTCGAGCTACGCGACCACCTGCCTGAAGGCGGGCGACTTCCTCGACGTCCTCCCGCCGACCGGCGGCTTCACACTCGCCCCGCAGCTGTGCCGGACCGGGCACTACGTCGCGCTGGCGGCCGGGAGCGGGATCACGCCGGTGCTGTCGATCGTGGCCAGCGTGCTCGCCACCGAGCCGCACAGCCGGGTGACCTTGTTGTACATCAACACTTCCGGCGCGACGACACTGTTCGCGGCCGAGGTCTCCCAGCTGGCCCGGCACTACAGCGGACGCCTGCACGTCGTGCACTACCGCACCGACGAGCGCGACCCGGACCTCCACGCACACCGGCCCGTCCGGCATTTCGACACGGTCGGCGAAGCGCTGGCGATCTCGCACGAGCGCTACCAACGGGGACGGCTCGACGGCACCCGGCTGCGGGCGCTGCTGCAAGGACGTCTGCACCCGGCGAAGGTCGACGAATGGTTCCTGTGCGGGCCGCGCGGACTGATCGACATGGCCCGCCGGACCTTGACGGACGCCGACGTGCCGGAGGAGACCGTCCACTTCGAACTGTTCCGCGGCGCGCCGCGGAACGAGGACCCGGCGGGCGGCATCCGCGCGACGGTCGCGGTGACGCTGGGCGAGACGACGACGTGCGTCACGGCCGAGCCGGGGGAAACCGTGCTGGACGCGGCGCTGCGGGCCGGGTTCGAGGTGCCGTACTCGTGCACCGGCGGCGCGTGCGGGACCTGCCGGGCCACGCTGGTCCACGGCCAGGTCGACATGGACGTCCGCTATGCGTTGACCGAGGACGACGTGGCGGCGGGCCGGATCCTGTCCTGCCGGGCCCGCGCCACGACTCCCGAAGTCTGCGTCGACTACGACCGCTGACTCGTGAGCGTTCCGGGCGGTTATATTGAGGGGTAAGGCAAAGGTGGCGCGTTGGTTCGAAGGTCGTGAATGACGCGTTGAGGACGTTGGGCATGCTGTTGGCGAATGCGAGGGGTGGCCGGTTGTGGCTGCGGGGCCCTTGTGGTTGCTGAGGTGTGTGGGGCGTTGCGGCTGGGGGTCGTGAGTGTTTAGGAGGGTTAGAACCCTACTTGCCACTCACGACCGTTGCGGGCGTGGTCGACGGGACGCCTGGGGCAGCGCAGCGGAGGCCTTGTGTCCTGAGTGGACAGATGTCGGAGGTCCGAATTGGCCAACAGCATCGTTGGGCGTCCTGAATGCGTCGTTCACGACCCCGCCCCCCGTGCCATAGGCACGGGGGCGGGTGGTCGTGAGTGGCAATGCCGGTTCTAACCGGCCGTGCCACTCACGAGACCCGATCCCAGCGTGCCCATCCCTCTCCCGCCCCCACAGCTGTGACTCTTGAGGTTCCCGTGGTCGCTGTGGCAGACGGACATGCACCCATAGTGGCATTGGGTGCATCAGGCCAGCGCGGCCGCGAGGAAACGACACGCCACCTTTGCCCTACCCCTCAATAGAACCGCCCGGAACGCTCACGAGTCCTTCAGCCGGTTTGGGTGGGGGCGCCGGTCGGCGGGGTTCCGCCCTGGCCCATGCCCGGCCCGCCCGCAGTGCCCCCGGTGCCCCCGGTGCCTTCGGTGACCGAGGTCGCGGTCGCGGTGTCGCCGGATGTCGTAGCCACGACCATGACCGTGTCGCCGCTCGCCATGCCCGTCGCCTGGGCCGACGTGATCGTGTACGTCTTCGAGAAGCCGTCGTCGCTCTGGGCGGTCAGCGAGGTCGCGGTCAGCGCGGTCACCTTGCCGGTCTGCATGATCTTCGTTACGTAGGCACCGTTTCCGTCCGAAGCCACGTACTCGCCGTGCAACGCCCCGGCGAGGCCCCCGCCCATCCCCCGCATGCCCTGGCCACCCGAGCCGCCGGTGGCCGCCGAAGCCGTGGCCGCGGACGACGACGAAGCGGCCCAGATCGCCACACCGCCGCCGGCCGCGATGACCGCGGCGACCGCGCCCGCGGTGATCTTCTTGCCGGTGGACCACGCCGGCCGTGAAGCGGAAACGGCGGCAGCGGGCGGTTCCGCGCCCCACACCGGGTCCGAAGTGGACTGTCGGTCGGTCTGCGGTGTGCTCATGTCGGTGCTCCTCGAGAGATTTCCATCGGTGATGGAATCCACCCTCGGGGCCGACGCTGTGCGCGCACTGTGTTTGGCTTCAGCCGTTCCTGTGACCTCCCGGCGGCCACCGCACAGCGGCCTCACAGGTAGCACACAACCCGCGCACACTCTCCGCGCGCACGCTTTTCTCATGGCCGCGCGCACGATCACGCACCACCCGCACCGGGGAAACCGGTCCGGGCGGCTTTCGCTGCGCACGAAGCTGACCGGGACGCTCGTCGTGCTGCTCACCGTGGTGTGCCTGATCCTGGGCATCGTCATCGAGTTCGCGCTGGGCGCCTTCCTCACCAAGCAGACCGATCAGCAGCTCGGCGCCGCCGCGGCGCGGTCGGTGATGTTCGAGCACAACGGCCCCCGCGACGGCGACGTCCCGAACGGCCAGGCGAGCCAGAGCAGCCAGACCGGGACGACCGCGCCGGACGACCACGATCCCGCGCACGCGCCGGGCCTGAACGCGGGCACCGTGACCGGCAAGGTCACCGACGGCCAGGCCGTCTACGGCTCGCACATTTCGGAGCAGCAGGACGCCGGCGTGGTCCAGCTGACCGCCGCCCAGCTGGCGGTGCTCGCCACGGTCCCCCGCGACGGCAAGCCGCACACGCTCACTCTCGACGGCCTCGGCGAGTTCCGGCTCCTCGCGCTGCCCGCGGAGCTGCCGGGCCCGGGTGGCCCGCCGCAGCTGGACCCGGGCAGCTTCATCGTGACCGGCCTCCCGCTCAAGCCGGTCAACGAAACCCTGCTGACGGTCGGGTTCATCCTCTTCGGCGTGGCCGCCGCGGTCGTGGTCGGCGCCGCTTTCCTCGGCGCTTTCGCGGTCCGCCGCACGCTCCGTCCACTTGACCGTGTCGCCGCGACCGCGAGCCAGGTCTCCGAGATCCCGCTCGACCGCGGCCAGGTCGCGCTCTCGGTGCGCGTACCGGACTCCGAGACCGACCCGCGCACCGAGGTCGGTCAGGTCGGCTCGGCGCTGAACCTCATGCTCAGCCACGTTTCCCAGGCGTTGGAAGCCCGGCACGCCAGCGAGATCCGGGTGCGCCAGTTCGTCGCGGACGCCAGCCACGAGCTGCGCACACCGCTCGCCGCCATCCGCGGTTACGCCGAGCTGGCGTCGCGGGGCCGCTCGCTGGTGCCGCCCGACGTCGCGCATTCGATGACCCGGATCCAGTCCGAGGCGGTCCGGATGACCAGCCTGGTCGAGGACCTCCTGCTGCTCGCCCGGCTCGACGACGGCCGCCCGCTCGACGTCCGCGAGGTCGACCTGACCCGGCTGGTCGCCGACGCGGTCGGCGACGCGCAGGTCGCGGGGCGCGAACACCGCTGGCTGCTGGAGCTGCCGCAAGAGCCGGTGAACGTGCTCGGCGACGTCCAGCGCCTGCACCAGGTGCTCGCGAACCTCCTGGCCAACGCCCGCACACACACTCCTCCTGGCACGACGGTCGTCGCCGCGCTGGCCCGCTCCGCCGACGGCAGCGCCGTGCTCACCGTCACCGACAACGGCCCCGGCATCCCGCCGGAGCTGCTGCCGGAGGTGTTCGAACGCTTCGCCCGCGGCGACTCCTCCCGCTCGCGCAACGCCGGGAGCACCGGGCTGGGCCTCGCGATCGCCTCCGCGGTCGTGATCGCGCACCACGGCACCATCGGCGTGCACAGCAGGCCCGGCCGGACGGAGTTCGCGGTGCGCCTGCCGGTCGCGGTGCCCGCACAGCGAGCCCACAGCATCGGCACAACGCTGCCCCAGCTCGGTGCCTGACCCTGGGATCATGACCGCACTCGCCTCCCGCGAACCCGCCGTGGACCGGACATCCGCCCCCATCACCGTTCCCCCGCGCTGGACCCGTCCCGCACTGGCCGGGCTCCTGATCGCGACGGCGGTGCTCTACCTGTGGGGCCTCGCCGCCTCGGGCTGGGCCAACGCCTTCTACTCCGCGGCCGCGCAGGCCGGTTCGGAAAGCCTCAAGGCGTGGTTCTTCGGCTCGAGCGACGCGGCGAACGCGATCACCGTCGACAAGACCCCGGCCGCGCTGTGGGTGATGAGCCTGTCCGTGCGCCTGTTCGGGCTGAGCTCGTGGAGCGTGCTCGCCCCGCAGGCGCTGATGGGCGTCGGCTCGGTGTGGCTGCTCTACGCCACCGTCCGCCGGACGTCCGGGCCCCCCGCGGGCCTGCTGGCCGGCGCGGTCCTCGCGCTGACCCCGGTGGCCGCGCTGATGTTCCGCTTCAACAACCCGGACGCGCTGCTCGTCCTGCTCCTGGTCGCGGGCGCGTACTGCGTGGTGCGCGCGCTCGAGAAGGCGTCGCCGATGTGGCTTGCCCTGGCCGGAGTCGCGGTCGGTTTCGGCTTCCTGGCGAAGATGTTGCAGGCATTCCTCGTACTGCCCGCGTTCGGGCTGGCCTACCTGATCGCCGCGCCGACGTCAGTGGGCAAGCGCCTGCTGCACCTGGGCGGCGCGCTGGTCGCCACGATCGTCGCCGCGGGCTGGTACCTGGCGGTGGTCGCGCTGTGGCCTGCCGCTTCGCGGCCCTACATCGGCGGCTCGCAGACCAACAGCCTGTGGGAACTCGCCTTCGGCTACAACGGCTTCGGCCGGATCACCGGCGACGAGGTGGGCAGCGTCGGCGGCGGACGCGGCGGGGACGTGGGCGGCCTGACCCGGCTGTTCAGCGGCCAGATGGCGGGCGGCATCGCCTGGTTGATCCCGGCCGCGCTGCTCGCACTGGCCGCGGGCCTCTGGTTCACGCGCCGGGCGCCGCGAACCGACCGCGGGCGGGCGTCGCTCGTGCTGTGGGGCGGCTGGCTGCTGGTCACCGGGCTGGTGTTCAGCTACATGGGCGGGATCATCCACCCGTACTACACGGTCGCGCTCGCCCCGGCGATCGCCGCGCTGGTCGGCACCGCCGCCGTCCAGCTGTGGCGACTGCGGGCCAACCCGGTGGCCGCCGGGCTGCTCAGCGGCGGCCTCGCGCTCACCGCGATCACGACGTACACGCTGCTCGCCGATTCGTCGTGGCAACCGTGGCTGGCTCCGACCGTGCTGATCGGCGGCCTGCTGGGCGCGGTCACGCTGTTCTTCGCGAGCCACCTGACGGCGGTGGCGGCGCGCGCCGTGGCGGTGTTCGGCCTGGTCGTCCTCCTCGCCGGGTCCGGCGCGTACAGCCTGGCCACGGCCGCGACGAGCCACAGCGGCGCGATCCCGTCGGCGGGTCCGTCCGGCAGCGGGTTCGGCGGCCGCGGCGGCGGGTTCGGCGGGCCCCAGGGCGGCTTCGGCGGGACGGGTGGACCCGGCGGCGGGATGGGCGGGCTGCTGAGCGCGACGTTGCCCGGCGCGAACCTGACGGCACTGCTGCAGAAGGACGCCGAGAAGTACACGTGGGCCGCCGCGACGGTGCTGTCGAACAACGCCGCGGGCTATCAGCTCGGCAGCGGTGAGCCGGTGATGGCGGTCGGCGGTTTCAACGGAACCGACCCGTACCCGACGCTCGAGCAGTTCCAGCAGTACGTCCACAACGGACAGATCCACTACTTCCTCGGCGAGGGAATGTCCATGCAGAGCAACACCGGCGGCTCGGACGCCGCCCAGCAGATCGCCGACTGGGTGGCGCAGACCTACCAGTCGTCCACAGTGGACGGCGTGACGGTCTACGACTTGAGCGTGGCGGCGTAGTCGCGTAGGGGTGGGGTCTCGTGAGTGGTAAGTAGGATTCTATTGAGCGGTAAGGCAAACGTGGCGTGCTGCGGCATCGAGGACTCGTGAGCGTTGCGGGCGGTTAGAACCGCCCGCAACGCTCACGAGCCCGTCGGCAGGTCCCCCTCGCTTCACCACGCCGCGTTTGCCTTACCCCTCAATAACCCTACTTACCACTCACGAGCCCTAGACCGCGCCCAGCACGTCAGCGATCAGTCCAGCCAGGTCCCCGCCGTGCCAGGAGCTCGAGGAGAACCGCTCCTGAGCGATGCCCCGCCACGGGACGGCGGTGGTGCCGGTGCGCAGCGTCAGGCCCTGCGACGCCGGCACCAGTGTCCCGATCTCGTGGACGGAGTGCTTGTCCCCCAGGCACTTCCGGGCCAGCTCGACGTCCTCATCCGAAGCGGCCACCGCGACCAGCGGCCAGTCGCCCCAGGTCTGCGCGAGGTCGAACGGCCGCAGCCCGGCCTGCTCCGCGACCGCGGCCACGGCGTCGTCGAGCCGGATATCCGGGGTGACGGCCGCGCCAAGACCGTTGGCTTCGCACAAAGTGCGCACGGTGGCGAACAAGCCGTCCGAAACGTCCATGGCCGCTCGCAGGAGCCGATTCTCGGCCAGCAGCCGGGCGGCGGCCAGCTGAGCCAGCGGACGCCGGGCGCGCGACCAGATCCGCTCGGCGTCGGCCGTCGGCAGGGTCGCCCGGCCTCCGGCGAGCAGCGCCGCAGCCCAGAGGTAGCCCGGCGAACCGATCAGCAGCAGGCGATCCCCGACAGCCGCGCCGGTGCGCCGGAGCCTGCTGCCCGGCGCGCACCGGCCGATCGCGGTCGCGGACAGGTGCACGGTCTCGCCGTCGCGGATGTCACCGCCGACGACCCGGGTGCCGTGCGCGGCGGCGCACTCGTCGACGCCGTCGAGCAGCCGCCGGAAAGCGCGCACGGTGGTCGTCTTCGGCAGCGTGTAGTTGACGACCAGGCCGAGCGGCGTCGCGCCCGCGGCAGCAAGATCGGAGAGGTTGATCGTGGCCAGTAACCAGCCCGCGTGGTACATGTCGGGCTCGGCCAGGATGTTGACCAGCGGGTTCGGGCAGGTGTCCGTGGTGGCCACGAGTTCGCCGTCCGCGACGCCGAGGAACGCGCAGTCGTCGCCGAAGCCGTCGGTCCCGTCGTAGCGCGGCCGCAGCAGCTTCTCCTGGATGCCGCGCTCACCCAGGTCACCGAGGCGGAGCCCGTCCGCCGAAGAATCAGTTACGCCCGACATGATCCGCCAATCGGGAAGCCTCGACCTTCTGGTCGCGCGCGTAATTGTGCGGCATCGCGCTATAGGACCGGTCACTTCCGGTGGACGCGAACAGCATCAGGTTGCAGATCCGGGCCTCGGGATGCAGCAGCACCGGGTGCCGAAGGTGATTCACGATCTCCAGCGTGAGCACGGCTCCGGTGTCCTTACCGAACCCGGGACTCACCTGTCCACAAAGGACGATACTGACCCCTAACCGTGCGTAACTACTGGTTCCGTCGACGAGCCCGACCAGTCGCTCCGACAGGCCGACTCGTTCCCAGGTGGGCGCGAGCACCACTTCTCCTGGTTCGACACTCAGCCGCCCCTGGGTGTCCAGTTCCTTCGGCACCAGGTCGGGATACGTCGTGCGGTCGGCGATGTCCACGGGACCGGTGGACACCAGGCTGAACGCTTCGTGACCGAGCCGCAGGCTGATCGCCGCCGGCCGGATCAGCTCCGGGTCGAAGGGGTCGACGTACAGTTCGCCATCGCTGTAGGCACGCCGGATGGCGCGGTCGGTGAGCACGCCGCGGCGCTTGCGGGGCCACTTGGCAGGCATGATCGTCATGCGGTGACCACCGACTTCACGAGCCACCGGAAGTCCTCTTCGGACAGCGGATGGTTGGGCTGGTCGTCGGTTTCCCCTGGCAAGCAGTAGACCACCGTCGTCGGTGTCCGGCGCGGCCCTTGAACGACCACGGTCGCGGTGAGACCGGCGCCGATCGGCTGTACCGTGTGGACGATCGAAGTGTCGCAGGTGTACACGTCGCCGTGCCAGACATGCTGCGGGCGCGTGATCTTCAGCCGGGCCGCGCCGTCGGCGACCAGCGCCGCCGGGTTCGCGGGATCGGTGCCGTACCGATAACGCCGGTGCGGCCTCCCGCGTTCGACGCTCTCCTCGTACTCCACCATGTGCATGCCTTCACCCACCAGCACTGTCGAAGCGAAGTCCCAGCGATGACTGTGTGGATTGGACTCACCGCGGGACGGCTTGTCCGACGCCGGCCACACGTGCAGCCGGATCCGGAACTCCGGCTCGGCCGAAGCGTGCAGGACCAGTTTCGCGAACCCGTTGGGATGCCAGTAAGAACGGCGTGCGATCGATCGTACGGCGTCCTCGTCCCGGGACAGAATGTCCAACCAGGACACGAACGAGTGACGGTTGTTCCGGATTTCCGTTGCTGTCGCGCACAGCCCGCGCAAGTCGGTGCGATCGGGCCGGAACCGGTCCAGGGCAGGCGGATCGGCAACAGCAAAGCTCGACGTGGTGCTCAAGGTCGGGATCGTCTCTATTCTACGGCTGCGGGAATCGAGGGGGATCCGGTGACGGCAAGAGCAGCCGAACGCAGCGCGGTGACGGCGTCGAGCGTCATCCAGATCGGGAGGTCACCGCTGCCCCACGCCCAGAGCCCGGGTCCCGCTTCGTAGCGGTCCCACAGGGAACCCAGCGCATGGTTCAACCGATGCAGCGGCAGCTTAGAGGCCCCGGCCAGAGCCCGGACGACCCAGGCCGAGGTGAAGTGCCGGATGACGATCCGGGTGCTGCCCCGGCCATCCGGTTTGCTGCGGTTGAGTTCTTCGGACACGCCGTCGTCCGGATGAGTGCGGTCGATCAGCCACTGGGTGGCCTCCTCGACAGCATCCCTGACGTCGTCCCGTTCGGCACTGCGCAGGTACTCCCGCAGCGCCACCACCGCGCGAGCGGTGTGCACCGGCGAGGCTTCCGGCGCGACCAGGCCCGGTTCGTTCTTCTCGGGCCACAGCCGGGTCCCGCCGAAGTCGAGGCGGGCGGCCAGCAGATCTTCGACGAGGCCACCGGTCAAGGCGGCGTCCGGCCGCAGCCGCGCCGCGGTCTGCAGCACGGCGGACAACAGGTAGGGCCGGGTCCGGCTGAACTCGTCGAGCGACTCCTCGAGGTGGCCCAGCCCCTCGTCCACCGACATGGCCGTGCCGACGCGGAAAAGCGCGTCCACGACGGCCGCGGTGGTCTCCGGCCGCCGGCCGCCGGAGCGGCCCTGCCAGCCCCGCTCGGACTGCGTCCGGTACAGGTTCCCGGCCAGCGAATGTAGGTCGATGTAGGGATCGCCGACGACGAGCATCGCGCTGATCCCGTAAGCCGTGCTGAGCGGCGTCGGCGCGTTGTCGGTCTGGAGGTTGTGCCGCCAGCCGAGCGCCCCGCCCCGCTCGTCGTGGACGAGGTGATCGACCAGGCTCAGGCCGGCCCGGTGGAAGACCTCCAGCAGCGACTGGGACGTGTCCACCACACTCGCGCCGACGAGGGCGGGGCCGGCGTGCTCATGCGGTGCCCGAGCGGCCTCCACCAGCGTGAACAGTGCGTTGGCCGACCGGAAGTAGTCGTCGAGCAGCCGGGCGTTCTCGGCCGACGGGAGGTACTTCCCGGTCTCCCACTGAGTGAGGTTGGGCCGGGCCACGCCGACGATCTCGGCGAGCTGCGCCTGGGTCTGCCCGGCCGCCCGGCGCAGCCGCCGCAGCTCCCGGCCGACGTCCTCGGTCGTAACCGTTACCGCATCAGGACTTATCGGCCGTACCACGGCCGATGTAGGCTGAACGTAGGGTCCTGACATTCGCTCTTACCTACGTTAGGTAGGCAAATGTAAGGAGGGAGCATGACAACACCCGCGGAGAATATCAGGACGTGTCCTGGGTCACTTCGGGGACATGTCCCAGATTTGTCACGAATGGCCCGATCCCTTTCCCGGCCCTGACGCACGGGAGCCGGGTCCGCACCTACCGCACAGACGACGCGGTCCGCCTCCGGCCCGCGCCGGTACCGGAGTCGTCCCCTCGGCGGCCGCCCGTGCCGCCGAAGGGTGGAGAGGAGCACGGTCATGACCAGCAGGCACACCCCCGACCACATCTCCGAACTGGCTCGTCAGCTCACCCCGGTCAAACGCCCCAACCCGCTGTTGTGGCTCTACCACTGGCGATACGAGCTCGTTGTCCTGCCGCTGGCGGCCTACGGCCTGGTCGAGCTGGGCCTCGCCCTGGGCGTTTCCCGGACAGTGGTGGCCCTGGCGGCGGCCGTCGGCTGGTTCGGCTACGTGCGCCCGGCCCGCCGCTTCCTGCGCGGCCGGCTCCGCGCGATCGTGGTCCAGCACCGCCTGCGCACGGCCTTCGCCCACGCCAAGATCTGCACGCTGAGCGGCAGGCCGCCGTCGATCCTGTGGACCCGCCCGCGCGGCGACGACATCCTGGTCTCCCTGCTCCTCCCGGCCGGGGTCGGCTTCGACCACATCCACCCGCAGCGCCGGCTGCTGGCCGAGCTTTGCGCCGCCGACGAGGTCTACGTGGACCGCCATCCCCAGTACGCCAACCTGATCACGCTCTCGATCTGCACCGTCCGGGCGGCCCGGACCCCCGCTCGCCCGCCCAAGCCGGCCGTCGTCCTGCCGCTCCGCGCGCACAGCTGAGGAAGGACTCGTGAGCGTTCCGGGCGGTTCAGAACCGCCCGGAACGCTCACGAGTCCTTCCCGCACAGCAACCGCACAGGGCGATCACACGATCACCAAAGCGGGGCAGGCGACGGTAGGTGCATGACAGCCACCGCCCCCGCACCGCGGCCCGGGACCGATCCGGTCGGGCTCCGCGGCCCCTGCCCCGTACTCGACGTCGTCATCCCGGTCTTCAACGAAGAGACCGACCTCGAACCCTGCATCCGGCGGCTGCACGCCCATCTGAGCCGGCACGTCACCTATCCCTACCGGATCACCATCGCGGACAACGCGAGCACCGACACCACACTCCAGGTCGCCGAGCGGCTCGCCCGCGAATTCCCCGAAGTCGAGGTCTTCCACCTCGACCAGAAGGGCCGCGGCCGCGCGCTGCGCACGGTCTGGTCGGCCTCGGACGCCGCCGTCCTCGCCTACATGGACGTCGACCTGTCGACCGATCTCGCCGCGCTCGGCCCGCTGGTCGCGCCGCTGCTCTCCGGGCACTCGGACCTCGCCATCGGCAGTCGGCTCGCCCGGGGCGCCCGCGTGGTCCGCGGCCCGAAGCGCGAGTTCATTTCCCGCTGCTACAACCTCATTCTCAAGGGCACGCTGGCCGCGAAGTTCAGCGACGCCCAGTGCGGCTTCAAGGCCATCCGCGCCGACGTCGCGAAGGAGCTGCTCCCGCACGTCGAGGACACCGGCTGGTTCTTCGACACCGAGCTGCTGGTCCTCGCCCAGCGCGCCGGCCTGCGCACGCACGAGGTCCCGGTCGACTGGGTGGACGACCCGAACTCCTCGGTGAACATCGTCAAGACCGCCACCGAGGACCTCAAGGGCGTCGCCCGGCTCGCCAAGGCCACCATGACCGGCGAGATCCCGGTCCGGCGCCTGCGTGAGCAGCTCGGCCGCGCGCCCATCGGGGTCGACGCGCCGGGCGTGCCGCCGAAGCTGGCCACGCAGGTGGTGCGCTTCGCCGCGATCGGCGTCGCCAGCACGCTGGCGTATCTGGTGCTGTTCCTCATGTTCCGCACCGTCGTCGGCGCGCAGATCGCGAACTTCTCCGCGCTGCTGGTGACCGCGATCGGCAACACCGCGCTGAATCGCAGGCTCACCTTCGGCATCCGCGGCCGCGACGGCGCCGGGCGCCACCAGTTCGAAGGCCTGATCGTCTTCGGCCTCGGCCTCGCGCTCACCAGTGGCGCGCTCGCCCTGCTGCACGGCAGCACCACCCCGGGTCTCGTCCTGGAATTGTTCGCGCTCGTGCTGGCGAACCTCGCCGCCACGGTGCTGCGGTTCCTGCTGCTGCGCGGCTGGGTGTTCAACCCGCGCCGCCAGGCCACGTCCACGAAGGAGTACTGATGACCGCCGTCCTGTCCACCGAGGTTCAACAGGAACCGTTGCACCGCAAGGAAACGGGTCCGCCGCGTTGGGTGCGTCCGGCGGCGTTCGGACTGCTGGCCGCGACCGCGGTGCTCTACTTCTGGAACCTCACCGCCTCCGGCTACGGCAACTCGTTCTACGCCGCCGCCGTGCAGTCCGGCACGCAGAGCTGGAAGGCCTGGCTGTTCGGCTCGCTCGACTCCGGCAACGTCCTGACCGTCGACAAGCCGCCCGCCGCGCTGTGGGTCGGCACCGCGTTCGCGCGGGTCTTCGGGTTCTCCAGTTTCACCGTGCTGGCACCGCAAGCACTGATGGGTGTCGCGTCGGTCGGCCTGCTTTACCTGACGGTGAAACGCACTTCCGGCGCGAAGGCCGGTCTGCTCGCCGGTGCCGTGCTGGCGCTGACCCCGGTGGCGGCGTTGATGTTCCGCTTCAACAACCCGGACGCGCTGCTCGTGCTGCTGCTGATCGCCGGCGCGTACTGCACCGTCCGCGCGGCCGAGAAGGCGAGCCCGAAGTGGCTCGCGCTGGCCGGGGTCGCGATCGGATTCGCCTTCCTGACCAAGATGATGCAGGCGTTCCTGGTGCTGCCCGCGTTCGGTCTCGTCTATCTTTTCGCGGCGCCGACGTCGCTGGGCAAGCGGCTGCTGCACCTCGGCGGCGCGCTCGTCTCGCTGATCGTCTCCGCGGGCTGGTTCGTCGCGCTGGTCGAGCTCTGGCCGACGGCTTCGCGGCCCTACATCGGCGGCTCGACCGGTGACAGCCTGCTCGAACTCGCCTTGGGCTACAACGGTTTGTCCCGCATCCTCGGCAACGAGGGCGGCGGGCCGGGCGGTGGCGGCGGGTTCGGCGGCGGCCAGAACGTCGGGTTCGGCGGGACGTCGGGGCTGGGCCGGATGTTCGGCGCGAGCTTCGGCACCGAGGTCTCGTGGCTGCTGCCCGCCGCGTTGCTCGGGCTGGTGGCGGGCCTGTGGTTCACCCGCCGCGCGCCGCGCACCGACCGGACGCGGATGGCGTTGCTGCTGTGGGGCGGCTGGCTGGTCGTGACCGCGGCGGTGTTCAGCTTCATGAGCGGCATCGTGCACCCGTACTACGCGGTCGCGCTCGCCCCGGCGATCGCCGCGCTCGTCGCGATCTCCGGCAGCGCGTTGTGGCAGGGCCGGGCGAACCTGGGCCCGCGGGCGTTCCTGGCCGGGATGGTCGTGGTGACCGCGGTGTGGTCCTACATCCTGCTGGCCCGCACCCCGGACTGGTTCCCGGCGCTGCGCTGGATCGTCGCGATTCTCGGCCTCCTGGTCGGCACCGTCCTGGTGATGGGCGTGCCGAAGGCGCGGAAGCTCGTCGCGGTGGTCGCGACCGCGGTCGTGCTCACGCTCGGCCTCTCGACAGCCGGGTACGCCGTCGAGACCGCGTCGGTGGCGCACAGCGGCTCGATCCCGACATCCGGTCCGACGTCCGACGCCATGGGCGGCGGCTTCGGCGGCGGCGGCGGTGACGACACCGCGAGCAGCGCGATCGGCCAGCTGCTGGCCAAGACCACTACGACCTGGGCGGCGGCGACCACCGGCTCGCAATCCGCGGCGTCGCTCGAACTCGCCAGCGGCAAGGCCGTGATCGGGATCGGCGGCTGGAGCGGCAGCGACCCGGCGCCGACGCTGGACGAGTTCAAGCAGTACGTCGCCGACGGCCAGATCAAGTACTTCATCGAAGGCGGACGCGGCGGCGGGCCTGGCGGCGGCTCCAGCGACATCACCGACTGGGTCACCGCGAACTTCACCGCCACCACCGTCGACGGCCAGACCGTCTACGACCTCACGACCTGACCTCCACCCCCAGGAGGTCATGCGGAAAGACCGCCTGTGCGAGCCTCCCCCTCTCGCACAGGCGGTCTTTTTCGTACAGAAAAAGTATAGAAACGGCCAGTACGGTGAAAAGACCATCAGGCAAAAGGGGGCCCACAGGTGGATCATTCACTCGATCGCAGAAAACTGCTGAAACTCTCCGCGGGCGCGGCCGTCGCCGGGCTCGCGGCACCGGTCCTGTTCAGCGGGACAGCGTCCGCGGAAGGCGCGTTGCCGCCGGTCCCGGGGATGCTCGGCGACCGCCGGGCGAACGAACTGTGGTACCAGCTCGACGAAAAGTCGCTGTACAACGCGGCGCAGGAAGTGCGGGACGCCTACACCGCCATCTTCGCCGTCTACGGCCGGATCGGGTTCTACGAGGCCTTCTACGTCAAATGGCTCGAGCTGAGCCAGCAGCCCGGGTATCCGGGTAACTACGCCGAGTACGTCGAACCGGTCAAAGAACCGCTCAAGGTGCTTTCGAAGCTGCAGCTCGGCGTGTTCGACACCTACTACCGGCCGGGCAGTCCCGGCCTCACCGACGCCTTCGCCGCGTTCGGTCAGGGCGTGCTCTTCGATCCCCGGCGCGCGGCCAACGAGTCCGAGGTGCACACGATGGACGGTGATCCGCCCGGCGGCTACCACGTCTGGTACGCCATCCAGCGCGCGATGATGGTGCTGGACATCGACCGGCAGCGGTGGGCGTGCGTCGGCCCGGTGCTCGGCTTGGCCTGGGCGCTGCAGTCGATCGCCAAGCCGGACCATCGGCACGTCAACCCGGGGCTGCCCGCGGCGCAGGTCCGCGCGCTGGAACGGTCGTGGCTCGCGAAGGACGTGCGCCGCCTCGACGTGGACTTCCGCTCGCAGCCGTATCCGAGCTGAGCGCCCGTTCATACGCGGCGCGCAGTGCCGGGCCCGGCGCGATCCCCCACTGCTCGTCGAGGATCCGCCGGCCCCGGTGGTACTCCGCCACCGCGTCCGCCTGCCGCCCGCTCGCGCACAACGCCGTCATCAGCAGCACGCGGGCGCGTTCCCGCAGCGGGTGCTCCGCGACCAGGCTCAGCGCGTCCGGCACCGCGCGCGGGTGCTCCCCCAGCTCGATCTCCGCCTCGATCCGGCACTCCAGCGCGGCCAGCCGGACCTCGTCGAGCCGGGCGGCTTCCCTGGCCCGCGCCGGCTCCCCGACCCCGGCGAGAACCGGGCCGTGCCACAACGCGAGCGCTTCCCGCAGCGCCGTGACAGCCCGGCCGGGACGTCCGTCACGCAGCTCGCCGTGGCCGATCCCGGTCAGCCGCTCGAATTCGTCGGCGTCCACCGTGGCCGTGCCGGTCGCCAGCCGGTAGCCGCCGCCGACGCGGCTCAGCTCGGCGGGCGGGCCGAGCGCGCGGCGCAGCCGTGACACGTAGGTGCAGAGCTGAGCGTCCACGGTCGCCGGGCGCTTTTCCTCCCACAACAAGGTGATCAGCCGTTCGTCGGTCAGCACCTGGCCGCGCGCGAGCACCAGCGCCGCGAGCAGGGTCCGCGGCTTGCGTCCACCCAACGCAACTTGCCTGCCGTCCGCCTTCCGCACGCTCAACGGCCCCAGAATCCGGATCTCCATGACCATCCCCCCGCCGCCAGGGTACGCCGATCGGGTGGTCGTGGAGATCGACATCGGCGGCACAGCCAGGTCTCAGACGACGCACAGGAAAAACGCGGATCATGAAGTCAGAGGGATCGGGCGAGGAGGCCGTCATGATCGGGACACGTCAGGGGTATCCGCGCTGGCACACCGCGAGCGCGCAGGGGCCGCGGTCCAGCAATGCCGACGCCGTGGGCGCGTACGCCGCGGCCGGCGGGCCGGGGATCGTCTTCGCGCTGGCGGACGGGGTCGGTGACGACCCGGCAGCGGCACAGGCCGCCCGCACCGCGGCCGCGGCGGCCGCGCGCACTCCGGTCCACAAAGGACCGATAGCGGCGGTGCTCGCGGCGCAGGAAGCCGTGCTGGGGCTGCCTTCCGGCGACTCCGTGCTGGTCGTCGCGATGCCGTTCGAAGGCGGCTACCGGATCGCGTGGGTGGGCGACGCGCGCGCGTACTCCTGGGACGGCACGGCTTTGCGCCGCCTCACCACGGACCACACGCTCGCGGAGTACTTCCGCGCCCGCCACCAGCCGACCACGCCGAGCATGGAGCACATGGTCACGACCAGTGTCCGCACGGCGAAGCGCCTGGAGATCGGCACCGCGGAGGTTGCCGGCAGCGGGCTGCTGCTGACCAGCGACGGCGTGCACAAGACGGTGAGCCTGCCCAGGATGTGCGAGATCCTGGCCGAGCCGGGGCGCGGCGCCGCGGGTCTGGTGGAGACGGCGATCTCCCAGGGTGGTTCGGACAACGCGACGGCCGTGCTCGTGGACCCATCGGAGGCCGACGCCACGACGGTCCGATTTCCCTTCGCCGCGTGAGCCCGGCTGATCACTGGCGCTTGAGCTGGCGGTACTCCCGGAGCACCAGAACGATGATCACGACGTCGAGCGCGGCGAAGAACGGCAGCGCGATCGAATGCGTGTTGATCGCGCGATAGACCTCGTAGACCACGAACGCGGCCAGGACGACGGCCGCGATCGGGTACGCCGGCACGATCTTCCGCGCCAGCGCGACCACGAGCCCGAGCTTGATCAGCCCGTGGGCGAGCAGGTACACGACGGCGAACGTCTTGGTGTCGCCGTTGAGGAAGTTCTCGCTGGCGGCCTCGAGATGCCGCGCGAGCGTGCCCGACGGGTCGCCGAGGAGGTCCCGCGTGATGACGGCGTGGGTGAACCCGGAGACGGTCGAGGCCGGGATGAAGGCGAGGATCGCCGCGCCGACAACCTGCAGGGCACCGTCGAGCCCCTTGATCGCGATGGCGATCCGGAAGAACCGCTCGGTCAGCGTGGCCTTGGCCTCCGTCATCGGCACTCCTCGCTCAGGTCAGGTGGGTCGGGTGGCCCGCCAGGATCGTCGCCGTCACCGGCAGCGCCCGCAAGTCCGAGGCGGACAGCGTCGACGGGTCGGCCGCGGTGATCATCAGGTCGGCCACGTCGCCGACCGCGATCCCCCGACGTCCGCCAGAAGCCGCCGCGAGCGCGTCCGGCAGCGGGATGGCCTGCTCGGGATGCCACGCCGGGCGGTCGTCGTCGGTGCGTGCCACCGCCGACGCGATGCCGTCCCACGGGTCCAGCGGCGCGACCGGCGCGTCCGAGCCGATCTCCAGCACCGCGCCCGAGTCCAGTAGCGACCGGTAGGGGAACGCCCGGGAAGTCCGCCCGTGCCAGTGACGGTCGGCGACGTCGCGGTCGTCCGGCTGGTGCGCGGGCTGGACCGCGGCCACCACCCCCAGCTCGGCGAACCGGGGAATGTCCTCGGCCGAAAGCAGCTGGGCGTGTTCGATCCGGCCCGCGCAGCCGAGTTCGGCGAAGGCGTCCAACGCGATCTTGTTGGCCTGGTCGCCGATCGCGTGCACCGCCGGAACGAGCCCGTGCGACGACGCCCGGCGCATCAGCGGGACCAGTTCCTCCGGCGGAAGTTCCAGCATTCCCAGCGAATCCCCCTCGGGGTAGGGCTCGTGGCAGTAGGCCGTGCGGGTGTTGAGCGCCCCGTCGACGAACAGCTTGAACGGGCCGACCGTGAGCAGCCCGCCCGAGTCCGGCAGTACGTCGCCGGTCCGGTGGCCGCGCTCGATCGCCTGGTCCAGCAGGTACCGCGCGATCACGCAGGAAATCCGGGCGGATGGCGCTCCCCGGCGCGTCCAGTCCGCGACCGTGTCGGCGTATTCGTAGTCGACGATCTTGGTCACGCCGCGGGCAGCCGCCTCGGCGACGGCTTCGGCCACCCACTGGTCCTGCACGTCGACCGCGGCCGAAGGCAGCTGGGCGGTCGCGCTCATGCAGTCGTTCTCCAGCAGCACCCCGGTCGGATGCTCGCGGCCGATCAGCCGCAACGCCGCCGGGCTCAGCCACAGCGTGTGAAGGTCGGCGCTGAACAGCGCGACCGCCCGCCCCGGCAACGCGCGTTGCAGCAGGTCCTTGTGCGGCTTGTCCGGCCAGAGCGCGTCCCGGAAACCGACCCCGACGACCAGTTCCTGCACCTGCCCGGGCCGCGCGAGCAGGTGCGCCAGCAGCAGCTCGATCGCCTCGGTCGCCGAGCGGGCCGCGTCCAGGTTGATCCGACGCCGGAAGGTCGCCCACTGCACGAGGTGGACATGCGCGTCGACCAGCCCCGGCAGCAACGTGCCACCGTGCCCGTCGACGATCCGCGCCGCGAAGCGGTCCGAGCCCGGCTCGGTGATCTCGGTGATCCGGCCGTCGCGGCACCGGACGTCGGCGAGCTCGCCACCCAGGCCGGTCCGCACCCGGCGCAGCAGAAGATCGTCCATGCGCCCACCCTGCCAGCCGTGCCCGGCAAAAGGAATGAGGTCACGATTGGCCCACCGGCACGCCTGAACGGGTGAAAGTGACCGAGCACAGCGTAAGAAGCGAAATGCCTGGGCACTCCCTACCGTTGAATACATTGGCAGCCGTCGCCCGCCGAAGGGTCAGGGCCGGTCAGGAGCGCCGCCTTCACAAGCCGCGCAGGGTTCAACTCCCTCGGTTGCCGCAAGTAGAGGGACTCGTGAGCGTTCCGGGCGGTTAGAACCGCCCGGAACGCTCACGAGTCCTTACTCCACCGGCATCCCCCGACGTCGCAGCCCCGTGAGCCCGGCGGCTCCCGCCACGACGGCGATCAGCACCAGCCAGATCACCGGCGCCACCGAGAACGTCCCGCCCGGCAACCGCGGCAGATGCGTGAACGGCGAGATGTCCAGCACCACTTCGTTCCACTGCAACGCCGAACCCACCAGCGACAGCACCAGGAACCCGGCGAGGAACGCCCACGCGCCCGCCGCGAACCGCGGCGCGAACCCGATCAGCGCTGCCGCGATCCCGGCGAGCACCCACACCGCGGGCAGCTGCGCCAGCGCCGCGAGAGCCAGCCGTCCCACTTCGCCGCCGCCGTAGGCCGCCCCCGTCGCCATGCCGGTGACGACCAGCACGATCGCGGGTCCGATCAGCGCGAACGTGAGGTGCCCCCACGCCCAGCCGACCCGGCCGACGGCCGTCGCCAGCAGCGGCTCGGCCCGTCCACCGGCCTCCTCGGCCCGCAGCTTCAGCGCCGCCTGTACCGCGTACCCCGCCGCGGCCAGGCCGAACAGCGTCATCGTCCCGGCGAGATAGGCGTCCAGCACCGCGCCGCTTCCTCCCAGCCGGGCGAAGAATTCGGCGACGCCCGGGCTGTCCTTCACCAGATCCCCGACGTTCTTGGCCACCCCGCCCATGAGCAACCCGACCAGCGCGAGGCAGACCGTCCACGCCAGCAACGGACCGCGCTGCAACCGCCAGGCCAGCGCGAACGGGGAACGCAGCCACGCCGGAGCCGTCGCCCGGCCCAGCCGCGCGGGCAGCAGCGCCGCGCCCAGGTCCCGCCGGGACAGCAACACTGCGGCGACCACGGTCAGCCCGCCCGTGACGACGAACGCCAGCGCCAGGACCCACCACTGTTCCCCGGCGAACGGGCGCATCCGATGCGCCCAGCCGATCGGTGACAGCCAGGAGAGCCAGCCCGCCGATCCGGTGTCCCCGGCCGCCCGCAGCAGGAACGCCACCACGAGCGCGCCGATCCCGATGGCCCGCGCGCCGCCCGCACCCCAGGTGAGTTGCGCCGCGATCGCCCCGATGGCGGCGAAAACCCAGCCCGCCAAGGCGAATCCGGCGCCGAGCGCGAGCGAGCCACCCAGCGGCAGCCCCTGTGCCGTCAGCCCGAAAGCCGTCAGCAGTCCGGAAACGGCGTCCGCCGCACACACCGCGAGCACGGCCGCGATCAGCCCGGCGTGCCGTCCGACCACGGTGGCGCCGGTCAGCTCGCGGCGCCCGGCTTCCTCCTCGGCGCGGGTGTGCCGGATGACGGTGAGCAGGCTGATCAGCGCGAACACCACCGGGATGAACCCGCACTGCCAAGCCAGCAGCGTGCCGTCGCTCGCGCCGTTCAACGGTCCATTTCGGACGATGAACGTCGCACTGCCGGCGTTGATGTCGTAGAACCGTTGCCGCGAAGCCGCGTCCGGATAGGCCGCCTGGATCGACGAAAGGTACCCGATCGGCACCACCGACAGCACGACGATCCACAGTGGCATGATCACGCGGTCACGGCGCGACACCAGACGCAGCAACGAGAACAGGCCGGTCATCGCGCCGCTCCGACCGGTTCCTCGTGCTGATAGTGCCGCAGGAACAGCTCTTCCAGGGTCGGCGGGCGGCTGACCAGGTTCCGCAGGCCCGCGGCCGCGAGCTGCCGCATCACGCCGTCCAATTCGGGCTGGTCGACCGACATCCGCACCTGCGTGCCGGAAACGCTGAGGCCGTGCACGCCGGGCACCGACTCCAGCCCGGCCGGCACCGACGCCAGCTCGGCCTCCAGCGAGATCCGCCCGAGGTGCCGCATCTGCGCCAGCGTCCCGGACTCGACCGTCCGCCCGGCGCGGATGATCGTCACGCGCTCGCACAGCGTCTCGACCTCGGACAGGATGTGGCTGGACAGCAGCACGGTCCGGCCCTTCTCCTCGGCGATGACCTGGCGGAACACCTCCTCCATCAAGGGATCCAGGCCCGAAGTCGGCTCGTCGAGGATGAGCAGTTCGACGTCGGAGGCCAGCGCCGAGACCAGCGCGACCTTCTGCCGGTTGCCCTTCGAGTACGTGCGGCCCTTCTTGCGCGGGTCGAGGTCGAAGCGCTCGATCAGCTCGTCGCGCCGCTTCGGGTCGAGCCCGCCGCGCAGCCGTCCGAGCAGGTCGATCACCTCACCGCCGGTGAGGTTCGGCCAGAGCGTGACGTCGCCGGGGACGTAGGCCAGCCGCTTGTGCAGCTCGGTCGCGTCGGCCCAGGGGTCGCCGCCGAGCAGCCGCGCGGACCCGCCGTCGGCGCGCATCAGGCCGAGCAGGACCCGGATCGTCGTGGTCTTCCCGGCGCCATTGGGCCCGAGGAAGCCGTGCACCTCGCCGGTGTGGACGGTCAGGTCGAGCCCGTCGAGGGCACGTGTCCGGCCGAACGCCTTGGTGAGGCCGTCGGCGGTGATCGCCTCAGCCATCGTGTTTTCCTTCCTGTTTGGACAGAGATTCGCGCGCCTTGTCGAACTGCTCCGGCCCGGCGAGGGGATGGGTGAAGATGTGCCCGGCGGCGGCCATGCTCCGCATCATCGCGTCATGGGTGTTGGGTTCTTCCCCGAGCGCCCGTGCCATCAGCTCGTGCATGATCATCAGCCCGGCGGTCATCGCGGTGAGCGCCGCCGCCGCACCTCGAGGATCGGGGCCGCCGAAACCGTTGTCGCGGAAGTACTTCTCGGTCCCGTCCACGATCTCGACGAACTGCCGGGCCGCCGCCTCCGAGCCGTCGATCATGGCCCGGCCGAGGTAGCGGCGCAACAGCAGCTGACGGGCGTCGAACACCGGCATGAACCCCGGATCCGCGTGCCCCTTCTCCAGAGCCTCGGTCTTGAATTTCAGGAGCTCGTCGAACACGTAGGCGTCGCAGGCCTCGCGCAGGCCGTCCTTCGAGCCGAAGTGGTGCCGGATGAGCCCGCCGGACACCCCGGCCGCCTTCGCGATGTCCAGGATCGACGTCTTCTCCATGCCGCGTTCGGTGAACAGCTGGATCGCCGCGTCGCGGATCCGCGCTCGCGCGGTGAGGTCCTCGAAAGCCGTCATGACCGCCCTATCTCCACATGCAACTTACTACACATCAATGTAGTCCCCTATACGTACGTATAGCAATGGTGGCCGCTGACACATCCGAGTGGTTTCCGGTGGCCGCCTAACCGACGAGCCGGTTAGGCCATTCGGCCCGCAACCAAGTGCGGTCGATGGGCTAACTGTCCGATTGCTGCGGAAGATCCCGCGTTATGTACTGCTCGCAAGCATCAGTTCACGAAGGGTCGACGCAGTGACAAAGCCGCACAACTCTCGCTGGAGACGGCGGGCCGGGATCACCCTCCTCGCCACCGCCCTCAGCGCGTCCACACTCGGTCTCGCCGCGCACACGGCGATCGCCCAGCAGGCGCCACCCGCCACGGACAACGGAAAGACGCTCGACGCGCAGGACCGCGCGCTCGTCGCCGACGCCGAGAAGGCCGGCAAGCCGGACGTGACCCTGCTGGTCGCGGCCGAAAAGGGGAAGACCGACGCCGCGGTCAACGACCTCAAGGCGCTCGGCGGCGTCGTGCAGTCCACCGACGCGAAGCTCGACTACGTCAAGGTTTCCATCCCGACGGCCAACGCCGCGAAGGCCGCGAAACTGCAGTCGGTCGACGCTGTCGACGTCGACGGGCTGATCATCCGCGACGACCCGAAGCCCGAGGGCGCGGCCGACCCGGCCCCGCAGCCCGCGCCGGGCAAGAACACCCCGCGCGTCAACCCGTACCTGCCGACCGGCGACACCTACGCCGCGCAGTTCGGCCAGGTCTTCCAGAACTGGGACGGCAAGGACACCACCGTCGCGGTGCTGGACTCCGGCGTCGACCTCGACTCGCCGGCGCTGGCCACGACCAGCCACGGCGAGCGCAAGATCGTCGACTGGTACAACGCCAACTCCCCGACCTCGGGCGACGGCACCTGGGTCAAGCAGTCGGCCGAGACCTACACCGGCGACTTCACCATCGGCGGCAAGACATGGAAGGCGCCGGCCACCGGCGGGCCCTACACGTTCGGCTCGCTCGGCGAAACCGTGGGCGACCTGGGCGCGGCCGACAGCGAGACCGGCGGCGACCTCAACCGCGACGGCGACCGCGTCGACTCCTGGGGCGTGCTGCTCGACACCGTGACCAAGCAGGTGCGGGTCGACCTCAACGGCAACGGCGACTTCACCGACGAAAAGCCGATGACCGACTACAAGAACACCCAGGACGTCGGCTACTTCGGCACCGACAACCCGGCGACCGACATCGCCGAGCGGATGGCTTTCGTCGTCCAGACCGATCACGCGGGCTACGTCAACATCGGCATCGCGGGCGCCGAGCACGGCTCGCACGTCGCGGGCATCGCCACCGGCAACGACCTGTTCGGCGGCCGGATGGACGGCGCGGCACCGGGCGCGAAACTGCTCTCGGTCAAGGTCTGCCTGACCAGCGCCGGCTGCACGAACAGCGGCCTGATGGACGGCGTCGTCTACGCGGCCAGCCACGGCGCGGACGTCATCAACATCTCGATCGGCGGGCTGCCGCCGCTCAACGACGGCAACAACGCGCGCGCCGAGCTCTACAACCGCACGATCGCCGAGTACAACGTCCAGATCTTCATCTCGGCGGGCAACAGCGGCGCGGGCGCGAACTCGGTCGGCGACCCCTCGGTGGCCACCGACGCGATCAGCGTCGGCTCGTACATCACCAAGGAGACCTGGCTTTCGAACTACGGATCGAAGACCAAGTCCGCCGAGTCGCTGCACCCGTTCTCCTCGCGCGGCCCGCGTGAGGACGGCGGCTTCAAGCCGGACATCATCGCGCCCGGCGCGGCGATCTCGACGACCCCGCGCTGGGAGCAGCCGAGCCCGGTCGCCGGCACGTACCCGCTTCCCGCGGGCTACGCGATGCTGCAGGGCACGTCGATGGCGTCGCCGCAGGCGGCCGGTGCGGCGGCACTGCTGGTGAGCGCCTACAAGGCGACCCACCACGGCCAGCGGCCGCCGGTCGCGGCACTGCGCTCGGCGATCAAGTCGACCGCCCGGTTCGTGCCGGGCATCGACGCCTACGCCCAGGGCGCGGGTCTGTTCAACGTGCCCGCGGCGTTCGTCGCGCTGTCGCTGAACCCGGCGCCGGACGCGGTGTCGACCTCGGTCGAGGTGCACACGACCCTGTCCGGTCTGCTGAAGCCGACCCCGAACGTCGGTGTCGGCATCCACGACCGCGAGGGCGTGACCACCGGCAAGGCGTACACCCGCACGTACACGATCACCCGCACGACCGGCTCGGCGAAGCCGGCGACGTACTTCGCGCGGTGGGTCGGCAACGACGGGACGTTCGCCTCGGCGTCGGTGGTGCAGCTGCCGCTGAACACGCCGGTGAGCTTCCAGGTGAAGGTGAATCCGCGGACGGCGGGCGCGCACTCGGCGCTGCTGTACCTGGACAACCCGTTCACGATCGGCATCGACGTGCAGACCATGAACACGGTCTTCGCGCCGCAGGAGTTCGTGGCGGACAAGGGGTACAAGGTCGAGGTGGCGGGCAAGATCGCTCGCAACACCGCGCAGAGCTACTTCGTCCGCGTGCCCCAGGGCGCCAGCGCCCTGCAGGTCGACCTGGCCGCCGGTGACGGTGCGCCGGGCAAGGGCCAGGTCCGCTTCCTGCGCTACGACCCGACCGGCGTCCCGGCCGAAGCATCGACGTCCACGACGTTCTGCTATCTCCCGGACGCGGGCGCGGGCTGCCCCGGCGGCACCCCGACCAGCCGCACGATCGCCAACCCGATGCCGGGTGTGTGGGAGATCGTCGTCGAAGCCCGCCGGACGTCCGATGTGGACAGTGCGAACTTCAAGCTGTCCGCCTCGCTGCTGGGCACGACGATCGCCCCGAACCCGGACACGATCGCCTCGGCGACAGTCGGCACCCCGGTGGCGCGGTCGTACACGGTGACGAACGCGCTGGGCGCGTTCACCGGCAAGCTGACCGGCGCCACGCTGGGCAGCGCGTCGATCCAGCGCCCGGCCATCACGCAGGACGCCCAGGTGCAGAAGCAGATCCAGGTGACGCCGGGCTCGACGTCCCTGACCGTGACGATCGGCAACCCCGCCGACATCACGGCCGACCTGGACCTGGTGGTCTTCAACTGCACCACCGGCACCTGCAAGCAAGCCGGGCAGAGCGCGGACAGCGACTCCGAGGAATCGGTGACCATCCCCAACCCCGCACCGGGGCTGTGGGTGGCGCTGATCGCCGGGTTCGCGGTCCCGCACGGCCCGATGGCCTACGACTACCTGGACACGTTCGTCAACCCGGCGTTCGGCACCATCACGGTGACCGACACCGACGCGGCGCACGCCTCGGGCAGCTCGTGGACCGTACCCGGCACGGTCACGGCCGCCGCGAAGCCCGCGGCCGGTCGCGTGCTGCGCGGCCAGCTGGCGGTCACGACCGCCGGCGGGACCCAGGTCGGCAGCTCTGTCGTGCTGGTGCAAGCCGTCAACTGACGGTTTCGGTTTCGGAGGCCTCCTCGCCGGTTCGCGCCGGTGAGGGGGCCTCTTTCCGTTTCATAAGGGTTGCCTCCTCTGGTGGCCGTGGTTCGTGGAAGGGTCCGGGTGCACTGGTGTAGACGCGTCCGGCTGGGTGGTGATGATGCTGAGGCCGTCCGGGCCGGTGTCGTAGGTCCAGCCGGGTTCGTTTTGAGCAGGTGGTGGTGTCGGCACCTACAGCGGAGGTCGTCGGCGGTGGTGTGGTCAGCATGTCCATCCATTGTGGATGGACCAGCTTTATTGCGGTGTAAGCAAGGTGACCACCGACAAAACTGTCGGCAGAGAATCCGAGGCGTGGGGAATCGACGCCTCTCGCCCCCAGACCAAGGCGACCACAGGACGCGTCGATTTCCCACGCAACGGCGAACACACGTACCCAGACGGACGTCTCGCGTACCTGGATGGACGACTCACGTACCCAGAGAGTCGGCTCGCGTACCTGGAGGGTCGGACGCAAACCGGAACTCACGTGATTGGACGGCGGCTAGGCTCGGGCGACCAAAGGCCCGGGGTCGGCCAGGATTCCGTGGATTACCCGCCCCGCGGCACCCAAGGTCGCCGCATCACCGTCCAAACGGGACGCCGTGAGGGTGGGGACACTGCGCAGGCGGCCCAGGCGATCGGACAGGACCTGGTGTGCTGGGCCGGAAATCCAGTCGTAGAGCGGGGCGAAGATCCCGCCGAGCACGATCCGGTCCACGTCCATGAGGTTCGCCGCCGAGGTCAGCGCGAGGCCCAGCGCACGACCGGCGTCCAGGCATGCCTCATGTGCCCGAGCGTCGTCGGAAAGCAGGAGCTTCACCAGGTCCGGAACCGCAGAAGCACCCGACGCGCGGAGCAGAGCCTCTTGGCCCGCAAAGGTTTCCAAGCAGCCCGTACCACCGCAGCGGCATAGCGCACCGTCCGCCGCCACCACGACATGGCCCAGTTCACCGGCCAGTCCGGCAGCGCCGCGGTACAGCGAGCCGTCGACCACCACACCGGCGCCGATCCCGATCTCCCCTGATACATAGAGGAAATCCCGCTCCCCCGCACCGAACCACAGCTCACCCAAGGCCGCGAGATTGGCCTCGTTGTCGACGGAAGCAACCACCGGCAGCCGATCACCGACCAAGACGTCCCGCCAGCCGAGGTTCGGCGCGCTCAGCACCACGCCGTCGCCGACCAGGCCCGGCAGGGCCAGTCCGGCACCGACGACCGTGAGGCCTGCCCGCGCAGCCTCGCCAAGCGCTTCCGAGGCCAGCAATCCCAGCTCGGCGAACACCGGCGCAGGCGTCGACCCGCGATTGTCCCGCGACCGGCGGACCGCGAGCCGGACTTCACCCGCCAGGTCGAGCAGGCAGACGGCCAGGTAGTCCACATTCACCTCGAGGCCGAGCGCCGCCAGCCGCGCCCCGCTGAGGAAGACCTCGACGCCCGGGCGCCCACGCTCGCCGGCGCGGGTCGGGGAGCCCTCGTCGAGGAACCCGGCGTCGATCAGGTCGCCCACCAGCTTGGAGACCGTGGACTTGGTGAGCCCGGTCCGCTCCGCCACGGCGGCGCGGGTCAGCGGCCCGCTTCGGGTGACCGTGCCGAGCACGACCTCCAGATTGCGGGCGCGCATCGAGTCGTGTCGCACGGCCTGGGTCATCGTCTGCACCTTAACCGGTCTTGACGGCGGGCCCCTCCGCGTCGCATATTTAGTCTATTAAATGAACTAAATGGAGGCCGCCGATGTACACCCCTGCTCCCGCGGACCGCTTCACCTTCGGACTGTGGACCGTCGGCTGGCCGGCGAGCGACCCGTTCGGCCACGCCACCCGGGCACCGCTGGACCCGGTGGAGTCGGTGCATCGCCTGGCCGAGCTGGGCGCGTACGGCGTGACGTTCCACGACGACGACCTCCTCGCCACCGAGCCGGACCGCGACACGGCGATCGCGCGCTTCAAGAAAGCGCTGGCCGAGACCGGCCTGAAGGTGCCGATGGCGACCACCAACCTGTTCACCCACCCGGTGTTCAAGGACGGCGGCCTGACCAGCAACGACCGCGACATCCGCCGCTTCGCGCTGCGCAAGGTCCGGCGCAACCTCGACCTCGCGGCCGAGCTCGGCGCGCACACCTACGTCGTCTGGGGTGGCCGCGAGGGCGCCGAATCCGACGCGGCGAAGGACGTCCGTGCCGCGCTGGCCCGGTACAAGGAAGGTCTGGACCTTCTCGCGGACTACGTCGTCGAACAGGGTTACGACCTGCGGTTCGCCCTCGAACCGAAGCCCAACGAGCCGCGCGGCGACATCCTGCTCCCGACGATCGGGCACGCGCTGGGCTTCATCTCGCGGCTCGAGCGGTCCGAGCTGTTCGGACTGAACCCCGAGGTCGGGCACGAGCAGATGGCCGGGCTGAACTTCGTGCACGGCGTCGCGCAGGCGCTGTGGCAGGGCAAGCTGTTCCACATCGACCTCAACGGCCAGCACGGGCCCAAGTACGACCAGGACCTCATCTTCGGCCACGGCGACCTGACCAGCGCGTTCTTCCTGGTCGACCTGCTCGAGCACGGCGGCTACGACGGCCCGCGGCACTTCGACTACAAGCCACTTCGGACCGAGGACGCCGACGACGTCTGGGTGTCGGCGGCCGCGAACATGCGGACCTACCTCATCCTCAAGGAGAAGGCGAAGCGGTTCCGCGAGGATCCCGAGGTCGTCGAGGCACTCCAGGCCTCGCGCGTCCCCGAGCTGGCCACGCCGACGCTCGCCCCGGGAGAAACGCTGGAAGAGCTCGAAAAGGACGACTTCGACGTCGAAGCGGCCGCCGCCCGCGGATACCACTTCACCCGGCTCAACCAGCTCGCGCTGGAACACGTCCTCGGAGTCCGCTGAAATGACGGCCATCGGGTTCGGCCCGCCGGTAGCCTGGCGACGTGGTCGAACCCGAACCCCCGCCGGACGATGATCAGGCGGACAAGCCGCGCTCAGGACGCCGCCGCAAGGAGCGCAAGAAACTTCCTTTTTGGAAAGAGCTGCCGCTCCTCCTGGGCATCGCGCTCGTCCTGACGATCCTGATCCAGTCGTTCGTCGCGAAGGTCTTCATGATCCCGTCGGGATCGATGGAGGCCACGCTGCACGGCTGCCCCGGTTGTACCGGTGACCGGATCGTCGTCGACCGGATCACCTACGACTTCACCGACCCGTCGCCGGGTGACGTCGTGGTGTTCAAGGGCCCGCCGGCGTGGAACAACGAGATCGCGCCGCAGGAATCCGGCAACGTCGTGGTGAGCGCGCTGCGCGGCCTCGGCTCGCTGGTCGGCTTCGCGCCGCCGGACGAGCGGGACTTCGTCAAGCGGATCATCGCCGTCGGCGGCCAGAAGGTCGAGTGCTGCGACGCGCAGAACCGCGTCCTCGTGGACGGCAAGCCGCTGGACGAGCCGTACCTGCACTGGGAGGACCTGACCAACCAGGTGCAGGACAAGTTCGACCCGGTCGTCGTCCCGCCCGGGATGGTGTGGGTGATGGGCGACAACCGCAACGACTCGTTCGACTCGCGCAAGCAGGGCGGCGGCGGGGTCAACGGCGCGGTGCCGGTGGACAACATCATCGGCAAGGCGCGCATCATCGTGCTGCCCCCTGGCCGTTGGGGCGGCATCACCGACCACGACCCGCAGACCGGCAAGTAGCGCTCGTCCCGGCCTCGTGAGTGGTAAGTAGGGTTCTA
>CAVXMR010000019.1:0-18971 GCA_963762765.1 uncultured Actinomycetota bacterium
GCTTCATCCGCATTGCTCACCGGCGGTGACGATCAATCCGACCCCAGGGGGACGAGAAGGTGGACGAAGAAGACCGGCGGCTCGAGACGCACCCGGACCTGATGAATCCGGACTGGCAGAAGTACGCCGAGAAGGACGCTTGGCTGGGCGCGAAGAAGGATCTCAAGAAGCGCCGTAAGCAGGAACAACGTGCCATCGGCACGCCCGGCCCGAGCCGCTGGCCCGGTGTGCTGGCGCTGCTGCTCGTGATCGGGCTGGTGGCCGCCGCGGTGATCGTGCACCAGCTGCAGGGCTACGGCGTCAACGACATCTCGTCCGTCGTGCTCAACGGCTAGCCGAAGGTCCGCGCGAAAGGGAGCCCGTGGTCGTCGCGGCGCGCCGCAGAATGCTCGGGTGCGGCTCCTTCACCTGGTCACAGCCACGCTGCTCGCGCTGACCGCGGTCACGCCCAGCGCCTCGGCCGAAAGCTCACTGGCCCTCAGCTACGACTTCGCCCACCTGCCGGCGCCCATCGCCGGCGTGGCCGGCGGCCGTGAGGTCGTCTTCGTCGGCGAACCCCTCGAAAGCACCGTTGTCGCCCTCTCGCGGCTGACCGGACGCCCGCTCGGGACGCTGCCGGCGCCGCCGTCCGGGTTCGTGCTCCCGTTCATCGTCCACTCGCTGGGCGAGGGCCGGATCGCGGTGCTCGACGCGGGCGGCACACCGCAGCCGGACCCGCCGGTCCTGGCCAACCCCACGATCTACGAGTACGCGTACAGCACTTCGGGCGGCTTCAGCGCCCAGCTGGTCCGCACGATTCGCTTCACCGGCGTCCCGGTCGGCTTCGCGGAGGACTTCGTCAAGCTGCCTGACGGCCGCTACCTGCTCTCGGACGCCATCCTCGGCAGCGTCTGGGTGGCCCAGCCGGACGGCATGATCACCCCGGGCATCGTGCCGAAGACGTTCACGCCTGCCGATTTCCTTCCGCAGCTGGCGCTGTGCCCGGCGATGCCGAAAGTCACCGTCAACGGCGTCCCGTTCCTGTTCACCGGCTCGACGTTGCCGGGCGTCTCGCCGCTGGCCGTGCGGGACGGCTCAGTCTTCTACTACTCGCCCTGCGCCCGCGGGATCTACTCGTTCCCGCTGTCGGTCCTGACCGACCACCGCCGGCCCTACGAGCGGGCCGCCGACATCCGGCTGGTCGCGCCGACGCCCTCCGACGTCCCGGTCGAGGAGCTGCTCGACTTCACGTTCAACCCGTACAACCCGGCCGACCGATA
Source organism: uncultured Actinomycetota bacterium (assembly GCA_963762765.1). Classification (GTDB taxonomy): domain Bacteria; phylum Actinomycetota; class Actinomycetes; order Mycobacteriales; family Pseudonocardiaceae; genus Amycolatopsis. Next base: position 1,260 of record CAVXMR010000019.1, read on the forward strand.
CCTCTACGCGGCCGACGCGTTGCAGCTGCGGGTCATCCGGATCGATCTGGCGACGGGCGCGCGGCAGGTCGTCGCCGGTGATCCCCGGCGGTTCGACTTCCCGTCCGCGCTGGGCTTCCTGCCTACCGCGGGCGGGGTGTCCGAGCTGGCCGTGGTCTCGAATCAGCAGGAGCGGCTGACCGTGACTAACGACGCCATCACCGAGGACGCGCCGAACCTCCCCTTCGTGGTGGCGAAGGTGCTGGTGGCGCGGTAACCGTGTGGTCGGGTCTCGTGAGTGGTAAGTGTCGTTAGAACGACACTTACCACTCACGAGGACCGGGCCCCCGCGGCCTGCGGTGGCGCGGTAACGAACTCCCCCACGCGGCGATGATCAGTCGTCCGAACTTTGGGGGAGCACGATGGACGACCGGATCGAGACGCACCCGGACCTGATGAACCCGGATTGGCAGAAGTACGCCGAGAAGGACGCCTGGCTGGGCGCGAAGAAGGACCGGAAGCAGTTCAAGAAGCAGCAGAAGCGCGCCCGCTCGCCACGCAACGGCAAGCGGTGGGGGCTGGTCGCGTTCTTCGCGGTCCTCGCCGTGACGACGGCGGTGATCGTCTACCTCGGCCGGACTCCGCGCAGCGACAACGCGGACACGCCGTCCACGCCGGCCCCGACCACGGTCAACCCGACGTCGGTCGCGCAGTACGCGCCCGTGGACCTGAAGCACGCCTACGCGCGGACCCCGGCGGATGTCTGGAAGAAGGGCATCGACGGGATCACCTCGCCTGCCCCGGCCGCCATCGGCGCCTTCAAGGCCGACGCGGTCGCGGACGCCTACGCGAAGGTCAAGGGCGTCATCGCCGCGGGCCGGCTGGACCCCGCCGTGCTCATCCAGCACGACACGAAGGCCTTCCTGGCCCTCTTCGCCAAGGACGTCCAGGGATCCATCGGCGAGGACCTCGCGCGCAAGGCCAAGATCGGCGACGACCAGGCCGACTTCGCCAACTACGTCACCGAGGTCGCCACCGGCTACCAGCTGCTCGACCAGGGCCCGCGGACCTTGGGCTCACTGTCCGCGCACCCCGGCGAGAAGCCGGGTGAACTGGTGGTGGACACGAAGTACGTGGTCGCGTACGCCTTCGACTCGCCGAATGCCGCGGGGCTGACCGGGCCGTCGGAGATCGTCAGCTTCGTGCGGGTGGACGAGTCCTACGTCGTGCGGTCCGGCCGGGGCTTCGCCACGACCAGCCATGGGCTCTGGCCCGGCGCGGGCGGCGGAAGTTTCTACGAGTCCATCGGCTGCGCCGCGCTCGAGGAGGGCTACCTCGCCCCCGCCTACAGCAACCCGCCCCGGGCCGGGCTCGCCGGCAGCGGCGACCAGAACGTCCCCGGGGCCTTCGACCCGAACCTGCCCCGCCCCGACCGTAGACACCTGCGACTCGAAGTAGCCGCCAAGGCCCATGACTGAAGTGCACAGGCTGGACTGTGTAGTCTAGACTGTGTACATGGGCGAAGTAACTCCTCGCATCGCCGAGAGCGCCGGCTGGATCCGCGGGGTCGTCGGGCAGCTGCACCGCAGGCTGCGCCAGGTCGACAATGCCGGGATCCTCACGCCGTCGCAGTCCGCCGTGGTCAACCGCCTCTACCGCGAGGGCCCGGCGACTCAGGGCGAGCTCGCCGCCGCCGAACACGTGCGGCAGCAGTCGATGGCCGCCACTCTCGGCGTGCTCGACGAGCTGGGCCTGCTCGCCCGCACCCGCGACCCGGCCGACGGCCGCCGCGTCGTGATCAGCCTGTCCGAGCTCGGCACCCGCACCGTCCGCGGCGTGTTCCAGCACCGCGACGAGTGGCTCGCGAAAGCGCTCGCCTGTGAGCTGTCCGAAACCGAGCTCGACACCGTCATGCAGGCGCTGCCCTTGTTGCAGCGCATCGCGCAACGCTAGGAGTCGTCACGGCCACCACCGCACCCGCGAAGTTCGGCGCCCGGCTCGTCACCCCCTTGGTGGCGGGCGCGGTGCTCAACCCCATCAACTCCACCCTCATCGCCGTCGCGCTCGTCCCGATCGGGCTGAGCTTCGGCGCCGGCCCGGCCAAGACGGCCTGGCTGATCTCCGCGCTCTACCTGGCCACCGCCGTCGGCCAGCCCGTCGTCGGGCTGCTCGTGGACCGCTACGGCGCCCGCCGCGTCCTGCTCGGCGGCGCGATCCTGGTGATCATCGCCGGGATCGCCGGGATGATCCCGATCTCGATCGAATGGCTCACCGGCGTCCGGGTCGTCCTCGGCCTCGGCACCTGCGCCGGCTTCCCCGCCGCGATGGCCGTCCTCCGGCACCACGCCGAAGCGACCGGACAGGGCGTCCCGGCCCGGGTGCTATCGGTACTCTCGATGTCCGCGCAGACCGTGATGGTGATCGGGCCGACGCTGGGCGGGATCCTGATCGCCCTCTTCGGCTGGCCCGCGATCTTCGCGGTGAACATCCCGCTCGCCGGCCTCTCGCTCGTGCTGGCGTTGCTGTGGGTACCCAAGGACGACGACGGCGAGCGCACCGCGAAGCCCATCGACATCCTTGGCATCCTGCTCTTCTCCGCGACCCTCCTGGCCCTGCTGTTCTTCCTGATGAACCCGGGCACGGACGTTCTCCTGCTCGTCGTCGCGGTCACGCTGGGCGCGGCGTTCACGCTGGTGGAGCTGCGCCGCGAGCACCCCTTCCTCGATCTGCGGATGCTCGCCGCCAACGCGCCGATCCTGCGCACCTACCTGCGCCAGGCCCTGAGCTTCATGGCGATCTACGCGGTGATGTTCGGCTACGTCCAGTGGCTCGAAACCGCCCGTCACCTCAGCGAAGAGGCCGCCGGGCTGATGCTGCTGCCGATGTCCGGTGTGGCGGTCTGCGCCGCCGGGTTCTCCGGGCGTGCCACCGGAATCTGGTCCCGCCTGGTCATCGTCGGGGTCGCGCTCACCGGCGGTTCGGTGCTGCTGCTGTTCATCGGCGACGCGACGCCCTTCGTCGCGCTGCTCGGCCTCGTCGCGTTGTTCGGCCTGGCACAGGGCCTGACCAGCGTGGCGAACCAGACGACGCTCTACCGCGAAGCGCCCGCCGAGCAGATGGGCACCGCGAGCGGCCTTTTCCGGACCGCGCAATACCTCGGCGCAATCATCGCGTCGACGCTGATCGCGCTCTGCTACGGCCCCCACGCGGACTCGGCCGGGCTGCACCGGCTCGCCGTCGCACTGATCGTCCTCAGCGCCGTCCTGCTGGTCGTGACCGTGATCGACCGCGGGTTGCGAACCGGACCCCCTGTTCGCGGTTCCGCTCGTCGAAGCGCACGATGAACCCATGACCCGTGAAGCGCCGACGAACGACGTCGACGAGACCCGCCTCGAGGTGGGCAAGCCGAAGGGCTGGGCGGCCGGGATCCCCGGCGTCGCGGTGTCCCTCGCCCGCAGCGTCGAGCAGATGGGGACCGGGCGCACGATCAAGGCGTTGCGGCTGCTGAACCAGCGCGAGGGCTTCGACTGCCCCGGCTGCGCCTGGCCGGAGCCGGGAGGTCGACGGCGAACACCGCAAGCTCGCCGAGTTCTGCGAGAACGGCGCCAAGGCGGTCGCCGAGGAGGCGACGAAACGCCGTGTCGGTCGCGAGTTCTTCGCCGCGCACCCGATCGAGGAGCTGCGCGGCAAGACCGACTACTGGCTCGGCCAGCAGGGCCGGATCACCGAGCCGTTCGTCCTGCGCGAAGGCGCGTCGCACTACGAGCCGATCTCGTGGGACGACGCGTTCGAGCTGGTCGCCGACGAGCTGAACGGCCTGACGAACCCGAACGAGGCGATGTTCTACACCTCGGGCCGCACCAGCAACGAAGCCGCGTTCCTCTACCAGCTGCTGGTCCGCTCCTTCGGCACGAACAACCTGCCGGACTGCTCGAACATGTGCCACGAGTCGTCGGGCGCGGCGCTGGCGGCCACCACCGGGATCGGCAAAGGCTCGGTCAGCCTCGCCGACATCGACCAGGCCGAACTGATCGTCGTGGTCGGCCAGAACCCGGGCACCAACCACCCGCGGATGCTGTCGGCGCTCGAAGAGGCCAAGGGCAACGGCGCGCGGATCATCGCGGTCAACCCGCTGCCCGAGGCCGGGCTGATGCGGTTCAAGAACCCGCAGAACATCCGCGGTGTGGTCGGCAAGGGCACGCCGCTGGCCGACGAGTTCGCGCAGATCCGCCTCGGCGGCGACCTCGCGCTGTTCCAGGCCGTCGGGCACCTGTTGCTCGCCTGGGAAGAGGAAGCGCCCGGCGCGATCGTCGACCGCGAGTTCGTCCAGTCGGCGACCTACGGTTTCGACGACTACGCCAAGCACCTGCGTGAGATCGACTGGCCCGAGACCGAGCGCGCGACCGGCCTGCCGCGCGAGCAGATCGAGCGCGTGGCCCGGATGATCGCCACCTCCGAGCGCACGATCTACTGCTGGGCGATGGGCCTGACCCAGCACAAGCACGCCGTGCCGACGATCTCCGAGATCGCGAACCTGGCGCTGATGCGCGGGATGATCGGCAAGCCGGGCGCGGGGCTCTGCCCGGTGCGCGGGCACTCGAACGTCCAGGGCGACCGGACGATGGGCATCTGGGAGAAGATGCCGGAGAAGTTCATGAACGCCCTCGCCGGCGAGTTCGGCATCGACGTCCCCCGCGAGCACGGCTTCGACACGGTCGATTCGATCCGCGCGATGCGCGACGGCCGCGGGAAGGTGTTCTTCGCCGTCGGCGGCAACTTCGCTTCCGCCACCCCGGATTCCGAACTGACCGAGAAGTCGCTCAGCTCGTGCTCGCTGACCGTGCACGTCTCGACCAAGCTCAACCGCTCGCACGTGGTGCACGGCCGGACCGCACTGATCCTGCCCACGCTCGGCCGCACCGAGCGCGACGTCCAGGCGAGCGGCGAGCAGTTCGTCACCGTCGAGGATTCGATGTCCCAGGTGCACACCTCACGCGGCCGGCTCGCCCCCGCCGGCAAGCACCTGCTGTCCGAGGTCGCGATCGTCTGCCGGCTGGCGGAGAAGCTCTTCGGTCCCGCTCACCCGGTGCCGTGGCACTCCTTCATCCACGACTACGACCTGATCCGCGACCGGATCTCCCGCGTCGTGCCCGGCTGCGCGGACTACAACCGCCGCGTGCGCGAGCCGGACGGGTTCGTGCTGCCACACGCGCCGCGCGACTCCCGCGAGTTCAGCGGGACGGTCAACGGCAAGGGCAACTTCACCGTGTCCGAGCTGGAGTATCCCCGGGTCCCCGAAGGCAGGCTGCTGCTGCAGACGATGCGCAGCCACGACCAGTACAACACCACGATCTACGGCCTTTCCGACCGGTACCGCGGCATCGAGAACGCGCGGCGCGTGGTGCTGGTCAACCCGGACGACATCACGGCGCTCGGGCTGGCCGACGGGGCGATGGTCGACCTGGTCTCCGAGTGGGTCGACGGCGACCGTCGCGCCGCGGATTCCGGGTGGTGTCCTATCCGACCGCGCGGGGCTGCGCCGCGGCGTACTTCCCCGAGGCGAACGCGCTGGTGCCGCTGGACTCCGTGGCGGAGAAGTCGAACACACCGGTGTCGAAGGCGATCGTGGTCCGGCTGGAGACTCGGAAGCTCAGGAGTAGAGCCGCTTGAGGTTGTCGACCATCGTGGTCAGCACCCGCTGGACGTTGTCGACGTTCGGCGCGGCGATGAGCGCGGCCTCGGACCCGCCGTCGGTGAGCGTCAGCCCCATCACGACGTTGCCGGCGCGGGCCGCGGCCCAGCGGTCGGTGAGCCCGGCCTCGTCGCCGATCCCGGTGACCAGCCGCACGCCGGCGTGGTCGCCGACCGCGTTCGTCATCAGGCTGCCCACCTTCGGCACGACGGCATCGTCGCTGGAGTTCGTGTAGCGCGCGACGGCCACCGCGACCGCGCGGAAGTCGTTGAGGTCGGGCCGGTTGCCGCCGAGGTCGCGGGCGAAGATCTTGGTGCAGGTCGTGAGCTCGTTGTCCCCGCTGCCGCGGTCGGCGGGCAGCACGACGGTCTCGGGAAGCTTGATGCCCTCGGCCGGCACCTCCACCGTGCCGGGGACCAGGCTGGACAAGCTGGCCGAATCGGGCAGCTTGCAGGCGTCGATCGGCCCGGAGTAACGCGTCAGTGTCAACCGGATTCGCACCCCGCCAGCAGAATGACGATGCCGAGTCCGGGAGAACCCACCATCGGCGGGCGAAATCTGAATGCATTCCGCGTTCCTTGTCCGACCCGTTTCCTGTTCACCGATAGCGAGCACGGGACGTGCGTAATTGTCAGGTTGACATCGAATGCCTGAACCTCATTTTCCCGTGGACCGAACTCCCGGCCAGCGGAACACTGCCGCAAGTGCGCCCGAGCGTCAAGAACCGATCACACCAGCGTGGCGCGTTCGGACAGGATCGTGAGGAGCTGACTTCGATCATCGAAGCACGGAAAGACGCCGCCGTGTTCACATCCGAGAACCACGCACCGAATTGAGCAAGTTGAGCGCGGATTCTTCCGGGGGAATCGCCGAGTTCGTCCGGTGAGCCGACACCTCGGTTACCGGATCCCCGGCGGGCCGGTGAGTTTTCCGCCGAAAGCGGGCCATCTCCGCCGAACGCCGGAGAAGCACACGAAACTTGACGCAAAACTCACGAAATCCCTGCCGGCCGCGCGTTCCGCCACTCAAGAACGTGACGAAACCCGACGCCGGGAGAGAGCGCGGGCAGCCACGAACAACGCCACACCCACAGCGGTGCCGAGCGTGTTCAGGATGACGTCGTCGACATCGAGGTTCGGCCGAGCCAGTGCTGCAGGATTTCGATCACCACCGACAGCGCACCGGCGGCGGCGATCACCTGCCAGGCCGCCGGCCCGTCGCCGGGACGCCCAGCAGGCCGATCGGCACGAACACCCCGATGTTGCCCAGGTTGTTGATCAGCCCGAGACGGACGTTCGCGTTGTGCCACTCGTCGACGATCCCCGCCAGCGGCACGAGGTTGACGCGGTCGTCGGACACCAGGCCCACCCGCCGCAGGGTGAGCACGAGCACCGCCCCCACGGCGAGCCAGAAGAGCACCCGCGCCAGTCTCCGCACGCGCTCAGCATGCCATGGGTGAGTTGACGCAGGTGATGCCCTCCGACGTGATCGGGGAGTCACCGCCGGACGCCCCACCGCCGCCCGCCGCTCCCGGGCCCGCGTAGACCGTGCCGAGGACCACCTTGAGATGCCCCGCCGGGACCGCCGCCGACTCCTGGGTGTCCAGGCCACCGAGGAGCTTCGCCAGCTCCGCGGCGCGGCCGGCGAGGTCTGCCGGGAAGCGCACCACCGACGTGCGCCGGGACGCGGTGTTGTCCGCCCGGTCCGTGCGGAACCCCTTGTCGCGCACCACGCCCGCGACCCGCGCCGCGAGCCCGCCCTTGGAGCTCGAGTCAGGATGTCGACGGTCGGCCTGGCGGGTGGGGCTGTGGATGCGGGTGAGGACGGGGTGGCGGGCGGCCCGATCAGGCCCGCCGCGAACGCCTTGACCGCGGCCGGGTCGACCTCCACGGCGGTCGCCCGCGGGTTCTTGGGGTCGTAGCGGTAGTCGCGGTTGACCACCGGGATCGTGGTGAACTCGATGCCGCCGCCGCTGATCCCGCGCATCTGCCCGACGAAGTCGAGCAGATTCCACGATCCATCGAGCACGACGGATCGGGTCACCGCGTCGATCAGGTCGGTGAGCTTCCCGGGGTTCGCGAGCGTCCCCGCCGAGAGCACCTGTTTCGCCAGCCCGGCGAGGAAGACCTGCTGGCGCCGGGCGCGATCGAAGTCGCCGCCCCTGAGATTGTCGCGCTGGCGCACGAAAGCCAGTGCGTCGGCGCCCGCGATCCGCTGGGGTCCGGCCTGGAAGTTCGCCCCCAAGTTCTCGTCCTTGGTCGCCGCGTTCAGGCAGACGTCGACGCCCCCGACGGCCTTGCTGATCTCGTAGAAGCTCAGCAGGTTCACCTCGGCGAAGTGGTCGATCTTGACGCCGGTGAGGCCCTCCACCGCCTTGAGCGTCCCCCGCCGCGCCGCGGTCAGCGCCGCCTGGTCGATCTTCGCCTTGTCCGTCTCCCCGGCGTTGCGCAGGCGCCGCGCCTCGGCGGCCTTGGCAATCCCGAAAGCGGCGTTGATCTTCTGCTTGCCCCCGGGCAGCGTGACGTAGCTGTCGCGCGGGATCGAAAACGCGCGCACGGTCTGGGTCCCGTTCGGGATCCGCAGCACGATCAGGGTGTCCGTGAGGTCGTCGCCGTTCGCGCCGACCCGCAGCTCCCGCAGTACCTCGGGCGCCAGTGGCTTGCCCTGCTGGTCGGTTCGCGAGTCACGCCCCACCAGGAGGATGTCCAGCGAACCGTCGGCCGGCTGCTCGCCCGGTTTCGTGGCCGCGTCACCCTCGATGACGTCGTCCCGCGTGACCTGGTCGAGCGCCTGGAGCTTCGTGTACCCGAAGGCCGTGCCACCCAACACGACCAGCGCCAGCCCGGCGACGACGACTTTCCCAGCTACGTGCACACACTCCTGACGCTTTCCGTGCCGCCGCTGCTGCACGGGTGACCCAGATCACGTACGGAGGTAGGAGGCTCCGTTCAGGTCGAGAATCGCGCCTGACGCCCAGCCGGCCTCCGCCGAAGCCAGGTAGACGACCGCGGCCGCGACCTCGCCGGGGTCCCGACCCGGCCGAACGGGCTCTGCCCGCGCAGCTCGTCGGTGATCCGGTCGGCGACGCGCTCGGTCGCGGTGAACCCGGGCGCGACCGACGTAACCGCGATGCCGTACGGCGCCAGCGCGACCGCGAGAGACTGCCCGAGGGCGTGGAGCGCGGCCTTGCTCGCGCCGTACGCCGGATGGTCGGGCTCGCCCCGGAACGCGCCGCGGGAGCCGATGTTGACGATCCGTCCGGGCGCGCCGCGCGCGATGAGCTTCTGCGCCACGCAGTGGCTCAGGTTCGCCGCACCGAACAGGTTCACCTCGACCGTGCGGCGCCAGATCCGTTGCCAGTCCGCATAGGACACGTCAGCGACCGGATGCGCGGTGGCCTCCGACGTGGCCACCGCGGCGTTGTTGACCAGGACGTCGATGCCGCCGAGCCCGGCGTCCGCGGTGTCCGCGATCCGTTGCACCGCTTCGGGATCACCCAGATCCCCGCCGACGACCAGATGTCCCTCGCCCGGCAGCTGCGCCAACGTCTCCTCAGCGTCCTCGGCCCGGCTGCCGTAGTGGACCGCGACCCGGTCACCCCGCGCGGCGAACGCCCGCGCCACCGCGCGCCCGATCCCACGGGACGCGCCGGTGACGAGGACGCCGCTCACTTCGCGAACAGCTGAGACTCGTCGCGGAAAGCCTTGAACTCCAGCGCGTTCCCGGCCGGGTCGTGCAGGAACATCGTCCACTGTTCGCCCGGCTCGCCTGCGAAGCGCTGGTAGGGCTCGATGACGAACTCGGTGCCCGCCTCGCGCAGCCGTCCGGCCAGGACCTGGAAGTCCTCGACGGTCAGCACCAGGCCGAAGTGGGGCACCGGCACGTCGTGGCCGTCGACCGGGTTGCGGCCGGCCTCCGCGCGGGCGCCGGGCACGACGTGGGTGACCACCTGGTGGCCTTGGAAGTCCCAGTCGACCCACTTGTCGGCCGAACGCCCTTCGGGAAAGCCGAGCACGCCGCCGTAGAACGCGCGGGCGCGGGCCAGGTCGTCGACGGGGATGGCGAGATGGAAGGCGGGACGGGTCATGACACTCCTCCGCGGTCGGCTAGGCCCCCACCTTGTGCGGACGATGTCCGAATGTCAACATTAAGACATGGAAGTCACACCCCTGCGCAAAGCCGATCGCCGCGGGCTTGCCGACGAAGCCGCCGACCGAATCCGGGACGCCGTGTTCGCCGGGCACTTCCCGCCGGGCGCGCCGCTGCGGGAGGTCGACCTCGCCGCGGCGCTCGATGTCAGCCGTGGCTCGGTGCGCGAAGGGCTGGCGATGCTGGAGCACGAGGGCTTGGTCCGCGGTGGCTGGCACCGCCCGACCACCGTCGTGGACGTGACCGCGGCCGACGTCGAAGAGGTCTATTCGGTGCGCGCGGCGCTGGACCGGCTGGCCGCCACGACGGCGTCGGCCAAAGCGGGCCCGGACGATCTCGGCGAGCTCGACCGGCTCGTCGAGGCCATGGCCGCCGAGGTCTCCGGCGCCGCGGACGGCACCCGGCTGCTGAGCCTCGACATCGAGTTCCACGACCGGATCTACGCCGCCGCGGGCAACCGGCGGCTCACCGAAGCCTGGCTCGCCGTGCGCTCGCAGGTGTTCCTGTTCCAGCTCCAGCGCGTCTCGCTCGGGTTCGAGAACTACCGCAACCGGGTCGTGGACGAACACCGCGAACTCGCCGTGCTCATGCGCGACGGCGACCCGGCCGTCCTGGCCCGGGTCGCCGAAGAGCACGTCGACTCCGCGCGGCGGAGCCTGCTGGCCAAGCTGCGTTAGCCGAAGAGCTGCACCAGCTTCAGGAACAGCTGGTACACGCCGTAGGCGAACGGCAGCACTACCCACGCCCACGCCAGCACGATCAGCGGGACCCGGTTGGACCCGGCGGTCTCCTGCGGTTCGCTCATCACGCCTCACTCCTCGCCGGCTCCGCCGCGGCGGGCTCGTGGTACTTCGGGTTCACCGGCCGCACCAGCTCGTTGGCCACGAAGCCGACGACCAGCAGGCCGATCATGATGTAGAAGGACGTCGTGTAGAGATCCGGCCCGGACTTGCCCGCCCGCTTCGGCGTCGGCGATGGCGTTGACGATCAGCGGGCCCAGCACGCCTGCCACCGACCAAGCGGTGAGCAGCCGGCCGTGGATCGCGCCGACCTGGTACGTGCCGAAGAGGTCCTTGAGGTAGGCCGGAACGGTGGCGAAACCGCCGCCGTAGAACGACAGGATCACCATCGCGCACAGCCATGAACAGCGAGCTTGAGCTGTTCGTGGTCAGCGCGATCACCAGGTACAGCAGCGCGCCGACGCCGAGGTAGAGCCGGTAGATGTTCTTGCGCCCCACCAGGTCCGAGGTGGACGACCAGACGAACCGGCCGAGCATGTTGACAGAGACAGCAGCGCGACGAACCCGGCCGCGGCGGCCACGCCGACCGGGGTCGGGGTGTCCTTGAAGAAGTCGTGGATCATCGGCGCGGCCTTCTCCAGGATGCCGATGCCCGCGGTGACGTTGAAGCACAGCACCACCCAGAGGCACCAGAACTGCGGCGTCTTGATGGCGTTGGCCGCGGACACGTTCGCGGTGGTGATCATGGCCGTGCCGTGATCGGTCTTCGGCTCCCAGCCCGACGGCTTCCAGCCCTCGGCCGGTACCCGCATGAGCAGCCAGCCGAACGACATGAACACCGCGTAGACCAGGCCGTGCACCAGGAACGCGGTCGCGACCGTGCCCTGCGTCGGCGTCGTGCCGAGCATCGAGGACGACCACGGCGACGCGATCAGCGCGCCGCCGCCGAAGCCCATGATGGCGATTCCGGTCGCCATTCCCGGCCGGTCCGGGAACCACTTGATCAGCGTCGACACCGGCGAGATGTAGCCGATGCCGAGCCCGACGCCGCCGATGCCGCCGTAGCCGAGCACGACCAGCCAGTACTGCCCGGTCGCCACGCCGAGGGCCGAGATCAGGAAGCCGGTGCTGAAGCAGACCATCGAGACGAACATCGCCCATCGCGGGCCGTTGCGCTCCACCAGCGTCCCGCCGAACGCGGCGGACAGCCCGAGCATCACGATGCCCAGCTGGAACGGGAGCGCGCTCTGGGTCCCGGTGAGGTGGAGAGTCTTCTCCAGCGGTGGTTTGAACACGCTCCACGCGTAGGCCTGGCCGATCGAAAGGTGCACCGACAGCGCGGCCGGCGGCACGAGCCACCGGGTCCAGCCGGGTGGCGCCACGATCCGGGAACGGTCCAAGAAGCCGAGAGCCATCGGATCCCTCCGTACTCTGGGGTGATGCAGGGAATGTATTACTTAATTCCCGGTGTTGCACCATACGAGTGTCGAATGTTCGGCCGAAGGGGCGAAGCAATGGGCAGGGTGACGGTACGCAAGCCCGTCCGCCACATCTCGGCGAGCGGCGAACGACGCCGTCCGGACAGCCTCGCGGCCGAAGAACCCCTGGAAATCAGGGTCGGCGGCCGCGCGCTGGCGGTGACCATGCGGACCCCTGGCCACGACGTCGAGCTCGCGCACGGGTTCCTGCTGTCCGAGGGCGTGCTGGGCTCGCGCGAGGACGTGGCGACCGCACGATACTGCGACGGCGTCGACGATCAGGGCCGCAACACCTACAACGTGCTCGACCTCGCCCTGGCCGACGGGGTCCCGCCGCCCGAAACCGGTGTCGAGCGGAACTTCTACACGACGTCGTCGTGCGGCGTCTGCGGCAAGGCGGCGCTCGACGCGGTCAAGCTCCGCAGCCGCTTCTCCCCCGCCGCGTCACCGTTCGAGGTGAAGAGCGAGGTCCTTGTCCGGACTGCCGGACGTCCTGCGCGAGCAGCAGAAGGTGTTCGCCAGCACCGGCGGCCTGCACGCGGCCGCGCTGTTCACCCCGGACGGCGCGCTGGACGTCGTGCGCGAGGACATCGGCCGGCACAACGCGGTCGACAAGGTGCTCGGCTGGGCGCTGCTCGAGGGCCGCATCCCCGCGCCGGGCTGCGGCTTGCTGGTGTCCGGGCGGGCGTCGTTCGAACTCGTGCAGAAGGCCGCGATGGCCGGGATCGGTTTCCTGGCCGCGGTTTCCGCGCCGTCCTCGCTGGCGGTGGAGCTGGCCGAGGAGAACGGGATGACGCTGGTGGGGTTTTTGAGGGGGGACTCAATGAATCTGTACTGCGGGGATCAGCGGCTGGTGACGTAGGACTCGGTGGGCACCCAGTTGCCGTGGAAGCCGTGCGGGACGCGGTCAGGCAGGTGGATCGCCCCCACCATGTCCAGCGTGCCCGCGTCCAGCAGCGTGAGCTCACTCCGCTGGGTCGCCTTGTCGAAGACGAACCCCATCAGCACGCCCTCGTCCTCACCCGCGTCCGGGCTCGAGGGCACGAAGACGAACTCGCCTGGTTCCCTTCCGGCGCCGAAGGAACGCGCCCGCGTCGACCCGCTGTGCAGGTCGTGCTTGAGCAGCTCGTTGCCCGCGACGACCCCGTCGTCGGCCGTGGCCACCGTGTAGCCGAACCGGTGCCGCAGCCCGGTCAGCCGTTCGTCGGCCCGGGGGAATTCCTGGCCGCGGTCGTCGAGCCGCTCCTCGATCACCTTGCCCGCACTGAGATCCACGGTCCAGCGGTCCAGCGTCGAACCACCCTCGCCCGGCTCCAACGGCCGCTGGTCGAACATCCGGTGGTGCCGGACGACGTCGAGAACGACGGTGTCGCCGTCGTCGTAGGCGTTGAGCGGGTGGAAGACGTAGCACGGCTCGACCTCGAACCAGCGGACGTCGGAACTGCCGCCCTCGCGGGGCATCACGCCGACCCGGGCCGGGTACTTCGGGTCCCACCGGTACGGGAAGGTGCCGTTCCCGCCGGACCGCCCGGCCAGCACGGCCATCAGCGGGTCCGGCACGCGGACCTTGCCGATCACCGCCGACAGCACGAGTTTCGCCGGCGTACGCAGCAAGGGCGGCACGGACGCGCCGGACATCGCGGTCTCCGCGCTGAAGGTCACCGGCAGGTCGTAGAACACGACATGCTTCTCGGTCAGGGAGAAATCGTGCATCATCGGCGAGCCGGTGACCTCGATGTCCACCGTGCGCCGCGCGTGACCCTCGACGTCGATGATCGAGTACCGGACCTTGTTGCCCATCCCGAAGAAGTACGAGACCGCGTGCAGTTCGCCGGTCTCCGGGTCGCGCTTGGGGTGCGCGGTGTACCCGCCGGGCAGCGTGCCGTCGAAGTCGCACAACCCGACCGTGTCGAGTTCGTCGGTCAGCTCATACGCCGGCGCACCCGCCTCGATCAGCGCGAGCGTCTTGCCCGCGTGCCCGATGACGTTCGTGTTGGCGCCGATGGCGCCCAGCCCGCACAGCGGCGCCTCCCCGCGCTCGAGCTGGCCGATGATGCTGGGGTTGCGCACCCAGCGGTTGCGGTACCACTCGGCGCGCCCGTCGCGCAGGCGGACGCCGTGGACCATGCCGTCGCCCATGAACCAGTGATAGGTCTCCGGGTCCACTTCGGACAGCGGGTTGGGGCCGTTGCGCAGGTAACGCCCGTCGAGGAACTCCGGGATCTCCCCGGTGACCCGCAGCTCGGTGATCGTCTGCTCCCGGCTGACCGGGGCGTAGTTGCCTTCGAGGAACTTGCTACCCATGGCGGACCCCTCTGAACGTGCCATAACGTGGTTATGGCTTCAGTTATAACAGGGTTATGCGATACTGGCAAGCATGACTCCGAAGTCCCGCGCGTCCGACGTCAAGGCCCAGCTGGTCGAGGCCGCCATCCGCCTGCTGGCCGAGGGCGGGCCGGAATCGCTGCAGGCCCGCAAGCTGGCCGCGGAGATCGGCGTGTCGACCATGGCCGTGTACACCCATTTCGGGGGCATGGCGGCGCTGGTCGACGAGGTCGCGCGGGCGGGGTTCCTGCGGCTGAGCGCCCGCCTCGCCACCGTCACCCCGACCGACGACCCGGTGGCCGACATCTTCACCCTCGCCCGGAGCTACCGGGAAGCCGTGGTCGAGCACCCGAACCTGTTCGCGGTCACCTTCGGTCAGGCCACGCCCGGCGGGAAGCGCGCCACCCTCGCGGACCTCACGACCGAAGAAGGCCGCGAAGCGTCCGGAGAAGGCCTCGAAGCCTTCGGGTACATCGTCCGGGCGACCGAGCGGGCCATCGAAGCCGGGCGTTTCCGGCCGATCGACCCCTACGCGGCGGCCGCCCAGCTGTGGAGCGCCCTGCACGGATTCGTCACCTTGGAGTCGTCCGGGCACTTCGGGCTTTCGGAACACGGCGTAGGCCACATCCTGGTACCCCTGGGTATCACGCTCGCGATAGGACTCGGGGACACTGGGGAGGCAGCGGGACGGTCCAGTGCGGCGGCGATAGCCGCCTGGGGAAACGCCGGGGGCGGCGCTGGCGATTAACTCGCTCAGGGGACGGACGTAGGCAACGTTTCGGCGGTGGGCTACGTCTTAGAAGAGAGCGGGCCAGGGGGACGGGGAGACAGGGTGAGCGAACAGGACGAAGGGCGACCGAAGGAAGCCCACACCGTGGAGTCGGCGTTGCGGGACACCCGCCGCTGGCTCGGCCGTCGTTCCGTCCTGATCGCCGGCGCGTCCGGCCTGGCCGTGACCGGCCTCGCGGTCGGCACCGCGACCGGCAAACTGCCCTTCAGCCCCGCCCTCCAGCGCGCGCTCGGCGTCGCTTCGTCCACCCCGGCCACGCAGCTGGGCAGCACGCGCATCGAGCGCGTCTACTCCGCCGCGCGCGGACGCGAAGTGGACCTCGTGCTCATGCTGCCGTCCAAGACGCCGCCGCGCGGGCTGCCGATGTCGCTGATGCTGCACGGCCTGCACGGCAACGCCCGCAGCGCGGCCCCGACCGGAACGCTCAAGCAGCTCTCCAGCGACGTGGCGCGCAAGGCCGTGCCCGCGTTCGGCTTCGTCGCGGTCGACGGTGGGGACAACTACTGGCACCAGACCCACCCCGGCGACGACCCGATGGCGATGCTGCTGGAGGAGGTCCCGCGCTGGCTGCGGGAGCGCGGCTTCGGCGGGCCCACCGGGTTGCCGTTCGCCGCCACCGGGCTGTCGATGGGCGGGTTCGGCGCGTTCCTCTACACCCGCCGCCGGGTGGAACGCCGCCAGCCGCCGGCCGCGCTCGCCGCACTGGCGCCCGCGTTGATCACGTCGTGGCCCGAGATGTCGAAGCGGCACATCTTCCGGGACATGAACGACTGGACGACCCTGGACCCGTTGCGCCACATCGACGCGACCAAAGCCATCCCGACCGGCCTGTGGTGCGGCACCGAGGACCCGTTCATCGTCGGCCTCCGCCGCTACGTCGACGTGGCGAAGCCGGTGGTCGTGCACACCGCGCACGGCAAGCACGGCGACGCCTTCAACCGCACGGTGGTCCCGAGCATGATCAGCTTCCTCGGCAAGCACATCCCCCGCGCCGTCTGAGCTTCAGCGGCGGAAGAAGGCCCTGATCCGGGTGCTGCCCGGCGCGCGGTGGACGCGGACGAGGTCGGCCAGCAGGTTCACCAGCACCAGACCGCGACCGCCGAGACTGCCCTGGGGCGCCGGGATCCGCCCGGCCAATGGGTCGGCCAGCGTCCCGTGGTCGCACACCTCCACCACGACGTGGCCCGGCTCTCGCCACAACCGCAGGACGCCCTCGCCGCCACCGTGCAGCACGCTGTTGGTGCACAACTCGGAGGCCGCCAAGACCAGGTCGCCGAACCGGGGATCACGCAACCCGTGGCGGTCGGCCCAGAGCTGGGCGAAACCACGAGCGGCGGCCAGCAGGACCAGGTTGAAGCGGAACTCGACCGCGTTAGCCGGGGCGGGCAGCGGCAGGTTGTAGTCGGCCAGCACGCCCATCGGGTCGTACCGCGGGCTCGGCCAGGCACCACAGGAATCCCGCAGCTCGGGGTGTGTGCGCTCGGCGTCGGCCAGCACCGAGGGCTTGAGCTCGGCCATGTCGTACGGGCACAGCAGGGTCAGGTCGCGCCCGGCGAACGCGCGATTGATCAGGGCTTCGTGCTGGACACAGGCCGGGTACTCCTCGGGCGTGCGCTCGGCCCAGACCGGCTCGCCGACGATCCGCACCGGCCCGGGATGCTCGTTCGCGAACGAGCACAGCACGCCCGGCAGGATGCTCGCGGGGTTGCGGCCGGCGCATTCCATGTCGATCAGCCGGACCAGCTCGGCACGGTCCTCGAGCGCCTTCTCGACGAGGCGCAGATTGCGCCCGGGTACGGCGACCGCGACCGGCTCGCCACGCCGCAAACCCTCGAGCACGAACGGAACGACACCGGTCAGGTACTCGGTGTCACCTCGATAGAACAAAGCGGGATGCCCAAAGGTTTCGAGGGCATCTGTCACGGTCAAGTTCCTACCCCACGGCGCGCCGGGCCAAACCACCCACCCGGGCGATATCGCGGTTCATTCCACCCAGCGAGCGACGACGGAGATCAGCCAGAAGCCGACCATGGTGGTCAGCGCGAACAGCATGACCCGGGGGAGCAGCTGACGCCGGTCCCGCACGCCGCGCAGCTGCCACAGCGCGTAGCCCCCGGCCAGGAAGAACGGGATCGGGATCAGCGGCAACGGCGAAAGCTGCACCACCGTGGCCACCACGCAGATTCCGGTGAAGACGGCGAGCATGCCGAGCAGCACCCGCTGCAGCCACGGAAAGCGCTCGTAAACCGACGCGACCACGCGCTCGCTCAGCTCACGAAAGCCGAGCACGGCCTCCGGCCCGTCGTTCGCGCCGGATTCGGGAAGTGGCTCAGTTGTCATCCAGATTTCCTGTTGGTGAGACGGAAAGCTGCGGTGGGGCAGGGGTCGGGTCGTCGTGAGTGGCAAGGACGGTTCTAACCCTACTTACCACTCACGAGATGGGTGGCGCTGGCGTGCTCACGCAACAGGAGCCGGGATGTAGCCAGGTGAGCGGACCGGCCGCGAAGCGACGAAGGGAGCTTCCCCGCGTCAGACGCGACGAAAGTCCCCTTGGTGGAG
>CAVXMR010000020.1:0-348297 GCA_963762765.1 uncultured Actinomycetota bacterium
ACCCCGACCAGCTGGGCTTCGTGGTGCTGGACGACGAGGACGACTGGTTCATCAGCGACGGCACCGAGATCTCCGACGACATCCTGATCAACCGGGAGAAGTTCGCGAAGCTGTCGCTGCGCGAGGCCGTCGAGCTGCTGCCGCAGCTGAGCGCGCTCGCCGGGCTGCCGCCGGGCATGGCCGCCGACTGGGACCCCGAGCACCGCACCTGGCTGCTGAGCTCGGTCGCCGGATCGGACGACGCCGACGAGGACGCCCAGATCCTCGCCGCGCGCCGCGCCGCCTGGAAGTACGAGGGCTCGCCCGACGACGAGGCACAGATCAGCTCGGGCCTCACCGAGATCCACACCGGCGCCGACGCGCCCGCGCGGGTGGTCCGCCAGGTCGTCCGCGAGCAGGACGGGACGTGGCTGTTCGTCGGCTTCGAGGTGCCCGAGGCCGAGGACTTCGAGGTCGAGGGCCTGGAGCTCGAGCACGTCGCCAAGCTGTATCCCGACGTCGTGAAGGTGCTGAAGGCCGCGCCGGGCCAGGTCTGGGACCGCGCGACGCCCGAGAGCGACTGGGAGATCGTCGAAGGCTGAAAATCTTCGGCGACGTTGTCCCGGAGCGGGTCCCGCTGTTCGTCCTTACAGTGAAAGCCGGCGAACAGCGCCGGCCGGACCCTCTCGAGGAGTAGTCATGCCCCAATATGCCGCGATCATCTACTCGGCCGATGTGGACCCGACCCAGCCTGGGGCCGAGGACATGATGAAGGAGTACAACGAGTTCGGTGCCGCGGCCGCCACCGTGATCCGCGGTGGCGCGGCCCTCTACCCGACCGCGACGGCGACGACCGTGCGCGTCCAGGGTGGCAAGGGCGGCGACATCGTCACCAGCGACGGCCCCTACGCCGAGACGAAGGAAGCCCTGACCGGCTTCTACCTGATCGCGGCCGCCGACCTGGACGAAGCCGTCAAGGTCGCCGCGCAGATCCCGGCCGCCTGGGACGGCGCCGTCGAGGTCCGGCCGGTCGTCGACTTCTCGGCATGACGCTCGCCGGTGACGCGGTGGCGCGGCTGGTCCGGGACGAGGGGACCCGGGTACTGGCCACGCTCGTCCGCGTCACCGGGAGCGTCGACCTGGCCGAAGACGCGGTCCAGGACGCCGTCGTGCGCGCACTCGAAACCTGGCCGCGCGACGGCGTCCCCGGCAACCCGCGCGCCTGGCTCCTCGTCGCCGCGAAACGACGAGCCGTCGACGTCGTCCGCCGCGAAGCGAAGCGCGACGGGAAGGAGGCGGACGCGATGCCGTTCGTCGACCCCTTCCCCGACCCCGAGGTCGTGCCGGACGACCTGCTGCGGCTGGTGTTCACCTGCTGCCACCCGGCGTTGTCGCTGGAGGCGCAGGTCGCTTTGGCGCTACGGACATTGGGCGGTTTGTCGACCGCGGAGGTGGCGCGCGGCCTGCTGGTCCCCGAAGCGACGATGGCGAAGCGCCTGACGCGCGCGAAGCAGAAGATCGCCCAAGCCCGCATCCCGTACCGCGTCCCGTCTGCTGAGGAACTGCCCGAGCGACTCGCGGGTGTCGCTTCGACGGTGTACCTGATCTTCAACGAGGGCTACGCGTCCGACGACGTCGTCCGAATGCCTTTGATCGCCGAAGCTGTGCGCCTGGCAAGGCTTCTGGTGGAGCTGATGCCCGACGAGCCGACCGCGCTGGGCCTGCTGGCGCTGATGCTCCTGCAGGACGCGCGCCGCTCGACCCGCGTCGACGCCGAGGGCCTGCCGGTCCTGCTCGCCGACCAAAACCGTTCGCGGTGGGATGCCTCGTTGATCGAGGAAGGCGTCACGCTGGTGGGGGTGGCGCTGCGGCGGACCCCTTCGCGGCCGAACCCGTACGTGGTCCAAGCCGCGATCGCCGCGTGCCACGACCTCGCGCCGTCGTACGCGGAGACGAACTGGGACGCGGTGATCTCCTGGTACGACGTCCTGCTGACGGTTTCGGACACTCCGGTGGTGCGGCTGAACCGGGCGGCGGCGGTCGCGGAACGGGACGGCGCCGGGGTGGCGCTTTCGTTGGTGGATGCCATTTCCGGCCTCGACGACTACCCATGGTGGCACGCCACACGCGCGGAGTTGCTGTACCGTCAGGGTTTGCCCGCATCTTCGGCTCTCGATCTTGCGGTGGCGCGCGGCCTGAGCGCGGCCCACGCCACCCACCTGCGCCGCCGGATCCAGTGAGGTTTTCCCTTACCGCATAAGTCTTTTCCGCTGAAATAACACTGGTTGACACCCTCTTGCCCACAGGCGTTCGCTGGTAGCACGTCTATCGGAGGAGGCCATCGATGGCCGAACACCGCAACGCCACCCTCATTCGCCGCGGATACGAAGCGTTCTCCGCAGCCGACATCGCCGCCCTGTCGGAGCTGATCGCTGCCGACGCCGTCCAGCACATGCCAGGACAAAACGTGTTCTCCGGCGACCACAAGGGCCGCGACGCGATCCTGAGCATGTACGGCCAGCTCGCCGAACGCAGCGGCGGCACCCTCCGAGTGGAACTCGAGGAGGTCTACGCCAACGACGAGCAGGTCGTCACGGTCTACCACTCCACCGGAACCCGCGACGGCAAGAGCCTCGACACGCGCCACGCCCTGGTCTTCCAGATGCGCGGCTCGCAGGCGGTCGAGCTCACGGACGTCTCCCACGATGAAGCCGCCGACGACGCCTTCTGGGCCTGACTTCTGGCGGGAGCCGCAAGTCCGTGAATGCCACATTGAGAGTCAAAGACGCCGTGAATGTGGCATTCACGGACTTGGCGAGAATAACGCGAAAATGGTGAAGCCCCGGATCACGCGATCCGGGGCTTCACCATTCGAGAGCGGATGACGGGAATCGAACCCGCGTATTCAGCTTGGGAAGCTGATGTTCTACCATTGAACTACATCCGCAACGCTCCGCAAGCATACACGGAGCGCCGATCCCCTTGTCCAGCACCTCCTCCCTTGACGTGTCGCGCTCAAGTGACAACACTTGTTGTCGACTTCGGAGGTGATGCTCGATGGACGATCCCGAGTTGTTCCGCCAAGGCGGGTTCCGGCTCGCGTCGCGGCTGTTCATCGAGGGTGACATCCGCGGTGACGAGCGGCAGGTCGCGCGGTTGCGGGAGTTCGCGCAGGTCGAGGACCGGCGGGCGGACGACGTGGTTGCCTGGATGGCGCGCCAGCCCAAGGGGCAGGGGCGCGAGATGTTCGAAAAGGCGCTCACCGAGGGCATCTCGAACGAAGCGCCTGACGAGCTCCGCGCCTTCTTCCGTGAGGTCGAAGCCATGCCGTACTGGGTGGACGTCGAAAGGCTCCAGAAGGGCGCCAAGGCCATCACCCGGGCTGGGCTCCTGGGCCTCTTTCCGTTGGGCGACATGTCGCTGATGGGTGGATATCTCGCGTCCCGGGCCACGAAAGCACTGGTCGGGACCGGGGAGATCGAGAACCAGGCGCCGCGGCGGCTCGTCGAGACCGCGACCTGGTGGATCGACGTCACCACACCGGGCGCGATGGCCAAGGGCGCGAAGGGATACGCCTCCGCGCTCAGGGTGCGGCTCGTGCACGCCCACGTCCGCGCCGCGATGAACCGGCGGGACGACTGGGACTACGCGGCTTGGGACCGGCCGGTCAATCAGGTGCAGACCGCGGGCACGCTGCTGCTGTTTTCGCTGGTCTACGTCTTCGGCACGCAGCTGCTCGGCCTGCGCTACTCCGCCCGCGAGCGCGCCGACATCCTGCATCTGTGGCGCTACATCGGCTGGCTCATGGGCGTCGACGACGAGCTGTTGCCCACGAGCGAGGAGGACGCCTGGCGGTTGCTGTGGCTGCTCGCCGCCACCGAGTTCATCCCCGACGACGACTCGAAGCGCCTGGCCAAGGCGCTCATCCGCACCAACGCTTCCTTCGGCGACGGGCTCCGCTTCGGGAAAGTCCTGGGTCACGTCTCCGGCGCGGTGCACTCCTCGATCAGCCGGCTGGTGCTCGGCAAGACCAACGCGGACTTCCTCGGCATCCCGAACGACCCGGTCGCGCAGGCTGTCGTCCTCACCGCGGCCGGAGTCAACTTCGCCGCCGAGACGCTGCGACGCGTCATCCCGGGCGCGACGCTCCTTCAGGAACGTATCGGCGAAGTGGGACGCCGTGGGTATGTGAAGCGGCTTGAGAAGCTCTTCGCACCTGACACGACGTACGCGCAGCACATGCGGGCCGCCTGAGCACACCGGTTAGGCTGCCCGGGTGCTGCTCAGTGACCGTGACCTCCGCAAAGAGCTCGACTCCGGCCGTCTCGGCGTCGACCCGTTCGACCCCGGCATGGTGCAGCCGTCCAGCATCGACGTCCGGCTCGACCGCTACTTCCGGGTCTTCGACAACAGCAAGTACACCCACATCGACCCGCAGCTGCAGCAGGACGAGCTGACCTCGCTCGTCGAGAAAGAGGGCGAAGACCCCTTCGTGCTGCACCCGGGCGAGTTCGTCCTCGGCTCGACGTTCGAGCTCGTCACCCTCGCCGACGACCTCGCCGGCCGCCTCGAGGGCAAGTCCTCCCTCGGCCGCCTCGGCCTGCTGACGCACTCCACCGCGGGCTTCATCGACCCCGGCTTCTCCGGCCACATCACGCTCGAGCTGTCGAACGTCGCGAACCTGCCGATCACGCTCTGGCCCGGCATGAAGATCGGCCAGCTCTGCATCTTCCGGCTGTCCAGCTCGGCGGAGTTCCCTTACGGCTCCAGCGAAGCCGGCTCGCGCTACCAGGGCCAGCGCGGCCCCACGCCGAGCCGCGCCTACAAGAACTTCCACCGCGTCGACACCTGGCGCTAGCTGAAGGGGACTTTCCTCTCACCAGGCGTGATGAAGGGGACTTTCCTCCCGCCAGACGCGAGGAAAGTCCCCTTCAGCTCACGCGTGAGCGTGCGCGTCCAGGATGTGCGCGACGGCCTCGGTGACCTGCTGCGCGTAGTCGAGGTGCAGCCACTCGTCCGGGACATGGATGTTCGAGTCCGCGCCGCAGGCGCCGGTGACCAGGAACTGCGCGTCGGGGTACCGCTCCGACAGCAGCCCCATGAACGGGATGGACCCGCCCATCCCGGTGCTCCGGTGCGGACGGCCGAACACCTCGTCGCTCACCCGGCGCAGCACCGCGCTCAGCCACGGGGACTCGATCGGCGCGTTCCAGCCGTTCTCCGCCTGCGGGTCGCCCAGCTCCACTGAAGCGCCGTACGGCACGTCGGTGGTCAGCGCGTGCTTCACCGCTTCAAGGGCCGACTCAGCGTCCGCCGTCGGCGGGAGCCGGAAGCTCAGGGTCAGCGTGGTGCTCTCGCGCAGCACGTTGCCGGCGTCCGCGGGCAGGGGGAAGCCGTCCGCGCCGATCACCGAAAGCGTCGGGCGCCAGGTGTTGTTGAGCACCAGCTCCAGCTCGTCCTCCGACATCACGCGACCGCCGCTGACCAGCGGGAAGATCGCGTCGAGCCGGCCGGGGACACCTTCGGCGACGGCCTTGGCCTCGGCGAGCCGGTTCGCCGGGATCTCGACGTTCAGCTCGTCGAGCTTGATCGCGCCCGTCTCGCCGTCCTCGATGCGCTCGATCAGCTGACGCAGGATGCGGAACGAGCTCGCGACGACACCGCTGGCCATGCCGGAGTGCTGCGCCGAGCCGAGCAGCTGGACCTTGACGTTCAGGTGCAGCATCCCGCGCAGGCTGGTGGTCAGCCACAGCCGCTCGTAGTCGCTGCCGCCGGCGTCGAGGCAGACGACCAGCGACACCTCGCCCAGCCGGTCCTTCAAGTGATCCAGGTAGGCGGGCAGGTCGGGGCTGCCGGACTCCTCGCCGGTCTCGAGCAGGATCACGGCGCGGGCGTGCTCGCCGCCGGCCGCGCGGACGGCTTCGAGCGCCGCCGTCGCCGCGTAGCCGGAGTAGCCGTCGTCGACCGAGCCGCGGCCGTACAGCCTGCCGTCGCGGATCACCGGCGTCCACGGGCCGAGGCCCTCGGACCAGCCGCCGACCGGGGGCTGCTTGTCGAGGTGGCCGTACATCAGCACGACGCCCTGATCCGTCGCGCCCGGCGTGGCCGGGACGTCGACGAACAGCAGCGGAGTGCGGCCTTCGAGCTCGACGACCTCGAGAACAGCGCCAGGCAGGTCACGCCCGGCGATCCAGTCTCGGACGTGTTCGACGGCGCCGGCGAGATGGCCGTTCGCGGCCCACTCCGCGTCGAAGGCCGGTGACAAGGCGGGGATCTCCACCAGACCGGACAGACTCGGGGTGATCTCGTTGGTCCACGCCGAGACGACGGATTCGCGTACGGATTTTTGCTCCACGGCCCCATCGTGCCACCGTGCGGCAAGTCACAAGGTCCGAGGACTCGTGAGTGGCGCGGCCGGTTCTAACCGGCCGTAGCACTCACGAGCCCAGGTGAGCGCGGTCCCGGCGCACTTCTCCTCGACCGTCCCACACTCGGTCGTCCTAACGTTTCCCCTGATCAGACAGGGTTTCTCAGCAACAAATCAGTATCCGTGACTCACCAAAGGGCGAACGTTCATGCCAGGATGTCCGCGTGAACCGTCAACGCCGACGGTGACCGAGCGCTTCAGACCCGACGCGCTGGTCCCCGCCGGTGCAGTCGCTGTGGTCGCCACAAGCGACCGCCAGAGGCACCGACACCGAGGAGTACTGCGCATGCCGTCCGAACAGTGGACGCACCCGGAGCCTGGCGATGGACCGGCCGCGGTCGCGGCCCAACCCTCCCCCGAGCAGGTGATCGCCGGATTGCGAGCAACCAGCGAAGGTGGCGCTGAGCTGACTCAGCTGCTCACCCCCGAAGGCGAACGGGTCCCCTCGCCCCAGTTCGACAAGTACGTCGACGACATCGACGACGAAGCCTTGCGAGGGCTCTACCGCGACATGGTGCTCGTGCGCCGCGCGGACCGCGAAGCCAACGCGATGCAGCGCCAGGGCCAGCTGGGCATCTGGGTCCCGCTGCTGGGCCAGGAAGCCGCGCAGATCGGCTCCGGCCGCGCGTTGCGGGCCAACGACATGGCCTTCCCCAGCTACCGCGAGCACGGCGTCGCCTACGCGCGCGGGGTCGACATGAAGGACCTGCTGGGCATCTTCCGCTGCAC
Organism: uncultured Actinomycetota bacterium; assembly: GCA_963762765.1. GTDB lineage: Bacteria > Actinomycetota > Actinomycetes > Mycobacteriales > Pseudonocardiaceae > Amycolatopsis. The sequence continues at coordinate 7,136 of CAVXMR010000020.1, forward strand.
CGACCACAGCGGCTGGGACTACAAGGCCACCGGCTTCCACCCGTACTGCATCGTGATCGGCAACCAGGTGCTCAACGCCGCCGGGTACGCGATGGGCCAGAAGTTCGACGGCAAGGTCGGCGACGACGAGGGCGAAGCGACCATCTGTTACTTCGGTGACGGCGCCACTTCGCAGGGCGACGTCCACGAGGGCTTCGTCTGGGCCGCGGTCTACGACGCCCCGCTCGTCTTCTTCTGCCAGAACAACCAGTGGGCGATCTCGGAGCCGACCGAACGCCAGTCGCGCCTGCCGCTCTACCAGCGCGCCCGCGGCTACGGCTTCCCCGGCATCCGCGTCGACGGCAACGACGTCCTGGCCTGCCTGGCGGTTTCGCGCTGGGCGCTGGACGAGTGCCGCCACGGCAACGGCCCGGTGCTGATCGAGGCGTTCACCTACCGGATGGACGCCCACACCACCACCGACGACCCGAGCCGCTACCGGCTGTCCGACGAGCTCGAGGAGTGGAAGCTCAAGGACCCGATCGAGCGCGTCCGCGCGTTCCTGGCCCGCAAGGGCGGCGCCGACCACGACTTCTTCGACCAGGTCCAGGCCGAGGCCGACGCCTTCGCCGCGGACCTGCGCGAGTACACGTTCAACATGCCGGAACCGCCGCCGGAGCGGATCTTTTCGAATGTCTACGCCGAGGGTAATCCGGTGTTGGACAAGCAGCGCGAAGAGTTCCTGTCCTACCTCGACGGCTTCGTATCGGCGGGTGAGCACTGATGACCGACATCCAGAAACTCACCATCGGCAAGGCGCTGAACCTCGGCCTGCGCCGCGCGATGGAGGTGGACCCGAAGGTCCTGATCATGGGCGAGGACGTCGGCAAGCTCGGCGGCGTCTTCCGGATCACCGACGGCCTGCAGAAGGACTTCGGCGAGCAGCGCGTGCTGGACACGCCGCTGGCGGAGTCCGGCATCATCGGCACCGCGGTCGGCCTGGCCGTGCGCGGGTTCCGGCCGGTGTGTGAGATCCAGTTCGAGGGCTTCATCTTCCCGGGCTTCGACCAGATCTCGTCGCAGCTGGCGAAGCTGCACTACCGCACGCAGGGCAAGATCAAGATGCCCGTCGTCGTGCGCGTGCCCTTCGGCGGCGGGATCGGCGCGGTCGAGCACCACTCGGAGTCGCCCGAGTCGCTCTTCGCGCACATCCCCGGCCTCAAGGTCGTCTCGATCTCCAACGCGCTCGACGCCTACTGGGGCATCCAGGAAGCGATCAAGTCCGACGACCCGGTGCTGTTCTTCGAGCCCAAGCGGCTCTATCACTCGGGCGCGCTGCGCGCGGAGATCGACACGGACGCGACGCCGAAGTCGATGTTCTCCTCGCAGATCCTGCGTGAAGGAACGACGGCGACCGTCGTCGCGTATGGACCTTCGGTGAAGGTCGCGCTCGATGCCGCCGCGGCGGCCGAGCCGGACGGGACGTCGCTCGAGGTCATCGACCTGCGGACGCTTTCCCCGCTGGACCTGGACCCGGTGTTCGAGTCGGTGCGCAAGACCGGACGGCTGATCGCGCTTTCGGAGGCGCCGTCGGAGTCGTCGCTGACCTCGGAGATCGCCGCCCGTGTGCAGCAGGAGTGCTTCTACTCCCTCGAAGCCCCCGTCCTTCGGGTGACCGGATTTGACACGCCGTACCCACCGGCCAAGCTCGAGGAGTACTACCTCCCCGATCTGGACCGGGTACTGCACGCCGTCGATCGTTCGCTGTCCTGGTAAGGGGGAATTCCGCGCGATGCCCGAGTACAAACAGTTCCCCCTGGCCGACACCGCCGAGGGGCTGACCGAGGCCGACATCCTCAACTGGCATGTCAAGCCCGGCGACACGGTCACGGTCAACCAGATCGTGGTCGAGATCGAGACCGCGAAAGCCGCGGTCGAGTTGCCCATCCCGTGGGCCGGCGTGGTCACCGAGCTGCACGTCGAGCCGGGACAGACGGTCGAGGTCGGCACGCCGATCCTCACCATCGACGTCGACCCCGGCGGCGCGGCGGCTCCGACTGCCGCTCCTGCCGCTGTCGAGGAAGCACCCGCCGAAGAGGAGATGAAGCCGCTGGTCGGCTACGGCTCCAAGGCGGTTGTCACGCAGCGCCGGGCACGTAAGGGCTCGGCTCCCGCTCCCGCTGCTGCTGTCGCAGTGGCTCCGGCTCCTGTTGAGACTCCCAAGCCGCGCGGCGGGTACGTCCCGCTGGCGAAGCCGCCGGTGCGGAAGCTGGCGAAGGACCTCGGCGTCGACCTCCACGCGCTGACCGGCACCGCCGAGGGCGGCGTCATCACGCGCGAGGACGTCCAGCAGGCCGCGAACGGCTCGGCGGCCCCGGTCGCCGCTGTGTCCACTGTGGACAGCGGGTCGCGCGAGCGGCGGGTGCCGATCAAGGGCGTCCGCAAGATGACCGCGGCCGCGATGGTGCAGAGCGCGTACACCGCTCCGCACGTCACGGAGTTCCTGACCATCGACGTCACGCCGATGATGGAGTTCCGTGAGCGGCTGAAGAAGTCTCGCGAGTTCGCCGGGGTGAAGGTCACTCCGCTGACCTTCGCGGCGAAGGCGGTCTGCCTGGCGGCGAAGCGGACTCCGGACGTCAACGCGGTCTGGGACGAAGCGGCGCAGGAGATCGTCTACAAGGACTACGTGCACCTGGGGATCGCGGCCGCCACGCCGCGCGGCCTCATCGTGCCCAAGGTCCGCGACGCCGACTCGATGTCGCTCAAGGAGCTTGCGGTCGCGTTGACGCAGCTCACCGACACCGCGCGCGAGGGCAAGACGACGCCGGCCGACATGGCGAACGGCACGATCACGATCACCAACGTGGGCGTGTTCGGCGTCGACACCGGCACGCCGATCATCAACCCCGGCGAGTCCGCGATCCTGTGCCTCGGCGCGATCAAGGACATGCCGTGGGTGGTCGACGGCGAGATCAAGGTCCGCAAGGTGCTCCAGCTTTCGCTGAGCTTCGACCACCGCGTGGTCGACGGCCAGCAGGGCTCGGAGTTCCTGGCCGACGTCGGCGCGCTGCTCGCCGACCCGGCCGTCGCGATGACCTACTGACGTAAGTCCGTGAAGGACTCCTTACCAGCTGTGAGAGCCGGTAAGGGGTCCTTCACGGCTTTTCGGTGGACCTCAGCACGACCTTCCCCGCGTCCAGGTCGACGTGGGAGCGCGGCGGCGCGCCGTCCGCCTGGTCCTCGACCAGCATGATGTCGACCTGGCGCTGCTCCAGCTCGTAGCGCTTGGTGCCGTACATCCCGGCGACCAGCTCCTCCATCGCGACGCTGCTCGCCATCCGGCGACCCTGCCCCCGGCGGTGCCACGGCAGGAACCGGCGGCCCCAGATCTCGAAGACCGCCGCCGCGAACAGCAGCACCACCAGCGCCGGAAACGACAACGCCCAGACGACTCCCATGGAGCCCGAAGATACGCCCAAAGCTTATCCACTTGACGGAGTGAGTGCTCACTCCGCACACTGGTTGCATGACCGAAGTATCCGAGACCCGGCGGCGAGCGCCGAGTATGAGCGTCGAAGACCGGCGCGCCATGATCGTCCACGCCGTGCTGCCCCTCCTGATGGAGCACGGCGCCAACGTGACCACCAGCCAGATCGCCCGCGCCGCCGGCATCGGCGAGGGCACCATCTTCCGCGCGTTCAAGGACAAGGACGAGCTGTTCGACGCCTGCACGGCCGAGGCACTGCGCCCCGACCATGTCCTCGACGCCATCGCCGAAATCCCGGTGGACCAGCCGCTCGAAGACCGGCTCGTCGAAGCCGCCGAAGCACTCGGCGCGCACCTCGAGCGGATGGGCGCGCTGATGGGCGCGCTCCACGCGTCCGGCCGGGTCCGCCACCGTGACCCCGAGCAACGCCTCAAGGAACGCAGCCCTCTCAAGAACGGGCGCCGTGAGTCGATGACGGCCATGCGCGGCGCGATGACCGAGCTGTTCGAGCCGGAGAAAGACCGCCTGCGCCTGCCCGCGGAGCAGCTGGCGTCGCTGTTCCTCACCCTGCTCTTCGGCGGCCGCCGGATGGCGCCCGACGTCGACGCGCCCACCACGCGCCAGGTCGTCGACATCTTCCTGCACGGCGCCGTGAAGGAGACCGCGTGATTCCAGGCGGAGGCGGCGGCCTCGAATACATGCTGGCCCGGCGGGGCCGGCGGCGGCGCGGCTCGACCGTGCCGGACAGCGGGCTCACCGGCCCGGTCGACATCCCGGAACCCCAGCCCGACGACCAGCCGAAAGACCTGCGTTCACGATTCAACCGCATCCGCACGTCGGTGGCGGGCACCGTCCGAGGCCTGCCGAAGGTCGCGCGGCTGACGTGGCAGGCGAGCCCCGCGCTGACCATCGTGCTCGCGCTGATCACCCTGCTTTCCGGACTCCTGCCGACGGCTACCGCGTACATCGCGAAGCTGCTGGTCGACGCCGTCGTCGCGGCGATCCAGCACCGCGGCACCACAGCCGACATCGTCAACGTCGCGCTGTTCCAGTTCGGCGTGCTCGCCGCGACCGCGATCAGCAGCGCGATGACGTCCATCGCGCAGACGCTGCTGCAGGAGCGGATGACGCTGACCATCCGGCACCAGGTGATGACCCACGCCAGCGACCTGCAGCTGGCCTACTTCGAGGGTTCGACGTCCTACGACATGCTGCGCCAGGCCGCGCAGGAGGCGCCGACCCGGCCGTTGTCGATGATGACGTCGGCCCTGGGGCTCGTCCGCACGCTGATCACGTTCGGCAGCATGATCGCGCTGCTGGTGTCGATCAGCCCGCTGCTCGCGCTGGTCGCCTTGCTCGCGCCGATCCCGGCGTTCATCTCGCAGTCGAAGTACGGCTCGCGCGCGTTCTGGCTGACATTCATGATGTCGCCGATCAAACGCCGCATGGACTATCTGTCCTCCCTGGTCACCACGGACACCTACGCCAAGGAGACGAAGCTCTTCGGCCTCGGCCCGTACTTCGTCGAACGGTTCCGCCAGCTCGGCATCGTTTCCTATGAGCGGCAACGAAAACTCACCGTCAACCGCAACATCAGCTCGACGTCCTGGGGACTGCTGAGCACGCTGGCGGGTTCGGCGATCGCGCTGTACATCGCACTGGAGGCGGTCGGCGGGCGGCTCACGCTCGGCGACCTGACGCTGTACACCGCCGCGGCGACGTCCGTGCAGGCCTCGGTTTCCGGCCTGTTCACCGCGTTTTCCGGGATGTACGAGAACAACCTGTACCTGGACACGCTCTATCGGTTCCTGGACACCGAACCCGAGATCACCGCACCCACGAAGCCGCGCCCATTCCCGTCCACTGTGGATGGTCACATCGAGTTCGACTCGGTCACCTTCGCCTACCCCGGCTCGGAGGAACCGGCACTCGACGGCGTCAGCTTCGAGATCCGGCCCGGCGAGACGGTGGCCGTGGTGGGCCGCAACGGCGCCGGGAAGTCGACGCTGTTCAAGCTGCTGTGCCGGCTCTACGACCCGACCGAGGGCCGGATCCTGCTCGACGGCGTCGACATCCGCGAGTACGACCCGATCGAGCTGCGGGCGCGGATCAGCGCGATGTTCCAGGACTACGTCACCTACCAGGGCACGGCCGCGGAGAACATCGGCCTCGGCGACCTCGCCCGGCTCGAGGACCGCCCGCACATCGAGGACTCCGCCCGCCGCGCCGGCGCGGACGAGCGCATCGACCGGCTGCCCAGCGGGTACGACAGCCCGCTCGGCCGGTGGTTCGACCAGGGCGTGAGCCTGTCCGGGGGCGAATGGCAGAAGATCGCGCTGGCCAGGGCGTTCCAGCGGGAGGCGCCGATCCTCATCCTCGACGAGCCGACCTCTGCGCTGGACGCCCAGGCCGAGCACGACCTGTTCGCGCGGCTGCGCGAGCTCGCCGAGGGCCGCACGACGCTGTACATCTCGCACCGGTTCTCCACGGTCCGGCAGGCGGAGCGGATCCTGTTGCTGGAGCTGGGAAAGGTCGCCGAGTACGGGACGCACGAGGAGTTGATGGCCGCGCAGGCGTCCTACGCGGAGCTGTTCACCCTGCAGGCACAGGCCTATCTGGACGTCATCCCCGACTGAAACCCCACCGGCGGCGCCCTCGCCCCGCTATCGTCCCAGCTCATGGGGGAGATACCGGATTTCGAGCCGGCGCCGCCGGTGGTGGTCCCGCCGCTTCGGCCGCGATTCTGGACGCGGCGGTCGGTGCTGGTTGTAGCTTCGGTCGTCGCCGTCGTCGTGGTGGCGACGGTCGTGCTCACCGGGCTCGAGCCAGGGCCGGGCGAGCCGGGCTGGCGGCCGCTGATCGGCCAGGACCACAACCACTCCAGCACCGGCAAGGCCGGGCTGCAGTTCGCGCAGGACATCGAGGCCGACGACGACCTGGTGATCGAGTCCGTACGCGCCGAAGTGCCCGCCGGACTCGCCGTGAAGGAGAGCGGCTCGGTCCCGGTCGGCATCTGGACCGAGTACTACGTGTTCATCCCGCCGACGCTGACGCCGCTGCCGCTCTCGGTGGAGGACGGCAAGCAGGTCCGGCTCGTCGTGAGGTTCCGGGTGAGCTGCCCGCCCGCGGTCCCGACGACCCGGATCCCGTGGCGGCTCTTCGTGACCGTGACGTCGGGATCCGTGCGTCAGGAGGTCGAAATGGGCTCACTGGCGGACATCGAACTGGGCTCGACGCAGGAGTTCTGCGACCCGCCGTCGTGAGACGATGATCGAGACCCTCCTGTGCTGATCAGGCCAGGGTCTGCCGCCGGACATATTTTTCGGGGAGCTCGGTGCCGCCCCGGAGTTCGACGTTGCGGAGGTTCAACCATGGCCTGGGGGTAGCCAGCCACGGCGTGACATCTTCGAGCTGCTCGCACGTCACCGTCACCGTATCGAGCACGGCGTCGACGAACCACACCATGCGCTCGCGGGACGAAACGAATTCGAGGTCGAGCCGGCAGCGGACAAACCGCACCTCCTCGAACGTCAGGCGCGGGAATCCTTCGCGACTGCCCCAACCGGTCCCCAGATAGCGGAAGTCGAGCTCGGCATCAGCGAATTCGACCTTTTCGAACTGCACCTGGCCGTCTTCGATGGTGAGCGCACCGAAATCCAGCTTCTCCAAAGGAAACAGACAGCGATAGAAGTCGATCTGGCCACCGGTGACCTCCCAGCTCTGGCAATCCAGCTCGCGGCAGGCGAACTCGGCGCCGACGAATTCCGCCGGCCCGGCGAACCGGGCACGCGCGAACGTCGTGCGGGTCGTGGCGAACCGGGTGCCGTGGCAGCTGAGCCCGCCCTCGAACCGCGAACCGGCGAAGGAGGTCGACTCGCCGAGGAAGTCGGCTCGGTCGAAGACAACCGTGCCGCGGAACCAAAGCCCGGAGAAGTCGGCGTTTTCGAAGCTGACCCCGGTGAAGTCGAAGTCGACCGGGGACCAGCCAGTCTCCGCCGGAAGCGAGCCGCTCGCGAAACATCCGCAAGACAGCCTGTCGCACCTCCGTCTCGCCAGGCGTGACCACCTCGGGGACGAGGCGCAGGTAGCCACACAGGACGTCGACACAGACCTGCCGTTTGTCGACCCAGTCGTCGGCGAGCCCGCACAGCGCGTAAACCCCGGTCAGCCGCACCGCCGGGCTCTCGTGCGCGAGTTGTTCGGCAGCGGCGCCGAGGCGTTCGTTGAAACCCTGGACGGTCTCGCGCTCGGCCTTCTCGATGGCCAGCTCGTGTTCGTTCTCGGTGACCCGCTGCTTGCGGTAGTTGACGGCGAGCAGCACCACGCCACCGAACCCGGCCACCACGGAAAGGGCGATCTTCAGCAGGTCGAGCAGCTGAGTGACGTCGAACACCGCGGCGGTCGGCAGATGCGGCCAGCCGAGGAACCACAGCAGCCCACCAGCGGTGCTCCCCGCCACGAAAATGGCGATGACCAACCAGCCCAGCACCGAAACCGAAATGCCGCCACGCCCGCGGACCTGGGGCAGCACGGGCAGACGCCGCAGCCTTCGACCGACGACCAGCGCGACCCCGGCGAGCACCGCGACCGTGATCAGGAGGTATCGGAGCCAGTCGGACACGAGGGGTGAGACTAGCCGCTGGCCCCGGCGGCCGGGAGCAAATCGGGCAGGCCGTTCGTTGTCCCGGTATGGCTGTCGCGTTCCTGCTCTACGTAGTCGCCGAGATCGCCGCGATCTGGGCGGTGGGCTCGGCCGTCGGTGTCCTCGGCACGATCGGCCTCCTGCTGGCCGGGGCGTTCGTCGGCTCCTGGCTCGCCCGCCGCGAAGGTGCGAAGGCAATGCGCGCGTTCGTCGAAACCGCGCGCTCGGGCCGTTCCGCCGAGAAGGAAGTCACGGACGGCATGCTGGTCGCCCTCGGCGGCGTGCTGATCATGGTGCCGGGCTTCGTGAGCGACGTCCTGGGCTTGCTGGTGCTGCTGCCGCCCTCCCGCGCGGTGGCTTCCGACGTCTCTGGCTGCGGCGGATGGAGAAGCGCGCGGTCCGCTTCGCCAACCAGCGCCGAGGGCCGGTGATGGTGGTGGACAGCGAGGTCGTGTCGTCGGAGGCAGCCGAAGCAGCAGCACCCGATCATCGAAGGCCGCATCATCGAAGGTTAATCAGACGACTCGTGAGTCTATTTGCGCGGCTTGGTGTGCAGATTCCGGTGATACGCAATGTACTTGACGTCCACCTCATGCCCTGGCTCCCTGTGCAGAGGCTCGACCGGCTTGCCGTTCCGCGTGATCGAGAAGTCATCCTGAATGATGATCGCCCCCGCATCAAATAGCACGTGGCAATTCGGACACAGACACAGCACATTCTCTTCAAAGTCAGGACCTTCATGCAGGCCACCCAATGCTTGAATGTGAGCCCCCTCTGAATATCCCGACACTCCAATCATGAGACGCTCACGACAAATTTGACACCTGTGATCGTGGATCTTCTTGACGTTCGCAGCGACCTTTGTTGACCGAATCATGCGCTGCACAATTGCCGCCCGTCGCTGTGGACGAAGGACACCCGGAGCCGGGTGATGCATCACCGAAGACAGCGAGAACGGGCCAGGGTCAACAAAGCTATCGACGCCACCGTAGGCAACCATGTGAAACTGGCAGATTCGGAATCCATCGCGCCCAACCGCATACCCGTAGTCGTCAACGCGAAATATTCCATCGTAGCGATAGCCAGTGTCCGGCCCATAATCCGAGTGGCGGAGGTTGCCGGAGCCCCGAATCACTCGAACAGGCGTCTGCCTTTCCATGCTGGTAACCAAGGCCGCATTCCCAGGGTCGTCGAAGGTCTGGTCGCGAACCTGCCGCTGCCCCTCACGGCCTCCGTGGCCTGTGTAGAAGATGACCGATCCCTCGTCGACGTCTTCATAGCCACCTGAAACGACAATCGACTCGGCTCCCCGCTCGGCCGTACCTACGATGCCATCTTGATTTTTTCGGTGGACGCCCCTCTCGTAGGCCTCCTGCCGACTATCGAACGTCGTCCCCAGCGGGATCCCAGGAAGATGCCCAAGCGGATAGCCACCAGCAGCTGCAGTCATGAAGACCACCCTAAGGTGGGACACCGACAGTTTGCTGTCACATCGCCGGAACAGCTAGGACGATGTGGGCTTCGGGATGTCGAAGTAGCTGCTGAAGCGGACTGCCGGGGCGTACTCGCCCTTGACCTTCACCCGGCCCGTCACGAACATCGCCGCCACCGCCGCGTTGCCGGTCGCCATGCGGATGAAGTCGTCCACGGAGAGGGTGATCGTCGTGTCCGGGGTGCGGGCCAGGTCGGTGCTGGAAACGCAGACGCCGTCCTCGATCACCGTCTGGAATCGGTCGTAGCCGTCTTCACCGGAGCCTTCGGAAAAGCGCCAGGAAACCACGAAGTCCACATGGCGAGCGCGATGCGGGAGAAAGTGTTCCGACATTCTGCGGAATATCTCGTCGAGGAACACCGAACGCAGTTCCGGGTGCTCAGCGATTGCCTTGAGCTGCTCGCGGGAGGAGCGGCTGACGACGTCCACCAGGACGTCTGTCGAGAGGGAGCTCAGCTCGATGCCCGCGCCCGCGTTTCCCAGCATGTGCAGGGTTTCCAGGACCTGGATGAACTGGTCGGAGCTCAGGTTGGCGATCACCAGCTTCTCCGCGAAGACGTTGATCACGTGCCCGCTGCGCGAACGCGGAGAGTGCCGGCGCAGTGGCCGGGAAACGCGCAGGCGCTCACGCCAGGGGCGGTCACCGGAATTTCTGGGCACGGCAAAGGAGTGTAACGGTTCAGGCGGGTTTCGGAAGGTCGAAATAGCCGATCAAGCCGGCCGCAAAGGCCAGATCACCCTTGACCTTGATTTTGCCCGTGACGAACAACACGGCCGGCGTCGCTTGGTGTGTGATGAGCCTGAAGAAATCGACCGGTGCGATCGTGATCGTCACCTTCGGCTTCTCCTTCATCTCGCGACTGACCGTGCACGAGCCGTGGGCGATGACCGTCTCGTAGCGGTCGTAGCCGCCTTCGCCGGTGCCGCCCGACATCCGCCAGTGAACCACCGCGTGCAGGTCTCGGACGCGGTCGGAGCGGATGTGCGCGCCCATGCGCGCGAAGATCTCCGCGAGGACGCGCTCGCGAAGCGGCCGCTCCGCGACAACGCTTTCCAGCTGCGCGCGCGACGAGCACGCCACGAGGGTCGCGAAGCGGGCCGGGTCCACCTTCGCCAGGTCGAATGCCGGCGCGCGTTCAGCGAGGCGAAGCAGCGCGTTGAGCACTCGGCGGACGTCGTCCTTGCCGAGGCCTTCGGGGTTCAGCGCGTCGGCGAGCGCGTTGACGTCGAGGGCGTGCGCCTCGGGGCCCAGTGGATCGAGCCGTTCCAGTTCGTCCAGCAGTGCCGCCCCCTGTAGGCCGGCGACCCGATCGGCGCTGGTCATCCCGCCTTTGTCGGTCATGGCCCCTCCCTCTCACCCCTACTACCAGGTAAGGCTACCCGTGAGTAGGTAGGGCGGCAAGCGTGCCGAAGTCACTCTCCGGGGTCGTCGCCCGGTACCGTCTCCGGTCAGCACCAAGGAGGTCCCAGCGTGACAGAGGATGATCAGCGTCCGCCCGAACGGGCCCGCAGACTGCCGCGTGCGGTCCGCGAGCGCCAGATCCTGGACGCGGCCGTCCAGGTCTTCTCACGCTACGGCTACCACACGGCGTCGATGGATGAGATCTCCGAGGTCGCCGGCGTCTCCAAGCCGATGATCTACACCTACCTCGGCTCCAAGGAAGACCTCTTCGGCGCCTGCATCCGCCGCGAGGCGACGCGCCTGCTCGAAGCGATCCAGGCCGGGGTGCAGCCGGACCTCTCGCCCGACATGCAACTCTGGCACGGCCTGCGCGCGTTCTTCAAGTTCGTCGCCGACTACCGCCAATCCTGGACTGTGCTGCACCGCCAGGCCCTGACCGTCGGCGGCACGTTCGCCGCCGAGGTCACCGCCATGCGCAACCGCGCGATCGAACTGGTCGCCGCGCTCGTCGTTTCCGCGGGTACCCGCAAGGGCGTCGGCGAGCAGGCCGAGTTCTCCGGTGCCGGGATGGCCGCGGCGCTGGTCGGGTCGGCCGAGTCCCTCGCGGATTGGGCACTCGACCACCCCGACATCTCCGACGGCGTGCTCGCCTCCTGGCTGATGAACCTGATCTGGCTCGGCTTCAACGACCTCATCGAAGGCCAGGTCTGGAAGCCCTCAGAGAGCTGAGATAGCGCCTTCCAGGTGCGGCTTCGGCTTCGTCGCGTGCCACAGCTCGAACGCCCAGCCGTCCGCGGTCTGCCACGACGTGAACGCCGCCTTGCCCGGCAGGAGCACCGGCTGCTTGAAGCGGACGTCGATGGTGAACGCCTCCGGCAGCCGGCCTTCGAACGCCGCCAGCGCGTGCGCCTTCGTCCACATGCCGTGCGCGATCGCCGCCGGGAAGCCGAACAGCTTCGCCGTCAGCGCGTGCAGGTGGATCGGGTTGCGGTCGCCGGAAACCTCCGCGTACCGGCGGCCGATGTCGCCGGGGACGCGCCAGATCGCGTCCGGCGTCGGCGGCGCCAGCTGCTCGCGCCGCGACGCGGGGCCTGAGGCGCCGCGCCGCAGGTACGTGCTGATGTCCGTCCACACCGTTTCGTCGCCGACCTGCGCTTCGCTGACGACGTCGAACTGACGGCCTTTTTCGTGCGGGCGCAGGTTTTCCGCGCGGACGCGGACGGTCAGTGGCTCGGTGAGGCGGATCGGGCGGTGCTGCGTGATGCGGTTCGCCACGTGCACCATGCCCAGCAGCGGGAACGGGAAACCCGGCTCGGTCATCAGCGCCATCTGCAGCGGGAACGCCAGCATGTGCGGGTAGGTCGCGGGCAGTTCGTCGGTCAGCCGGAACCCGCAGACCGTGGTGTACGCCGCCAGGTGCGCCGGATCGACGACCACGCCGGTGCGCACCAGCTCGGTGTCGGGCAGCTGGTCACCGGAAGCCTTGTGCAGCACGCTTCCCAGCAGCGCCTTCGGGTACAAAGTGGACAGACTCGGGGTGGTGTCGAGCTCCTTGATCATCACGCCCCCAGCAGAGCCTGGCCGCACACGCGGACCACGTTGCCGTTGACCGCCGACGAGGCCGGGTTCGCGTACCAGGCGATCGTTTCGGCGACGTCCACCGGCAGGCCGCCCTGGCCGAGGCTGGCCAGCCGCCGTCCGGCTTCGCGAATGAACAGCGGCACTGCCGCGGTCATCTTGGTCTCGATGAACCCGGGCGCGACGGCGTTGATCGTGCCGCCGTAGGCCGCCAGCTGCGGCGCGCCGACGTTCACCATGCCGATCACGCCGGCCTTCGACGTGGCGTAGTTGGTCTGGCCGAGGTTCCCGGCGATGCCCGCGATGGACGAGACGCCGATGATCCGGCCGTTCTCGTTGAGGATCTTGTCCGCGAGGAGCTGGTCGTTCACCGCGAGCTGCGATGCGAGGTTGACCGCGATGACCGCGTCCCACGCGCTCTCGCTCATGTTGCCGAGAGTCTTGTCGCGCGTGATGCCCGCGTTGTGCACGACGATGTCGACGCCGCCGTGACGCTCCTTCAGGTACTCCGCGAGCTTCGCGGGCGCGTGCGCCGAAGTGATGTCGAGCTGCAACGCGGATCCGCCGACCTTGTTCGCGACCTTCGAGAGGTCCGCGCCCTGCGCCGGGATGTCGAGGGCGACGACGTGGGCGCCGTCGCGCGCCAGCACCTCGGCGATGGCCGCGCCGATGCCGCGGGAAGCACCCGTGACCAGCGCGACCTTGCCGTCCAGGGGCTTCTCCCAGCTGGCCGGCGCAGCCGCTGTCTTGCCTTCGGTACCGACGCGGATCACCTGCGCGTCGACGAACGCCGACTTCGCGGAGAGCACGAAGCGCAGCGTGGACTCCATGGCCTCTTCGGCGCCTTCAGCGACGTACACGAGCTGCGCGGTAGCGCCACGCTTCAGCTCCTTGCCGACGGAGCGGACGAAGCCCTCCAACGCGCGCTGAGCGATCCGCTCGCGGCCTTCGACGAGCTCCGGCGGCGTGCCGAGGACGACGACCCGGCCGGACGGCCCGACGCTGCGGATCACCGGGTGGAAGAACTCGTAGACCTCGCGCAGCTGGCCAGGGTCGGTGACGCCGGTGGCGTCGAACACCAGCGCCGCGTGCCGGTCGGCGGACGTCGTGACGACCTCGATGCCCGCATCGGCGAGTTGATCCTTCAGGGTTTTCTCCAGCCGTCCGCCTGGCGCGGCGCCGACCAAAGCGGGACCCTCTAGGGCAGGCTGTCCCGGCTTGTAGCGCCGCAGCGTCGCGGGATTGGGCAGGCCGAGCCTCGGCACCACGAACTTCCCCAGCGGGGTTTTCGTGAACTGCTGGTACCTGTCAGCCATCGGTCGCCTCCCGTGCAGTCTGCGTCACGTCGCAGTCTAACCTACTCCGGAGTAGGTTAGTGTGTGAAAGAGCCGACCAGAGAGGTGAACCTGATGCCGCCGAGGAAGACGTCACCAGTGCGCAAGGTTGCGATCATCGGAGGCAACCGGATCCCCTTCGCACGGTCGAACGGTCCGTACGCGAAGGCGTCGAACCAGGACATGTTCACCGCCGCGCTCGACGGCCTGGTCAGCCGTTTCTCGCTGCAGGACGAGGTCATCGGCGAGGTCGCCGCCGGCGCCGTGCTGAAGCACTCCAAGGACTTCAACCTCGCGCGCGAGAGCGTGCTCGGTAGCCGTCTCTCGCCCGCGACGCCCGCTTCGGACGTCCAGATGGCGTGCGGCACCGGGCTCCAGGCGATCGTCAACGTCGCCAACAAGATCGCGCTCGGGCAGATCGACTCGGCCATCGCCGGTGGCGTCGACACCACCAGCGACGCGCCGCTGGCCGTCAACGAGGACCTGCGGCAGATCCTGCTGGGACTCAACTCCGCGAAGACGCTCGGCGATCGGCTGCGGCTGGTCGCGAAGCTGCGTCCCGGCCACATCGTCCCCGCGATCCCGCGCAACTCCGAGCCGCGCACCGGGCTGTCGATGGGCGAGCACGCGGCGCTGACCGCGAAGGTCTGGGAAGTCACGCGCGAGGCGCAGGACGAGCTGGCCGCGGCCAGCCACCGCAACCTCGCCGCGGCGTACGACCGTGGCTTCTTCGACGACCTGGTGACGCCGTTCCTCAAGCTCGCGCGCGACCAGAACCTGCGGCCGGACTCCAGCGCGGAAAAGCTCGCGAAGCTGAAGCCCGCGTTCGGCGGCCCGGACGGCACGATGACCGCGGGCAACTCGACGCCGCTGACCGACGGCGCGTCGACCGTGCTGCTCGCGACCGACGAATGGGCGAAGGCGCACAAGCTGCCGGTGCTGGCGTACCTGACGTTCTCGCAGACCGCGGCCGTCGACTACGTCCACGGCGGCGAAGGCTTGCTGATGGCGCCCGCGTACGCCGTGCCGCGGATGCTGGCGCGGGCCGGGCTTTCCTTGCAGGACTTCGACTTCTACGAGATCCACGAGGCTTTCGCGTCGCAGGTGCTGGCGACCTTGAAGGCGTGGGAGGACCCCGCGTTCACCAAGGAGAAGCTGGAGCTGGACGAGCCGCTGGGCTCGATCGACCGGACCAAGCTGAACGTCAACGGCTCGTCGCTGGCTGCCGGGCACCCGTTCGCCGCGACCGGCGGGCGGATCGTCGCGACGCTGGCGAAGCTGCTGCACGAGAAGGGATCCGGGCGCGGCCTGATCTCGATCTGCGCGGCGGGCGGCCAGGGCATCACGGCGATCCTGGAGAAGTAGGCCGACCTTGCCGTTAAGGCCACCTGACTGGCGTCAGGTGGCCTTAACGGCACTTCAAGGTCAGTGAGGCAGGGCCTTTTCGGCTTTCTTGGCGAGCTTGGCGGCGCGCTTTTCGGCCTTGCGGCCCAGCTTTTCGGCGGAGTGGCCCGCGTCCTTCGCGGCGCGGCGGGCGCGCCAGCCGAGGGAGGGCTTGCCCGCGGTGTCGCTGACCGCCAGCAGCAGGCCACCCGCCACCGAAGCGTTCTTGACGAACTGGGTCATCTGCTTCTGCCGCTCGGCCGGCTCCTTCACCGCCCAGAAGCTGTGCGCCGCCAGCGTCGTCGGGACAAGGCTCCCGAGCAGCACGAACGACGCGAGCCGCGGCGCTTTGCCGGACGCCAGCGCGAGTCCGGCGCCGATCTTGACCGCGGCGTCGATCCGGACGAGCGTCGCCGGGTCCCGCGGGACCTGCTCCGGCACCAGGCCCTCGAGCTTGTCGAAGGCGTCCGTGAGGAACGGCTCCGCCGTCTTCGCGTGCGCCTGCGTGTTCCTGAGCACGTTGATGCCGCCAAAGACGAAGATCGAGGCGAGCAGAGGACGTGCCACCCGACGGAGAATCACGGTCGTTGCCTTCCTGGTCCGGGGTCTTCCCTGGTGAACCTACAACTTCGGGTACCCCGTCGTCCGGCGATCGACGCGCGCTAGCCCTGTCTGGGCGAATATTGGCCAGACCCTAGAAAGCCGTAGACAGTTCTCGACTTGACGTTGACGCTGCGTCAACCTCTACCGTCGAAGACATGGAGTGGTCCATCCAGGACATCGCCCGCTCGGCCGGCACCACGAGCCGGACGCTGCGCCACTACGGCGCGGTCGGCCTGCTCGAACCGAGCCGGATCGGCGGCAACGGCTACCGCTACTACGACGAGCACGCGCTCGTCCGGTTGCAGCGGATCCTGCTGCTGCGCGAGCTCGGCCTCGGCCTGCCCGCGATCGCGGAGGTGCTCGACGGCCAGCACGACAGCGCTACGGCCCTCGAGACGCACCTGGAGCTGCTCGAACAGGAGCAGCGCCGGATCGGTCGCCAGATCGAGTCGGTGCGGACCACGCTGCGGAAACTGAAGGGAGGTGAACGACTGATGGCAGAAGAAGTGTTCGACGGGTTCGACCACACCCGGTACCAGGAGGAGGTCACCCGCAAGTGGGGCGCGGAGGCGTACCGCAAGGGCGACCAGTGGTGGAGTTCCCTGTCCGACGCCGACAAGAGGGCGTTCCAGCAGGAGCAGCTCGACATCGGCGCGGCGTTCGGCCAGGCGCACGCGGCCGGGCTCGCCGTCGACAGCGACGACGTCCAGGCGATCACGCGGCGGCTCTACGAGTGGCTGCGGCCGACGGTGTCTTCGGTGTCGAAGGGCTACTTCGCCGGGCTGGGCCAGCTCTACGTCGACGACCCGCGTTACGGCTCGTACGACGAGAAGTACGGCGCGGGCACGGCGGAATTCATCCGGGACGCGATGAAATCCTTCGCCGAGCGGAACCTGGACGACTGATCCGTCGTCTCAGTTCGCGCTGGGGGTAGAGACGGCCGGGGCTGCAGACCCGCCCGTCTCTAGTACGGCCATCCGGTCGAACCTCGCCGACACGCGCTAGCCGTCTATGGCCGAATATCGGGCCCGCGCTAGATACGTGGATACGGTGCGAGAGTGGACCCCATCCGCAACCCCTTCGCGCCGGGCGCCGGGCAACGGCCGCCCGAGCTGGCCGGGCGCGAGCGCGAGCTCAAGGCGTTCGAAGTGGTGCTCGAGCGGGTCGCGCGGGGGAGACCCGAACGCAGCCTGGTCCTCACCGGGCTGCGCGGGGTCGGCAAGACCGTGCTGCTCGGGGAGCTGCGGTCGATGGCCATCAAGCACGGCTGGGGCGCGGGCAAGATCGAAGCCCGGCCGGACGCCGAGCTGCGCCGCCCGCTGTCCGCCGCGCTGCACCGGGCGATCCGGGACCTCGCCGTGCGACATCGCGCGCCGGATCGCGTCGAGGAGGTCCTCGGCGTGCTCAAGGCGTTCGCACTGCGGGCCAACAAGGCCGACGCGAAGCTGCGTGACCGCTGGCAGCCTGGCATCGACGTGCCCGCGGCGCAGGGTCGCGCGGACTCCGGGGACATCGAGATCGACCTGGTCGAACTGTTCACCGACGTCGCCGAGCTCGCCGCGGACGTCGGCACCGGGGTCGCCCTGCTCATCGACGAGATCCAGGACCTGCAGCCCGACGACGTCTCGGCGCTGTGCGCGGCCTGTCACGAGCTTTCGCAGTCCGGTGCGCCGCTGGTCGTGGTCGGTGCCGGGCTGCCGCACGTGCCCGCGGTGCTGTCGGCGTCGAAGTCCTACTCCGAGCGGCTCTTCCGGTACGGCCGGATCGACCGGCTCGAGCGCGAGGACGCCGACCTCGCCGTGATGGCGCCGATCGAGCGCGAGGACGCGGGCATCGAGCCCGAAGCACTCGACGCGCTCTTCGACGCTTCGGGCGGCTACCCGTACTTCATCCAGGCTTACGGGAAGGCGGCCTGGGACGCGGCGCCGTCCGACCCGATCACGGTCAAGGACGTCCAGGTCGCCGCGCCGGAGGCCGAGTCCGAGCTGGCGGTCGGCTTCTTCGGCTCGCGCTACGAGCGCGCGACGCCGGCCGAACGCGAGTACCTGGTGGCCATGGCCGAGCTGACGCAGGGCCGCGACGAGGCCGCGGGCACCGCGGACGTGGCCGTCTACCTGGGCCGCAAGCCTTCGTCGCTGTCGCCCGCGCGGGACAGCCTGATGAAGAAGGGCCTGGTGTACTCCGCCGAACGCGGGCACATCGCGTTCACCGTGCCGCACTTCGGCCACTACCTGCTCGGCCGCGACTGACGCTCTCTGCCAGTTCCTAGCGGCCTATCAGCGTTCCTACGTATCTATCGGAAAATCACTAGATAGCCGTAGAGGGCGCCAGAGGGTTGCCCTCAAGTGACCGGTGACACCAGGTCTCTCCGGGTATACGCCTGGTTTGCCGATGATTCATCGGCGGGTGTGCCACATCACCGGACATTCATTGGATTCCTTGTGAAAAAAGGTGCATACTAGAGGCACAAGCCACCAAGACCCTCCGAAGGGGATGCAGAACCGATGAACAACATCGCCGCCAAGCTCCGTGCCCACCGCGCCGAGGCTCGCACTCGCCGGGCGCTGAACCGGGCGATCGACACCGCGGCCACCGCGACCGTTCGTCAGGAACTGATCGCGATCGCCCAGGCTCGCCAGGGCTACATGCGCTGACCAAATCCCACTCTTGTGACTGTCGCCCATTCGAGTGACATAGGCCACAATGAGTTCGGGGTGTAACGCCATGCGAAGTGGCGTCGATACCCACTACGACCCCGTGATGCTGGCGGACCCCCGACCTGGCAGCATCACGGGGTTTCCCATGTTCAAACCCCGTGCAGTGGGCTCCCCGAACGGGTGGTCTCGGACGGGTGAGCGGCCCGAGTGGCCTAGACCTTTACCGCGGCGTCCGGCCGAGCAGGAAGAACTCGGGGTTCGGGCGCAGCGCGGTCAGGTGCGCGAGCCGGTTGGACATCGCGAACAACGCGGTGATCGCGCCGACGTCCCAGATTTCGTCGTCGGTCAGCCCGGCGTTGCGCGCCACCTCGAGGTCGCCCTCGCCGAACAACGCGGATTCGTGCGACAGCGCGAGCGCGAGGTCGACGATCGCGCGACCGCGCTCGTCCAGCTCCACCTGCCACGGGTTGCTCGACACCCGATCGGCCAGCTCGGGATCCTTGGCGCGGATGCGCAGGATGGCCCCGTGCGCGACAACGCAGTAGGTGCAGTGGTTCGCGCCCGAGGTCGCGACCACGACCAGCTCGCGCTCCGCCTTGGTCAGTCCGCCGTCACGTTCCATCAGCGCGTCGTGATAGTCGAGGAACGCGCGCAGCTCGGCGGGCCGGTGGCCGAGCGCGCGGAAGATGTTGGGCACGAAGCCCGACTTCTCCGCGATCACGCCGACGCGTTTGCGCAGGTCGTCGGGCAGATCTTCGAGTTCCGTCACCGGAAACCGGCTCACCGCGTCGCTCATGGCTCCCACGCTAGCCTTGGCCCGTGGGGTGGGACACGTATGTCGACGGCTACTGCGAGCGCGTCGCGCCGGGGATCTGGGGCGAGCCGCTCAACAGCCTGAGCAATCTGGCCTTCCTCGTCGCCGCGATCCTCGTCTGGCGCCACGCCCGCGGCGACCGGACCGGACGGCTGCTCGCCGTGCTGATCGGGCTGGTGTTCCTGGCGAGCTCGACGTTCCACCTGCTCGCGACGCGCTGGGCGGGCGCCGGGGATTCGCTGTTCATCCTCGTTTTCGTGCTCTGCTACGCCGCGCTGTTCCCGCGAGTGTTCTTCGGCGTCAGCCTGCGGCTGGCGTGGCTGGGCGCGCCCGCGTTCCTCGTGCTCACCGTCGTGACCGCGGTGCTCGGTGGCGGGCTCTACCTGTCCGCGCTGATCGGGCTCGCCGTCTTCGCCGCGCTGCTGGGCTTCTCGAAAGACGCCGGGTGTCGCGCTTTCTGGCCGTGGTACGCCGTGACCGGGGCGATCTTCGCGCTTTCGCTGTCCCTGCGCACCATCGACGCCGAGGCCTGCGCGTTCCTGCCGTCCGGCACGCACTTCGGGTGGCACCTGCTCAACGGGCTGGTGTTGTACCTGGTCTCGGTCGCACTGGTCCGCAAAAGCCGTGAAGGCCCCCTTACCGGCTCTGAGAGCCGGTAAGGGGGCCTTCACGGACAATCCTCAGTGGACGCCGATGGGCCGCAGGTCCTTGTCGTGCTCGTCGGTGTGGTAGTCCTCGGGCTCGGTGTCGTCGGTGCCGTTGAGCACCTTCATCCGCCGGGCGATCACCGTGACGATCGCGGCGACCACGAGGTTCGCGATCAGCGCGATGAAGCCGGGGTAGATCGTCACCGCCGAGCCGGCGAACGGGTGCCAGCCGAAGATCGACAGGTTGGTCAGCGGCATCGACGACCCGCCGAAATGCCGTCCCGTGTTCGGGTTGACCACGCTGTACAGCATGATCAGGCCCCACCCGATGCCGACGACCCAGCCCGCGACCAGGCCCCAGCGATGGAACCACCGGGTGTACAACGCGATCGCCACCGCGGGCAGCGTCTGCAGGATCAGCACGCCGCCGATGAGCTGCAGGTCGATCGAGAACTGCGGGTCGATCAGGATGATCACCGCCACCGCGCCGAGCTTCACGACCAGCGAAGCGAGCTTCGCCTGCTTGGCCTCTTCGGCCGGTGTGGCGTTCTTCTTCAGGTATTCCTTGTAGATGTTGCGCGTCCACAAGTTCGCCGCGGCGATCGACATGATCGCGGCGGGCACCAGCGCGCCGATGCCGATCGCGGCGAACGCGATCCCGGCGAACCAGGACGAGAACTGCGTGTCGAACAGCAGCGGGACGATCGTGTTGCTGTCCGGCTTGCCGGTCGCGGCGTTGACGATCGGGGCCAGCGGCTTACCGGTCTCCGGGTTGACCGCCGCGATCGCGATGTAGCCGAGCAGCGCGAGCAGGCCGAGCACCAGCGAGTACGCCGGGAGCGCCACCATGTTGCGCTTGATGACGTTCCGGCCGCGCGAAGCCAGCACGCTGGTCAGCGAGTGCGGGTAGAGGAACAGCGCGAGCGCCGAGCCCAATGCCAGCGTCGCGTATCCCAGCTGGTTGTTCGACGTCAGCAGCAGCGAACCGGCTGGTTTGTGCGTGGTCGGGTTCACCGTCGCCAGCTTCTTGGCCGAAGCGTCGAAGATGTTCGACCAGCCGAGCTTCGAAGGCAGGTAGATGATCGCCGCGATGATCACGATGTAGATCAGGATGTCCTTGACGAACGCGATCAGCGCGGGCGCGCGAAGGCCGGACTTGTAGGTGTAGAGCGCCAGGATGACGAAGGCGATCAACAGCGGCAGGTGCCCGACGATGCCGGAGCCGTTGATGCCCATCGTGCGCAGCACCGATTCGAGGCCGACCAGCTGCAGCGCGATGTACGGCATGGTCGCGACGATGCCGGTGAGCGCGATCAGCAGCGCCAGGATCGGCGAGCCGAACCGGCCGCGGACGAAGTCCGCCGGCGTGACGTAGCCGCGGGTGCGCGAGACCGACCACATCCGCAGCGCGGGCAGCAACACGATCGGGTAGGTGATGATCGTGTACGGCAGGGCGAAGAACCCGGTCGCGCCGGCGCCGAAGACGAGCGCGGGAACGGCCACGAAGGTGTAGGCCGTATAGAGGTCGCCGCCGAGCAGGAACCAGGTGATCCAGGAACCGAACTTGCGCCCGCCCAGGCCCCATTCATCGAGGTGGTCGAGCGAATTGCCGGCCTTCCAGCGCGAAGCCACGAAGCCGAGCACCGTGACCAGTACGAACAGCAGCGCGAAGACGATCAGCTGCACCCATTCCAGCTTGCCGGTCATCGGGCCTCCCCCTCGTCCAGATCGTCCACCGACAGCCGGTCGGGGCCTTCGGTGGTCGGCTTCTCTTTCGTCGCCCAGTAGACGATCGCGGTGCAGAGCACTCCGACCAGCACGAAGGCGAGCTGGAACCAATAGAAGAAGGGCATCCCGAACAGCCGGGGACTGTCCATGTTGTACAGCGGGGTGACCAGGACCAGCAGCGGGACGATCAGGAGGAGGTTCCAGGGGCTGAACTGCATGCCCCGGACCTTCCCGTCGCGCTTAGCAGTCGACATTTGACCTCACCTAACACTCCCGTAACACGCGGCGGTCTGACCATAGAACTGATGCGTGGTCGCGTCACGTCGGTCCGATATCGATTTGATCAGGGAGGCACCGGTTGCCGACGAAGGGCGGTTGCCGCTCCTGCCCATCGCCGCTAGGAATACCCGGACTCCGCACGAAACACCTAAAGGGGCATCCGGATGACCAAACTCCGCTTCGCGGTGGTGATCCCGGCTATCGCCGGCACCCTGCTTGCCGGGATGACGCCTGCGTTCGCAGGTCAGGAGGGTCACGGCCGCGCGACGCAGCCGTTGAACTCCACGAACATCCCCGCGCAGTACGCGAACCAGAAGCTCGACTGGCACAAGTGTGCCGTCCCGTCCGAGCTGCCGACCCCGCCTCCGCCGGGCGCCGAGGACATGGAATGCGCGACGTACCTGACGCCGCGCAACTGGTACCAGCCGAACGCCAAGATCGACCTCACGATCGCGGTCAGCAGGCTCAAGGCGACCGGTGGCCCGGCCACCGCCAGCGTGATCACCAACCCCGGTGGTCCGGGCGCGCCCGGCCGCAACTTCCCGGCGCGGATGCGGAACCAGCCGCGGCTGCGCGCCGCGCAGGAGATCGTCGGCTTCGACCCGCGGGGCACGGGCAAGAGCACGAACATCACCTGTGGCGGCGCCATCGGCACCGGGTCGGACCTCGACCCGCGTGACCGTCGCAAGGAGAACCTCAACCTGATCCTGGACGCCACGAAGTACGCGGCGAACTCGTGCCAGGTGAAGTCGGGCGAGCTCGGCCCGCTGATCAACACCGACCAGACGGTCCGCGACATCGACCTGCTGCGGGTGCTGCTCGGCCGGGACAAGATCAACTGGATCGGCTACTCGGCGGGCACCTGGATGGGCGCGCACTACGCCCAGCAGTTCCCCACCCGGACCGGCCGGTTCCTGCTGGACTCCTCGACGGAGTTCACCACCACCTGGCAGAAGTCGTTCGACTGGCAGCCGCTGGGCTTCGAACGCCGCTGGCGCCAGGACTTCCTGCCGTGGATCGCGAAGTACGACAAGCTCTACCACTTCGGGACCACCGGCGAGAAGGCCCGCCAGACCTATGAGCAGGTCCGGTACGCGCTGACGCAGAGCCCGGTCACCCTCGACGGCGCGAACGTCTCCGCGAACGGCCTCGACTCGTTCATCGCTTCGCAGATCTACTCGAAGCGTGCTTTCCCGGGCCTGGCCGACTACCTGGTCAACGTGCGCACCCTGACCCAGGGTGGTGCGTCGCAGCAGGCGAAGGCCGCGGCCGCCCGGCAGGTCAAGGCCGAGGACACCGCCACCGACGTCACCGGCCCGCAGCCGCTGATGGTGCCCAGTGACGGCGACTCGTACGACGCCAGCTTCTGGAGCATCCCCTGCAACGAGGGCCCGTGGACCGGCAACCGCCAGACCGCGATCAAGCAGTCGCAGAAGTTCATCGACCAGCAGCTGCCGCTGCTCGGCGCGGGCTGGCTGATCCAGCCGTGCATCTTCTGGAAGAACCCGCCGGCGCCGCTGCCGGTGCTGGACGGCAAGGGCGTCCCGTCGGTGCTGATCGTCGAGTCGGAGCACGACCCGGCGACCCCGATCGAGGGCGCGCGGCGGGCGCACAAGGCGTTCGCCGGCTCCCGGATGATCACCGTCACCGGCGAGGGTGACCACGGCATCTACGCCGGCGGCAACGCGGGTGTGGACAAGGTCGTGGAGGACTATCTGGTCGACGGCATCGTGCCGAACGACCAGAGCCTGCCCGGTGTGGCACTTCCGGTGCCGCCGGGGGCCTGACACCCCCAGGGATTGTGGCCCCGTCGAGCTCCGGCTCGGCGGGGCCTTTCCATTGGGGGCCGTCCCCAACCTGTGCACAGAGTTGTCCACAGGCGGTGGACAACTCGGGTGGTATTAGAATCGGTGCCATGGTGCGGGTGCCGCTGACGGACGAAGAGCGCGAACGGGGCGAACGGCTCGGGGTCGCGCTGCGCGCCGCGCGGGCCGGCCGGAGCATGGTGGACGTCGCGGCCGAGGCCGGGATCTCCGTCGAGACGCTCCGCAAGATCGAGACCGGCCGGATTCCGACGCCGGCGTTCTTCACGGTGGCGGCCATCGCGGACGCCGTCGGCCTCCCGCTGGACGACCTGCGCGCGGCCGTGGCGCCGCCTGTGGACAACCTGTCCCAGGCCAGTTAGGGCTCGGGGCTTTAGTCCGTGGATCGGGCAGCCGTCGCCGCACTGCCTCAGCCGTCCCATCAGTCCCACCGGTAACGGTCGTGGGTGGTAAGTGGGGTTCTAATAACCCTCCTAAACACTCACGACGACCCGAGCACGACACCACCCGCACCAGCAGTCACACGTGTCCCAGGTCGACTGGGGAAGGGGTCGCTCAAGCCGGAGGTCGACGGCTACACGCTGGGGCGCAGCTGCTCCAGGATGTGGTCGCGGTCGTTGAGGAACGCGCAGCCCGCGACCGGCAGGTCGTAGGTGTTGAGCAGCTTCTCGAAGTCGGAGAACTCGTCCGGCGACAGTTTCAGGTCGACCTTGCAGGCGTGCGCCGCCAGGACGTCGACCAGTTCCTCCCACTCGCCGGACCACAGCAGCGTGCGGTAGTGCGTGAAGTCCTCGGGGGTCAGCCGGTCGGCGAGCAGCGTGAGGACGCTGTCCGCGAAGTAGCTGATCCGGTTGTCCTTGAGGTCCGCGACCGTCGGGTTCGCCGGGTCTTTCGCCGAGTCGGGGTTGCGCGTCACGCCGGGCCCCGCCACCGGGTAGCCGGTGTGGACGTGGCCGTTCTCCTCGACCAGCACGACCACGTGCACGCCATAGCGCTCACCCGCGCAGCGCCAGCGCCCGTTCTGCTGCCGCCGGCGCGCCTCGCCCGGGTCGTTCGCGACGTCCTTGATCACCGCGATGATGTGCTCGTTGCTCCAGTCCCGTGGAAACTCGCTGGTCCCCCGGCGTCCCACGCCCGGAGCGTGCCCACCACCCACGTGTGCTCCTTTCGCCGCAAAGAGCCTAACCTGCTTTCGGCGTATTCGAATGGACCGAAAGCAGGAACGCGATGATCACGCAGGGTCAGCGCAGCAGGTCCAGCACCGGCGCGAACACCGCCATGTGCGGCTCGAGCACGGTGAAGTAGCTGAAGCCGAAGCGCTCCCGGGCGGCGGTGATCTGCTCGGCGATCCGCGCCGCGGGGCCCGCGAAGATGATCGGGCTGTCCGCCACCTGATCGGGGGTCAGCGCTCCCTCGACCCGGTTCGAGACGTGCTCGTGGACCTTGCGCGGGTCGTCGGTGATCTCGACGTGCTGGACCAGCAGGTTGAACTCGGCGTCCCGGCCGCCGAGCCGGTCGCGGACGAAGCGGGTGCGTTCCTCGATGTCCTCCGCGGTCGCCGGGACGAGCGGTGCGCCGTCCGGGACGCGGGCGGTGCCGCTGAACGCGATGACGTCCGCGTGCTCGGCGGCGAGGGTGAGCACCCGGTCGCCGCGGCCGCCGATGAGCAGCGGCGGGCCGGGCCGCTGGGCGGGCGCGGGCTTGTGTTCCGGGTCGGCGTAGAGCCGCTTGAGCTCCTTGATCGTGTGCTCGAGGCTGTCGACCCGCTCGCGCGCGGACGGGAACCGCAGGCCCGCGGCCTCGAACTCCTCCTTGACGTACCCGGCGCCGAGGCCGAGCTCGAGGCGCCCGCCGGTGAACTGGTCGGTTCCGGTGACCTCGCGGGCGAGCAGCACCGGGTTGTAGAACGGCACGTTGAGCACGAAGGTCGCGAGCCGGACCCGCTCGGTGACCTCGGCGGCGAGCACCAGCGCGGGGAACGGCGGGGCCATCCCCAGGTGATCGGCCGCCGCGACGACGTCGTACCCGAGGTCCTCGGCCTTGCGGCACTTCTCCACCCAGGCGTCGCGGCTGTCGGGCACCACCATGTTCACGCCGAAGCGGAAGTCCTTCATGACGGCCAAGCTACCCAAGGCCGCCTTCAAGGCGCTTACAGCGGAAAGACGCCGTCAGCGGATCGGATCCACTGACGGCGTCCTTCAGCTGATGCGAGTCAGGACAGGCGCTGGGCCAGCGCGTCGAGCTCGTCGCGCAGGGACGTCGGCACCTGGTCGCCGATCTTGGCGAACCACTCCTCGATCAGCGGCAGCTCCTCGCGCCACTCCTCGGGCTTGACCTCGAGCGCGGCCTGGATGTCCTCGATCGGCTCGGTCAGGCCCTCGGTGTCGAGGTCCTCGGCCCTGGGCACGAAGCCGACCGGCGTCTCGACGGCGTTGCCGCGACCCTCGACGCGCTCGACGACCCACTTCAGGATCCGCGAGTTCTCGCCGAAGCCCGGCCACAGGAACCGGCCGTCGTCGCCGCGGCGGAACCAGTTGACGTAGAAGATCTTCGGCAGCTTGGCGGCATCTGCACTCTTGCCGAGGTTCAGCCAGTGCTTGAAGTAGTCACCGGCGTGGTAGCCGAGGAACGGCAGCATCGCCATCGGGTCGCGGCGGACGTTGCCCACCGCGCCGGCGGCCGCGGCCGTGGTCTCCGACGACATGGTGGCGCCCATGAAGACACCGTGCTGCCAGTCGCGGGCCTCGTTGACCAGCGGCACCGTGGTCTTGCGACGGCCGCCGAACAGGATCGCCGAGATGGGCACGCCCTTCGGGTCGTCCCACTCCGGCGCCAGGATCGGGCACTGCGACATCGGCGTGCAGTAGCGCGAGTTCGGGTGGGCCGCCTTCTCCTCGGAGTCCGGCGTCCAGTCCCGGTGCTTCCACGACGTGGCGTGGGCGGGCGTGTTCTCCATGCCCTCCCACCAGATGTCGCCGTCGTCGGTCAGGGCGACGTTCGTGAAGACCGTGTTGCCCTTCTCGATCGTGCGCATCGCGTTGGGGTTGGTGTGCCAGTCGGTGCCCGGCGCGACGCCGAAGAAGCCGAACTCCGGGTTCACCGCGTAGAGGCGGCCGTCCTCACCGAAACGCATCCACGCGATGTCGTCGCCGAGGGTCTCGGCGCGCCAGCCCGGGATGGTCGGCTGCAGCATGGCCAGGTTGGTCTTGCCGCAGGCGCTGGGGAACGCGGCCGCGACGTAGTGCACCTTGGCTGAAGGCGAGATCAGCTTGAGGATCAGCATGTGCTCGGCGAGCCAGCCCTCATCGCGGGCCATCACCGAAGCAATGCGAAGCGAGTAGCACTTCTTGCCCAGCAAGGAGTTTCCGCCGTAACCCGAGCCGTAGCTCCAGATCGCGCGCTCTTCGGGGAAGTGCGAAATGAACTTCGTTTCGTTGCACGGCCACGAAGAATCCTTCTCGCCGGGCTCGAGCGGCGCGCCGACCGAGTGCAGCGCGGGCACGAACTCGCGCTCGGAACCGTCGGGCGCGACGAACTTCTCGAGCGCCGCCTTACCCGCGCGCGTCATCACGCGCATCGAAGCGACAACGTAGGCGAAATCGGTGATCTCGATACCCAGCTTGGGATTCTCGGCACCGAGCGGGCCCATGCAGAACGGGATCACATACATCGTGCGCCCGCGCATCGAGCCGCGGAACAGCTCGGTCATGGTGGCCTTCATCTCGGCCGGGTCCATCCAGTTGTTCGTCGGGCCGGCGTCCTGCGGGCGCTCCGAACAGATGAAGGTCCGGTCCTCGACGCGCGCGACGTCGTTGGGGTCCGAAGTGGCCCAGAAGGAGTTCGGCTTGGACTTGAGCTGCACGAACGTGCCGGTGTCGACCAGCTCCTGGTTGATGCGCGCGGCCTCTTCGTCCGACCCGTCGACCCACACCACGCGGTCCGGGGTGGTCAGCTCGGCGACCTCCCGGACGAAGGACAGCACGCCACTGTGCGTCGTCGGCGCGGTGTCCAGTCCGGGGATGGCGACTGCGGTCATCTCTACTCCTGACTTCCGACGACAAAAGAGCCCACACCGGAACGACGCTGTTCCGGCGCGGGCCTCATTGCCGGCGACCGAATGGCTTCGCACACCGGCTGCGGCGCCGGTGTGCGGGTTTTGGGATTCTTCGAGAGTAACCGGATGACCGGCAGGTAACCGAGAGCTGACATGTACGTTCTCTCACAAGAACGATAAGGGAATCGATTCAGTAGTCACCGGAACGGGCCATTCGCCGTAAATCTTCCGGTGAGGCAGACCACAACGGTGACGCAGCCGATGCGCAATTGCGGCCGGTCCGAAGACGACAAAACCCGGCACGTGTGCGTGCCGGGCCTTGTGGTGTGACGTGGGTTACAAAAGGTTTAACTCAGTTAGGGCTGATCCACTGCCCGGTTCCCGAGTCGATGCGCGCGACACCCTCGAGGGTCTGCGTACCCGCGGCGCCCCATTCGGCGTCGCCCGCCGGGTCCCCGGAACCGCTTTCGGTGGCGCCCACCATCCCGCTGTTCACCTCGGTCCACTGGCCGTGGCCGGTGTGCTCGTAGGTCGTGGTGCTGCCGCTCGCGTCGGTCTCGACCGCGATGTCCGCCTCGCCGTCGCCATCGCGGTCGGTGAAGGCGATGGTGCCGCCGCTCTTCGTCTCGACGACCGCGGTGTCGTTGGTGCCGTCGTGGTCGGTGTCGATGGTCGCGGCGCCGGCGTCGATCTCGCCGTCGGGCATGTCGGCGTGGATGTGTCCGCCGGTGCCGGCGTCCTGGCCACTGTCATCGCCGCCGTGTCCGTCGCTCGCCTCGACCCACGAGCCGCTGGACTCGTCGTAAACGGCCTGCTCGGTGACGTGGCCGCTCTCGTCGAGCACCGCGTACTGGTCGGCGACGCCGTCGTGGTCGGTGTCGATGAAGGCCTGCGCCGTGCCGTCGTCGTGCTGGACGATGGCCGTGTCGTCGACGCCGTCCTCGTTGACGTCGTAGTTGACTTCAGCCTGGTAGTCCTGCCCGTCGACGTGGACCGTCATCGCGTCGGTGCTGCTGGCGTCGGTGTCGGTGCCGCCGCTCTCGTCGACCCACATGGGAACTTCCCCCTTTGGAACCGGGGGTTACGCCCCGGGCTTGGGTGTCTCTGACCTGCTGTCTGAGGGTATGACTCACCGTAGGCCGGTTCGGTTCCGATCCACAACCGGACCACCCGTGTGGTCACCGGGAAGATCAGGCGGTCTTGTCGCGCAGCGCCCTGATCCGCGTGAGGAACGCTTCGGCGCGATCCTTGCCGTCGTTGACTTCCTTCAGTCGCTTCGAGACGATCGCGATCTTCTTCGCCCGCTCCTGGGCACCCATCTTGATCGTCTTGTCGACTTCCTTCAGCTCCGCCTCGATGGCGTCGATCCGGCGGCCCAGTGCTTCGTCCAGCGCCATCGACAGCTGCTGTTCGGCCTCGATGAGCTGCTCCGCGACCAGCTGGTCCAACGTCGAACGGGCGTCCGCGATGGCCTCCACCAGCCACTGCTTCAAGTGCGTCTTGTCGGCCGCGTGCTTGCGCGTGCGGGCCATCCACCAGCCCGCGCCGAGCCCGATGATGATCGTCGCGGGCAGCACCACCGGGTTCAGGATCGCGACCCCGGCCAGCGGCAGCGCGGCCACCTTGCCGGCGCCGAGGCCGCCCGAGATGCCCATGAACACCAGCAGCTTGTCCTCGGCCGTCGGCGGCTTCTTGTCCGGCGGGCGCAGCACCACCGGCGGGCCACCGGCCCGCGCGAACTGGCCGCGGATGATGTCCAGCTCTTCCGGGGAGAACAGCTCGGACAGCGAAACGTTCGTGACCTCGTTGAGGCGCTGGGAAAGCAGCATCGAAATCCGCTGCGACGTCGTCTGCAGCGCGATGTCGACCTGCTGCGGCAACGCGGCCAGGTCGTCGCGCTTGGCGCCGTCGATGAGCTGGCGGAAATGCGTCTGCGCGTCCCGCATCTGACGGCTGCTTTCGTGGCCGACCTCGACGCGGGTGCGCTGGATTTCGCCGCGCAGCTTGAGCTGCCAGCCGCGGGTGGACGAGCGGCGGTCCGTGGTCAGCTGATCACGACGTTCGCGCAGCTGCTCGGCCTCGGCCTCGCCGGCCGAAAGCGCGCGGCTTTCCGCCTGCAGCTTGGCTTTCAGTTCCCCGAGCGCGCTCGACAACGCGCGCAGCGTGTTCGCTTCGGCGAGCATCGCCGAGCGCCCGACCAGCAGTTCCTGAAGCGCCGTCTGGACCGCCGCGATGCCGGACTTCTCCCGCAGCATCGCCGCCATCTGCTCGTTCGGCGCCTTCGCGGCGGTCTCGAACATCCGCGCCGACACCGGATGGAACACGGCCTCGGCGAACCGCGGCGCGTGCTCGGCGAGCAGCTGCCGGTTCGCCTCCATGATCTCGCGCCAGCCGCGGAACATGTCGACCTTGGTCAGCGCGAACACCACGGTCTCGACGCGCTCGCCGACGTCGCGCAGGAACTGCAGCTCGGTCGAAGTGAACGGCGCCGACGCGTCGACGACGAACAGCAGCGCCGTCGCCCCGGCGGCGGCCTCCTTGGCGAGCTCGCCGTGCATCGAGTCGAGCCCGCCGACGCCGGGGGTGTCGACCAGGGAAACCCGCTCCAGCAACGGGACCGGGCCGGCGACCTCGACGTAGCGCGGCGGGATCTGGCCCGGCGGCAGCTCGTGCGCGGCGGACACCCAGTGGATCAGCTGGCCGAGGTCGATCGGCACCGGCGCGAGCTGGCCGGGGTAGCACGCCTTCGCGCCCCATTGCCCGGCGTGGTCGAAGACGAGGTAGGTCGCGGTGGCCACGTCGGCGTCCACCGGGGACAGCCCCGGCATCCCGAGCATGGCGTTGACCAGCGAACTCTTGCCGCGGTTGGTCTCTCCGACCACGACGACGGTCGGCTTCTTCGGCCGAGCCTTGCGGATGTCGTCGACCCACTTCGCGGCTTCGGGATCGGCTTCGCGGACGACGTTCAGCAGCTGCTCGCGGGTCGCCTGGACCTGCTGAGGCAGGGTCGGCGCGGTCACGCGTTCTTCTTCGCGTAGACGATCACGATCGGCGCGCGCAGGACCCTGTCGTGATCGGCGAAGCCGGTCACCTCGGTCTCGGCGACAACGCCTTCGAGCGCCGGGTCTTCGGTCGGGAGCGCTCCGCCTGCTTCGTGCCGCGCGGGGTCGAAGCGTTCGCCGTCAGGCCGTAGCGCCTGTACGCCGATCTCGGCGAGGCCGTGCTCCAGGCGCTCGACGACGCCGCCGCTGCGGGCGCGGTCCAGCGCGTAGAGGCACATCTGGATCAGCGCCTGGCGGTCGGCGAGGGCGCGTTCGAGGTCAGACGCCTGCTGGAGGGGCTGCACATCCGTGTTCGACGAGCCCGGCTCCGCTTCGGTTCCCTTTTCGCCGTCGACTTCCTCGACGATCCGCGCGATGGTCGCCGCGGCGATCTGCCCCGTGGGTTCGTCTGTTTCGTCCTTGCGAAGCCAAGCCACCCCGAACCTCCCCGTCTCGCTCAGATTCCACCAGTCTCGGACATCCGTCCGCCATCCGGGGGCGAAACGGGACGAAGGAACCGAACCAGGATCACGTGCAGCACCTCCTGCTCGGCCGGAAGATCGAGATCGGGGTCGAGCGCGGAGCGGGAGATGAGCGCGTCGATCAGCGCCGCGACCCAGTTCGCGGCCACGCGAGCGGGCACGCCGGGGTCGACGCGCCCGGCGTCGACGGCCTTGGTGACGAGCACGGTGAGGCCGTCGCGCAGGGCCCGCTCGTTCCGGCTGATCAGCGCGGCGAACTCCTCGTCGCGCGCGGCCTGCGCGGCGGCCTCCAGCACCAGCCGGGCCACGCCGGGCAGCGTGACCAGCGCCGACTGCGCCGCGACGACGTCCAGCAGCGACGTCCAGGGGTCGTCGGCCGCGGCGGCTTCGGCCAGCTGGGCGGCGGTGGTCCGGGCGTCCTCCTCGAAGATCGCCGTGAACACCGCGCGCTTGCTGGGGAAGTAGTGGAAGAGGCTGCCGGAGCTGATCCCGGCGGCCTTGCAGATGTCCGCGGTCGTCGTCCGCTCGAAGCCTTTCTCGGCGAAGCAGCCGACGGCGGCGTCGAGGATCGCCCCGCGCTTGGCCGCGTGCTTGGCCGGGTCGACGGTCCTCATTTCTCCGCGGGCGGGTCGTCGTGCCAGGGCAGGCCGTGCTCGGCGAAGGCCTTGGCGAGGTCGGGCTTGCCGAGGTCGGTCTTCTCGCGGACGAGCTCGCGGCCGTCGGTCGTGGTCATTACCAGGTGCTTGCCGTCGAGGTAGACGGCGTCGAGGTCGGCCTCGATGCGGCGGGTCTTGTCGCCGCGGACCAGGGTGACGCGGTGCGCGGTGACCGTGACGACCAGGCGTTCATGGGCCCACACGAAGGCGAAGCCGAGGCCGAGCGCGATGCCGACGGCGATGCCGATCAGCGACGACCACGGTTGCGGGATCGCGATCAGCGCGCGGAAGAAGCCCTGGAACGGGAAGGCGGGCAGCGTGGTCACCCAGGACGCGACGGCCCAGGCGCCGTAGCCGAGGCCGGCGCCGATGAGCGGGCAGGCGATCCAGGACGTGGTGCGCAGCCACGGCGGTTCGTCGACGGTCGTCTCCATGGCGACCATTATTAGACCGCGTGCTCGGTTTATCAATCCCTGCGCAGGTCAGAAGCTAGGTGAGTTCGTCGATGACTTCGCGGAGGGCGATTTCGAGGCGGGGGCCGTCCTCGGCGAAGCGGGAGGAGACCAGGACCTGGTCCTCGGCCGCGCGGAACCAGACGTGCCCGGCCACCGAGATCTCGATGACGTTCAGCCGGAACGGGTAGGCCCGGCGGCCCTGGCGGACCTCGGCCTCCCGCACGAGCTGGCCCAGCCGCTCCCCGGCGACGATCTGGCGCCGGTAGAACCCGGGCGCCCACGGGCTGCCCTCCGGCGCGTCGCCCGAGCCGCGGAACGCCGGGCCGCGCGCGGCGGCGAAGTGCCGGGCCGCGGGCGCGGTGAACAGTTCGACCGCTTTGCGCATCGCCGAGCCGTCGCTCAAGGCCGGACGGCGGTAGCGGCTACGCGGGTTGCGCGGGTCGGGATCCTCGCGATTGCGCAGGTAGGCCAGCAGGTCGACCCACCAGTCCGCCCACTGCTCCTGGACGGCCCCGCGGTCGATGCCCGCGGGAATGTGCACCGGGACCCGCGGCTCGACCGGCGGCAGCACCTGACCCTCGTCAACGGACAGCGCGAGGGCGTCCCGGATGTAGAGCGCGACATCCACCTCGGTCTCGCTGCCCCAGCCCACTCGCCAGGACGTCGTGTTTTCTAGGCGCACGACTTCCAATGTACGCCGGAAACCCGTGTGACCAGCCGATCAAGGCACAGCAGAACAACTACTGCTGCGGCTCCCGGACCTGTTGCCAGATCAGGAAGTACGCCCGGTGGACCACGTGCGCGACGCGGCTCTGCGCGGGCGTCGCGCCGAAGGACGCGAACGAACGCCACCAGCCCGCGCGTTCCAGCGCCTGCACGGCCAGCTCCTGCCGTGTCGCGCCGGGTTTGCCGAGCTGGGCGCCGATGTCGGCGTTGCTGCCGACCCGCAGCACCTCTTCGGACAGGTCCTCCGGCATGTCGACCGCACCGGACGCGACCAGCGTCAACGCCTCCAGCAGCCGCAACTGGTGGGCCTCGGGCTTGGCGAGCAGGACCTCGATGGCGTCGTGGACCTGCTGACGCTCGGCCGGATCGCCGGAGGCGTGCGCCAACGCCGTGACCGAGGCGAGCGCCGCGGCCGCCTTGATCCCGTCGGCGCGGGCGGCGAACACGATCGACAGCCGCTGCCGCACGCCTTCGAGGCCGGACGCGTCCAGCAGTGAGCGGCGCAGCGTGCCCGCGGTGATCTCCGGCTCCTTGCGGATCGCCTCGACCGCGTGCGAGATGCCGAACAGGTCGAGCTTCTCCAGCAGCCGCAGCCGGGTGCCGGCCGGGACGTCGCACTCCCAGCTGGTGAAGATGTCGGCCGAGATCAGCATGGTCTGCAGGATGTCGTCGTCGAGCCCGGCCAGCTGCCGCAGCGCCTCGGCGTCGGCGGAGGTGAAGCCGCCCGACTCGGCCGACTCGGCGATCAGGCCGATCACCGGCAGGACGTCGGCGACGCGCGGCTTGAGCGTGCTCGCCTGCTTCTCGGCCAGGAGCGTGGCGGCCTTCCAGACGTCGCCACCGGC
Source organism: uncultured Actinomycetota bacterium (assembly GCA_963762765.1). Lineage (GTDB taxonomy): Bacteria > Actinomycetota > Actinomycetes > Mycobacteriales > Pseudonocardiaceae > Amycolatopsis. The sequence goes on from CAVXMR010000020.1 coordinate 41,246, forward strand.
GCCCTCGACCGACTCGGGCGCGATGGTGTCGGCCTTGTTGAGCACGGCGATGGCGTTGACCGGCCCGGCTTCGCGGCTCGCGGTGGCGGCGGTGAACGCGGCGAGCGCCTGCTGGTCGTCCGCGCGGACGCCCTGGGTCACGACATAGAGCACGGCCTCGGCGCCCGCGACGGCGCTGCGCGAGGTGTCGTCGAGGTCGTCCGAACCCTCGTCGTCGTCCTCTTTGCGGTGCTTGGCGGCGCCGAGGAGCTCCTCCGTGCGCGACACCGATGCGGCGTCGAGCGAGCCGAGGCCGGGGGTGTCGATCACCGTCATGCCCTGCAGGACGGCGTTGGTCAGGTAGGCCTCGATGTGCGAGACCTTCTCGATGTCGACGCCGAGCTCGGCCGGGATCATCCCGTCCGCGGCGAACGGGAGCACCTGCTTGCGGCCGTCGAGGAAGACGATCTCGACGCGGTCGACCGTGCCGTACTGGAACCGCGTCACCAGCCGGGTGCACTCGCCGATGTCCGTCGGCGCCACCCGCCGCCCGATCAGGGCGTTGACCAGCGTGGACTTCCCGGACTTGATCCGCCCGGCGACCGCGACCTGCAGCGGCGCGCCCAGCCGCCGCAGCACCTCGGCGAAGCCGGCGGCGGTGCGCGGGGACACCTGCGACTGCAGGCGGTGACACAGGTTGGCCACGGACATCGACAGCGGGCCGGCGAGCCTGCCCTGCTCGGGTGACGTCACGGGCTCCCCTTCCCGGTCGCGTACGAAAACTTCGCCGTGGGGAATCGTGCCATGCCGGTCATCCTCGGGTCGCACCGAAGGTGGTACCGGCGGCCGACGCGCGGAAGTCCGCGCCGACCTAGTGTTGTGTGGTGCGACGGTTGAGCCTCTGGATGCGTGCCCACCCCATGGCGGGGGACACGGTGCTCGCCGTCCTGCTCGGCTTCATCGACCTGATGCTGTTCGTCGCCGACGGCTTCGCCGAACTGCCGGAGCTGCCGCCCTGGTACGTGGCGATACCGGTCAACCTCGCGATGGTCGCGCCGCTGGTGTTCCGGCGGAAGTCTCCGCTGTGGTCGGCGTACGCGGTGCTGGTGGTGAGCATCGTGCACGGGACGCTGATGCTGGGCATCGGCAGCGTGGCGGGGCTCGCGATGAGTCTCTACTCGGTCGTCGTGTACGCCGGGCGCCGCCACGGCCTGGTCTTCGTCGTGGCCGTGGTGGCCGCCGTCGGGCTGCAGCTGCTGCTGGACAACTCGAACGCCGGCTCGGACGACCTCGTCATCGGGGCGCTGTTCGCGCTGTTCGGGATCGCGCTCTGCTGGACGCTCGGCGAGTTCGTCGGCGCCCGCCGGGCCTACGACGTGGAAGTGGAGGCCAGGTTGCACCTGCTGGAAACCGAACGGGACCAGGCCACCCGGATCGCGGTGGCCGAGGAACGCGGCCGTATCGCGCGCGAGCTGCACGACGTCGTCGCGCACGCGGTGAGCGTGATGGTGGTCCAGGCCGATGGCGCGTCCTACGCGCTCAAGACCGAACCCGAGCTGGCGCAGCGCGCGCTGCAGACGATCTCGGAGACCGGGCGCGGCGCGCTCGGCGAGCTGCGGCGGCTGCTGGACGTGCTGCGCAACGACGAGAGCGACGGCGAGCCGCGGGTACCGCAGCCGGACGCGCACGCGCTGGCCGACCTCGCCGAGCGGATGCGCGCGGCGGGGGTGCCGGTGACGCTGGAGGTCGACGAGCTGGGCGATCTGCCCGCCGGCGTTTCGCTCGGGGTGTACCGGATCGTGCAGGAATCGCTGACGAACACGCTGAAGCACGCCGGGCGCGGCGCGACGGCGGCGGTGCGGGTCTCCCGGACCGGGGATCTGCTGGAGGTGCTGGTGTCCGACGACGGTGCCGGGCGCGCGCACGAGCTGGTGCCGGCCGGGCGGAACGGGCGGGTGCCGCAGCGGCTGCCCGGCGGGAACGGGCTGATCGGGATGCGGGAGCGCGCGCACGTCTACGGCGGGACGCTCGAGGTCGGCCCGGCCACGGGTGGTGGGTGGCAGGTCCGCGCGGAGCTGCCGGTTAGGTTGACGCCGTGATCCGTGTGGTGGTCGTGGACGACCAGGAACTGATGCGCGTCGGCTTCCGGATGGTGCTGGGCGCGCAGGCCGACATCGACGTCGTGGGCGAGGCGGGCGACGGTGCCCAGGCCATCAAGCTGGCCGAGGAGCTGCGCCCGGACGTCGTGCTGATGGACGTCCGGATGCCGGTGCTCGACGGCGTGGAGGCGACCAAGCGGATCGTCGCGGACGGCACCGCGCGCGTGCTCGTCATGACGACGTTCGACCTCGACGAGTACGTCTACGCGGCGCTTCAGGGCGGGGCCAGCGGGTTCCTGCTCAAGGACACCCAGCCGGACCACCTGGTGACGGCGTTGCGGGCGGTCGCTTCGGGCGACGCCGTCGTCTCGCCGTCGGTGACGCGGCGGCTGCTGGACCGGTTCGTCGGCGCGGGCGGGACGCCGATGCGCGACACCGCCGAGCTGGACGTCCTCACCGACCGCGAGCGGGAGGTGCTGGTGCTGATCGCGAAGGGGATGTCGAACCTCGAGATCGCGGAGACGCTGTTCCTCTCGGAGGCGACGGTGAAGACACACGTGGGCCGCATCCTGGCGAAACTCGACCTCCGCGACCGCGTCCAGGCCGTGGTGCTGGCGTACGAAACCGGCCTCGCCCGCCCCGGTCTCAGCTGAGGTCAATGGGGGCCGGGGTCAGCGGAAAGCGTCAGCCGGGGTAGTCACCGGGTCGAGGCCTGCGTGGCGGACCTCGGTGAGCCAACGACCGAAGTCCGGACGGTCCCCGTCGATGTCGGTGTGGCCGTACTCGTGCATCAGCGTCCACGAAGCCACTGTCTGCCCCGCGAAGCGGGCGACGTCGCTGTCAGCAGCGAGAGCTGCGACGCCCCGCGCGAGCAGGTAAGGCGTTTCGGAGATCTTGAAGTCCACCGGGGCCAGCGCGCCCACCGCGTCCCGCCAGTTCTCCTCGGTCACCTGGAAGACATCCAGCATCGACTCCGACCGCAGGAACCCGGGCGTGACCGCCATTCCGACCACGTCGTGCTTCGCCAGCTCCACCCCGAGACCCCGCCCCAGCGCGCGGATACCGCACTTCGCCAGGTAGTAAGGCAAACCCGCGCCCACGTAATCGTCGTTGTCGCCGTCGGTCACCTCGATCACCAGGCCACGCCGCGGCAGCACCAACGGCAGCAGCCGGTGCAGCGCGATCAGGTGCGTGTCCAGCGCGTTGTGCACCAGCGTCAGCGCGTCGTCGAGCGGGGTGTCCCAGTACGGGTGGTCGAAGTGGAAGTACATGTCGCCGCCCCAGACGTCGTCGATCAGGATGTCGACACCGTCCACTTCGGACTCGATACGCGCGCGCAGAGCGTCCACATCGGACACCGAGGTGAAATCGCAGCGCACCGGAATCCCGCGGCCGCCCGCCGCGTCCACCAGCTCCGCGGTCTCCTCGATCGTCTCGGGGCGCTTCATCGGCGACGGCGTTTCGCGCGTCGTACGACCTGTGACGTACACCGTCGCGCCCGCGCGGCCCAGTTCCACCGCGATCGCGCGGCCACATCCCCGGGTCGCCCCGGTCACCACTGCCGTCTTTCCCGCCAGACTCATCGTGCCTCCCATGCGGCCAAAACCGCGTCCACGTCTTCGGTGAGCCGGTCCGCCAGCCGCCCCTCCGGCCGGATGGACCAGTCGATCGACACTCCGTTGATCACCGCCAGCAGCGCCCTCGCCGCCCGCGGCACGCTCGGCGCGTGCGGCAACGCCGGCGCCGCCGCGCGCACCAGGCGGCGCAGCTCCGCCTCCACCGCCGTGAAGTGCTCGCCCAGCAACGCCCGCAGCGCGGGATCGCCGATGTCCACGCCCAGCTGACCGAGGTGGTTGGCGGCCTCCTCGGCGTCGCCCAGCACGGCATACACCGACACCGCGGCCGACCGCAGGCCGGCGACCGGGTCTTCCGCGTCGCCGAAGGCCCGCATCTGCGCGACCGCCCGTTCCGTGGCCCGCCGGCTCAACGCCTGCAGCAGACCGGCTTTCGAGCCGAACCGCTGCCCGACCGTGCCGACCGCCACCCGGGCCTCGCCGGCCACCTGCGCCAGCGTGAACCCGGGACCGCAGCGGCCGATCACGGTTTCCGCCGCGGCGAGGAGCCGCTCGTCGGTGATGCTGCGCGGCCGGGCCACCCCATTAGTGAACCACAGTTCATTAATGGGCGCATCCCCGGTGCGAATCAGGGTCGCCTCAGGGTCATCACCGATCGCGCATCGGCCGTTCAGCCACTTGAGTAGTACTCAGGTAGGGGGCGCGGTTCGGTCTGCAGGGTGACGCGCGAACCACCGCCGACGCGCCACGATGGTGCAGTCGTCACCGAGGGGCGGAAGAGGAGCAGTCATGATCGAGGCAACCGGCCTCAGCAAGCGGTACGGAAAGACACTGGCGGTGAACAACCTGTCGTTCTCCGTGCCGGCCGGTCAGGTCACCGGCTTCCTCGGCCCCAACGGGGCGGGAAAGTCCACCACGATGCGGATGATCCTGGGGCTGGACAACCCCACCGGGGGCCAGGTCACGATCGGCGGCAAGCGCTATCACGACCTGAAGGAGCCGCTGCGCACGGTCGGCGCGCTGCTGGACGCGAAGTGGGTGCACCCGAACCGCTCGGCGCGGGCCCACCTGAGCTGGATGGCCAAGTCGAACCGCATCCCGGCCGCCCGCGTCGACGAGGTGCTCGACACCGTCGGCCTGACCAGCGTCGCGAACAAGCGCGCCGGCGGGTTCTCGCTCGGCATGTCGCAGCGGCTCGGGATCGCCGCCGCGCTACTGGGCGACCCGGAGGTACTGCTGTTCGACGAGCCGGTGAACGGCCTGGACCCCGAGGGCATCCTCTGGATCCGGAAGTTCATGCACCGGCTGGCCGACGAAGGCCGCACCGTGTTCGTCTCCTCGCACCTGCTTTCGGAGATGGCGCTGACCGCGAGCCGCCTGGTCGTGATCGGCAGGGGTCAGCTGATCTCGCAGAGCTCGACCGAGGATTTCGTGTCCCGCGCCGCGGAAAACACGGTCAAGGTCCGCTCGCCGCAGCTGCCCGCGTTGCACGATCTCCTCCTCCGCGCCAGCGCGCAGGTCACCGGGGAGAACGGCGAGCTCGTCGTGTCCGGAATGGACAGTGACAAGATCGGCGAGATCGCCGCCGCGAACAAGATCGTGCTGCACGAGCTGTCCCCGCAGACGGGCTCGCTGGAGCAGGCCTTCATGCAGATCACCGGCGACTCCGTCGAGTACCACACCGGTCTCGACGCCGAGGCGCAGCAAGTGCTCGAGCCCACCAGCCACTGAACCACCCTGCCGAGGAAAAGCTCATGAACCTGCTCGCGGTCGAACGCATCAAGCTGTTCACCACCCGCTCGCCATGGTGGTGCGCGCTCATCACCCTGGCCCTGACCGTCGGCTTCGCCGCCATCGTCGCCAGCGCCGCCCCGGCGGACGAGTCGATCGACATCGGGATGACGATCTACGGCGGCTCGAAGTTCGCCATCGCGGTGATCATGGTGCTGGCCACCCTGGCCGCCACCACCGAATACCGCTTCAACACCATCAAGACCACCTTCCAGGCGGTGCCGCACCGCACACCGGCGCTGCTGGCCAAGACCGGCGTCGTCGCGCTGCTCGCCCTGGCACTCGGCGAGATCGCCGGATTCGGCGCCTGGGCACTGGCCAGCGTCATGCGACCGGGTGATCATCTGGCGCTCGATTCCACCCAGGCGTGGCTGAACGTCGCCGGGCTCGGCGCGATCTTCGCGATCACCGCGGTGATCGGGGTCGCGGTCGGCATCCTGATCCGGCACAGCGCCGGCGCGATCGCGCTGCTGCTGATCTACGCCCTGGTCTTCGAGAGCCTGGTGCAGATCATCCCGAAGGTCGGCAAGACGATCTTCGAATGGCTGCCCTTCAACGTCGCGAACAAGTTCCTGTACGGCAACGGCGGCCCGGAGCCGTCGACATCGACGCTGAGCCCGGGCTGGGCACTGGCCTACTTCGCCGGGATCGCCGTGGTCCTGCTGACCGCCGCCGTCGTCGTCGCCAAGAAGCGCGACGCCTGAGGTTCCACCACAGGGAACGTCCGGCCGGGAGGCGGGGGCCACCGGGGCGGACAACGGGGAAAAGGGGAAACGAGAGTCCGGGTCGCCGAATCGGGGGGCGACCCGGATTTCTCGTTCGCAGTAGGCTCGCTCAGGACCTCGGGAACAGGGGAAGTCTTGATCGAAGCGACGGCACTGAAGAAGTCGTACGGCGACACGGTCGCGGTGAACGACCTGACCTTCACCGCGCACGCCGGGCGCGTCACCGGCTTCCTCGGCCCGAACGGCGCCGGGAAGTCGACCACCATGCGGCTGATCCTCGGCCTGGACACGCCCGACTCGGGCACGGTGACCATCGAGGGCACGCCGTATCGCCTGCTGAAGGACCCGCTGAAGACCGTCGGCGCGATGCTCGACGCGATGTGGCGCCACCCGGGCCGCAGCGCGCGCGACCACCTCCGCTGGCTCGCCGCGACGAACGGGCTGCCGGACAAGCGCGTCGACGAGGTGCTCGCGCTGGTCGGCCTTACCACCGTCGCCAAGACGCGCGTTGTGCAGTACTCGCTCGGCATGCAGCAGCGGCTCGGCATCGCCGCCTCGCTGCTCGGCGACCCCCGCGTGCTGCTGTTCGACGAGCCGGTGAACGGCCTCGACCCCGAGGGCATCGTCTGGATCCGCCAGATGATGCACGCGCTGGCCGCCGAGGGCCGCACCGTGTTCGTCTCCAGCCACCTGCTGCCCGAGATGGCGCAGACCGCGCAGGACCTCGTCGTGATCGGCCGCGGCCGGCTGATCTACCAGGGCACGATGGCCGAGTTCATCGACCGCACGAGCGAGCACGGCGTGCGCGTCCGGACGCCGCACGCCGAGGAGCTGCGCACCGCGCTGGCCGAGCACGGCGCGGAGTTCACCGAAGCCGACGGCGCGTTCGTCGTGTCCGATGTGGACAGTGACCGGATCGGCGAGCTCGCCTTCGCCGCCGGTGCCACGCTGCACGAGCTGAGCCCGATCACCGGCACGCTCGAGCAGGCCTACCTCGACCTCACCAGCGAAGCCGTCGAATTCCCGGCGGCCGCCGCGCCTGGAGGAGCCACCCGATGAACCTGCTGCGCGCCGAGCGGATCAAGCTCTTCAGCACCCGGGCGCCCTGGTGGTGCCTGGGCATCGCGGTGCTCGCGCCACTGGGCATCACGGCACTGTTCTTCGGCCTCGCCGGGCCGGAGATCCCGGCGAGCCTCGGCAACACCCAGCTCGGCACCGCCAACGGGCGCACCGTGCTGCTCGTGCTCGCGGTGCTGGTGACGGCGTCGGAATTCAACTGGGGCACCATGCGCCTGACGTTCCAGGCCGTGCCGAGCCGCGTACCCGTGCTGCTGGCCAAGGTGACCGTGATCGGCGCGCTGGCCGTGGTACTCGGGCTGTTCGACAGCTTCGCCTCGTGGGGGCTCGCGTCGGTCGTCGCGCCGGACGCGGACCTCACGCCGCACACCGGCGCGGACTGGCGGACGCTGCTCGGCCAGGGCGTGATCTTCCTGCTGACCGCCGTGCTCGGCGTCGGGGTCGCGCTGCTGGTGCGCAGCGTCGCCCTCTCGCTGACACTCGTGCTGGTGTGGACGCAGGTGCTGGAGGGCTTGGTCGTCTTCATCCCCGGCGTCGGCAAGCACATCTACCAGTGGATGCCGTTCTACGCGTCGGAGCAGTTCGCGGGCACGGGAGAGTTCACGCGCGGCGCGCTGGGACTCCCGGCGGCGCCGCTGGGGCCGTGGGGCTACCTCGGCTACTTCGCGGCGATCTGCGTTGGCCTGTTCGTGGCCGGGGTACTGCTCACGCGCCACCGCGACGCCTGAACGTGACCGGCGTCGCATTATCGTGAAGAACGTCGTCAAGAAAAGACGAACCGGCTGTGGCTTCGCTCACACGAAGCGGACATAATGCTACGGCCAGGCAATATTCATAGTGAGCGAAACCGGAACCGTCTCAGCTCCCGTGGAGGTGATCCTTGACGGTGGACACCGGTCAAGAATTAGGCAGCACCATTCCCCGGGCCCGCGTCGAGGACGCCGCGCCCCGGCTCGAGCCCATGCTCGACCTGGAATGGTCCCGAGCGATCGAACTGCCGCCGTCGGCGGCTTCCGCGACGATGCCGTCGGAAATCCGCCGCGCCTGGGTGCACCGCGCGCCCGAAGATCGTGTGCTGGCCCTGTACCGCGCGTCGGCGGGGATGGCGGGCCAGGTGCCCGCGCCGTGGTGGCTGCGTGCCTTCGCGGACGGGAAACTGGACTCGCGGGAACAGGGTTTCCGCATCGAGGACCGCATCGCACAACTGCTCGGCAGGCGGCCCGGCTGGGAATTCGTGCCGTGGGCCGCGGACGGCGAATCCGGTTACTGGGAGTTCATGCCCTCCGAACGCGGGAAATCGGGTCACGCGATTCCGACGACCGTGGTGAATACCGACCGGCACCCCGGCTGGATCGACGTGTTCCCGGCCCACAGTGGCCCGACCCCGGACCCCATCGCGGTGCCCGGCCTGGCCGGTCTGCGGTCCCGGCTCGGGGTGTTCGAAGCAGTCCGGTAACCGTCCGGTTATCTTCCCTGGGTGGAAAACGAAGACCGCCCTCGCCTGCGCAGCGTCGTCAGCTACGTGAAACGCGGCGGGCGGATGACCGTCGGCCAGCAGCGCGCCTGGGACGAGCACTGGCCGCGGCTGGGCCGCACGGTCGGTGAGCTGCCCGCGGGCCGGCTGGACTTCGACGCGTGGTTCGGCCGGTCCGCGCCGGTGCTGATCGAGATCGGCTCCGGCATGGGGGAGACGACGTCGCAACTGGCGGCCGCGGCGCCGGAGCTGAACTACGTCGCCGTCGAGGTCTACGACCCGGGCCTCGGGCAGCTGATGCTGCGCGCCGAAAAGCTGGGCGTCGAGAATCTGCGGCTGCTGCACGGCGACGCCGTGATCCTGCTGACCGAGCACGTCGAGCCGGAGTCGCTGCACGGTGTCCGGCTGTTCTTCCCGGACCCGTGGCCGAAGAAGAAGCACCACAAGCGCCGGATCGTGCAGCCGTCCTTCGCCGCGCTGGTGGCTTCGCGGCTCGCGCCCGGCGGGACGTTCCACATGGCGACCGACTGGGAGAACTACGCGGAGCAGATGATGGACGTCTGCTCGGCGGAACCGGCGCTGCGTAACCGCTACGCCGACGAGCCCGGCGGCTGGGCGCCGCGGCCGGAGTGGCGGCCGGTGACCAAGTTCGAACAGCGCGCGGACGTCGAGGGCCGGGTGTCACACGACTTGATCTTCGAGAAGATGTCGTGAGTGGTAAGTGACGTTCTAACGTCACTTACCACTCACGACCTCCCTCTGTACCCCCGGTGCTCGCCCCTCCCCCGACAGAGGGGCGAACGACCTATTCGTCGGCCAGCGGTTCCGCCTGGACCCGCTTCAGCGCCGGCGTGCAGACCGACGCGCCGAGCAGCGCCACCCCGACACCCAGCACCACCGGCGCCAGGATCCACGGGCTGAGCACGATGCCGCGCTCGTCGACCATGCTGAACAGCCCAACGCCGACGAGTACCCCGACGATTCCCGCGCCGATCGTGGCGACCAGCGCCGGCAGCGCGGCTTCCATCCGCAGGGCCCGCGAAAGCACCCGCACCGGCGTCCCGGCCGCCATCAGCGCGCCGAACGTCTTGCGCCGGTCCATCACCGAGCCCGCGGTCGCGACCGCGGCACTGCAGCCGGCGAGGATGCCCGCCGCGATCAGCCCGATCACGGTGACCCGGCGCAGGTCGCCGAGCTGGGTCTGCTGGTTGAACAGGTACTGGTCGCGGCTGCCGATCTCCTCACCGGCGGCCGGGCCGGCCAGCGCCGTCCGGACGATCTCACGGTTCGCGTCCGTCGTCGGCGCCACGACGGTCACCCGCCCCGGCACGATCCCGGCGGGCACCACCGACGGGTCGATGACGACCGTCGTCGAGAGGTCGGGTTCGTGGTACTGGGCGACGTGCACCGGGGTGTTCGGTGCCAGTGCGACGCCGGCTTGGTCGATGTCGCCGACGATCTTCTTGCTCGCCAGATCGAGTGACGACCCGCTGTAGATGCCCGGCGCGCCGGTGCAGAGGCCGTCGAATCCGAAGCGGGTCAGCTTGACCGAGTCCGCGCAGGTCATCACCAATGCCTGGGTGTAGGACTGCTGCCGGCCCTCGCCTTCGACGAGATAGACCTCGCCGACCGCGAGCGCGCGCTCGGACTGGCCGTAGCGCGCGAGCGCCGCGTTGGCCTGCTCGACGACGTTCGACGCGTGCTTGGCGTCGGTGTCGGCATAGAGCACCGAGTCCTGGTACGACCGGCCGCCACCGGCCATCGCCTCGAACGTCGGCAGCAGCGTCAGCGCCATCGATCCGGCGAACACCGCGAGCACGATCCCCGCCGAAGCGCGGTACGCGCCCTTCGGGTCGTCACGCAGCCGACGTCCGGCCAGCAGCGCGGAGGGCTTCCGCCAGATCCTGACGAACGTCCCGCCGACCGCCGAGGTCACCCACGGCCCGACGATCGCGGCCGAGCCGACCAGCAGGAACAGCCCGCCCATGACCAGCGAGATGCCGCCGTAGTCCTTCGCCGTCAGCACCGCGAAGAGGAAGAACAGCCCGGCCACGGGCAGTGCCAGCAGCCGCCACCAGTGCAGCGGCTTCTTCGTGTGGCCGCCGGTGGCGAACAGCGGGTTCTTCAGCACCCGCCGCAGGCCGAGCACGCCGGCCAGCACGACCAGCACCGGGATCGCCAGCACGATGAACACGGTCAGCCCGGTCGGCAGCGCGAAGTCCGACGCCAGCCAGGTGCCCCCGCCCCACGGCACGAACGTCGCCAGGCCGGACAGTGCGGGGCCGAGGGCGAGGCCGAGCAGCGCGCCGATCCCGGCGGACAACGTCGTCTCCGCGGCCACCATGCTGGTGACCTGCCCCGGCGTCGCACCGGCGAGCCGGATCGCGGCTAGCCGACGCTCCCGGCGCGCGGCGGTGAGCCGGGCCGAGGACGCGACCAGCACCAGGCTCGGCACCAGCAGCACGATGATCCCGACCCAGGCCAGCAGCATGAGCAGCGGATCCGGCCGGGCCGTCCCGCCGGGGAAGGTGGTGATCGGGAAGGCGCTCTTCGGCATCGCGTCGGCGTTGTGGCCGACGAGCACGACGAGCTGTTCCGGGTAGCGCAGGGCGTCCTCGCCGAGCGCGCCGACGGCCTTGCCGAACCGGTCGCCGAGCTGCGCGGCCGTGGTGCTCTGCAGGAGCCTGCCCAGTGCCGGGGAGACGATGGCCTCGCCCGGGCCGGGCAGCTGCGGCACGCCCGGCGGCAGCTTGATGGTCGACGCGCTCGCGCCGCCGGTGAGCGCGACGTCGACGCGGATGATCTGCTTGGCGTCGTAGTAGTCCTTGCTGCTGGAGAACAGCATCGACGCCGGGGCTTCGCTGTTGCGGCTGTAGAAGTTGTCGCCCTGCCACAGCGCCCGCTGTTCGCGGTTCTGCGTCGCGTAGGGAAGCGTCGCGAGCAGCAGGACCAGCCCGGTCGCGACGGCGACACCGACCGCGGTCAGGATCGCGGACGTCCGGGTCCGCCGATCGATCTTGAGGACTCGCAGCGCGAGCTGAAGGCTGTTCACGCCGCCAACCTCGTCGCGATCAGGCCGTCGCGGATGGAGACGGTCTTCGGCATCGACTCGGCCAGCTCGCGGTCGTGGGTCACCACCAGCACCGCGGCGCCGGTCTCCCGCGCGGCGCCGAGCAAGGCGTCCATCGTGTCGCGGCCGGTGCGGGTGTCGAGTGCGCCGGTCGGCTCGTCGGCGAAGATCACCTTCGGCCGGTGCGTCAGCGCTCGCGCGATCGCGACGCGCTGGGCCTCACCACCGGAAAGCTCGCCGGGGCGCCGCTTCTCCTTGCCCGCGAGGCCGAGCCGCGAGAGCCACTGGCGGCCCGCCTCGATCGACTCCTTGCGGCCCTTGCCCGCCAGCAGCGACGGGAGCGCGACGTTCTCCTCGGCGGAAAGCTCGGCGACGAGCATCCCCGACTGGAAGACGAACCCGAACTCGGTGCGGCGCAGCTCGCTGCGCTTCTTCTCGCCGAGGTGGTCGATCCGCTGACCGGCGAGGTGGATCTCCCCGGCATCGGCGCGCAGGATGCCGGCCAGGACGTGCAGCAGCGACGTCTTGCCGGAGCCCGACGGGCCGACGATGGCGACCGCGTCGCCCGGCATGATGTCGATGTCGATGCCCGCCAAGGCGTACTGCGCGCCGTAGCGCTTGGTCAGCCCACGGCCGGAAAGCACCGGTCCGCCGGTCCACTGTGGAGTGTCCACGGGTTCTCCTCATCGGGGTACGAGATCTTGTTCGCCGACGAGCTTCGCGGAGATCACGGGTGGTCCACTTCGGGCAGACGGCCAGAGCCACGGCGTCCGGCATCGGCCGATCGGCCGAGGAACTCCGGGCTGATCGGCCAAGGTGCGGGTTACGCCGAATCCCGTAGCGTCACGTTGTGCCCCCCGCGCCTGCCGACGATCCGCTGCACGTCCGCGCCCGAAACGTCGTGCGCCGCCTCGGCCTGCCCACCGTCGTCCTGCTCGCCGCCCTGCTGTTCGACCTCGTCTTCACGACGGAGGCCGCGCTCGACGAGCAAGGGCCGCGCTTCGTCGATTTCGGGCTCCTCCCAGGCATCTTCGCGATGGCAGGGTGTGCGCTGTGGGCGCAGCGGCGAGCCGCTGTCGCCGCCGCGGCCGGCGCCGCAGTCCTGGTCTTCTCCACCCTCTTCATCTACGCGTTCCACATCCCCGCGTACTCGAGCGTGCTGCCGAAGGTGACCATCACCGAGGTCGTGGCGGGGGTGCAGATGGTCTTCTACGCGGCCCGCCGGGCGCGGGCGGGCGTGGCGTTCTGCGTGATCAGTGTCCTGGTCGTCGGGGGTCTCGTCGCGGTCTTCGGCCGGTTCGGGGGCATCAGGGACATCGACAGCGGCACGGGTTCCCAGGGGCTGCTGTTCGGGTTGCTGCTGCTCGTCGGCGCGGTGGTGCCCGCCATCACGGCCCGGGACCGCAACCCGCGCGCCGATCCGCGAACCCGGCGGCTCCGCCGGGTGAACGAGCTGGCGATGGGGCAATGGCCGCTGATGGGGCTGCTCGCGTTCGCCCTGCTCTTCGAGTTCGGTTACACCTACTCGTCCAACGCCCGCGGGTTCCCGGTCCTGTTCTGCTCGCTCGTCGCGTCCGTCATAGCGGTGCTGTCGCCGCGACGGCCAGCCGACGCTCTCCTGGGCATCGCCGGGATCATGCTGCTCTCCGACGTCGTCACGCCGTTCCTGCACCTGCGCTACGAGTACCCGATGCCGGGCGGTATTCCGTTCGTGCAGGTCGTGGCCGGGATGGGCGTGGTGGTGAACCTGACCCGGGCCCGGGGGCTGAGCCAGTCCTGGTCGCGGGTCGCCTTGCTGGCGAGCGTGGTCGCGCTCGGGGCGATCCTCAACTCCCGGCGGCCCGGAGGGCTGCAGACCGACCCCCAGACCCTCTCGATCCTGGCCTTCACCGCGGCATTGCTGCTCGGGATCTCGATCGCGGTCGGCCTGATGCTGCGCTCGCGCGACTCCGAGCGCACCCAGGTCGTGCAGTCGGCGGTGTCGGACGCGCAGACCGCCGAGCGGATGGCGCTGGCGCGGGAGCTGCACGACGTCGTCGCACACCACGTCACGGGGATCGTCGTGCAGGCACAGGCCGCGCGGATGATGGGTGAGCGGAACCCGCAGATCGCGGTCGAGGCGATGGGCCGGATCGAGGACGCCGGGGTGGAGGCGCTCGCGGCGATGCGGCGGCTGGTGCGGTCGATGCGCGGGGACGCGCCCGCCGGGTCCAGCGAGTTCAGCGAGCAGGCCACCACCGACCTCGGCGCGGACCTGCGGCGGCTGATCGCCGGCTCGAACCACGGCGTCCCGACGGCCCTGCGCCTCGACCTGCCGCCGGACCTGCCGCACGAGGTCGGCCGGTCGGCGCTGCGGCTGGTCCAGGAGTCGCTGACGAACGTCGGCAAACACGCGTCCGGCGCGAGTGAGGCGTTCGTGCTCGCGGTGGCGAGCGAACGGGAACTACACCTGCAGGTGACGGACAACGGACGCGAGCAGGCGCACCGGCCGGCCGGCGGGTCGGGCGGCTACGGTCTGGTCGGCATGCGCGAACGCGTCGCGCTGCTGCACGGGCGGCTGACCGCCGGACGCGGTCCGGACGGCGGCTGGCGCGTCGAAGCTTGGCTGCCCCTGGCGGCCGGAGAAGGGGATTCGTGATCCGGGTACTGATCGCCGACGACCAGGAGATGGTGCGGATGGGGTTCCGCATGATCCTGGACGCGCAGGACGACATCGAGGTCGTCGCGGACGTCGCCGACGGCGTCTCGGCCGTCGCGAAGGCACGCGAGCTGCGCCCGGACGTCTGCCTGCTCGACATCCGCATGCCGGGCCTGGACGGCCTGGAGGTCACCCGGCAGCTGGCCGGGCCGGAGGTGGCCGACCCGCTCAAGGTGGTCGTGGTCACGACGTTCGACCTCGACGAGTACGTCCACTCGGCGCTGCGCAACGGCGCCTCGGGCTTCCTGCTCAAGGACGCGGGCCCGGCACTGCTGATCGAAGCCGTCCGCGCGGCCGACCGCGGCGACGCGCTGGTGTCACCGCAGATCACCGTCCGGCTGTTGAAGCACTTCGACGGCGGACCGGCGAAACCGCAGGTCAAGCCGCCCTCGGAGCCGCTGACCGCGCGCGAACTCGACGTCGTGAAGGCCGCCGCGACCGGGCTGACGAACACCGAAATCGGCGCCGAGCTGTTCATGTCGCTGTCGACGGTGAAGACACATCTGGCGTCGGTGCAGGGCAAGATCGGCGCGCGGAACCGGGTCGAGACGGCGGCGTGGGCGTGGCGGAGTGGAATCGTGTCCTGATTCCGGGTGCGTAGTATCCCGTCATGCAACGCCGTTTCCACGCTCCTGTCGTTCTCCCCGCCGACGCCTCGTGTTCGCTTCTGCGCGACGCGGTGGTCGACGTGGACGACACCGGGCGCATCACGCACTGCGGACCGGCGGCCACCGCCCCGGATTCCGCCGCTCCGGTCACCACCCTGACCGGAATCCTGCTGCCGGGTCTGGTCAACACGCACGCGCACAGCCCGATGACGCTGCTGCGCGGGATGGGCGGCGACCTGCCGCTGCTGCCCTGGCTCAACGAAATCATCTGGCCCGCCGAGGCGAAGCTGCGCCCCGAGGACGTTCGCACCGGCATGCTGCTGGGCTCGGTCGAAATGCTGCGCCACGGCGTGACGACCAGCGCCGAGATGTACTTCCACGGCGAGCAGCTGGTCGACGCGGTGCTGGCCACCGGCGGACGCGTGCTGGTGGCGCCGCCGGTGATGGAGCTGCCGGGCATGGACTGGCGTGCGTCGCTGCGCGAGATCGAGCAGTGGATCGACGCTGACGGCCTGCGGTTCGGGCCGGGCGACACGATCGAGCTCGGCTACGGCCCGCACTCGGCGTACATGCTGTCCGAGGAAGGACTGCGGGCGACTGCTTCGTCAGCTGCTGAGCGCGGGGCACTGGTGCAGATCCACGTGGCCGAGGCTGCGCTCGAGGACGTCGCCGTCCGCTCCGCGCACGGGTCCGTTCCGGCCTTGCTCGCGAAGCTGGGCATGTTCGACGGGCGAGTACTGGCGGCGCACGCGATTCACCTGTCGGACGAGGACATCGCGCTGTTCGCGGCGCACGGCGTCGGGATGGCGCACTGCCCAGGCTCGAACGCGAAGCTGGCTTCCGGGATCGCGCGGATCACCGACCTGCGGGCGGCGGGGGTCGCGGTTGGTCTCGGCACGGACGGCCCGGCCTCGAACGACGACATCGACCTGTGGGAAGAGCTGCAGCTCTCGGCGATGTTCGCGCGCCTGGCCACCGGGAACTCGACGGTCCTGACCGCGGCGGACGCGTTCCTGCTGGCCACGCGCGGTGGGGCGGCGGCGCTGGGACGGTCGGACATCGGGGCTCTCGAGCCCGGCCGGTGGGCTGACCTGGTGCACGTGGATCTGGACGACCCGGCTTTCGCGTGCGGTCTCGACGTGCCCGATGTGCAGCTGCTGTCGAACCTCGTGTGGGCGGCCGGGTCGCGGCGGGTCCGGGATGTGTGGGTGGCCGGGACCCAGGTGGTCGCCGATGGCGAGTCGACCCGGGTGGACCGGGCGAAGGTGCAGGCCGGGGTGGCTGAGACTGCGGCGCGACTGCGGTCTTGATCCTCAGCGCGGCCGCAGGATCAGCTCGGTCAGGTGGGCTTCGGGGGTTGCCGAGACTGCCGCCAGGACGGCGGTCGCGACGGAGTCCGGGCGGAGGAAGTGGGTTGGGTCGTAGGGGCGGCCTTCGTCGGCGATGATCGCCTGCTGCATTTCCGTGTCCGTGCGGCCCGGGTAGATGGACGTGACGCGCAGGTCGCGTTCTTCTTCGCGCAGGGCGTCGGCGAAGGCGCGGACGCCGAATTTCGAGGCCGCGTACGGGGCCCAGCCCGGGCGGGCATTGCGGCCCGCGCCTGAGTTGATCACCACCACGTGGCCGCGGGCCGCGCGCAGGGCCGGGAGGAGCAGGCGGGTCAGCTCCACCACCGCCAGCAGGTTCACCTCGAAGTTGTGCCGCCACGCCGACGCCGGGGTGGACGCGATCGGCCCCAGCGCCGCCACTCCCGCCGAGTGCACCAGTACGTCCAGCGACGAGATGTCCGCGCACGCCGCCGCCAGAGCCTCCGGATCCGTCAGCTCGACGGGCCACGGAGTCGCGCCGGGGAGATCCAACGCGGCCAGCGCCGTGGCGTCGCGGCCGCCGAGCAGCACCCGGTGGGTCGGGGCGAGCTGGTGCGCGACGGCCGCGCCGATGCCGCGCGAAGCTCCGGTCACCAGGGCCAGGGGAAGATCGGTCATTCAGCCACCGTAGGCAGCGCGCACGTCCGCGCCACCTCCGGGTCACGCGCGAAGCGGACCCCCTGGCGGGTGAACGCGCCGGTCAGGTTCGCGAAGAACCGCCCGGCCGTCAGCGGCGCACGCGCGGCGTCGGACACCTCCCGCAGCGCCGGGCAGTCCAACGCCTCGCGCACCGCGGGCCACGACCGGACATCGCCGCCCGAGTCCGCGATCTGCCACACCGGCGACAGCCACTTCTGGTGGCCGGTCCGGCCGCCCGGATCCGGCAGGACGTGGGAACCGGTCGGGCTCGCCAAGCCATAGCTGTCCACGACCCGCACATCCAGGTCGGCCAGCAGCCCCACGGCGCCCAGCGTGCCCACCGAGACCGTGGTGTACGACTGATCCGTGCCATGGGCCAGCCACTCGCGCCGGTCCCGGTCGAACGCCAGCGTCGTCGGCGCCGTCGTCCGGGCGAGCGCCGCCAGCGCCCCCGGGACCAGGTCGTACCCGGCGAAATCCGCCGCCGCGACCGGATGCTCGTGCCCGGTCACCGCCACCCAGTACGCCCGCTCGTCGGTGACGCCCCGCGGCGACGAGAACGGCGGCCGCAGCCAGCCACCCGCACCCACCGCCCAGACCGCGACCACGAGCACACCGGCAAGCACCCGTCGGGACACCGGCACCGCGAACACCGGCAGCAGCAGGCAGAACAGCGCCGGCAGCAACATCCGCCCGTGCATGAAGTCCCCGCCGACCCGGATCACGTAGCCGGCGAGCGGCACCGCGGCGATCACCGGGACCCACTCCAGCCGTGACGTCCGGACCAGCGCGTACACCACACCGAGCACCACCAGCGGGAGCCACAGCAGCTGCGGACCCAGCAGATTCCCGAGGTACGCGAACCCTCGCGCCCAGTTCGCGTCCGAGGCTTCCTTGACCAGCGCCGGATTCGGCGTGAGCAGGCCGTAGTACCCCATCCGGAACACCTGGTACGCCAGCGGAAGCGCCGCCGCGACCGCGGTCAACCCGAGCCCGCGCCGCCAGCCCGGTCGTCGCAGCACAAGCAGGGCAACGAAAATCACCACCGAAACCACCGCCAGATCCGGCCGGACCAGCGGCCCGAGTCCCGCCACCACCGCGAGCGGCCACGTGCTGCCTCGCACCAGCAACCACCAGGTGCCGCCCAGCCACAGCAGGATCAGCCCGGTTTCCAGGCCGGACGTCGCGAAATCGAGGAACGGCGTCAGCGCGCACATCACCAGCGCACCCGCGGGCACGACCGGTCCGCCGTACAGGCGCCGCGCCGCGTCCAGCCCGAAAGCCAGCCCGCCCAACGCGCAGGCCAGGCCGGTCACGACGGCCAGCCATTCCAGCGACACCACCGGCAACACCAGCGCCAGCACGGTCAGCACGGCTGTCCACAGTGGACTCGTGTTGACCTCGACACGCTCGCCGATGTTGTAGACCGGGCCGTGCCCGGCGAGGATCTGGCGGACCGTCCGGAGCACGATCAACCCGTCGTCGGCCATCCACCGCCGGTTCCAGGCCAGTACCCCGAACACCACCAGCGTGACCACGAACACCGGCCACATCCGGGCCGGGACGTCCTGTTTTCGAGCGCGTTCGACCCCGGCTACCTGCGTCATCAATGGCCCCCCGGCGGATTCGGTCCCTTTACTACAGAGATGCCGGCCGAGCCCGAACCGTTGCGGACGAAAAAGGGGCGCCGCCCGAAACCGGACGGCGCCCCTTCGCTCTCTTCGTGGTTACTGCACCGAGCGAGACCGCCTACGCAGCACCGCGAGCAGGCTCATGCCGCCGAGGAGCAGCAGCGCGCCCAGGCCGGCCAGCCAGTCGAGCGGGCTACCGGTCGAGGCCAGCTTCGCCGGCGTCTGCGCGGGCTCGTGGCCACCGGTGATCCCGGCGTCCAGCGTGAGGTCCTCACGCTTGTCCGCACCCAGCTTCGTCACCGCGGTGCACTTCGTGCCAGGGTCTGCCGCCGAGTCCTTGCCGTTGTGGCCGGCGGCGTTGGCCTTCGTGAAGCCGTAGCCGCGGTACTCCTCATCGGCGTAGGAGGTGTCGAAGCAGACCTGGTACGAGCCGTCCGGCAGGTTGCCGAACAGGTACTTGCCGCCGCTGACCGTGGTCGTCGTGGAGAGCACCTTGCCGCTGCCGTCCTTCAAGGTCACCTTGACGCCTTCGACGCCTTCTTCACCGGTGTCCTGCAGGCCGTTGTCGTTCTGGTCGTACCAGACGTAGTCGCCCAGCCGGTTCACCGGCTTCGCGACCGGCGCGACGAGCCCGGCGTCCAGCGTGAGGTCTTCACGCTTGCCCGGACCGATCTTCGTCACCGGCGTGCACTTCGTCGCCGGGTCCGCCGCCGAGTCGGTGCCGTTGTGGCCCGCCGCGTTCGCCTTGGTCAGCGTCGCCCCGGCCAGGTCGCCCTTGAGCGAGCCGGTGTCGAAGCAGACCTGGTACGAACCGTCCGGCAGGTCGGTGAAGACGTACTTCCCACCGTCCACAGTGGTCTGAGTGGAGACGACCTTGCCGCTGCCGTCCTTGAGCGTGACCGGCACACCCGGGACACCCGGCTCGCCCGGATCCTGGACACCGTTGGCGTTCTTGTCGACCCACACGTAGTCGCCGACGCGGTTCACCGGGGCGATGATCCCGGCGTCCAGCGTCAGGTCCGCACGGTGCCCGACGCCCAGCTTCGTCACCGGCGTGCAGCCGGTCGACAGGTCGGCCGCGGAGTCGGTGCCGTTGTGGCCCGCCGCGTTCACCTTGGTCAGCTGGTAGTCGGCGAAGTCGCCCGGGAGCGCCTTCGTGTCGAAGCAGACCTGGTAGGAGCCGTCCGGCAGGTTGGTGAACACGTACTTGCCGTCGGGGCCGGTGGTCGCCGTGCCGACCTGCTTGCCGGTGTCGTCCTTGAGCGTGACCTTCACGCCGGGGACGCCCGCCTCGCCGGGATCCTGCACGCCGTTCTTGTTGGTGTCGGTCCAGACGAAGTCGCCGAGCTTGTTCGGCGGCGACACCAGACCGGCGTCCAGCGTCAGGTCCTCACGCTTGGCCGCACCGAGCGTCGTCGGCGCCGTGCATCCGGTCGTGGTGTCGGCGTCGGAGTCCTTCCGTCGTCACCCGCGTCCTTCTTCGTCAGGATGGCTCGCTGTACTTCTCCGGCAGCGCCTTGACGTCGAAGCAGACCGTGTACGTGCCGTCGTTCAGGTTGTCGAACAGGTACTTCCCGCTGGCGTCCGTCGTCGCCGTCTTGCTCGGGTCCTCCTTGAGCGACACCTTCACGCCCGGGACACCCGGCTCGCCGTCGTCCTGCAGGCCGTTCTTGTTCTTGTCGTACCAGACGAAATCGCCGAGGCGGTTCGGCGGCGCGACCAGGCCGAGGTCCAGCGTCAGGTCCTCGCGCTTGTCCTTGCCGACCGTCGTCGGCGGCGTGCAACCGTCGGCGCCCGCGTCGGAGTCCTTCGTGTCGTCCCCGGCGTCCTTCTTGGTCACCTGGTAGCCGGCCATTGCGTCCGGCAGGTGTGCGACGTCGAAGCAGACCTTGTAGGTGCCGTCGTTGAGGCCGTCGAACAGGTACTTCCCGTCCGCCCCGGTGGTCGTGGTGGTGACCAGCGTGCCGTCGCCGGTCTGCAGGGTCACCTTCACGCCTTGGACGCCGGGCTCGCCCGCGTCCTGGAGGCCGTTCTTGTCGGTGTCGACCCAGACGAAATCGCCGATCTTGTCCGGCGGCGAGACGATGCCCGCGTCGAGGGTCAGATCCTCGCGCTTGCTCGCGCCGAGCGTCGTGGCCGGGGCGCACCCTGTGGCCGGGTCGGCGTCGGAGTCCTTGCCGTCATCGCCTTTGTCCTTCCCGGTCAGCGTGTAACCCGCGTAGTCAGCCGGGAGATTCGCCGTGTCGAAGCAGACCGTGTACGTGCCGTCGTTCAGGTTGTCGAACAGGTACTTCCCACTGGCGTCCGTCGTCGCCGCCTTGCTCGGGTCCTCCTTGAGCGACACCTTCACGCCCGGGACGCCCGGCTCGCCCGCGTCCTGGAGGCCGTTCTTGTCGGTGTCAGCCCAGACGAAGTCGCCGAGGCGGTTCGCCGGCGGCACGAGGCCGAGGTCCAGCGTCAGGTCCTCGCGCTTGTCCGCACCGAGCGTCGTCGTGGCGGTGCAACCGTCGGCGCCCGCGTCGGAGTCCTTCGCGTCGTCGCCGGCGTCCTTCTTCGTCACCTGGTATCCGGCAACGGAAGCCGGGAGATTCGCGACGTCGAAGCAGACCTGGTACGTGCCGTCCTTGAGCTGGTCGAACAGGTACTTGCCTGCTGCGTCGGTGGTCTTGGTCCCGACCGTGCCGCCCGCGCCGTCCTTCAGCGTCACCTTGACGCCCTGGACGCCCGGCTCGCCGGAGTCCTGCAGGCCGTCGCGGTTCTGGTCGATCCAGACGAAGTCGCCGACCTTGTCGATCGCCGGCGGCGGGTTGACCATGATCGTCGCGGTCGCGGTCTTCTCGCCGAGCGTGCCGTCGGGGTACTTAACCCCGGACACCGTCGCGGTGTTGACGTGCTTGTCGTCGCCCACCGTGACGTTCGGGTGGTCACAGGTGACCGCCTTGTTCGCCCCCGCGGCCAGGTCGAAGGCCGCCGGCTGGGTCGCACACCACGGGTCCTTCACCGTGATGCCGGTCAGCGGCTGCGTGCCCTCGTTGGTCACGGTGATCCGGTAGTGCGCGGTGTCCCCGGCGGTGAGCGTGGCCGACGGGCCCCACGCCTTGGTCTGCGGGTTCTGCACCTCCTTCTTCACCGAGTACGCGGCGAGCTGCAGGTAGACGCAGTCCCACTTGGCCCAGTTGTAGTTGGTGCTGACGAAGAACTTCACCGAGGCGGCGTTCGCCGGGGCGGTCGAAGGCGGGAAGTCCTGGCGGCCGACCTTGCCGTCGCCGGTGCCGACGTCCTTCTTGATCGCCAGCTTGTTCTCGAGGACCTGGGCGCCGCCCGAGTCGTAGAAGCGCAGACCGGAGTACTGCTCGTTCTTCGCGTTCTGCAGGTTCTCCTTGTGCGTCCCGGTCCAGTCGGTCAGCGTGTAGACGCCGCCGGGGACGAACTTGGCCGTCTCGTAGGCGGTGCTGACCTTGCCGTCGGGGGTGGAGATCAGCGCGTACTTGCTACCGTCCCACTGGTAACCCCCGGTCGTGAACAGCTGGGGCTGCTTGCTCGAGGGCGTGCCGGGCGGCACGGGCGCAGCGGGCTCGAACGTGTAGCCGGTGGGCGGGCTGCCGTTCTCGACGCTCGGGTTCTGCAGGAGCCCGCCGGTACAGCCGGACGGAACCGTCGGCGGCGCGGCGAGCCGCGGCGTACCGTGTCCCGCCGTGGCCGCGACGGCCACCGCGCCCGTCATGGACGTACCGAGGACAAGCGCCCCGGCCGTCATCACGGCCAGCGCGGAGACGGCGCGCTGCCGTCGCCTCCCCAGCCCTGAGCGTGCTGTCTTCACCTGAGGAACTCCTGCCTGCGACGGTTGTGAAAAAAGTGAGAACCGGCCAAGCAGAAAACTATTCCTCCGCGGGAGCGGGCATAATCCCTGATCGGGGCCAGCTTCGGCCACGTTGCGGGAATTCGCGTTTGACCCGCTCGATGATCGCCCGTTAGAGATCGGAAAACGGCTGATCCGTTCCGATTCGCTCTCGAATTGCTTTGATTACCCCGTACTGATTACCCCTACCGAGTTAGCCGAGCGGATTTCGCCGACAAAGCGGACGACCTCGTTGGCAGCGCGTCAAGATCACAGGAGTCACACGGTTACCAACCGTCTCACCGGCAACGCTATCGGGGGACCCTCCGACGGGCATATGTCCACTTCGGACACAAGGGGTGGCCGGGCGTCGTGAGTGGTAAGTGTCGTTCTAACGACACTTACCACTCACGAGGCCTTGCTAGCGCACGCCGATCCGGCCGGGCAGTCCGAAGTGGCCCTTGCGCCAGACCGAGACGATGGCCGGGCGCGGCTGCGCTGTGCCGCCGTCGGGCCAGTGCGACGTCGGGTTCGCCGAGCTGGCCGCGTTCTCACCGGGGTGCTGCACCGCGACGAGCACGAGGTGGTCGGTGACGACCGGGCCGCACGTTTCGGCACCCACCGGCACCGAAAGGAACTGCTTGACGTGCCCGCGTTCCGGACCGGAGACCGGCACCGAGAACAGGCCGTCGTTCGCGCCGAGCGCGTTTCCGTCGGTGGCGATCCAGAGGTTTCCGTGCCGGTCGAACGCGACGTTGTCCGGGCAGGAGATCGGGCTCACCTGGCTCTTGGGGAAACCGCCGAAATAGGTGTCCGCGGCCGCCGGGTCACCGCAGACCAGCAGCAGCCGCCAGGAGAAGCGGGTCGACGCCGCGTCGCCGCACGACTCCTCCCACTCGAGCACGTGGCCGTTCTTGTTGACCGTGCGCGGGTTCACCTCGTCGACGCCCGCCTTGCCGGCCGCGCCGCGGTCGGTGTTGTTGGTCAGCGCGGCGTAGATCCGGCCGTTCACCGGGTTCGGCTCGATGTCCTCGGGGCGGTCCATTTTGGTCGGTGCGACCTTGTCCGCGGCGAGCCGGGTGAAGACGTAGACATCCTCGGCGGTGAAGCCGTCCACAAAGGACTTGTCGCCGCTGGCCAGCGGGATCCACTCGCCGCTGCCGTCGAATTCGTTGTCCGCCGGGAGCTTTCCGGTGCCGTCGATCTCCGCGGCCGGGCTGTCGCCGGTGAACCGCGCGACGTAGAGCGTGCCCTCGTCGAGCAGCGCGGAGTTGTGACGCCGCGCGTGCGCGCTGTTGCCGGGCTTGTACTTGCCCTTGGAGACGAACTTGTAGATGTACTCGAACCGGCTGTCGTCCCCCGAGTAGACCGCGACGCGGCCGTCGGCGGTGATCTTGATGTTCGCGGCCTCGTGCTTGAACCGGCCGAGCGCGGTGTGCTTGACCGGCGTCGAATCCGGGTCGTGGGGGTCGATTTCGACGACCCAGCCGAACCGGTTCGGCTCGTTCGGCTCCTGCGAGACGTCCCAGCGCTTGTCGAACCGCTCCCACTTGCGCGTGCTGGCACCGCTACCGATGGTGTAGCGCTTGAGCCGCGCCGCCTCGGCCGGGTCGGTGACCTTGTCGGAGTTGGCGAAGTACTGGTCGAAGTTCTCCTCGCCGGAAAGCACGGTGCCCCACGGCGTCACGCCGCCGGAGCAGTTGTTCTGCGTACCGCGCACGCGGCGGCCGGTCGGGTCGGCGGAGGTCTTGAGGTACTTCGAACCGGCGGCCGGGCCGCGCACCTCGAACAGCGTGTCGAGGGTGATGCGGCGGTTGAACCGGCTCGGCACCACCTTGAGCGCGCCGGCCACCGGGTCGCGCCGGGTCTGGACCACCGAGAGGCCGTGCGCCTTCCAGGCGATCTTGACCTGCTCCTCGGTCGGGTTGGCCGGGTCGTACTGGTCGGCCGGGAACAGGTGCACCTCGGTGGTGTACTCGTGGTTCACCACCAGCAGGTTGCCGATGCCCAGCGGGTCCTGCGGGATGAGGCCGACGAAGTCGTTGTTGTAACCGAACTGCCTGGCCTGCGCGGCCGCGGTTTGATTGCGGTAGTCGAACTTCGGCGCGCCCGCCTCGACCGGGTCGCCCCAGCGGATGACCACGCTCTGCGCATAGCCCTCGGGGATGCTCACCTGGTCGAGCTTGTTCGGCGGCACCGCGTCGAAGTCGGTACCCGGCACGGGACGCGGCTTCGGGCCGTGCCCATTCGGGGAGACTTCGTCGGCGGCCGCCGTCCCGGACAGCGCGGCGAACCCGCCGGCGGCCGCGGCCATCACGGCGCCCGCCTTGAACACGCGCCGCCGGGAGATGTCCTTCACGACGTCGCCGAAGTACTCGTTGCCGGTCTCGTTGGCCTCGGGGTGGGCGCACGCGTTGCCGCAGCGGTACTCGCACGTGATCGGGGATCGCCCGCCGGAGTGGGGGGTGAACAGGGGCAGCAGCCGCCCGCGCTCGAAGGACACGACGCCTCCATGGTGGTCAGTCGGGGAACGACGTGACCGTATGCGCCGAATTCGGACATGCGGGTGAACAAGAGGTGTATTGCTCGCAATGCGGTCAAATAGTCGATGGCTCCCGGACACCGGGTCCGGGAGCCATCGCTCAGCGTGACGATTCGGTCAGAACTCCTCGCCGACCAACACGGCTTCGCGAGGAACCGACACCGGGTCGGCGCCGCGCTCGCGGACCGCCAGCAGACCACCGGCCAGCACACAGAGCACCGCGGCGACCAGGAACGGCGCGGTCTCCGAGCCGAACCACTCGGCCACGTGCCCGACCAGCGTCGCCGCGACCGCGCCGCCGAGCCAGCGGCAGAAGTTGTAGCCCGCGCTCGCCACCGGGCGGGGCGCGTCGCTGATCGACATCGCGGTGCCGGTGAACAGCGTGTTCAGCAGGCCCGAGACCAGCCCGGAGGCGATGATCCCGACGACCAGCACCGGCTTGCTCGGGACGGCCATGATCACCAGCAGCACGGCGAAGCCGAGCACGGACACCGTCGTCGCGTGGCGCTCACCGAGGCGGGCGGCCAGCTTCGGCGCGAAGACCACGCTCGAGATCGCGACCGACAGTCCCCAGCCGCAGAACACCAGGCCGACGGCGACCGCGTTCCAGCCGAGGACGAACGGCGACCAGGCCAGCACCGCGAAGAAGGCGGCGGTGTAGAGCGCCGAGCCGAGCGAGGTGCGCAGCAGGCCGGGGTGGCGCAGCGCGCGGATCGGGTCGAGCAGCTTGACCGGTGTGCGCTTCTCCTTGGCGTCGCCGGTCAGGAAGATCGAGCACAGCACCAGCGCGCCGGCCATCAGGATCGACGTGCCGAGGAACGGGCCGCGCCACGAGATGCTGCCCAGCGCGGCGCCGAGCAGCGGGCCGACGGCGAGGCCGACGCCGAGCGCGGCTTCGTAGAGCAGGATCGCGCCGCCCTGGCCACCGGTGGCGGCCCCGATGATCACCGAAAGCGCGGTGGCGATGAAGAACGCGTTACCCAGGCCCCAGACCGCCCGCAGCGCGACCAGCTGGTCGATCGACCCGGCGGCGGCACACAGCGCGGTGGCGGCCACGACCAGCGTGAGGCCGGCGACCACGGTGCGCTTGGCGCCGAAGCGGGCGCTCATCGTGCCGGTGACCAGCATCGCGACGGCCTGGACGCCGAGGTAGGACGAGAAGAGCAGGGTGACCTGGGACGGGGTGGCGTGCAGGCCCTTGGCGATGGACAGCAGGATCGGGTCGACCAGGCCGATGCCCATGAAGGCGATGACCGCGGCGAACGCGGTGATCCAAACCTGCTTGGGCTGGCCCTTGACCGCGTCCAGCAGGCTCGAGTGGTGCTCAGCGCTCATCGCGGATCAGTTCCTCCTTGTGTTGCGGGGTGAGTAGGTTGTGGAGGGCAGGCAAGGCGGCCTCGATCGCTACGCGGTCGGCGTCGTCCAGCTCGATGAGCCGCTCGCGAAGGAACTCCTCGCGGGCGACGACCAGTTCGGCGTAGAAGCGCCGTCCCTCTTCGGTGACCTCCACCAGCACCGCACGGCCGTCCTCGGGATCGGGACGGCGCGCGACCAGCTCGAGCCGTTCCAGGCGGCGGACGACGTCGGTCATCGACGGCATCCGCACCCGCTCCAGCTCGGCCAGCGCGCTCATCCGGCGCGGCCCCGCGTTGACCAGCTCGCTCAGCACGCTGCCCTGGGTGAGGGTCAGCTGCAGCTGCGGCGTCTCCCGGCGGACCTGGTGGTACAGCCGGAACACCAGCGGCCGGAGCCTGTGCGCGAGATCGTGCGGTCGGGAAGTCACTTAGCTAGGCTAACAAAAATTAGTAAGGGTAGCTAAGTAACTCGCCTCACAGGCTAGGCTCGGGGGCATGGAAGCGGTGATCTTCGACCTCGACGGCGTGCTGGTGGACTCGGAACGGATCTGGGATCAGGTGCGCCGCGCGGTCGTGGCCGAGACCGGAGGCCACTGGCTGGACGGGGCGACCCGGGCGATGCAGGGGATGAGCACCCCCGAATGGGCCGAGTACCTGGTCAAAACCCTCGGCGCCCGGCTCACGCCGGACCGGATCGCCTCGGTGGTCGTCCAGCGGATGGCCGCCCGCTACGCCGAGCGCCCGCCGCTGATCCCGGGCGCCGTCGGCGTCGTGCGCGCGGTGGCGCGGCGCTGGCCGGTGGCGATCGCGTCGTCGTCCCCGGTGATCCTGATCAAGGGCTTCCTGGACGTGACCGAGCTGCCGGTGCCGGTGGCGGTGTCCTCGGAGCAGGTGGGTGCGGGGAAGCCCGCGCCGGACGTGTACCTGCACGCGGCGAAGCTGCTGGGCGTGCCGCCGTCGGAATGCGCCGCGGTGGAGGACACGACGAACGGGCTCCGCGCGGCGCTGGCGGCGGGGATGTCGGTGTACGCCATCCCGAACCCGCACTTCCCGCCGGACCCGGAGGTGCTCAAGCAGGTCACCGCGGTGGTGGACAAGATCACCGACCTGCCCACGGCGCTGGGGTTGTCCCAGGGTTAAAGTGCGGCCGTTCGTCGTCTCCGGGGGAGGAATCGATGACCGAACCGTCTCGGCTGCCGAAAAACTGGAAGTTCCTGCTGGCCCTTCTGGCGCTGCTGGCAGTCTTCCTGTTTCCACTGGTAAGAGGTCTCGTCTCGGGGTTCGGCGCGCCCGGTTCGGCCGCGCCGGCGCCGACGTCGACGCCGGAACCACCGGTGGTGAGCATCCAGGCCAAGGCGGGTACCGGCCCGGCGGGCCGCTTCGACGCGTGCGCGGTGCTGACCCCCGAGGTCCTCGCGGCGGCCGGGCTCGCCTACGGCGGTGCGGTTCTCGTGATCGGGCCCGATGCCGGTCAGGCGGACATCGCGAAGTCGTGTGGCGGACCGGTGGAGGTGCAGAACGCGGTGCTGACGCCGCAAGTCCTCCTTCGGGTGCCCGAACGCGATATGCGCGTCTCCGGCGTCACGGCGAGCCATGGGCTCACCTACGAGCGCCACGCCGATGGCGACGCTGTCGACGTGTGGTTCGCGGCGGCCGGGTTGCGAGTAGGCGATTTTTCCCGGCTTCCCGGCGGTGAGGCCACGTTGGCCAAGCTGATCGACGGCATCGCCGCGAACCTCGCGGCCGGTCCGAAACCTGCGCCGGAGTATCGCTATCCGGCGCCCTACGACTTGGCCGCGAAGCCGTGTGACGCACTGCCACTCGACGTGGTCACGGCGCTTACGTCGCACCCCACCGACGGCGAGCAGACCGAGGTGCTGCCGGTGACGGAAGGGTTCATCTTCCCGGGACTCAACGTACGAATGGAGTGCTGGCGCGCCACAAAGGCAACGGAAGACGTGCGACTGAAGCGGACGATCTACCGGAACGCCGAGTCGGCGGCAGACGGAACGAAGTTCCTCTGCCGGACGGAAAAGGGCGCCAAGGCGTCGGCGGTCAGCGATGTCGCGTGCACGTCGCACGACGACGACAGGGAATACCGGATCCTGTTCCACGTGGGCCGAGAGGCGGTCGAGCTGGAGTACCGGGCCGATCACCCGCCTGCCGGAGATCTCTCCGAGACCGCCCGGAAGGTCCTCGCCCTGCTGGGCGCCTAGTGTCGCGTGATTCCGCTGCCAGCGACCGCGTGGGCCGCAGCGGCGTAAGGCAAGTGGGATCACGCGACACTAGGGCAGTGACCCGGTCTTGAGCAGGTTGCCGCGGACGCCGAAGGTTTCGTAGCTCGTCGGCGGGTCCTGGTCGTTCAGCGGCACGGTGGCCACCGCGTAGTCCGCGGCCCGCGCGACCTCCGTCGTCGGCACGTCGGCGCCGCTCGCCGTGGCGACCTGCAGCCGGGCGACCGAGGGTGAATAGACGTAGATCCGCTTGCCGAAGTAGACATAGCGATACGGCTGCGGCGCCAGGTCACCTGGCGAGGGCAGGGACAGCTTGAGGCAGCGCGGGAATCCCGGGATCGCCTGGCCGGGCTGGCTGTCGGGATCCACGTCGAAACACAGGACGGTCGTCTTCGGAATCCCGGCCTGCTGGACCCTGAGGTAGAGCCGCCACGGCAGGCCGTCGTGCTGGAAGCGGGTGATGAGGAAGGGCGCGTCGAACCGGCTCGCCGTCGCCGCCTGGGCCACCGCCGGGGGATCCGGGCGGAAGGCCGAGCGCACGAACGGGATGGCGACCAGCAGCAGGACGGCGGCGACGCCGATCGCGCCGGCGTTGCCCAGCGCCCGCCGCCGATCGCGCCGCCGGATGCGGTGGTGGTGCGCCGCCCAGGCGCCCGGGCTGGGCCGGACCTCCTCGGCCTGGGCGCGGAGGGTTTCGGCGAGCTTGCGTTCCAGCTCGGTCATGGCTCCCCCTCCTCGGCCAGGTGCTTGCGCAGGTTTTCCATCGCATGGTGTGTCGTCGCCTTCACCGTGCCCGGCGCGACCCCGAGTGTCTCCGCGATCGCCGCCGTACTCAGGTCCAGCCAGTAGCGCAGGACGAGCACTTCCCGTTGGCGCGCCGAGAGTCTCCCCAGCACGACACGGATGCGTTGCTGCTCCCAGTTCGCGACCGCGCCGGCCTCGGCGGAGCGTTCGTCCTCCGGCCGGTCCTGCGGTGTCCGCCGGACCACCCGCAGGTGGCGCAGCCGCGACCGGGACATGTTCACCACGGTCGCCCGCAGGTAGCCGACCACCCGGGTGTGGTCGTCGAGGGAGTCCCACCGCTGGTGCAGGCGGACGAAGGCCTCCTGCGCGACGTTCTCCGCGTCGTCCGCGCCGAGCAGGTGGGCCAGCCTGGTCATCTGCGTGAAGTACTCGTGGAAGACGGCGTGGAACGTCGGCACGCCCAGTCCACCTGGCGCGCCCGCGTCCACGCCGGCACTCACGTCCCGGAAACGCCTCCCCCACCCCATCGGTTTAGTGCAACACCGGAGGAGACATACCGGAAGACGCATTCGGCCGAGGCTTAAAAGCCGTGAAGGCCCCCTTACCGGCTTTTAACAGCTGGTAAGGGGGCCTTCACGGACTCAGAGCGAGGGTGTCAGCGCTCCACGTCACCGCGGATGAACGCTTCGACCGCGTCGCGCGCGGAGGAGTCGTCGTACTGCTCCGGCGGCGACTTCATGAAGTAGGACGAGGCCGACAGGATCGGGCCGCCGATGCCGCGGTCGAGCGCGATCTTCGCGGCGCGGACGGCGTCGATGATGATGCCCGCGGAGTTGGGGGAGTCCCAGACCTCGAGCTTGTACTCCAGGTTCAGCGGCACGTCGCCGAAGGCGCGGCCCTCGAGCCGGACATAGGCCCACTTGCGGTCGTCGAGCCACTGGACGTAGTCCGACGGCCCGATGTGCACGTTGCCCTTGCCCAGCTCGCGGTCGACCTGCGAGGTGACCGACTGGGTCTTCGAGATCTTCTTCGACTCGAGGCGCTCGAGCTCCTTCATGTTCAGGAAGTCCATGTTCCCGCCCACGTTGAGCTGCATCGTCCGGTCGAGCTGGACGCCGCGGTCCTCGAACAGCTTCGCCAGCACGCGGTGCGTGATGGTGGCGCCGACCTGGGACTTGATGTCGTCACCGACGATCGGCACGCCGGCGTCGGTGAACTTCTTCGCCCACGCGGGGTCGGACGCGATGAACACCGGCAGCGCGTTCACGAACGCCACCCCGGCGTCGATCGCGGCCTGCGCGTAGAACTTGTCCGCCACCTCGGAGCCCACCGGCAGGTAGGACACCAGCACGTCCGCCCGGGCTTCGCGCAGCGCGGCGACCATGTCGACCGGAGTCTCGTCGGACTCCGCGATCGTCTCGCGGTAGAAGCGGCCGAGCCCGTCGTGGGTGTGCCCACGCTGGACGGTGACGCCCAGCGGCGGCACGTCGGCGATCTTGATCGTGTTGTTCTCCGAGGCGAAGATCGCCTCGGACAGGTCACGGCTGACCTTCTTGGCGTCCACGTCGAACGCGGCGACGAACTCGATGTCGCGGACGTGGTAGCCGCCGAAGTCGACGTGCATCAGACCGGGAACCCGCGTGGCGGGATCCGCGTCACGGTAGTACTGGACACCCTGGACCAGCGACGCCGCGCAGTTGCCGACGCCCACGATGGCCACCCGAACGCGGCGGTTCTCGCCCATGGGGGGTTTCTCCTTCAATCCGTGTCTGTATCAGTAGGTCTGCCGCGACGCTGCGGCTCGCGCCGTGGGCTCAGCTGTCCGGCCCCGGCTGCTCGGCTTGTTCGTGCGCGATCAGCTCGTTGAGCCAGCGCACCTCCCGCTCGCTGGTCTCCAGGCCCAGCCGGTGCAGCTCGCGGGTGTAGCGATCGATCTTCTGCTCGGTCCTTGCCAGCGCCGCCCGCAACCCTTCGCGCCGCTCCTCCACGCGGCGACGGCGGCCTTCGAGGATCCGCATCCGCACGTCGGCCGGGGTCCGGGAGAAGAACGCCAGGTGGACGCCGAAACCCTCGTCGTCCCAGGTCTGCGGCCCGGCGTCGCCGAGCAGCTCGGCGAACCGTTCCTTGCCCTCCGCGGTCAGCTTGTAGACGCGCCTGCCGCGCCGGGCCCAGGCCCGGTCCTCGGCCTCGTCGAGCTCTTCGACCAGGTACCCGGCCCTCAGCAGCCTCCGCAGGGTCGGGTACAGCGAGCCGTACGAGAACGCCCGGAACGTGCCGAGTGTCTCGTGCAGCCGTTTGCGCAGCACATACCCGTGCATGGGTGCTTCGTGCAGGAGACCGAGGATCGCGAACTCCAGCACACCGCACCCCCTTCCGGGAACACTGCAACACTTCTTTGCGGCAGGACGTCGTTGCTCCGAACGACCGCCTTGGCTCAACCTACCCACCTACTATATCGCGCCGATACATCGAAGTGGCGGAGCTAACCCCCATCGATGCCTCGACCGGGCGAAATTCACCGGAGAGTTATGGAACCGTCGGCGTGTCCGCGCTCTCGCCGGGGGAGAGGATGGGAATGGGGCGTGGCCCACACAGGAAGAGCCCGTAGTCTGTCGGCGTGCGAAACCAGCGGCAGGTCGTGGACTACGCGCTGCAGCGCCGTGCGCTGCTCGCCGCCGTCCGCTCCGGACGCGTCGGCTCGGGCGAAGCCTGCGACGCGAGTCCGTACCTGCTGCGGGCCGCCAAATTCCACGGCCGACCTGGTGATCTCCCCTGCCCGGTCTGCCGCCAGGAGCCGCTGACGCTGGTGTCCTGGGTCTACGGTGACGAGCTCAAGCACGTCTCGGGATCGGCGAGGTCCCCCGAAGAGCTGGCCCGCATGGCCGGCCTCTTCGCCGAGTTCACCGTGTACGACGTGGAGGTGTGCCGGACATGTCAATGGAACCACTTGGTCCGGTCATACGTCCTGGGCACGGGGGAGCCTGCCGGTAGTCCGCGAAGGACCGCCGGCCGGTGATCTGTACCACAACCGCTGAAGAGCGCAGAGCGGCGCACACCCGAACGCCGGTCTGGGAGGCCCATTCGTGAACGACGATCGCAACCGCTCCTGGCCCGGCCAGGAGCCAGATGCACCTCGCCGTGCCCAATGGCCGGGAGAAGACCAGGGGCCGGCGTGGCCCGGCGACGACGCCCCTCGCCGCCCGCAGCGCGGCACACCGCCCCGCGGCGTCCCTCGTAACGGCACGCCCCAGTGGCCCGGCGGCGACGAAGGCGGCCCGCAGTGGCCCGACGACGATCAGCCGCGTCGTCCCCAGCGCAGCATGCCGCCGCGTCGCCAGGCCCCGCCTCCCGGCGGCCAGCGGCCCGCCGGCGGTCCCGGGTCGCCCCCCGGCGGTTTCCGGCAGCCCTCGCAGGGCCGCCGTCCGGTGATGACGCCCCCGCCGACCGAGCGCGAGCCGGACCTCATCACCCACCACGCGCACAACGGCACCGACGACATCGGCTACGACCCGTACGACGACCAGCGCTTCAACGAGTTCGCCGCCGATGACACTGCCGCCGAAGAGCTGGACGAAGACGGCAACCCAGTCAAGAAGGAGCTGACGCCCAAGCAGCGCAAGCGGCGCCGCTGGAAGATCATCCGGCGCGTGCTCTACGCGATGTTCGGGCTGTTCGTCGTGGTCCCCGCGATCGCGTTCGTCATCACGTACTTCATGGTCGACGTCCCGACGCCGGAGAGCGTGGCCGCGCTGCAGAGCCAGCCGGTCACCTACTACTACTCCGACAACTCCGTCATGGGTAAGTCGCTGCCCAAGGGCGGCGACCGCCAGCTGCTCAAGCCGGGCGACATCCCGGACACCGTGAAGCACGCCGTGTACTCGGCCGAGGACGCGACGTTCGAAACCAACTCGGGCTTCGACGTCACCGGCATCCTGCGCGCGGTCTTCAACCAGGTGACCGGTGGCCAGGGCGGTGGTTCGACCATCTCCCAGCAGTACATCAAGAAGGCCACCGAGAACGACGCCCCGACGCTGACCCGTAAGTGGACCGAGCTGGCCAAGTCGTTCAAGCTGAACAACCAGGAATCCAAAGAAGAGATCATCACCGGGTACCTGAACATCGTCTACTTCGGACGCAGCGCGAACGGCATCCAGGCCGCGGCCAAGGCGTACTTCAACAAGGACGCCAAGGACCTCAACCCGTCCGAAGCGGCGCTGCTCGCGGGTCTCATCCAGGGCCCGAGCCGGTCGGAGAACCCGGACTACGCACACCGGCGGTGGAGCTACGTGCTCGACCAGATGGTGGCCAACAAGTGGCTGCCGCAGGCCGAACGCGCGAGCTACCAGTTCCCGACGCCGATCCCGAAGGTCACCGCCCAGAGCGGTGGCGTCGCGATGTCGTACCACATCCAGCAGCGGATCGAGGACGAGCTGGCCGCGGAGGGCTACGACAGCGACAAGCTGCACGCCACCGGCGCCAAGGTCTACACCACGATCGATCCCAAGGCCCAGAAGGCGGCCGAGCAGGCGGTCGCGGACTACATGAAGGGCCAGACCGACGACAAGCTGCTGAGCGCACTGGTCGCGGTCAATCCGAAAACCGGCGGGGTCACCGCCTACTACGGCGGCCCCGATCTCGTGAAGGGCGCGGACGGCAAGGACCAGACCGGTCAGGACCGCGCCAACCAGGCGAGAAACCCGGGCTCCTCGTTCAAGGCGTTCGACCTCACCGCGTTCCTGAAGATGGGCAAGGGCCTCGGCGAAACCTTCGACGGATCCAACAACCGGAAGTTCGGTAATCCGCCGAACCAGAAGACGATCCGCAACGCGGGTGAGAGCGCGACCTGCGGCTCCGAATGCACGGTCGCCAAGGCGATGGAGAAGTCGACCAACACCGTGTTCTACGACATGGTGCTGAACGTGACCAAGCCCGCCGGGGTGGCGAAGGCCGCCAACGAGGCCGGCGTGCCCACCTCGCCCGCGATGAAGCCAGGACATCAACATCGCGCTCGGCGGTGGTGCGACCGTCGCGATCGCCGGAGGCCATGGCCGCCGGATACGCGACCTTCGCCGGAGACGGAATGCGCCGTCAGCAGCACTTCGTCGCGAAGCTGACCAACGCCCAGGACGAGGTCGAGTTCGACGAGACCAAGTACCAGGCCACGCCGGCGTTCGACAGTGACGCCCAGAAGAGCGCGCAGATCGCGGGCAACGTGACCCAGGCGCTCGCCCCGGTGATCGGTCACTCGAAGCTGCAGTGCCCGAGCGGGCCACCAGTGCGTGGGCAAGACCGGTACGCAGCAGTACGACCCCAAGAAGGACGACCCGGCGGCGTGGTCACAGCGCAACGCGCAGACCTGGATGGTCGGCTACACGCCGTCGGTCGCCGCCGCTGCCTGGGTCGGCGGCGACGGCAACGTCCCGCTGCACGACAACAAGAACAAGCCGATCTTCGGTGCGACCATCGCCGGTCCAGATGTGGGCCGAGTTCATGGATCTCTACCTCAAGGGCACGCCTGGCGAGAAGTTCGACAAGGTGGAGGCGATCGGCAAGGACCCGGCCTCGGCGACCTCCTCGGCGCCGAAGACCTCCGACGCGGCGACGACGACCGAGACCCCGACGACGGAGTCGACGCCGACGACCGAGGAGTCGACCCCAGCGAAACGAGCCACAAACCGGGCTTCCCGACGGGCGGCCACACCCGGCCGGGACCGACCACGTCACCCGACGGGGTGCTGGGCGGTGGCGGCGGGCTGTCTCCGCCAGGCGCCGGACCCGGCTAGCCGAGAACAGGGAAACGGGGCCTTCCGCATTCGCGGAGGGCCCCGTTTTCGTGAACCACATCCGGCCGCGGTCCGTGTGCAGTGTCGAGGGGTCTGCGCCCGCAGCCCACCGTGGTACCCGAGGACGGCCCGTGAACAACGACCGCAATCGCTCGAGGCGCCCGGCTCCGCGTCGCCGTTTCGAGCCGCGCCGGCCGCTCGCCGACGCCCGGCGTCCCCTCCCGCGCTCCCTGCTCTCGGGGACCGAACCGGACCTGATCACCCACTACGAGCCGGACGGGACGGAACCGACGGAGGTCCTCCGCCGCCCCGGGCCCTCCCCCCGTGAGCAGCAGAAGAAGCGACGCTGGCGCCGGATCCGGCGCATCGGGTACGTGCTGGCGGGGCTGTTCTTCGTGGTCCCCGCGATCGCCTTCGCGATCACCTACTTCTCTGTCGACGTGCCCTCTCCGGAGACCGTCGCGCAGAGCCAGGGCCAGGCGGTCACCTACCTCTTCGCCGACGGCACCGAGATGGGCAAGGACGTGCCGACCGGCGGGAACCGGCAGATCCTCGCGCCCAACCAGATCCCCGACGTCGTCAAGAAGGCCGTGATCGCGACCGAGGACGCGTCGTTCGAGACGAACTCCGGCTTCGACGTCACCGGCATCCTGCGCGCGGCCTACCACCAGGTCACCGGGGGTTCGGGCGGCGGCTCGACGATCTCGCAGCAGTACATCAAGGTCTCCTCCGGCGACGACGACCCGACGCTGACCCGCAAGTGGGTCGAGCTGGCGAAGTCGTTCAAGATGAACCAGACCTACGAGAAGGCGGACATCATCACCGCCTACCTCAACATCATCTACTTCGGCCGCGGCGCTTACGGCATCCAGGCCGCGTCGCAGGCCTACTTCGGCAAGGACGTCGGACAGCTCGGGTACTCCGAGGCCGCGCTGCTGGCCGGGCTGATCCAGCAACCGGGCCGGTCCGAGAACCAGACCGTGGCGCGCGACCGCTGGAGCACGGCGCTGGATCGCATGCAGCGCAACGGCTATCTCACCGCGTCCATGCGCGCGGCGGCGCGGTTCCCGGCGCCGATCCCGCTGAAGGAGTCCAAGCAGGCCGGCGCGCTGAACCCGTTCATCAAGAAGCAGGTCAAGGCCGAGCTGGCCGCCGCGGGCATCTCCGAGGAGAAGTACTACGCGGGCGGGTTCCAGGTGTTCACCACCATCGACTCGAAGGCGCAGGACGCCGCCGTGGAAGCGGTCACCGAGGAGATGGCGGACCAGACGGACAAGCAGATCCTCGACGCGATGGTCGCGGTCGACCCGAAAACCGGCGGGGTCCTGGCCTACTACGGCGGCGACACGCTGGTGGCGGGCCCCAACGGCGAGGAGCAGGCCGGCCGGGACTGGGCCGACGAGCCGCACAACCCCGGGTCGTCGATGAAACCCTTCGACCTCACCGCTTTCCTCAAGCTGGGCCGCGGCCTCAACGCCACCTTCGACGGCCGGTCACCGCGGTCGTTCCCGGATGTCCCGCTGCCGGTGCGCAACGCCGGGGCGAGCAGCAGCTGCTCGGAGCAGTGCACGGTGGCCGAGGCGATGGAACGCTCGGCGAACACGGTGTTCTACGACATGGTGCTGAACGTGACCAAGCCGTCCGGGGTGGCCGAGGCCGCGCGCGAGGCGGGTATCCGCACCAAGGACAACGGCGGCAAGAGCTCGTTGTTCACCGGGGACAACAACATTTCCATCGGCGGCGGGCAGACCGCGGTGACCCCCGCTGACATGGCCTCGGCGTACGCGACCTTCGCCGCCGGCGGCGTCCAGCGCGATCGGCACTTCGTGCAGAAGGTGACGAATTCCCTGGGCGAAACCGCCTACGAAGCCACCACGCGCTCATCGGACGCGTTCGCCGACAACGACGTCGAGAAGAGCAAGCAGATCGCCGGAAACGTGTCCGCGGCACTGGCCCCGGTGATCGGGTTCTCGCGGCTGTCCTGCCCGGCCGGGCACGAGTGCGTCGGCAAGACCGGCACCCAGCAGCACACGGCCAGTGCCGGCGAACCCGCGTCGGCGGCCAACGCGAACTCGCAGACGTGGATGGTGGGCTACACGCCGTCCGTCTCGGCCGCGGTGTGGGTCGGCTCGGACGGCGACAAGGCACTGCACGGCCCGACCGGCCTGCCGCTGGGCGGCTCGACCCTCGCCGGGCCGATCTGGCAGAAGTTCATGCAGCTCTACCTGACCGGCAAGCCAGGGGAACGGTTCGACCGGGTCCAGGCGATCACCTCACCCCAGGACGACCAGCAGCAGCAGTTCCTGCAGGAGCAGCAACAACAGCAGCAGAATCAGCAGAACCAGCCCGGGCAGCAGCAGCAGCAGGAGTCGGTCACCATCGGGCGGCCCGACGACAACCAGGACCAGCAGAACCAGAACCAGGATCAGCGGCAGAACCGCGGCAATGGGCGCAACGGCCGGGGGAACGGCCGGGGCAACGGAAACGACACCGGGCAAGGGAACTAGCGCCCGGGCTCGTGAGTGGTGCGGCTGGTTTCTGTTGAGCCCAAGTCCGTGAATGCCACATTCACGGCGTCTTAGGCCCTCAATGTGGCCTTCACGGACTTCCGCTTCACGGAGCGGAAGGAAGCCGTGACCTCGGCGCTGGGGGTCACCGAGGCCACGGCGAGTCTGGAGTTACAGCTTGACGACCTGTCCGTCCACACCGGACTGACGGGCCGCCTCGATCACGCGTAAAGCGGCCACCGCCGACGCCGGGTCGACCGGGAACTCGGCCTCGCCGCGCAGCGCGTCGCGCACTTGGGCGTAGAAGTCTTGGTACCGCCCGATTTCGGTCGGCACGGTCTCGACATCCATGCCGACGCCGAGCTTCCCGGCGTCCGACTCGGGCTCGACACCCCAGCCCTCGTCGCCGGGGCGCAGGCCTGCCTTGATCTGCGGCTCCTGCACGTCCAGGCCGTACTTGGTGAAGGTCGCCTGGTCACCCAGCAGCCGGAACCGCGGGTTCAGCGTGCCGGCCAGGGTGGTCGCCCACAGCTGCGAACGGACGCCGTTGGCATGGTGCAGCGCGATGAAGACGTCGTCGTCGACCTGCACGCCGGCCCGGCGCCGGTCGACCTCCGCGTACACCGACTCGACCGGGCCGAACAGCTGCAGCGCCTGGTCGACGATGTGCGCGCCGAGGTCGTAGAGGATGCCGCCGGCCTCTGCCGGGTCGCCGAACTCCCGCCAGTTGTCCTTCGGCTTCGGCACCCAGCGGTCGTAGCGGGACTCGAAGCGGAACACCTCGCCGAGCCGCCCGGAGTCCAGGACCTTCCGCACGGTCAGGAAATCCGAGTCGAGCCGCCGGTTCTGGAACACGGTGAGCCCGACGCCCTTGGCCGCGGCGGCGTCGACGACCTGCTGCGCTTCGGCGGCGGTCGGCGCGAACGGCTTGTCCACGACCACCGGGACGCCGGCTTCGATCGCCCGTAGCGCGAGCGGCACGTGGGTGCGGTTCGGCGTACTGACCACGACCAGGTCGAGGTTCTGCCCGAACAGCGCGTCGGCGTCCGGCACGATCGTCGCGTCGGGATGGTCCGCGCCCGCCTGGGCGGCACCGTTCCTGGTCACGATCACCGCGGGGGTGAGCCCAGGGGTCGCCGCCACCAGCGGCGCGTGGAAGACGCGGCCGCCGATACCGTAGCCGAGGATTCCGACCCGCAAGTCACTCATGCCGCCATTAAACAACAGTGTTGCCTAATTCGCCAGACATGCGAAGATCCTCCTCATGGCCGAGACCGGGGTGAACCTGCGCGCGGTGCGCGAGCACAATCGCGCGCTGCTGCTCACGCACATCCTGCGCGCCGGCGGGCTGAGCCGGGTCGAACTCGCCGAGCGGACCGGCCTGACCCAGCAGGCGGTCTCGAAAATCGTCCCTGAGCTGCTGGAAGCCGGCCTGCTCGACGAGGAGCGCCAGGCGTCGGCCGGGGTCGGCAAGCCACGCACGCTGCTCCGCATCCGGGCCGGCGCGCGGTTCGCGCTGGGCGCCCGTCTCGACCGTGACGAGTTCCGCGTGCTCCGCACGGATCTGACCGGCGAAGTCCTCGACAGCATCGGCGGCCGGCTCCCGATCGGGTTCTCCCCGGCCGACGCGGTGGACGCCATCGGCTCGGCTGTGGACGAGTTGTCCACAGGACCGGTGCTCGGGCTGGGCGTCGGCTCGGTCGGCCCGCTGGACTTCCGCGCCGGGCTGGTCCGGGACGCGACGAACATGCCGGGCTGGCACGACGTTCCCTTACGCGAGCTCCTCGAGGACCGCACGGGACTGCCGGTGATCCTCGACAAGAACACCAACGCCGCCGCCTTCGCGGAGTACTGGCCCGACGGTGCTTCGCCCGCTACCGCGGTCGTGCTGGTCGGCACCGGGATCGGCGTCGGCCTGCTGCTCGACGGCAGGCTCTACCGCGGCCCGCGGACCAATGCGGGTGAGTTCGGGCACACGACGATCGCCTACGACGGCCCGAGCTGCGCGTGTGGCCGCCAGGGCTGCGTCGAGATCCTCTACAAGACCGCGCCGGACACCGAAACCGCCGCCGGCCTGCTCGGCATCGGCCTCGCCGATCTGGTCCAGGTGCTCGACCTGGAGCGGATCGTGCTGGCCGGCCGGGCCGTGCGCGACGCTCCCGACATCTATCGGGAGGCCGTGACCACCCGGCTGGGTGAGCTCCTGCCGCTGCCGCACTGGCAGCGGATCGAGGTCGTGGTCGACACCTTCGGCGAGGAGATCGTCAGCCGCGGCGCCGCGGCGGAGGTCCTGGCGGCCTTCTACGCGAACCCGCGATGATCGCCCGCTTCACCTCCGGGCGCGCCGATCACCGCTAACATCCGCCTGGTGTCCGACCTCCCCGAGCCCGAACCGGCGCTCACGCTGACCCCGGCACAGCGGATCGTCCCGAGCTGGAACGAGCCCCTCGTGACGGCGGCGACCAGACCGGTCGGCGGGCCGCTCGGCGAGCACGCGGCGATCGGCAGGCACTGGTTCTGGTCCCCGCAGCGGGCCGGGCTCCTGTTCGCGACGCTCGCGCTGATGCTGTGCTGGTTCGGCAAGGGCTCGTGCATCCAGCAGTACCAGGACTCCAGCGGCGCCAACCTGCTCGACTGGCGCGCGAGCCGCCCGTTCGTCGCGATGTGCTACTCGGACATCGTGCCGCTCTACAGCTCCGAGCGGCTCGACAACCCCAAGACGTTCCCGTACTCGACGTCCTGGCGCGAGGACTCGCAGACCGCGCAGAACCAGACGCGGTACATGGAGTACCCGGTGTTCACCGGCCTCTTCCAGTGGGCGAACGCGAAGCTCACGGCGGGCTGGGTGAAGGTCGCGAACGCGGGCTGGCTGCCCGGCGCGCTCCCGGTGGCGATCTACTTCAACATCAGCGCGTTCTGGCTCTCACTGGCCTGGCTCGTGACGGTCTGGGCGACCGGGCGGACGATGAAACGCCGGCCGTGGGACATGGTGCTGGTGGCGATCTCGCCGTTGGTGCTGGTGCACGCGTTCACGAACTTCGACGCGATCGCGACCGCGTTCACCGCGGCCGGCCTGCTGGCCTGGGCCCGTCGCCGGCCGATGCTGGCCGGGGTGCTGCTCGGCCTCGGCGCGACGGCGAAGCTGTATCCGCTGTTCCTGCTCGGCGTGCTCTTCGTGCTGTGCCTGCGGGCGGGCAAGCTCAAGCCGTACTGGCGGATGGCCGGGATGACGATCGGCGTCTGGCTGGCGGTGAACCTGCCGTTCGCGCTCTCGGCCACCCGCGGCTGGTGGGAGTTCTTCCGGCTCAACACCTTGCGGCCGATGGATCCGGACTCGCTGTACAACGTCGTCTCCTACGCCAGCGGCTGGCCGGGCTTCGACGGCGTGCTGCAGAAGGGGCAGAACCCGGGCTACCTCAACCTGGTGGTCGCGGTGCTGTTCCTGGCCTGCTGCGCGGGAATCGCGTACATCGCGTTGAACGCGCCGAGACGTCCTCGCGTCGGCCAGCTCGCTTTCCTTGTCGTGGCGGCGTTCCTGCTGACGAACAAGGTGTGGAGCCCGCAATACTCGCTATGGCTGGTGCCGCTGGCCGTGCTGGCGATCCCGCGCTGGCGGCTGCTGCTCGGCTGGATGCTGCTCGACGCGCTGGTCTGGGCGCCGCGGATGGCGTACTACCTCGGCGTCGACCACAAGGGCCTGCCCGAGGGCTGGTTCCTCGGCATGGTGGTGCTGCGCGACCTCGCCGTCGCCGGGCTGTGCGTGCTGGTGATCCGCGAGATCTACCACCCGGTCCGGGATCTCGTGCGTCAAGCGGGCGACGACGATCCGGCGGGCGGTTTCCTGGACGGCGCCCGCGACGTCCTCGGCCCGGCCAAGCGCCGCAAGGTGGCCACGGCGTAAGTCCGTGAAGGCCACATTGAGGGCTTATTTGAGGGGTAAGGCAAACGTGGCGGCTCTGGTTGCGCTCGGGTCGGGTTCTCGTGAGTGGTAAGTCGGGTTAGAGCCAAGGGTCTTTGAGTACCTACGGTGGGCCTGGTGTCCCGGGTTGTGGCCTGAAGGACGCCTTCAGTCCATTGAGCCTGGATCCACCGATGATCTCGACATGGTGAGCATCGGTGCCCGCAGGGCACTTTGACCTCGCAGATGTACCCGATTGATACCCACTTGCCCGGTTTTGTGAGTTTGCGACCCGCGAGGTTTCCCCCTGCGGGGCGGTTCCGTGTCCTTTGTGGACGTGTAGGAATAACACTGTTGCTGTGCTACAAGTGAGACTTGTGGTGCTCTCGGGGTCAGTGAGCCGCAAGTGCCGAACGGGCGCCCGGGAATGCTCAAGATCATCGGTGGATCCAGGTTGAGCGGACTGAAGGCGTCCTTCAGGTCATCGGACACTCTCGACACTTGGGGCAGGTGTGACTGCAGGTGCTGGTGGGGTCGGCGGTGCGGCTGGCAAGGCGACCGTAGGTCACCCAATGCGGCTGGCCAGAACCCGACTTACCACTCACGAGGCCCTGCCGGGCTCCGACCTCAGAAGTGCCACCCTTGCCTTACCCCTCGAACAGTGTCCGTGAATGTGGCCTTCACGAACTTTCAGCCGAGTTGTTCGCGCAGGTAGGCGATGTCGGCGGCCTGGCCGTCGGCCGGGGTTTCGACGATCACCGGCGCGCCCGCGTCCCGGGCCACGGCGACCAGGGCCTCCGGCTCGATCGTGCCCTCGCCCTGGACGACGTTCGCGTGCCGGTCGCGGGTGGAGCCGAACTCGTCGCGCGAGTTGTTGAGGTGCACCAGGTCGATCCGGCCGGTGATGGCCTTGACCTTCTCCACCGCGGTCGAGAGGTCCCAGCCCGCGGCGAACGCGTGGCAGGTGTCCAGGCAGAACCCGGCGCCGAACTCGCCGACCAGGTCCCACAGCCGGGCGATCACCTCGAGGTCGCGGGTCATCGCGTTCTCGCCGCCGGCGGTGTTCTCGATCAGGATCGGCACGGCGAAGCCGCCCTTTTCCTGCTCCCGCTCGAAAAGCTTGCGCCAGTTGTCCAGCCCGGCCTGGACGTCGTCGGTGTCGCCGACGTGCCCGCCGTGCACGATCAGGCCCTTCGCGCCGATCGCGGCCGCGCCGTCGGCGTGCTGCGCGACGTTCTTACGGGAGGGGATCCGGATCCGGTTGTTCAGCGAAGCGACGTTGATCAGGTACGGAGAGTGGATGAACACCTCCACCGGATCGGCCTTGATCTCCTCGCCGTGCGGATGCGGCTTGGGGGCCTTCCAGCCCTGCGGGTCGGAGAGGAAGAACTGGACGACGTCGGCTTTGCGCTCGGCGACCGCGGTCAGCGGATCGTCGTCACGGACATGGGCGCCAATCAGCATGAGAGCACGCTACTCCGGGTGGAACCGGCCCCTGCGGGCCGAGTTGGTGACGCTCGTGGAGTACCGTGAGCGCGTTCCGTGATCCACGCCGAACTCACGCCGGAGGGCGACTCGATGGGGAAGACCGCTGCACGGATCACCGCACTGGGGTTCACGCTGGCCATTTCGGCCGCGCTCTCGTTCCCGCCTTCGGCGAACGCGGACCCCAGCCCGACGCTCGGCGGCGACTGCTCGGCCACCCTGCAGAACAGCCCCGCGCGCAGCGGTTCGAACGGCCTGCTGCTCGACGCGGGCGCGCCGCTGAACGCGCCCAACAGCCTCACCCTCGGCCTCGATTCGAGTGCCAAGCAGACCAACGGCGGCGCACCGCTGCTCAGCCTCCCGGTCGGCGACGTCGTCAAGTCGCTCGGCGTCGGTGACGTGCCGGGGGTCGGCGACGCGGCGGCCAAGGCGGTCTGCCCGGCCGCGCAGGGCACGGTCAACACGCTCGGCGACACGACCCAGAACCTCGTGGGCGGCGGCGGTGTCCTCCCGATTCCGCCGAACCCGGGCCCGACCCCGCCCGCACCCGCTCCCGGCCCGAACCCGCCCCCGGGTGGTAACCCGCCCGGCAACACCACCGGCCCGGTGACCACCGGTCCCGGCGGCGCGGGCCTGCCCGGCGACGCCATCGCGGGCATCTTCAGCAACGCCGCGCTCCTGCCGGGCAACCTGGTCCAGGCGCCGGTGATCGCCCAGGTCATCCCGGGCACCGGCGGTGGCGTGCCGACGGTCGACGAGCAGAAGTCCGGCTCGGCGCAGGCGCTGCCCACCGTCGCCCCGCCCGCGAAGCTGCCGATGCTGCTGGCTGTGCTCGCGCTGGCGGTCGTGGCGGCCGCGCTGGTCCGTGCGTGGATGCGTCGCCCCGCTGCTTGATCACCTAACGTCACCACCCTTTTGCCGGACCTTTTCGGTTCAGCGGGCGTCACCCGGCTCCGTTAGCGTCGTTGTCCTAGATGAATGCTGCCGAGGCAAGGGACGGCGAGTATGCAGGACCGGACACGGAGGGCGACCGCGCTGGGCGCCGCCGCTTTCGTTCTCGCGGGTTCGGCCGCGCTCGGCAACCCCGGCATCGCCGCCGCGGAGACCAAGACCGTCCCGTGTGGCAGCACGGTGTCCGCGAAGCCCGGCGACACCATCAAAGGCACGCTCCTCGGCCTCCCGCTTCCGGTGAACCTCGGCGTGGTCAGCCAGGCCACCACCGTGCTGACCGCGACCGTCGGCGGCCTCCTCAACACCCTTTGCTCGGTGACCGTGCAGGTCGTGGACACCGTCGTCGCACCGGTCCCGGTCGTCGGAGCACCGGTCGCGGGCGCGGTCGACCAGGGCGCGCAAAGCCTGAACAACGCCGCCCAGAGCGCGCTGGGCGGCCAGGCCTCGCCGCAGCCCGGCACCGGCGGCAACCCCCAGCAGAACCCGCCCCCGCAGAGCGGCGGCCCGGCCGGCGGCGCGCCGCAGGGCGGTACCCCGGGCGGAGTCATCCCGATCCCCGCGGTCAACAGCCCACTGCTGCCCGGCGCGTTCACCCCGGACTTCGGCAGCCTCCCGTTCGGCCTGAGCACCGGCTACGCCCCGATGCGCGACTACAGCGGCCTCCCGTACGCGACGGCCGGGCTGTTCTCACCCTCGCCGGCACTGCGCTACGGCAGCCAGATCCCCGGCTACGCGCCGCAGTACGGCGTCACCAACCCGGACGGCACCCCGGCGGGCAGCTCCGGCGTCCAGAACGCGGGCGAGGCCGAGTCGCTCCCGTCGGTGTCCGACGGCGTCACCGACGGGCCGGGCCTGCCGCTGCTCATCGCCGTGCTGGCGCTCTCCGGGGT
This sequence comes from uncultured Actinomycetota bacterium, assembly GCA_963762765.1. GTDB lineage: Bacteria > Actinomycetota > Actinomycetes > Mycobacteriales > Pseudonocardiaceae > Amycolatopsis. The sequence continues at coordinate 86,205 of CAVXMR010000020.1, forward strand.
CAGCGCGGGGTTGGTCCGCACCTGGGTGCTCCGCCGAATGGCCTCAGCGAATTGAGCCAACTGCCGAGTATCTTTCAGGTATCCCGGTCGTTCATCCTGGGTACATACTGGTTGTCGGTGATTAACCAGACCATGCCCAGGACCCCCGGAGGACAGCGCTCGTGCGGAAGCTCCCCACTCTGAAGTCGACCCGCCGCGCATTCACTGTCACCGCTCTCGCCGCGCTACTCACCGGCGGCGCGTTCCTCACCTCCGGTACGGCGTCGGCCGCGACGACGCTGGCCGGCTCCTGCTCGGGCTCGGTCACCGGCGGGATGGGCGACACCGTCGCCGTGCCGGGCTCATCCGTGAAGGAGCTCGTCCGCACCGGCGTCCGCAACTACGTGAACAACCACTTCTGGACGTTCGCCTCGGTCTGGCCGGACTCGCTGGCCGACAACATCGGCGGCCGCACGCTCGCCGTCGGCTCGGTGCCGAACTCCGCGGGCGGCACGGTCCCTGGCAGCACCATCGGCAGCGCCGCGGCGGCCGCGCTCAAGGGCGCCAACGGCCTCGGCATCCTCGATTCGACCAAGAACGAGGTGCTGGCCGCGATCTCGAGCACCGTCGCGAAGAGCTGCGGCCTGACCACGCTCGCGAACAACTATGTGGCGCCGTCCAGCCCGAACTCGAACCCGGGCGGCCAGCCCAACGGCGGCAGCGGCACGGCAAACACGCCCGGCGGCACCGGCGGCGGCTCGCTGTCGAACCTGGTCCCGGGCAGCGGCGGCACCGCGCCGCGGCGCGACTACGGCAACATCCCGACCGCCACGGCGGGCGAGGCCGTGGCCCCCGGCGTCCGGTACGGCCAGAACGGGACCCTGCCCGGCGATGCTTCGGTCCCGCAGGGCGGCCAGGACGCGCAGAGCGGGCAGAGCGGCCAGGGCGTCGACGTCCGCACCGCGGGCAACGCCGAGTCGCTGGCCACCCCCGCCGGCGGCACCGACGACGTCCAGCTGCCGATGCTGCTGGCCGTGATCGTGCTGGCCGGGGTGACCGCCGGTCTGGTCCGGACCTGGGCGCTGCGCCGCTCGAGCTGACCCACCTGCGGGAACTGTCGGACCCGCCAGGTACCCTCACCTGGACAAACCCTCCTGCCACGGACAGTCCGTGGCCGCGAGCCCATAGGAGGTGAGTGGTTGTGTCACGCCATTACGAGGTAATGGTCATCCTTGACCCCACGCTCGACGAGCGCACGGTCGCCCCCACCCTCGACACTTTCCTCAACGTGATCCGCACTTCGGGCGGCAGCGTGGAGAAGGTCGACGTCTGGGGCCGTCGCCGGCTCTCGTACGAGATCAAGAAGCACGCCGAGGGCATCTACGCCCTGCTGGACCTGAACTCGTCCTCGGACGCGGTGAAGGAGCTGGACCGCCAGCTGTCGCTTCAGGAGACCGTGCTCCGCACCAAGGTCATGCGCCGCGAGATCAAGCGCGCCGCAGCCGCCGCCAAGGCCTGAGCCGAAGGGAATCCCCGATGGCTGGAGACACCGTCATCACGGTGATCGGCAACCTCACCTCCGACCCGGAGCTGCGGTTCACCCCGTCCGGCGCGGCGGTCGCGAACTTCACCGTCGCGTCCACCCCGCGCACGCTGGACAAGCAGTCCGGCGAGTGGAAGGACGGCGAGGCGCTGTTCCTGCGCTGCAACATCTGGCGCCAGGCGGCGGAGAACGTCGCCGAGTCCCTCACCCGCGGCGCGCGCGTCGTGGTGCAGGGTCGCCTGAAGCAGCGGTCTTTCGAGACCAAGGAAGGCGAGAAGCGCACCGTCGTCGAGCTCGAGGTCGACGAGATCGGGCCCTCGCTGCGCTATGCCACGGCGAAGGTCAACAAGGTCAGCCGCGCCGGTGGCGGCGACTTCGGTGGCGGCGGTGGCGGTGGCGGTAACCGCGGCGGTGGCGGCGGTGCACCCGCCGACGACCCGTGGGGTTCGGCTCCGCCCGCCAGTGGCGGCGGAGGCGGCGGCGGCTTCGCCGACGAGCCCCCCTTCTGATCTCGCGCGTGAGCGCACACACCCACAAGAGTTGAATTCCAGGAGTAACCAGTGGCCAAGCCACCCATCCGCAAGCCCAAGAAGAAGGTCTGCGTGTTCTGCAAGGCCGAGAAGAAGGGCCGCCCGGAACTGATCGACTACAAGGACACCAACCTGCTGCGGAAGTACATCTCCGACCGCGGCAAGATCCGTGCCCGCCGGGTCACCGGCAACTGCAGCCAGCACCAGCGTGACATCGCCATCGCGGTCAAGAACTCCCGCGAGATGGCGCTGCTGCCCTACACCTCGACCGCGCGCTAAGGGAGGGCAGAGAAATGGCGAAGATCATCCTCACCACGGACGTGGCCAACCTCGGCGGCCCCGGCGACATCGTCGAGGTCAAGGACGGCTACGCGCGCAACTACCTGCTCCCGCGGGGCTACGCGATCGTGGCCTCCAAGGGCGCGGAGAAGAACGTGCGCACCATCCAGCGCGCGCAGGAGAGCCGTCGCATCCGCGACCTCGACCACGCCAAGGAAATCAAGGCGACGCTGGAGGGCCTCGGCGCCATCCAGCTGACCGGCAAGGCGGCCGAGGGCTCGAAGAAGCTCTTCGGTTCGATCACCGCGGCCGAGATCGTGGACGCGATCAAGGCGGCCGGTGGCCCGCTGCTCGACAAGCGCGTCATCGAGCTGCGCGACCACATCAAGACCGTGGGCAAGCACTCGGTCGGCGCCCGGCTGCACCCGGACGTCAAGGTCGACGTGCGCCTCGAGGTCAAGGCCAAGTAAGACCGCTGTACCGCTGAAGGCGGGACGTTCCCTCGGGAGCGTCCCGCCTTCACGCTTTTCGGGGGAACCCCGGAAATGCGCGCCGCGTCGGAGGAGAATGGGCGGGGGTCGCCCGGCTTGACGACAGCGGTGGGCATTATGAGACTCGACGGGCGGGACGGGGTGCGAAGGGGATGAATTCCAATGGCTGACCAGGTGAGCATGGACGCGCCGAGCGGCGGCGGGTTCTCCTTCGACGCCGACAAGATCGACGGCGTCCTCAAGAAGTGGCAGGACCTGCTCACCGACCTGCGCCGGGACGCGACGGACGCGAACATCCTGGCCAACACCAAGGCGCCCGGCCGGGAGTTCGCCAGCGGCGACTGGGAGAAGCTGGCGAACCCGTCGGGCAAGGCGTTCCTCGAGCAGAACAAGAAGATGCAGGACTACGTCCAGACCTACATCGACCAGCTCACCGCGGCGAAGCAGAAGATCGCGACCACCGAAGCCGACCAGATGTCCGACGTCTCGAAGATGGGGAACACCGCCTCGTGAACCGCCGACTCGTCCTCCCCCTCCTGGCCGTGACGGCGGCCGCGCTGGTGCTGACCGGCTGCACGGGCAAGCGCAACGGCTCGGCCTCGCCGGCACCCAGCAGCGACGCGAGCTCGGCGCCGAGCACCGGCGCGGCCCCGCGTGTGCCCAGCCCGCTGGACACGTCGAAGATCGAGTCGGACGCCTGCGCCATGATCTCCTCGTCCGGCCGGAGCGACCTCAAGCTGGGCGACGGCGCACCGAGGCAGGGCCCGGCCGGGCCGAGCTGCACCTTCCAGGAGGCGGCCGACCCGAGCAACCAGATCGACGCCACGACGGTGACGGCGAACAAGAACGGCCTCAGCGACGTCTACGACACGAAGGCCAACGACGAGTACTTCGGCGAAACGCAGGTCGGTGACTACCCAGCCGTGTTCGCGGCGGTGAAGGACTACCGCACCGACGGCCAGTGCGGGCTGTGGATCGGGGTCACCGACCAGCTCGCGGTGCAGATCATGGTCCAGTACGGCCACGGCCCCGGCGTCGGAGACCCGTGCTCGGTCGCCACGAAGTTCGGTGAAGCGGTGGTCTCGACGTTGAAGGTGGGTTGAGATGCTCGAACTGATCCTGCTCGGCGGCTTCGCGGCCTACAACATGGCCACGACGCACTCGGACAGCCACGAATCCCAGCAGGGTGACCGGAAGATCGGCTGCTACGACATCTGGCAGCAGATCACCACCGGTCCCGGCCCGCAGTCGATCGCGGACGGCCAGGCCGCGGCCGGCCGGCTCAGGGGCGTCTACAGCGAGCGGCTGAACACCATCGACAGCCTGGCCAAGGAGATGGACACGGCCTGGACCGGTGGGGCCGCCGACGCCGCGCAGCAGGCGGGCGCGCATCCGCTGAAGGTGTGGATGGAGGACTCCGGCAAGAAGCTCGGCGAGTCCGACAAGTACCTCGGTGACCAGCACACGTCCTTCACCACGGTGCACGCGCAGGTCCAGGAGGTGCCGAAGGACCCGCCGAAGAACAACCTGCTCAACGCGATCACGCCGTGGACCACCGACACCGACCGCGCGATCCGTGACTACAACACCAAGGGCCAGGCCAACGTCGACGCCTTCAACAACTACTACAAGGCGAGCAACGACAACGGCCAGAAGATGCCGACCTACTCCGCGCTGCAGGGGCAGAAGGAGACCGTCGGCGTCAACGGCGAGGACGGCAAGGGCAAGGGTAAGGACAAGAACGGCAACGGCAAGGACAAGCCGGGCGGTCCCGACAACAGCTACCCGCCAGGCCCGGGCATGCCGGGATTCAAGCCGGGCGAGGTGCCGGGTATCGGCGACCCGCGCGTCCCGGGCACCGGCATGAATCCGCCCAAGGTGCCGGGCGGCGACTACACCCCGCCGAAGATCCCGGGCGGCGACTACACCCCGCCGAACATCCCCGGTGGCAACTACACCCCGCCGAAGTGGGACGACGGCACGCACTCCGCGGGCTACACCCCGCCGAAGATCCCGGGCAGCACCATCCCGGGCGGCGGCTTCGGTCCCGGTGGCGGTGCGGGCGACTTCACCATCCCCGGCGGGGGCAGCGGTGACTTCGGCCCCGGCGGTGGCGGAGGCGGGTTCGGCCCTGGCGGCGCGGGCTTCGGGCCGGGCGGCAGCAGCGGTGCGGCCGTCCCCGGTGGTGCGGGCGCGGGCCGCGGCGGCGGCATGGGCGGTGCCATGGGTGCCGGTGGTGCGGGCGCTGCCGGTGCGGGCGCCGGTGGACGCGGTGCCACCGGAATGGGTGGCATGGGCGGGATGGGGCACGGCGCCAAGGGCAAGGGCGGCGAGGACGACGAGCGCACGTCGAAGTACCTGCTCGGTGACGACCCCAACGACATCTTCGGGACCGACGAGCTGACCGCGCCGCCGGTCATCGGCGAGTAGCACACGCGGGAACGCCGGGCGCGTGCCAAGATGAGGCCGCGCCCGGGCTGGGTATGAGCACACCTTCTAGGGGGAACGACCGGTGCTGGACAGGCAGGTCACGATCACGACCGGCACCCTGATCAACCTGATCCGCCGTCGTGGCGGGGAGCCGCACACGGTGCTCTCCGAGACGCCGACGTGGTACAGCGACGAGGCGCAGCGGGCCGAGGACGAGCGCGTCAACGCCGAGCTCGCGAAGCAGGGGCTGTTCGGGCCGCGCGGCATGAACCCCGGGTTCGTCGCGACGCTCGAGGCGATCGCGCGGCCGCAGCTGGAGTACTTCGGCTGGATCGACGGCGGGTACCAGGGCAAGTCGCTGAGCTACCGGCTACTCGGCGGCAGCGCCGGCGGTGAGGCTTTCGTACTCGCCAAGCACGAGGAGCACGACGTCGTCGTCATCGAGTCCTCGCGGCCCGGCGAGCTGCTCGACGACTTCCTCGGCCAGATCCCGAAGCTGGCGCCGGGGCGCGGCCAGCCGGTGGCGGTGCCCAAGAGCCAGCTCGGCGGCGGCCGGCCCGGCGGGGGCGATGACGGGTTCGCGGTGCTCCGCAACGACCGCCCGGCCGAAGGGTCGCAAGAGGTCGCCGAGCTCCAGCGGATCCTGGCGTTACGCCGAATGGGGAGCGGCAGCCTGTACGTGGCGGCGCGCAGCCGCAGCGGGGCGCGGCAGCGGATCGAACGTCCGGTGAACTACATCGATACGTCCGAAGGCCGCTGGCTGACCGAGGAGATACCGGGACGCGGCGAGAACCGGATCGCCTTCACCCCGGCCGACCAGCGCGTTCTCGCTGAGCGGTTACGGAGCGCACAGGGCAGGCTCACCGCGGCCTGAGTAGCACGGCCGTTCAGCCCACCGGGGGACCGCTCTACCCTCCGTAGCAACTATCCACAGGTCAGCCACCCGACCGGGGAACGACCGGCCCGCGACACGCCGAACGACGGATTTCACGCGACACGCCGCACGGGTTTTCACGAAGTTCTCCACAGCTTTCGCACAGGCCCTGACCTGCGGATTCGATAAACCCGATCAGCACTGTCCCCAAGTTGTCCACAGCGCTGGCGGCACCTGTGACTGGTTACCGCCCATTCATCCCCAGGTTGTCCACAGAAGCCTCCCCAAGCTGAATTGCCTTGGGCCTTCCGGGGGTCATAGCGTGCCCGCCGGACCGGTACGCACGGTGGCGTCCGTCGTCCGCCCGGCGTGGCGGCACGAGGGAGGGCGGCCGCGCGGGAGATCATCGATCCGGGGAGGAGCCGCGGCCGGCGTGGCAACCGGGTGGAAAGGGTGCCCCGCGCGGGCGGATCCGGCATAATCGAACTGGTGTTCGCATGACGAGGAGGTGTCCGGGGCGGTGGCGCTGACCGATGACCGCGGTCCGATGTATGCGGAGAACGACCCCGGGCCGAGCGACCCCGGGGCGGGCTCGGGCGGGTTCGACCGCCAGCCGCCGCAGGACATGGCGGCCGAGCAGTCCGTGCTCGGCGGCATGCTGCTGTCCAAGGACGCGGTCGCCGACGTCATCGAGGCACTCGGCCCCGACGACTTCTACCGCCCGGCGCACCAGGCGATCTACGACTGCATCCTCGACCTCTACGGCCGCGGCGAGCCCGCCGACCCGATCACGGTGTCGGCTGAACTCGAGCGCCGGGGCGAGCTGGGCCGCGTCGGCGGCGCGCCGTACCTGCACACGCTGATCGCGACGGTGCCGACGGCGGCGAACGCGGGGTACTACGCGGAGATCGTCTCGGAGAAGGCGGTGCTGCGGCGCCTGGTCGAGGCCGGCACCCGGATCGTGCAGTACGGCTACGGCGCGGCGGCCGCGGACGGCGCGAACATCGACGAAGTCGTCGACCGCGCGCAGGCCGCGATCTACGACGTCACCGAGCGCCGGACCAGCGAGGACTACGTCGCGCTGGAAGAGCTGCTGCAGCCGACGATGGACGAGATCGACGCGATCGCCTCGCGCGGCGGCATGTCCCAGGGCATCCCGACCGGTTTCGCGGACTTCGACGAGCTGACGAACGGCCTGCACCCGGGCCAGATGATCATCGTCGCGGCCCGTCCCGGTGTCGGCAAATCGACGCTGGGACTGGACTTCGCGCGGTCGGCGTCGATCCGGCACGGGCTGACCAGTGTCATCTTCTCGCTGGAAATGAGCCGGACCGAGATCGTCATGCGCATGCTCTCGGCCGAGGCGAAGATCCGGCTCGCCGACATGCGCGGCGGCAAGATGTCCGACGACGACTGGACACGGCTGGCGCGGCGGATGAGCGAGGTGTCCGAGGCGCCGCTGTTCGTCGACGACTCGCCGAACATGACGATGATGGAGATCCGCGCGAAGGCCCGGCGGCTCAAGCAGCGACACGACCTGAAGCTCGTCGTCCTCGACTATCTCCAGCTGATGACGTCCGGCAAGCGCGTCGAGTCACGGCAGCAGGAAGTCTCGGAGTTCTCGCGGCAGATGAAGCTGCTGGCCAAGGAGATCGAGGTCCCGGTGATCGCGATCAGCCAGCTCAACCGTGGTCCCGAGCAGCGGACGGACAAGCGCCCGATGCTGTCCGACCTGCGTGAGTCCGGCTCGCTGGAGCAGGACGCCGACCTCGTCATCCTGGTCAACCGCCCCGATGCCTGGGAGCGCGACGACCCGCGCGCCGGCGAAGCGGACCTGATCATCGCGAAGCACCGTGCCGGGCCGACGGCGACGATCGTCGTCGCGCACCAGCTGCACTACAGCCGCTTCGTCGACCTGTCACACGACTAGCCACCTTGACTGTCCTTTGTGGACAGTAGATCAGCCCAGCGCACCGTAGCCGCGGACGAAAGCCGTGAGAAGACGGCCGAACGTGTCGCGGTCCTCCGCCGGCCAGTCGGCCATCACTTCGGCGAACACCGACTGCCGGAATCGGTGCATTTCGTCAAGCAGCGCTTGACCTTCCGAGGTCGGCAGCAAGACCGCGCGGCGGCCGTCGCTCTGGTCGGCTTCGCGCCGGAGCAGCCCTTGCTCGACCGCGCGCGAAACCAGGCGGCTCGCGCGGGGCTGGTCGACGCCCATCGCCACGCCGAGCGCGGTCACCGTGCACGGCTCACCGCGTTCGCCCAGCTCCTCGACCACGTCGAGCAGCTCGTGCACCGGGTCGTGCGCGCCGCGGCCGCGCGTCTTCGCGATCCGGCCGAGTGCCCGCCGTTGCTGGCTGCGGCGGATCGCGATCATCGCGCGCTCGACCTCGGTCACCGCGTCCGTCATGGTTGCCCCACCTCCGAATTGCATGTACTTTTACATGTAGTTGCACATCGACATTCGGGAGTATCCATGAAACCCCTCGGCTGGTGGCTTCGCCACGTCCACGACCTTCTCGAATCCTCCATGGCCCACGCCCTCGCGGCCGAAAAGCTGACCCGACGGCATTGGCAGGTACTCAACACGATCGCCGACGGCGCGCGCACGACGGCCGACGTCGACACGACGATGTCCCCCTTCGTCGCCGAGGAGGGTTCGATGGCGCCGAAGATCGCCGACCTCCGCGCCCGCGGCTGGGTCACCGAAGACGAATGCGCCCTCACCGGCGACGGCCGCGCCGCGCACGCCCGGGTCGAGGAACGCGTCAAGAAGTTCCGCGTCGCGGTAACGGAAAACATCAGCGACGACGACTACGTCACGACCGTCAAGACGCTGGAGCGCTGCGCCGCGAATCTCGAAGCGCTCGCCTAGGGAATATCGCCGGACCCGGGAGCGTCGAGTACTCTAGTAGTTGAACTTTCAAACACTGGAGGCGTCGATGACCGACACCCGGACCCCGGTGCTCTACCTCAGCCACGGCGCGCCGCCCCTTGCCGACGACGCCACCTGGACCGCTCAGCTGGCCGCCTGGTCCGCCGACCTGCCCCGGCCGAAGGCGGTCCTTGTCGTCTCGGCGCACTGGGAAGAGGCGCCGCTGACCCTGGGCGCCACCACGACCGTCCCGCTGGTCTACGACTTCTGGGGCTTCCCCGAGCACTACTACCAGGTCAAATACGCCGCACCCGGCGCGCCGGAGCTGGCCGCGAAGGTGACCAAGCTGCTGCACTCGACGGCCACGCCGGTGCACAGCGCGCCGGAGCGCGGGCTCGACCACGGCGCCTACGTGCCGCTCGTCGAGATGTTCCCCGAGGCCGACATCCCGGTCCTGCAGATTTCGATGCCTTCGCTCGACCCGCAGGCGCTCTTCGAGCTGGGCCGCAAGCTCAAGCCGTTGCGCGACGAGGGCGTGCTGATCATCGGCAGCGGCTTCTTCACGCACAACCTGCACGGCATGCCGCGGGACACCGACGCCACGCCGCCCGCCTGGTCGTCGGAATTCGACCACTGGGGAGACGAGGCACTGCGCGCCGGCGACGTCGACACGCTGCTGGACTTCCAGCACAAGGCGCCAGCCGCCACGCTCGCGCATCCGCGAATCGAGCACTTCGCGCCGCTGTTCGTCTCGCTCGGCGCGAGCGAAGCCTCGGGCCGGACCGTGATCGACGGTTACTGGCACGGCCTGGCGAAGCGCTCGCTGCAGTTCCCCTGACACAAAAAAAGACGGGCCCCGCAAGCTGGCTGCTTGCGGGGCCCGTCTTCTAGCTGGGTACTACTTGGTGCCCTTCGCCATTCCGAGCAGCTTCTGGAACAGGCTCAGCGGCGACGAGTCCATCCCCGACAGGGCCGGGACCTGGGCGGCGGGCAGGCTGTCCAGCACGGGCAGCTTCGCCTTGACCGGCAGGGTCGTCGGCAGCGCGGCGGGCGCGGCCGGGGTCGCCGGCAGCGTGGTCGGCGCGGCGGTCGGCAGCGCGGGCAGGGCGCCCACGACCGGCAGCGCGGACAGGTTGCCCGCGGTCGGCAGGGCCGGGAGGCCCTTCACGCCGGACAGGGCCGGGGCGACCGGCATGTCCGACACGCCACCCGCGAGGGGCAGCGCCGACAGCGCCGGCAGCTGCGGCAGCGCGACCGGGGTCCCGGGGACGTCCGCACGCTCGGTGCTCTTGCCGGGCAGGCCGGGGAGCGCGGGAGCGCGGGCAGGCCACCGGTCGTCGGCAGCGCAGGCAGGCCACCGGTCGTCGGCAGAGCCGGCTTCGGCAGCGACGGCACGCCGTTGGCGGTGACGCCCGAGGTGCTCGGGACGCCGGTGGGCAGGTGGCCCAGCTGCGAAACCGAGGACAGCGCGGTCAGGCCGGACAGCGGGGAGCCGCCGGTCTGCGGGACGTCGGCGCGGGGCGCGAACGCGGCCGGGGTCGGCAGCATGTTCGCCCCGACCGGCAGCGACGGCAGGGCGGTGGGCAGGCCGCCACCCAGCGACGGCAGCTCGGTGGCACCGAGCTCCGAGCCCTCGACCGGGAACGCGATGGTGTCTTCGTCACCGTCGATGCTGGTCATGTCGGTGGCTTCCGCCGTGGCCCGACCGATCAGCTCCAGCGGCACCCCGAAGATCTGCACCGGGATGACGAAGTCGTGGTAGAAGTTGTACCCCGACAGGCCCGATCCGTCACCCTCGGTGACCGGAACGCCGCCGTTCTGCGTGGTGAGGGTGTTGTCGCCGACAGCGTTCGCCACGCCGCCCGCGGCCACCGCGTCGCCGAAGAGCTGCACGATCGCGGTCACCGGCAGGTCGAGGATGTCGCCCGACACGGCGCCGTCGACACCGGAGGTGGTGTCGTCGCCCGCGTCGGTCACCGAGGTGGTGTTGACCCCGTCGCCACCGGACACACCGGCCGCGCTCACCGCGTCGCCGAAGACCTGGACGATCGGCAGCGGGTCGACGCCCACGATGTCGCCGGCGATCGCGCCACGGTCACCGTTGGTCGTGGCGTCACCGCCCGCGGTCGACATGACGTCGTTGGTGCCCTTGCCGAAGCCGAGCGCGCCGGCGGCGACACCGTCACCGAAGATCGTGCCCGCGCCGGCGATCGGCGCCTTCACGATGTTGCCGGCGATCGCGCCGTCCTGACCGTCGGTGAGGGCGTTGCCGCCCGCCTTCGAGTCGGTGATGTTGTCGTTCTCACCGGTGCCGATGCCGGCCAGCGCGGCACCGACGCCCGCCGCCTGGATCGGCAGCGAGACCGGGGCCTCGACGATGTTGCCCGCGGCGCCGCCCTTGGGGCCGTTGGCGGTGACGTCGCCACCGGCCGTGGACGTGGTGTCGCTGGAGCCCTTGCTGTGGCCCTGGCCGACGAACGCGCCGCCGATGTTGGTCACCTGGACCGGCAGCGAAGCCGGCACGGTGCCCAGGTTGGAGCTCAGGAAGCCGTTGTCGTCGTGGGTGCTGCCACCGCCGCCGCCCTGGACGTCCTTGGTCTCGACCGCCGAGCCGGAGCCCTGGCCGATGAACGAGCCACCCACGCCGAAGACCTCGGCGGGCAGGCCGACCGGGACCTGGACGACGTTGCCCGAGCCCGAGGAGTCGGCGCCCTGGGTGCCGTCGTACGCACCGGCGGTGACCGTCTTGTCCTCGGTCGCCGTACCGGTCGCGTTCCCGATGTGGCTGCCGCCGATACCGAAGACCTCGGGCGCGCCCGCGGTCTGGGTGTTGACGATGTTGCCACCGAGGACGGAGTCGTTGCCCTTGGTGTAGGAGCCGTTGCCCGCGTTGGCGTCGGTCGTGTTGTCGTGCGCGGCGTTGGCCTGGCCGATGTAGGTGCCACCGACACCGAACACCTCGACCGGCAGCGCGACCGACGGGTTGAGCACGTTGCCCGAACCGCTGGCGTTGTCACCGGCGGTCTTGACGAAGCCACCCGAGTCGACAGTGCTGGAGGAGCTGCCGGCTTCGGGGATACCCGCCGAGGCGTTGCCGATCCACGAGCCCGCGACACCCGCGACGTTGGCGATCGGGGAGAGCGAGACCGCTCCGCCGTTGCCCGACAGGAACGAGTCGTCGCCGCTGGTCTCGAGGTAGGTCGGGATGTTCAGGCTGCCGTTGCGGGTGTCCCCGGCCTTGGCGTCGGCGCTGGTGTTGCAGCCGTCCGAGTTGGACAGCGAGCCCCACACCGCACCCGAGTTGCAGTTGAACTTGACCGGCAGGGCGATCGGCGCGCCGACCACGTTGCCCGATCCCGAGCTGCCGTCGCCGGAGCTGAACAGCGAGCCGCCGGAGGTGGCGTCGGTGGTGGCGGTGTAGCCGTGGCTCTGCCCGTTGCCGAGGATCCAGGAGGCGGCGTTGCCGGTGACCTGGACCGGGGTGGCGAGCTGGCCGGCGACGACGTTGCCGGAGAGCGCGGAGCCGTCACCGTTGGTGTCGACGTTGCCGGTCTCGGTGGTGCTCTGGCTGGCCGAACCGCCGGTGACCCGGCCGGTGCCGCCCGCGAGCCCGCCGCCGTTGCCGGCGATCTGGACCGGAAGCGCCCAGTCGAGGACGACGGCGTTGCCCGCGAGGCTGGAGCCTTCGCCGCTGGTGGCCACGTCCTGGTTGTGCGACCAGGTCTGGCTGTGGTCGCCACCGGCGATGTTCGCGTCGCCGATGACACCGATCGCGTTGTCCACGATCTGGATCGGGACGACCAGGTCGCCGGAGACCTTGTTGTGCTTCAGCAGGTCGCTGGTGCCGCCGAGCTGCCGGGCCTGGTCGGCCTTCGGCAGGGCGGGAGCAGCCGACTTCGCCGTGGCGGCCGCGTCGTTGACGGCGCCGGTGGCCGGGCTGGTGCTGATCTCGCCCTGGTACCCGGGCACATCAACCTGGCCGAGCGGCGTACCGATGGCGTTGTTGTCGACGTCGACCGGAACGGTCACATTGACGTCGAGGGGGGAGGCAGGGGTGTCGGGGTTGACGTTCTCGTCAGCCGAAGCGATGCCGGTGCCCAGCATCAGCAACCCACCCGTGACAAGTGCGGTCTGGAGGCCGCGCTTTGCCCACGTCTGCATGGGGTTTTTCTCCTTTATTTCGGGTTCCCTTGCGGGTACATGGAGGTGCGCTCGCGAAAGAGCGGGGGATGCGAAAACGCACCAGAGGGGGATGGAACGGATTTCTCGCGGGCGCAACTGTGTTGATCAACAGAAAGCGCATCGCCGTGCCACGGGTTATCGAGCGGACGCAGAAGCCGTCAGGAAAAGACGGGTTCGGGAGCGTCGGCTACCCGCGGGGGAGGTGAATCAGTCGGGAGTGACGCCGGGCTGAGAGCCCGGGGTGGGCGGCGTGAACCGCAGGCCGGCGCGGTTGGCAGCCGCGACGGCGGTGTCGACGGCACCGGCGGCCCAGAAGGGCACGCCGAAGTTCAGGCCGTCGAGGTGACCACCGGGGGCGGTGCCGCCACCCGGAGCCGTGGGGATGGACGGCGCGACCGGAAGCTGCGCCGGGGTGAGCGGGGACGGCACGTCACGACGACCGTCACGGCCGTGGCCGTGCTCGGCGTCGAGTGCTGCCCGCTCGGCTGCCTGCATCGCGAGCGCTGCTCGCACTGCCGCGGGAAGCTGGACCGTGGCCGTTTCGACCGTCTCGGTCGTCTGGCCGACGGGGGTGGTCACCGGCTCCTGCTCGACCGGGGCGAGGCCCGGGAGCGGGGGCAGCGGGACCAGGTCGCCCTTGCCCGCCGGGTCCAGCAGCTGCCAGACCTGGCGGCCGAAGTCCTGGGCGGGGGCCGGGGTGAACGCCTGGTCGAGGACCTGGCGGGTGTCCTCCGGCTTGCGGGCGATGTGCTCGAACGCACCGAGCACGTCCTGCGCCGGGGCCAGCACGGCCTGGCCGGTGAGGTCGGAGACCGAGTCGCTGACGCGGCCCGAGACCTCGTGCTCGACGCGGGCGCCGGAGACCTGCTTGGCGGGGCCGCCGACCTGGCCGCTCGCGAGGGCGGCGCACACCGGGTGCGGCTCGCCCATCGACTGCGGGGCGGACCAGGTGGTCGCGTCCTGCGCGCAGGTGACGTCGGTGACAGTGCCGGAGAAGTCGGAGACGCCGTGGGTGGCGTCGCCCAGCGCGCCGACGGTCGCGTCGGCGACCGGGGTGACGGAGGAGGTGCCGACGACCGTGTCGGCGGAGGCGGCCGTGTCGGAGATGAACCACGCGGCGGCGGTGCCGGCCAGCGCGCCCCCGAGCACGAACAGCGTGCGCGTCACGAGACGGCCGACGCGCACTGCGCCCTGCCCCTCGTTCGCCGCCGCGTTCGCCACTCGTTGTCTCCTCGTGCCGTGTTCGTGCTTGCTTCGTGACCACTCGGGCCCTTGCGGAAGCGACCTAACCAAAGCCGACCGGCCCGGCGCATCCCTGACGCGCCTTGATGCCCCCATCGTGTGAAGAACACAGCGTGTAACCCGCCCTGACGTCAGGTGATCACCGCTGGCCATCCCCGGTGCCCGTGCACCGCACCGCCGCCGCGCCCCGGATGCCGGAAAGAACCCGAATCGTCGTGCCCACCCGATACGGTGTTGCCCGTGAGTCACGCGAAGCGCGAAGACCCGTTCCTCCCCTCGGCACCCGACGACATCACCGGCCTCATCCCCCGTGGGCTCCGCGTCAGCGCGGCTCTCGCCTGGCGGTTCATCGTGGTGGTCGCGGCGCTGTACGCCGTGGTCTGGGTGATCGGGTACCTGTCGGTCGTCGTCATCCCGCTGTCGATCGCGCTGCTGCTTTCGGCGCTGCTCGCGCCCGCGGTGTCGAAGCTGGTCGCGGCGCGCTTCCCGCGCGGGCTGGCGACCGCGATCGTGCTCATCGCCGGGCTGGCGGTGCTCGGCGGGCTGCTCACCTTCGTGATCACACAGATCTCCGACAGCATGCCGCAGCTGCAGAAGCAGCTCTCCGAAAGTCTTCAGCAGATCCAGAACTGGCTCATCGACGGGCCGCCGCACCTGCGCCTGGAACAGCTGAAGGACTTCATCAACCAGACCTTCGGCTTCCTCCAGTCCTCGATCACCTCGGCCGCGCTGACCACCGCGGGCACCATCGGCGAGATCGTCACCGGCTTCCTGCTCACGCTGTTCATCACGATCTTCTTCCTCAGTGGTGGCGACGGCATCTGGTCGTTCCTGGTCCGGGCCGTGCCCACCCGCGTGCGCACGCGGGTGGACGTCGCCGGGCGCCGCGGGTTCGCCTCGCTGGTCAGCTACGTCCGCGCGACGGCGGCGGTGGCCGTGGTGGACGCGGTCGGCATCGGCATCGGGCTGTGGATCATGGGCGTGCCACTGGTGATCCCGCTGTCCACGCTGGTCTTTCTCGGCGCGTTCATCCCGATCATCGGCGCGGTGATCACCGGCGGGGTCGCGGTGCTGGTCGCGCTGGTGACCAACGGCTTCATCGGCGCGGTGATCGTGCTCGCCATCGTCATCGGCGTGATGCAGCTGGAAAGCCACGTGCTGCAGCCGCTGCTGCTCGGCCGCGCGGTGAAGCTGCACCCGCTGTCGGTCGTCCTGGCCATCACCGCCGGCCTGGTCGTCGGCGGGATCGCCGGCGCGCTGCTGGCCGTGCCGCTGCTGGCGGTGCTCAACTCGGGCATCCGGTCCCTGCTGCACGAGTCGAACCCCGATCCGGCGGCGGTCGACGTCCTCAGCGACCAGGCCGCGCAGCCGAACGACGCCGAACCCGGTTCGGCCGAGGCCGAGGTCGCCACCCGCGAGGAGGACGAGCCTTCGGAGGAGGAGAAGCAGCCGTGAGCGGGGCGCCCGCCGACCCGGTGGCCCCGCTGTGGCGCGGGATCATCATGCTCCGGGCGCTGACCTGGTTGTTCGCGCTCGGCGCGGTGATCTACCACCACGCCAACTACCAGCGCGGCTGGCTCGCGTGGACGGTACTGGGCCTGATGGGCGCTTGGACCGTGCTCACGAGCTTCCTCTACCGCCGCGAAGAGACACGCGGCCCCGGCGTCGTGATCGCCGACGTCGTGCTCACGACGGCACTGATGCTGACGTCGCTGTGGGTGCTCTCGGCCTATCAGTACTCGACGGCGGCACCGCTGATCACCACGGTCTGGGCGGCGGTCGCCCCGCTGGCCGCGGGCGCGCGGTTCGGCAAGGACGGCGGGATCGCGGCCGGGCTGTTCGTGGCGGTCGGGACCGGCGTCGCGCGCCGGGTCTTCGACCTCGACGTCGCCAGGGACGGCGTGCTGCTGATCGCGAGCGGGCTTCTGATCGGGATGGCCGCGACGACGGCACGGCGCTCAGCGGAGACCCTCGCGCAGGCGTTGCGCACCGAAGCGGCGACGGCCGAGCGTGAGCGGCTAGCGCGTTCCATCCACGACAGCGTGTTGCAGGTCCTCGCGCGCGTGCGCAAGCGCGGCAACGAAGTGGGCGGCGAAGCGGCGGAGCTCGCCCGGCTGGCCGGGGAGCAGGAGATCGCGCTGCGGGCACTGGTGACCACCGAGCCGGTCCGGCGGAGCGCGAGCGGCACCACCGATCTGCGGGCCGCGCTGCAGCTCCTGGCCACCTCGTCGGTGCAGGTCTCGGCGCCGGCGGGCGAGGTCGAGCTGCCCGCGCACGTGACGGCCGAGCTCGTCGCCGTAACCCGCGAAGCACTGTCGAACGTCGAGAAGCACGCGGGGCCGGACGCGCACGCGTGGGTGTTGCTGGAGGACCTCGGCGGCGAAGTCGTGGTGAGCATCCGGGACGACGGGCCGGGCATTCCCGAGGGCGTGCTCGAGAAGGCGGCGGAACGCGGACGGCTCGGCGTGGTGGAATCCATCCGGGGGAGGGTGCGCGACCTCGGCGGAAGCGCGGCCCTCGACACCGCTCCCGGGCAGGGGACGGAGTGGGAAGTACGGGTGCCGAGCACGAGGGGAGTCCGATGAACCAGCCGCAGGTGTCGGTGATGGTGGTCGACGACCATCCGATCTGGCGGGACGGGGTCGCCCGGGATCTGACCGAGCACGGCTTCGACGTGCGGGCCACCGCGGCGGACGCGGACGCGGCGCTGCGGATCGCGCGGACGGTGCGCCCGGACGTCGTGCTGATGGACCTCAACCTGGGCACGTCGTCGGGGGTGGACGCGACCAGGGAGATCACCGCCGCGCTGCCCGAAACGAAGGTTCTCGTGCTGTCCGCGAGCGGTGAGCACAACGACGTCCTGGAGGCGGTGAAGGCCGGCGCTTCCGGCTATCTGGTCAAGTCGGCGTCGGCGGCGGAGCTGGTGGACGCGGTCCACCGGACCGCGGCGGGCGACCCGGTGTTCACCGCCGGGCTGGCCGGGCTGGTGCTGGGCGAGTACCGGCGGATGGCCGACGCCCCGGCCGAAGGCCCGGAGCCGCCGCGGCTGACCGAGCGCGAAACCGACGTGCTGCGGCTGGTCGCGAAGGGGCTCACCGCACGCCAGATCGCGGAGCGGCTGGTGCTCTCGCACCGGACGGTGGAGAACCACGTGCAGTCGACGTTGCGCAAGCTCCAGCTGCACAACCGCGTCGAACTGGCCCGGTACGCGATCGAGCACGGGCTCGACGAGGACTAGTCGACGAGCGCGTAGCCGGATCCGTCCCGCTGACCCACCTTCGCCGAGCTGAGCCGCCAGGTCGGTTCGCCCGGGTGCCAGGCGGCGAAGACGTCGTCCAGCAGGACGAGGTCGCCGACCTCGTTCCAGCTGAGCCCGCCGTTCTTGAGGTTCTCCGTCGTGTAGGGCATCCCCGGCGCGTGCTGCCATTGCAGTGTCGCCAGGTTCAGCACCCAGACGTCGCGGACCTGGACGCTGGTCGAATGCCAGGCCGGATCGGCGAAGTCGACCGCGAGCAGCATGCCGTCCCGGGAGGGCACCATCGCCGGGTAGTGCCCGGTCGACGCGCCGCGCAGCTGCTTGCGGCTGCCGTCGCGCAGGTCGACGAGGGTGAACTCGGCCAGGCCGTTGAGCAGCATGAAGTCGCCGACGACGGCCAGGATCTCCGGCGCCTGCTGGATCGTCCGGCCGGTTTCGGGCTCGATCAGCACGTCGGTGTGCTCGGCCGCGCCGGAGTTGATGGTGATCAGCAGGCCGTGCTTGGTCTCCTCGCGCACGCCGGTGGTGCAGGCCGCGGGCTGGCTCTGCCCGATCTCGGCGCCGGTCAGCTTCACGTGCTGCAGGCGGCAGTCGTCCGGCTGGTTCTGCCGGATCAGCCAGACGCTTTCGCCGTCGGCGCCCGGCGCCATGCTGATCGCTTTGCCGAGCGAGCGCGGCGCGGTCGTGGGACCGGTGTAGACGAGGATGTCCGATGGCTCGCAGTTCTCGGCCTGGCAGAACGGGAACGAGCTGATCACGAGATTCCGGCCGACGCGCTCGACCCTGTTCACGCGCTCGCCGGCGGGATAGCCGGGCGGACTGCCCACCGGGCCGTGGTCGGCGTCGAACAACGTCGGCGGGCTGGTGCCGAGCAGCGCCTCGACCCCGATCCCCCCGGTGACGTGGACGCCGGTGAGGCCGGACGGCGGCGGCAGGACCGTGGTCGGCGGAGGCGGCGACGGGGTGACACTGACCGGTGGCGGCTCGTCGGTCGTGCACGCGGCCAGCAGAACGAGCGCCGCGAGGACCGTCACGGCGTGCCGGTATCCGGGTCCGTTCAGGGTTTTCCCCCGATCTCCCTGGTGAAAGACGGTTCTACCATTGCGACCATGGGTGAGGAAGACACTGCCGCGACGCAGCCGGTGACCGAGACCAAGCCGTTGAGCGAGCGCGATCTCCGGGTCTCCGACGACGAACGCGAACACGTCGTCGGCGTCCTGCAGAAGGCTATCGGGCGCGGCATGCTCGACCTCGACGAGTTCACCGAGCGCACGGACCGGGCGCTGGCCGCGCGGACCCGCGGCGAGCTGAACACCGTCCTCGCCGACCTGGCCGGGCTCTACCACCCGGCGGCGGCGCGGACGGCCGCTCCCGCGTACGCCGGGTACGCGCCGCCGGTGGGGTTCACCGGCCAGCGCTTCGAGCTCAACGCCAAGTACTCCTCGCTGCACCGCGGCGGGCCGTGGCTGGTGCCGGCGGAGATGGTCGTGCGCAACAAGTACGGCTCGACCAAGCTGGACTTCACCGAGGCCCAGGTGACTTCGCCGGTGGTGCACATCGAGCTGGACGCCAAGTGGGGCTCGGTCGAGATCATCATCCCGGAGCAGGCCGCCATCGACACCAACTCGATCACCGAGATCAAGTTCGGTTCGCTGGAGGACAAGACGCACAGCAACGGGCGGATGGGCAACCCGCGCTTCGTGCTGACCGGTCGCGTGCACGGCGGCTCGCTGGTGATCCGGCATCCGCGGCGAGGCCTGTTCGGCTAGCTTGGGCGTATGGGGCTTCCCGCGGCGCAGGTTTTCGACGCACTGGGCAAGGACTACGAGAAGGCCTTCGCCGGGCTGACCGCCCGGCGTGAAGAAGTCTCCTGGTTGGCCGGGCGATTGCCCGCCGGCTCGCGAGTGCTCGACGTCGGCTGCGGCACCGGCCGTCCGACCGCGGAGCTGCTGGTCGCCGCGGGCCACGACGTGACCGGCTTCGACGTCTCGCCCGGCATGGTCGGGATCGCTTCGGAGCAGGTTCCCGAGGGGCACTTCGAGGTCGGCGACGTGCGGTCCGTGACGTATCCGGCGGGGAGCTGGCCGGCGGTGGTCGCGATGTTCTCGCTGCTGCAGCTGACCCGTGCCGAGGTCGAGGCGGTTCTGGCGAAAATCACCGGCTGGCTGTCGCCTGGCGGGCTCGTGCTGCTGGGGACCGTGGCCGGGGACATCGAGAACCTGGACTTCGAGTTCATGGGCCACCCGATCACGGTGAGCAGCTACTCCGCGGAGATGTTCCGGGACCGGGTGCGGGCGGCCGGGCTGGAGATCGTGCGCGAGCGCGTCTCCGATTTCCTGCCCGACCACCCGACCGCGACCCCGGAACAGGCGCTGTTCGTGGTGGCGCGCAGGCCTTAGTGGTTGCCATCGGAAGTCCTTCGGGGGTATTCGGCGGATCCGGGTTTCTGCTGGGCCGTCGAGACCCCCGGAGAACTTCCGATGGTGACCACTTAGGCGGCGAGCGGGCGCACATGGCGCAGGTGCCGGACCACGAAGACGGTCAGCACGGCCAGCGCAAGCGCGCTCAACCAGGCCACTGCGTGCAGGCCGGTCGTGAAACCGGCACTGCGGGCGACCGTGTTGCCCAGGGTGCCGATCGTGGCGATGCCCAGCGCGTAGCCGAATTCGCCCGCGACCTGGGACAGCGACGCCGCGGCGCCGGCCTTGCGCTGCGGTACCGATCCGACGACCAAGTCGGTGCCGAGCGCGATCAGCGGACCACCGCACAGCGACGTCACGGCGAAGCCGATGCCGAGCACGAGCGGGCTGGTCCCGGCGTCGATCTGGGTCACCAACACCATCCCGGCGACCGAACCGACCAGGCCGAGCGCGATCAGGACGCCGGGGCGGAAGCGGCGGGCGAGGATCGGCGCGGCGAGGACGCTGACCGTCGAGGCGGCCATCCCCGGCAGCAGGCCGAGCGCGGCGCCGACCGGCGAGAGGTGCTGCACGAGCTGGAAGAACTGCGCGACGAACAGCATCGTGGTGCCGCCGAGCATGCTGAACACGAAGATGCCGCCGAGCGCGGTGCTGAACGCCTTGTCGGCGAACAGGCGCAGGTCGAGCAGCGGATCCTGGAGCACGCGCTGACGCCGGACGAAGACCGTCCCGAACGCGATCCCGAGGGCGAGCGCGGCGACGGGCACGACGTGCAGGCCCTGGCGAGCGAGTTCCTTGATGCCGTAGACCGCGGGCAGGATGGTCACCAGTGAGAGCGCGACGCTGGGCAGGTCGAGGCGGCCGGCGGTGGTGTCGCGGAATTCCGGCAGCAGCTTCGGGCCGATGACGAGCAGCAGCACCATGGCCGGGACGCCGAGCAGGAACACCGAGCCCCACCAGAAGTGCTCGAGCATGAACCCGCCGACCATCGGGCCGACGATGGCGCCGACGGTGAAGCAGCCCGCCCAGATCCCGATCGCGGCGGCGCGCTGGCGGGCGTCGGTGAACAGGGTGCCGATCAGCGAAAGGGTGGACGGCGCGAGTGTCGCGCCGGCGATGCCGAGCGCGGCGCGGGCCACGATGAGCATGAGGGCGCTGGTGGAGAAGGCGGCCACGACCGAGGCGACGCCGAAGGCGGTAGCGCCGACCAGCAGGAGCTTGCGGCGGCCGATCCGGTCGCCGAGGGTGCCCATGGTGACCATGAAGCCGGCGACCATGAAGCCGTAGACGTCCATGATCCAGAGCTGCTGGGTGCTGTCGGCGTGCAGGTCGGTGGCGAGTTTCGGCAGCGCGAGGATGAGCACGAAGACGTCGAGCGAGACGAGCAGGGTGGGCAGCGCGAGCACGGCCAGCCCGATCCACTCGCGGCGGCCGGCCCGCGTGCCCTGCGCCGCGGGCGCCTCGATGGTGGCGGTCATGGCTGATCCTCTCGTCGGGGGCTTTCACCTCTCCGTCGAGCGGGCCTGCCCGGAATCGACATCCGGCCCGGATCTTTTTCCGCGTTTGTCCGTGAAGGCCACCTTGAGGGACTTCTGTTCCCTCAAGGTGGCCTTCACGACTTCGACTCCGCTGTCAAATCCACCATCCACAGCCAGCGGGTTATCCACAGATTCCCGCCGTCACCCCTTCGGGCGACCCACCCCCGATACGCTGGCGCTGGGGCGGCCCCCCGGGAAGGGCGGGGGTGGGTCTTGAGGCTGAAGTGGGATGAAAGCGCTGGTCAGCGCGTTGCGGCTACTCGGGCTGCGGCTGGGTCTGACGTTGCCAGGGCTGCTTGCGCCAGGGCTTCGCACTGGGCGAGGGTGGCCGAGGCCAGGCTCGCGCCCACCGCTCGGATCGCCGGGGCGTTCATCGACAGGCTCGTCAGGCCGAGGCCCGCCAGGACCAGCGCCAGCCGCGGGTCGGCCGCCGCTTCGCCGCAGACGCCGGCGGGCTTGCCGGTCGCCTTGGCCGCGTCGCCGATCAGCTTGAGCAGGCGAAGCAAGCCCGGCTGCCAGGGATCGTTGAGCTTCGCCACGGCGCCGAGCTGACGGTCCGCCGCGAACGTGTACTGCGCGAGGTCGTTGGTGCCGACCGAGACGAAGTCGACGACGCCGAGGATCTCGCCGGCGCTCAGCGCCGCCGCCGGGATCTCGATCATCACGCCGGCCCGCTCGATCCCGGCCACCCGCGCGCGGCCCGCGAACCAGGCGGCCTCTTCGACGGTCGCGACCATCGGGGCCATCACCGAAACTTCGGCGCCCGAGTCCGCCGCCGCACCGGCGATGGCCTCCAGCTGCCGGTCCAGCACCTCCGGCCGGTCGAACGCGACCCGCAGGCCACGCACCCCCAGCGCCGGGTTCGGCTCGGCCTCGGGCGAGAGGAAGGCCAGCGGCTTGTCGGCGCCGGCGTCGAGCGTCCGCACGATCACCGGCTTGCCGCGGAACGGCGAAAGCACCGCCGTGTAGGCAGCGCGCTGCTCGGCCACGGTCGGCTCGGCCGACGCGTCCAGGTAGCAGAACTCGGTCCGGAACAGGCCGACACCTTCGGCACCCGCGTCGGCCGCGGCCTGCGCGTCCGCCGGGGAGCCGACGTTTCCGTACACCTTCACGCGGTGGCCGTCGGCGGTCGCGCCGGTGCCGTCCCATTCGATGGCCGCGGCGCGCGCGGCCGCGACGACCGGCGCCGTCGGATCGGCGACCATGACCGTGCCCGCGTCGCCGTCGACGGCGAGCGCCTGGGCGTCCAGCTCGAGCAGTCCTCGCACCGCGACGACGGCCGGGATGCCCAGCGCGCGGGCGAGGATCGCGGTGTGGCTGGTCGGGCCGCCTTCCTCGGTGACGAGGGCGAGCACCTTCTCCGGGTTCAGCCCGGCGGTGTCGGCGGGCGCGAGGTCGCGCGCCACCAGCACGCTCGGCGAAGCAAGCTCGGGCACGCCCGGCGGCGCGATGCCGAGAAGCTCGGCGATCAGCCGGTCCCGCACGTCACGGACGTCCTGGACGCGCTCGGCCATGTAGCCGCCGGCCGCGGCCAACGCCTCGGCGAAGCCTTCGGCGGCCTGGTAGACCGCCCGCGCCGCGGGCAGCCCCTGCGTCTTGACCAGCTGCTCGGCCTGCGAGGCCAGTGCCGGGTCCGCGGCCATCGCCGCCGTGGTGATGAGGATCGTCGCGGCCTCACCGGTCGCGGTTTCGGCCTGCTTCTCCAGCCGGGCGGACACGGCTTCGGCGGCGGGCGTGATCCTGGCCGCCTCGGCGGCGGGGTCGGCCGGGGCGGGCGTGGCGGCGGGTTCGCCCAGTGCCTCCGCGACGCGGACGACGGGACCACTCGCGCGGCCGGGGCTGACGGCGACCCCGGTCAAAGACTCAGACGGCATGGTCTAGACCATAGCTCAGATAGGTTTCGATATCGCGTGGTGGCGGGCACAGACCTCGCAGCCGTACCCGGTCGAGCACCGGACGGACCTCCTCGTGCCACCAGGCACCGGCCAGCTCGTCCCGGCTCCGCACCGGCCGTCCGGACAGGATACGACGGAAACCCCAGGCCTCGGCGGCGTCGGCGAGCCGGAACCAGTCGGCCGGGTCGTCGAGCCACAGCCCGAGCCGGACATCGTCGGGCAGCGGCACCCGCTCGAGAAACATCCGTTCAGCCGTCTTCGACGGCAGGTCGGCCAAGGTCAGACACCGCTTTCCGCAGGCAACCGTGCTGATCCAGCGCACCTGGGCCGGGACGGTGACGGCACCGCGTGCCCGCGCGATGGCGACGCGGTGGTGGCCGTCTTCGACGAAGTACATCTCACCCAGCCGGACCAGCCGCACCGGCGGCAGTTCGGCCGACGTCCTGACCAGCGCGTCCCACCTTCCGCGCAGCGCCCGCTTGCGCGGCCGGAACTCCCGGTCGAAATCCCCTGCTCTCGCCACCGATCCGACGACGCCGTCGAGCGGGACGTCCCGGATTCCTTCGTCGACTTCGCCCTGCCGCCCGAGCGCGGCGAGCGTGTCTTCGAGCGGCATCAGTGCCAGCCGGTCCGGGCGCCGCGCCTCGGCAACCGCCTTCAGCTGGGCGGCGTACCCCCGCCACCAGGCCGAATCGAACGAATCACCCATGTGATGGACAACACGGCGGCGCGAACGGTCATTCCGAGAGTTCGGCAGCAGTGGGATACGAGGGCTGGGCGCCGTGCCGGGTCACGCTGATCGCGGCGACCCGCGCCGCATAGCGCGCCGCGGCGACCAAATCGGCGTCGTCAGCGAGAGAAGCCGCGAGTGCGCCGGCGAACGCGTCCCCGGCTCCGGTCGTGTCGACGGCTTCGACCTTCGGTGAGGCGACTTCGGTGACCGCGTCCCGCTCGACCACGACCGCACCGGCCGCGCCCAGCGTGACGACGGCCGCGCGCGGGCCGAGTTCCAGCAGCCGCCGGGGGTCGGCTCCGGCTTCGGTGAGCCACGCGGCTTCGTGTTCGTTGACCAGCAATACATCGAGCGCGCCGAGTGTCGCGGGTGAAAGTTTCGCGGCTGGTGAAAGGTTGAGCAGCACGCGTACGCCTCGCTCGGCAGCACGCGCCACCGCGTGTTCGACGGTCGGCAGCGGCACTTCGAGCGACACGACCATGACCTTGACCCCGTCGAACACGGCCTCGACGTCCGCAGGCACCAGACTCGAATTGGCGCCCGGTGAAACGAGAATCGCGTTTTCGCCATCGGGCGTCACGGTGATGTAGGCGATTCCGGTCGGCCGCTCACTGGTGCGGACCAAGCCGGTGTCGACCCCGGCCGCCCGCAGCGAATCGAGCAGCAGCCGCCCGTACGGATCGTCGCCCACGGCGCCGAGCAGCGCCACGTCCGCGCCGAGGCGCCCCGCGGCGACCGCGGTGTTGGCTCCTTTGCCGCCAGGGGAAAGCACGGTGTCGCCACCCAGGACCGTCTCGCCACCGCCGGGCCGGCGATCCACCGCCACCACCAGGTCGGCGTTCGCGGATCCCACCACCAGCACGTCAGAGTTCATGCCTCACTGTGCCACGAAGCGCGTCCGGGCAGGTCGTCACGGCCGCGGGGCGGAAAGTGAAGGGTTTTGTAACTAATCCGGCTGGCAATGCGACAATTAGGCGAGCAGCGGATGGCCGTCACTCGATCGGGGGATATCCTTCCCCCGGACGTCACTTCGAAGATCGGCCCCGCTCTCCTGGTGCGTTGCCGCGCTCACGCGGTGACGTTGCCCCAACCGGCGCTTGCCGGGCAGGGCATCGGGTCGCCGGCGTCGATCACGTAGCCCCCCGAGTGATCGGCGTCGGCGGCGCCCTTCTCCGTGTTCTCGATCATTCTCGCCCACTGGTTGGGCGGGATATCGCGGATGCGGTGATGACCACCTCAAACAGCGGGCCTGAGCTGCGCCTTTCGGACCTCGGCTTGACCGCGTTGCTGCGTGATCTGTCGTAGCGGGCACTTAGACTGTTCGGATGAGCCACCCCACGCGAAGGGGTCGCGCGCGAGCGGCTACCGAGCAGGACATCCGCCGGACGGCCCGGAAACTGCTGGTCGAGCAGGGTCCGGAGGCCGTCACGCTGCGCGCCATCGCCCGTGAGCTGGGGATCACCGCGCCCGCGCTCTACCGGTACTACGGCTCACGGGACGAGCTGGTCGAGACGTTGCGGCTGGACGTGTGCGCGGATCTGGCCGCCGAGCTCGCCGAGGACATCGTGGATCTGCCCGACGACGGGGTGCACCAGTTGTTCGCCATCTGCAAGGGCTTCCGGCGCTGGGCGCTGACGCACACCAAGGAGTTCACGCTGGTCTTCGCCTCGCCGACCGGCGGGGTGGGGTCGGCCGCGGGCAGTGCGCTGAGCAGGGTCGATGAGCCGTTCGGGCGGATCTTCCTGGCCGCGGCCGGGCAGGTGCTGGCCATGCAGGAGCTGGTCACGCCGTCGAACGACGTCGTGCCGATCGAGCTGCGGGACGACCTCGCCGTGTTCCAGGCCGAGTTGCTCGCCGTGCTGTCCGAGCAGGGGCTGAAGTTTCCGGCGGAGAAGCTCGACCTCGGCGTGACGTACCTGATGATCCAGTTCTGGGCCCGGCTCTACGGGCACGTCACGCTCGAGGTGTTCGGCAACTACCCGATCCCGGTGTCCAAACCGGACGTCCTGTTCGAGGCCATGCTCATCGACCTGGCCAGGGAAATCGGGCTGTACACCGGCTAAGCCGCGTGGCCGCCGTCGACCGAGAGGGTCGCCGCGGTGACGTACGCGCTGCCGGGACCGGCCAGGTAGGACACCGTGTCCGCGACCTCCGCGGCCTGGCCGTAGCGGTCGAACACGGTGAGGGCGCGCTGGTCGGCGGAGTACGGGCCGTCGGCCGGGTTCATGTCGGTGTCGGTCGGGCCGGGGTGCACGAGGTTGACCGTGATGCCCCGCGGCCCCAGTTCACGCGCCAAAGCCTTGGTCAGGCCGACCATCGCGGCCTTGCTCGTCGCGTACAACGCCATGCCTGGGCCTGGCACGCGGTCGGTGACGCAGCTGCCGATGGTGATCACGCGCCCGCCGTCGCCGAGGTGCGCGGCGGCCGCCTTGGTCGCGGCGAACACGCCGCGCACGTTCACCGCCAGCACGTGGTCGACGTCCTCGATCGCGGTCTGGTCCAGTGGGCCGACGAAGCCGACGCCGGCATTGTTCACCAGGATGTCGAGCTTGCCGAACTCCGTGACGGTCGTCTCGACGGCGTTCGAGACTTCCGCAGCGTCGGCGCTGTCGGCCTGGATCGCGAGCGCACGGCGGCCGAGTGCCTTGATCTTCTCGACCACCGCGGCCGCGAGCTCGGCGTTGTGCCGGTAGGTGAACGCGATGTCGGCGCCGTCCTCGGCGAGCCGCAGCGCGGTGGCCGCGCCGATGCCCCGGCTGCCGCCCGTCACCAGCGCCACCTTGCCGTCGAGAGTCATTCGCGATTCTCCTTCGATCGAGCGTTTCCCTTACCGCTCAATCGAATCGCGAACGAACACCCGCCGCTGGCGCCTTTCCGCCGTCGCGCTGACAGCTACAGCACGATGTTGATCAGACGGCCCGGGACCACGATCACCTTGCGGGGCGTGCCGTCGCCCACCAGGGCTGCCACCTTTTCGTCCGCCAGGGCTGCGGCCTGAACCGCTTCCGAGGACGCGTCCGCGGGGACCGTGACGCGGGAGCGGACCTTGCCGTTGACCTGGATCGGGTACTCGACCGACTCCTCCACCAGGTACTTCTCGTCCACCACCGGGAACGGGCCGTGCACCAGCGAGTCCGCGTGGCCCATCCGGTTCCACAGCTCCTCGGCCATGTGCGGGGCCAGCGGCGACAGCATCAGTACCAGCGGCTCCGCCAGCTCGCGCGGCGTCGCCGCGGCCGAGCCGTACGCCTTCGTCACGTGGTTGTTCAGCTCGATCAGCTTCGCGCCGGCCGTGTTGAACCGCATTTCCGAGTAGTCCTCGCGGACACCCGCGATGGTGCGGTTCAGCACCTTGCGGTCCTCTTCGGTGGCGTCCTCTGTGGACACTCGCAGCTCGCCGGACTCCTCGTCCACGACCAGGCGCCACAGCCGCTGCAGGAACCGCTGCGCGCCCACGACATCCTTGGTCGCCCACGGACGCGACATCGCCAGCGGCCCCATCGCCATCTCGTAGAACCGGAACGTGTCGGCACCGTAGTTCTCGGCCATCTCGTCCGGCGTGACGACGTTCTTCAGGCTCTTGCCCATCTTGCCGTACTCCTGGCTGACTTCTTCGTCCTCGAAGAAGTACTTGCCGTCGCGCTCCTCGACCTTCTCGGCCGGAACGTAGACACCGCGCGAGTCGGTGTACGCGAACGCCTCGATGTAGCCCTGGTTGTACAGCTTCCGGTACGGCTCCTTGGACGTCACGTGGCCCAGGTCGAACAGCACCTTGTGCCAGAACCGCGAGTACAGCAGGTGCAGCACCGCGTGCTCGACACCGCCGATGTACAGGTCGACGCCGCCGGTGTCGTCCGCGCCGTGCTCGGCGGTGCGCGGGCCCATCCAGTACTGCTCGTTCTCGGGCGCGCACAAGGTTTCCGCGTTCGTCGGGTCCACGTAGCGCAGCTGGTACCAGCACGAACCCGCCCAGTTCGGCATCGTGTTGATGTCGCGGCGGTACGTCTTGGGCCCGTCGCCCAGGTCCAGCTCGACCTCGACCCAGTCGGTCGCGCGCGCCAGCGGCGACGACGGCATCGAGTCGCGGTCCTCCGGGTCGAACGTCACCGGCGAGTAGTCGGCCACCTCGGGCAGCTCGATCGGCAGCATCGACTCGGGTACGTCGTGGACCTGGCCGTCCTCGTCGTACACGACCGGGAACGGCTCGCCCCAGTAGCGCTGACGCGAGAACAGCCAGTCGCGCAGCTTGAACTGCACGGTGCCGACGCCGGTGCCCTGCTCGGTCAGCTTCTCGATGATCGTCTTCTTGGCCTCGGTGACGTCCATGCCGTCCAGGAAGCCGGAGTTGATCGCCGGGCCGTCGCCGGTGAACGCCTTGCCCTCGAAGCCTTCGGTCGGCTGCACGGTCCGGATGATGTCCAGGCCGAACTTCTCCGCGAACTCCCAGTCACGCGTGTCCTGGCCGGGCACCGCCATGATCGCGCCGGTGCCGTAGCCCATCAGCACGTAGTCCGCGACGAACACCGGGATCTGCTTGTCGTTGACCGGGTTCGTCGCGTACGCGCCGGTGAAGACGCCGGTCTTCTCCTTGTTCTCCTGGCGGTCCAGCTCGGACTTGCGCGAGGCCGCGACGCGGTATTCCGCGATGGCCTCGGCGGGCGTCGCCGCGCCACCGGTCCAGCGCTGATCGACATCGGAGGGCCACGCCGTGGCCGTCAGCTTGTCGACCAGCGGGTGTTCCGGCGCCAGCACCATGTAGGTCGCGCCGAACAGCGTGTCCGGCCGGGTCGTGAAGACCTCGATCACGTCCTCGCCCGCGGCGAACTTGACCCGGGCGCCGTGCGAGCGGCCGATCCAGTTGCGCTGGATGGCCTTGACCTTCTCCGGCCAGTCCAGCAGGTCCAGGTCGTCGACCAGGCGGTCGGCGTAGGCGGTGATCCGCATCATCCACTGGCGCAGGTTGCGGCGGAACACCGGGAAGTTGCCGCGCTCGCTGCGGCCCTCGGAGGTGACCTCCTCGTTCGACAGCACCGTGCCCAGGCCGGGGCACCAGTTGACCGGTGCCTCGGACAGGTAGACCAGGCGGTGCTCGTCGATGATCTTCAGCTGCTCGGCGCGGGTCAGCTCGCACCAGTTGCGGCCGTCCGGTGTGCGCCGCTTGTCCTGCGCGTACTCGGTCTCCAGCTCGACGATCGGGCGCGCCTTGCCCGCCTTCTCGTCGTACCAGGAGTTGAAGATCCGCAGGAAGATCCACTGGGTCCAGCGGTAGTAGTCCGGGTCGATCGTCGAAATGCGGCGACGCTCGTCGTGGCCCAGGCCCAGGCGCCGGATCTGGCGCAGGTAGGTCTGGATGTTCTCCTCGGTGGTCTTGCGCGGGTGCTGCCCGGTCTGCACCGCGTACTGCTCGGCGGGCAGGCCGAAGGCGTCGAAGCCCATCGTGTGCAGGACGTTGCGCCCGATCATCCGGTGGTACCGCGCGAAGACGTCGGTGCTGATGAAGCCCAGCGGGTGCCCGACGTGCAGGCCGGAGCCCGACGGGTACGGGAACATGTCCTGGACGAACAGCTTGTCACTGGGGACCGGCTGGCCCTCGACCGCGAGCGGGCCGACCGGGTTGGGCGCGTGGAACGTGCCCTGGTCCGCCCAATGGTCCTGCCAGCGCCGCTCGATCTGACCGGCCAGGCCGGCCGTGTAGCGGTGCGCCGGGACGTCCGCCCCTGTCGCCTCAGTCATCGCCGTCTTCCTCTGCTGTCGAGCTACTCCCAGAAACAACTCGACCCCCCAGCCACCAGGGCATGAGGGGTCGCCGCGCGGGCCGGGCCGGGCCCGGTCAGCGCGGCAGGCTAAGGAGCAGCCGAGCCGTGTTCACCTGCCTATCGTAACTTGCTGGTCAAAGCCGTTCCGCGGGGACCGCCAGTGCGACGAACTGGGTGACCTGCGTCGCGGCGAAGTTGTTGTCGCTGACCAGCACCAGGCTGCGCTCGCCGTTGGGCAGCTTCGGACCCCAGGTCATCCCCTCGATGTTGTCCACAGTGGACAGCGGGAAGTCGGCGGCGTCGAAGAGCAGGCGCTTACGCACCGGCTTGACATGGGCGTCAGCCAGCGAAGGCACGTTCAGCACGTTCGAGGCGCCGGAGGTGTCGATCTCGTAGACCCGGATCTTGTTGCCCACGCCGGTGACGAACGCGCGCTCCATCATCAGGTACTTGGTCGGGTCGGCCTGGTCGACGGCCAGCATCGAGGAGACGCCGGTGGTCGAGAAGCCGTCCGACGGCGTCGGCGTCGCGAAGATCGGGTCCTGCGGGTACGCGTACTGCGCCAGGATCGGGCCGAAGCGCGACTGCAGCGTGATGCGCGAAAGCGCGCCCTGGGTCGTGGTCGGCACCGGGCCGTCCTGCAGCAGCGGGCCCTCGACCTCGCTGGCGACCAGGGAGCCGAACCCGGCGAAGGTGAGCCCCTCGAGGACCAGGTTCTGGCGCGGACCGGCGGTCGGCGTCATCTTTTCGTTGGCGGGGATCGGCAGGTCGCGGACGTATTCGCCGTCGCGGCGGGCCTCGCGGATCGATGGATCGATCAACGTCGTGGCGGTGCGCTCGCCCTCCTGGGACCAGTAGTAGCTCCCGGTCCACGGGTCGACGCGCATTTCCTCCGGGTCGATCGTCTGCTCGTTCTGCGGCAGCGCCGGGTCGTTCTTCGCCAGTGGTGGATACGTCGTGCCGTCGGGGCGGAGGAACGGCTTTGTGCCGGTCAGGGTGACCGGGCCGGTGCCGGAGCGGGACACCGGGAATTTCGCGGTGTAGAAGCGGGCCGGGTTGATGGCGGACCGGTCGTCGCAGATCAGGACGTATTCGCCGGTGCGGGCGTCGTAGTCGATGCTGGACAAGCCACCGACCGTGGTGCCCTGGAACTGCAGGGCGTTGGGGACGATCTGTTCGCCGAGGAACCGGACCGGCCGCTGGTGACTCCCGGTCGCGCTCGCGGCCGGAGCGGCGGCGAGGACACCGATCAGAGCAGCGGTCAACACTGTGGGCAGTACGCGGGGTGACATGGCCTGTAGCACAGTCGACGAGGGTATCCGGCAGGTTGCCACGACATCACGCTTATCCTGAGTGCGTGTTCGCTATCGGACTGGTCCCCATCGTGCTCGGTGTCCTCGTCGGCTGGGGTGGCTTCCTCGGCGTCCGCGAACGACTGAGCCGCGAAGGCGGCACGGGCGTGCGTACGCAGGCCGCGCTGCGCAGCGAGGAAGCGTTCAAGCTGGCCAACCGCGTCGCCGGGATGCCCACCGCGGCCGGTGGCGCCATCGGCGTGCTGGCCGGGCTCGGCGCGCTCGCGATGCCGACGACGGCGGGGCTCGTCGCGGCCGCGTTCGTCGGGTTGCTGGCCATGTTCGCGCTGGTCGTCGGGGGTGCGGTGCTGGGCAACCGGGCCGCGCTGACCGTCCCCGCGCCCGCTCCGGCGGCGCCCGCCGGGTGCAGCGGCTGCGCGTGCGGCGCCGGTGGCTGCGGCGTGTTCAAGAAGGACGAGAGCTAGTTCCGCTGGAGGTCACCCGGGTGAGTGGCCAGCAGGGCCAGCGGGATGCCCTGGCGGCGCAGCACCTGGCTCCACAGGTCGCCGTTCGGTGAGGCGAGGATGTCGCTCGGGAGGGCGGGCACGATGACCCAGTCGTCCCGCTCGATCTCGCCGGCCAGCTGACCGCCGTCCCAGCCCGCGTACCCCGCGAAGACGCGCACGCCGCGGACCCGCGGCACCAGCACCTCCGGGTCGGTGTCCAGATCGACCAGCGCGACCGGCCCGCGGACCGCGATCACCCCCGGCACGCTCGCCGCCGTCTCGCCGGTGCGCAGCGCGGCCAGGCACAGCGCGGTCTTCTTCTCCACCGGCCCGCCGACGAACACCGACTGCGGCTCGGCGACGTGCCCGCCCCAGTTCGGCAGGACGTCGTTC
This sequence comes from uncultured Actinomycetota bacterium, assembly GCA_963762765.1. GTDB lineage: Bacteria > Actinomycetota > Actinomycetes > Mycobacteriales > Pseudonocardiaceae > Amycolatopsis. The sequence continues at coordinate 118,422 of CAVXMR010000020.1, forward strand.
ACGGCGACGTCGCTCGGCCGGTTCAGGACGACCCCGAGCGTGCCCTCGTCGCGATGATCGATCACGAACACCACCGTCCGGCGGAAGTTGGGGTCGACCATCGTGGGGGCGGCGACCAGGAGCGTTCCCGGTTCAACCTCGGCGTCCGCTGGCACGCGTGCCATGATCCCACTTCCGACGAGACCAACTACTTCGGTACGGGAACAATCGCCACAGGTGTCTCGTTTGAAACAGTGGTCGGCGCACACCGTGTCCCCCGGGCTCACTGAAGAACAGCCCTTGTGGAATACCAGTTCGGCTGGAGCCACACTGCGCATAGCCGCCGAGAGGCGACCTCTGTGCGCCGGCCGTCCAACTCCCCGCTCCGGGACATTTCCTGACAGCACCCCTATCCAGGCCCTCTAGGCTTAGGTCGTGACGATCAGCGCCGAGACGGCGACGGTGAGACAAGGGCCTCGGGAGCTGCTGAAGGACCCCGAGTTCCGGCGCCTGCTGTTCACCCGTTTCGCCGCGCAGTGGGGCGACGGCGTCTTCCGCGCCGGCCTCGCCGGAGCCGTCCTCTTCAACCCGGAACGCGGGGCAAACCCACTGGCCATCGCCGGTGGCTTCGCCGCGCTGCTGCTGCCGTACTCGATCGTCGGCCCCTTCGCGGGCGCGCTGCTGGACCGCTGGGACCGCCGCAAGGTCTTGATCTTCGCCAACCTTCTGCGCGGCCTCGCCGTGCTCGCCGCGGCCGCCGGCGTCGGCTTCGGCGCCGAAGGAATCGGACTGTTCTCGCTCGCGCTCGCCGCCGAAGGCATCTCACGGTTCATCGGCTCCGGACTCTCCGCGTCTCTGCCGCACGTCGTCGCCGAAGAGAGCGTCGTGGTGGCGAACGCCTTCGCCACCACGATCGGGTCCTTCATCGCCGTGATCGGGGGCGGCTGCGCGTTCGGGCTTCGGGCCATCTTCGGCGCCGGGGACGTCGGATCGGCGTACACGACTTCGTTCGCCGTGCTCGGGACGCTGCTGTCGGCGTTCCTCGCACGGCGATTCGCGCGCGGGTTGCTCGGGCCGTCCGTGGTCGACGAGCCCACGAACGTCGCCGTCGCCGTTGCGCGCGGGCTGGCCGACGGAGCACGTCACGCTTGGCGCGCGCCGAGCGTCACCGCGGGTTTCGTCGCGCTGCTCGCGCATCGGGCGTCCTTCGGCGCGTCGTTGCTGGTCACCGTGTTGCTGATGCGCAACTACTTCACCGACCACGGCTGGTTCCGCGCCGGATTGCCCGGGCTGGGGCAGATGGTCGCGCTCGGCGGGCTCGGGCTGTTCCTGGCCGGGCTGCTGACCGCACGGCTGATCCGCACGTTCGGGCGGCTGCGCGTGATCATCGGAGCGCTGCTGGCCGCGGCGGTCGCGCAGTCCGCGCTCGGGCTGCCGATGCTGCTGCCCGCCGCGCTGCTCGCGTCGTTCGTCATCACCGGCTCCGGCCAGGTGCTCAAGCTCTGTGTCGATTCGTCGATCCAGCTCGACGTCGCCGACGAAGCCCGCGGCCGGGTGTTCGCGCTCTACGACACGCTGTTCAACATCACCCAGGTGCTCGCGGTCGCCGTCGCCGCGCTGTTCGTGCCGGACAACGGGCATTCGCCGGGCGTGCTGATCGCCGCGACCGGCGTGTACCTCGCCGGTGGCGCGGGATACCTTGTCGCGCGGCGCCGCACGATTCGCTGAGGCAAACGCCGCGAACCGTCAGTCGCGTTGCTCCATTGGCATTAGGGTGACGCGTAACCGTAGAACGTTCGAGTGACCTCGGGGGGACCGTGACCACCGCCGGCGACGACCGCGCGCGCCTCGAAGCACGCAATGCCGCCATGAAGGACCAGGTCGACACCCTCCTTGAGCAGTTCGAGCGGCAGACGGCCGAGCTGCGGGACGCCCAGGCCGCGGCGGCGGAGACGACCGCGCAGGTGACCTCGCCGGACGGCCTGGTCCGCGCCACCATCGACGCCGGCGGCAGCCTCGCCAAGCTGGAGTTCCAGCCGAACACCTTCGAGCGGACCACGCCGGCGCAGCTCGCGAACACCGTGCAGACGTTGGTGCGTCAAGGATCCCTGCAGGTCAAGCAGAAGATCGCGGACCTGATGGCGCCGATCACCGAGGGCCTGCCCGACCTCGCGGACCTCATCGAGGGTGCGCCGTCGCTGCAGGGCCTGGTCCCGGAGATCCCCGAGTTCGTGACCGAGGACGAGCCACCGCAGCAGCCGGAGTCCTTCGAGGACCCGGACGCCGGTTCGATCCTGCGCAACGAGCAGACTGCCCCGCCACCGCCTCCGCCGATGCCCGCCCCGAAGCCGGCGGTCAAGCGCGTCCGGCCGTCCCGCGACGACGAGGACGAAGAGCCGCCGTCGTCGTGGATGACGAGGGGTGACTGATGCCCGACGGCGGAGCCGGGGCCGGTTTCACCGCGGATCCGGACGCGGTTCTGCGCGCGTCGCAAGGGCTGAAGGGCGCCGCGGACGCGTTGCAGGACGCGGGAAAGACGTTGCAGAGCGCGGTGAGCGCGCAGGGTGAGTGCTGGGGCAACGACGAATCCGGCAAGGAGTTCGCCAAGGACTACGTGCCCGGTTCGCAGGGCGCCCTCGAAGGGTTCACCAACCTCGTGCAGGGGTTGCTGGGGATGCAGCAGAACGTCGAAAAGACCATGAAGTCCTACACCGGCGCCGAGGACGAGCTCTCGTCGCAGATGTCGAAGGGGCAATGACGCTTGGGTATGGAGATGCCCGACGCGGTCAAGTGGCTGTTGCCGATCGTGGTCGGGGAGAGCTGGCCCGAGGGCGACGAGACGAAGCTGCGTGCGTTGAGGGACGCGTGGCACACGGCCTCGAGCGCGATCGCGCCGGTCGTCGACACCGGGAACCAGGCCTCGAAGGACATCCTGGCCAACTGGACCGGGGACGCCGCGCAGGCCTACGGCGAGCAGTGGAAGAAGTTCGTCGAGGGTGACGAAGCGTTCTTCAAGCAGCTGACGGACGCGACGAAGGCGCTCGGCGACTCGTGCGACCAGACGGCGCTGGACGTCGAGTACACGAAGTACATGATCATCATCTCGCTGGTCATCCTGGCCGCGCAGATCATCGCGATGATCGCCGCCGCGGCCGTGACGTTCGGCGGGTCGACCGCAGGCATCGCGCCCGCGCAGATCGCCACCCGGATGACCGTGCAGATGCTGTTCAGGCAGCTGCTGGAGAAGCTCGCGCAGCAGGGCTTCAAGCAGGTCGCCAAGGAGCTGCTGGAGAAGCTGCTCAAGCAGGGCCTCAAGAAGATCGGCATGGAGGTCCTGAAGAACGAGGCGATGAACCTCGGGATGGACGCCGGGATCCAGGGCCTGCAGATGGCCAAGGGTGACCGCAAGGACTGGGACTGGAGCAAGACCAAGGACTCCGCCATCAGCGGCGCGGTCGGCGGGGTGGTCGGGGCGGCCAGCGGTTCGATCGGCAAGGGCGCGACCGGCGCGCTCTCGCACAGCGCGGCCGGGCAGGTCGCGGACTCGGCGATGCGGGCGGGCGCGCGAGGTGCGGTCGAGGGTGTCGCGCAAACGGTCGGGCAGGCCGCGGTCACCGGGAAGCTTGGCGAGCTCACGCCGGAGCAGCTGCTGACGGGGGCGTCCAGCGGTGCCGTCGGTGGCGCGGTGGGCGGGGCGAAGGAGCAGATCAAGGCCGTTCACGAGGCCAACATCCCGCACGCCGAGCCGGACGGCGGGTCGCACTCGCCCGACTCGTCTTCGGAGCCTGAGTCTCGGCGGGAGTCTTCTGCGTCGTCGGAGGAGCCGTCGACTCGATCGGAAGCCGAGCCGGAGTCACGGCCGGAAACCCGCCAGGAGTCGGCGCCTTCCTCGGAGCCTGAGTCGCGGCAGACCTCGGAACGCCAGGAAAGTGCCCCACAGCAGGCGCCCGAGCACCAGGAAGTCGCGCCCCGGCACGCACCTGAGGCGCCCGAGTCCGCGCCGCAGCGCGCGCCCGAGACCGCGGACCCGGCACCGCAGCGAGCCGAAAGCGCGCCCAGCGCCGACCACACACCCGCGCCCGAACGTCCCGCTGCCGACCACGCACCAGCGCCTGAGCGCCCGGCCGCCGAACCCGAACGTCCGGTCGCCGATCACGCACCGGCGCCCGAGCGGGCCGTCGCCGAGCCCGCTCCCGAGCGTCCGGCGCCGGATTCCGCGCCGCAGCCTGAACATCGTGCGGCGGCCCATTCGGAGGCTCCCGCGCAGCAGGCGCCGAGCCAGCCCGCCGGGGGTTCCGGCGGCGGTTCGCACGGCGGGTACGGCATGGCGCCGAACTCCGGGCCGTCGAACTTCGCGGATCCCCGGCAGACCGGGGGGCGTCCGCAGGACAACGTCGGGGCGGCCGGGTTCACCGGCGGCCAGAGCGTGCCGCCGCACGAGGGTGGGTTCGGCCCGGCCCAGCCCGCGGCCGCGCCGCCACCACCGCCGATGCCGCCGCAGGGTCCGCCCCCGGGCGGGATGCCCCCGGGCGCGCCTCCCGGCGGAATGGGCGGAGGCGGACCACGCCAGGGCGGACCGGGACCTCGTCCCGCCGGTCCGCCGCCCGGCCAGCCGCCGATGCCACCGCGATCCGGTCCGCCGCAGTACGGCGACCCGCGCCGCGCCCCGCAGCAGGACCCCCGCCCCCGGCAGAATCCGCCGCCGGGTGGCCGTCCGATGCCGCCGTCGAACGGTGGCCCGCCGCTGCCCCCGAACGACCCGCGCCGGATGCCGCCGCAGGATCCGCGCAACCGGCCGATGCCGCAGGGCGGGCCGCCGCCGCAGCGTCCGCCGGTCGGCCCGCCGCCGCCCGGCCGTGGACCCGGTGGGGGTTATCCGCCGCGTCCGCCGCAGGGTCCGCCTCCCGGTGGCCGTCCGCCGGGTCCGCCCGGCCCGCCGCCGGGTGGCCGGCCGATGCCGCCGCACGACCCGCGGTTCGGCCCGCGTCCCGGCATGCCGCCGCAGGTCCCCGGCCCGCGCCACGGCGCGCCGCCGCCGGAACACTGGCAGCGCGGACCTCAGGACCGGACCCCGCCGCAGCGCCCGATGCCGCCGCACGAGCAGCCGCGGCCGATGGACCGTGCGCCCGAACAGCAGCGTCCGCCTCAGGAGCGCGTGCCGGAGCAGCAGGCTCAGCCGAAGGAGCACGTGCCTGCGCAGGAACACGCACCCGAGCAGCAGGTTCCGCACGAGCCTGTTCAGGAACACCCGCCTGTTCAGGAGCACGAGCCCGCACCAGCCCAGGAGCAGGCACCTGCCCCCGAACACCACGAAACCCCGCCGGACCCGGACGCTCCCGCCAAGCCCGCGGAGCCGGAACCTGTGGCCCGGCACCGGGAAGGTGACCTCGACGAGCGGCACCTGACCGACCCGGATTACCGCACCGACGACCCGGCGGGGCTCCACCGGATCGAGGAAACCTTCATCGACTCCGGGCACGGCCGGGAGAACCCGGACGAGTTCCGGCACGAGGAGGTCGAGCGGCACGCGCTGGCCAAGCGCGACGCGAGCCACCCCGGCATGAGCGACGCCGGTGCGGTCGCGGTGCACGGCTACACGCGGCACGAGATGTTCAGCGAGCTCAACAAGGCGATGCGCGTCGGCGGCCCGGAGCTTGCGGACCTCACCCCGCAGGCGCGGGCGCTGACCTCCGGGCTCAACGAGCTGCCGCCGCACGTCGGCACGGTGTCGCGCCGGATCCGCCTCGACGGCGACCCGGCTCGGATCGACGCCTTCCTGGCGCACTACACCGAGGGCGCGCACGTCGTCGAGCCCACGTTCCTCAGCACGTCGAAGGTCGACGCCACGCTCCCGCGCAGCAAGTTCGCGGGCGAGGTCGAGATGCGCATCGAGTCCAAGACCGGGCGCGACATCGAGGACCTCGCGAGCGTCAAGAGCGAACGCGAGGTGCTGTTCAAGGGCGGCACGCAGCTGCAGGTCACGCACGTCGAGAAGGGCCCCGGCCACCCGGACAACGATCCCCACGGCGTGCACAGCCGTGAGCCGCAGTGGATCGTGCACGCCGAGGAGATCGCGCCCGGCGACCCGCGCCACCTGCCTCCGGAGGAGGCCCACCAGGCGATCGAGGAGCGCCGCGAGCAGGAGCGGGCGAACGAAGAGCGGAACTCGCGGTCGGACCGGATCTGGAAGATGCTCGGCCAGGAGGGCCCGCCGCCGGAGCCCACGAAGGTCGTCGAGCAGGCCGGGCCGGCGACGCACGAACCCCCGGGCGGCTGGTCCGAGCTCGCCAAGCCGCTCTCGCCGGGCGGGGAGCCGGTGCTGCACTCGGGGTCCGTCGAGTCGCCGCAGCAGCACGCCCGCCTGCTGCGGGACGTCACCCCCGGCATCGACGGGGTCAACACGCGCAACCACTACGCGCCGGACGCGCTCGAGCGCGGCTACAAGACCAACACCGCCGAATCGATGGTGGCCTTCGAGCGCCGGATGAACGGTGAGGACGCCGTCGCCGCGCCCACGCCGGACGGCCTGAGCCACCAGCAGAGCCTCGCCCACGTCGGCGAGCAGCTCGGCGGGTCATGGAGCAAGCAGGAGAACTTCGACGGCGTCGCCCGTGAACTGGGCGAACGTCCGGTCGGCGCGCGCACGGCGGTGGCGTACGAGGAGCACGTCCCGGCCAAGGGCGACGTCCCAGCGCACGTCGAGACCAAGGTCGTCGCGGCGATCAAGACCGAGCACGGCATCGTGTTCGCCGATCCGACGACGGGCAGGCTGGCGGAGCTGCCCGAGCACCCCGGGCACCTGCAGTCCATGCCGCTCGGTGGCGGCGACGCGCCGCACCACGTCGTCGAGACCGCCGAATCGAGCATCTCCGACCGGCTGCTCGGCGAGCCGGCCGCGCGCCCGGTGCACGACGAGGGCTACCTCTTCGACTCCGAGCACCACGCCACGCCGGACGACCACCAGAGCATCGCGCGCACGGTCGGCGACGAGGAGATCTTCGGCCGTCTCAAGGAAGACGCACTGGCACGCCGCGATGCGTCGCCGACGCTGGGGCACCTGACCGACGGCGGTGCGGTCGCGATCCACACCTACACCCACGAGCACGCCTACTCGATCAACGAAGCCAACCGCTCAGGCCCCGGCCACCCCGGTTTCGAGCTCGCGCAGCAGAACACGCGCGCGGTCGTGGACGGCTTGCGGCAGATCACGCCTCAGTCCGGCGAGCTCCTCCGCGGTATCGACACCCGCGGGAACCACCGGGTCGCGGACCTCGTCGCCGGCGGCTACGAAAAGGGTCAGGTCGCCGTCGAGACGACGCTGACCAGCGCGACGATCAAGACCGAAGGCATGACCAAGAACCACTTCGGCGACGACGTGGTCCTGCACATCAAGTCGGACAACATCCGCGACGTCTCGTCGATCTCGCAGAACCGCAGCGAGGGCGAGTCGATCTCACCGCCCGCGACCCAGCTGCTGGTCCACGACAAGCGGCTGGAGATCGGCCCGGGCAACAAGCGGACCTGGGTGATCGAGGCCGAGGAGATCGGCCCCGGCCACCCCCGCTACCTCGACCGCGAGACCGCCGAGCAGCGGATGGCCGAGAGCCGGGCACGGCACGTCGAGACCGCGCCGGAGATCGCCCGGCTCAAGCAGCAGGCGGCGATGTCCCGGCTCGACGGCCTGGTCGAGTCCCCGCCGCACGCGGAGCACCCGACCGAGGCGCCGCCGCACACCGAGCCGACGCCCGAGGCCGTCCACGACGTCCCGGACACGACGCCGGAACCCGCGCCCGTCCCGGAGCACGGCTGGTCGGAACTGTCCAGGGCGACCAATCCGCCGTCCGAGCCGGCGATCCACGCCGACACGGCGTCGCCCGAGCAGCGGGCCGCGTACGTGCGCGAGCGGCACCCGCACCTGGGCGAGGTGAACCCGCACTTCAACGACGTGGACGCGCTTGAACGCGGCTACCGCTCCAACTGCCCGGACACGCCGGGCAGCTACTGGGACCGGCTGCACGGCGGGGACCGAACCGCCGAACCGATGCTCGTGAAGGACATGGAAACCCACGGCACCCTCGAGCGCGTCGAGGGCGAGTTCGGGCGGCAGTTCTCCGACCGGGCCGACTACGACGCCGTCATCCGCGAGATGCGCGAGATGCCGGTGGACCACCACGCGGTCGTCGCGGTGAAGTACCTCGACGCCAACGGCGTGGAGCTCGGGCACATCGCGATGGTCGTGCACACGCGCGAGGGCGTGGCGTTCATCGACCCGCAGTCCGGCGACCTGATGCACCTGCCGCAGCCGCCGAAGGGCATCCGCCTGATGCACGTCGGCGTGCCGGACGCGGCCGCGGTCCACCCCGGGCACGTCCCGCAGCACCAGGCCGAGCCGGAGGTGCGGCCGTCGCGGATCGGGCCGGACGGGCGCCCGATGCCCTCGGTCGCCGAACACGGTGGCTACGGCGCTTACGAGCCGGTCGACCGGCCGATCACGGCGGAGGGCCGGGAACTCGCCGAGCGGTTCCTCTCCTCGGACCGGATGCAGGAGAGCCTGGCCGAGCACGGCGACGAGATCGTCAAGGCCAAGGACGAACTCGGCAAGGAGACCGAACTCGGCCCGCTGAGGGACTACCTGGCGGCGGAGCTGCCGAAGCACCCGGAGCTCGTGCGGCTGCTGGAGGACCCGAAGAACGACTACATCACGCACTCGCTGACCGAGCGCCCTCTCGCGCTCGGAAACCTCCTCGCACACGAAGAGTCGGCGAAGATCTTCACCGACGCCGTCGAGGACGTGGCCCACCAGCGCGAGCACGGCGAGTACGAGTCGATCCCCGACGAGCCGGATCACGTGGAGCTGGGCGAGGAGCAGATCCGGGCCTCGGACGAAGCGCGGGAGAACAACCAGGGCTACGAACCGGCGGACAAACGACAGCACCCGTATCGGCGCGAGGACATCGGCAACAAGGCGGTGTTCGACGAGTACCTGGACCGCGTCTACCGCGAAGCCGACGCGGCCATGGAGAAGCTGCGCGAGGTCGTGCCGAGGATCGCCGAGGAGACCGGCGGCGAACCGGACCTTCGCAAGACGCTCAAGGGCCGGGACCGGGCCGAGGACAAGATCGACTCGAACTACGGCGGCGACCCGTCCGGGCTGACCGACATCGCGGGCGGCATCGTCCGGTTCAAGACGCTGGAAAGTCTCTACGCGGCGCTGGACCAGGTGCGGGCCGCCGAGCGGGACGGCATCGAGATCGTCGAGTTCGAGGACCGGTTCCGGAGCCCGCAGCCGGCCGGTTACAGCGACTTGCAGATGAAGGTCCGCATCGGCGGGCACGTCGCCGAGTTCCGCCTGCACCTCAAGGCGGTCGACGAGGTGTCGGCCTACGACCACTCGCTGTACGAGGTGCGCCGGGACCTCAAGGCATTGGCCGTCGAGGAGGGCACTGTCGATCCGGAGACCGGCAAGAAGGTCCGGCGGCGGTACACCGCCGAGGAGGAGGCGCTGATCAACGCGCTGCTGAAGCGGGAACGTGAGAAGTTCTGGGAAGCGCTGCACAAGAGGTACGACGAATGAACCTTCAGACCCCCGCGTTCTTCCACCACTACGGCAGGCCGTACAAGCTGGTCCGGCCGCCCGAGGGCGGGCTGGCGGGCTATCTGCTGGACCCGAAGACCGGCCGGTTCGTCGAGGACAACGACAAGATCGACGACGTCCTGTGGGCCCGCGAAGGGGAGATCGGCGCGGTGCCGGAGGAGGACTTCATCCGGCGCACCGAGGAGATCCGGCGCGAGTCCCTGCACGGTGACGGACCGATTTTCGCCCTCTACGACACCATCGGCGCCATGCACTCGGTGGCCAAGGAGGAGGGTCACGCCAAGCTCAGCCGCGACCAAGGCCGGCTGAAAATGGCTCTGTACCGAAGAACCTTCAAGATGTGGGAAGACGAATTCGCCCGCCGCGACGCCGGTGAGCCGCCGACGTTCAGCTACACCTCGACGCCGGGGCAATGATTCACGTGGAACATCTTCTTTCCTCCGACGAGCAGCAGGCGCTGCTCGTGCAGATCGGCAGGCTGCTCCGGGCGAACCGGGCCGACGAGGCGCATCCCGCCGTCGCCGACTTCCGGCAGCTCGGTGCGCACGCCGAGATCGACGGCCACAACACCGCGACGCCGCCGGAACTGTCCGACCTGTTCTCCCGGCTGCGCGCCGGGATGTACCAGCAGGACCGCGGCACCTGGCTGCAGGCGCGGTTCACCCTCGCCCCCGAGGGCGCCTTCGACTTCGACTTCGCGCTCGACGACGACCCGGTGTGGGCCGAGGCGCCGGCGGCGTCCGTCTACCCCGACGAGCTCACCGCGTTCCCCCGCGCCGAGGAGCACATCCCGGACTGGTGGCGGCTGCGCGTGCAGCTGCCGCTCGGCGTGGAGTTCCGGCATGCGCGGATCGTCGATGCCTACACCGAGGGCGAGCCGCCGAAGATCGACCGGCCGCCGCTGACCGACACCGAGGCACCGCTGGTCCTGCAGTACCTCGAGCGCGAGGCGGTGGTGCTCAGCGGCACCGAGCCAGGCCCGGACATCTTCGCGCCCGGCGGCGCCGACGACGTCCCCGAGCGCTATCACACCGACGGCACCTGGATCTGGCACGCGTCCGTGCCGCACTACCTGCGCAAATACGGTGTCCCGCCGGAGCCGGACCTGGTCGCGCACATCCGGCTCAACCGGTTCCAGCCGCCGTACGTCGAGCATGTCGTCCGGCGGACGGCCGAGGCCGAGCTGCTGGGCCGGCCGCGGCCGAAGCCGGGCCGCGGCGACGTCAAGCGCACCGAGGGCGACCACGCGGCCGAGCTGGAGACGACGCCGGATCCGAAGCTCGGCGACGAGGAACTGCTGATCGTGCTGGTCCGCCGGCTCGGCGAGCACGGCGTCTGGCCGGAGGCCTACCGCGTCGGCGACCGCGCGGACGGGACGTGGTGCCTCAACTTCACCGAGAAGGGCTGGGAAGTCGCGGCCTACGCCGGCGGCCGGCCGCGGTCGCCGCAGTACTTCGAACGGCTCGACGACGCCGCGCAGCAGCTGCTCGGAGCGTTGCTGCTGCACCCCGCGCGGATGACCGCTGGTCACGAGACTCCGCTCGAGACAGCCAAGGAGCTCGCCGACTGGCCGGTGCACCCGGCTCCGGGTGAGCCTCCCCTCACCCTGCTCCGCAACAAGCGCATCACCCGCCTGGTGGCAGGTACGGTCGTGCTGCGCTTCGGCGACGAGCCCGGCAATCTCGTGCACCACGGCGGGGTACGGTTCGCGACGACGTCCCTGCCGCTGGAACGGGAGCGGGTCGAACAGAGCTATCGGCTCCGCCGCCCCCTGCACGTGATCACGGGCATCACCGTGCCGTGGGCGAACCTTCCCGGCGGTGCGGTGGCCTACGTGCTGCCGAAGACGATCGCCGAGCACGAGTCCGACGGAAGCCTGGAGAGGATCGAGTAGGTGGAAGCGGCGGAAGCGGTAGGGAAAGTCGACGACTGGCTGCGCGCGGTCCACGGTCCGGACGTCTCGGGCCCGGGTGGCCTGCGCGTCGACCACGACCGGGTGCTGCGCATTCCCGAAGGCTGGTCGGTGCCTTACAACACCACCGCCTACCTGGACGAGGGCAAACCGGAGAAGGAGATCTTCCCGCCCCCTTCGGTCGTCGTGCGCGAACCGGACGGCGAACTGCGGCAGGCGCACCCGCATCCGGGCGGGCTGTCCATCCCGGTGGCCTTCCCCGGCGCGGAGAACTGGCGCGAGGTCGTCGACCCCGAGTACGCCAAATCCGGGCTCGGCGAGCTCGGCGTCCCGCTGCAGGCGGTGGCGGGCTGGGTGAAGGTCGACGCCGAGGGCAACCAGACCGGCGAGGAGCGCGAGAATCCGGAGTACAAGGCCGGGCCGATCCGCCGCGGCTACCCGAAGCCGGAGAACCCCCTCGAGACGCTTCTGTCCTTCTACAGCGTCGGCTGGCTGACCCGGGAGCTGATGCTCATCGGCCTGCTGCGGTGCGAGGTGTTCGTCCCGCTCGACCTGGAGACCGACAAGACCGACCGCTTCTACTTCACCGAAGAGCGCAATGAGCTCAAGGTGTTCAGCTCCACCCGGCACCTGCCCGCGCGCGAGCACGGCTGGTGGCGCGTGGACGTCGCCACTCTCGCGGACTTCGAGCACCCGCCGAACCTGGTCATCAACGGCGGTCCGACGACCTTCGAGGACGTCTCCTCGGGGGAGCTGACGGCGATCTCCAAGCGGTTCCCGCGGCACGAGCCGCGCGTCGACACCAACGGCCGGTGCCCGGAGGCGGAGGAGGACCTGGTCCGCCTCGCCGCGGACACGGCGACCCGGATGGGGCTGGACAAGCCGGTGAAGCCGCCGCTGGCCGCGGCCGAGCGCGCCCGCCGTCGCGGCTTCGAGCTCACCGTCGAGGAATGCCAGAAGACCGTGCTCGGCGCGTCGTGGATGCGTCGGCTCGCGATGCCGGAACCGCCGCGCAGCAAGCCGAACGACCTGCGCGCGAACGGCCTGGCCCCGGCGTTCGACAACAACGGCCGGATGGTGCCGAGGCTCGACACCTTCGGCAAGTACTTCGAGCACACGCTCGACGGCTTCAAGTACGGCTGGCAGCGCGTCACCGGCGCGTACGTCGGCTTCGCGCTCGGTGAGGCACTCGGCGCGGCTGTCGACCGGATGCGGCTCGACGAGATCCACACGAAGTTCGGCCCGGAGGGACTCAACGACCTGGCCGTGGCATTCGACCAGCCGGGCCGGATCGGTTCGCTGACCCAGCGGCTGCTGTTCTACACCGAGGCCGTGATCCGCAGCCCGCACCGCGAGCAGCCGGGTAAGCCCGATGCCGAGGCACAGTTCCCCGACGTCGTCCGCCGCGCGCTGCAGCGCTGGCTGCGTACCCAGGGCGCGCCGATGGACGACCCGGACGGCTGGCTGGTGCTGGTCCCGGACCTGCACGCCCGGCGTAGCGCCGACGATGCCGAGCTCAACGCCTACCACCGGCTGGTGACGGGGGCGGCGAACGCGGTGCCGATGACCGGGCCCGCCGCGCTGATCCCGGCGTTGCCCGCGGCCTCTGACCATGGGCGGACCGGGCAGCGGCCTCAGCGGCGGCGCCCGCCAGGCCGCGATGGAACTGGCCGGCGTGACCCACGGCGACGACACCGACCTCGCCGCGACGACGTACCTGAGCTGGATCTTCGAGTCGGCGTTGACCAACGAAGCCTTCAGCTACCCGGTCTGGAACCTCAGCCGCGAGATCCTCACCCCGGACAACCCGCACCAGAGCGGGCCGGAGTGGGCCGCGATCGCCGCGATGGTCGCCGAGTCCGTGCCGTTCTTCGGCAAGCACGGGCTGCCGGACCTGCGGATGCCGGAGCTGGTCGGCGACGGCAAGGGCACGCTTTCGGTGCTGGGACGCGCTTTCGCCGCGTTGTCCGGCTTCGAGAACTACCCGGAGCAGGCGCTGCTTCGCGCGGTCAACCACGGCGGGTATAGCGCGCTGACCGGCGCCATCGCGGGCGCGCTGCTCGGCGCGCGCACCGGCGTGCCCGGCCTGCCGCAGAAGTGGGTCGACCAGCTGGAGCTGCGATACCTGGTGGAGAACGTCGCTTCGGACGCGTTCTGGCACTTCGACCGGCACTCCGCGCTCGACGCCCTGGGGGAGCAGTGGATCGAGCGGTACCCACGGCATTAGCACGAGGATGGGGAGAATGAACGAACAGGAAGCCGTCGCACGGGTTGAGGAGTGGTTGCGCACCCACCCCGACGGCGACCGCACGACCGGGCCCGCGGCGCTGCGGATCCGGCCGGAGTACACCGCCCGCCGCGGCGAGGGGTGGGTCTTCACGGTCAACGCGGCCGGCTTCCTCGACGGCACCGACCCAGGCCGGGGCCTGGTCCCGAGCCCGGTGCTGTTCGTCCCGGACGACGGCGGCGAAGTCGTCGTCGACCAGGCGCTGACCGCGCTCGGCGCCTCCTCGGACGAGGAGGGGTTCGTCGAGTGGCGCCCCGACGTCGACCCCGAGTTCGACACCGCGAAGTTCGGCGCCGCGCCCGCGCGCGCGATCCGCGGCTGGCGGCAGTACACGTTCTGGGACGAGCCGACCGGTTCCTATCGCGCCAACGACGAGTACCGGCCGGGCCCGTTGTGGCGTGGCTACCCGCGGCCGCACACCGACGCCCAGACGTTGATGAGCTACCTGGGCAACGGCTGGCTCGCCCCGGCTGACTTCGCGCGGCTGCTGCTCGACCGCGAGATCATCGTGCCCGCCGTCGACGGCAAGCCGCTGACCTCGCGCGATGGGACCTCGCTCTTCGCGTATACGTCCTCGGCCAACGTGCCGCAGCGGTATCCGAAGTGGTGGCGGGTGACGCTGCGCGAGCTGCTGGCCGGCCGGAAGCCCGGCGAACTGGTGCTGGATTCCGGCACCGGCATGGCGACCGTCGTGAAGGGCGACTTGCTCGGTCCGGTCGAAGGACCGAGCACGCTGGATGACCTGCCGACGGAATCCGCGCCCGAGGTCAGCCCCGCCGTCGCCGAGGCGGCTTCGACGTTGGCGAAGGAGTTCGGACTTGAGCCAAGTCGGCTCAGCGACGAGCTGCGCCGCGCCGGCGGCCGAGCCCGGGCGTACTTCTTCGAGCTCACGCCGGAGGAGTGCCTGAGCTTCCTGCGCGCGCTCGCCTGGTACTCCAGCCCGGAGAAGGACCTGCCCGCCGTACCCGGCCTGGTCATGGGAGTCGGCAAGGGCGGTCAGCCGGCGCCGAAGCCCTGGACGTTCGGCAAGTTCTACCTCCACAACACGCCTCCCAGCGACTACGCCTGGCACCGGCTCGTAGGCGCGTACGTCGGTTTCGCGATCGGGGACGCGCTGGGCGCGGGCGCGGCGGGACCGTTGCCACTCGGCGGGCTCACCCGGCAGCTGCTGCTGAACACCGAAGCCGTCCTCCGCGGGATTCCGTCGCTGAGCGAGACGGGCGAGGTACCCGCGAGCCTGCCGTCGACCGACCCGGACGGCTGGCTGTCCCGCGCGACCGCGCACGCCGGTCCGGCGCCCGCCGAGTTCTCGGCACTGCTGGCGGCGGCGCTGCCCGCGGCGACCGCGGGCGGCACGGAGTACGCGACCCACGACGAGGGCCTGACGCAGGGCATCGCGCGGGAGCTGGTCGGCAGCGGCGCCGGGGACGAGGTCGCCCAGGGCGTCAAGCTGCTGGTCTCACTGTTCCACCGGCTGCTCGACAAGCGCGAGTTCGTGTTGCCGACGCATCTCCAGCTGGAAGAACTCGGCGGCGAGCTGGCCACGGCGACGCTCGCGCTGCGCGAGGATCGCGACGCGGACGACGTCACCCAGTTCGACTCCATCGGCGACGGCCGGAGCCCGCTGTCGGTCCTCGGCCGGGCGCTGTTCGCCGCGGCCAAGCGCGGCTACGACCCCGAGGTCGCGATCGCGCTGGCCGCTCGCGGCGGCTCGGTGGCGGGCGCGCTGACCGGTGCTTTGCTCGGCGCGCAGCTCGGTGTCCCGGGGCTGCCGGCGGCGTGGGTGGCCGCGCTGCCGGACCTCGGCCTGCTGGACGATCTCGCGAGCGACGCCTTCTTCCACTTCAACCGGAACGGCATCCCGGTGGAGCTCGACAGCCGGCCGCGGTGGGAACAGCGGTACCCGAACGGCCAGTTCGCGGCGGAGCCTGCGGGTCTTTCGCTCCGCTCGCGGCTGCGCGGCAGCCTGCTGGCCGGGGCGATCGGGGACGCGCTGGGCGCGAAGACCGAGTTCGACTCGATCGACCGGATCCGGGAGATCGCCGGCCCCGCGGGCATCACCGACTTCATCCCGGCCTACGGCGGTGTCGGCCGGATCACCGACGACACGCAGATGACGCTGTTCACCCTGGAAGGCCTGATCCGCGCGCACGCGCAGCAGCGCCGGACCGGCTCGGCCGACGTCGTCCAGTCGCTGCAGATGGCGTATCAGCGCTGGCTGCACACCCAGGGCGTGCCGTGGGACCGGGCGCGCGGGCCCCAGTCCGAGCTCGCCGAGCCGGACGGGTGGCTGCTCACGCACCAGGAGCTGTTCAGCCGCCGGGCGCCGGGGCTGACCTGCTTCGGCGAGCTCGAGACGTACGGCCGCGCGGGGATCCGCGGCACGACGGAACGGCAGGTCAACAACTCGAAGGGTTGTGGCGGGGTGATGCGCGCGGCGCCGGTCGCGCTGTGGTCGGACGACCTCGCCGAGGTGTTCAAGCTCGGCGCGGACAGTGCCGCGCTGACCCACGGTCACCCGAGCGGGTATTTGTCGTCGGGTGCCTTCGCGGTGATCATGCACGAGCTGCTGCACGGAAAGCCGCTGCTCGACGCGGTGGCGACGGCCCGGCTCGAGCTGGAGAAATACCCGGGACACGAAGAGCAGACGGCGGCGTTCGACGCCGCGCTGGCGCTGGCGGAGCAGGGGCCGCCGACGCCGGAGAAGCTGGAGTCGCTCGGCGGCGGCAACGTCGGGGAGACGGCGCTGTCGATGTCGGTGTACGTCGCGCTGACCACGCCGGACGTCGATTCGGCGCTGCTGGCGTCGGTCAACCACAGCGGCGACAGCGACTCGACCGGGTCGGTCTGCGGCAACCTCGTCGGCGCGATGTACGGCGAGGAGGCGCTGCGGGCGTCGTGGCTGGACCGGCTGGAACTGCGCGAGGTCATCGGCGAACTGGCCGACGACGCACTCGTGGAGTTCGGTCCGGATGCGCCTTCGGACGACCGGTGGTTCGCTCGGTACCCAGTGGACTGAGACAGGTCGGGAGCCGAGCAAACATGGTTGGTTTCGGCGAGCGAGGGCGCCCGCCCAACCACGGCCCGGCGACGCGAATCCGACAGCGCGCCGCCGGAAAATACAGACTAGGTTCTTGCGGGCAACTGGGGCAGGGGAGGACGAAAAGTGCGTTACCGGGTAGAGGCGGCCGAACGCCCGGACGGCCTGTACGCGACGTGGGGCGAGGGGACCTACGGCGCGCAGCGGTCCACGACCGACGGGACCGTGCTGTTGTCGGTGCTGCCGGACGAAGAAGCACCGGAGGGGTTCGACAAGGAGCACGACGGACGTCCGGCGCGGGTGGTCCCGGCCGGTGAGGTGCCGTCGACGTTCACGTTGCGGACGTTCGGCGAATACGACGACGAGATCTACGAAGTGGCGCCGGGCGAGCGCACCGAGCTGACCCTGCGCTGGGTCCGCGACGACGCCGCGCGCGCCGTTCAGCTGGGGCTCACCGACTTCTCGACGACAGTGCCCGCGAAGCAGCTGAAGGCGCTGTGGCAGACCCGCATCGACTTCGCGGAGACGCCGGACGCGCGCCCGAAGCCGGGCACCGGCGATCAGAACGCGTTGCTGCGCGGGATCGGCCGGACGCTGCTGCACACCGTGCCGGGTGGCTGGACGCGCGTCGGCGCGCAGTTCCGGCAGGTCGGGGACTACGCCGAGATCGAGCTCCGCGCGGTCGGCGACGAGGGCGGGCCGGTGTCGGTCTCGCTGCCCGCGGTGCCGCGGCTGAGCGAGCTGTTCTCGCGGCTGCGCGCGGCGATGTACGAGCCGGAGACCGGCACCTGGTTCCAGGGCACGTTCACGCTGGACTCGGCCTCGCAGTTCGACTTCGACTTCGACGCGGACGACGAGCCGGCCTGGCGGGTCCCGCCGAACGACGGCGGCCGCCCTTCGACCGCGGCGTACGAGCTGGAGCTGGCGAACTACCCGCGGGCGCCCAAGCAGGTGCCGGCGTGGCTGTCGGCGAAGGCCGGGCTCCCGCTGGACGTGACATTCCGCCACGCCCGAGTCGCCGACTCGCACTCCGAAGGCGAACGACCGGTCGTGAACCGGCCGCCGGTGCCGCCGGACGCGCTGCGCGGGCTACTGGACTACCTGTTCCGTTCGCCGGTCGCGCTGCACCGGCCGGCCGCGCTGCCGGACCTGTTCGGCAAGCCGGGCTCGCCGCCGGACGTGCCGAACGCGTTCCACACCGACGGCACCTGGATCTGGCCCGCGGCGGTGCCGCACTACCTGCGCAAGTACGGCGTCCCGCCGGAACCGGAGCTGGTCGAGCACATCCGCGCGGCCGGGTTCCGCCCGCCGTTCGTCGGCGAGCTGACCCGGGCGTCGGCGGAGGCGGACATCCTCGGCCAGCCGCGTCCGGCGCAGTCGGTCTCGGACCTGCCGGACTCGCGGCCGCTGACCCGGCTGGAGCGGGGCTCTGACGTCCGCCTGCGCGCGTCGGATGTCCTGGACCTGCTGCAGCGGCGTCTGGTCGAGCACGGTGTCCCGGCTTCGGCGTACCGGATCGGCGCTGCCGAAATCCCGGCTGACGGGGTCTGGACGGTCCGGCGGGCCGAGAACGGCTGGGAGGTCTCGCGCCCGCCTTCGGACGAGCCGGTGGCGTTCGCTTCGCTGGGTGCGGCGGCGCAGTTCCTGCTGGGGACGCTGCTGATGAACCCGCCGCGACCGGCCGAGGAGTCCGACCTGCCGGCGGACTGGCCGATCCTCCCGATGCGCGGCGAGCCGCCGCTGAACTTCTACCGCGGCAAGCGCCTGGTGATCCTCCCGGCGGGCACGACGATCCTCCGCTTCGGCAACGAGACGGGGAACCTGGTGCACGCCGAGGGCTCGCGGTTCGTGGAGACGGCGTTGGCGTTCGAGCGGGAGCGGGAGCGACGGCAGTACCGGGTGCAGCGTTCGCTGCGAGTGCTGACTGGGGTGACTGAGCCGTGGAGCGGCCTGCCGGGCGGCGCGATCGCGTACCTCCTGCCGCGGCCGCTGACCCAGCACGTGGAGGCCGGAGCCCTGGCGCGGGTGTGAGGTCCTGCGGCTTACGGCTCGCACCACCGGCCTCACCAGCACCTTTGGTAACGGTCGTGAGTGGTAACGAGGGTTCTAACCCTCCTAACCACTCACGACCCCTCCGCCTCACCCCACCAGCACTTGCAGTCACAGCAGCCCCAGAAACCCACCCGCTCGACCCTCTATCCACAGAAGCCGCCCAGTGTGGACAACTCCCGGCCCACCCGCCGATTCCCCCGGCCCCGCCTCCCCCCGCCGATAGACTGGTGCTGGGGTCGCCCCCCGGGAAGGGTGGGGGCTGCGTGAGTGCTGAATGGGCTGGTCAGGGGTGGTTAGAGCGGGACCCAGAGGGTTACGCGGGTTCCGCTGCCCGGGCTTGATTCGACCAGCGATGTGCCACCCACTTCGGCCAGCCGGGCGGTGATCGACTCGCTGATGCCGAAGCCTGCCGGGCGGGTGTCCGGGCTGAAGCCCGTGCCGTGGTCGCGGGTGATCACCGCGATGCCGCCCTCGCGTTCTTCGACCCGGACCACGACGCGGTCGGTCCCGGCATGCTTCATCGTGTTTCGCATCGCCTCGCGGACGGCGTCCCGGATGGCGATCTGACGGACTTCGGACAGCGTGTCGTCGTCGAGCTCGGCGATCACCAGCTGCGCCCGCAGGCCGTCGCGCGCCATCTCCGCCGCCAGCGCCGCCAGCTTCTCGCCCAGTGGCCGTGCGCCCGCCTCGGCCCGTTCCGACGCCGCCGATTCGATCGTGTGCCGGATCTCCATCGCCTGTGCCCGCGCCAGCCGTTGCAGCTCGACCAGCCGCTTACCGTCGTCGTGCGGGCCAGTCAGCGCCATCGCCTCCAGTGTCTGGAGGACGGTGTCGTGCAGCATCCGGTGCTGCTGCGCGCGCTCGGCGAGCCGCCCGTTGCGGATGCCGTACGCCAGCGCGAGCCGGGTGCCCAGGCCGGTCAGCACCAGCGCCGCGGTGGCCAGGAACATCTCCGCCAGCAACGCCGAGTACGTCGAGAACGCCTCGACGACCAGCACGTGGCCGGTGTTCAGCCAGTTCGCCAGCATCCGCAGCGGGAAGCTGCCGAGCGCGAACCACAGCCCGGCCGGCACGCCGAGCGCCAGCGTCAGCAAACCCGCCTCGCCGAACAGGTGCACGCTGCTCACGGCCAGCGCGTCGAGGTAGGCCTCCTGCGGCACGGTCACCGCCACGAACAGCTGCGACAACACCGTGAACGCCAGGTCCACCGCCAGCAGTTTCGCCGCGTGCTGGCTCTGGAACGGTGCCGAGCGCAGCATCCAGCGGAATCCGACGACGTTCAGCACCACCGACATCAAGGTCATCAGCCCGACCGGCACCAGCCCGGTGCTGCCGTGCAGGAAGACGAACGCGCCGAACTGCCCCGGCACCGCGATCAGCCGGTAGGCGAGCGGGATCAGCACGACGTACCGGGTCGCGCGCAGCAGCAGGCCGTCGCGGTGGGCCGGGTCGATCGGCCCGGCCATCCGCGAGATCCGCTTCAGCGCGTGCATCGGCGTCGGGTCGGCGAAGTCGTCCGACAGCTGGCTGGGCGCGGTCGCGATCGCCGGCGCGCCCCGGCGCAACAGGGTCACCAGGAAACTGGCCCCGTCCGAGGTCGACATCGTCCGGACAACCCCCAGCTCAGGGCGTGCCGGGAAAGGGCACACCGAGGCCCGGAGTATCACCGACCCGGCACGGCCCGGTCCATCGGCCGATCGGGTTTTGTCAACTTTTCGTGACGGAGGTTCGTGAACTTGTCACCAGAGGTGATCACCCGACCTCCGAGGGTCAGGCCTGCTCGCCGATCCCGTTCTCGGCCGCCCACCGCTTCAGCTCGGCGACGGCGTCGTCGTGGTCCAGCGGCCCGCGGTCCAGCCGCAGCTCTTTGAGGAACTTCCAGGCCTTGCCGACGTCCGGACCCGGCTTCAGGTTGAGCAGCTCCATGATCTGCTCGCCGTTGAGGTCCGGCCGGACGCGGTCCAGGTCCTCCTGCGCCTTCAGCGCGACGATCCGTGCCTCGAGGTCGTCGTAGGTCGCCTGCAGCGCGGCCGCCTTCCGCTTGTTCCGTGTCGTGCAGTCCGCGCGGACGAGCTTGTGCAGCCGGGTCAGCAGGGGACCGGCGTCGGTGATGTACCGGCGGACCGCCGAATCCGTCCACTCGCCCTTGCCGTAACCGTGGAACCGCAGGTGGAGGAACACGAGCTGGGAGACGTCATCGATGATCTCCTTGGAGAACTTCAGCGCGCGCAAACGCTTGCGCGCCATCCGCGCCCCGACCACCTCGTGGTGGTGGAAGCTCACCCCGCCGCCGGGCTGGAACTCCCGGGTGTCCGGCTTGCCGACGTCGTGCAGCAGCGCCGCCAGCCGCAGGATCAGGTCCGGCTCCGACGTCGGCTCGTGCGAGGTCTCCAGGTCGATCGCCTGCTCGAGCACGGTCAGCGAGTGCTGGTAGACGTCCTTGTGCTGGTGGTGCTCGTCGATCGCCAGCCGCATTCCGGACACCTCCGGGAGCACCCGGTCCGCGAGCCCGGTGTCGACCAGCAGCTCCAGCCCGGGCCGCGGGTCGGCGGCCAGCAGCAGCTTCGACAGCTCGGCCTGCACCCGCTCGGCGGTGATCCGGTCGATCTCGCCCGCCATCGACTGCATCGCCTCGACCACCCGCGGCGACGCCAAGAAGCCGAGCTGCGCGGAGAACCGCGCGGCCCGCAGCATCCGCAGCGGGTCGTCGGCGAAGGACTCCTGCGGCGTCGCCGGCGTGTCGAGCACCTTCTCGCTCAGCGCGTGCAATCCGTCGTGGGGGTCGATGAACGCCTTCGACGCCAAGTCGATCGCCATCGCGTTGACCGTGAAGTCGCGGCGCAGCAAGTCGCCTTCGATCGTGTCGCCGAAAGTCACCTCGGGTCTGCGGCCGACACCGTCGTAGCTGTCCGCGCGGAACGTGGTGATCTCGAGCTGCATGCCCTTCTTCGTCACGCCGACCGTGCCGAAGGCGATCCCGACGTCCCAGACCGCGTCGCCCCACTCGCTGACGATCTTCAGCACCCGGTCCGGCCGCGCGTCCGTGGTGAAGTCCAGGTCGCTCGACGGCCGTCCCAGTAGCGCGTCCCGGACACTCCCTCCGACGAGATACAGCCGGTGCCCGGCCTGGGCGAAGCGCTCGGCGAGCTCTTCGGCCAGCGGCGAGATGCGCATCAGCTCCACCACCGCGTTCTGCATGGCGACCACGTCGTTCACGGAATTCCCATTACACGTTCAGGTGCACTTACTACGGACACCGATGGACACGGACACGGAGAGCCAGCGTACCTGGGCAACCGTTTGCTCTAGCATCGCAGCATGTCTGGATCAGCCGGTCGCCCCGGCGCCTCGAAGCCGCGGCGGCGGCGCCGGCGTCATCGCGGCAGGCGCCTGACCACGGTCGACGAAACGTCGGCCGGCGGCCTCGTGGTCGACCCCGGGCGCGAACAGGCGGTGCTGATCGGCCGGCTCGACCGGCACGGCAAACTGCTCTGGTCGCTGCCGAAGGGTCACATCGAGGACGGTGAGACGGTGGAGCAGACAGCCATGCGCGAGGTGAAGGAGGAGACCGGTATCTCCGCGCAGGTCCTGCGGCCACTGGGCACCATCGACTACTGGTTCGTCGCCGACCGGCGCCGGGTCCACAAGACCGTGCACCACTTCCTGCTCGAAGCGACCGGCGGCGAGCTGTCCGACGAGGACGTCGAAGTCACCGAGGTAGCCTGGGTCCCGCTGACCGAGCTGGAGACCCGCCTCGCCTACGCCGACGAGCGCAAGCTCGTCCGGAAGGCCAAGGAACTTTTCGCGCGCCCGGACGTCCCTGGACGAGACGAGCACGCCCCCGAGGGAGCCCCTGAGTGAAACGGCTGGCCGCAGCCTTTCTTTCCATCCTCTTCGTGGCCGTACCCGCACTGCTGGGTGCGACGGCGCAAGCACAGGAGCAACCGCGCCTGCGCGTGGACATCTCCGGCTTCAGCCCCCGCGTGGTGACGTCCTCGGCCACCACCCTCACGGTGGCCGGGAAGATCACCAACGTCGGCGACCGCCGGATCAGCCGCGCCCAGGTCCGCCTCGAGCTCGGCGAGCGGCAGACCACCGAGCGCCAGCTCACCGACGTGCTCGCGGGCGGGGTGTTCAAGGCCACCCCGCTGACCGACTTCACCACGGTCGCCGACAGCCTCGAGCCCGGCCAGAGCGCGCCGATGGACGTCACGGTGAACCTCACCGGGTCGAAGGCCGCCCAGTTCGGCAAGGCCGGGGTGTACCCGCTGCTGGTCAACGTCAACGGCACGCCCGACTTCGGCGGCGCGGCGCGGCTCGGCGCGGTCAGCCTGCTGCTGCCCGTGATGGGCAAGCAAGGCAGTCACTCCGGCGGCCCCAGCGTCACGCTGCTCTGGCCGATCACCGACACCGTCCCGCACGTCTACTCCGCGGCCTACGGCGGCGCGCTGACGCTGTCCGACGAGCGGCTGGCCGACGAGCTCGCCCCTGGCGGCAGGCTCAGCGCGCTCGTCTCGGCCGCGCGCACGGCGATCCAGGACGACTCCAAGATCGGCACCGCGCTCTGCTTCGCCATCGACCCGGACCTGCTCGCCACGGTCAACGCGATGAGCAACGGCTACCAGGCGCACACCGACGCCGGGACGGTCGCGGGCAAGGGCGTCGACGCCGCGAAGACGTGGCTGGCCTCGCTGCGCACGCTCGTCGACAACCGCTGCGTCATCGCGATGCCCTTCGCCGACGCCGACCTCAACGCGCTGACTTCCCTCACCCGCGGCGGTGCCGCCGACACCGACCTGTTCACCCGGGCGACCGCCGCCTCGCCGATATTCACCCAGCTCCTCGGCGTGACCCCGCAGACCGGCGTGCTGTGGCCGGACGGCGCGCCGAACGAGGCCGCCATGGCCGCCCTGCCCAAGGCCGGGATCAAGTCCCTGATCACCGCCACCAGCGGGTCGCAGCCTTCCGGTGGTGGGGTCACCGTGCAGGGCAGCACCGTGCGGGTCCAGCCGGCCGACTCGCTGATCGCCGCCGCACTGGCCGGGGTGCCCGCCGCGGCAGGCTCGGTCGCCACGCCCGCCCCCGGCCTGCCCGCGGTCGCCAGCCAGAACGGCCTCGGCGCGCTCGCCTTCCGCGCCGGGCTCGGCCAGTCGGCCGGCCAGCGCGCGGACCACCTGCTGGTCGCGCCGCCGCGCCGCTGGGACGTCCCGGCCACCGAGCTGAGCGCCTACCTGCGGCAGATCTCGACCTACCTGGGCAGCGGCCTGGTCACCGCGACCGGCCTGCCTCAGCTGCTGGCCGCGGACCCCACCGGCTCGGGCTCGGTCGGCGACGGCGGGCAGGACACCGCCGCCGGCGTCGATCCGAGCGTCACCGCGGCGCTGTCGCGGCTGGACGACCAGGTCACGGGCCTCACCTCGGCAATGACCATCGACCCCACCAAACGGGTGAAACCGGAGGACGTCGTCGCACCGGTCCAGGACGCGCTGCTGCGTGGCGCCTCGGCGGCCTGGCGGGGCACCTCCGCCGACGTCGCCACGACGAACGCGCAGGCCGACCTCGCCGTGATCAGCGGCCAGGTGACCGTCGAGCAGCCGAAGCAGACCATCGCGCTCGCGTCCGGCGCGTCGCCGCTGCCGGTGTATGTCAGCAACGACCTGCCGGTCGGGATCAACGCCCGGATCAGCATCGACAACAACACCGGCCTCCGGCCCGAGCAGGCACAGGCCTCCTTCTTCCCGGCCAAGGCCAACCGGAACCAGTACATCCCGGTGGAGGCGCTGCGGGCCGGGCGCTTCAGCGTCGATGTGTCCTTGAGCACTCCCGCGGGGACGCCGCTGGGCTCGGCCGCGCGCTTCGAGCTGACCTCGACGGAGTACGGCGCGATCACCATCATCGCCACCGTCGCCGCAGGTGTCGCACTGCTTCTGCTCGCTTCGCGGAGGATCTACCGGCGGGTCAAGGACGCCCGCGCCGGACGAGTCGTCACGGACTGATCCCTCGGCGTTTGAGTGTTCCGGACGGTTGCCGATTACCCTGGTCCGACCAGTGCCGCCGCAACCGGGCCGCGGCACGCCGGATCGGCACCGAGGATTGGGCACGCGTTGGAGAGAGAGCCGGGCTTACCACCCGAGCGTGCGAGTCGTCCTCGGCGCGAAGGCGCACCACCCCCACGGCAGGCCAACCCGCCCGCCGACCCCCCGTCACGCCAGGTCCGCCGGCAGCCGCCGCCGGGCCAGCCCGCCGTGCCACCTCCGCCCGAGCGGGGACGCCGCCAGCCACCCGCCAACGGCCGTCCCCAGCGCGTCCCGGCCAGGGAGGACCGGCCCCAGCGCCGTCAGCAGCCACCCCCGCCGCCGCAGAGCGGCCAGCTGCCACGCACCTCCGCGCCGCAGCCGACCCGCCGCCAGCCGGTGCCGCCGCCCCAGGGGCCGCCGCCGAGCCAGCCGGTCCCGGTCGCGCCCCCGCCGAGCCAGCCGCTCCCCGCCGCGTCGCCGCAGACCCGCGCGTTGCCACAGGCGATACCGCCGGCCGGGCCACCACAACAGCCACCGCCGCACCGTGGCCGAGCGCCCCGGCGTCCGGCGCCGGTCCGGCCGTGGCAGGAGGAACAGCAGCCGCCGCCTCCGCCGCGTGACCCGGAGGCGACGCGGTACATCCCGCGCACCGCCGGCGTCCCGATGGGCTCCCGCTGGCCGGTCGCCGACCCGGACGTCATGCGCCCGTACGACGCGCTGGCGACCCAGGTCATGCCGGCGATCCCGCGGGGTCCGCTGGTCAAGCCGTCGACCGGCGAAGAGGTCGCGGCACCGGCGAAGGCGCCGTCCATCGCGAAGGCGTCCGGCCGGATGGCGATCGCGTCGCTGATCAGCCGGATCACCGGCTTCCTGTGGAAGCTGCTGCTGGTCGCCGCGATCGGCCAGGGCATCGCGAACGACTCGTTCAACGTCGCCAACACGATGCCGAACATCATCTTCGAGCTGCTGATGGGTGGCGTGCTGGCCAGTGTGGTCGTGCCGCTGCTGGTCCGCTCGCAGGACGATCCCGACGGCGGCGAGGCCTACACGCAGCGCCTGATCACCGTCGCGTTCACGCTCCTGGTGCTCGGCACGGTCGCGGCGGTGCTCGCCGCACCACTGTTCACAAGTCTCTATGTCGACGGCTCCGGCCGCGCGAGTTCGGCGCTGACCACCGCGTTCGCCTACCTGCTGTTGCCGGAGATCTTCTTCTACGGCGTCTTCGCGCTGCTTTCGGCGGTGCTGAACGCGAAGCAGATCTTCGGCCCGACGGCGTGGGCGCCGGTGATCAACAACCTGGTCGTGATCTTCACGATCCTGGTCGTCTGGGTGATGCCCGGCGACATCGACACCGCGCACCCGTCCATCACCGATCCGAAGGTGCTGACGCTGGGCATCGGCGTCACGCGGCGGCATCGTGGCGCAGGCCATCCTGCTCGTTCCCCCGCTGCTGCGCTCGGGCTTCAAGTTCAAGTGGCGCTGGGGCATCGACAAGCGGATGAAGGAGTTCGGCGGCCTCGCGCTCTGGATCCTCGGCTACGTCGCGGTCAGCCAGGTCGGCTACACGATCAACACGCGCGTGCTGACCAGCGGCTCGCCCGGCGGTGTGACGGCCTACAGCAACGCGTGGCTGCTCTTCCAGCTGCCCTACGGCGTCATCGGCGTGTCGCTGCTGACCGCGATCATGCCGCGGATGAGCCGCGCGGCCGCCGACGGCGACATCAAGAAGCTGATCGGCGATCTCTCCTACGCGTCCCGGATGTCCACGGTGATGCTGGTGCCGATCTCCGCGGTGATGACCGTGGTCGGCGGCTCGATCGGCATCGCGCTGTTCACCTTCGGCAAGGGCACCATCGACACCGCCGAGCGGCTCGGCGACGCGCTGGCCATCTCGGCGTTCGCCCTGCTGCCCTACGCGCTGGTCATGCTCCAGATGCGGGTGTTCTACGCGATGAAGGACGCGCGCACGCCGACGTTGATCATGATCGTGATGACGATCGTCAAGGTCCCGCTGCTCTACCTGTGCCCGGCGCTGCTTTCGCCGGACAACGTCGTGCTCGGCGTGATGATGGTCAACGCGCTGGTGTTCGTCGTCGGCGCGATCCTCGGCCAGGTGTGGCTCTGGGTGACGCTGGGCAACCTGCGCAGCAAACGGGTGATCGGGGTGATCCTCTTCACCGTCGTGGCGAGCGTGCTCGGCGTCGGCGCGGCGTGGCTCGCCGGGCAGATCGTCCCCGCTTCGTTCGGCCCGACCCTGCAGGCGTGGGTCAAACTTTTCTTGCAGGGCATAGTGGGCATCGTCGTTTCGTTCGGCGTGCTCATGGCGCTGAAGGTCGAGGAACTCAAACCGGCCACGTCCAGGTTCACCCGGTTGATCAAGCGCGGGTAACGATTCCGGTACGGAAAGCGACGACTACCGCGTCGTATTCTGGGTACCCTCGGTGCGGGGTCTAGCGGGAGAGTGCGGGTGGACACGAGACGCAGCGAACAGGCAGGGGGTGCGAACCACGTGGGCAGCAAGGCCCAGACCGGGTCGCTGGCTCCTGGCCGCGTGGTCGGCGACGGCCGGTACCGCCTGCTCGCGCAGTTCGGCGTGGACGAGCGGGCCGACGCGCACCTTTGGCGTGCCCGCGACGGCCAGCTCAAACGAGACGTGGCGCTGACCCTGCTGGTCGGCGACCCGGCGGATCCCGAAGCGGCCCGGCTCGCCCGGCGCACGCTGGAGCGGGCCGCCCACGCGTCGAAGTTCGGCCATGGCGGCGTCGCCCGCGTGCTGGACGTGCTGAGCCTGGGCAGCGGTGTCACGTCGAGTGAAGGCCTGCTCGGCGTCGTCGTCGCGGAATGGACCAAGGGCAGCGACCTGGTCGACCTCGTCGCGCAACGGCCGGTGGCCCCGGCCGCGGCCGCGCGGATGGTCCAGGCGCTGGCCGAAGCGGTCGAGGGCGCCCACCAGAACGGCCTGGTCCTCGGCCTCGACCACCCCCAGCGCCTGCGGCTGACGTCCAACGGCGCCCTCAAGCTCGCGTTCCCCGGCCCGCTGCCGGAGGCGACACTGCGCGACGACGTCAAGGCGCTCGGCGCGGTGCTCTACCTGCTGCTCACCGGCCGCTGGGCGCTGCCGGGCGGGCCGCCGGCCATCCAGCCCGCGCCGACCACCCCGCAGGGCCACATCGTGCCGCCGCGCCAGCTGGTGCCCACGGTGCCCACGGACCTGTCCTCGCTCGCCGTCCGCACCATCGAGGACGGCGGCAACGGCGGCATCCGCACCAGCGCGGCCATCCTGCGCGTGCTCGACCAGGTCGCCGAGGCCGAGGAGCGCACCCAGCTGATCAAGGCCGTCGGCGGCGACGTCGAAGAGGCCGGCGGCACGGTCTGGACCACCAAGAAGCCGGTCAAGGACATGGCCCGGCGGCGCAAGCTCGCCCTCGGCGTCACCGTGCTGGTCGTCGCCACCGTAGTGATCCTGGCCTGGGGCGGCCTGATGCTGATCAACACCTTCCAGGGCGACTCGAAGGCCAGCGGCCCGTCGATCAACGTCGCCGCGCCGTCGCCGACGAGCCAGCCCGCGGCGCCACCACCGGCGTCCTCCAAGCCGGCCGCCCCGCCGTCCCCGGCGGTCGGGCAGGCGGTGGACCCGCAGTCCGCGGCCGTCTACAACCCGGACGGCAGCGGCGACAACCCCAGCCGCGCGAAGAACACGGTCGACGGCGATCCCACCACGATTTGGCGCACCGAGAAGTACAAGCAGCAGCTGCCGGTGATCAAGTCCGGGATCGGCATCGTGGTCACCTTCCAGAACCCGATCACCCTCAGCCAGGTGAAGATCACCGGGAACAGCCCCGGCACCAAGGTCGAGATCAGGTCCGCGGACAAGAAGAACCCCGACCTGGCCGACACCAAGGTGGTCGGCGGCGGCGATCTGACCGGCACGGACACCACGATCGCGTTGCAGCAGCCGGCGCAGGGGAAGTACTTCATCGTCTGGATCACCCAGCTGGGAGAGAACAACGGGCAGTACTTCACCGAATTCGGTGAACTGACCTTCCTGCCTGCGGGCTGACCCTCACCTGGGGGTCAGTAGGCTCTCCCGGGTGACAGCTGCAGCTCCCACGGATGCGGATCTGATAGCGGCGCACGCCGCGGGGGATCCACACGCGTTCAGCGAACTGGTTCAGCGACATCGCGACCGGATGTGGGCGGTGGCCCTGCGCACCATCCGTGATCCGGAGGAGGCCGCCGACGCCCTGCAGGACGCCTTCATCTCGGCGTTCCGCGCGGCCGGCAACTTCAGAGCGGAGTCACAGGTCACGACCTGGCTGCACCGGATCGTGGTGAACGCCTGCCTCGACCGGATCCGCCGCCGCCAGTCGCGTCCGACCGTGCCGCTGCCGGAGACCGGCGAGTACAACGAGCCGGCCACCCCGCGCGACTCGATGTCCGAGCGCGAGACCAGCCTCCTGGTCCGCGAGGCGCTCGGCCAGCTGCCCGAAGACCAGCGTGCCCCGATCGTGCTCGTCGACGTCGAGGGATACTCCGTCGCCGAGACAGCGCAGATGCTCGGCATCGCGGAGGGCACGGTGAAGAGCCGCTGTGCGCGGGGACGCGCAAAACTCGCGAAGGTTCTCGGGCACCTGCGGAACCCCGATGCGATTGCGAACGTCCCAACTCACGAAAGCAAACGAGAGCGCACCACTCCCCAGCGGAGTGGCGGGCGGCCCCAGGGCGCGCCGCGTGACGGGGAGGGACGATGACGGACGAAACACGGGGGATCGGCGGGACCGTCGGTCCGCCCTGGTCTGTCGATGTGCTCGCCGACCTTCACGCCGGTGTCCTCGACGAAGCCGAGGCCGCGCAGCTGTGGCCGCTGGTCAACGCCGACCCGGACGCCCGGGCCATCCTCGACGCCCTCGACGCGACTCGCGCCGACCTCGCCTCACTCTCGGACGCACCGGTGGAGCCGATGCCCGCGGAGTTCGCGGCCCGGCTCGACGCGGCACTGGCCGCGGAGGCCGCCACCTTTCGCGCAACCACGCGGCCTCCGGCGCCGGCGCCCCAGCAGACCGCCCAGGTCACAGACCTCGCGGCGGCCCGGCGGCGGCGCAACCAGCGGCTCGGCTGGGGCGCGGGAATCCTGACCGCGGCCGCGGCGGCGGTCGTCGCCGTGGCGGTCGTCGTTCCCAGCGCGAAGCAGGACAGCACCCCGAACGTCGCCGCACCGCCGCCGTCCGGCCCGAGTGTGGGCAGCGACGGCAACGGCGCACAGGCCCTGCTGGGCAAGACGCTCGGCGTCCGCGACTTCGGCCCGTTGCAGACCGAGCAGCGGCTCGATCAGTGCATCTCGGCCTACGGACTGGACACCAAGATCCGGCCGGTCGGCGTGCGCCCGGTCAACGTCGAGGGCAAGTCCGCGATCCTCACTACGTTCACGACCGGCAAGCTGGCGCAGTACCGGCTGATCGCGTTCGGCGCCGAGTGCGGGCCCGGCGATCCGGCCGTCCTGTTCGACAAGATTGTCGGGGAGAAGTAGCGCCTGTCACGGCCAGGAACACTGGCACCTACGATCGTGTTGAGCCTGGTACACGGGTCACTACGAGCGGAGGTCACGGGTGGCTGCCGAGGAAATCAGGAACCTGATCATCGTGGGGTCGGGTCCTGCCGGATACACCGCTGCCGTCTACGCGGGACGAGCCCAGCTCGAACCGCTGGTGTTCGAGGGCACGCAGTTCGGTGGCGCGCTGATGACGACGACCGAGGTCGAGAACTTCCCGGGGTTCCGGGACGGGATCATGGGCCCGGACCTGATGGAGGAGATGCGCAAACAGGCCGAGCACTTCGGTGCCGAGCTGCGCGCGGAGGACGTCGAGTCCCTGGAGCTGACCGGCGACGTCAAGTACGTCACCGCGAACGGCAAGCGCTACGCCGCCCGCGCGGTCATCCTGGCCATGGGTGCCGCGGCGCGGTACCTGAACGTGCCGGGCGAGCAGGAGCTGCTCGGGCGCGGCGTGTCGGCCTGTGCGACCTGTGACGGTTTCTTCTTCCGCGACCACGACATCGTGGTCGCCGGCGGCGGCGACTCGGCGATGGAGGAGGCGACCTTCCTCACGAAGTTCGCCAAGTCCGTGACCGTCGTCCACCGCCGCGACGAGTTCCGCGCGTCCAAGATCATGCTCGAGCGCGCCCGCGCGAACGACAAGATCAAGTGGAAGCTGAACTCGAAGATCACCGGCGTGCTCGGCGACGGCAAGGTCGAAGGCCTGCAGCTGACCGACAGCGTGACCGGCGAGGAGTCGAAGCTGGACGTCACCGGGTTCTTCGTGGCGATCGGCCACGACCCCCGCAGCGCGCTGGTCCGCGGGCAGGTCGACCTGGACGAGGACGGCTACGTCGTCACGCAGGGCCGGTCGACGTACACGAACCTCGATGGCGTCTTCGCCGCCGGTGACCTGGTGGACCGCACCTACCGGCAGGCGATCACCGCCGCGGGCTCGGGCTGCAGCGCCGCGATCGACGCCGAGCGCTGGCTCGCCGAGCACGGCGAGGCGGACGCGCACGAGGCCGCCGAGCTGGTGGGCGGCGGCTACGGCACCGGCCTCAACTGACTTCCCTGCCAACCCTGAAGGAGAAAACATGTCCAACACCGTGAAGGTGACCGACGCGACGTTCGTCGACGAGGTCCTGACCAGCGAGAAGCCCGTCCTGGTCGACTTCTGGGCCACGTGGTGCGGGCCGTGCAAGATGGTCGCCCCGGTGCTCGAGGAGATCGCCGCCGAAAACGGCGAGAAGCTGACCATCGCGAAGATCGACATCGACGAGAACCCGAACACGCCGCGTGACTATCAGGTGATGTCCATCCCCACGCTGATCCTGTTCCAGGGTGGCAAGCCGGTGAAGCAGATCGTGGGCGCGAAGCCCAAGGCCGCACTGCTCTCGGACCTCGCCGACGTGCTCTGACCCCGACGGGGGTTACGAACCCGGGGCCTGCGGGAACCCTTCCGTGGCTCCGGGTTCTTCGTCGTATCGGGGCATTGTGGACACGGTGGGTGCATCAGTCGTGACGGCGGCCACTCAGGGGACGCCACGATCGGAGTCTTGACGCACCGACCGGGCCTGCGCGCTCACCCAGAGTTCTCAGGGCACAATAGAGGACCTGGGCTTCGGCCCGGCCCAGATTTCCCGAGCAGTTCGCACGCACCGAGCCCCCGATCGGTGCCCTAGGAAGAGCGAGGAGTGCATGCGGGTACTCCGCCGCGGTGACTCCGGTCCCGACGTCGCCGAGATCAGGTCCATCCTTGCCGCGATGGATCTGCTCCCGCCGGTCACCGGCTCCGACGAGTACAACACGTACGACGCGCCGGTCGAACACGCCGTGCGGACGTTCCAGCAGCGCCGTGGACTGATCACGGACGGACTGGTGGGTCCGGCGACCTACGAGGCACTCAAGGGCGCCAGCTTCCACCTGGGCAGCCGTCCGCTGGCCTTCCTGGTCTCCTCGCCGGTGCACGGTGACGACGTCTTCACGCTGCAGGAGCGGCTGACCGAGCTCGGCTTCGACGCCGGCCGCCCGGACGGGCACTTCGGCCCGCAGACCGAGCGCGCGCTCAAGACGTTCCAGCGCGACATGCGCCTGATGGCCGACGGCATCTGCGGCCCGGCGACGATCCGCGAGCTGCACCGCCTGTCCTCGCCGCGCGCCCGCGGCGGCCGCCCGGTGTTCCTGCGCGAGCAGGAGCAGGTCCGCCAGGCCGGTCCCCGGCTGCGCGGCAAGCGCATCGTGATCGACCCCGGCCACGGCGGCGACGACCTCGGCGTGGTCGCCGGCGGGCTGCGCGAGGCCGACATCGCCTGGGACCTGGCGCGCCGGCTCGAGGGCCGGATGAAGGCCACCGGCATGGAGGCGCTGATCTCCCGCGGCCCGAACCACAGCCCGACCGACTTCGAGCGGGCCAAGTTCGCCAACGACGCGGGCGCCGACCTGTTCCTGTCCCTGCACAGCGACGGCAACCCGTCGCCGCGGGCGCAGGGCATCGCGAGCTTCCACTTCGGCACCGGCAACGGCACGACGTCCACCGTCGGCGAGCTGCTGGCCGGGTTCATCCAACGTGAGGTCGCGGCCCGCACGGGCATGCGCGACTGCCGCACGCACTACAAGACCTGGGAGATCTTCACCCGCACCCGCTGCCCGGCGGTCCGGGTCGAGATCGGCTACCTGACCAACCCGGACGACGCCCGCAAGCTGGGTGACCCGGCGTTCCGCGACATCGTCGCCGAAGGCATCCTGATCGCCGTCAAGCGGCTGTACCTGCTCGGTGAAGGCGACCAGCCCACCGGCACGTTCACCTTCGCCGACGTCCTCGCGCACGAGCTCGCGAAGGCCGAGTAGGGCCGACCACAACCCCTAGCGGCTCACCTTCACCTGCCCCACCACACCTGGGGACGACCTCTGGCCGTCCCCAGGTTTCGGTGCGTTCATCCACAGCTTTTCCACCGCTCCTAGCAGGGCTCTGTGGATAACTCGGCACTTCTTCCACAGTTGTGGGCACCCGCCGGAAAAGGACCAATCGGACGGGTGAAGGCGGGCTGGAGGGCGCTCAGGCGCGGCCGAGGCTCGGCTCTGCGGTGGTGATCGTCACCTGGCCGAGCAGGCGCTCCAGCGCCGCCTCGACGTCTTCCTTCCAGGTGATCGCCGACCGGAGCTCCAGCCGCAGGCGCGGCCACTTCGAGTGCGGGCGGACGGTCTTGAAGCCGACGCTCGTCAGGAACGCGGCGGGCAGCACGCAGCTGTGCCCGTCGACCGGTTCGTGCTCGTCGGGCTTCGCGTCGCCGAACGCCTCGATGGCGCGCACGCCGCGCTTGGTGAGGTCCTTGGCCACCGCCTGGATCAGCATCCGGCCCAGCCCGCCGCCGCGGAACTCCGGGAGCACCTGGAACGCGGTCAGCAGGACCGCGTCCGCGCTCGGCGGCGACGTCGGGAAGGCCTGCGACCGCGGCACGGCGTTCGGCGGGGCGTACAGCACGAAGCCGACGGGCAGGGTGTCGCTGTAGACGATCCGGCCGCAGGAACCCCACTCCAGCAGGACGCTGGAGACCCAGGCTTCCTTTTCGACCTCGGTCGCGCCGAACTCCTCGGCCTGCGACTTCAGATGAGGGGCCAGCTCCCAGTACACACACCGGCGACAGCTCTTCGGAAGGTGCTCGAGGTTGTCCAGTGTGACGCCCACGACGCGACGCGACACCCGCGAACCTCCCTGCCCTGCTCACCCGACCGGCGCCCGCTCGTCAAGCCGCGCTCAACCGCGACACGAATCTCCGGGAACCCCTACCGAGGATAGGCCGATGTGAGAAGCACCGAAAGGCCAGGGGTCCCGGATGGGCGCCCGGTTACACTCGATGGACTTACCAGCACGGCCCCGACCGTGTCCGACGAGCCCCGGGTGAATCGTCTGATGACCGAGAACCGCCCCAGCAAGCCGCAGAGCGGCCGCCACAACCTCGACCCGCACCTCGAGCGGTATGCCGCGCGCACCGCCGGCATGACCGCCTCGGAGATCCGGGCGCTGTTCGCGGTCGCCAGCCGGCCCGAGGTGGTCTCGCTCGCCGGTGGCATGCCGAACCTGGCCGCGCTCCCGCTGGACACCCTCTCGGCGCAGGTGGCGGAGATCATCGCCGAAGACGGCCTGGTGGCGCTGCAGTACGGCTCGGCACACGGCATCCCGGCCCTGCGCGAGCAGATCTGCGAAATCATGGCGCTGGAAGGCATCAAGGCGCACCCGGACGACGTCGTGATCACCGTTGGTTCCCAGATGGGCCTGGACATGGTCACCCGGCTGTTCTGCGACCCGGGCGACGTCGTGATCGCCGAAGGCCCGTCCTACGTCGGCGCGCTGGGCTCGTTCGCCGCGTACCAGGCGAACGTGGTCCACGTGGCCATGGACGAGCACGGCCTGGTCCCCGAGGGGCTGCGCGAGGCGCTGCGGCAGACGGAGAAGGCCGGCCGCCGGGTCAAGTTCCTCTACACCATCCCGAACTTCCACAACCCCGCCGGCGTGACGCTGGCCGTCGAGCGGCGCGGGGAGATCCTCGAGATCTGCCGCGAGTACGGCGTGCTCGTCGTCGAGGACAACCCGTACGGCCTGCTCGGCTTCGACGGCCAGACCTACCCGGCGCTGCGCTCGACGGACCCCGACAACGTCGTGTACCTCGGCTCGTTCTCCAAGACGTTCGCCTCGGGTCTGCGCGTCGGCTGGGTGCTCGCGCCGCACGCGGTGCGCGAAAAGCTGGTGCTGGCCGCGGAATCCGCGACGCTGTGCCCGCCGTCCCTCAACCAGATGATCGTGTCGCGCTACCTGGCCACCCATGATTGGAAGGGCCAGATCAAGAAGTTCCGCGAGAACTACCGCGAGCGCCGCGACGCGATCCTGTCCGCGCTCGACCAGTACCTGCCGCCGGGCTGCAGCTGGACGAAGCCGGACGGTGGCTTCTACGTGTGGGTCACCGTGCCGGAAGGTGTTGACACCAAAGCGATGTTGCCCCGCGCGGTGACCGCGCGAGTGGCGTACGCGTCCGGCACCGGTTTCTACGCCGACGGGTTCGGCAGCCGTCAGATGCGGCTGTCCTACTGCTATCCGACGCCGGAGCGCATCCGCGAAGGCGTGCGGCGGCTTGCCGCGGTGCTGGAGTCCGAAATGGACCTCGCACGCACCTTCGGTAGCGTGGGCACTCGCCAGATCCAGGGGCCTCAGACGCCTTCTCCGGACACGGTCTAACCGACTGAAGTCCGGCTCAGCTAAAGGAGTTCCACGGTGGTCGACCGCACCGTTGCCGTGCTCGCCGGCGGGCTTTCGCACGAACGAGACGTCTCACTCCGGTCCGGGCGGCGGCTTTCCGCGGCACTGAAGACCGCCGGCTTCGCCGTGGAGGAGTGGGACACCGACGCGGGACTGCTGGAGCGCCTGCGCACCCAGCACCCGGACGCGGTGGTCGTCGCTCTGCACGGCGGTGAAGGCGAGAACGGCTCGGTGCAGACCGTGCTGGAGATGCTCGACGTCCCGTTCGTCGGCACCGGCTCGCAGGGCTGCCGCCGCGCGTGGGACAAGCCGACCGCCAAGGCGCTCATCGAGAACGCCGGCTTCTCGACGCCGGGCTGGGTCGTGCTGCCGCACAGCACCTTCCGCGAGCTCGGCGCCCAAGCGGTACTCGACGCGATGGTGG
Source organism: uncultured Actinomycetota bacterium (assembly GCA_963762765.1). GTDB lineage: Bacteria > Actinomycetota > Actinomycetes > Mycobacteriales > Pseudonocardiaceae > Amycolatopsis. The sequence continues at coordinate 154,512 of CAVXMR010000020.1, forward strand.
AGCGGCTCGGCCTGCCGCTGATCCTCAAGCCGGATCAGGGTGGCTCGGCGCTCGGCACGCAGGTCGTGCGTGAGGCTTCGGAACTGCCCGCCGCGATGGTCGGCTGTTTCGCCTACGGCGACACAGTGCTCGCGGAGCGGTTCGTCGATGGGGTCGAGGTGGCCGTGACGGTCATCGAGACCGCCGAAGGCCCGATCGCCCTGCCGGCGGTCGAGATCGTGCCGGAGAGCGGCGTGTACGACTACACGGCTCGCTACACCGCCGGGCTGACCGACTTCTTCACGCCGGCGCGGCTGGATGACAACGCGGCCAAGGCCGTCGGCGAACTCGCCGTCGCGGCACACCGGCAGCTCGGGCTCCGCGACATCTCGCGGACCGACGCGGTCGTCACTCCGGACGGCACGGTCCACTTCCTCGAAGTGAACCCCTCACCCGGACTCACCGAAACCTCGACGGTGCCGATGGCCGTGGAGGCGGCGGGCTGGTCGCTCGGCTCGGTGTTCGCGGACCTCATCGACCGCGCGATCACTCGCGGGAACTGACTCCTCTTCGAAGGCCACTGTGCGAGTGCTTCGGCGCTCTCATGGTGGCCTTCGTCGTTCCCGGACCTCTCGGTACTCAGCGTGGTTTCACCATGCCCGGTACGCAATCATCACCGTGACGAAACGACCCGGGGTGATCCCTAATCGGTTTCCGATGTCCGATTTGCCCCGTTGGCGTCGATGATCGAGACAATGCGCTCGAGGTCGTCGACCGAGCCGAACTCGAGCACGATCCGGCCCTTGCGGCGGCCGAGGTCGACCTTCACCCGGGTGTCGAACCGGTCAGAGAGGCGGTTCGCGAGCTCCTGCAACCCCGGCGCCTGGATCGGCTTGCGCGGCGCGGGCTTCGGCTTGGCCGGCTTCTCGCTCTTCTTGAGCGTGACGGCTTCCTCGGTCGCCCGGACCGACATGCCCTCGGCGATGATCCGGGCCGCCAGCTCTTCCTGGCTTTCCGGGTCTTCGAGGGACAGCAGAGCGCGCGCGTGCCCGGCCGACAGGACGCCCGCGGCGACCCGGCGCTGGACCGGCAGGGGGAGCTTCAGGAGCCGGATCGTGTTGGTGATGACCGGCCGGCTGCGGCCGATGCGACCCGCCAGCTCCTCGTGCGTGACGGCGAATTCGTCGAGCAGCTGCTGATACGCCGCCGCCTCTTCGAGCGGGTTCAGCTGGACGCGGTGGATGTTCTCCAGGAGCGCGTCGCGCAGCATCGACTCGTCGGCGGTCTGCCGGACGATCGCCGGGATCGCCTCGAGTTCGGCCTGCTGCGAAGCGCGCAGCCGCCGCTCGCCCATGACGAGCTCGTACTCGTTGTCCCCGAGCTCGCGGACGACGATCGGCTGCATGAGCCCGAACTCGCGGATCGAGTGCTCGAGTTCGGAGAGCGCCTCTTCGTCGAAAACCTGGCGCGGCTGCTTCGGGTTCGGCTTGATGGAGCCGACCGGGATCTCGCGGTAGACCGCGCCGGCCACCTCGCCACTGTGCGACTTGGCCGCGCCGTTCGCCGCGAACCAGCCCTTCTCCTCGGCCGCCTTCTTCTCCGCGGCCGTTCCGTCCGCGGGGGAGGGCAGCGGGCCGGTGGCCGGCCCGGTGGGGATCAGAGCGGCGAGGCCGCGCCCCAGCCCCCCTCGGCGTTCGGTCATGTCGAGCTACCCTTCTCCATCCGCGCCCCTCGTTCGGCGATCTCCTTGGCCGCGTCGACGTAGCTCATCGCGCCGCGCGAACCTGGATCGTAAGCGAGCACGGTCTGGCCGTACCCGGGCGCCTCGGACACCTTCACCGAACGGGGGATGACGGTCTTCAGCACGGTGTCCCCGAAGTGGTTGCGCACCTCGTTCGTCACCTGGTCGGCCAGCTTCGTCCGGCCGTCGTACATGGTGAGCAGAATCGTGGAGACGCGAAGCTCACGGTTGAGGTGCTGCTGCACGAGCTCGATGTTGCTCAGCAGCTGCCCGAGACCCTCCAGCGCGTAGTACTCGCACTGGATCGGGATGAGCACCTCCTGAGCGGCGACCATCGCGTTGACCGTCAGCAGGCCGAGCGAGGGCGGGCAGTCGATGAAGACGTAGTCGACGCCGATCTCGTCGAGGACCTCCGCGGAGATGGCCTCTTTGAGCCGCGACTCCCGGGACGCCATCGAGACGAGCTCGATCTCGGCGCCGGCGAGGTCGATCGTCGCGGGCACGCAGAAGAGGTTCGGGGACTGCTCGGTGGCCGCGGCCGCCTCGGCCAGGGTCACCTCGCCGATGAGCACCTCGTAGATCGAGGGCGTCCCGGACCGGTGCTCGACGTCGAGCGCGGTGCTCGCGTTGCCCTGCGGGTCGAGGTCGACCACGAGGGTCTTGAGTCCGTGGACGGCGAGAGCGGCGGCGAGGTTCACCGTGCTCGTGGTCTTGCCGACACCGCCCTTCTGGTTCGCGACCGTCATGACCCGGCGTCGGCCGGGACGTGGGAGCGCCCCTTCCTCCGGGTGCAGCAGACGGGCAGCGCGAGCGGCTTCCTCGGCGATCGGCGTCCAGCCCACGTCGTGGCTGGCGGGCGCGGAGTCGGACGGCGGGGGATTCACCGGTCTCGACACCTCCTCCATGTAGACGTCTCGTTGGCGTTCGAACCGCGGTGTTTCACGTGGAACATCGCGGCGGTGTGTCACTGGTGCTGCGCTAGCTCTTCCTGCCCCGCGGCCTCGACTTCGAGACACGCGGTGGCATCCGCTGGATCAGCACGACCGTGCTGGGGACCTCGAGCACCGCCGAACCGCACTCGGCGACCTCCGGATCTCCACCGCCCGCCTTCCGGACAGCGGCCCGATCCCGCTCGATCTCGTCACCCGCGCTGGCGCCCTTGAGAGCAACCAGGTAACCATCGGGCCGAACGAGGGGGAGACACCAATCCGCGAGCTTGGCGAGCGGGGCGACCGCGCGAGCGGTGACGACATCGGCGCCACCCAGCTGCTCGCGCACAGGCCGCTCCTCCGCGCGTCCACGGACGATGGTGATCGGGAGTTCCAGCTTCTCGGCCACCTCGGCCAGCCAGTCCACCCGGCGGGCCATCGGTTCCAGCAGAACGATACTGAGGTCCGGTCGGGCGATCGCGAGCGGTACACCCGGGAGCCCCGCACCCGACCCGACATCGACCACGCGTGCCCCCTCGGGAATGCGCTCGCCGATGACGGCCGAGTTGAGCACGTGCCGTTCCCACAGCCGGTCGACCTCACGCGGGCCGATCAGCCCGCGCTCGACGCCGTGCCTCTCCAGGAGTTCGACGTACCCGGCCGCTTGGTCGACGTGCTCACCGAACACTCGCTCCGCCGCGGTTCGCACCGCCGCGGCGGCCTCCTCCAAGCTCACTACGTCCACTCCTAGTCCGCGCGTTTCACGTGAAACGTGCTCCGCCAATCATCCCCGATGCCACCCCGAAGTCGACCCACCAACCCGCATCTGTGCACAACTCCACTCGCCCACCCCACACCCACCGAGTTGTCCCCACGTTCCACGTGAAACATCACCCATGTAATTCACCCGCCCGCCCCACCGACCGCCCACCAACGGGGCCACCGAGAGCGACACGGTCAACGCGGCCGGGCAAGGAGCGGCCCAGCGACGAATGGCTGGGCGAGGGGTAGCCCGGAGGGAAGTGGCGTGCGGAGGAGTGGCCCGACGAACGGCGGTCCGACACAGGCGGTGAGCAGCGGCCAGACGACGCGCGGCCCTGTGCCCGTAGTCGAGCGAGGACGGCCCCGGCGAGGAGCGGCCCGGCGAGGAGCGGTCACGTGAGGCGTGGTCACGTGAGGCGTGGCCCGGCGAGGCGTGGCCCGGGAACCCGCCCCGACTAACCGGGCCCCAGACCTCGTGAGTGTTTTCGCCCCTCCAACTCAAGCCCGACAGCGCAACCGTCCTAGCCACTCACGACCGCCATTCTTAGGACCGAGGATGAATGCAGACGAGGGGTCGTGAGCGGCTAGGACACCTTCCGGGGGCGAAAACACTCACGGAACCGGGCCACAGCGGGAGTGAGGCTGCAGGCGCGTCCGGGCCACAGACGCGAAGCGAAGAACCCAACCCGCGATCCGAGAGTCCACGGCCAGCCGAGTCACCGGCCGGGGGCGGCGAGGGCTGTGGGCGACTGAGTGGGCCAGCTTCTCTGCGGGGGTCGGGTTCTCGCTTCGCGTCTGTGGACCGGCGGGCAGCTGGACGCTCGTTGACGCGGGGGTCGGGTTTCGTGAGTGTTTTCGCCCCCGGAAGGTGTCCTAGCCCCTCACGACCCTTCGTCTGCATTCATCCTCGGTCCGAGGGATGAGGGTCGTGAGTGGCTAGGACGGTTGCGTTGTCGGCTGACAGTTGGAGGGGCGAAAACACTCACGAGGTCTGGGGCCCGGTTAGCCGGGGCGGGTTCCCGGGCCACTGTTTGCCGGGCCACTCCTCGCTTGAGCCGGCTTGCCGGGGGACGTTGGACAAAAAGCGGCCCGCCGGGGAGCCGGCGGGCCGCTTTGGGGAGGACTGGGCGCTCAGTCTTCTTGCTTGAAGATGACTACGCGGCGCTTCGGGTCTTCGCCTTCGCTTTCGCTGGTGACGCCTGAGACCGTTGCCACTGCGTCGTGGACTACCTTGCGCTCGAACGGGCTCATCGGCTGGAGGCGGACTCGCTCTCCGTTGGACAGGACCGTTTCGGCGGTCGAGCGGCCGAGCTCGCGGAGTTCTTCGCGGCGGTCGGCGCGCCAGCCCGCGATGTCCAGCATCAGGCGGCTGCGCGAGCCCGTCTCCTGCTGGACCGCCAGGCGGGTCAGCTCCTGCAGCGCTTCGAGCACGGTGCCGCGGGGACCGACCAGCTTCTCCAGGTCCTCGCCGCCGTCGATGCTCACGATCGCCCGGCCCGCCTCCACGTCCAGGTCGATGTCACCGTCGTAGTCGAGAAGGTCCAGCAGGCGCTCGAGGTAGTCGCCGGCGATGTCACCCTCCTGAACGAGGACATCGTCGCCACCCCCCTGCTTCTCCTCGGCGGGTGCCTCGGTGGTGGGCGCCTCGTCCTGATCGGCGTCGATCGCGTCGATCGTCTCCGACATCATTCGTCTCCTCTCCGAACCGTCCGCGTCAGCGACGCTTCCGGCCCGACTTCCTGGTCGAGTCCTTGATGAGTCCCGGCACCCCGGTGCCGTTCTCCTTCGAGCCGTTCGGCTCGGTGTTCGTGGCCGTCGTGTCCTTCGCGGCATCGCCCTTCGCCGGCTGCGCGAAGCCGTGCGGCGAACCGGCCTTGGCGACCTTCTGGGTACCGTCACCGGACTGCTTCTTCTGCTGCACCGGCTTCTGGCCCACCTTCGGCGCGGTCGGCTTCTGCCCCGGCTTCGGGCCGAGCGTCGAACGCTTCTCGATGGCTTCGGCCTTCGCGGCGGCCTCTTCCTTGTCGATCCGGGTGTAGACGAGGCGCTGCTGCATCAGGGTCCAGCCGTTGTTCGCCAACCAGTAGAAGAGGAGGCCGAGCGGGAACAGCGCACCGAAGACGAGCACACCGAGCGGGAAGACGTACATCGTCAGCTTCTGCATCATCGCGGTCTGCGAGGTGGCCGTCGCCGGGTTCTGCCGCGCCGCCGAGTGCCGGGCCGTCAGGTGCGTCGCGATCGCCGCCACGATCATCAGCGGCGCCGCCACCGGGAGGACGTTCCAGTGCCAGCCCGAGTCACCGGAGCCGCCGATCGCGGTGACGCTGTTGTGCACGGCTTCGCCGAGGTTGACGCCGAACAGCTTGGCGTTGACGTACGACTCGACGTCGTGCTGGCTGAAGAAGTAGTTCTCGGTCTTCGGCGAGCCGTCCGCCGGCTTGTGGGTGAACGCGCGGAGCACCCAGTTCAGGCCGATGAACACCGGGATCTGAAGCAGCATCGGAAGGCAGCTGCCGAGCGGGTTGACGCCGTGCTCCTTCTGGAGCTTCTGCATCTCCGCGGCCTGGCGCTGCCGGTCGGCGGCATACTTCTTCTGGATCTTCTTCATCTCCGGCGCGAAGTCCTGCATCTTCTTCATCGACCGGACCTGGTTCACGAACGGCTTGAACATGATGCCGCGCACGGTGAACGTCAGGAAGATGATGCCGAGGATCCAGGAGATCGCCGAGGCTTCCCCGAAGACGAGTCCGAAGACCTTGTGCCAACACCACAAGATGAAGGACACAGGGTAATAGATGAAGTTGAGCACGAGCGGCTACTCCTCGATCGGTGTTTCAGGTCTGCGGTGGCGCCACGAGAACGTCTCAGGGACGGGGTCGCGGCCGGGTGGCGTCCATGGCCCACAGCGCAGCAGCCGGCGCAGCGCGAGGTACGTGCCCCGGCCGGCGCCGTGCCGGGTGAGGGATTCGACCGCGTACGCGCTGCAGCTCGGATAGAACCGGCAAGCCGGGGGCAGGAAAGGCGAGATCGCCTTGCGGTAGAGCTTGATGGGGAGGAGCAGGACCCACGCGACGGGACCGGGCCGCGACGGCTCCTCGTGGTCGACGTCGGGGTGGTCGTGCTCGGGGGTGGCTCGCATGCCGGTCACACCGCAGATCCGTGGTCGGGGGCCGCGTCGCTCGGACGCGTCGGGCTCGGGACATCCCCGGCCCGACGGGACGGCTGCAGCCCCAGCCTGCGGAGCGCGGCGTCCAGATCGGCACCGAGCTCCGCGCTCGACGCGGTCGCCGCCGGCGGCAATGCCCGTACCACCAACGAGCTGCCGGCGGGCAGTGTTCCGAGGCGGGCGGAAACGAGATGACGCAACCGGCGGCTCACCCGGTGGCGCACCACCGAGTTGCCCACGGCCTTGCTCACCACAAAACCCGCCCTGGCCGCCCCGGTGCTCCCGGGGACGGCCACGGACGGGTCCGTGGTCAACGCGTGGACGACGAGGCGGCGCCTGCCTGCCCGGGACCCGCGCCGGAGAACGACGCGGAAATCCTCACTCCGCCGCAGGCGTGCGGCAGCCGGCAGCACGGCTGTGCCTCTACGGCCGGATCAGGCGGACAGCTCAGCGCGGCCCTTGCGACGGCGGGCCGCGAGGATGGCCCGGCCGGCCCGGGTCCGCATGCGCAGCCGGAACCCGTGGGTCTTCGCGCGGCGGCGGTTGTTCGGCTGGAAGGTGCGCTTACCCTTGCTCACTGCTTCTCCTGTGTCTCGCGTCGGGCGGCAGATGTTTTCTCAGCCGCCGCCTGGCGTGTCGTGCGGGCGCACGGCAGTCTCTAGTGTCTCCTACCAACGTGTGGCCTCGTCACGACGAGCGACGACAACGTGGGCGCGCGAAACGCACCCGTCGCATACGGGAGACCTTACGAGGGTACGCACCCCCGTCGAGCGCCCGGTAGGCACCCCCTCGACCACCGTCCGCGATCACGGTAGGGTCCCGTGATCACCCACGCCGGGGCACCGAATGGCAACACGCCGTACACCGTGAAATGCTTGCGCCCAAGGATGCCTTGTGGCAGCGGGCAGGGCTTGTTAGCGTGCCTCTCTCGGGTCACCGGTCCAGGTGCACGGGGTTGCAGGTGGTGGAGTGCCCACCGGCGTACGACGAGCCCGCAGGTGGCGTCGCCGCGGGTCGCCGTACATTAGTGCACAGCTGTGGACAACTATGTGGATATTCGCTGTGCCGGTGCGCAGGTCGGTCCGCTGGGGTCGCGGATGCTGCGTCTGATCCAGGCGCATGGGGAGCTTTCGCCGTCCACGCCGATGAGGGGAGGGGAGTCAGACAGGTGTCCGAGCACCAGCACAACCTTGGCGTCATCTGGGAGCAGGTGGTGCGCGAGCTGTCCGACGGCACCCTGTCCCCGCAGCAGCGGGCCTGGATGCGCGTCACCCGCCCGATCGGCCTGCTCGACGGCACCGCACTGCTCGCCGCGCCCAGCGACTTCGCCAAGGAAGCGATCGAACGCGGCCTGCGCGGCGCGATCACGGACGCGCTCTCCCGCCGGCTCGGCCGGGCCATCTCGCTCGCGGTGAAGGTCGACAGCGCCGAAGCCGTCGCCCCGGCGCCCGCGCCCCGCTATGTCCCGTCACCCGGCCGGGTGGAAAACGGTGCCGGCCCGGCCGGTGAGCCCGCGCTCGACGGCGCCCTGCTGCCCCCGGCCCGCCCGGAGCCGGCGCAGGCGCTCGCCTCGGCAGCGTCGAACCGGACTGCCGAAGACGGCGACGACACCGACGAAGAAGTGGACGAAGAAGGCGAAGCCCTCGCGGCCGTCCACGAGATCTGGCCGACGTTCTCCGGCCAGCCGATCGCGGGCCAGCCCTACACCGCGCCCGCGCAGCCGCAGACGTCGAAGACGAAGCTCAACGAGAAGTACACCTTCGACACGTTCGTCATCGGTGCGTCCAACCGCTTCGCGCACGCGGCCGCGGTCGCCGTCGCCGAAGCGCCGGCCCGCGCGTACAACCCGCTGTTCATCTGGGGCGAGTCCGGGCTCGGCAAGACGCACCTGCTGCACGCGGTCGGCCACTACGCGCAACGGCTCTTCCCGGGCATGCGCGTCCGGTACGTCTCGACCGAAGAGTTCACGAACGACTTCATCAACTCGCTGCGCGACGACCGCAAGGTCGCCTTCCAGCGCCGCTACCGCGACATAGACATCCTGCTCGTCGACGACATCCAGTTCCTGGAAGGCAAAGAAGGTACGCAGGAAGAGTTCTTCCACACCTTCAACACCCTCCACAACGCGAACAAGCAGATCGTCGTCAGCTCCGACCGCCCGCCGAAGCGCCTCGAAACGCTGGAGGACCGGCTGCGCACGCGGTTCGAGTGGGGCCTGATCACCGACATCCAGCCGCCCGAGCTCGAGACGCGGATCGCGATCCTCCGCAAGAAGGCCGCGCAGGACAGGCTGGCCGTTCCCGGTGAGGTACTGGAGTTCATCGCTTCGCGCGTCGAAGCGAACATCCGGGAGCTCGAAGGCGCGCTGATCCGCGTCACCGCGTTCGCTTCGCTGAACCAGCAGCCGGTCGACGTCGGCCTCGCCGAGATCGTGCTGCGGGACCTGATCCCGGACTCACACGCGCCCGAGATCACCGCGCCGACCATCATGGGCGTCACGGCCGAGTTCTTCGATGTGACGCTCGACGACCTCTGCGGGCCCGGCAAGACGAAAGCGCTCGCCACCGCCCGGCAGATCGCGATGTACCTCTGCCGTGAGCTGACCGACATGTCACTGCCGAAGATCGGGCAGACCTTCGGCGGCCGCGACCACACCACGGTCATGCACGCGGACAAGAAGATCCGCAAGGAGATGGCCGAGCGCCGCCGCATCTACGACCAGGTGCAGGAGCTCACGTCGCGCATAAAGCAGCGCGCGCGGCAGTAGTCCTTTCCTTACTCTTCAACGACTTCGGGGCGTCCACACGATGGGCGCCCCTTCTTCGTGCGTACACAGCTGGAGTAGGCGAAGCAGCGAAGCCTACGTACGCGTGCTTCGCGAAACTCGTCAAAATTGTTTGTACACAAGAGGTTCTCCCCACCGTGTGGGTAGATTGCCCACAGTGCCAACGGATCTCTCATCAGCGAAGACGGGAAATCCGTCCACACCCCGCCCACAGGTGATCCACAGTGCATCCACACCCTTGTCCACGCGGATTCCACAGGTTGCCCACATCCAGTGCACAGCCACCCGGGGTCACTCGTCAGGGCGATTCGGACCCCGCTCGACACCCACAGAACCTGGGTACAAGTCGGCTCACACCTGGGGACAGCTCTGGGGACAACTGAGGCTCGCTGTGGACGAATCGGGGGCTGCCCGGATTCATCCACCGATCGCCCGAACCATCCACCGGTCCGCCACCAGGGCTACCCACACGCCCGCGACCGCCCTGACCTGCGCGAACGAGCTCAATCCACACAATCCACAGCACCTATTACTACTGCTGTCTTTAAGATCTTCTAAGAGAGAAAACAAAACAAAAACAGGCGATGGACGAAGTTGGGGACAACCGGTCGAACCTGTCGCTTTGTCGACAAACCCAAGGGGAGGCCGAGGTGACGGCGGGGGTCGCGACGGCCTAACGTGGACGCCTGCACTGTTCTGCACTCCCGCCGCCCGGCGCCGGTGCAGACTTGGACCGTCGAGGTCACCGGCCGCCGCGCACTTCACCGTGCGTCTCAAGCCGTCCGGCCCGTCGCCCAGCTCGAGCCGTCAGGGGCTCGGTCGTCGAAAGGATGCGCGCATGAAGATCCGCGTCGAGCGTGACGGGCTCGCCGACGCCGTCGCGTGGGTGGCCAGAAGCCTCCCCTCCCGGCCTCCGGTGCCGGTGCTGGGAGGTGTCCTGCTCGACGCCGGATCGGACGGGGAGAGCGACGCGCTCACCGTGTCCGGGTTCGACTACGAGGTCTCGGCCACGGTCGGGGTCCCGGCCACCATCGCCGACGGCGGCCGCCTGCTGGTCTCCGGGCGTCTTCTCGCGGACATCACCAAGGCGCTGCCCGCGCAGCCGGTCGAGATCGCCGTCGATGGCGCCCGCGCCACGATCACCTGCGGCAGCGCGCGCTTCTCCCTGCCGACCATGCCGGTCGAGGACTACCCGCAGCTGCCGACGCAGCCCGCCTTCGCCGGTGAACTCGCCGGCGACGCGTTCGGCCAGGCCGTGGCCCAGGTCGTCGTCGCGTCGGGGAAGGACGACACGCTCCCGATGCTGACCGGCATGCGGGTGGAGATCTCGGGCAGTTCGCTGACCCTGGTCGCCACCGACCGCTTCCGGCTCGCCATGCGTGAGTTCACCTGGCAGCCCGCCGAGGGCCTCGCCGACGCGGCCGTGCTGGTGCCGGCGCGCACGCTCGCCGAAGCCGCCAAGACGCTCGGCGCGAGTGGCGCGACGATCCGGCTCGCGCTCGCCAGCGGCGAAGGCCTGCTCGGCCTGTCCGGCTCCGGGCGCTACACGACGACCCGCCTGCTCGACGCGGAGTTCCCGCCGTACCGCCAGTTGCTGCCCGCGTCGCACACCTCGCGTGCGGTCATCGAAGTGTCGGCCCTCACGGAGTCGATCAAGCGCGTGTCGCTGGTCGCCGAGCGGGGTACTCAGGTGCGGCTGGAGTTCGGCGACAACTCGCTGCGGCTGTCCGCGGGCGGCGACGACGAGGGCAGCGCCGAGGAAGAGCTTCAGGTCGACTACGAGGGCGAGCCGGTCACCATCGCCTTCAACCCGGGCTACCTCGTCGACGGCCTCGGCGCGCTCCACAGCGACCGTGCCGAGCTGACCTTCACCACGCCGAACCGCCCGGCGCTGATCAAGCCGGCCGATGCCGAGGGCAACCTCGTCCCCGGCTACCTGTACCTCCTGATGCCGGTCCGCCTGCCGGGCTGATTTTTCTCGTACGTAAGGGGATCTCATGGTTCAGCTGGGGCTCATCGGCCTGGGCAAAATGGGCTTCAACATGCGTGAGCGGCTGCGCGCGGCCGGCCACGAGGTCGTCGGCTACGACCGCAACCCGGAAGTCACCGACACGACGTCGCTCGAGGACCTGGTGTCCAAACTGGACGGTCCGCGGATCGTCTGGATCATGGTGCCTGCCGGCGACCCGACCCGGCAGACCATCACCGAGCTGAGCAACCTGCTCAGCGCCGGTGACATGGTGATCGACGGCGGCAACTCGAAGTTCACCGACGACAAGCTGAACGCCGAACTCCTCGCCGCCAAGAGCATCGGTTACGTCGACTGTGGCGTGTCCGGTGGCGTGTGGGGCAAGGACAACGGCTACGGCCTGATGGTCGGCGGCTCGGCCGCGGACGTCGAGCGCGCGATGCCGATCTTCGACGCGCTGCGTCCGGAAGGCCCGCGCGAGGAAGGCTTCTCGCATGCGGGCGGCGTCGGCGCCGGTCACTACGCGAAGATGATCCACAACGGCATCGAGTACGGCGTGATGCAGGCCTTCGCCGAGGGCTTCGAACTCCTCGAGGCGTCGGACACCGTCCAGAACGTGCCCGACGTGATCCGGGGCTGGCAGCGCGGCACCGTCATCCGGTCCTGGCTGCTCGACCTCCTGGTCCGCGCGCTCGACGAGGACCCCGAGCTCGACGACCTCGAGGGCTACGTCGAGGACTCGGGCGAAGGCCGGTGGACGCTCGAAGAGGCGATCGACAACGCCGTCCCGGCGCCGGTCATCTCCGCGGCGCTGTTCGCCCGGTTCGCCTCGCGGCAGGAGCACTCGCCCGCGATGCGCGCCGTCGCCGCGCTGCGCAACCAGTTCGGCGGGCACGCGGTGAAGAAGGTCGGGGGGTAGGACCGCCGGTGTATCTGCGGCATCTGCAGGTCACCGACTTCCGCTCCTGGCCTCAGGCCGATCTCGCGCTGGAACCGGGGCCGACCGTGCTGGTCGGCCAGAACGGCCGCGGCAAGACCAACCTGCTGGAGGCGATCGGGTACGTCGCGACGCTGGGTTCGCACCGCGTCGCGACGGATGCCCCGCTCATCCGCCACGGTTGCGAGCGCGCGCTGGTCCGGGTCGCGGTCGTCAACGCCGACCGCGAGCTGACCGTCGAGCTCGAGATCACCGCCGGGCGGGCCAACCGCGCGAGGGTGAACCGGGGCGCGGTCGGCCGGCCGCGTGACGTGCTCGGCATCCTGCGCACGGTGCTGTTCTCCCCGGAGGACCTGGCGCTCGTGCGAGGTGACCCGGGCGAGCGACGTCGGTTCCTCGACGAGCTTCTCGTGCTGCGCGCGCCTCGGTACGCCGGTGTGCGCGCGGACTACGAGAAGGTGCTGAAGCAGCGAAACGCCCTGCTCAAGACGGCCGGGAAGCGACGTACGGGCCGCGAAGATCCGTACGCGCTTTCGACGCTCGAAGTCTGGGATGACCACCTCGCCGTGGCAGGCGCCGAGCTCCTGGCGGCGCGCTTAAACCTCGTAGCGGACTTAGCGCCGTACGCGGCTTCGGCGTACATGGGTGTCGCGCCGGACTCTCGACCTGCGCAGATCACCTACCGGTCTTCGCTCGGCGAAGCGATTCCCGCGGGTTATGGCGTAGCGGGCGAAGCGCGAGCGGAACCTGGCGTGCTCAAGGACGTCCTTCTTACAGCGCTCGGGGAAGCACGTAAGGCCGAGCTGGAGCGAGGGATCAGTCTCGTCGGCCCCCACCGCGACGAACTGGAGCTGATCCTCGGCGAAGCACCGGCAAAGGGCTACGCGAGTCACGGCGAGTCGTGGTCCTTCGCGCTCGCGCTGCGGCTGGGAAGTTACGAGCTCCTGCGTGGCGAAGCCGGGGAACCGGTGTTGCTGCTGGATGATGTGTTCGCCGAGCTGGACCGGAAGCGCCGGTCACGGCTGGCGGAGGTGGCCGCCGGCGCCGAACAGGTGCTGGTGACCGCGGCGGTGGCCGAGGACGTACCCGCGGAGCTGGCCGGACGCCGGTTCACGGTCGCGGACGGGGAGGTCACGCGTGACTGAGCAGCCCGACCGGGCGTCGGCAAGATCAAATCGAGCACGTGCTGTGACCGGCGCCACAAACCGCACCCGATCTGGGGACAAACCTGTGGACAGTGTGGATAACACGGTGAACGCGTTATCGCCGCGCGTGACCATGCCGCCGGACGAGTGGCATCAGGCCCCGCTCGACGGGGGAAACGCGGCCGCCAAGCCCGCCTCCGATACCGAGCGTGACGGTGACGCTGGGCCGAACGGTGCGACGACCGGCCGCGACCTCGCGCACGCCGCGCTCGCGGCCGCGAAAGCCAAGGCGAAGGAGCGCGGGGTGCCGCCGGGCATGCGCCGCCGAGCGGTCGGCGGCGTGGGCCAGAACCCACGGCGTCGCCGCTGGTCAGGGCCGGGTGCGGACGCCCGCGACCCGCAGCCGCTGGGCCGGCTGGCCTCCCGGCTCATCTCCGACAGCGGCTGGGCCGACCGGCTCTCCGGGGCCAGGGTGTTCGGGCAGTGGGCGCAGCTGGTCGGCGAGGACGTCGCCGAACACGCCCGGCCGGTCGCGCTGAAAGACGGCGAACTGACCGTGCAGGCCAGCTCCACCGCGTGGGCCACCCAGCTGCGGTTGCTGCAGGGAAAGCTGCTGCACAAGATCGCCGCGGGGGTCGGCAACGGTGTCGTCAAGCGGATGCGCATCCAGGGTCCGACGGCCCCGAGCTGGCGGAAGGGCCCCCGGCACGTGTCGGGTCGCGGCCCGCGTGACACGTATGGCTGACCCGGCTTGCGCTCGGCTGGTTTGAGCGCCCCGAGAACCCGCCCAGACGTACTCGGATACGTCAAGACTCGCCTCGAATCGATTTCGTCCGTCTGTGACGTGCTCAGGGGTGTCCTTGCCGCATGCCTGCGGGCACGGCCAAGTACACTGTGAGAGAGCGAGCTTCGGCTCGGGCGAGACGAGGGAGAAACAACGCCGGTGACTGAGAACAAGAGCGAGTACAACGCGTCGTCGATCACCGTGCTCGAAGGCCTCGAAGCAGTCCGCAAGCGTCCCGGTATGTACATCGGTTCCACCGGTGAGCGCGGCCTGCACCACCTCGTCCAGGAGGTCGTCGACAACTCCGTCGACGAGGCGATGGCGGGTTACGCCACCAAGGTCGAGGTTACCCTCCTCGCCGACGGCGGGGTGCGCGTCGTCGACGACGGCCGCGGCATCCCGGTCGACATGCACCCCAAGGAGAACCGGCCGACCGTCGAGGTCGTCATGACCATGCTCCACGCGGGCGGCAAGTTCGACAGCGACTCCTACGCGGTGTCCGGCGGCCTGCACGGCGTCGGCATCTCCGTGGTCAACGCCCTCTCGACCCGGTTGCTCGCCGAGATCAAGACCGGCGGCCGCAGCTGGCGCCAGTTGTACACGAACCAGGTGCCCGGCCCGCTGGAGGACCTCGGCCCGGTCACCGACACCGGCACGGTGATCACCTTCTGGGCCGACGGCGATATCTTCGAGACGACGACGTACAGCTTCGAGACCATCTCCAGGCGACTGCAGGAGATGGCCTTCCTCAACAAGGGCCTGACCATCTCGCTGCGCGACGAGCGCGTCGCCGACGAGGAGACCGAAGCCGACGCCGAGGGCAAGGTCGCGCGGGTCAAGGAAAAGGTCTACTGCTACCCGGGCGGGCTCGAGGACTTCGTCAAGCACATCAACGGCAGCAAGGACCCGATCCACTCCAGCGTGATCTCCTTCGAGGCCAAGGGCACCGGCCTCGAGGTCGAGATCGCGATGCAGTGGAACAACGGCTACACGCCGTCGGTGTACACCTTCGCCAACACGATCAACACCCATGAGGGCGGCACGCACGAGGAGGGCTTCCGCGCCGCGCTGACCCGCGTTGTCAACGCGTACGCGCGCGAGAAGAAGCTGCTCAAGGAGAAGGACGCCAACCTGACCGGTGACGACGTGCGCGAGGGTCTCGCCGCGATCGTCTCGATCAAGCTGGCCGAACCGCAGTTCGAGGGCCAGACGAAGACCAAGCTGGGCAACAGCGAGGCCAAGACGTTCGTGCAGCAGACGTCGAACGAGTGGCTCGCCGACTGGTTCGAGCGCAACCCGGCCGAGGCGAAGACGATCATCAACAAGTCGCTGTCCAGCGCGCAGGCGCGGATGGCCGCGCGCAAGGCGCGTGAGCTGGTCCGGCGCAAGGGCGCGCTCGACATCGGCGGCCTGCCCGGCAAGCTGAAGGACTGCCGCTCCACCAAGCCGGAGGAGTGCGAGCTCTACATCGTGGAGGGCGACTCGGCCGGCGGCTCGGCCAAGGAGGGCCGGGACTCGATGTACCAGGCGATCCTGCCGATCCGCGGCAAGATCATCAACGTCGAGAAGGCCCGCATCGACCGGGTCCTCAAGAACACCGAGGTCCAGTCGCTGATCACCGCGCTCGGCACCGGCATCCACGACGAGTTCGAGCTCGAGAAGCTGCGGTACCACAAGGTCGTGCTGATGGCCGACGCCGACGTCGACGGCCAGCACATCACCACCCTGCTGCTCACCCTGCTGTTCCGCTACATGTCGCCGCTGATCGACCACGGCCACGTGTTCCTTTCGCGGCCGCCGCTGTACAAGATCAAGTGGCCGCGGGCCGAGCCGGAGTACGCCTACTCCGACCGCGAGCGCGACGCCGTCATCCAGGCGGGTGTCGAGGCGGGCAAGCGCCTGCCGAAGGACGACGCGATCCAGCGGTACAAGGGTCTCGGCGAGATGAATGCCGAGGAGCTGTGGGAGACCACCATGGACCCGGCGAATCGGTTGCTGGGCCAGGTCACGATGGACGACGCCGCCCAGGCCGACGAGCTGTTCTCGGTCCTGATGGGTGAGGACGTCGAGGCACGCCGTTCGTTCATCACGCGCAACGCCAAGGATGTGCGCTTCTTGGACGTGTAGGCGTCCCCGCTTCTTGTCCCCTTAGGACCGTCCACACGAGAAGGACCTCATGACGGAAACCCTGCCGCCGGCCCCGGACCACGACCGCATCGAGCCGGTCGACATCCAGCAGGAGATGCAGCGCTCCTACATCGACTACGCGATGAGCGTCATCGTGGCGCGCGCACTCCCGGACGTCCGGGACGGCCTGAAGCCGGTGCACCGGCGCGTCCTGTACTCGATGTTCGACTCCGGCTTCCGCCCGGACCGCGGGTACAACAAGTGCTCCCGCGTCGTCGGCGACGTCATGGGCAACTACCACCCGCACGGTGACTCGGCGATCTACGACGCGCTGGTCCGGCTCGCCCAGCCGTGGTCGATGCGGTACCCGCTCATCGACGGCCAGGGCAACTTCGGCTCGCCGGGCAACGACCCCGCGGCCGCCATGCGGTACACCGAGTCCCGGCTCGCGCCGCTGGCCATGCAGATGCTGGCCGACATCGAAGAAGACACCGTCGACTTCTCCGACAACTACGACGGCCGGACGCAGGAGCCCGACGTCCTGCCCGCGCGCTTCCCGAACCTGCTGGTCAACGGCGGTTCCGGGATCGCGGTCGGGATGGCGACCAACATCCCGCCGCACAACCTGCGCGAAGTCTCCGACGGCGTCGTCTGGGCGCTGGAGAACCCCGAGGCGACCGACGACGAGCTGCTGGCCGCGCTGCTGGTGCGGATCAAGGGCCCGGACTTCCCGACCAAGGCGATGATCCTCGGCAACTCCGGCATCGAGGACGCCTACCGCACGGGCCGCGGCTCGGTCCGGATGCGCGCGATCGTCGAGGTCGAAGAAGACGCGAAGGGCCGCACGATCCTGGTCGTGTCCGAGCTGCCCTACCAGGTGAACCCGGACAACCTGGTGGAGAACATCGCGAACCTGGTCCGCGACGCCAAGCTCACCGGCATCGCCGACATCGCCGACGAGTCCAACAGCCGCTCCGGCATGCGGATCGTCATCACGATCAAGCGGGACGCGGTCGCCAAGGTCGTGCTGAACAACCTGTTCAAGCACACCCAGCTGCAGCAGAACTTCGGCGTCAACATGCTGGCGCTGGTCGACGGCGTGCCGCGCACGCTGCGGCTCGACCAGATCATCCGGCACTACGTCAAGCACCAGGTCGAGGTCATCGTCCGCCGGACCAAGTTCCGGCTGAAGAAGGCCGAGGAACGTGCCCACATCCTGCGTGGTTACGTCAAGGCGCTCGACGCGCTCGACGAGGTCATCGCCCTGATCCGGCGCTCGCCCTCGGCCGACGAGGCCCGCCCGGCCCTGATGGAGCTGCTGGACGTCGACGAGATCCAGGCGACCGCGATCCTCGACATGCAGCTGCGGCGCCTCGCCGCACTGGAGCGGCAGCGGATCATCGATCAGCTGGCCGAGATCGAGCTCGAGATCGCCGACCTCAAGGACATCCTCGAGAAGCCGGAGCGGCAGCGCGCGATCATCCGCGACGAGCTGATGGCGATCGTCGAGAAGTACGGCGACGACCGTCGCACGAAGATCATCGCCTTCAACGGCGACGTCACCGACGAAGAGCTCATCGCGGTCGAGGACGTCGTCGTCACGATCACGCGGACCGGCTACGCCAAGCGGACGAAGACCGATCTTTATCGCTCGCAGAAGCGCGGCGGCAAGGGTGTCCAGGGTGCGACGCTGAAGCAGGACGACATCGTCCAGCACTTCTTCGTCTGCTCGACGCACGACTGGATCCTGTTCTTCACGAACAAGGGCCGGGTCTACCGGACCAAGGCGTACGACCTGCCCGAGGCCAACCGCAACGCGCGCGGCCAGCACGTGGCGAACCTGATGGCGTTCCAGCCGGACGAGAAGATCGCCCAGGTCATCGAGATCAAGAACTACGAGGTCGCGCCGTACCTGGTGCTCGCCACCAAGCGCGGTCTGGTCAAGAAGACGAAGCTGACCGACTTCGACTCCAACCGCGCGGGCGGGCTCATCGCCATCAACCTGCGCGAGGGCGACGAGCTGGTCGGCGCGGTGCTCGCGGCGGCGGAGGACGACCTGCTGCTGGTGTCGGCCGAGGGCCAGTCGATCCGCTTCCACGCGACCGACGAGGCGCTGCGGCCGATGGGCCGTCCCACGTCCGGGGTACTGGGCATGCGGTTCAACGACGGTGACGAGCTGCTCGGCATCAGCGTGGTCAAACCGGACAAGTTCCTGCTCGTGGCGACCGACGGCGGGTACTCCAAGCGGACGCCGATCGAGGACTATCCGGTGCAGGGCCGCGGCGGCAAGGGTGTGCTCACCATTCAGCACGACCGGAAACGTGGCAGGCTGGTAGGCGCGGTGATCGTCGACGCCGAAGACGAGCTGTACGCCATCACGTCCAGCGGCGGCGTCATCCGCACGCCGGCAGGCGACGTACGCAAGGCAGGACGGCAGACGAAGGGGGTGCGGCTGATGAATCTCGGCGAAGGCACCACACTTCTCGCTGTCGCACGCAACGCGGACGAGCCCTCGGACGTCGCCAACGGTGAGAGCGCGGAAGAGCCTTCGGAAGTCGTCGAAACGGCACGCCGACACTGCCGACACTTCGGACGCGACGAATGTGACAGACACGGTTGAAGAACCGACGGCGCCGGACCAGTGACCAGCGCCCCACGCACGGGTAAGGACTGACTCTTCGTGACACCATCCGAGAACCCCGAGGCACCGGCCACCAACGGGACGTCGGCCAGCCCGCCCTGGCAGCGGGTCGGCAAGGACGGCGACTCGGAGGCGACCGTGAGCCTGGCCACCGACGAGGCGAAGTTCCCGGTGGAGGAGGTCGCGTCGGTGAGCGAGACCCAGCCGGTGCAGGCGGAGTACCCGGTCGTCACCGGCTCGGCGGCGCCCCGTCTCTTCGGAGACAGCGCCGCCGCGGCTCCGTCGGCAGCCCCCACGGCTTCGGCCTCGGGTGAGCCGTCGGCAGCAGCCCCGTCGGCGGGCCGGTCCCGCCCGACCCCGACCGCCCTGCGCCGCCCCGGCCGGGGCCCGCGCCGGGCGAGCCTGCAGGTCAAGCGGTTCGACCCGTGGTCGGTGCTGAAGCTGTCCCTGGTGCTGGGCGTCGCGATGTTCTTCGTCTGGCTGGTCGCGGTCGGCGTGCTCTACACGGTGCTCGACGGCATGGGCGTGTGGGACAAGCTGAACGGCACGTACAGCCAGCTGGTCGGCGGCGAAACCGCGGGTGCGTCCTCGGAGCCGCTGATCAGCGCCGGGCGCGTCTTCGGCATCGCGGCCATCCTCGGCGCGATCAACATCGTCCTGGTTTCGGCACTGGCCACGGTCAGCGCGTTCATCTACAACGTGTCCGCGGACCTGGCCGGCGGCCTCGAAGTCACCCTGTCCGAGCGAGAGTAACCCGGTTGCGGGGCCCCATCCGGGGTCCTGTAAAGTTCTTCTCGGTCAAGGGCCTATAGCTCAGGCGGTTAGAGCGCTTCGCTGATAACGAAGAGGTCCCAGGTTCAAGTCCTGGTAGGCCCACTCCAGTAAAAGGCCGGTTCACGAAACTCGTGAACCGGCCTTTTGCTGTCCCGGGTCCCGGAGACTTCGAACGTCATCGAATGCCTACCCCGCGAAGTAGCCGGGCCGTACGTTTGCGCGGTGGTGTCATCAGCGGCGCAGGCTCGAATGCCTTGGCCCCTTCAAATAGTCTTCTGGCTCCAGCTCGCCGGCATCGGGTACGACCTCGTCGAGATTCTGGTGGACAGCCACGGCAGGCCCGATCCGGCCAAGGCCCTCGCATACGTCGTGGTGTCCGTGCTGGAGGTCCTCCTGCTGGTCAAGCTCAGGGCAGGACGTCGCTGGGCGCGTTCGGTGCTCGCCGTGCTGACGGCCCTCACCGTGATGTTCTCCGTGGCGCGGCTGATCACGGGTTCGGTGCCGCCCATCCTGACCACCGTCAGTGCGCTCCTGATCTTGGTGCTTCTCTACCTGCCGAAATCCAACGCCTTCTTCGACGCCCGGCAGGTGGCCACGGCGAGCTGAGGCTGCTCACTCGCCGGTGAGCTCCTCGAGCTGGTCGAGCGCGTCCGAGTCGCCGTTGTCGGCGCGTTCCCGCAGGGCGGAGAGTTCGGGGTCGGTCATGCCGGACATCCTTCCCTGATCGTGCGGCGTTCCCTAAGTCTCGATCAAAATTGGCGACATCTTGAGGTTCTCGGCCTACCGTCGAGTGATCAGTTCCGACGCAGGGGGTGTCCGATGGGCTGGATCATCGCGGGAATCGTGCTGGTGGCGGTGCTCGCCGTCGCGGCTTTGGTGGACTTCAAGGACCGCGGCCGCGGCGGGAAGAAGATCGCGCGCAGCGGTCTCGGCGACGCTCGGCGGGACGACGTCACGCCGCAGGTGCAGGTCGGTGACCAGGGCGTCTACCTGAACATTCCGGGGAACGTCACCGGACTCTGAAATACAGGTCAGCCCTGCCGGGAAGAGAATTACCGGCAGGGCTGAGCAGTCACGGTCGGCGCGACGCACGGTCGCCTCTCGGCGAAAGGCGCGACACGGCTCCAGCCGAACGGAACTCCGTGAAGGCGATGGGTGAGCCCGGGGGACACGGTGGCGCACCGACCAGTGGATACAACCGACCGGAGTGTCCCGGTATTTCCGCTCCGCTGTGACGTGTGTTACCTCCTGAGGCGCTGGTTCCACGTGGAACCATGCCCGCCCGGACCGGCCGGACCCGCGGCCCGGCCGGTGCAGTAACATCGCCAGGTAAGGGAAGCAAGTCGGAGAAGGGGTCTTCTGGTGAAGAAGCTGTTGGCACTCGCGGTCATCGCTGGCGGAGTCCTGTTCGTCGTGAAGCGCAACAAGGCGGCCAAGGCCGAAGCCGACCTGTGGCGCGAGGCGACCGCTCCGGTCGACGGCTTCAGCAGCTCCAACGGCACCACGCCGAAGGCCGCTGACGCGTCCCGCAACAACTGAGTCTTCGCGGGCGGCGAGTCCGCCCGCACTCGGGGCTGTAGCTCAATTGGTAGAGCACCGCCTTTGCAAGGCGGGGGTCAGGGGTTCGATTCCCCTCAGCTCCACTCACGCACGTTTCACCAGGGCCATCGCCCCTCTCGGGCGGCTTCGGCCAGCGGGATCACGCTGAACGCGTCATCCGTCAGGCCGGACATCAGCAGCCGCCGGGGTTTCAGGTCGTGATTACAGCCGTCCCACAGGCAACGGTGATGTGCGGACTGCCATGCGTAAACCGGCACCTCGGGCGGGACTTCGAGGTCGTCCAGGTCGGGGAGTTCCTCGCCGGCGATCACCACGCGGTCGTGGCCGGTGAACCACTTGCCGACGTCTCGCCCACGGTTCAGGTCCGTGCTCTGCCACCGGATGAGACCGTCCAGCGGTGACTCGTCCGGGGCGAGTTCGAACGGTTTGTCCGCGACGACGTCGACTTGCGCGCACCGCTGCGCCAGCGTGAGGGCGAGAACAACGCCGGGCGCCGTGCCCGGTTCGGCCAGGATGAGCGTGCGCCCCGGGATGCGCGGGAGCGTGGACACGTTGTGCGCGGCGCCTTTCGCCAGCGCGGGAAACCATCGTGTGGTGCGCAATGCCTGGTGTGCCTTGAGGAAGCTCAACGGAAGCAGCCCCGACGCCCGCACCTCGGCGGGATCACCGATCCGGGCGGCGACGGTCATCGCCGTCTCGAACGGGATCGCGGCCGCGTCGAAGCGGCGGAGGTTCGCCAGGAGGTCCGCGAGCGACATCGACGCGACGAGCTCGTCCCACACCTCCCGGCCGGCGCCGCTGGGCGGAACACGCTGCGGCGCAACCTGATCCGGGACCATCCGGCCGTGCCGCCTGGCCAGGACGTGCCGGAAGAGCTCGCCCTGCTCCCGGCCGCGAGCCACCGGGTGGACCAGTTCGATCACGTCACCGAACCGAAGTGGCCGAGGAGTCCGGATACCACCGCGGTACGTCAGTTCGTTGTTGATGAACGGGGGCAACGACAGGTTGTACGCGGCGGTGTCGTCCCTCAGCGTGGACTCGTCATACAGGCGCGCGACGGCGTCGGCCACTCCGCGTTTGACGGGCTTGGGGATTTGCTTGCCGTAGCCGGAGATCCAGTGCGCGAGCAGGTGACCGGGATCCTCGGGCGCGCGTAGCAGCGAGTCGACCACTTGCCGGGACGTCCCGTGCTCGCCCCGCGCGAGCCGTTCGCTCACGAACGTGGCCGCGCCGACGAGCGCCGGATAGCGCATCGGCGTTTCCGTGCGCAGCCAGCGCAAAAACGCCGTAGTCCACTGTGGATCCTGCCGGGTGCTGAGCCGGATCCGCTCGTCGAACCGGGTGACGACCTGCTTGGGCCACGCGAAGATCGCGTCCCGGTAGCCGACGTTGGTCAGCGCGGTCAGGAAGAGTTCTTCGATGGTGGCCCCCTCACTGGCTGGGCTTGCGAGCAGCGGGTCCGAGACCTGGTCGGCGACGGGCTGGCGAATGGCCTCTCGCGGGTCGCGCGCCGAAATGGCGTACACCCGCTGTCGAGCCCGGGAGCATCCGCGCCCCCGCACCGGACCTGCTGCTCGCAAGCCACCGCGAGCCTACTGGCGACGTCCGACAATATCGGTTCGCTGGCCGAGAAACCGGGCCTGACAAGGGGCTTTCCGCAGTAGCTTGAGCGGTATGGCGATGGGGGGACTGGGCCGGGCCTTTGCCGGGCTGTGGGCGTCGAGCACGACCTCGGCGTTCGGGAGCGGGCTGACCACCGTGGCCGCGCCGCTGCTGGTCGCCGCCCGCTCCGACGATCCGATGGTCGTCGCGGCCTCCTTCGTTGCGGCCTGGCTGCCGTGGCTGCTGTTCGCGCTCCCCGGCGGCGTGCTCGTCGACCGGGTCGACCGGCGCAAGCTGATGCTGCTGATCGACGGCGTGCGTATGGTCGCGCTGGCCGTGCTCGCCACCGCCGTCGTGGGTGGGTACGCCGGGGTCGCGTTGCTCTACAGCGTGCTGTTCGTGGTGAACACCGGAGAAGTCGTGTTCCGGTCGGCCAGCCAGGCGATGATTCCCGCAGTCGTGCCGCGGGACCGTCTCGAGCGTGCGAACGGCCTGATGTTCGGCGGGACCATGCTGATGCAGGGCCTGATCGCCGGGCCGATCGGCGGCCTCCTGTTCGCCTTCGCCGCCGGCCTTCCGTTCTTCGTCGACGCCGGGACGTACGCCGCGAGCGCCGCGCTGCTCGGGCTCGTCGGCGGCTCCTATCGCGTGCAGGCCAAGCCCGGCAAGCGATCCGTGCGGGCGGAGGTCGCCGAAGGATTTCGATGGCTGATGGGGAACCGGCTGCTGCGCACGATGGCCGTCCTGATCGGGCTGCTGAACCTCACCCTCACCGCGGCCACCGCGATTCTCGTGCTGCTCGCCAAGGAACGGCTGCACCTCGGGTCGGTCGGGTTCGGCCTGCTGTTCACCTGCATGGCCGCCGGGGGACTGCTGGGATCGGTGGCAGGCGACCGGATCATCGCCAAGCTCAGTCCCACGTGGACGTTGCGCGGTGGGCTCGTCGTCGAGGCCGGGACGCATCTGGCGTTGGCCACTGTGGACAGTTCGGTCGCGATCGGCGTGGTGTTGTTCGCCTTCGGCGTCCATGGCGGGCTGTGGGGCATCGTGTCCAGCACGCTGAAACAGCGGTTGGTCCCGCCGGCACTCATCGGCCGCGTGAGCAGTACCACCCTGTTCATCGCCGCGGGCGGGAACTGCGCCGGCGCGTTCCTCGGCGGCGTGCTCGCGGCGAAATTCGGGCTGACCGCGCCGTACTGGGTGGGGTTCGTGGTGGCCGCGGCTGTCACCGCGGCCACCTGGCGGGTCTTCGACCGGGCGACCATCGCCGCGGCCGAGCTAGCCGGGGACGATCCCCAGCTGGCGGAGCAGTGAAAGCTCGTCCAGCCGCCCCCACCGCTCGACGATCCGGTCGTCGCGCACGCGGAAGATGTTGACGCCGCGCAGCGTCAGGGTGCGGCCGTTGCCGGGGACGCCCATCAGTTCGCCCTGGTGCGTGCCGGTCGCGATGAAGTCCTCCACCACGAGGTCGTCCTCCGCGACGAGGCGCACCGTGTCGGAATGCCAGTCGGGCGGCCGGGACGTTGCCGAGCGTCCGCGTCCGGACGAGCACCGGCGCCTGGCTCGCCGTCCATGCCTCGCGGCCGAGCGGCACCGGTGACACGCAGATCGCGGTCGTCATCGAGCCGGTCGAACCTCGCGACGCCGAGCTGGTCCTGCTCGCCGCGTACAGCCTGACCGCGCGCGAGGCCGAAACCCGGGCGATCTCCGACGACCTGCACATTTCGCAGTACACGGTCCAGGATCACCTGAAGGCCGTCTTCGACAAGACCGGTGTCCGCAACCGCCGCGCGCTCGTCTCCCGGCTTCTCGGTACGGGCTAACGTTGGGGGTATGAAGCGGGTTGACCTGGGGACCGTCGATTACCCGCAAGCACTCGAAGACATGCGCGGCTGGGTCCGCGAGCGCCAGGACGGCGAAGCCGAGGACCGGCTGTTCCTGCTCAGCCACCCGCCGGTCGTCACCTACGGCCCGCGCACCAACCCCGCCGACCTGCCGGAGCACCTGCCCACGGTCGCGGTCGACCGTGGGGGCTTCGCCACCTATCACGGGCCCGGTCAGCTCGTCGGCTATCTCGTGGTCAACGTCCGGGAGCGCGGGCCGGTCGACATCGTGCGGTGGCTGGAGCACGGCCTGATCGACGCCTTGGGCGAGCTCGGTTTCGACGCCGTCCGCCGGGACACGCCGAAGGGCTCCACCAGTCTCGCCGGGGTATGGACGCCGGACGGGCGCAAGTTCGGGTCGATCGGCATGCGCATCCGCGGCGGTGTCACCAGCCACGGCTTCGCGCTCAACGTCGTCCCGGACATGACCGCGTTCCACCACTTCACCGCCTGCGGCCTGGTCGACGTCACCATGACGTCGCTGGCTGAGCTCGCCGCCGAGCAGGGCCGCGCGACGCCCACGGACGCCGAGGTCCGGGACGCCGTCGCGGCCGCGCTGTGCTCTTTCAAGACGAGTTAGTTCAGGAAGGCGATCACCGCGTCCCGGCCCGCGTGGCCGCGCTCGCGGTTCTGGATCGAGTGGGACTCCCCGGGTACCACGACGAGCTTCCCGCCCGGCGCCACCCGAGCCTCCTCCTGCGCCCATTCGAGCGGCGTCGAGAGGTCGCGGTCGCCGTTGAGCAGCAACGTCGGGACGTTCGGCAGCCGGCCGGCCGGGTTCGAGCCCGCGCGTTCGGCGGGCCAGGTCAGGCAGCTCTGGATGAACCCCTGCTGGACGGCCACATCGGTGGTGTACGGCCACGTCACGCGGGCGGGAAGCGTCCGCGCCACCAGGTTGAGCAGCGGCTTGCGGATGCCGGCCGGGGTCGACGCGGAGCCCCACGGGAACCGCTGGTCGGCGCACAGGGTCGCCGCGTGCAGGCCCGAGCTGAACGACACCGGGTCGTCACCGCCGGACTTGTAGGCCTCGAGCAGCTCGTCGAGCAACGCCTGATTGCCGCCGCGGGCCGCGTGGAGGGCGCCGATGACGTCCCCGCCGTCCGGACTGCGGTAGGTCGGGTCGACGAACTCGTACGACACGATCAGGTCGAAGATCTTCACCCCGTCGGCGACGCTGCGGTGCCGCACCACCCACGCGAGGTCGTCGGCCGGGTCGAAGCCGCAGGCCGGGGCCACCGCGCACGCGGAACGCAGGACGCGCGCCTGGCCCTGCAGCCCGGTCAGGTACAGCGATGCCTCGGCCGTCGCGTGGTGTGGCAGCACCGAGTCCAGCACGACCTTGCTGACGTTGTGCGGGTGCGCGATGGCGTACCGGGCCGCGGTGAACGAGCCGTAGGAGACGCCGTCGACGACCATCTTCGGCACGCCGAGTGCCTGCCGCAGCTGGTCGAAGTCGGCCACGGTCTGGTCCGTCGAGTACAGCGGCGCGGTGTCGCCGAGGATCCCGGCGCACTCGGCGACGGCGTCGGGGGACGGCGTCGCGATGTCCGAGCTGCCCATCTCGGCCTGCAGCCCCGGGCAGCGCAGCGCGCCGAACTCGCCGGTGCCGCGCTGGTCGAGCATCACGATCCGGTAGTCCTTGGCGACTTCGGGCAGCCGCTGTTTCGCGATCCGGGTGATGGTGCGGACGCCGCCCTGGCCGGGGCCGCCGGTGAGGAACAGCAGCACGCCCTTCGGCGCGTCGGCGTTGTCCGCGGTGGCGACCTGCAGGTCGAGCGTGCCGGGATGCCGGCCGGTGTGGTCGAAGGGCACGGTCAGCGTCGAGCAGGTGAAGCCCGGCTGGCCCGCGCACGGGTGCGGGTTCGCGAGTCCCCCAGGACGCGCGTCCGCCGTGGCCGCGCTCCCCAGCGCGGCGGCAAGTGCCAGGCCCAGCCCGGCGATCAGCAGTTTCGAGCGCATGATCCATCATCAGCACGCCGGCCGCCTCGCGCGATACCTCCGAACGGCGATACTTGTCCGCATGTCGACCGAGATCGCACGACTCCGCGCCTGGTGGGCTCACCGGCAGGGCCTGGATGGCGCTTTCCGTGGCGCTTCGGCGGCCGACGTGCTGGAACGCACGGGCTGGGCTCGCTCGGTCGGCGGTTCCGCGCCCTACCTGGGTTTGTTCGCCCGGGCGGGGCTGCGCCGGGAGACCGTGGACGCCGAGGTCGCGCGGCTGGCGATCCACGAGCTGCCGTCCGCTCGCGGCTGCACCTACGTCCTGCCCGCGGCCGACTTCGCGGTCGGGCTCGCCGCCGGTGCGGGGGCGCCTGAAGGTGAGATCGTCGCGGCGGAGAAGCACCTCGGCGTGACGAGGGCTGAGATCGCCGAGCTGAGTGCGTCGGTGCTCGATGCGCTCGAAAGGGCTGACGCGCCATTGGATCCCTCGGCACTCAAGGCACAGGTCAATGCCCGGAATCTCGGTGAGGCCGGGAAGAAACGCGGCGTCACGACGACGTTGCCGCTGTCGCTCGGGCTCCTGCAGGCGCGCGGCGAGATCCGCCGGGTTCCCGGTGAACGGACGGCTCGACCAGCAGCGATACGGCTACGTGCGCTGGGAACAGGAACCCCATCAGTCCACTGTGGACGAAGAGCTGGCGCGGAAGTACTTCTCGTGGGCCGGGCCCGCGTCGCTCAAGCACTTCCGCTGGTTCTCCGGCCGCACCGTCACCGCGGCGAAGAAGGCCGTCGAACACCTCGACCTCGTCGGTACGGACATGTTGCTGCCCAAGGAACTCGCCGCGGAGTTCGAGGCGTTCACCGTGCCGGCCGAGCCGCAGTACGCGCTGGTCGCCGGGATCGACGGCATCCACCTGCTGCACCGCGAGATGTCCCGGCTGCTCGACGAGGCCGACGCCGGACGTCCGGTCCCCGGCGACAGCAGGCACCTCGCCGGGGAAGCCGACCCGCCGTGTCACCTGATCGTCGATCGCGGCCGGATCGTCGGGCTCTGGGAGTTCGACCCGGACGCGGGCAAGATCGTCCACCAGGCCTTCGTTCCCGAGGACAAGGCGCTGCGCGAAGCCGTTGCGGAGACCGAGGAGTTCATCCGCGAGGACCTGGGCGACGCCCGGAGCTTCAGCCTCGACTCGCCGAAGTCCCGGGCGCCGCGCCTGGCCGCGCTCAGGGCTTGACGCAGGAGATCTTGCCGCGCACCGGCCCGGCGGGAGTCGCCTCGCCGCCGGTGTTCGGGAAGTTGTCGCGCCGGCCGCCGTCGGACTGCGTGACGCACACCCGCCCGTCCGGCAGCACGACCGGGCTCGTCGGGAACTCCAGCGGCCCGGTGTTCCGGAGCTTCGTGGTCGCGTCCGGCGCGTTGCGGAAGTACTCGACGACCCGCCCGTCGCGGCGCGCCACGACGATCGCGTTGCGCTCGTTCACCGCGGACCACACGTTCCCCACGCGGTCCAGCACGATTCCGTCGATGCCTTCCAGGTAGGGATGCTGGACGTCGAGGTCGTCCAGGCACAGCGTGTCCGCCGGGAACGTCGTGTCGCAGCCGACCGCCGCGCGCGGCCGCCCGGCGCGGTCCATCGGGACACGCCAGATCGCGCCCCGCGCGGTGTCCGCCACCAGCAGCGTGCCGTCGGCGGTGAACGCCAGGCCGTTGGCCACGATGTGCTGCGAGCCCGCGGTGTCGGCCGCGGTCCGGCCGTTGGGCGTGATGGTCACCGAGCCCGGCGGCAGGCCGCGAACGTCCCGGCCGACGCCACCGACCCCGTTCACGACGTTGACCTCGCTGACCATCGGCTGCACCCGGAACTGCTCCACGGCGACGCCGTCGGTGCCGACGCGCCACACCCGGCCCTGCCCGGTGCCGCCGTCGGACACCCAGAGCGCGCTCTGGCGGTCGAAGGCCAGGCCGTTCGCGCCCGGCACGCCGCGGGTGAACACCGTGGCCGACGGCGGGTTCGCCGCGTCCGGCACGAACGAAACGACGGTTTCGCCGTTGGCGACGAACAGCCGTCCGGCGCGGTCGAAAGTGAGCCCGGCGGGGCCGCACGGCGTCGGGATCGTGCCGACGACCACCGCGGCGCCGCCGGTCGAGGGCACGCGGTAGACCGGGCAGGGATCGGCGCCGCGACCAGGCGCGTAAAGGTTGCCGTGCCGGTCCGAGGTCAGGCCTTCGATGCCCACCGGCGAGGCGAACACCGTCTCGAACACAGCGGGCCGGGCGAGCGCGCCGGGCTCCCCGGCCGAAGCGCCGGAGAGGAGGGCGACGGACAAGGCCGCGGTGGCGATGAGGACAACGGTTCGGCGCATCAGGGCCTCCGAAATGTCGGGTTTCCTGCCTACTGCGCCCACCGCGAGACCGTCAAGGCCAGAGGCGTTCGCGCGTCCAGCCCCCGTCCGTTCGGCGGTAACGCAGGCGCACGTGCCGCCGGTCGTGGCCGGCCTGCCAGAACTCGACTTCGTCCGGGGCGACGAGGTACCGCGTCCACGTCTCCGGTGCGGCGTCCGGGTTCTCGGCCACCCAGCGCTCTGCTTCGGCGGCGGCCGCGGCCAGCTCGGCCGGGTCGTGCAGCACCTGGGACTGGCGGCCGATGTAGGCCTCGACTCGGGAAGCAGGCGGACGCGCCAGGAAGTCCGCCGCGGACACCTCCGGCGCCGCCGGAGTGACCGGGCCGCGCAGCCGGACCTGCCGCCCGCGCCCCGGCCAGAAGAACGTCAGCGCCGCGCGCGGATCCTTGCGTAGCTGCAGGCCTTTCGGGCTTTCGGAGCTGGTCGCGACCGCCCAGCCGTCGACGCCGACGTCCTTGAGGATCACGACCCGCGCGTCCGGCGCGCCATCGGCGTCCACAGTGGACAGTGTGACGGCGTGGGGCGCGAGGACGTGCTCGCCGGCCTCCTCGAGCCACTCCAGGAAGAGCTCCTGGGGCGCCGTCGGCGCGGTTTCCGGGGTGAACACCGGAAGTTCTTCGGGGAAGGACGGCCAGCCGCGCAGGGACACCATGTCAGTAACCGTACGGACCCTGCTGCGGCGGATAGCCGGGATACGGGTGGCCCGGCGGCGGCGGACCGGCCGCGGGCGGCGGCGGGGCCTGCGGCTGCCAGCCCGGTGGCGGCTGCTGGCCCGGAACCGGTTGCTGCGGCGGCGGTTGCTGGGCCTGCTGCCACTGCACCTGCTGGTAGACCTCGGCGGGCTGCGGGAAGCAGTAGGTCAGCTTCGCGTTCACCGACCCCTGCACCGCGGCGCCCCAGAACTTCCCGCCGACGAAGGCGTACATCTGGCCCGCGGAGAGGTCGACCGCGACCATCCGGGTTTCGCCGCCGAACTGGTTGCTCGACTTGGCGGACGCGGCCTGCGCGGCGTCCGGGTACACGCGGTTCCCGATCAGCCCGGCGATCACGACCGACGCGGCCGTCCAGCCGACCGTGCCCATCACGTTCGCGCGGGCGTGCTGGGTGGCGCGGGCGGTGAAGTCGTACAGCGCGGCGGCGTTGACCTCCGGGATCGCGGCGGCGACCACGCAGTAGTTCATGGTGGAGAGCATCACGGACTCGGTGAAGAGGCCGACGACGGCCGTGGCGGGCCCGATCTGGACCGAGTTCAGCCGGCCACCGCTGCGCTGGACGCGCTCGGCCACCGCGCCGAGATACTGCTCGGGCGTGAGCACCCCAGGGACCTCCCTCACCGAAGACGACACCGCCCGGTCATGCTCCCACGCCGGGCGGTGCCGATGTCCTCAGCCAGCGGTTTCCACCCCGGCGGTGTCACGCCGCAGCATCGCCCCGACCGACCAGCGGCCGGTGCCGGCGAAGGCGATCAACAGGAAGCCCCAGCCATCGAGCCCGAGCAGAGCACCGCGGCCGGGCGAGTGGTGATGCCGAGGGCGACCAGGGCGCCCCCGCCGAACTGGATCAGCGAAGTCCACCACGAGGGCCACACACCGAAAGTCGTAGCGTGCGCGCCGAACAGGCCGAAGAGGCGCGACGCACCATGGCGGAAGAACAGGAAGCCGAGCACGATCCGAAAGAGGGCCAAGACGTGGTCTCTGCCCTTGTCGAAGAGGGTCATGAGGGTGGTCTCCCAGGCTGGCATGTCGGAAAATCGTGCAAGCCAGGGTAAGAAGGGGACAGACCCACGGAAAACACAATGTGTGATCGACCGCTTACTCGCAGATACTTGAATTTTCCGCCGTCCACATTCGTGTGACTGGACATGATTGACTGAACACGCTATGCGACGACTCTTACTTCTCGCGCCCGCGGCAGTCCTGCTCGCCGGCTGCGGCGCCACGGTGGTCTCCGGGACTGCCAGCCCGAGCCCGCCGTCGGAGTCCACGTCCGTGGCGGGCAAGGCCGCGGTGGACCTGCCGCCGGACCCCGAACCGGCCTCGACCGCGCAGTGCCCGTATCTCAAGAGCGACTTCGTAGCCGACTCCAACGGCCAGCACGTCTCGAAAGTACGCGTGTCCACCGATCGGCCGCACCCCGCCTGCTTCTTCTACCGCCCCGACGGCAAGATCCAGCTCACTGTGCGTGTGTACGCCGGGACGGCGGAAGTCGCAACGGGGCTGGTCAACAAGGCGGCGCCGATCGACTCTTCCAACCCCGCCAGCGATCCTTCCGGCTGGAAGGGCGGCTACGAGTCCACCGACGACGGCGCGGTGTACGCGGTGTCGAAGGGGTCGAACGCGGTAATCGTGACCACCAACCAGAAACAGAGCGTAAAAGCACGCACAGTGGCCAAACAGGCTATCGCTGCGCTGAAGCTCTAGGTAGTGGAGTCCACACGGGTGAGTGAAGTTGATCTTGTATTACCCTGTGCTGCACGCGCGAGCACTCCCCCTCGATGACTCGCGCACCGCAGCACATCGGGCGCCGCGCCGCAGCGGACGGCCCGTGCGGGGCACCATCTGCACCTCGATATCGACAAAAGGACAAGATTCGTGGCTGACACCCTCAAGGAAATCCTGCTCGACTCCAGCCGTCGCCCGGCTGTCGTGACCGACCTGCAGGGCCTTGTCGACGACGAGGTCGCCGACAAGGGCGGCGTTTCCGGCGCCGTCGTCAAGACCGGCTTCGCGGCCGTCAAGAAGATCAAGCCGGGCATCATCCCCTCCGCCGTCGACAGCCTGCTGGACGACTTCGCCGGTGCGCTCGAGCCGTTCTACGGCGACTACCGCTCCAAGGGCGGCAACGACTTCGGTGCCTACCTGACCAGCCGCTCGGACGAGGCCTCCGACGCGCTGCTGGGTGTTACGGACGCGCGCGCCGACCGCAGCAGCCGGGACAGCATCAAGTCCGTCTACAGCAAGCTGCGCCCGGGCGGCAAGAAGAACGTCGAGGCCGCTCTGCCGCGCCTCGGCCAGTTGATCGACAAGCACGCCGCCAACGCGTGAGCTAGCAAGGCAAAACGAAAGAGGCCCCCGGGGTGCACCGGGGGCCTCTTCGCGTTGTGCTCAGTTCTTCTTCTCTGCGGGCGCCGGCGACGGCGACTTGCCGTTCGTCGTCGGGCTCGGCTGTGCCTTCTTCTGGGCCGCTTCGGCGGGCTTCGCCGGAGCAGGCGGGGTGACCTTCGGCGGCGCCGGGGCGACCGGCGGCTCCTGCTTCGACCGGAGCACGTAGGCGGCGCCCGCGCCGACCACGAGCAGGCCGACCAGCCACGGCCAGCGGCGACGGCGACGGCTGCCCTTGGCCGCGGCCTTCGCCTCGACCAGCGCGGCGCGGAAGTCCTTCTTCGCCGACTTGAAGTCCTTCTTGCCGCGGCGCTTCGACTCGCCGGCCGACTTCGCGGCCTTGATGGCGGCCTTCTTCGCCTTACGGCCAGGCTTGCGCAGCTCGGACAGGCGCGCGAGCGCCTCCTTGCGCGCGGCCTGCGAGCTCGCCTTGAGCTCCTTGCGGGTCAGTTCCGTCTTCTTCGCGAGCTGCTTCTGCGCGCGGCGGCCGGACTTGACTCCCTCGGAGACAAGCTGCTCGGCGGCTTCGACGGCCTGGGCTGTCGCCCGGGACATGGCCTTCACCTCATCAATCGTTTTGACACTGCTCTGTTGCCCGTAACCTATCGTGCCCTTTTTCCCCGGCGTTCGCCCTGTCTTCCCCCGGTGGGGTACCCGTTTCGCGCGCCGCCACGCCCCCTGGACCCCCGAAAGGGGACGGAAGTGGCACGATGGCCCCCGTGAAAGCAACGCTGCACACCAACCAGGGCGACATCCACGTGAACCTGCTGCCGAACCACGCGCCGAAGACGGTCGCGAACTTCGTCGGGCTCGCGGAGGGCACCAAGGAGTACTCCCAGCCCAACGCGGCGGGCACCGACTCCGGCCCGTTCTACGACGGCTCGGTCTTCCACCGCGTGATCGACGGCTTCATGATCCAGGGTGGGGACCCGACCGGCACCGGCCGCGGCGGCCCCGGCTACAAGTTCGGCGACGAGTTCCACCCGGAGCTCTCGTTCAGCAAGCCGTACCTGCTTGCCATGGCCAACGCCGGGCCGGGCACCAACGGCTCGCAGTTCTTCATCACCGTGGCGCCGACCACCCACCTGAACTTCCGCCACACGATCTTCGGCGAGGTGGCCGACCAGGAGTCGCGCGCCGTCGTGGACGCGATCGCGACGGCCGCGACCGGACCGGCGGACCGTCCGCTGGCCGACATCGTGATCCAGAAGATCAGCGTCGACCACGAGGGCTGAGCACAGGGAGTTTCGGTAGGTTGGTTCCATCGTGAACCAACCGCCGAACCCCGCCGCGAACCCGCAAGCCGCGCTCCCCGGATGCTGGTGGCATCCGAACCGCCCGACCGGGCTGAGCTGTTCCCGGTGCGGGCGTCCGGCCTGCCCGGATTGCCTGCGTGAGGCGCCGGTCGGCTTCCAGTGCACCGACTGCGTGCACACCGGGGCCGCCGAGCAGCGCTCGCGTCAGCGGCAGTTCCAGCAGGCCCCGATCGGGGCACGCACGATCTTCGGCGCCCGGCTGTCGGCGAAGGTGACGGTCACCCCGGTGCTGGTCGCGCTGAACGTCCTGGTCTACCTCTTCACGGCGTTCCAGGCGGAGAGCATCTGGGACAACAACCGGTCGCTGCTCTCGCAGTGGGGCACGCTCTGGCCGCCCGCCGTGCTCGGCGACGACGAGTGGTGGCGGGTCGTCACCTCGGGCTTCCTGCACGACGGGCTGCTGCACGTCGCGGCCAACATGTTCTCGCTGTGGATGATGGGCCGCGCACTCGAGCCCGCGCTGGGCAAGGGCCGGTTCCTCGCGCTCTACTTCGGCTCGATGATCGGCGCGTCCGCGGCGAACCTGCTGATCGGCGGCCTCGACGCGGTGCCCGTGGTCGGGGCGTCCGGCGCCATCTTCGGCCTGCTGGGCTGCTACGCGGTGATCGTGGTCAAGCAGCGGCTGAACCCGTCCATGCTGATCATCAACCTGCTGCTGAACGTCTACATCACGTTCCAGGTCCCGAACATCTCGATCCTCGGCCACGCCGGCGGGTTCGTGCTCGGGGTGCTGATCACGGTGGCGCTGCTCTACGCGCCCGAGGAGAACCAGCTCCGGTGGCAGATCACCGGCATCGCGATCCTGATGGCCGCCCTGGTCGTGGCCATGGGCGTGCAGGCGGCGGGCACCGACCCGATCGACTGCGGCGTCCGGAACGGCAGCTCGGGGTACGGCTACTACTGCAGCGGCTAGGCCTGCGCGCGCAGGGCGTCCAGGACCTCCATGACGTCCCGCGGGTCCTCGCCGAGGTCGAGCCGCCCCAGGACGTACAGCTCGTCCTCGTGCTCGATCTCCAGCGTGATGCCTTCGCGGCCCAGTCGCCGGGTCGTCCGGAGGTGGACCCATGTCCGCGCCCACGGCAGCTCGTGCGTGCCACCCAGCGTGCGGACCCGAAGCCCCTCGGCGCCGGCCGCCAGCCGGGGCTGGACGAGCGTCGCGTGGGCCGCGAACGCCCCGGCGGCGGCCGTCGCGAGCACGAACAGGACCAGCCCGCCGCGGTCGCCGGTCACCGCGTCGGCGACCACGCCGATCAGCAGCAACCCGGTGACCGCCCAGGCCGATACCACAAGGGCCAGGCGGGGCGACCAGGAGGTGGGGTAGTTATCCACAGAGGTTATCCACACTGGGGATGAGTCACACCGGTGTAATTCGGCGTCAAGCCGCCATCCGGGGTAATTCTCTGACTATCAGCGCCAGCGCATCGTCATGAGCAGGCCGGCGATCATGCAGGCGAACCCGATCGCGAAGTTCCAGTTCCCCAGACCGACCAGGAACGAGATCTTGTCTCCGGCGATGTAGTTGACGAGCAGCCAGACCAGGCCGATCAACATGAGCCCGAACATCGGGATCTTCCAGGCGAGGCCGGTGGGCCCGGCGGACCGCACCTTCACCGGCGTGCGCCGGTCGACAGGCGGGGTGTAGGCGGTCTTCTTGCGGACCTTGGACTTCGGCATCGTCAGTTATCCTCGCGGTGCTCTTCGGGCTCGTCTGGTGGCGATGTCCCGCTCGGGGTGCGCAACCAGCGCCACGTGCACACGTTAACGTAAACGACGGTACTTGAGCACCGGCCAGGAGCGGTCAGATTTCCCGGACTGTGACAATGGCGTCACCGAGGGTTCGGCGCGGCTTGAGAGGAGCGTGCGTGGCTACGCGCGAAGGACCGGATGACGGCCGGAGCAATCCAGGTCCGAGAGCCAGCGACCCCACGCCCTGGCGCCGTACGCCCCCGGGCAAGGCCACCTACACGCCGCCGCGCGGTGGCCATGTGCCGCCGGCGCCGCACACCGCCCCGGCCGACAACTCGGCGGAGAAGACGCAGGTGTTCGCGCCCGTCGACAACTCGGCCGAGAAGACCCAGATCCTCAGCCCGGTGGGCAAGCCGGGCACCGCGACCAAGGACCGCCCGGGGCCCGCGCCGCTGGGCAAGGGCGGCGTCGCCATCCGCACCGCGGGCGAAGTGCTCATCACCCTGGGCCTGGTCGTGCTGCTGTTCATGGTCTACGAGCTGTACGTGACCGACCTGTTCTCGGCGGGCAAGCAGTCCGAGGCGAGCGACCAGCTGAACGGCGAATGGTCGCACGACCGGACGCTGCACCCGGAGCTCGTCGACGGCCGGGCCTTCGCCCGGATCCACATCCCCACCTTCGGGGTGGACTACAACTTCACCATCCAGGAAGGCACGGACGACGCGTCCCTCGAGGTCGGGCCTGGTCACTACAAGGGCACGTCGCTGCCCGGCGAGCCCGGCAACTTCGCCGTCGCCGGTCACCGCGTCGGCAAGGGCGCCCCGTTCAACGACCTGGACAACCTCTCCTCCTGTGACCAGATCGTGATCGAAACCTCCACGGACTTCTACGTCTACAAGGTCCTCCCGTACGACGACGAGCTGGACGACTGGACCACGGGCAAGGGCGCCGACCCGAAGTGCAAGGGCGTGTCGACCCTGCGCGACCCGAACACCGAGAACGGCGGCGCCTACCGCGAGACCTTCGGCCGCAAGGTCGTGCTGCCGAGCGAGGGCACCGCGGTGAACCCGGTGCCGTACGAGTCCGCGGACGCGCTGCCGAAGGCCCAGCAGGTCGCGCTGCTGACGCTGACCACCTGCCACCCGCAGTTCTCCGCTCGGCAGCGGCTGATCATCACGTCGGTGCTCACGCAGCAGGTGCCGAAGAGCCAGGTCGCGAACTACACCGACCTGCTGCCCAAGATCGGGGAGGCCGGCTGATGTACGCCTGGATCTGGCGGAAGCTGCCCGGCCCGTTCGCGGCGAAGCTGACGATGTCGATCGTGCTGGCTCTCGGCGTGATCGCGCTGCTGATGTTCGTGGTGTTCCCGTGGCTGGAGCCGCGCCTGTGGTTCAACGAGGTCGCGGTCAACTGATCCGGAACTTCGCCGTGGCCACGCCCGTTGCTCCTCGCGGGAGGGGACAGGGTGAAGACACGGCAGAAGGATCGGGACGTTCCGCCGCCGGAGTCGCCGTGGAGCGAGATCCGGACCGGGCTGTGGATGGGCGGGCACGTCTGGGCCGGCGAGGTCCGCGTGATCGTCGAGCGCGAATTCGATCTCGTGCTCAGTCTGTACCAGCGCGAGGGCCACGGCCCGCCGCTGGAGGTCGAGCACCACTACGCCGAAATGCCGGACGGGCCGCTGACCCCGCGGCAGATCGCGGACGTGCGGCGGTTCGCGGTGCTGGCCGCCGAGGCGGTACGGGCGGGCCGGAAGACGCTCGTGCGCTGCCATGCCGGATACAACCGGTCGGGCCTGGTCGTCGCGCAGACGCTGGTCGAGCTCGGCCTCACGGTGCCGGACGCGATCACGCTGATCCGGCGGCAGCGCTCCCCGTGGGCCCTGCACAACAAGCTGTTCGTCCAGTACCTCGAGAGCGGACTGGAGGTCGCCGAGCTGCTGACCGGGCTGGGCTGATCCGTGACTAGGGGCAGGTGAGGCTCCTGTGACTGCCGGTGCACCTGGTGCCGGCCGCATGCCCCCAACTCTGAGTGTTACGGCCGGTTAGAACCCCATGCCGGGTGGTTAGCGGCGATGTCGAGGTGCCGAGGGC
Organism: uncultured Actinomycetota bacterium; assembly: GCA_963762765.1. Lineage (GTDB taxonomy): Bacteria > Actinomycetota > Actinomycetes > Mycobacteriales > Pseudonocardiaceae > Amycolatopsis. The sequence continues at coordinate 191,836 of CAVXMR010000020.1, forward strand.
GCGCGAGTGTGTGTCGCACGGCTACTGGCCGAGGCCAGTCCGCCTGATCATTGCTGAAATACCGCTTTGTCCGGGTTGTGGATGTCCGTGAAGGCCACCTTGAGGGACTTAGAGTCCCTCAAGGTGGCCTTCACGGACATCGGGGTCGACTTGACAGCGTACGGAATCCTAAGTGCCCGGCATTGGGTTAGAACCGGCCGCAACACTCACGAGTCCTTCAGCAGTCCCGCAGCTCCGGGCTCTGGTTGAGCAGCTGCCCGCGCGGTGAAACGAATGCCCGGTAGCGATCGCTCTCGGAGTTCCGGAATACCGCCACCCGGTGGCAGTTCTGGAACGCGAGCCTGACGCCGAAGTGCCGTTCCAGGCCGCCGCGGATGGCGTCCGAGGCCAGCGCCCGCAGCAGCTGCCCGCGGGCCGCCTCGCTCGGCGGCGGGGTCTCGTTGTCGGCGAACCCGTCCGTCGCGCCCTCCGCGTCGGCGATGACACCGGTGATGACTTCCCAGGCGTAGGGCAGGGATTCCTTGACACAGGCGACGAATTCCGCGTCGGAGACCTCCCCGCGCTCGGCCTTTTCCAGCAGCGCGGGCGAAACATCCAGCGACATCGAACCTCCAGTGTGAGCAGGGCCGTCTTCCTGGCTACCCGTCCGTCGTCGCGGCCACAAGAGAAAACGATGATCATCACCACTTTGGCTCATTCCCAGCGGAACAGCTTGGTGGCCAAGGCGGTGCCGAGCGCGGCGAACCCGGCCAGCGCGGCCAGCTGCAGCGGCTGGACGCCGGCGCCGACCCAGGCGTCCTGCAGCGGCTGGGCGCCCGGCGGGACGTAGTCGCCGATCCGCTGGAGCACCGCGGGCAGCAGCGGACGCGGCAGGTAGACGCCGCCGAAGAACATGATCGGGAAGAACGCGAGCATCGCGAGCCCGCCCGCGCCCTTGCTCGTCCGCGCCACCGCGGCCGCGAGCAGGCCGAGCGCGAATACCGAGATCATGCCCAGCAGCAGGGTGATCACGAAGATCAGCGGGTGCTTCGGCAGCGGGACGTCGAACACCGCGTTCGCCAGCGCGAGCATCACGCCGATGCCGGCGCAGGCGATGACGACGTGGACGACCAGTTGCGCGGCCAGGAGGTTCACCGGATGGACCGGCGTGGTCGCCAGCCGCCGCAGCACGCCCTGCTCGCGGTAGGTCGCGACGGCCGCCGGGATCGCCTGCAGTGCGATCATCGCGATGCTGACGACGATCAGCGACGGCACCCACAGCTCGATGAACCGGTGCCCGCCGGTGATTTCACTCGGCTTCGACATGCCGGGGATGAAGCCGACGCCGAGCAGGATGCCGGCAGGCAGGAGCGTCCCGAAGAGGATCCAGATCGGGGTGCGCAGGGTCAGTTTCGCCTCGGTGGCGGTGATCTTGGTGAAGGTGCTCATGGTGGCTTCCTGTTCAGTCGCGGCCGGTGAGGGTGACGAAGGCATCGTCCAAAGTGGACTTTTCGGCGAGCGTGCGGAGCTCGTCCGGGGTGCCGGTGGCGACGATCCGCCCGGCGTCGAAGATCGCGACGCGGTCGCAGAGGCGCTCGGCCTCGTCCATGAAGTGCGTGACGAGCAGGACCGTGACACCACGGTCGCGTACCCGCTCGACGAGCTTCCAGGTGTCGCGGCGGGCGTGCGGGTCGAGGCCGGTGGTCAGCTCGTCGAGCACCGCGATCTCGGGATTCCCGACCAGCGCCAGCGCGATCGACACGCGCTGCTTCTGCCCGCCGGAGAGCTTTCCGAAGTACGCGCGGGCGTGGTCGGTGAGATCGAGACTGCGCAGCAGGTCGTCGACGTCGGCGGGGTCGGGGTAGAAGGACGCGAACAGCTCGAGCGCTTCGCGCACCTTCAGCTTCGCGGGCAGCTGGCTTTCCTGCAGCTGGACGCCGACGCGCTGAGTCAGCGCCGCGCGGTCCTTCGCCGGGTCGAGGCCGAGCACGGAGATCGTGCCGCCGTCGGCCTGGCGCAGGCCCTGCAGGCATTCGACCGTGGTGGTCTTCCCGGCGCCGTTGGTGCCGAGGATGCCGAAGATCTCGCCGCGCTCGACGGTGAACGAAACGCCGTCGACCGCGACCCTGGTGCCGTAGCGCTTGCGGAGCTCGGTGACTTCGATGAGGGGCATGGGAACCAAGCTATGGCCGCCCGGCGCTCCGCAGAATGACGCTGAATCCCCAGCTCAGGTGGTGTTTTGTTGACCCGGGGGTGGTGCTGGGCCCACCCCCTTCGTAGTGCCTGGCGCAGTGCGCGGACCCGGGTTGATCGGACAGGATTGCTGCCATGAGCTACCCGCGGGCGATCGGCCGGGCCCTGGCGCTCGCCGCACTCGCGCTGGTGAGCTGGCTGGACGTGCTCGTCGAACTGATCGCGTTCTGCCTGTTGTGCGTCGGCCTGGTGTTCTTTCTCGGGCCGACCGTCGAATGGACCCGGCACCGGTCCGGCGTCATGCGGCGGCTCGCCGGGCGTTGGGGCGACATCGACATCCCGGCGCCTTACCAGCCCGAGCCGCCGGAGCCGGTGCGCGAGCGCGACGGCTGGTACCGCGACGGCAACCAGCTCTACAAGCGCGCGTTCTGGATCCGCTGGCAACGCCGGCTCACCTGGGCGCTTGAGGACCCGGCGGCACAACGCGAGTTTTCCTGGCAGCTGGTGAACCCGCTGGCCACCCTCGCTTTGCCGATCGCGGCCGTCTTCGCCGGACCGGCGGCGCTACGCGGCTACGGCCGGTGGACGCGCTGGTGGATCGGCACTCGCCCGGCACCCGGCGCCGTCGGGATGGTGCGGCGTCCGTTCCGGTGGATTCACCTGCGGCTCGAGTCGCTCGGGCATCTGATGGGCATCTTCGCGCTTTCGGTGGTGCTTCTGCTGTTCACGCTGTGGCCCGCGGCCCTCCTCGTCGTGCTGCCCCCGGCGGCCGCGCCGGTGATCGTCTGGAGCCGCGTCATCGCCAATACCCTGCGCCGCGAGGTCGGTAACTGGACCGGGGTGCGGATCCCGCGGCCGTATCTGCCGCCACCGCCGTTGCCGGTGCCGCGGGCGGACGGGCTGTTCCGGGTCGGCAAGCAGCTTTACGAGGAGCCGTGGTGGCCGGTCCAGCAAGCCCGGATGCGCTGGGTGATGCGTGACCGCGCGACCTGGCGCGACCTCGCCGCCGGCGCGGCGAACCCGCTGGTTTCGCTGGCGCTGACGCTGGTGCCGTTCGTGCTCACGTTCTGGGGTTTCCTCGGCCTGCTGGCGCTGTGGGTGTGGCGGCCGATCACGCTGTGGTGGCCACTGCCCGGTAGCCAATGGTTCGCGATGGTCGGGCTGCCCGAGGCGTCGACGAACCTGGACGCGCTCGCGCTGACCCCGGTGGCCTTGGCCGCGCTGTTCGCCGGGCTCTACCCGACGAAGTGGCTGGCCCGGCAGTCCGGGCTGTTCGCGCGACTGTTGTTGGGGCCGACCGAGTCGTCGCGGCTGGCCCAGCGCGTGCAGCGGCTCGCGCAGACGCGTACGGAAGCGACCGATGCGCAGGCGGCGGTGCTGCGCCGGATCGAGCGCGACCTGCACGACGGCATCCAGTCGCGGCTGGTCGCGATGGGGATGAAGCTCGGCGCGGTCGAAGCGCTCATCGACACGGATCCCGGTGCGGCCAAGCAACTCGCCGCCGAGTTGCGGTCGGCGTCATCGGAAGCGCTGGCGGAACTGCGGGTGCTGGTCCGCGGGATCCATCCGCCGGTGTTGTCCGAGCGTGGGCTGCTCGACGCTGTGCGGGCGATGGCGCTGGACAGCCCGTTGAAAGCGGAGGTGACGGGCTCGTTGCCGGGCCGGCCCGACGAGCCGACGGCGGCGTGCGCGTACTTCGCCGTGTCGGAGCTGCTGGGCAACGCGGCCAAGCACGGTGCGGCCCAGCGCGTGACGATCGAGATGTCGTTCTCCGACGGCTTCCTGCGGATCGTGGTGACCGACGACGGCCGTGGCGGCGCCGAGCCGGCCCGGGGGTCGGGACTTCGCGGAATCGAGCGGAGGCTGGGGGGCTTCGACGGTACGTTGAGCCTGACCAGCCCGATCGGCGGGCCGACGACCGCGACCGTGGAGCTTCCGTGCCAGCTGGACCCAGGACCGTCGTCGCCGAAGACCAGTACCTCCTCCGGGACGGACTGACGCATCTCCTGGCGGCGCACGGCTTCGACGTGGTCGAGGCGGTGGGCACCGGGCCCGAACTGGACCGCGCGTTGCGGGCGCACCGGCCCGATGTGTCCATTGTGGACGTACGGATGCCGCCGACCAACACCGACGAGGGCCTGCAGGTCTCGCTGTCGGTGCGGCGGGACATCCCCGGCCTGCCGATTCTCGTGCTGTCCCAGCACGTCGAGCAGCTGTACGCGCGCGAGCTGCTGGCGGACGGCGTCGGCGCGATCGGCTACCTGCTGAAGGACCGGGTCTTCAACTCGGACCAGTTCATCGACGCGGTCCGCCGGGTCGCGGCGGGCGGCACGGTGATGGACCCCGAGGTCATCGCGAAACTGGTGGCGGGCAACGCTTCCGACCCCCTCGCCGCGTTGACGCCACGGGAGCGCGAGGTGCTGGAGCTGATGGCGGAAGGCCGCTCGAACGCGGCGATCGCGTCACGCCTGCACTTCAGCGAGGGCGCGGTCGGCAAGCACACGGCGAACATCTTCGCGAAGCTCGGCATCGTGGCCTCGGACGACACCAACCGCCGCGTCCTCGCCGTGCTGGCCTACCTCGGGGCCGGCTGACCCGGCGTTTCAGCCACGCGACGCCCGGAGCATGTCCTCGCGCTCGACCACCTTGATCCGCTCACGGCCTTCGGCGGCACCCAGCGACTTCTCGTGCGCGTCCAGGCGGCCCCAGCCTTCCCAGGTGGTGAAGGGGATTCCGCGCGCCGCGAGGAAGTCGAGGATCGCGTCCGGCGAGGCGAACTTCGGCGCCGTCAACGACTCGGCATCGGCCAGGAGGCTGGTGATGGTCTCCAGCGCGTCGCCCTTGGTGTGGCCGATGAGGCCGACCGGGCCGCGCTTGATCCAGCCCGTCACGTACACGCCCGGCAGCTGGTTCTCGTCCAGGTCCAGCACCCGCCCGGCCTGGTTCGGCACGACGCCGGCGACGTGGTCGAACGGGATTTCCGCCAGGTGCGAGGACAGGTAGCCCACCGCGCGATACACGGCTTGGACGTCCCAGTCGTGGAATTCGCCGGTGCCGCGGACGTTTCCGTCGCCGGTCAGCTCGGTGCGCTCGGTCCGCAGGCCCACGACCCGGCCATCGGCGCCGAGCACCTCGGTCGGCGAGTGGAAGAAGTGCAGGTGCAGCCGCTTCGGCCGGTCGCCGTGGTCGCGGATCGCCCAGTCCTGCAACGTCTTCACGACCATGTCGATCTGCTTCGACGCCCGCAGCGCCGCGATGCTGCCCTCGTCGAACTCGATGTCCTCGGGGTGGACGATCACCTCGACGTTGGGCGAGTGGTCGAGCTCCCGCAGTTCCAGCGGGCTGAACTTCGCCTGCGCCGGGCCGCGGCGGCCGAACACGTGCACGTCGGTGACCGGGCTCGCCTTGAGGCCCTGGTAGACGTTGTCCGGGATGTCCGTGGTCAGCAGTTCGTCGGCCGTCTTCGCCAGGATCCGCGCGACGTCCAGCGCCACGTTGCCCACGCCGAGGACGGCGACCGAGGTCGCTGTGAGCGGCCAGGTCCGCGGGACGTCCGGGTGCCCGTCGTACCAGGAGACGAAGTCCGCGGCGCCGTAGCTGCCGTTCAGCTCGATGCCCGGGATGTCCAGCGCGCGGTCCGCGGACGCACCGGTCGAGAAGATCACCGCGTCGTAGAACTCGCGGAGTTCGTCGAGCTTGATGTCGGTGCCGTAGTCGATGTTGCCCAGCAGCCGGATGTTCGGCTTGGACAGCACCTTCTCCAGCGCGGTCACGATGCCCTTGATCCGCGGGTGGTCCGGAGCCACTCCGTAGCGGATCAGGCCGAAGGGCGCGGGCATGCGTTCAAACAGGTCGATCTGCACGTCGGCGTCGGACTTGTCCAGGATGTCGGCGGCGTAGATCCCGGCGGGACCGGCGCCCACCACGGCTACACGAAGAGATCGGCTCACAGCTCCACGGTAGGTTAGGTTCACCTAACCTAAAATGTGATTTGGCGTACGGTCCACCAGGTGGGAGCCGGTAAGCTCGCCGCATGCGCATCCTCGTGGTCGACAACTACGACAGCTTCGTCTACAACCTGGTCCAGTACCTGGCCCAGCTCGGCGCCGACTGCACGGTCTGGCGCAACGACGTGGTCGACCTCGAGCGCATCTCCGAATTCGACGCCGTCCTCGTCTCGCCCGGCCCGGGAACTCCCGAACGCGCTGGTCAGAGCATGGACGTCGTCCGCAAATGCGCCGAGACGAAGACGCCGATGCTGGGTGTCTGCCTCGGTCACCAGGCGCTCGGCGTGGTCTACGGCGCGACTGTCGACCGCGCGCCCGAGCTGCTGCACGGCAAGACGAGCCAGGTGCACCACACCGGCGTCGGTGTCCTCAAGGACCTCCCGGCGGAGTTCACGGCCACCCGGTACCACTCCTTGACCGTGCTCCCGGAGACCATCCCGGACGTGTTCGAGGTCACCGGCCGCACCGAGTCCGGCATCGTGATGGGCATGCGGCACCGCGAGCTCCCGCTCGAAGGCGTCCAGTTCCACCCCGAGTCCGTGCTCACCGAGGGCGGCCACCGGATGCTCGCGAACTGGCTGGCGAACGCGGGCCACCCCGTCGATCCCGTCCGCGTCGACGAGCTCGAGCGGCAGACGAAGGCGCTGCAGAAGGCCGCTGTTGCCTGAGCTGATCCGGCTCGAGGGGGTCGGCAAGCGGTACGGCCAGGGGGACTTCGTGCTCAGCGACGTCGACCTGGCCGTCGAGCCCGGCCGCGTGCTGGGCATCCTCGGCTCGAACGGCTCCGGCAAGTCGACGCTGCTGCGGATCATGGCCGGCGTCTCGCACGCCACCACCGGGACGCTCACCGGCAGCCCGACCATCGGCTACCTGCCCGACCGTTTCCCGGCCGGGCAGCGGATGGGCGCCCGCGCGTACCTGCGGCACATGGCCAAGATCCGCGGCTTCGACGACCTGTCGGTGATCGACCCGCTGCTCCAGCGGCTCGCCCTTGTCGGCGGCCCGACAGCGCCATTGCGCACGCTCTCCAAGGGCAACGCGCAGAAAGTCGGCCTGGCGCAAGCCGTCATGGCGAAGCCCGAGTTACTGATCCTCGACGAGCCGTGGTCCGGGCTCGACGTCGGCACGCACGCGATCCTCGGCGAGCTCGTCGCCGAGACGAAGGCGCGCGGCGCGAGCGTCGTGTTCACCGACCACCGGCCGCAGGTCGTGCACGAGCAGGCCGATGACGTCTACCTGATCGAAGCGGGCCGGCTGCGGCCCGAGCACGCCGAGCCGGTCACCCGGATCGTCCTCGAGGGCGCCGGCACGGACTGGGCGGACGAGCCGGGTGTCCGGCACGCGGACACCGACGGCACCCGGGTCGTGCTTGCCGTCGAACTGTCCACTGTGGACGACGTGCTGCTGCGCGCGCTCAAAGACGGCTGGTCGGTGCGGGAGGTGGCGCCGTGGTCGCCATGACGCGGTATTACCTTGCCCTGCTGGGACATTCGCAGCGCTACCTGCCGGCACTGCTGGCCTACCTCGCGCTGTGCGTGATCCTCTACGCCGACCCCAACTCGCCGGTGCTGCCCCTTTACGGCGTCAGCTCGGGCGGGCTGCTCGTGGTCGCGTGCTGGCTGACGATCGCGCTGCTCGACATCGAGGACCCGGTCCAGCGCCTGATCACGTTGAGCCACGCCCGGCAGTGGCGCCGGCTGATCACCGGCGCGATCCTGACCGTCTTCGTCATCGCGATGGCGCTGGCCGTGGTCACGGTGGCGTTCTCGGCGATCAAGACCGGCAAGGTGTCGCCGAGTGCGGTGCTCATCGGCCTGCTGGCACACCTTTCCTGCACGGTGCTCGGCATCGCGATCGCACTCCCGCTATCCCGGCTGCTGGTGGCGCGGATCGGCTGGACCGTGCTGGCCGCGGTGCTGGTGCTGATCCCGGTGATCCTCGCGAAGTGGATCCCGCTGGTGCACCCGCTGCTCCAGGCCCTGACCGCGGACCGTCCGATCGCCGGGGCGCTCATCCTCGCGCTGGCGACGTCGGTGGCCGCGCTCGCCGCCAGCGCGTTCGGGGTCACGTGGACCGTGCGCCGCCGCGCCTGACCGGCAGAGCGCAAATTGCAATATTCAAGACGCTGAATGGTCTTCCAGTGGTCCACGGCGCGGACTAGGGTCGTTCACTTCTTCGGGTGAATCCGGCGAGGGGAGCACGGGTGACGGCTGGGATCGTCGCGATCACAGTGCCAGGCGCGGACGGCGGGCGAGAGCTCGCCGCCTGGCTGCGCGACGAGGAGGAGCTGCGCGGGCGCGTCCAGCTTCTCGACGCCGTCGTCGTGGGCGTGACCAGCAAGTCCGCCGCCGCGTTCTGCCGGGCGCTGTTCGGCTGGCTGCGGCGCGGCCGCGAGGCCCGGGTGTCCATGAAGATCAAGCGCTCGGGCGCCGCGGAGGAGTTGCAGCTCGACTGCGGCGCCGCCAGCGACGCGGATCAGATCCTCGACGAGGTCCGCGGATTCCTCGACAAGGCGTGAGCCAGTAGCGCGTCCCACGCTTGAGCCGACACGGTCAGCTGTCCGCCGTCGCGACCTTTCGAGTCACGCACACCGACTGCGGCGAAAGGTCTGCTCACGTACTGATGTTCTTTGAGATGCGGAACGATGCTAGGTACCCTTGATGCGGCCTCGGCCGCTGCGCGAGAATCGATCTTAGACCGTGCTTCTAGCCAACAGGGTATGTCCACTCTGGCGACCCAATGAACTCGGCTCTGGCTTTGTCGGATCACCTGATAACGGTGTCTTCGATTAGTCCGTCGAATTATTCTTCAGTTGTGCACTGGCGAGCCTGGCAACCTTGACATTCAGTCGCTCAGTCTCCATTACCTGTGCGGAGTCGCACTATCGATAATGGAGTCGCTACAGCATGCGGTGCGTCGAGTCGACCGACTGGTCGGGTGCAATTAGGTTAGGCCGAATAGATGCGACCGGGGCGCAGTTGGACGAATTTTCACGTGAATATCGGAATAGTATCCGCAGAGGCTGTCGAATCCTCCTGCGCCGCGAGAAGGATAGATCTGTCGGTTGCTCTATGGTTTCGGGAGGGCGCGTTGAGGTCGGCTATTTTTAGAGCGTTTACGGTCCTTTTGACATGTATTCTCGCATCCTCTTCTTTGCTTTTAGGTAGCGCAAGTGCGACAGAAGATGCCGCTTGTCCTGGATGGGCGTTTTGCTGGTGGGATGGTGTCGACTTCACTGGCCGAACAAGTGCGCACGAAGGGGTTGCTTCTGGAAGTTGTCTCAGGGATTTAAATGGTCTTGATATTCCATTAATTCATTCGGCCCTTAGCAATAGGCCATTCTATCAGCGAATCTGGCAGGGTGCCAATTGTACGGGACGAAACATCTTGATTGCCCCGTATGGAGGCAACGTCGACATCGGATTCTATGGCAATTCCCTGGGTGGGTACTAGTACGGGGGTATCATTTAGCTGACCGTTGATGGTTGGCCGCACTGTGTAAGCGGTAAGCATGTGGGCTGCCTGTCATCCTGGAGGCAGGGACCTTTCGCTCGGGTGCAGCCGTTCAGGCAAAGTGGAGATGTATCCATCCGAGCTGACAAGCGACCTGCTGTGAAAGAAAATGGGTGGACCCACCGAGCAGACTGGTCACCTTGTCTCCGAATAGGCCGTAGCGCTTTGTGTGAGCGACGTCGGCCAGGTCTTCGGCGAGCTGTTCGGATTCCTTCGCAAGGTGTGGTCCGCCAATGTATCTCAGGTCAGCTCCGGGACCGTGAGATTTCGGTGTGCGCGATCCTTCGGATCGCGCACACCGAAATTGTTCGCGAAGGAAACTTCGATGCACTCGCGCTATTGCCAACACTGTGGCTGCTGGTGAACCACGCGACCTAGACATAGTTGCTGCGGTAGCAACAACTGTTGGGTCAGGTTCGGGGCCGGCTTGGGCCAGTCATCACGCACCTTAAGGCGGCGCTCTATCTATAGGAACTCTGCGAACGCCAAACGAACGCCCAGGCTGTTGACGATTTGGGACGATGAAGGACTACGAGCGCAAGCCGATAAGTCGACTGGGCATGGAGCTGCAGGACAGACGTGGTGTGATCTTCCGCTAGCTCGGCTACTTCCGCGATTCAGTGTTCGACACCGCCGACCGCACCATGCGGCCCAATGCATCATTTGGTGACGCCGAATTGAAGTGGCTGGACATTACGACGAGGCCCGCCCGGCGAACCGTGCGGGCCTCGTTCCGGATCGGTCATGCCTGAGGTAGTCGTCGTCGGGATCCCGGGGAAGCCGTTCTCCGCGACGAAGAACGTGATCGTCTGGCTCTTCGAGATCTGATTGCCCGCCGACGGGTTGGTCTTGGTGATCTCGCCGTCGTTGAACTTGTTGTTGTTCCGGTCGATCTTCTGATCGACGGTCCCGGACCAGCCCTTGCCCCGGAGGATGCTCAGGGCTTCGTCCATGGTCTTACCGGTCACGTCCGGCATGTCGATCTTGTCCGGGCCGGTCGAGACGGTCAGCGTGATCGTGGTGCCGATCGGATTCTGGCCGCCATTCGGGGTCCTGGCTGATGACCGAGTCCTTCGGCACGCTGTCAGAGGCCTGCTCGACCTTCTTGGTCCTGAAGCCCGCGCCCTCGAGCCCGGCTTTCGCCACCGCGTAAGGCTGGTTGGTGTAGTCGGTGACCTGCTTTTGTTCCTTGGACTTCCCGAGCGTGATCGACACGGTCGAGCCCTGCGTGACCGCGAGTTCGCCGAAGTGTTTGCCCGATTGACCTTCCCGGCTTGCGTTCTGGTCGTCGACGTCGGTCTCCGGATCGACTGGTCCAGCGTGAGGCGGCGGTCATCAGGCTGTTTCGGCGTCCGCCTGGGTCATGCCTTTGAGGTCCGGCACGCTCGCCTTGCCCGGGGCTGGCCGACCGTCAGGGTGAGCTGGGTTGTCTTCGCGACCTCGTTGCCGACATTCGGGTCGATCGCGATGACCTGGTTACCTGGTCCGGCGTGCAGGTGGGGCTGCCATCGGTCGGCCGGCACACCGCAGACCACATCTTGATTCGGCTTGAAGTTTGAAGCCGTTGCTCGCGCAACGTTGCCCTTGGCCGGGGCACGGACTGGCCGTTCACTTCTGGGGATCTTCGGCCGTGGCGTCCGGCGTCCTTGAACGCGTTCGACAGCCACATGACCAGCAGCACCGCGCCAAGCACGAACACCGCGGCGAGCACGCTGTAGATCGTGCGGCGGCGGCGCTTGGCCTTCGGGTCCTCTTCCGGCTCGTCCGGGTACTCCTCGTACCGCTGCGGCTGGCGCCGGTCCGAGTTCATCACCTGGGTGCGCTCGTCCTCGGACATCACCATCGGCGCCGCCGGGCGCTGGCCCGAGAGCGTCCGGACCAGGTCCGAGCGCATCTCCGCGGCCGACTGGTAGCGGTTGGCCGGACCCTTGGACAGCGCCTTCAGCACCACCGCGTCCAGCGTGGCCGTCACCGCCGGGTTCACCGACGACGGCGGCTTCGGGTCTTCACGGACGTGCTGATAGGCCACCGCGACCGGGGAGTCCCCGGTGAACGGCGGCTCGCCGGTGATCAGTTCGTAGAGCACGCAGCCGGCGGCGTAGACGTCGGAACGAGCATCGACGGACTCGCCGCGCGCCTGCTCCGGCGAGAGGTACTGGGCGGTGCCGATCACCGCCGCGGTCTGGGTCATGGCGGACTGGCCGTCGTGCATCGCGCGCGCGATGCCGAAGTCCATCACCTTGACCGCGCCGTTCTTCGTGATCATCACGTTGGCCGGCTTGACGTCGCGGTGCACGATGCCGTGGCGGTGCGAGAAGTCCAGCGCCGCGCAGACGTCGGCCATGACCTCCATGGCCCGCTTCTGCGACATCGGGCCTTCGGTCTTGACGATGTCGCGGAGCGTCCGGCCCTCGACGTACTCCATGACGATGTAGGGCAGCGGGCCGAACTCGGCCTGCGTCTCGCCGGTGTCGTAGACCGCGACGATGGCGGGGTGGTTCAGCGCGGCGGCGTTCTGGGCCTCACGACGGAACCGTTCCTGGAACTGGGGGTCCCTGGCCAGGTCGGCACGGAGGATCTTGATCGCGACTTCGCGGCCGAGCCGGACGTCGTGACCGTGGTGGACCTCGGACATGCCGCCATATCCGAGCGTCTCGCCCAGCTCGTACCGATTGGAGAGCAGTCTGGGTGTGCTCATCTCTGCGTGCCGTTCCATTCCGTCCAAGGTGTGGTCATGATGCCCTGCCGGCCATCGTCGTTCGAGCCGGAACCCGCTGGATAAGCGACCGGCTCCGTTGTCTGTCTGCCCGGGAACGGCGCGGAATTGTGCCCGGGCGTGTTCGGGCCGCCGAACATCTTCGCGATGACGACGATGCCCGCCACGAGCACGGCGGCGAGGATGGCCGCGAGCAGCACCCACCAGCCCCACTGGCCACGTTTGCGCGGGCGGGGTGCCGGTGGCGGCAGCTGGGCCGGGACACCGGAAGAGTGCATCACCGGTCGTGACGGCGGGCCGATCGCGACCATCGGGTTGATGGCGGGGGACGGCGGTCCGCCCGGCATCTGCTGCTGCACCGGGTGCACCGGGGTGATCGGCTGCTGCGGGGGCGGCGGCTGCGGCTGGTTGGCCGCGTAGGCGGCGTTGACCAGGCCGGACGGCGCGGGCAGCGGCATCCCGGCGCGGACCGCGGCGACGGCGTTCGCGAACTCGCCACCGCTGTTGTAGCGCTGCCGCGGATCCTTGACCAGGGTCGCCTCGATCACCGCGCGGGCGGCGGGCGGGACGTCCGGGGGGAGCGGCGGCGGGAGGTCGCGGATGTGCATCATCGCGACCGTGACAGCGTTCTCGGACAGGAACGGGCGGTGCCCGGCCAGGCATTCGTAGCCACACACTGCCAACGAGTAGACGTCCGACGCGGGTTCGGCGGGGTGGCCCAGTGCCTGCTCGGGCGCGATGTAGTGGGCCGTGCCCATGACCATGCCGGACCGGGTGACCGGCGCGGCATCGGCGGCCTTGGCCACGCCGAAGTCGGTGATCTTCACCTGGCCGGCCGGGGTGACCAGGATGTTGCCCGGCTTGACGTCCCGGTGCACCAGGCCCCGCTCGTGCGCGGCCTGCAGCGCGTTGCCCGCCTGCTCCAGCATGTCGAGCACGAACTCGGCCGAAAGCCTGCCGTGCTTGGCGAGCAGCCCGGCCAGCGGGTCGCCGTCGACGAGCTCCATCACCAGGTAGGCGATCGAGAGGTCGTCGTCGGCGATCGTCTCGCCGTAATCGTGGACCGCGGCGATGCCGGGGTGGTTCAGCGACGCCGTCATGCGGGCTTCGGTGCGGAAGCGGTGCAGGAACTCGGCGTCACCGGAGAGCTCGGCCTTGAGGACCTTGACGGCCACGGTCCGGTCGAGCCGGGTGTCGCTGGCCTGCCAGACCTCACCCATCCCGCCGACGGCGATCCGGTTGGTCAGTTTGTACCGGTCGGCGAGGAGCTGACCCGAGGAGAGCATCGGCTATCCACCCCCGAGCTTGGCGGCGATGGCGGCACGGCCGATCTCGGCCGCGACGGTGCCACCGGTGGCGGCGAGACCGCGGTTGCCGCCGCTCTCGACGATGACGGCGACGGCGATCTGGGGCTTGTCGGAGGGGGCGAAGGCGGTGTACCACGCGTGCGGGGCGGTGTTCTTCGAGTCCGTCCCGTGCTCGGCGGTACCGGTCTTCGAAGCGATCTTCAGTGCGGGGTCCTTACCGTTGCCCTTGGTGAAGCTCTCGGACGCGATCATCATGTCGCGCAGGATCGCGGCGTTCGACGACGAGAGCGCCGCCGTGCCGGTCAGTTCCGTGGGCGTGTAGTCCTCGATGGTCGACAGGTCGGTGTCGAGGATCGACTGCACCAGCTGCGGCTTCATCGCCATGCCGTTGTTGGCCACGGTCGCGGCCATCAGGCAGTCCTGCAGCGGGGTCAGCCGGACGTCGCGCTGGCCGATGCCGCTCTGGTAGAGCGCGCCCTGCGAGTCCAGCGAGCCCACCGTGGAGGGAGCGACCTTCATCGGCACCGTCAGGTCGGTCTGGCCGATCCCGAAGTTGGTCGCGGTCTTCCGCAGCTTGTCGGCGCCGAGCGCGCCGGCGAACTCCGCGAACGGCACGTTGCAGGAGTGCGCGAGCGCGTCCTTGAACGTCGTGCCGGGGCAGGGCGCGCCGCCGTAGTTCTCCAGCGGGGTGTTCGTGCCGCGGGGTGTGGTGTTCGGCGCGTTGCTGACCGGGGTGTCCGGGCCCTTGCCGTCTTCGAGTACGGCCGCGGCGGTGACCAGCTTGAACGTCGACCCCGGCGGGTAGGTCTCCGAGATCGCCCGGTTCAGCATCGGGTTCGGGCCGCCCTGCTTGGTGTTCGCGTTCCAGGCGTCGATCTGGGTCTTGGAGATGTGCGAGGCCAGCAGGTTCGGGTCGTACGACGGGGTCGAGACCATCGCCAGGATCCGGCCGGTGCTCGGCTCCATCGCGACCACCGCGCCGGTGTAGCCGTGCTGCGTCATCAGGTTGTACGCGGCCTGCTGGACCTTCGGGTCGATGGTCAGCCGGACGTTGCCGCCGCTGGGGTCGCGGCCGGTGACCATGTCCGACAGCCGCCGGACGAACAGCCGCGGGTCGGACCCGTTGAGCACGTCGTCCTCGGCACGCTCGAGGCCGCCCGAGCCGTAGTTGATCGAGTAGTAGCCGGTGACCGGTGCGTACATCGGGCCGTCGGTGTAGGTCCGGATGAACTTGAACTTGTCGTTCGAGGGGTCGACCTTCGCCAGCACCTCGCCGTTGGCCTGCGAGACGATCTGGCCGCGCCGCCGGGCGAACTCGTCGTAGAGGACGCGGGCGTTGCGCGAGTCGGTGCGGTAGTCGTCGGCCTTGACCACCTGGATGTAGGTCGCGTTGGCGAGCAGCAGCACGACCATCACCAGCATCGCCATGCCGACCTTGCGGAGCGGGGTGTTCACGCCGTCGCCTCCCCTTCCGCCGGCGGGCGCTGCACCAGCACGGTGTGCGCCTCGGCGATCGGGGCCTGCGGCTGCTGCTGCGGCTTCGGCCGGGCGGCCGGGCGGCGGGCGGCGTCCGAGATCCGGAGCAGCAACGCGACCAGGATGTAGTTCGCCAGCAGCGACGAACCACCCTTGGACAGGAAGGGTGCGGTGATACCGGTCTCCGGGATGAGTTTGGTGACGCCGCCGACGACGACGAAGATCTGCATGACCATGGTGAACGCCAGCCCGCCGCCGAGCAGCTTGCCGAACGTGTCGCGCACGGCAAGTGCGCTGCGCATGCCGCGCATGGCGAGGATCAGGTAGAGCATCAGGACCGCCGCGAGCCCGATGAAGCCCAGCTCCTCGCCGATCGCCGCGGTGATGAAGTCCGTGCTGGCCTCGGGGACCATGTCCGGCCGCCCGGCGCCGAGCCCGGTCCCGCCGACGCCGCCGGTCCCGAGCCCGAACAGGCCCTGCGCGAGCTGGTACCCGCCGCCGGCCTGGTCGTAAGTGGCCAGCGGGTCGAGCCAGTTCGCCACGCGCTGCTGAACGTGGGTGAAGAGCTTGTACGCGATCACGCAGCCGGCGGCGAAGAAGCTGAGCCCGAGGACGACCCAGATGGCCCGCTCGGTCGCGACGTAGAGCATCACCAGGATGACGCTGAAGAACAGCAGCGAAGTGCCGAGGTCCTTTTCGAAGACGAGGATGCCGATGCAGGCGAAGGCGGCGATCAGGATCGGGCCGAGGTCGCGGGCGCGCGGGAGCTCGACACCGAGGAACTTCTTGCCCGCCACCATGAACAGGTCGCGTTTCGACACCAGGAACGAGGCGAAGAAGATCATCAGCAGAATCTTCGCGAACTCGCCGGGCTGGATCGAGAAGAACGGGAGCTTCAGCCACACCTTGGCGCCGTTGACCTCGGACAGCGAGCGCGGCAGCAGTGCGGGCAGCGCCAGCGCGACGATCCCGATCAGGCCCGCGGTGTAGCCGTAGCGGGTCAGCGTGCGGTGGTCGTTGACCACGACGAGCACGACCACGAACAGCGCCAGCGAGACGACCGTGAACAGCACCTGCTTGGTGACGTCCGGGGAGAAGTCCTTGCCGTTCTGCACCGCCTTCTCGGCCTGCGCGAGGTCGATCCGGTGGATCATCACCAGGCCGATCCCGTTCAGCAGCGCCACACAGGGCAGCAGCACCGGGTCGGCGTAGGGCGCCCACTTGCGGACGGCGAGGTGGGCCGCGGTCAGCACGCCGAGATAGGCGAGGCCGAGCCAGAGGATCGAGGCGGTGAGCTCCTGCTCCTGGTTGGCCTCGACCAGGACCAGTGCGGTGGTGACGATGAACGCGGCGAAGGCCAGCAGGACCAGCTCGGTGTTGCGCCGGGTGGGCAGCTCGCGGGGCGGATTCGTCTGGAACTGCGCGGAAAGCGCGTCGACGGCGGGCTGGGCCATCAGTTACCGCCTCCCGTCGTCGGTGCCGTCGAACTCGGCGTCGAGCAGTCCCTCCCCGCAGGCTGGTTCGCCGACGACGAGGCTGGTGAGCTGGGCGCTCCGGACGTGGGCGTAACCGTCGGGGTCGGCGTCGACGACGTCGACCCTCCCGTCGGCGTCCCGCAGTTCAGTCGCTTGTGCAGCTGTAGGAAGCCGTCGATGTACTGGCGCGCGTCGTCGAGGTTGTCCTTCTTGACGCCGTTCTGCACCGCGAGCCGCGCGTCTTCCTGGAGCTGGTTCACCCGCAGGAGGTCCGTGCACTGCTGACCGGGCGGGCACGACGTCTGCTCAAGGCTGTGCAGGTCGATGCCGAGAATGCTGCCCGGTACACCGCGGTAGATCACGACCTCGTCGTCCTGGCCTACGCCGACATAGTACTGACTCAGCACGAAGTACCGGGTCGCGATGGCCGCCGCGGCGAGCACGATCAGCACCACCACGGTGCCGACCAGCCAGCGGAACCGCTTCCGGCGCTTGGCCTTCGGGTCTTCGTGCGGCTGGGGGAGCTCCGGGCGCGGCACCGGGGCCGGCTGGGTCAGCGCCCTGGCGCGCGCGGCGGGGGAGTCGCCCTGGTGGAACTCGTCACTGCCGTCGCCGGCGGCGCCACCGACGATCGGCGAGTCCTCGCCGAAGTCGACGTCGACCACGTCGGCGATGATCACCGTGACGTTGTCCGTGCCGCCGCCCTTGAGCGCGAGCTCGATCATCCGGTCCGCGCACTGCTGCGGGTCCGGGATCTGCACGGCCTCGGCGAGGGTTTCGTCGCTGACCATGCCTGACAAGCCATCCGAGCAGATCAGGTACCGGTCACCGGCACGCGCTTCGCGGACGGTCAGGCTGGGCTCGACCTCGTGCCCGGTCAGCGCCTTCAGCAGCAACGAGCGCTGCGGGTGGACAGCGGCCTCTTCCGGCGTGATCCGGCCCTGCTCGAGCAGTTCGTTGACGAAGCTGTCGTCGCGGGTGATCTGGGAGAACTGGCCGTTGCGCTGAAGGTAGGCGCGCGAGTCGCCGACGTGCACCAGGCCGAGCCGCGTGCCCGCGAACAGCACTGCGGTCAGGGTCGTGCCCATGCCGTCGAGATCGGGATCCTGGGAGACCAGCTCGGCGATCGCCCCGTTGCCGTTCGCCACCGCGTCGCGGAGCTGGGCCAGCAGGTCGTCGCCGGGTTCGTCGTCGTCGAGGGGGGCGAGCGAGGCGATGACGACCTTGCTGGCGACCTCACCCGCCGCGTGCCCGCCCATACCGTCGGCGAGCGCGAGCAGGCGAGGGCCGGCGTACACGGAGTCCTGGTTGCTCGAACGCACCAGGCCCCGGTCGCTTCGGGCCGCGTAGCGGAGGACGAGAGTCATGGGCGAAGCTCGATCACCGTCTTGCCGATCCGGATGGGGACTCCGAGCGGGACCCGGAGGGGTGCAGTGACCTTAGCCCGGTCCAGATAAGTGCCGTTGGTCGAGCCCAGATCTTCCACGTACCAGTCCTCTCCGCGGAGTGCGATCCGGGCGTGCCGGGTCGACGCGTAGTCGTCGTCCAGCACCAGGGTCGAGTCATCGGCACGGCCGATGAGGATCGGCCTGCCGTCGAGCGCGATCCTGGTTCCGGCGAGTGCGCCGTGGGTCACCAGCAGCTGCTGCGGGGACTTGCCGCCGCGCGGCTTCTTTTCCTTCTTCCGGCCGAACGCGGGGAACTGAACCCGCAGGCCGGAGGCCGCGTAGAGGTCCGAACGGACGACTCGGAGCGCGGCGAACACAAAGAGCCAGAGGAGCACGAGAAAGCCCACCCTGGTGAGTTGAACGACCAGCTCTGGCACTTGTTGTGTCCGCTCCCGACTCTTCAACGCGACCTCGGCGCGGGTTCGCCGAAGTCCCCCCGCAGGTCAATTCTGCGGGACCCCGTTTTCGCGCCGCTCGTCAGCCCTGGGTTCGGAAGACCAAGGACGAATGCCCCACGCGGATCACGTCGCCGTCCGCGAGCTGCCAGGTCTGCACCGGGGTGCCGTTGACCGTGGTGCCGTTGGTCGAGCCGATGTCCGCGAGCGTGGCGCTCTGGCCGTCCCAGGTGATCTCCAGGTGACGCCGGGAGACACCGGTGTCGGGCAGCCGGAAGTCCGCGTCCTGGCCGCGGCCCACGACGTTGCCGCCCTGCTTCAGCGAGTAGGTGCGGTTGGAGCCGTCGTCGAGCTGCAGGCTCGCCGCGAGCGCCCGGCCGGGCTGCTGCCCGTAGCCGCCCTGCTGGGCGTACGGGTCCGCGGCGGGCTGGGCGTAGCCCTGCTGCTGGCCGCCGTACTGGTCGTACCCACCCTGAGCGGGCTGGCCGCCGTACTGGTCGTAGCCGCCCTGCTGCTGGCCATAGCCCTGGTCGTAGCCACCACCCTGGGGCTGGGCGTAGCCCTGCTGGTCGTAACCGCCGCCTTGAGGCTGGGCGTAACCCTGCTGGTCGTAGCCACCGCCTTGAGGCTGCTGGCCGTAACCCTGGTCGTAGCCGCCGCCCTGGGGCTGCTGGCCGTAACCCTGGTCGTACCCGCCGCCCTGGGGCTGCGGGGCGCCGTACTGGTCGTACCCGCCTTGCTGAGGCTGGCCGGCGTAGCCCTGCTGCTGGTCGTATCCGCCCTGCTGCTGGCCGCCGTAGCCCTGGTCGTACCCGGGCTGCTGGCCACCCTGCTGTCCGTAGCCGTACTGGCCCTGCTGGCCGTACGGGTCACCCTGGTCGTATTGGCCGTAGCCGGGGGGCTGGCTCATTGCTGGGTCTCCTGCGTTGCTGGGTCGTGCCGGCCGTGGCGAGCCGCTGCCCTGGGGACGGGCGTCGGGATCGACGGACGAACGGGTCTTGAACTGTCCAGTATGCAGCGCCTCGTTGCGCTCGAGTGATACGACGACGTCACCATAGGTGTCCCAGCCGTGCTCGGCGAGGTGTTCGCTGACGGCTTGCGCCAGCACCTGGGTGACTCGCTGCTCGTCACCGGCCATGCGCTCATGGTCAGCTTGCCCCAGCAACACGATGTAGTGATTCGGGGCGAGCTGCCGACCGCCTGCCAGCTCACGAACGTTCTCCTCACTTTCCCGCTCCAGCGCGATCGCCACTTCCTGCGTGACGACATTGCCACCGAACATGCGCGCGAAGGTGTTCCCCACCAGGTTCTCGAGACGCCTGTCGAAGCGCTCTGCGCGGCCCACCGGGGCATACCTCCTCACACCTGTGCTTCCGCACCCGATCCTATCCGGGTGGAGACGACTCGACACGGCCCCCGGTGAAACCCGTGAGATCGACCTGCTAGTCTTCTCATCGCTGTCAGAGAGTTCCAGTGCTCGCGCGAGTGGCGGAATGGCAGACGCGCACGGTTCAGGTCCGTGTGTCCGAAAGGACGTGAGGGTTCAACTCCCTCCTCGCGCACAGCGGTCAGGGCCCCGGTTTCGACCGGGGCCCTTTTCGTGTGCCGAGTTACGCCGGATGGACGCCGTAGGCGAATAGCGACGGTGGCCAAAGTCACCAGAACGAGTACCGCGGACCGCTCCGGCCGGATCTGCCGGGGGGCGGCTTCGGATGGCGAGGCCATGCGGACGTCAGAAACTGACGTCGCCGGTGATTTCCCCCGCTTGCAGGATCTTGCCGGGGTTGTCGCGGCCCACCGACAGGTTCGTTCCCCCGCGCTCGGCGTGCTGGTCGACCTTGACCCGCTCCCACTCGCCCCGCAGCGCTTCGGCGAACCCCGGATCTTCGCGCTCGGCGACCTCGAGCCGCTCGGCCAGCGCTTTCACCGTGGTCTCGTCCGACGGCGCCGCCTTGGCCGCTTCCAGCGTCGCGATCGCCTTCTTGTCCCCGGAGAACTTCTTCTTCACCAGGTCGTAGAGCCCGGTGGCGGCCTTGGTCGCGAGCGCGGTCGCGACGGCCATCAGGATCGGCTCGGGCATCAGGCACCTCTCAAGTCGGCGACAACCCACGGTATCCGGAATTCCCAGCCCCGCGGCAGGAAATCATTTCCCCGGTTCAAGCTGGAGTAAGCCCGACGGTCAACCGCATCTGAAGGGCCGCCGCGATGCGTTCGAGCACCGGCAGGGTGGGCACAGTTCCGCCGGCTTCGAACCGGGCCATGGCCGACTGGGTCATCCCCGCCCGCTCTGCCAGCTCGGTCTGCGACCAGCCGCGCCGCTCGCGCAGCGCCCGCACTTCTGCGCCGAGCTCGAAGGCGAGTTTGGCGGCTTCGTAGGCGTGATGGGCGCGGTCGACACCGAGTTCGTCGCGCAGTTCATTCCACGAGGCTCGTTCGGTCATGACCCCTCCTCGTCCACGGTGTGCCGCTCGTCCTGACATCGCCGCATTGCCCGCCGAGCCCGGTCGACTTCGCCGGTCTCGCGCATCTTCGTCTTGTGCCAGACGGTCATCAGGATGATCCGCCGCCCAGGCGCGATCCAATAGCTCACCCGAACCTGCTGACCATCCAGCCAAAATCGTAGTTCTCGAAGCTTTCCGTCCAGTTGCCGAGTGTGTGGTTCGCCGAGCAGGGGACCGCGGTCGGCCAGCAGGTCGAGGTAGAACGCGACGTGGTTCACCGTGTCCGTGTCGAGGCTTCTGAGCCAACCGGCGATCTCCGGCTCGAGTTCGATCGTACCCCAAATCCATAGCGTTCACGCTATACCATGGTGAATGCTGTCCGTGCTAGAGCGTGCGCTTTCCGTGATCCGTGCTCAAGTCAGCTGCTTGTCCAGCCAGGCCGCCAGCACGTCGGCCCGCGAGGTCGTCTCGACGCCGGAGTGCGGGCAGCCCGGCCCGGTCGCCTCCACCGACACCAGCTGGCCGCCGCTGCCGGACGGCAGGAAGTACGGCGCACCCGAGTCGTACGTGCACGCGCTCGTCGTGGCCGCCGGGGCGATGCCGCGGACGCCCAGCGTCGCCGTCCCGACCGTCGCGACCTGGACCGTGCCCTGCTGGAGCTTCGTCGACGGCGCCAGGTTCGTCTTGCCCAGCGCGCCCCAGCCCGCCAGCGTCAGCTGCTGGCCGGCCGATGGGGTCACGCGGTTCACCGCCAGCGGCGTGATCGTGGTGACCGGGGTGTCCAGCCGTGCCAGCGCGACGTCGTTTTCGGCCGCTTGGATCACCGTCGTCACCTTGCGCGCTACGCCGGATTCGGTCGCTTCGTCGGTCAGGCCCAGCGTCACCGTCGTCGGATACGGGACCTTGCCGGAGACCCGGTTGCGTGCGGCGTCGTGGAAGCAGTGGCCGGTGGTGAGGATCCAGCCGGGCGCGACCAGCGAGCCCGTGCAGTAGCTCGCGTACGTCGAGCCGTCGGGACGCGGGATGTTCGTCATGGCCAGCTTCGCGACGAACCCGAACCTGCCGGGTGGGACGTCGGAGCCGTTGGCGACCGCGTGGGCGGCCGGGGCGGTGAGGACGGTCAGGACAGTGGCGCAGAGCAGGGCGCGAACGCGCATTCTTCCCCTTCGGTCGGTGATCGACCTTCGAGGCTAGAGCCGTTGGGGCGCCACGGGAATTACCTGCCTGGGCGTCACGCGAACGGGCCCCGGGCGAACATGCGCCCGGGGCCCGTCGTCAAGCTGCGGAGATTCAGCCGATGTGCGAAGCGATCCAGTCCGCGATCACGTCGACGCGCGCGGTCGTCTCGGCCTGGTCGTGAGGGCAGTCGGGGCCGTCGCTCTCGATCGAGACCAGCTTGCCGCCGGGGGCGCCGGCCGCGGAGGGCACGAAGTACGGCGCGCCCGAGTCGTAGGTGCAGGCGCTGGTGGTCGACGTCGGGGCGAAGCCCTTGACACCCACGTAGGCCGTGGCGACGGTCGCGACCTTCATCTGGCCCTGCTGGAGCGTCGTCGACGGCGTCGGGTTGACCGCGGTCAGGCTGCCCCAGCCGGCGAGCGTCAGCTTCTGGCCGACCGTCGGCGCCTTCTTGTTGATCGTCAGGGTCTTGATGCCGGTGACGGCCTTGTCCAGCAACGCGATCGCGATGTCGTTGCTCGGGGACTGGTACACCGTGACGACGTTGCGCTTGATGCCGCCCTTGGTCGAGTCATTCGTGCCGACCAGCACGGACGTCGGGTACGGCACCGGGCCGGACACCGGGTTGCGCGCGGCGTCGTGGAAGCAATGACCGGCGGTGATGATCCAGTTCTCGGCGATCAGCGAGCCGGAGCAGGCGCTGTTGTACTTGGTGCCGTCCGGCTTCGGGATGTCCGTCATGGTCAGCTTCGCGGCGAACTTGAACGTCCCCGCGGGAACGGCGGTGCCGTTGGCGACCGCGCCCGCGGGGCCTGCGGTGGCCACCGTCGTCGCCGCCGCGGCCAGCACGAGGAAAGCAGCTGAGAACACTGCGCGAACGCGCATTCGAACCCCCATGGTCGAGACCGGCTTGAGACCGGCACTGGGGGCAGAGTAGCGGGTGGCGGCGGGGTTTCCGCCGCCACCACACGAAAATCAGTTCACGCCGACCAGGTCGACCACGAAGATCAGCGTCTCGCCGGGCTTGATCACGCCGCCCGCGCCACGCTCGCCGTAGGCCAGGTGCGGCGGGATGACGAGCTTGCGCCTGCCGCCGATCTTCATCCCGGCGACGCCCTGGTCCCAGCCCGAGATGACCTGACCGGCGCCCAGCCCGAAGCGCAGCGGCTCGCCGCGGTTCCACGACGCGTCGAACTCTTCACCTGTCGAATGGGAAACGCCGACATAGTGCACGGTAACGGTTTTGCCCGCCTGGGCCTCGACACCGTCACCGACGGTGATGTCGGTGATCTCCAGGTCGGCCGGAGGGGTGCCTTCGGGGCGGTCGATGAGGGGCTTTTCCAAGGTCATGGGCCTCACCGTACCGAGGTGAGAGGTGCTGCGCCGAACGGCTCAATCCCTTGGGATGGAGAACGCGAAAAGTCTTCACAATTTGTCTACCGCTCGGTAGCGTGCGTTTCGTCACTCTCTAGACTTGAGAGGAGTCCGGTATGCGACGCAGCATCCGCACCCTGTCCTTTACGGCACTGGCGGCCCTGGTGGCCGGGCTCACCCAGGTCGCCCTGACCGCTCCGGCCGCCCAAGCGGCGGTCCCGAGCAACGACTACTGCGCCGGTCAGTGCAACGACATCTTGCCACCGGGGGAAAACGGCAACGCCACCCTGGCGGACATTCTGGCGCACAAGGTTTTGGGCACCCGGCCCGCGCACGCCGCGGACCAGCTGGGCAAGTACTCCTCGCTGGCCAACGGGTACAAGACGCTGACCACCGGCACGATCGGCCAGTTCTTCAACGACTCCTCCTTCGGCGTGCCGGCGGACCAAGTCGCCAGCACGACCTCCCCGCGCTCGGACGTGACGATCGTCCGTGACAAGGCGACCGGGGTCCCGCACATCACCGGCACCACCCGCTCGGGCACCGAGTTCGGCGCCGGGTACGCGGCCGGGCAGGACCGGCTGTGGCTGATGGACGTCCTGCGCCACGCCGCCCGCGGCCAGGTGACGCCGTTCGCCGGCGGCTCGGCGGCCAACCGCGAACTGGAGCAGCAGTTCTTCGCGAACGCGCCGTACACCGAGACGGAGCTGCAGCAGCAGATCGAGAGCGCCGCCGCGAGCGGCCCGCGTGGTGCGCAAGGCCTCGCCGACGCGCAGGCCTACGTCGACGGCATCAACAAGTACATCACCGACTCGCACAGCGGCCGGTACTTCCCCGGCGAATACGTGGTGACCGGGCACATCGACTCGATCACCAACGCCGGCACGATCGACCCGTTCAAGCTGACCGACCTGGTCGCGCTGGCCTCGCTGATCGGCGCGGAGTTCGGCGCCGGCGGTGGCGGCGAGGTGCAGAACGCGGTCGCGAAGCTCGCGCTGCAGGAGAAGTACGGCGTGGTGCAGGGCGAAAAGGTCTGGCAGAGCTTGCGGGCCGAGGACGACCCAGAGGCCGTCAAGACCCTGCATGACGGCCAGACCTTCAACTACGGCAAGACCCCGGCGAACCCGGTGGGCCAGGCGCTGCCGGACAAGAACTCGGTGACCTCGCAGCAGCTCGTCTTCGACCAGACCGGTTCCGCGGCCTCCGCGACCCC
The DNA here is from genome assembly GCA_963762765.1 of uncultured Actinomycetota bacterium. Taxonomy (GTDB): domain Bacteria; phylum Actinomycetota; class Actinomycetes; order Mycobacteriales; family Pseudonocardiaceae; genus Amycolatopsis. The sequence goes on from CAVXMR010000020.1 coordinate 216,549, forward strand.
GGCCACCGTGAACGTCGCCGCGCCGGCCGAGCAGGAGCCGGCGCGCGGGATGTTCGCCGACGGCGTCCTGCCGGGCAACATGCTGAGCGAGAAGCACGGCATGTCGAACGCGCTGGTCGTCTCCGGAGCGAAAACCGCCAGCGGACATCCGGTGGCCGTGTTCGGCCCCCAGACCGGGTACTTCGCCCCGCAGCTGCTGATGCTGCAGGAACTGCAGGGCCCCGGGATCAGCGCTCGAGGCGCGGCCTTCGCGGGCTTGAGCATGTACGTGCTGCTCGGCCGCGGCCAGGACTACTCGTGGAGCGCGACGACGTCGGCTCAGGACATCATCGACAACTACGCGCTGCAGCTGTGCGACCCGAGCGGCAAGGCGCCGACGAAGGACTCGAACTTCTACACCTACCAGGGCCAGTGCGTGGCGATGGAGACCGTGGAGCGCAAGAACTCCTGGAACCCGACGGTCGCCGACGGCACGGCGGCGGGCTCGTACACCCTGCGCAGCTATCGCACCAAGTACGGACCGGTGGTCAGCAGGGCGACCGTCGGGGGCAAGCCCGTGGCGTACACGCAGCTGCGCTCGTCCTACTTCCACGAGGCGGATTCGCTGATCGGCTTCCAGGAGCTGAACGACCCCGGCTTCGTCAAGTCGGCGGCGGACTTCCAGCGGGCCGCGCAGGACATCAACTTCACGTTCAACTGGTTCTACGCCGACTCCAAGGACATCGCGTACTACAACTCCGGCGCGAACCCGGTCCGGCAGTCCAATGTGGACCCGAGCATGCCGGTGTGGGGCGACCAGGGGCACGACTGGGTCGGCTGGAACCCGGCGGGCAACCAGGCGAGCTACACCCCGCCGGCGCAGCACCCGCAGTCGGTCAACCAGGACTACTACGTCAGCTGGAACAACGCGCAGGCCAACGGGTACGCCGCGGCCGGGGCCGACAAGTCGGCCGTGCACCGTGTCGACCTGCTCGACTCGCGGGTCAAGAAGCTGATCAACAGCGGCACCAAGGTCACCCGGGTCAACCTGACCCAGGCGATGGCCGAGGCGGCGCAGGCCGATCTCCGCGCGGAACGTGATCTGCCGCTGCTGCTGCAGGTGCTCGACAAGATGCCCACGACCGGTGCGGCCGCGGACGCCGAAGCGAAGCTGAAGACGTGGCTCTCGCACGGGCAGCTGCGCTCGGAGACCTCGGCCGGCAGCAAGGCCTACGCCGATGCCGACGCGATCCGGATCTTCGACGCCTGGTGGCCGCTGCTGGTGGCCGCGGAGTTCAAGCCGGCCATGGGCGACAACGCCTACAACGCGATGACCGGCGTGCTGGAGATCAACGAAAGCCCGTCCGGCTTCCAGAACGAGACCCCGGGCAAGCACGTCGGCCAGCCGCACAAGGGCTCGTCGTTCCAGTTCGGCTGGTGGGGCTACGTCAACAAGGACATCCGGCAGGTGCTCGGCCAGCCGGTGGCCGGTCCGCTCGGCCAGACGTTCTGCGGCAGCGGCGACGTCACGGCGTGCCGCCAGGCCCTGGTCGACTCGCTGACCGCGGCGGCGGCCCAGCCGGCGAACACCGTCTACCCGGGCGACAGTGCCTGCTCGGCCGGTGACCAGTGGTGTGCCGACACCATCGTGCACACCGCGCTCGGCGGCATCACCCAGGACAAGATCACCTGGCAGAACCGCCCGACCTTCCAGCAGGTCGTCGAATACGCGGCGCACCGCGGCCAGAGCATCGCGAACCTGGCCACCACGAAGTCGGTGAGCGCCACCAGCGCCGAGACGGGCGCGTACAACTCGCCCGCGTCCAACGCGATCGACGGCGACATGTCGTCGCGTTGGGCCAGCGACTGGAGCGACGACCAGTCCATCGCCGTCGACCTCGGCTCGGTGCAGCCGGTGTCGCGGGTGGTCCTGAACTGGGAGGCGGCGTACGGCAGGGGCTACAAGATCCAGCTCTCGCCCGACGGCGTCACCTGGCGCGACGCGGCGGTGGTGACCGACGGCGACGGCGGCGCGGACAACATCGCCTTCGCCCCGTCCGACGCGCGGTTCATCCGGATGCAGGGAGTGCAACGCGGCACGAAGTACGGCTACTCGCTGTACGAGTTCGAGGTGTACGCGCACTGATCCACGCCGGCTCACCCGCGGACGCGCGGGTGAGCCGGCCTCATTTAGTTTGAGTGGATGGACGACTGGACCCCGCGCACCAAGGCGGTCGCCGCCGGGCGGCCGCACGGCCCCGGCGAGCCGCTGAACACGCCGATCGTCGCCGCCAGCACGTTCGAGGCCGGCGGCGATTTCACGTACTCGCGCAGTGAGGGCACGCCGACCTGGGTGGCCCTCGAGGAGGCCGTCGGCGCGCTCGAAGGCGGGCACGCGACAGCCTTCGCCTCCGGCGTCGCGACCCTTTCGGCCGTGCTGGACCTGCTGCCGGTGGGTTCGCGCGTGGCCGTCCCGACGTTCAGCTACGCGGTGACCCGCGGGGTGCTCGCGCACGCCCAGCAGCTCGGACGGCTCAGCGTCACCGAGCTCGAGCCGACGGACACCGAGGCCTGGCTCGCGGCCGACGCCGACCTGCTCTGGCTGGAGTCGCCGACCAACCCGACGCTCGACGTGATGGAGATCGAGACCATCGCTCGCGCCGCTCGCGGCCGCGTCGTCGTCGACAACACCTTCGCGACGCCGCTGGCTCAGCAGCCGTTGCGCATGGGCGCGGACGTCGTCGTCCACAGCGCGACGAAGCTCATCGGCGGGCACAGTGACCTGCTGCTCGGGATCACCGTCGCCGCCGACGAGGGGCTCGCGGCGCAGCTCAGGGCCGCGCGGACGCGTGTCGGGGCGACGCCGGGGGCGCTGGAGGCGTGGCTCGCGCTGCGCGGGCTCCGGACCATGCCGGTGCGGCTCGCCGAGCAGTCGAAGACCGCCGCGATCCTCGCCGAGCGGCTCGCCGGGCACCCCGCCGTGACCAAGGTGCGCTACCCCGGCAGCGGGATGATGGTCGCCTTCGAGCTGCCGGACGCCGCGGCCGCGGACAAGGTGTGCGCTTCCGTGCGGCTGATCCGGGCGGCGACCAGCCTCGGCGGGGTCGAAAGCCTGATCGAACGCCGGGCGTGGCTGGCCGGCGAGGAGCGCGTGCCGGCCGGGTTGCTCCGGTTCAGCGTGGGTCTGGAGGACCCCGAGGACCTGTGGCTGGACCTGCGGGTAGCCCTCGAGTCGTAACGCTTGCGGGTGAATGGCCGATAGTCGCGGCATTGATCGCCGTCTTCGGGAGTCAACCGTGAAGAAGACCTTGGGTGCCGTGTTCGCCGGCGCTGTGCTGACCCTCGGCACCGCGCCCGCTGCCTACGCGCAGACCGACACGCCCACGTCGACCACGGAGACGCCCTCGACGACGTCCGAGGCGCCGACCAGCAGCAACGAGCCCACCAGCAGCAGCTCGGTGACCACGACCACGACGCCGACGCCCGTCGAGGCGCCGCTCCACACCAACCCGGCGGCGCGCGTCGGGACGCAAGCGGTCGACCCCGGCGGCGATGACGTCAAGACGACAACCCCGACGACGTCCACGACGCCGGAGCCGCCGTACCAGGACAACATCGGCCACGGCTTCGTCGGCCTCGGTGGCGAGGGCATCCTCGTGATCCAGTGCGCCTCAGGCCCGCCCGGCGCCGTCTCGACGGCGAACCTGACCGTCACCGGCGGCCCGGACCAGGACGAGTCCGACAGCCGCGTCTGGAACTACTCGGTCCGCGTCGTCACGCCGCCGACCACGCCGACCACCCCCTTCAGCTGGACCTGCGACGGCCAGGAGGGCAAGGGCGTCGTCGAGTTCGAGCAGGAGAAGCCGCCCACCACCGACGACGTCGAGCGAGCCGACCTCCTCGACCGCGCCGATCACCACCGCGCCGCCTTCGACGACCACCTCCGCCAACCCCGGCGGCAGCTCGTCGCAGGGCCGGCAGGTCAAGGTCTCGCCCAAGGGCGGGGTCGAGACCGGCTTCGGCGGTACCGCTCGATGACCACCGCGACGGCCCAGCGTGGCGTGATCCTCGTCGCCGCGCTGCTGGCCGTCGCCGGCTGCTCCTCCGAGGCGACGCCGCAGGCCGCCGGGCCGGCGCCGTCGTCCAGCGCGATTTCCGTGCCGTTCAAGGGTTTGCGGCCGACCTCGGTGAAGATCCCGAAGATCGGCGCGGAGTCCAGCCTGATCGCGGTCGCCGTGAACACCGAGGGCAAGATCAACGTCCCATCGGTGCACACGCCGATGCAGGCCGCCTGGTACAAGCTCTCGCCGGTGCCCGGCGAGGTCGGCCCCGCGGTCGTGCTCGGGCACGTCGACGGGGACAAGAAGCCCGGCATCTTCTTCAAGCTCAAGGACCTCAAGCCGGGTGACGAGGTCGACGTCGACCGCAGCGACGGCAAGAAGCTGAAGTTCGTCGTCGACCGGGTGACCCAGGTGCCGAAGGACCAGTTCCCGCAGGACGCCGTGTACGGCAACTCCACCAAGCCGGAGCTGCGCCTGATCACCTGCGGCGGCGCTTTCGACCACGCCGTCCACAGCTACGAGGACAACATCGTCGTCTACGCGAACCTCGCCGCTTAGACGCCCGAGCCGGGGTACGGGAACTCGGGCTTCGAGACGGCGTCGGGGTCGACCCAGCGGCGCATGCCGGCGTCGCACGCCGCGTAACCCCAGTTGATGAGCCGTTCCTGCAGGTCTTCCGGAGTGCGGGTGAGCCGTGTCGACGTCTCCGCGAGCAGCCGTGTGTTCTTCGCCGGCGCGGGCAGGGAGTCCTTCAGCTCGAAGTGCGTGATGTCGCTGTAGGTCGCCCAGTACGTCCCGGCGAACTCCTTGTCCTTATAGGACTTCAGCAGCGTGCCGGTGCGAAGCTCGCGTACCTGGTTGTCAATCACCGTAAGCACGCGAAGCAGCTGACGCGGCCAGTCGCGCTTCGGGTTCGGGTCGATCTTCATCTTCTTGCCCGCGTCGCTGACCAGCACGGTCGCGCACTGGTTCTCGATCGGGTCCAGGCCGAGGTTGTCGTACACGCCGGCGTCGCTGAGCACGATCCTGCGCGCATTGTCGTGCGGATCCGGGATCACGACGGGCGAGAGCATCGGCGGGAACGCCGAGGACGCGGCGACCGCGGTCGCCAGCGGGACCTGGCCGTGCGCGCCGCCCTGCCGGAAGAACCACCAGAGCGCGCCATCCTGCAAGTTCGTCGCGGTGAAGACGAACTGCGGGCCTTCGGGGTCGAGTTCCTCGAGCCGGCACTCGCCGAACAGGTGCTTCGCGTAGACGCGCGCGAGCTCTTCGCCCGCGCTGCGCCAGGGATTGAACATCGCCTTGAGCGTCACGGGGATGTCGACGTTGGTGCGCGCGAGTTTCCGGATCGGCTGCAGGACTTCCTTGCCGAAGTTCTCCGCGACGCCGTCGTCACCGAAGTAGAGCCGGTTCCAGCGATGCGCGAGCACGCCGGCGATGATCGAGCCGCCGGACACGCTGGACACGGTCGTCAGCTTCGGGAGCCAGCCCAGTTCGTTGAGCCGCAGGAGCGCGCCGGTGTGGAACAGCATCGCGCGGTAGCCGCCCCCGGAAAGAGCGAGCCCGACGCCTCCGCGTTTCGAAGATTCCATGCGTCCCCCTCCTAGCGACGAGTCGTCCTATCGTCTCATCGCGTTACGCCAGGAGCGGGGCCAGCAGGGGTCGCTGCCCGGCTGGGACGTATTCGGCGTAATTGTCGTACAACGCCTGTTTGGCCAGCCGGGACGCGCCCGCGCCGTCGGCCGCGCGGATCGCGTCGAGCACTTCGGCGTGGTGCGCCAGCCAGGTCCGCATCAGCGACGTCCGGTTGCTGGCGTGTTCGAGCTTGTCCTCGATCAGCTCCAGCACGACGCCGCGCACGACTTCCTCGCTCACGACCAGCAGCGGGTTGCGCGAAATCCGCGCGATGACTTCGTGGAACGCGACGTCCGCGCGGCTGAACTCGGCATACCCGTGCGTGACGCCCTCGCGCATCGCCTCCAACGCGGCGTCGAGCCCGGTCAGGTCGTCGTCGGTGCGCAGGTTCGCCGCCAGCAGGTGGGCCGAGCCGTCGAGGATCATCCGGAACTGCAGCAGTTCCGCGAGCCCGACGTGCTCGGCACGCGCGAGCCGGTGCATCGAGCGGTGCAGCGCCACGGGAGACGCGGCGAGGACTTCCGGGCCGCGCGGGTCGCCCGGCCGCGAGCGGATCATCTCCGCGGCCTGCAGTACACGCAGGGCTTCCCGGATCGTCGAGCGGCCGACACCGAACTGCGTCATCAGCTCGCGCTCGCTCGGCAGCCGCTCGCCGGGCTTCAGCGTGCCGCTGACCACGGCCTGCTCGATCTGCTCGACGACCCGCTCGTAGGCGCGGACCGGAGCCACCGGTTCGAACCGCATCTCTTGACCTCGGCGTCCCCTGGAGTGCAGGCTACTGGTCAGACCAGTGTACTGAGCTGGAGGTGGAATGAAAGCCCGACTTCACGCGGTGGCGGTGGTGCTGCTGCTCGTGGTGTCCGGCTGCTCCGCCGGCTCGACGGCCAGTGTTTCCGCAGGTCCGGACACGCTCTCGGTCGGCTTCACGGCTGAGCCCGCGAACTTCGACTTCACTCGCACGGACGGCGCCGCGATCCCGCAGGCGCTGCTCTACAACGTCTACGAAGGCCTGGTGAAGCTCGACGCCGATGGTCATGTCGTGCCGCTGCTGGCGAAGTCGTGGACGATCAGCCCGGATCGGCGCACCTACGACTTCCAGCTCCAGCAAGGCGTCCGGTTCAGCAACGGCGCGCCCTTCACCGCTGAGGACGTCAAGTTCTCGCTGCTGCGCGTGAAGACGAACTGGACCATCTCGATCAAGTCCACCATGGACGTCGTCGAGCGCGTCGACGTCGTGGCGCCGGACCACGCGCGGGTCGTGCTGTCCAAGCCGTCCAACGGCTGGCTGTTCAGCCTGACCAGCCGTCTCGGCGCGATGTTCAGCCCCACCGGTGTCGCCGACCTGGCGAACAAGCCGGTCGGCACCGGGCCGTACGAGGTCGCGGGACGGCGCCGTGGCGACTCCATCGTGCTCAAGGCGAATCCGAAGTACTGGGGCCGGAAACCGGCATACTCCACCGTGGTCCTGAAGTACATCAAGGACCCCACCGCGCTCAACAACGCCTTGCTCAGCAACGGGATCGACGTCATCTCCGCGATCACCGCACCGGACTCGATCCCGCAGTTCCAGGGTGACGACCGGTTCCAGGTCATCCAGGGCACGTCGAACTCCGAGGTCACCCTGGCCATGAACAACGCGCGGGCGCCGCTCGACGACGTCCGCGTGCGGCAGGCCCTGACGTACGCGATCGACCGGAAAGCCTTGCTGGACACGGCTTGGGCCGGGCGTGGGACGTTGATCGGCAGCATGGTCCCGCCGACCGACCCCTGGTACGAGGACCTGTCCAGGGTCTATCCGTACGACCCGGCGAAGGCGCGGGAACTCCTCGGCGGCCGTCAGCTCACCCTGCGCATGCGGATCCCGAACCTGCCGTACGCCGTCTCGGCTGCGCAGGTCGTGCAGTCGCAGCTGGAAGACGTCGGTGTACACACCACGATCGAACCGCTGGACTTCCCGGCCGTGTGGCTGAAGCAGGTCTTCACTGACCACGACTACGACCTCTCGATCATCCAGCACGTCGAGGCCCGCGACATCACGACGTTCGGCAAGCCGAAGTACTACTGGGGCTACGACAGCAAGCGCGTCCAGCAGCTCCTCGGTGAGGCCGACAGCGGGACGCCGGAGCAGCAGGTCTCCGACATGAAGCAGGTCGCGCGCCAGCTCAACACCGACGCCGCCGCCGACTGGTTGTTCCTGTTCCCCAACGTGATCGTGGCGAAGGCGAAGGTCGGCGGATTCGTGCGCAACCAGGTCAGCGAGTCGTTCGACCTCACCGGGCTGGGGCCGCGATGACCGGCAAAGTCCTGCGCCGCTTGGCGATCCTGCTGGTCAGCGTGCTGGTCGCCTCGATCGTGGTGTTCCTGTTCATGGCCGTGCTGCCCGGCGACCCGGCGCAGGTCGCCCTCGGCGTCAACGCGACGCCGGAGCTGCTCGCCAAGACCCGCGCGGAGTTCGGCATTGACCGGCCGCTGGTCACGCAGTACTTCGACTGGATCGGCGGCGTCCTGCGCGGCGACTTCGGCCGCTCGTACGTCACGCGCGACGTCATCGGCCCGCAGCTGCTCGACCGCCTCGGCGTGACGCTCTGGCTGGTCGGCGCCGGGATGTTGGTGGCGCTGGTGATCGCTGTTCCCGCTGGGACGTTCGCGGCGGTGCGGCATCGGAAGGCGTCCGGCGCGGGCGTTTCCGGGCTGTCGCAGATCGGGGTCGCGATCCCCGCGTTCCTCGCCGGGATCATCCTGGTGCAGATCTTCGCGGTGCAGCTGCGCTGGCTGCCCAGTGGCGGGTGGACGCCGCCGGACCAGGATTTCGGCGAGTTCGCGCGCGGTCTCGTGCTGCCCGCGCTGTCGCTCGGGCTGGTGCAGGGCGCGGTGCTCACGCGGTATGTCCGGACCGCGGTGCTCGACACGCTCGGCCAGGACTACCTGCGCACAGCGCGGTCCAAGGGCCTGCGCCCGGGGCAGGCGTTGGTGCGCCACGGGTTGCGCAACGCGTCCGTCCCGGTGGTCACGGTGCTCGGACTGCAGCTGGCGACGTTGCTGATCGGCGCGGTGGTGGTCGAGCGCGTCTTCGTGTTGCCAGGGCTGGGCAGCATGCTGCTGGACGCGGTTTCGGCGCGTGACCTGCTGACCGTGCAAGGAATCGTGCTGGTGCTGGTGGTCGGCGTGCTGCTGGTCAACTTCGTCGTCGACGTCCTCTACACGGTGCTCGACCCGAGATTGCGGGGTTCGTGATGCGCAATCTGGCGCTCGGGGGCGTGCTCGTCGGCCTGGTCGTGCTCGCCGCGCTGCTGTCGTTCGTTTGGACGCCGTTCGACCCGGTGAAGGTCGATGCGGCGAACCGGCTGATCGGCTTCAGCGGCTCGCACGTGTTCGGCACCGACAAGTTCGGCCGGGACCTGCTGAGCCAGCTCATGGTCGGCGCGCGCACGACGCTGTACGTCGGCGTCGTCGCGGTCGGGATCGCCGCGGTGATCGGCACGCCGCTGGGCATCCTGGCCGGGATGTCACCGCGCTGGCTGGGCGAGTTCGTCATGCGCGTCAACGACCTCGTGCTCGCGTTCCCCGCGCTGCTGCTGGCGATCATGTTCGGCGCGGTGTTCGGGGCGGACACGCTCACCGCGATGGTGGCGATCGGCATCGCGACCATCCCGTCGTTCGCGCGGATCGCGCGCTCGGGGACGTTGCAGGTGATGAGCACCGAGTTCGTGCTCGCCGCGCGGGCCGGCGGCCGGTCGCGCCCGACCATCGCCGTGCGGCACGTGCTGCCGAACATCGCCGGGCTGCTGATCGTGCAGGCGTCGGTGTCGTTCGCGATCGCGGTGCTGGCCGAGGCGGCGCTGTCGTTCCTCGGCTTCGGCACGCGGCCGCCGACGCCGTCGTGGGGCCGGATGCTGCAGGAATCGCAGGAGCTGCTGACCATCCACCCGCGGCTCGCGCTGGTGCCGGGCATCGCGATCGCGGTCGCCGTGCTGGGGTTCAACCTCCTCGGCGACGGCCTGCGCGACCGGCTCGACCCCCGATTGGCGGCCCGCGTATGACGCTGTCGGTGCGGGGCCTGACGGTCGGTTCGCTGGTCCGGGACGTCTCGTTCGAGATCGGCGCGGGCGAGCGCGTCGGCCTGATCGGCGAGTCCGGGTCGGGGAAGTCGTTGACGGCGTTGGCGATCATGGGCCTGCTGCCTGACGAGCTTCGGGCGACGGGCTCGGTGACGTTGCACGGCCGCGAGTTGCTGGGCGCGCCGGAGAAGGAGCTTTCGCGGCTTCGCGGCGATGAGCTGTCGATGGTGTTTCAGGAGCCGATGACGGCGCTGAACCCGGCGATGCGCGTCGGCCGCCAAGTCACCGAACCCCTGCGTGTCCACGGGAAACCCCGGCGTTCCGCCGCTTCGATGCTGGCCGCCGTCGGCCTCCCGGACACGGCTCGGGCGTATCCCCATCAGCTGTCCGGCGGCCAGCGGCAGCGGGTCGTGCTCGCGATGGCCTTGGCGAACAACCCTTCACTCCTGATCTGCGACGAGCCGACGACCGCTCTCGACGTCACCGTCCAGGCCCAGATCCTCTCGCTGATCAAAGAACTCTCGCAGGACAGGGCGCTCTTGTTCATCACGCATGACCTCGCTGTCGTGGCCGACATGTGTGAGCGCGTGTTGGTGATGCTGGACGGCGAAGTCGTCGAAGCGGGCTCGACGCGCGAAGTGCTGACGGCGCCGAAGCACGCGTACACGCAGAAGCTGCTGAAGGCGTCGGATCTGGAGGCGCGCCGATGATGCTCGAAGTCCGCGACCTCGAACGCCGCTACGCCCGGCGAGAAGTTCACGCACTGCGCGGGGTCAGCTTCGACGTCGAGGCCGGGCAGCGCTTCGGCATCGTCGGCGAGTCCGGTTCGGGAAAGTCCACACTGGTCCGTCTACTCGCGGCGCTCGACCGGCCTACTGCCGGAACCGTCGCGTTCCAGGGCCGCCGGATCGACGACCTCCCGGAGCGCAAGCTCGGTTTTCTGCGGTCCGAGCTGCAGATCGTCTTCCAGGATCCGATGGGTTCGCTCGACCCGCGCATGCGCGTCGCCGACATCATTTCCGAGCCACTGGGCCGCCGAAACCCGGCGCGTGTGGCCGAATTGCTGGAATCGGTCGGGCTTCCGGCGGACGCGGCCCGGCGCTACCCGCACCAGTTCTCCGGCGGCCAGCGGCAGCGGATCTCGATCGCCCGCGCGCTCGCTCCTCGCCCCTCCGTGCTGATCGCGGACGAGCCGGTCAGCGCCCTGGATGTCTCGGTCCGCGGCCAGATCCTCGACCTGCTGGACGACCTCGTCGAGCGGTTCTCGCTGACGCTGGTGTTCGTGTCGCACGACCTCGGCGTGGTGCGGCACGTGTGCGACCGGGTCGCGGTGATGCGGCGCGGCGAGATCGTCGAACTCGGCGACGTCGAGCAGGTCTACGACGCGCCCGGGCACGAGTACACCCGGGAACTCCTGGCCGCCGCGCCGAGCCTGCGCGCGGCGCTGGCTCGGCTGAGCGAAGGGGGCGGCGATGCGTGAGTACCCGGACGGCCTGCCGATCGGCGCGGGCTGGGTGTCCACAGTGGACACTCAACCGGTCGTGTTCCCGTTCGACGGGAGGGTGGTGGGCAGCGCGCCGGTCGGGACGCCGGAGCTGGCTGCGCGGGCTGTCGACGAAGCTGTCGGGGTTGCACGCGAAGTGGCTTCGCTGCCTTCGCGAGTCAGGCGGACGTTGCTCAACGACGTCGCTTCGGCGGTGGAGGCGCGACGCTCGGAACTCGAAGACCTCCTCGTGCTGGAGACCGGCAAGCCGCTGGTCGACTGCCGGGTCGAGGTCGCCCGCACGATCGTCACGTGGCAGGCCGCGGCCGAGGAAGTTTCGCGGATCCACGGCGAGACCGTCCCGCTGGACCTGCTGCCCTCGGGCGACGGCCTCCTGGGTTTCTGGAAACGCAAGCCGATCGGCGTGGTCGTCGGCATCGCCGGCTTCAACTACCCGCTGCTCCTCGCGTCGCACAAGATCGCGCCCGCCATCGCCGCCGGCTGCCCGGTGATCGTCAAACCCGCGCCGCAGACGCCGCTGGCCACGCTCTGGCTGGTGCACCTGGTGCGGTCGGTGTCGCCGCTCGCCGCCATGGTCCAGCTGGTCACCGGCGACGCCGCGGTGGGCGCGGCGCTGACCACCGACCGGCGGATCGGCGCGGTCTCGTTCACCGGTTCGGCGGCCGTCGGGCACCGGATCGCCCGGGACGCGGCGCCCACGAAAACGGTGCTGGAGCTGGGGTCCAACGCTGCCCTGGTGGTCGCGGAAGATGCGGATCTGGACGCCGCCGTCGACGCCGTGCTGCGCGGCGGGTACTACGCGTCCGGCCAGGCCTGCATCGCGGTGCAGCGGGTGCTCGTCGTCGCTTCGGTCGCTTCGGAGTTCACGTCACGTCTGCTGGCCCGGCTCGACGAGGTCGTCCCGGGTGATCCGCGGGACGAGAAGACACGGGTGTCGGCGCTGATCGACGCGCGCTCCACCCGGCGTGTTTCGGAGTGGGTCGGCAAGGCCGTCGAGGCGGGTGCGCGGCTGGTCGGCGGCGGGGTGGACGGCACCGTGCTGCGGCCCGCGGTGCTGCTCGACGTGCCGGACGGCCTCGAATGCTGGGACGAGGAGGTGTTCGGCCCGGTCGTGTGCGTGCGGACGGTGTCCGATGTGGACGAGGCCTTCGCCGCGGTCAACGCCTCCCGCTACGGCCTGCACGCGAGCGTGTTCAGCCGCTCGCTGCGCACGGCGTTCCGCGCGCTGGACGAACTGGAGGTCGGCGGCGTGATCGTCAACGAGGTGCCCGGGTTCCGCTCGGACACCATGCCCTACGGCGGTGTGAAGGACTCCGGCATCGGCCGCGAAGGCCCACGCTTCGCCATCGAGGAGCTGACTGTGACGCGGATGGCGGTGCTGCGCCCGTGAACTACGAGACGTTGTTCCGGCTGGACGGCCGCCGCGCGGTCGTGCTCGGCGGCGGCAGCGGGATCGGCCGCGAGGCCGCGCGAGCCCTGGCCGCGCACGGCGCCGACGTCGTCTGCGCGGACCGCGACCTGGCGGGCGCCAAGGAGACCGGCGTCGGTTCCGCGTACGAGATCGACCTGCTGGAACTGGGCGCGGTCGCGCGAGCTGCCGCCGACCTGGGGCCGATGGACGTCGTGGTGCTGACCGCCGCGATGAACGTGCGCAAGCGTTTGCTCGACTACTCACGCGAGGAGTTCGACCGGGTGATCGCGCTGAATCTCGGCGCGACGTTCGAGGTCGTGCGCGCATTCGGTGCTGGGATGGTCGAGCGCGGGCGGGGGAGCATCATCGGGTTTTCGTCGATCCGCGGCACGACCGTCGAGCCCGGGCAGGGGCCGTACTCGGCGACGAAAGCCGGTCTCGTCCAGCTGTTCCGGACCGCGGCGGCGGAATTCGGGCCATCGGGCGTACGTGTCAACGCGATCGCGCCAGGCGTCGTCGAGACGCCGCTGACAGCGCAGATCAAGGCGAACCCGGACTGGTACAACGCGTACGCGACGAAGGGCGCGTTAGGACGTTGGGCGCGTCCCGACGAGCTCGCGGGCGCAGTCGTGTACCTCGCTTCGGACGCTTCGTCGTTCGTGACAGGCTCGGTGTTGGCTGTCGATGGCGGCTGGACCGCGGTCGACGGCCGCTTCGAGCCCCCTTCGTAAGGAGCCGCATGACCTCGCTACCCGACTTCACCGCCGTCGAGTTGGTCGCGCAGTACCGCGCGAAGACGCTTTCGCCTGTCGAAGTCACCGAAGCGGTCCTGGCGCGCATCGAGGCACGAGAGCCGGAATTGCACGCGTTGTACGCGTACGACCCCTCGGCCGCGCGAGAGGACGCGAAGGCCGCCGAAGCGCGCTGGCAGTCCGGCGAACCGCTCGGCCCGATCGACGGCGTCCCGCTGACACTGAAGGAGAACATCGCGTCCCGCGGCACCCCGGTCCCGCTCGGCACCGCCGCCACGGCACTCACCCCGGCTCAGGAGGACGCGCCGGCGGCAGCGCGCGTCCGGGAGTCCGGCGGCGTCCTGCTGGCGAAGACGACCATGCCGGACTACGGGATGCTGACGTCCGGCCTCTCCAGCTTCCACACGACTGCCCGCAACCCGTGGAACATCGCGTGCACGCCAGGCGGCTCCAGCGCGGGTGCCGCGGCGGCGGCCGCCGCCGGGTACGGGCCACTGCACGTCGGGACGGACATCGGCGGCTCGATCCGGCTGCCCGCGGGCTGGTGTGGCCTGGTCGGGCTGAAGCCGAGCTTCGGCCGGGTTCCGGTCGACCCGCCGTTCCTCGGCCGCGTCGCCGGCCCGCTGACCCGGACCGTCGCGGACACGGCGTTGCTGATGAGCGTCCTCGCCGCGCCGGATGCCCGCGACCACCTGTCGCTGCCGCCCACCGAGATCGAGTGGTCCGCTTGGGACGGCGGGCTCGACGGCTTGCGCGTGGGCCTGCACCTGGATTCGGGGCCTGGCCTGCCGGTCGATCCCGACACTCGCGATGCCGTGGTGGCGGCGGCCCGGCTCTTCGAAACCGCGGGCGCGCACGTCGAGCCGGTCGAGGCGTTCCTGACCCGCGAAATGCTCGAAGGCCTGGACACGTTCTGGCGCACGCGCGCCTGGTCCGACATGTCCGCGCTGCCCGCCGACCGCCGCGCGAAAGTCCTGCCCTACATCGCCGAATGGGCCGCGCGCGGTGCGACGTCGTCCGGTGTGGACGTCTACCGCGGCTTCGCCCAGATCGACGTCATGAGCGTCGCGACCCTGCGCGCGACCTCGCCCTACGACATCGTGCTGTCGCCGGTCTGCCCGGTCGCGGCGCCCCCGGCCGAGTGGGCGTCCCCGACCAACGACCCGGCCCGCCCGTTCGAGCACATCGCGTTCACGGTGCCGTACAACATGTCCGGCCAGCCCGCGGTCTCGCTCAACTGCGGCTACACCCACGACGGCCGTCCGATCGGCCTCCAGCTCGCGGGCCCCCGCTTCGCCGACCTGGCCGTCCTCCGCGCCGCCGCGGCCTACGAACTTCTCCGCCCGCCGCAGCGCCCCTGGCCGGTGAGCTGAAGGGGACTTTCCTCGCGTCACGCGGGAGGAAAGTCCCCTTCATCACGTCCGACGCTACGAACGTCCCCTTCAGCTACTTACGGCCTCGGCCAGCGCCAGGATCCGGCGCGCATTGTCGACGTGCAGGTTTTCGATCATCCGGCCGTCCACAGTGACCACACCCTTGCCCGCGGCCTTGGCCTCGTCGAAGGCTTCGATGATCCGCCGCGACCGGTCGATCTCCTCGTCCGAAGGCGCGAAGATCCGGTTGCACGGCTCGACCTGCGACGGGTGGATCAGCGTCTTCCCGTCGAAGCCGTACTGACGGCCCTGCAGGCACTCAGCCTCGAAACCTTCAAGATCCTTCACGTCGTTGTAGACGCCGTCCAGGATCACGCGCCCGGTCGCGCGTGCGGCCAGCAGTGCCAGCGAAAGCCCGCCGAGCAGCGGCCCGCGGCCCGGGACGTGCTCCGCGTGCAACTCCTTGGCCAGGTCGTTCGTGCCCATGACGAGCACGGTCAGCCGCTCCGACGCCGCCGCGATGTCCGCCGCGCGCAGCATCGCGATCGGCGTCTCGACCATGGCCCAGATCTTCGTGTGGTCCGGTGCGCCGCCGAGCTCCAGCGCACGCTCGATGTTGTGCACCTCGGCCGCCGAATTCACCTTCGGCACCACGATCGCGGCCGGGCCGGCGGCGGCAGCCGCGCGCAGGTCGGCGTCGTGCCATTCGGTGTCGAGGCCGTTGACGCGGATCGTCACCTCGCGCGTCCCGTACGACCCGACCGCGGCACACACTCGCTCGCGCGCGGCCTCCTTCGCGTCCGGGGATACGGCGTCCTCGAGGTCGAGGATCAGCGCGTCCGCCGGGATGGTTTTCGCCTTTTCCAAAGCACGTTCGTTCGCGCCCGGCATGTAGAGGACGGAGCGTCTGGGCGTGGTCATCCGAGGATCTCCTTGGTGGCGGCGTCGTACGAGGCGGCGAGCTCAGGATCGTCGGCTGCCAGGGCGTCGGCCAGTTCGGAGACCACCCGGCACTGCTTCACCGAGGCATCGTCCTGCATCTTCCCGTCGATCATCACCGCGCCGGTGCCGTCGCCCATTTCGGCGATCACCCGGCGCGCCCAAGCCACATCCGCAGGTGAGGGCGAGAAAACCTGCTTCGCGATGTCGATCTGCACCGGGTGCAGGCTCCACGCGCCCACGCAGCCGAGCAGGAACGCGTTGCGGAACTGGTCCTCACACGCGACGACGTCGCGGATGTCCCCGAACGGCCCGTAGTACGGCAGGATCCCGTGCATCGCGCAGGCGTCGACCATGCGCGCCACCGTGTAGTGCCACAGGTCCTGCTGGTACGTCGTGCGCCCGGCGGTCAGGTCCTCGCCGACCGGGTCGGTGCGCACCAGATACTCGGGGTGCCCGCCGCCGACGCGGGTGGTCTTCATCCGGCGGCTCGCGGCCAGGTCCGCCGGGCCGAGCGAAATGCCCTGCATGCGCGGGCTCGCGCCGGCGATCTCCTCCACATTGGCCACTCCGCTCGCGGTCTCGAGGATCGCGTGCACCAGCAGCGGCTTCGTCAGCCCCGCACGCGCCTCGAGCTGGGCGAGCAGCCGGTCGACGTAGTGGATGTCCTGGGCACCCTCCACTTTGGGCACCATGATGACGTCGAGCTTGTCGCCGATCTCGGTGACGAGCGTGATCAGGTCGTCGAGCACCCACGGCGAGTCCAGGCTGTTCACCCGGGTCCACAGCTGGGTCCTGCCGAAGTCGTTCGCCTTGGCGATGGCGACCAGCCCGGCGCGCGCGGCCTCCTTGCGGTCCGCACGCACGGCGTCCTCGAGGTTGCCCAGCAGGACGTCGACCTTCTTCGCGAGGTCGGGGACCTTCGCCGCCATCTTCTCGTTGCCGGGATCGAAGAAGTGGATCATCCGCGACGGCGTCACCGGGATCTCCCGCAGGGGAGCCGGCGCGCCCAGCGCGAGGGGGGCGAAAAAGTCCTTCGGGGAGCGCATCGGTCCTCCACTGGGGACGGCTAAGTGACTGGCCGGTAACTTTAGCCCCGGGTGCGCGCGAGCGCTGCGGCGTAGCTCACCGCCGTCCAGGTGGCGGCCCGACTTCGCAGCTCAGCGACCCAGGTCCACAGTGGATTATCCCCGAGTTGGGCCGAACGGGCTAACGCTGGAGCGTGGACTTCCGATGAAGAAAGCACGCCGCGAGTAATTGATCGTGGGCGCACGGTAATGCCACTCACCTCACTCTCACTCGGTTGGCCGCACCGGCGGGCTGAAGTCCGATGACCGCTGGTCGACCGGTCACCGACCGCTGAGCGCCGTCGATCGCAGCCACTCTCGCTACCCGGAGACCCCGCGCCGTCCCGCCTGGTACTCAAGTGATGTCCGGTTTTGCCGGGCACCGATTCAGGCAGGTAGAAGGAGGCGGACTCGTGGCGGCTACACCTCAGAACACCGAGAGCTCGACGGTCGCCGGTGGCGTGCAGCGCAGCCGGTCCCTGCCGAGCCGGGTGGTGCCGCCGATCGAGCTCCCCGCGAGCGTCGACGAGCTGGCTCGCGCCGCCGCCGCCCAGCTGGGCTGGCACGGCGTGGTGCTCCCGGAGACCACGATCCTCGGCCGCAAGGTCTGCGTGGTCGCCAAGCTCCGCACCGACGTGCACGCCGAGCGGATCGCGATGGGCGCAGGCCCGGTCGCCGACCGCGCCACCGTCGACACCTGGACGTGGCCAGAACTGGCCGGGACCGCGCCCGCGCCCGCCGCCGAGATCATCGGCGTGCTCGCGGTGGCCCGCCACTGGCGCACCGCGATGGCCTCCGCGGTTCCGTTCGCCCGCTACGGCGAGGCCGCGATGGTGCTGCCGTCGCCCGCCGTGCTCACCGAGGACTACGTCGGCAACTGCCTCCCGCGGGCCCGCGCCTACGGCCTCGCGGTGGTCACCGCCGACCCGAACGCGGTCGTCGACCTCGACCTCGAGGGCCGTACCGAGCGCATCGTGCTCGCCGAGGACCCGGTCTCCCGCCTGGTGAACGAGCTCGTCTACGACCACCTGCTGCGTACTGCCGAAGTGCCCTCGGAACTCGACTGACGGTCTTGATCCAACCGTTAATCCGCCTTCCTCCCCACCGCCGCCCTCAACGGAGGCGCTTCGCGCCGCTGTTACATTCGCCGCTGTTACATTCAAGGCCATGCGAGTCGTCATTGCCGGTGGACATGGTCAGATCGCGCTGCGGCTTGAGCGGCTGCTCGCCGCGCGCGGGGACGAAGCGGTCGGAATCGTCCGGAATCCCGGCCACGTCGCGGACCTGGAGGCGCTCGGCGCACAGGCCGTGGTGCTGGATCTCGAAAAGTCCGATGTGGACACCGTCGCCGAAGTCCTGAAGGGCGCCGACGCCGCGATCTTCGCGGCCGGCGCCGGTGCGGGCAGCGGAAACGCGCGTAAGGACACTGTGGACCGTGGCGCCGCGGCGCTGTTCGGCGAAGCGGCCGAGCGCGCCGGGGTCCGGCGGCACATCCAGGTCGGGTCCATGGGCGCCGACAACCCGGACGACGCGAAGTACCCAGCGGATTTCCAGGTCTACCTGCGGGCCAAGAAGGCCGCGGAGGACGACCTCAAGGCGCGCGACCTGGACTGGACCATCCTCCGGCCTGGCGCACTTACCGACGACCCGGGCACCGGTCTGGTCCTGGTCTCCGACAAGACCGGCTACGGCTCGGTCCCGCGTGACGACGTCGCCGCCGTGCTGGCCGCTCTTCTCGACGCACCGTCGACCAGCCGCCGCACCCTGGAACTGATCTCCGGCGACACGCCGGTCGCCGAAGCGCTGTGAAGGAGAACGAAGAACCCGTGCGGGAGATCGCCGTCTTCAGCGGCACCGCCCACCCCGAGCTCGCCGAGGAGATCTGCGCGCAGCTCGGCGTCCCGCTGCGGCCGGTCGAGGTGCAGCGCTTCGCGAACGACTGCCTCGAGATCCAGCTCCAGGCGAACTGCCGCGAGCGGGACGTCTTCATCATCCAGCCGCTGGTGAAACCGGTGCAGGAGCACCTGGTCGAGCTGCTGCTCATGCTCGACGCGGCGCGCGGCGCCTCGGCGTCGCGCATCACCGCGGTGATGCCGCACTACTCGTACGCGCGCTCGGACAAGAAGGACAAGCCGCGGATCTCGATCGGCGGCCGGCTGGTCGCGGACCTGCTGGTCACCGCCGGCGCGGACCGCGTGCTGGCGATGACCCTGCACTCGCCGCAGGTGCACGGCTTCTTCAGCGTCCCGGTCGACCACCTGCACGCGCTGCAGGAGCTCGCCCGGTACTTCCGGCAGTACGACCTTTCGCGGACCACGGTCGTTTCGCCCGACCTCGGCAACGCGAAGGAGGCTTCGCACTTCGCGCGGCTTCTCGGCGTTCAGGTCGCAGCGGGCGCGAAGCAGCGCTTCGCCGACGACCGGGTGCAGATCAGCTCGGTGATCGGCGAGATCGCCGGCCGCGACATCATCGTGCTCGACGACGAGATCGCCAAGGGCAGCACGGTTTTGGAGCTGCTCGACCGTCTTCGTGAGCTCAAGCCGCGTTCGATCCGGGTCGCCTGTACGCACGGGCTTTTCGCGGCGAAGGCGCTGGCGCGGATCGGCAGCCAGGAGGACGTCCTGGAGATCGTCTGCACGAACACCGTGCCGATCGACGAGGCCGAGCGGACGGAAAAGCTGAAGGTGCTCTCGATCGCCCCCGCGCTGGCGGAGGCGATCCGGCGGATCCACAACGGCGAGTCGGTCAGCGCCCTGTTCTAGCCGACCGGGCCGAGTACCCGGTCCAAGTACGTGTTCGCGAAGATCCCGTTCGGGTCGCTTTCCTTGCGTACCCGCAGGAAGTCGTCGTACTTCGGGTAGCGGGAGCGCAGGGTCGCCGCGTCGAGGTCGTGCATCTTGCCCCAGTGCGGGCGGCCGCCGACCGCGCCGGCGATCTTCTCGAACGCGCCGAAGTACTCGCGATACGGCATCCCGACGAACTGGTGGATCGCGATGTAGGCGGAGTCGCGGCCGTGCGCGGTGGACAGCCAGATGTCGTCGGCCGCGGCGACCCGCACCTCGACCGGGAACATCACCGGGTCCTTCAGCCGCGGCACCAGCGCGCGCAGCTCGGCGAGGACGTCGTGCAGCGACTCGCGCGGGATCGCGTACTCGGTTTCGGTGAACCGGACGTTCCGCGCGGTCACGAAGACGCGGTGCGAGGTGTCGCTGTACTCGCGCGCGGAGAGCATGTTCGACGCGAAGCTGCCGAGCGGCTGGACCAGCCGCGGCGCCAGCCGGCCGAGCCGGCAGAGCCCGCCGAACGCCACGTTCTCCATGATCTCGTAGTCGACGAACTCGCGGACCTTGCTCAGCGGCGCGGCCGCCGCGTCCCGAGGCAGCCGGTTGTTGCGCTTCACCAGCGCGTTCTTGCCGTACGGGAACCAGTAGAACTCGAAGTGGTCGTTGTTCGCGGCGGAGTCGTCGAAGCCCTCCAGCACCTGCTCCAGCGGCTCCGGCCGCTCCTGCGCCTGCAGCAGGAACGACGGCTCGCACTGCAGCGTGACGGTGGTGATGACGCCGAGCGCGCCGAGGCCGACCCGGGCCGCGGCGAACAGGTCCGGGCGTTCGGTGGCCGAGCACGTGACGACCGAGCCGTCGGCGAGCACCAGCTCCAGCGCCACGATCTGGGTCGCGATGCCGCCGAGGCGGGCGCCGGTGCCGTGCGTGCCGGTGGAGATCGCGCCGGAGATGGTCTGGGCGTCGATGTCGCCCATGTTCGTCATCGCCAGGCCGAGCGCGTCGAGTTCGGCGTTGAGCTGCTTGATCGTGGTCCCGGCCCGTACGGTGACCTGGTGCTTCTCGACGTCGGCCTTCTCTATGCCGGTCCAGCCGCGCAGGTCGAGGGCGTCCGAGTCGGCGACGGCGATCGCGGTGAAGGAGTGTCCGCTGCCCCACGCGCGCACGCGACGTCCCGCCGCGGCGATGCCGGAGACCGTCTCGGCGATCTCGGCGGCGGTGCGCGGCTGGTGGACGTGCAGGGGTGACGCGGTTGCCGTGCCGGCCCAGTTGCTCCACCGTGTCATGCGCGCACCTTACTCGTCCGAGTGTGAGTGCTCGAACAGTAAGTGAATAGTATTCGCGTTTCAAGCCTCCGTGACGTATTTTGGTGTGCGTGACCAGTGCGACGGTGTACGACTTGGCGACGAAAGATCTCGATCCCCCGTTCGCGGTCGTCGACATGGACGCGTTCGACGCGAACGCCGACGACCTCCTCCGTCGTGCCGCGGGCAAGCCGATCCGCGTGGTCAGCAAGTCGGTGCGCTGCCGCCACCTGCTCGAGCGGGTGCTCGCGCGACCGGGCTTCGAGGGCCTCATGTGCTACTCGCTCGCGGAGGCCGTTTGGCACGTCGAGGAGGGCACGACCGACGACATCGTGGTCGCCTACCCGACCGTCGACCATGACGCCCTGCGCAGCCTGGCCGCGGACGAGCGCGCCCGCGCGGCCGTCGCGATCATGGTCGACTCCGCCGCGCACCTGGACCTGGTGGACGCCGCACTCGGCCACAACCACCCCGAGATCCGGGTCTGCCTCGAGCTCGACGCGTCCTGGCGCCCGCTGCCCGGCGTGCACGTCGGCACCCGGCGCTCGCCGGTGTTCACCGCGAAGCAGGCGGGCGAACTGGCCCGGGAAATCCAGGGCCGCAAGGGTTTCCGTCTGGTCGGCGTGATGGCGTACGAGGGCCAGATCGCCGGGCTCGGCGACAACGACGGCCGCCGCGCCAAGCGCGCGATCATCGGCTGGATGCAGCGCAGGTCCGCGGCCGAGCTGAACCGCCGTCGCGGCGCGGCGGTGCGGGCCGTCCGCGAGGTGACCGACCTGGAGTTCGTCAACGGCGGCGGCACCGGCAGCGTCGAGTCGACCGGCGCGGACACGTTCGTCACCGAGATCGCCGCTGGTTCCGGCCTGATCGGCCCCACGCTCTTCGACGGCTACAGCCGCTTCAGCCCGCGCCCGGCCGCACTGTTCGCGCTGCCCGTCGTGCGCCGCCCGGCGCGAAACATCGCGACGCTCTTCTCCGGCGGCTACATCGCTTCGGGCCCGACGGGTCCTTCGCGCCAGCCGACGCCTTACCTCCCGACGGGCCTGACGCTGCTGGGCTTCGAAGGCGCGGGCGAGGTGCAGACGCCGGTGACCGGCAAGGCCGCCCGGACCCTCAAGCTCGGCGACCGCGTCTGGCTGCGGCACGCGAAGGCCGGCGAGCTCGCCGAGCGCTTCACGCACTACCACCTGGTCGTCGGCGACCGGGTCGACCGCACGGTGCCCACCTACCGCGGCGAGCACCGGAACTTCGGCTGACCTACTCGCCGAACTTGCCCGCCAGATAGCCCTTCACCACGTACTTCGCCTCCGCGACGATCTTCTCGTCGCCGCGCGGGTCGCGCCGGAACGCGAGCTTCAGCAGCGCGTCCGCGACCTCGTTGGCGATCGCGATGGCGAACTTCAGGTCCTCCACCGGCTGGTCGACCTGTACGGCCACGATCTCGGTGAGCGCGTCGACGAGGACGGCGTTGTTGTCCCGGGTCTCGTCGAGCAGCTGCAGGTCGACGACGTCGCCGAAGTGCACCTTCGAGAAGCCCGGCACCTCGCGGTGCATGTCCAGGTAGATGTCGAGGATCGAGTCCACGACGTTCCACCAGTGCTCCGGGCCGAGCTGCGTCAGCCTCTCGTTCACCGCGGCGACGAACCGTTCCAGGTTCCGCTGGGTAAGCGCTTGCACGACGGCCCGCTTGTCGGGGAAGAACTGGTACAGCGAACCGACGGCGACGCCGGCTCTTTTCGCGATCAATGTCGTGGTCAGGGCGTCATAGCCGAGTTCGTCGATCAACGCCGCGCTGGCGTCGAGCATCTGCTCGACCCTCTTGGCGCTACGCTGCTGCACCGGCTGGCGCCGTAGGGGGGTCGCTTCTGCCGGCACCTTCGCGGCTTGGATGTCGGACACGCTGGCTCCTCCTCGTCTGATCTGGGACTTTATCGCGCCGACGGGCTTCCCCACGGACGAGTGAAGACCTAGTATATGAGAACTTTTCATGTTCACCCACCTGGGTGACTGGCGAAGGGGTGCGCAACCGGTGGAGAACCCGATCTTCCCGTCCGACTTCCTCTGGGGTGTCTCGACCTCGGCGTTCCAGATCGAAGGTGCCACCCGCGAGGGCGGGCGCGGACCGTCCATCTGGGACACGTTCACCGCCACCGAGGGCAAGATCGCCAACGGTGAGCAAGCAAACGTAGCCGCCGACCACTACCACCGCTACCCCGAGGACATCGCGCTGATGGCCGAACTCGGCGTCGGTGCCTACCGGATGTCGATCGCCTGGCCGCGGATCCAGCCCGACGGCAAGGGCAAACCCAACGCCGAGGGCCTCGGCTTCTACGACAAACTGATCGACGCCGTCTGCGAGGCCGGGATCGCGCCGGCGGTGACGCTGTACCACTGGGACACCCCGCAGGCCCTCGAGGACGAGGGTGGCTGGCTCTCCCGCGACACCGCCGAGCACTTCGCCGAGTATGCCCGGATCCTGGGCGAACGTTTCGCCGATCGGGTGAAAATGTGGATCCCGATCAACGAGCCGATGGTCACGTCGATCTTCGGCTACGCGATCGGCGAGTACGCGCCCGGCAAGACACTGCTGCTCGACGCCGTCCCCACCGCGCACTACCAGAACCTGGCGCACGGCCTGGCCACCCAGGCGCTGCGCGCGGCGGGCGCGACGAACATCGGCACCGCCAACAACCACTCGCCGATCTGGCCCGCGACCGACTCCGCCGATGACGAGGCCGCCGCGATCTGGCTCGACGCGCTGCTCAACCGCCTCTACGCCGACCCCGTCCTGCTCGGCCGCTACCCCGCCGAGCTGCACGAGCACCTGCCCGCCGGATTCGCCGCCGACCTCGAGACCATCGCGCAGCCGCTCGACTTCTACGGCGTCAACTACTACGAACCCCAGGGCGTCGCGGCCCCCGGCGAGGGCAACCCGCTGCCGTTCGAGCTTCGCCCGATCGAGGGCTACCCGATGACGACCAACGACTCGCCGATCGTCCCGCACGGGCTGCGCGAGCTGCTGGTCGACTTCCACGCTCGGTACCGGGACAAGCTGCCGCCCATCCAGATCACCGAGAACGGCTGCAGCTTCGCCGACGTCGTCGCCGACGACGGCGCGGTGCACGACCCAGAGCGAATCGACTTCCTGCACAGTCACATCGGCGCGATGCGCGAGGCGATGGACGCGGGCGTCGACGTGCGGGGGTACTTCTGCTGGTCCCTGATGGACAATTTCGAGTGGTCCAAGGGTTACGCGCCGCGCTTCGGCCTGGTGCACGTCGACTACGAGACCCAGCGGCGCACGCCGAAGGACTCGTTCCACTGGTATCGGAAGCTGGTGCGGAATGAGTAGTGAAGCCACGACCGGGGTCCCCGAGGCCCTCGCCGAACCGGTCGTTCGCGTCCGGTTCGGCTGGACCAGCCTGCTGTTCTTCGCGAACATCGTGCTCTGGCTCGGCGTTTACGCACCCCTGCAGGTGCTGCTGCCGAAACAGGCCGAACTGCTGGACGCGGCGAACAAGCTGACCGTCTTCAACGTCGTGACCGGCTTCGGCGCGGTGGTGGCGCTGGTGGTCAACCCCGCGATCGGGCTGGTCTCGGACCGGACGTGCTCGCGGTTCGGCCGCCGTCACCCGTGGACGGTGTTCGGAGCTTCGCTGGCGGCAGTCGGCCTCGCGGTACTCGCGATCGCCCCGAACGTCGTGGTCATGACGCTGGGCTGGTGCCTGGTCCAGGCCGGCCTGAACGGCATGCTCGCCACGCTCATGGCAGCGTTGCCCGACCGGGTCCCGGTGGCCCAGCGCGCGAAGGTCGGCGGGGTCGTCGGCGTGGCGCAGATGCTCGGCACCGTGCTCGGCGCCGTGGTCGTCGTGGTGGTGCTGGACTTCGCCGGCGTCCCGCTGGCCTACCTGGTCTGCGCGGGTGTGGTGCTCATCGGCGCGGCGGCGTTCGTCCTGTTCACCCCGGACGCCCGGCTCCCGATCGAGTACCGGCCGTCCGGACAGTTGCGTGAGGTCCTGCGCCACCTCTGGATCTCACCGTCGCGCTACCCGGACTTCGCGTGGGCGTGGGCGTGCCATTTCATGATCAACCTAGGCAACGCCCTGGGTACGCTGTACCTGCTCTACTTCCTGAAGGACGCCGTGCACTACGAGGACCCCGAGACCGGCCTGTTGATCATGATGGGTCTCTACGGCGTCGCCCTGATCGTCGGCGCGACGATCGCGGGACTGTTTTCCGACAGGTCCGGTCGGCGTAAGCCGTACGTCCTGGCGGCTTCCGGTGTGATGGCTCTGGCCGCTTTGCTGCTGGTGCTCTGGCAGACCTGGCCGGTGGCGCTGCTGGCGTCACCGCTGCTCGGAGTTGGTTTCGGGGCTTACATGGCGGTGGCGCTGGCGATGCTGACGCAGGTGCTGCCCGCGGCCGACAGCCGTGGCAAGGACCTCGGCGTGGTGAACATCGCGAGCTCGCTGCCGCAGGTCCTCGCGCCGATCCTGACCGGCTTCATCATCCTGCTGGGCGGGTACCCGTCGCTGTTCGCGGCTTCGGCCGTGGCGACGCTCGAGCGCGGGTGTGCTGGTCACCCGGGTGAAGGCTGTCCGCTAGCTCGTAAGTCCGTGAATGCCACTTTGACGGCTCAAGACGCCGCGAATGTGGCATTCACGGACTACGCCTGCGCTGGGGGCCGGGCATGGGACCGCGGGCCGGTGCCGGTCGGGGGAGGGGAGTGCAACGGCACCGGCCCGCGGAATTCGGGGCCGCTCGGGGGAGCGGGGCACGGCGTTGCGATCTGCATGATCCACGCCGTGTTTGATGATCAATCTAGCCGTGGATTACCACCTGGGCTAGGGCTAACGCGTAATTTTTTCGATTAATCGCGGTGGGGACCGGGGTGATGGGCCGAGGGCTGATTCGTCCAGCTCGGGGGTGCGGGGCGAACCAGTCCTCGGCAAGGGCGAGTGCCGGCGTCGACCCGATGGGGCGATCGGGGGTGGCCGTCCGCTCGCCGACTTATCCAGGCGTGCGACGCCGCGATGACGGCGCGGCGGGGGTTCACGAGTGCGTGGCGGCCGGTGGTTTCCGCCGGGGTCGCCGGGACCGGACGGCCCTGGGCCGGGGAGCGGGCTGTTGCGACGGCCCTGCAGGCGGTGGTCGGCGGGCGCCTGCTGCGGCGCGAGGCCGCCGGCGACCAGGTGCTCGTGGGCGACCTGCCAGACCGAGCACGGTGCCTTGCACTTGTGCCAGCGCGTCGAGCAGGTCGGGCAGTCGCCGCGCTCGTCGGGCTCGTGCGCCTTGAGCATCGCGCGCCATGCCTTCGGTCAGCCGGGGGAGTTCGGAGCGCGCGACCGAGACGAGCGACTGGGCGTCGGCGCGGTTCGCCAGGTCGGTCAGCATGTCGAGGCGCTCCCAGACCGCATTGCGGAGGACCTGCCCGAGTACCTGATCCATGATCAGCTCACCGTTACCTTTCCGCCATTTTGGCGGCTTCGTTGAGCGCGGCGCGCAGCTGTCCGAGCTGGCCGGACGTCAGCCGCGCGGTTTCGCCGGGAGGCGAGACCAGCACCACCTGGTTGTCTTCGACAAAAACCGTGACCGCACGTTCCCGGCTGATCAGGTCTCCGCACTGCACGCGCCAAATCAGCTGGCCGCCTTCGTAATGGCGGACGCTCGCGGTGCGGGGGTCGACGGCCGCGGCGGGGATGACGGGACGAACGGCGGAGACGGAGGGAACCGTCGCGACCGCCGGCCGCACGGCGCGCATTGCCGTCCCGGCATGTCCTCCTGCGAGCGAGTCCACGAACTCCACTGGCCCTTCTCCGCTCTCTCGTCCTCTTTGGATCCGCACCCTGTGTCCACGGTGCGCTACCGCTTTCGGTAGCTCTCCGTGATCGCGGCCGGTATCCGGGCGGTGACGGAGATCTGACAACTACAGTGAAGTGAAACCGGGTGCGATAGAAGGTCGAAATGGCGTCATAGCGGCGACCGGGCTTGGTTCCACGGTAAGCGGTCAGCGGACTTCGGCCCTGCCGATCAGGACGTCGGATCGCATGTTTCACAAGGTTCGAGAGCTGTGCCTACGCTGTTTCACAGACGCCCGACAGGACTGTGAGGGGTCGCGATGGACGCCAGTACCGGCAACGGACCCGCCGGGACCGATGCCCGGCAGAGCCACGCTGTTCCCGCTGACGCGTGGGAACAACCCGAGATGCGCAAAGCACTCGCGAGCCGCGAGGTCAGCGCTGTCTACCGCCTGCTTCGCAAGCACGGAGTTTCGCAGCGCCAGATCGCCGCGATGACCGGCCAATCGCAGTCCGAGGTGTCGGAGATCCTCAAGGGTCGTCAGGTCATGGCCTACGACGTGCTCACGAGGATCGCCGACGGCCTGGGTGTTCCCCGTGGATACATGGGCCTCGCCTACGACGAGGTCACGGCGAACAGGGTCGTCGGCGCAGCCGACGGCCGGCAGGCTGAGGAGGACGAGTCCGTGAAACGACGGAGGTTCCTCGCGCACGCCGCCCAGGTCACGATGGGTGCGGCGGTATTCGGACCGGAGTCGGGAACGTGGTCCTCGGGTCCCGCGCGGACCCCGGCCCCCGGACGCATCGGGATGACCGACGTGCGCCAGGTGGAGGCCGCGACGCGGGCGCTTCGCGCCCTGGACTACCAGTACGGCGGCGGTTTCTGCCGCGACGCGGTGGTGGCGCAGCTGTCCTGGGGGCAGCAGATGCTCGAGTCCAACGGGACCGAGCTGGTGAAGTCCCGGCTCTACGTGGCACTGGCCGACCTGCACTCCCTGGCCGGCTGGACCTCCTTCGACACCGGCCTGATGGACTCCGCGCGCGGCCACTTCGCGAACGCGCTGGACCTGGCCAAGCAGGGCGAGAACCACCCGCTGGTGGCCAACGTGCTCTACCGCATGGGCCGCGTCTACCTGCATCAAGACGCCCCGAACGACGCGCTCAAGCTGTTCCAGCTCGGCCAGATCGCCGCCCAGGAATCCGGCTCCGAGCTGGCGGTTTCGGTGCTCTGCGCGAACGAGGCCTGGGCCTACGCGATGATGGGCAACGAGGAGCAGGCGGTGAAGCTGCTCGGCCGGAGCAAGGACGAGTTCGCCCGCGCCAACCTCGCCGAGGCCGAGTCCTGGGTGCGCTTCTTCACCGAGACCGACGTCTACGCGATGATCGGCACCGTGCACACCGTGCTGGCCCAGAAGAACGCCGAGCACACCAAGTTCGCCATTCCCGCGCTGACCAAGGCCGTCGAGTCCTACGACGACGACATGGCCCGGTCGAAGGCGTTCATGCTGAGCGCGCTGGCCACGAACCACCTGGTCGAGGGCGATCTCGACCATGGTGCGAAGGTCGGCGGCAAGGCGATCGACTGTGCCGAGGGCATCAAGTCGGAGCGGGTCAAGGACCGCATGCGCCCGCTTCAGGAAGAGGCCGAGCGCCGTCGCAACAACGCCGACGCCCGTGACCTCGCCGATCGCCTCCACGCTTTCTACGCCGCATAGCCAGGACGGCTCCCGGGACGCCCGAGGGCCCGTCTTGGACGGCCGCTTCACGCCCGAGAAGCTGCACGGCGTGCTGGTCCGCACCTGCGCGCTGCTCGACGTCGACCCCGTCGGTGCGCGCCTCCTGCGTTTCACGAACAACGCGGTGTACGCGCTGGTCAGCGCCCCTGTCGTGATCCGGATCGTCGGCTCGACGCGGCTACGCCACCGGGTCGGCACCGTGGTCCGGGTGGCCCGGCACTTCGAGCAGCACGACGTCCCCGCGATCCGCCTGCTCGGCGGGATCGACCAGCCCGTGCACATCGGCGATCACCTGGTGACCGTTTGGCACCAGGTGCCCAGCGTCGGGCGCCCCGCCACCACCGCTGACCTGGCCGGACTGCTCCGCCGCGTGCACGAGCTGCCGCCCCCGCCCGGCCTCGCCGAATGGGCGCCGTTCGCCGCGGTGCGGGCGCGGGTGTCGGACGCCGAGGAGATCAGCGAGGGCGACCGGCGGTTCCTGCTGGAGCGCTGTGCCGAGGTCGAGGCCGCGCTGGCCATGCTGGACTTTCCGCTGCCCAGGGGCCTGGTGCACGGCGACGCGTACCCCGGCAACGTCATCGCGGGCCCGGACGGCCCGGTGCTCTGCGACTTCGACTCCTCCTGCGTCGGCCCGCCGGAATGGGACCTGACGCCGCTGGCCGTCGGCCGTGAGCGGTTCGGCGACCCCGAGGTCCACTACCGGACGTTCACCGAGGCGTACGGCTTCGACGTGACGTCCTGGCCGGGTTTCCCGGTGCTGCGGTCGGTGCGCGAGCTCAAGCTCACCACCAGCGTCCTGCCGATCCTGCGCAGCCGGCCGCAGGTGCGGGCCGAGCTGTCGCGCCGGCTGGACGACCTCCGGCGGGGCCGGACGGACGTCCGCTGGACGCGTTACCGTTGAGCCACGACTGTCACTTTTTGTGACCGGGGACACACTCTGCACGTGCATTCGGCGACTGCAAATGACCGTTCGTCGCATCCCGAAAAGGGGCTTCCCAGGGTAGAAAGTTCTGCCCGACCGGTCGCATCGAATGGGTCAGCGTTAGTCCCATTGTGCAAGTTGCAGCTACCCGGCGTTACTTCTGCACTGGTCTTACCAGCGATGATGGCGATCTTTGACGACTCAGGAAGCGACCGAGACCGGCGCGCGCGTCAACACGACGGCGAAGCCGAACGCGAGACCCATGACCGTCAGCTCGAGCGTCGCCCACGCGGCGAGCGCCGTGCGGTTGTGCCGGACGATCTGTGGCATCAGCCGCCAGCGGACGTGCGCGCCGAGCAGCGCGATGACGCCGGTGCAGAGGAGCTTCAGGAGCACCAGCTGCCCGTACGGCGTCGTGAAGACCCCGGCCCAGAATCCGATGGTCGGGTTGAGCGCGATCTCGATGATGCCGTTGAACAGCCCGGTGGCCGCCGACAGGATCAGGCAGAGCGTGGCGAGCTTCGAGAACCGCGGCAGCGCGTGCGCCAGCAGGGTCCGGTTCGAGACGAGCAGCACCGCCATCGCGCCGAGGCCGCCGGTCCAGGCGACCGCGCTCATGACGTGCAGCTCCATCGAGATCATCGTGTAGTCGTGGTAGCTCCAGTTCGACGCGTGCCCGGTGACCGGCAGCGGCAGCAGCGCGAACAGCCCGAGCCCGACGCGGACTTCGGCGGGCACCTTCTCGCCGTGCCGCAGCGCGAGCGCGCCGAGCCCGGCGTGCAGCAGGGCGAGGGCGGCGACGATGACCAACGCCTTGCCGGCGCCGACGTTGGCGATGTAGCTCCCGATGTCGCCGGCGGTCAGCGTCGACGTGCCGGGCTTGTACTCCGCGGTCTGCAGGATCAGCGCGACGACGGCCGCGGCGGACCAGACGAGCGCGGCGGCGACACTGGCCGGGCGCGCCAGCCGCATAACTGGCTCGGTGAGCTTCGGCCGGTCGTAGCCCATCAGGACCGACAGCAGCGCGAGCCCGATCGTCGTGACCGCGGCCAGGTCGAGCAGCACGCGCACGAGCGGGATGGCGGCCGAGACCACCTCGCTGGCCTGCGTCACCCCGGGCACCGGGGTGGTCGCGGTCAGCGCGACGCCGATCAGGGCGCCGACGAGCCCCGCCGTCACCACGCAGATCAGCGTGGCGTAACGGACGCCCGAGGTGGTCTCGGCCTGGGTCACTTGTCGCCTCCCGCGGACGCCTTGCCGCCGGTCCGCAGCGCCACCGTCAGCCCGAGGGCCAGCAGCACCACCGCGCCGGCGATCCACACCCAGATCGGGATCCCCGTCGACGAGGACGCGGGCGCGGCCTGCGATGGCGAGCCGGGCGAGCGGGCCGCGTCGACGGTCGCCGGGGTTCCGGTGCCCGCCTTGGTCAGGGTGAAGTTGATCTCCCCGGTCACCGGGTGGCCGTCGGCGGAAAGCACCCGGTAGCCCACGGTGTACTTCCCGGCCGGGCCGAGGGGGCGGAGCGGGGCGCTGATCACGTTGTTCACCACGGAGATCGGGCCTTCGGCCCATTGTCCGCCATTCGGGCCGGTGACCGCGATCTGGTTCACGTCCGCGCCCTGGACGTACTGGTCGAAGGTCAGGCTGATCTTCGACGGCCCGGCCGCCAGCGAGGTGCCCTCGGCCGGGTCGGAGCCGATGATGACGTTGTGCGCCAGCGCCGGGGTGGCCGTGCCGAGCACGGCCACCCCGGTCAACGCCAGCGCGACGAGCGCTTTCCGCATCTTTACTGCTCGCTCCCGCTCTTGGTCGCCGCGACGGTGCGACGCGCGCGAAGGATGGCGCCCGCGCCGACGCCGAGGCCGAGCGCGCCGACGATCAGACCGGCGCCGCCGAGCCAGCGCGCGGTGGTGTCGGACGCCGGGGCGGCCGCGGCCTCGGAGTGCTCACTGGTGGTGGAGGCGGTCCCGGCCATGTCGTGGTCGTCGCCGCCCTTGGCCGCGAGCTTCACGACCGGGGCCGGGTGCTCCGGCTCCTCGCCGCCGGCCGGGGTCGGCTGGTTCCAGTTGACGACCTTGCCGTCGGTGTAGGTCTGCGCGGCCGGCAGCTCGAGCTGGTCCACATTGGACGGAAGGGCGCCGAGGCTGATCTCGAACTCCTGGAAGGAATCGGTGCCCGCGGGCAGGCCACCCCCGGCCTCGGCGGTCCAGGTCACCTTGGCGACCGCCTCGGTGATCTGCGAGCCGTCGGCCTTGGTGATCGGGGTGGCGAGCTTGGCCTTCTCCACCTTCGCGGTCCAGCCCGGGACGGGCTTGGTGCGCACGGTGCCGATGCCGTACTCCGGCTTGAAGTCGAGCTCGACCTTGCTGGTCCCGGCGCCCGGCTCCTCGTTGGGGACCCGCAGGAAGATCGCCGCGTAGCCGCCCTTGGCCGGCTGGGCGCCGTAGACGTTCGCGGTGACGTGCGCCGAGGCGATGCCCGCGCCGAGGAAGCCGGTGATGCCGATGGTGGCGGCCAGGAAACCGGCGCGCTTGAAGACGTGCTTGGACAACGTAGTACTCCTGAGCTCAGAAGGGGACGGCGAATTCGGGGATCGCCGGTAGGAAGGGAGCTGGGTTCAGGAGTGGCAGGGCGGGCCGCGTCGCCCGTTGATGCGCCGCAGGTCGACGCTCGTGAGATGGGGCGGCCCGTCCGCGCGCGCGGGCATGGCGACCGGGGCCGCGGCGGGCACCGGCAGCACCGGGAGCAGCCACGGCAGGATCGCCCGGACCGCCGACAGCGCGGCGAGCAGCATCGCGTCGGCCTTGGCCACCAGCAGCGCGGTCACCAGCGTGGCGATCGCGTGCGCGGCGAGCATGGTGAGCCCGCCGGCCCGGCCCGGCATGCCGTACATGTCGTGCCCGGCCAGCGTGACCAGCACGAGGTGCATGACGACCTGGCCGGAGCCGAGGAGCGCAAGGGTCGCGACAGGCCCGCGGGCCTTCCCGGCGAGCGCGGTGGCGGTCCAGCCGATGAGGCCGGTGAGCAGCACGGTCAGGGCCGGGTCGGCGAGCTCGCCGTCGGCCAGGAAGTGCGCGGTCACCGAAAGTGCCGCCGACGTCACCGCCAGCAACGCCCCCCGGGTAGCACCCAGCGCGGCCCGGTGCCGTGCCGACGTGCGCATGCCGAACAGCCTAAGCGACCCCTTGCGGGGTGAACGGCCGGTCCCGGCAGGTGAGCACACGAGAAGTTCACGGATGGCGGCGCCGCGCGGTTCACCGCTGTGGTTGCCGATCTACGCCGGATGGTGAACGGTGGACAAACCAACGGGCCGATTCGGGGGTTTCGGGCATCCGGTCGGTGGGTACTGAGCCGTCGGCCGGGAACTAGCCCGAACGGGTGAGTGCCTGCGGACAACGGCGGGAGCGCGGACACGGATGAATCTCTTCGAGTACATCTCGGATCGCTGGAGCAAGCTCGGTCTCGAGGCCTATCTGCACGCGAGCCTGGTGGTCCAGTGCACGGTGCTGGCGGCCGTGCTCGGCGTGGTGATCGGGGTGGCGGTCTACCGCAGCCCGGTCGGCAGCGCCCTCGCGACCGCGCTGGCCAGCACGATCCTGACGGTCCCTTCGTTCGCGCTGCTGGGGTTGCTGATCCCGCTGTCCGGGCTCGGGTCCACGACCGCGGTGATCGCACTGGTGCTGTACGCGCTCCTGCCGATCGTGCGGAACACGATCGTCGGGCTCGACGGCGTCGACCCGGCCGTCGTGGATGCCGCCCGCGGTATCGGGATGAGCCGCTTCGGCGTGCTGACCCGGGTCGAGCTGCGGCTGGCCTGGCCGGCGATCCTGGCCGGGATGCGGGTGGCCACCCAGATGCTGATGGGCATCGCGGTGATCGCCGCCTACGCCAAGGGACCGGGCCTCGGTTCCGAGGTCTTCTCCGGCCTGACCAACGCGGGGAGCGCGAACTCCCTGAACCAGGCCATCACCGGGACGGTCGGCGTGGTCATCCTCGCCCTCGTCCTCGATGGCGTCTACGTCCTGATCAAGCGCTTGACGATCTCCAGGGGTGTCCGTGGCTGAGCAAGAAGAGGTCTCCGGTGTCGAGATCGTCCTGGAGAACGTGACCAAGCGGTATCCCGGCACCCGGGAGGCGGCGGTCGACGACTTCTCGATGGTCGTGCCCGCCGGGAAGATCGTGGTCTTCGTCGGCCCGTCCGGCTGCGGCAAGACCACCACCATGCGGATGATCAACCGGCTGATCGAGCCGACTTCCGGCCGGATCACCATCGGCGGCGACGACGCGCTGAAGCTGGACGTCGACACGTTGCGCCGCCGAACCGGCTACGCCATCCAGCAGGCCGGGTTGTTCCCGCACTTCACCGTCTCGCAGAACATCGGCGTCGTGCCGGGGCTGCTGGGCTGGGACAAGCAGAAGGTCAACGACCGGGTCGAGGAGATGATGGACCTGGTCGGGCTGGACCCCGCGGACTTCCGCGACCGCTTCCCGCGCCAGCTCTCGGGCGGGCAGCAGCAGCGCGTCGGCGTCGCGCGGGCGCTGGCGGCGGATCCACCGGTGCTGCTGATGGACGAGCCGTTCGGCGCGGTGGACCCGATCACCCGCGGCAACCTGCAGGACGAGCTCCTGCGGCTGCAGACGGACCTGAAGAAGACGATCGTCTTCGTCACGCACGACTTCGACGAAGCCGTGAAGCTCGGCGACAAGATCGCGGTGCTGGGCAACCAGTCGTCGATCCTGCAGTACGACACCCCGGACGCGATCCTGGCCAACCCGGCCAACGACACCGTCGCGGGCTTCGTCGGCGCGGGCGCTTCGCTGAAGCAGTTGACGCTTCTGCGCGTACGCGATGTCGAGCTGAAGCAGGACGCGCTCACCGCGGCCGACGGCGAGTCGCCCGCGCGCGGTCCGCGAAAAGCTGACGGCGCAACGGCCGCACTTCGCGCTGGTGCTCGACGAGCGCCGCCGCCCGCTGCGCTGGGTGCACGTCCGCGAGCTCGGCACGGCGACTTCGCTGGCCGCGCGCCGGCAAGCCGTTGCGGTGACATCGTGAGTCTCCAGTCGACGCTGCAGGACGCGCTGGAGGCGATGCTCGCCGAGGGCGGCGCGGTGCCGGTCACCGGCCCGCGCGGCGAGTACGCCGGCACGATCGAGCTGGACACGGTGATCGCGACCATCCAGCAACTGCGCGAAGAACACGGCAACGGCGAAGAGGCGACGGCATGACGGCCGCCGTCGATACCGGCTTCTCCACCGAATCCGGCTCGAAACGCGCGGAACGCGTCCGGCTGTTCGCCCAGCCCGTCGTGGTACTGACGATCGTCGCCGTGACGTTGATCTGGGTGTTCGCGAGCGGGGTTTCCGCCACGGAGAAGGCGACTCTGAACGCGACCTCGCTCCTCACGGCGTTGCGCGACCACGTGCTGATGACGCTGGTGGTCACCGCGATCGTGGTGCTGGTCGCGGTCCCGCTCGGCGTCATGGTGACGCGGCCGTGGGCGCGGTGGGCAGCGCCGGTGTTCCTGGCGATCGCGAACATCGGCCAGGCGGCGCCCGCGCTGGGTGTGCTGGTGCTGTGGTTCATCGTGACCGGCGCGGTCGGCGGGCTCTGGGTCGCCGCGCTGCCGCTGGCGTTCTATTCGCTGCTTCCGGTGCTGCGCAACACGATGGTGGGCCTGCAGCAGGTCGACGAGTCGCTGATCGACGCGGGCCGCGGGATCGGGATGTCGTCGGCCGGCGTGCTGTGGCGGGTCGAGTTCCCGCTGGCGATCCCGCTGATCCTGGCGGGCCTGCGGACGTCGCTCGTGCTGGCCGTCGGCACGGCGACGTTCGGGATGTTCGTCAACGCGGGCGGATTCGGGCTGCTGATCGACACCGGCTACAAGCTGAACCTGACCAAGGTGCTCGTCACCGGCTCGGTGCTGGCCGTCGCGCTGGCGCTGCTGGTGGACTGGCTGGGCGCGGTCGCCGAGCAGTACTTCGGCCCGAAGGGACTGCGATGATCAAGATGCGTTTGGGGGGACCAGGGGGCTTGTCCCCGGCCGGGTCTGGGCTCGGCCCCAGAAGATACGTGCGTTGCTGGGCGCGGTTCTGGTGTTCGGGACCGTGTCGGCCTGTGGTCTGGACATCAACACCGCGCTGCCGTACACGATCCAGCCGGGCTCGATCCAGCCGATCCCGGCGCTGAAGGACGTCAAGATCACCGTGGGGTCCAAGGACTTCACCGAGAACATCATCCTGGCGTACATGGCCGAGATGGCCCTGACGGCGGCCGGCGCGGACGTCGTCGACCTGTCCGACATCAAGGGCTCGAACTCGTCGCGGCAGGCCCTGCTCACCGGCCAGACCGACGTGACCTGGGAGTACACCGGCACCGGCTGGATCAACTACCAGGGCAACGAGCTGCCGGTGCCGGGCGGGGAGAAGGCGCAGTACGAGGCCACGGCGAAGGCCGACGAGGAGAAGTTCGGCGTGTCCTGGCTGAACTACTCGCCGCTCAACGACCAGTACGCGTTCGCGGTCACCGAGGCCTACGGCGCCAAGAACAACCTGAAGACGACCTCGGACCTGGCGGCGTTCATCAAGCAGAAGCCCGACCAGGGGGTGTTCTGCCTGGAGACGGAGTTCACCAGCCGCCAGGACGGGTTCCCGGCCGCGGTCAAGGCGTACGGGTTCCAGGACCCGAAGGTGGAGAACTACGGCATCGGCACGATCTACTCGGCGGTGGCCGGCGGCACCTGCCCGGTGGGCGAGGTGTTCACCACCGACGGCCGGATCTCCGGGCTGAACCTGCGGGTGCTCGAGGACGACAAGAAGGCGTTCCCGCAGTACAACGCGGTGGCGACGCTGCGGACGGGGTTTCTGAAGGACCATCCTGAGGTTCGCGGTCCGCTGGAGACGGTGAGCGCGGCGATCGACAACCAGCAGATGGTCCAGCTCTGCAAGCAGGTCGACGTCGACGGCCGCGACGCGGGCAAGGTGGCCCACGACTGGATGGTCTCAAAGGGCTTCGTGAAGTAGCCCCGGGCTCCAAAACACCCCAATGTGGCATTGGGTGCGTCCAACGCACCCAATGCCACATTGGGGTGCTCGGGGCCCGGGGTCAGATGCCCAGCCGGTGCAGCAGCTGGCCCTCCAGGCGCTCGAGCTCGCCGGCGATCGCCCGGTGCACGGACTTGCGGCGTGCCGTGGGCATCCGCTCCGCCGCGCGGACCGACGCCGAGAGCTGTTCCAGCGTCCCGGCCGCGCTTTTGGCGAACTCGATGTCCGCCGGGGTCGCCTTCTCCGAGGTCCGCAGGTCCTCGCAGCCCTGCGCCAGCCCCGCGATCCGGGCGTGCAGCGCCGCGCCGCGGCCGGTGTACTCGCCGAGCTGGTCGACGGCCACGCCGAGCTTCCGTGCCTGGTAGCGGTCGTACAGCTCCCGTGCCGCGCCCGCCGCGCGGACGGCCAGGGGCGCGACCACGGGGATCACCGCCGGGCCGATCACCTTGGCCACCGCGATCGCGTTCTTCGCCTTCTTGGGGGTGATCCGGGCTTCACCCTCGAGCTGCTTGGCCTTGCGCGCCATGGGCCACCTCCTGCGCCGTGTCGGGAACGAACTTACTGGTCCCCCGGGTGGCGAGCATGTCGGCTCGGTGCGGGGAATCTAAAGTGATCGATATGGGAGCCGAAGTGGTACTCGACGCGGGCGCGATGAGCCGCTGCCGCCGTCGTGTCCACCTCGAGCACGACCCGGCGATGCGCGAGGTCCCGCTCCTGCCGCCGGACCCCACCGCGCAGCAGCGCATCGACGACGCCACCGCGCACCGCGAGGCGATCTACCGGCGGCTGACCGAGGCCACCGGCGGCGAGGCGAGCTGGGCGAAGATCCCGCGCGAGCTGCCCGCGGGCGAGCGCGTCGAGCTGACGCTCAAGGCGTTCGACGACGGCGTCCGCCACATCTGGGGCGCGCTGCTGCCGGTCGACACCGCCGGGCACCGGCGCGGCGGGGTGGACCTGCTGGTGCACACCGGCCGCGGGTACGTGCCGATCCTGGTGGTGCGCCACCGGATCACCGACCGCGGCGCCGGCGCGCTCGCCACCGAGCTCACCGATCTCGACCCGGCGCACCGCAAGCCCGACGAGGAACGCAAGGTCCGCTCGCAGCCGCGTGACCAGCTGCGGCTCGTGCATGTCCGCCGGATGCTGCAGACCCTCGGGCGCGCCGACGAAAGCCTCATCCTCGGTGGCGTGATCGGGCTCGACGCCGACGTTGTGCTGTGGCACGACCTGACCGCAGGGAACTGGCCGGGCGGGCGCAGCGCGCTGAGCGAGTACCAGGCCCGTTTCGCCGACCGGCTGGCGATCGCGAGCGCTGCCGCCAACGGCGAGGAGCCGCTCGCGGAGCCGTCGCGGGTGCTGGAATGCCGCCGCTGCCCGTGGTGGCCGACGTGCGAGGTCGTGCTCACCGAGACCCGCGACGTCAGCCTCGTGGTCCGCGGCGAGGACGCGATGGAGCTGCGCCGCGCCGGAGTGTCCACTGTGGACGCGCTGGCCGCGCTCGACCCGGCGGGCGAGTCGCCGCCGGTGAACTGGACCGGCACGACCTATCCCGACGCGGTGGTGCTCGCCCGCGCCTGGCTCGCCGACCTCACCCTGGTCCGGCGGGTGGACACGGTCGAGGTGCCGCGCGCGGACGTCGAGGTCGACGTCGACATGGAGAGCTTCGGCGACGCCGGCGCGTACCTCTGGGGCTGCCTGCTCAGCGGCGCCGACATCGGGCTTCCGCAGGGCTACCAGGCTTTCGCGACTTGGGACCCGCTGCCCACCGGCGACGAGGCGCGCTCGTTCGCCGAGTTCTGGGCGTGGCTCACCGATGTCCGCCGGCGCACCGAAGCGGCCGGGCTGACCTTCCGCGCGTACTGCTACAACGCGCTGGCGGAGAATCGCTGGCTGTTCGGCTCGGTCGAGCGCTTCGGCGACCACCCGGGTGTTCCTTCCAAGAAGGACATCCAGTCCTTTGTGGACTCCGAGGAGTGGGTGGACCTCTTCCGCAGCGTCATCGACCAGTTCCTGTGCTCCCACGGCAAGGGGCTCAAGGTGATCGCGCCGGTCGCCGGGTTCGCATGGCGCGACCCGGAGGCGGGCGGCGAAGCGTCGATGCGCTGGTACCGCGACGCCGTCGGGATGGACGGCGAGGTCCCCGACGACGCCCAGCGCGAGCGGCTCCTGCGGTACAACGAGGACGACGTCCTCGCGACCCAGGCGCTGCGCGAGTGGATGAGCACCCGCGCGCAGATCGAGATCCCGTACTTCCTCGACCTCTGAATCTCTCGAAAGTCTAAGACACTTGCGGACTGGCGTGTTCTGTGTATACTCGTTCACGAGTACTCGTAGACGAGGAGTCAAGGTGAAGCGGCGCAAGGTCGGCAACATGCTCGCCCTGGGTGTGCTGTCGGCCGTTCTGGAACGGCCGATGCACCCGTACGAAATGGCGTCCGTGCTGAAAGAGCGCGGCAAGGACGCCGACCTGGCGATCAAGTGGGGCTCGCTCTACACGGTCGTCGCGAACCTCGAAAAGCACGGCTTCATCGAGGCTGCGGGCAGCGAGAAGGACGGCGGACGCCCGGAGCGGACCGTCTACCGGCTCACCCCGGCCGGGCGGGAGGAGTTCGAGGACTGGGTCCGCGAGCTCGTCGGCACGCTCGAGCGGGAACCTCCGCGGTTCGAGGCCGGGCTGTCGATGATGGGCGTGCTCGGCCCAGACCAGGCCATCAGCCTGCTGCGGCAGCGGCTCGCGTCGCTCGACGAGCGTGTCGAGGCTCAACGGGCCGGGCTCGAGCGCTGGCAGCGGGAGCTTTCCCGGCTCTTCCTCGTCGAGCAGGAGTACGACCTGGCGATGCTCGAGGCCGAAGCCCGCTGGGTGCGGGGCTTCCTGGAAGAACTGGCCGGTGGCGCCGTGTCCGGCATCGCGGAATGGCGCCACTGGTACGAGACCGGCGAACTCCCCGCTGACGTGGGGGAGTTCGGGGAAGAGAAGAAATAGCACGGACCCCGGGTGGTGCTGGCACACGCACCCGGGGTCCTCGACCCCGAACCGAGCACGCCCGGCCACGAGGTGGCACCGGCAAGAATAGCCGGGCGGCTCTTCGGTTCGGCTCACCGAACAGGAGAAACCGATGGAAACGCGTCGCAAGCTCAGGCTGCCCGAGATGGAGGGCTTCCAGGCCCGCTGGTACGCCAAACAGCGAGGTACCGATCCTCAGTTGGTGCAGTACCGCAAGCAGGCCGCCGAACTGACGGCGGACCTGCCTCCGGGCGCCGACGTGCTGGAGGTCGCGCCCGGCCCCGGCTACCACGCGATCGAGGTGGCCCGGCTGGGATTCGCCGTGACCGGGCTCGACATCAGCGCCACGATGGTCGAGATCGCCGTCGAGCAGGCAGCCCGCGCGGGGGTGCGGGCGGAGTTCCGGCGAGGTGACGCGTCGGCGATGCCGTTCGACGCCGGGTCGTTCGACCTCGTCGTGTGTCAGGCCGCGTTCAAGAACTTCCGGCAGCCGGTGACCGCGCTGAACGAGATGCACCGGGTGCTGCGGCCCGGCGGGGTCGCGGTGATCCACGACATGAACCACGACGTCAGCGGCGCCGACATCGACCAGGCGGTCGCGGCCATGAACCTCGCGGCGGTCGGCCGGGTCGCGGTCCGGAGCACGCTGGGGATGCTGCGCCGCCGCGCGTACACCCGGGCCCAATTCGAGACGATGGCCCGAGAGAGCGCTTTCGGCGGCTGCACCGTGACCGCGGAGGGCATCGGCCTGGAGGTTCGCCTGGCCCGTTAAGGACTCGTGAGCGTTCCGGGCGGTTAGAACCGCCCGGAACGCTCACGAGTCGGGTCAGCGCGGGGCCATCCGGAGCGCGCCGTCCATCCGGACGACCTCGCCGTTCAGGTAGTCGTGGTCGATCAGCGACAGCGCGAGCTGCGCGTACTCGTCCGGCCGTGCGAGCCGCTTGGGGAACGGCACCCCGGCGGCGAGCCCGGCGCGGAACTCGTCGCTGACGGTGGCGAGCATCGGCGTGTCGACGATGCCGGGCGCGATGGTCAGCACGCGGATGCCCTGCGACGCGAGGTCGCGAGCGGCGGGCAGGGTCAGGCCGACGACGCCGCTCTTGGACGACGCGTACGCGACCTGCCCGATCTGGCCGTCGTAGGCGGCGATCGACGCGGTGTTGATGATGACGCCGCGGGCGTCGCCCGCCAGCGGCTCGGTCTTCGCCATCGCCTCGGCCGCGACGGTGAGCACGGTGAACGTGCCGATCAGGTTGATCTGAATGACCTTCGCGTACAGCGCCAGGTCGTGGCGGCCCTTCTTGGACAGGATCCGCGCGGACGGCCCGATGCCGGCGCAGTTCACCACGGTCCGCAGCGGGAGGCCGGACCCGGCCGCGGTGGCGACCGCGGCTTCGACCTGGTCGACGTCGGTGACGTCGGCCTCGACGTAGGTGATGCCGTCGATCTGCTCGGCCTTCTCGATGGAAGGCGCCAGGTCGAGTGCGAACACCCGCGCGCCCTTGGCCGCGAGGGCCTGGGCCGTCGCGCCGCCCAGCCCGGAGGCACCCCCGGTGACGAGCGCTGCGGTGTCGGTGATCTGCATCCCTGCTGTTCCCTTCTCTCGGACTCCGGACAGGTTAACGCTCGTTCGCATCGCCGCGATTCGTGTCCTCGATCACCGTTCGCAAGCTGCCGTTAACGCAGCGCTCCGCCGTCGCGTGGAGTACTCGGGAGCGTGGGTCTCCGTTAGCGCGGTCGTCAACTCCGGCTGTCACCTTCAGCAGCATGACCGCAGCTCGGATCGTGGTGGTGGGGACCGGATACGTCGGCTTGACCACGGGGGCGTGTCTCGCCGGCCTGGGTCATCAGGTCACCTGTGTCGACGTGGACCGCGCGAAGGTTTCGCGGCTGGCCGCCGGCCGGGTGGACATCCTCGAACCGGGGCTCGCCGACCTCGTCACCCGCGGCCTTTCCGCCGGCCGCCTCCAGTTCGTCGTCGGCGCACGCGAAGCCGTGCGTGACGCCCAGGGCGTGTTCCTCTGCGTGCCGACGCCGATGGGCGCGGGCGGCTCCGCGGACCTGCGCGCGGTCGAGGCGGTGGCGGCCGAGATCGGCGACGTCCTGCCCACCGGCTGCGCGCTGATCACGAAGTCCACCGTCCCGGTCGGCACGTCCAAGCGGATCCAGGAAATGCTGGGACGCAACGACATCCCGGTGGTCTCGAACCCCGAGTTCCTGCGCGAGGGCACCGCGGTCGCGGACTTCCTGGGCCCGGACCGGATCGTCGTCGGCTCGGACGACACCGCCGCCGCCCGCTGGGTCGGCGAGCTCTACGCCGAGCTCGCGGCGCCGGTCGTGGTCGCCGACGCGGCAAGCGCGGAGCTGGTGAAGTACGCGGCCAACTGCTACCTCGCGCTGAAGCTGTCCTACGTCAACTCGATCGCCGAACTCTGCGAGCGGCTCGGCGCGGACATCAACCTCGTCACCGAGGGCATGGGCTACGACCGCCGGATCGGCCGCACCTTCCTCAAGCCCGGCCCCGGCTGGGGCGGCTCCTGCCTGCCCAAGGACACCAGCGCACTGGTCCGCGTCGCCGAGTCGGTCCAGTACGACTTCAAGATGCTGACCTCGGCCATCGACGAGAACATCGCGCAGCGCGACCGGATCGTCGCGAAGATCGCGGGCGCGGTAGGCGGCACGCTCGCAGGCGCCCGGATCGGCGTTCTCGGACTCGCCTTCAAGGCGGGCACGAACGACCTTCGTGACTCGCCGGCGCTCGCGGTTTCCTCCGTGCTCTGCGCGCTCGGCGCCGAGCTGATCGCCTACGACCCGGCGATCGACGGCGACATCCCCGGCATGACCGTGGTCGACGACGCCTACCAGGTCGCCAAGGACGCGGACGCGGTCGTCGTGCTCACCGAGTGGGCCGAGTTCAAGTACCTGGACTGGGCGGCGATGGCCGAGCTGATGGACGGCTCCGACGTCGTCGACACCCGCAACCTGCTCGACCCGCACGTGATCGTCGACGCCGGGCTGTCGTGGCAGGGAGTCGGGCGTCCGCGAGCCGCGGCCAGGGTTGCCGTCTCCCGGTAAGCTCTCCGTACGGCATCGCGTGTTGGTCACCGGCTGGGTGAGCATGGAGGTGCTCCGGAGATGCCCTCGGAGGCATTCGACCGTGTCAGTTTCCGTTGAATTGAATCACTTGATCGTCCCGTCCCGGGACAACCGCGAATCCGCGGAGTTCCTCGCATCCCTGCTGGGGCTGGAAGTCGGCGAGGAATGGGGACCGTTCATCCCCGTCGAGATGGGCAATGGCGTCCGGCTGGACTTCGCGTCCACCCCGCCGGAGGACCTGCGCCTGCAGCACTACTGCTTCCTGATCCCGGAGGACGACTTCGACGCCGTCTTCGCGCGGCTGAAGGAAACCGGCGTGCCGTATCACGCCGACCCGATGGGCAGGCAGGTCGGGGAAATCAACCACAACCACGGCGGCCGGGGCGTCTATTTCCTCGATCCGGGTGGCAACGGGATGGAAATCATCACGCAGCCGTACGAACCGGAGCGGCGCCGTCCGGCGAAGTGGTGAACTGATCCTTAGTGGTCACCATCGGAAGTCCTCCGGGGGTCTCGACGGCCCAGCTTCCCGCTGGACGCACGGCCGCGAGGTCCGAGTACAACCCCGGTACGAGGACCTCGCGGCCGCACGCCCAGCAGAAACCCGGATCCGCCGAATACCCCCGAAGGACTTCCGATGGCAACCACTTAGCCTTGCGTAGGATCGGGGCTATGTTCACGACGAGGCCGGAGCTGGCCGGAACCTTCGGGATGGTGGCGTCCACCCACTGGCTGGCTTCGGCCTCCGGCATGGCCGTGCTGGAGGACGGCGGGAACGCGTTCGACGCGGCCGTCGCCGCCGGGTTCGTCCTGCAGCTCGCGGAACCGCACCTGTGCGGGCCGGCGGGCCAGGTCCCCGGCATCTTCGTGACGGCGGACGACCCGACGCCGCGCGTGCTCGCCGGCCAGGGTGTGAGCCCGGCCGCGGCCACGCCGGAGCACTTCGCGGACCTCGGCCTCGACCTGATCCCCGGCAGCGGCCTGCTCCCGGCGACCGTCCCCGGCGCGTGGGACGGCTGGCTGTTACTGCTTCGCGACTACGGCACGAAGTCGCTTCGCGAGGTCCTGAGCTACGCGATCGGCTACGCGCGCAACGGGATCCCGCTGGTTTCGCGGGTGGGAGACACCATCAGCGCGGTCGAGCAGCTCTTCGCCGAGCACTGGCCGACGTCCGCGGCGCTGTGGCTGCCGGACGGCAAGCCGGCGGCCGGACTGCACCGGAACCCGGCGCTGGCCGAAACCTGGGAGCGCCTCCTGCGTGAGGCGGAGTCGGTGTCCGGCCGCGAAGCCCAGATCGACGCCGGGCGTCGCGCCTGGTCGCAGGGTTTCGTCGCCGAGGCGATCGATGCGTTCAGCCGCAAGGCCTTCCGCGACGACTCCGGCCGCGACCACAGTGGACTGCTCACCGGCGACGACCTCGCCTCCTGGTCGGCGACCTACGAGGACGCGATCACCGCGGACATCGGCGACTGGACCCTGGTCAAGATGGGCGCCTGGACCCAGGGCCCGGCGCTGCTGCAGCAAGCGTTGATGCTGGACGGCCTCGATCTGTCCTATGTGGACGGAATACCGACCGAACAAACCATCCACTTCGCGGTCGAAGCCGCGAAGCTCGCCTTCGCCGATCGCGAGGCCTGGTACGGCGACACCGACGTCCCCCTCGACGTGCTCCTCTCACCGGAGTACACGGCTTCCCGGCGTGCGCTGATCGCCGACGAGGCCAGCGCCGAACTGCGCCCAGGCGCGGCTGGCGCGTCACCGCGGCTCCCGGCGATGCTCGACGACCTGCGAGGCGGGGCCGCCGGAATGGGCGCGCTGGGCGAGCCGACGGTCGGCCCCCAGGGCCAGACCCGCGGCGACACAGTGCACCTGGACGTCGTCGACGCGGCGGGCAACATGGTCTCGCTGACGCCCTCGGGCGGCTGGCTCCAGTCGAGCCCGACGATCCCCGAGCTGGGCTTCTGCCTGGACTCGCGCGGCCAGATGTTCTGGCTGGAGCAGGGCCTCCCCAACTCCCTGCGCCCCGGCAAGCGCCCCCGCATCACGCTGTCGCCCTCGATGGCCCTGGCCGAAGGCAAGCCGGTGCTGGCCTTCGGCACGCCGGGCGGCGACCAGCAGGACCAGTGGCAGCTGTGCTTCTGGCTCGCGGT
Source organism: uncultured Actinomycetota bacterium (assembly GCA_963762765.1). Classification (GTDB taxonomy): domain Bacteria; phylum Actinomycetota; class Actinomycetes; order Mycobacteriales; family Pseudonocardiaceae; genus Amycolatopsis. Next base: position 261,159 of record CAVXMR010000020.1, read on the forward strand.
GGTCTACGGCGGCCTCAACCTCCAGGAGGCGATCGACTCACCCGCGTGGCACACGACGGCGTTCCCCAGCTCCTTCTACCCCCGCTCCTGGACCCCGCGCGAACTCGTGATCGAGTCGCGAGTCGGTTCGTCCACAGTGGACGCCCTGGCCGCACGCGGACACTCCATCGTGGACGCGGGCCCGTGGGCGCTCGGCCGCCTCTCCGCGGTCTCACGCTCGGACGGCCTCCTCCGCGCGGCCGCGAACGCGCGCGGCATGCAGGGCTACGCCGTCGGCCGGTGAGTAAGTCCAGGTAGGGTGCCCCCATCCGAGCAGACAGGGGGCAGGACGTGGAAGGAGCCACGGTCCCGGAAACCGTTTCGCCACCGGACGAACAGGCACCTCAGCCGGTCGCCCGGCGGTTCGACGCCGGGAAGGTGTTGCGCGCGGTAGGCCGGCTTCTCAAGAGCGAAGGCCTGATCGCGTTCTACGTCGGCCTGGCGATCTCGGTGGTGTTCAACTACCGGATCGTCCTGCACCCGAAGTCGTTGATCACCGGTGGTCTGGGCGATCCCCTGCTGTGGATCTGGGAACTGGGCTGGCAGCACCACTGGCTCACCCACGGCGGCGACTTCTGGACGTCCAACCAGTTCTATCCCGCGGTGGACAACTACGCCTTCGGCGAGACGTTGCTGGGGTACCTGCCGTTCAGTCTGTTCGCGGGCGATGGCCAGTACGCCAACCTCTTCCTCTACAACGTCCTGTTCGTGTTCTGCTTCGCGCTGGCCTTCGCCGGCGCGTACCTGCTCACCAAACAACTCGGCAGCAACTGGCAGGGCGCGCTCCTGGCCGGCGTGGTCTGGGCATGGGCGCCGTGGCGGCTCAGCCAGATCGCCCACCTCAACGTCCTTTCCACCGGCGGGATCACGCTCGCGCTGTGGGCGCTGGCCAAGGGACACGGGTTCACCTTCCGTGGGGAACGCGGCGAGACGAAGCCGCGGTGGGTCGTCGCCGGCTGGCTCCTCGCGGCCTGGCAGGTCAGCATCGGCTGGGCGATCGGCCTGCCGTTCGTCTACGTGATGGCCCTGGTCGGGATCGTCATCGCGATCTACACCTGGCGACTGGGCCGCTCGATGATCGTCGCGAACGCCCTCGGCGCGGTCGCGTTCCTGGGGATCACGTACTGGCTGGTCGTGCCGTTCCTGCGGGTGCGCGCCGAGTACGGCTTCAAGCGCACCTGGCACGAGGTCGAGGTCTTCTCCCCGCCGCTGAACGCCCTGTGGACCGCTCCGTACGAGACGCGGGTGTGGCTCGGGTCGATCTTCAACAACGAGAACGCACTCCCGCAGGACGGCGTCGGCGAGATGCTCCTGTTCCCGGGCCTCGTGGTGGCCGTGCTCGGGGTGCTCGGCCTGTTCGTCAGCGCGTGGACGTGGCGCGTCCGGCTCGTCCTCGCCGGGTACCTCGCGTTCACCTTGGTGCTCTCGCTCGGGGTGAACTTCCTCGACGGCGATCTCTACCGGCTCTTCTGGACCTACCTGCCCGGCTGGGACGCCATGCGCACGCCGGGCCGGATGATCATCTGGATCACTCTCGGCCTGGCCGTGCTCGCCGCCGGCGCGGTCACCAAGCTTTACCGGCTGCTGGACGACCACACCCGGATGGCGCGGCAGGTCATCGCCTTCTACATGTTGTTTCCGGCGTTTTTCGCGCTGGTGGAAGGCATTCCGCACTGGAGCCAGGTCGAGAACCCTGGCATCCCGCCGGACGTCAAGCAGGTGTTCACCACCGCGAAGGAGCCGATCGGGCTGCTGCCGATGGACCTGTGGAGCAACTTCAAGTACCAGCTGTGGACGACCGAAGGCTTCCCGACTACGGCGAACGGGACCGCGAGCAACTACGGCCCGGAGTTCTCGGACATGCAGGACTCGTCGAAGTCGTTCCCGGACAAGCACAGCATCGACGTCTACAAGCGCTACGGCATCCGCAAGGTGATCGTGGTGAAGTCCATGGAGGGCGCCACCGACATCCTGGCGCGGCCGACCGCCGGCCTGCCGCTCACCAGGACCGACTCGAACGACATCGTGGTCTACACGCTCCAGTAGGCCTCAGAGCGCCGGGACGTCCAGCAGCCGCCCTCGGCCAGCAGAGTGTGCGCCGCCGTGCTCGCCCGGGCGGATGGGAAATGTCACTGCCGCGGCTGCTCCCAGAGCCAGAACTCGATGCCCTGGTCGTCCTTGCAGTCGGCGGTGACGCCGTACGGGTGCGTCTCGGCTTCACCGGCCTCGCCACCCGCCTCGCGCACTCGGGCCAGGGCCGCGGTCAGGTCGTCCACGGCGTACATCAGCTTCCACCCGACCTGGCGGCCCGAGCCGCCCCACAGCCCGCCCGGCAGGCCGTGGCCCGTGACGTTCCAGGCGTCCGGTGTCGACCCTGGCGAGTACTGCCAGCCCAGCACCGCGCCGTAGAACGCCTTCGCGGCTTCGTCGTCCGGCACCTGGAACGTGAAGTACATCGCCTCGCCTTGCCGGACCGGCTTCTCCGACGAGGACGTAGCCGCGGCCGCCTGCGACACCAGCCAGCGCTGGCCGAACGGGTCGCGGAACGAACCGCCGCGGCCGTATGGCGACTCCGTGACCGGGCGGATCAGCGTCGCACCCAGCTCGATCGCCCGGTCGACGCTGCGGTCCACATCGGACACTTCCACCCGGATCGACGCGCCGCCCTCGTGCGCGGCCACGTGGCCGATCTCCGGGTGCTCCTCGGCGAGCATCAGCACCGCGTCGCCGATGGCCAGCTCGGCGTGGCCGATCCGGCCGTCCTCCATGACGATCGGGTCGCCGCGGCGGACCGCGCCGAACACGTCGACGTAGAAGTCGAGGGCGGCACGGGCGTCGGACACCGCGAGATACGGCGTGAGTGAGCGCAGTTCGGCGTGGGCGGGGGCTTCTGTGGTGGTCATGTCGGCTCCGTTCAAGATCAGGCGACGCAGGTTGTCGCGCAGTTCGGCGGCGAAGTCCGGGTCGGGCTCGACCCGCTCGGAGGGCAGGCGGAGCGCGTCGAACGGCTCAGGCATCGCGACCCTCCTTCTCCTCGTAGGCACGGCGGAACGCGGCCCGCGCCCGCACCAGCAACGCCTCCGTGGCGTGCACGCTGCGGCCGAGATGCCCGGCGACCTCGGGCACCCCGAGGCCGTCGACGTAGCGCAGGGTCAGCGCCGACTGGTGATGAGCTCCGAGTGAGGCCAGCACCTGTCTCGCGCGAATGGCGTCGAGCTGCTCGTCCCACGGATCCTCGACATCCGGCTCCCCGTCGTGGACGAGCCGCAGCCCGCGTTCCTCGCGTTCCTTGCGCCGCCAGTGATCGGCGAGCTTGTGCCGGGCGACGCCGATCAGCCACCCGGTGCTCACCGCAGGTGCGAACTCCTTGCGACAGGCGGCGACCGCACCGAGGAACGTCTCGGACGTCAGCTCCTCGGCGAGTGTGCGGTCGCCGCAGCGGGACAGCAGGTACCCGTAGACCTCCGGCAGGGCCGACTCGTACAGCCCGAGCAGCGCGAAGGCCGGGTCCCGATGCACCCGCGGTTCCGTCACACCCTCATCGTCGCTCGGTGCGCCGGTTCTCCGACGGGTGAACTTCGAGAAATTCAGATCCGCGGGTCCGGCAGCCGCCGCGACAGCGCGGTCACCACGCCTGCCAGTACCACCAGCACGCCCGTGACCAGTACGAACGCCCCTTTCACCCCCAGTGCGCCCGGGACGCTCATCGCCGCGAACAGGCTGCCGATCGTGGCGACGCCGATCGCCAGCGACGTCTGCTGCGTCGTCGTCAGGACACCACCGCCGACACCCGCCAGGTCCGTCGGCACGTGCGAGAGCACCACCCGGAACAGCGTCGTCATCGCCATCCCGTTGCCGACGCCGATCAGCACCATCGCCGGGGCGAGATCCAGCAGCGTCAGGTGCGGCCAGGACGCCATCGTCGTGAACAGCAGCGTCACCATGCCCAGCGCCAGTACGAGCCCGCCGAACGTGACGACCCTCTGCCCGTACCGCGCGACCAGCCTGCTGCTGATCATCGACATCGTGAAGTAGGCGACGGCCATCGGCGTCAGCGCCGCGCCCGCGCCGAACGGGCCGAGGTGCAGGCCCTCCTGCAACGTCATGGCGTAGACGAACATGAACGAGCCGAAGGTCGCGAAGAACGGCACCGCGACCATCAGGCCGTTGCGCACGCTCGGCAGCCGCATCACCGACGGCGGCAGCAAAGGCGTGCCACCCCGCCGTTCCATCCGCCGCTCGACGTGCACGAACGCCGCTGCCGCGAACGGCGAAGCCACCAGCAGCGCGATCGTCCAGAGCGGCCAGCCCAGCGCCCGGCCCTCCATCAGCGGGACGAGCAGGGACAGCAGCGTCGCGGCCAGCAGCACCGTGCCGAGGCGGTCGACGCCCAGCGGGTTGTGCGCGCGGCTTTCCGGCAGCCGCCGGGCCAGCACCAGGACCAGCAGCCCGATCGGGACGTTGACCAGGAAGATCGGCCGCCAGCCGGTGCCCCACAGGTCCGCCGCGACGAGCGCGCCGCCGAGCAGCTGGCCGACGATCGTCGAGATACCGCCGGTGGCGCCGTACATGCCGAGCGCGCGGGAGCGGTGTTCACCCTCGGTACCGGCCTGGATGATCGAAAGCACCTGGGGCAGCAGCAGTGCCGACGCCGCCCCCTGCGCGGCGCGGGCCACCACCAGCGTGGTCGCCGACGGCGCGAGGCCGCAGGCCAGCGAGGTCAGCGTGAACAGCCACAGGCCGAGGAAGAACATCCGGCGGCGGCCGAAGGAGTCGCCGAGCCGCCCGCCGAGCACCAGCAGCACCGCGTAGGCGACGCCGTACGCGGCGACCACCAGTTCCAGCGTGGCGGTCGAGGCGTGCAGGTCGGCATCGATGGTCGGCAGCGCGACGTTGACGATGAAGAAGTCGATGATCGGGAGTGCCGCCCCCAGCAGCACGGTGACCAGGCCGGCGGGGGTCAATCCCGGCCGGGTGGGGGCGCCGGGGATGTTCGGCGCGAGGGAGGTCGTGGTCATGAGTACCACGATCCGACGATCGGGAACCTGGTACCAGTTGGAGTTTATCCGGGTACTGCGACTACCTGGTACCAGGTTCGGACTCGTGTCATCCTGGCAGTATGACCACTGCTGTCGAGTCCGAAGTTCGCCGTCGCGAGCTGGCGATCTTCCTGCGCAGCCGCCGTGAGCGCATCACCCCCGAGCAGGTCGGGCTGCCGCTGGCCGGCCGCCGCCGGACGCCGGGGCTGCGCCGCGAGGAGGTCGCGCAGCTCGCTGGCGTCGGGGTCACCTGGTACACGTGGCTCGAGCAGGGCCGGGACATCAACGCCTCCGACCAGGTGCTGCACGCCATTTCCCGGACGCTGCGGCTGGACCCGCACGAGCGCGCCCATCTCTACCGGCTCGCCGGGGCCCCGGTGCCGGACAACGAGAAGGACTGCCAGGTCATCACCCCGGCCATGCAGCTCATGATGAAGAAGCTGGAGCCGTACCCGGTCGCGGTCCGCAACGCGCGCTGCGACCTGCTCGGCTACAACCGCGGGTACACCTGGCTGATGGGCGACGTCGAGTCGATCCCGTACGAGGACCGCAACACCCTGGTGCAGTGCCTGCTCAACACCGAGTGGCAGAAGCGGATGCTGGACTGGGACGCGAACATCCCGCGGGTGATCGCCTCGTTCCGCGCGGCGATGGCCGACCACGTCGCCGAACCGGCGTGGAAGCAGCTGGTGAAGCGGCTCAAGGCGGAGTCGCCGCTGTTCGCCGAGCTGTGGGGCCACCTCGACGTCAACTCCGAGCCGATCCGCACCAAGCGCTACCTGCACCCCGACGTCGGGGTCCTGCGGTTCAACTTCACCTACCTCTACTTCGGCCGCCGCTCGGAGATCACGATGTCGACCTACACTCCCGCGGACGAGGAGACGGCGGCGAAACTCCCGCTCATGTTCGACTGAACTCCCTCGCCGGAGGGAACCGCCCAAAGCTCCGCTGGGCGAGGGTCGATGCCATGACCAGCAAACGACTTTTCGCCTGCTACGCCGCGATCCTCGGCACGTTCCCGTACCTCACGCTGAAGATCGCCTGGCTCACCGGCGGCACGATCGGCCTGACCGATCCGAGCTTCGTGCACTCGCGGGTCCTCTTCGTCGGCAACCTGATCACCGCCGCGATGGACGCCACCGCGATCGTGCTCGCGTTCGCGCTGACCTATCCATGGGGCCGCCGGATCCCCGTGCCGTTCGTGCTGTTCCCGACGTGGATCGGCACCGGGCTGCTCGGGCCGATCGTGCTGGTCAGCCCGGTGATCGGGATCGACCTGTTCGCGATCCCCAAGGGCGAGCTGCCACTGCAGGACTGGGTCTGGGCCGTCGTCTACGGCGGGTTCACCTGGCAGGGCATCGCCCTGGTGACGGCGTTCGTGTTCTACGTCCGCGATCGCTGGCCCGCGCTGCGTTCGGCCCGGTTCGAGCCTCGCGTGAACTGGGTCGTCTCGATCGTCGCCGTGTGCACCGCGGCCCTGCACCTGGCCTGGGCCTTCGGCTCGGCGTTCGCGCTGGTCCCCGGCCGCACCGGGAACCTGTCCTCGCACGTCATGGACGGTGTCTTCGGCGCGCTGACGCTGCTGGCGGTCGGGGCCGCGGCGACGACGGGACGGTTGTGGCCGCGCCTGGTCGCGGTCTGGATCGGCACCGGGTCGATGTTCGGCTGGGGTGCGTGGATGCTCTTCGCGACCCTCACCGGCGGGCCGCTCGCCGCGGGCTCGACACTGATCCAGGCCGTCGCCTACGCGATCCAGATGGCCGCCGCGGTCGCGCTGCTCGCCGGTATACGGCAGGTGTCGTACCGCGAGAGTCGCTCCGGAACGGACGCGCGGCTCGTCGGAGCCCGGTAGCTTTCGCTGCATGTGGCGGGATCGGTGGCAGGAGCGCAACCCCTGGGCGGGCCGCGTGCTCCGGACTGTCCTCGTGCTCGGGTTCGTCCTCGGCGCGACCACGGCGGCGGCGCACTGGCAGCCGGGCACGCATCCGCTGACGCCGTTCGCCTACGCCTGGCTCGCCGCCACCGTGCTTACGTTGCTGATCGTCCACCGCTTCCCGCTGACGCTGTTCCTGCTGACCGCGGCGTCCGTCTTCGGCTACTACGCCACCGGATTCCCTGGTGGCCCGGTCATTCTCGTGCCGACGATCGCGCTGTTCATGCTCACCCGCCACCGTGGCCCGCAGGTCGCCACGATCACCGGCGGTGTCGTGGTGGTCGCGGTCTACGTCGGGCACGTCGTCGAGACCGGGACGTTCGCGGTGAACCCGGCCTCGGGCGTGCTGGTCGTCTGGGTCGCCGCGGTGGTCGGCATCGGCACCGCCGCGCGCTACCAGTTCGCCGCCATGCAGGCCCGCCGCGAGCAGGCCGACGAGCACCGCCACCGGCTCGCCGAGCAGGAGCGGCTGCGGATCGCGCGCGAGGTGCACGACGTCGTCGCGCACAGCCTGGCCATGATCAACGTCCAGGCCGGCGTCGCCGCGCACGTCGCCGACCGGCGGCCCGAGCAGGCGAAGGAAGCGCTGCTGAACATCAAGGCCGCCAGCGCGTCCGCACTCAAAGACCTTCGCGCTACGGTCGCCGTGCTCCGCTCCGGTGAGGACAAGGCGCCCGCACCGAGCCTGGCCCAGGCCGGTGAGCTGTTCGACCACGCCCGCGCGGCCGGGCTCGAGGTCCGCGTGCACGGCGAGGCGGGCGAGCTGCCCGCGCCCGTCGACGGCGCGGCCTACCGGATCCTGCAGGAGTCGCTGACCAACGTCGTCCGGCACGCCGACCACCCGAGCAGCGTCGAAGTGACCTTCGACCGGCGGCCCGGCACGCTGGAGCTGGCCGTGCGCGACGACGGCCGGGGCACCGCGACGCCGTCGCCCGGCCACGGCCTGCGCGGCATGGGCGAACGAGCCGGAGCGCTCGGCGGCACCTTCACCGCCCGGCCGGTCGAGGGCGGCTTCGAGGTCCGCGTCGCACTTCCGATCAAGGAGGACACATGATCCGAGTGGTCCTGGCCGACGACCAGGTCCTGGTCCGCGCCGGTTTCCGCGTGCTGCTGGAGACCGAGGACGGGTTCGAGGTCTGCGGCGAGGCGGGCGACGGCGAGCAGGCGGTCGCGATGGCCGTCGAGCAGAAGCCGGACATCGTGGTGATGGACGTCCGGATGCCCGGCGTCGACGGCCTCGAAGCGACCCGCCGGATCACCGCGAACCCCGACCTCGCAGACGTGAAAGTGCTGGTGCTGACCACTTTCGACGTCGACGAGTACGTCTACGAGGCACTGCGCGCGGGCGCGAGCGGCTTCCTGCTGAAGGACACCGAGCCGGTCGAGCTGCTGCGCGCGCTGCGCGTCGTCGCGAGCGGGGAGGCGCTGCTGGCGCCGACGGTCACGCGGCGGCTCATCGCGGAGTTCGTCGGCCGGCCGGAGAACCGGAGCATCGACACCAGTGCCGTCCGCCAGATCACCGACCGCGAGCGCGAGGTGCTGGGCCTGGTCGCGGGCGGGATGTCGAACGACGAGATCGCGGCCCACCTGGTGATCTCCACCGCGACCGCGCGCACGCACGTCAGCCGGATCATGACCAAGATCGGCGCCCGCGACCGCGCGCAGCTGGTCGTGCTCGCCTACGAATCCGGGCTGGTCACGCCACGTCGACCTTGAGCTTGTCCCGGGGCACCACCGCGAACGTGTTCAGCACGATGATCACCGCCGCCATGCCGATCGACAGCCAGAAGCCGTACTGGTGGGGCACGGCGCCCAGACCCAGCTCGTAGGTCACCTTGTCGAGCTGGTCGTAGGCCGTGTACTGGATCACCTGCCAGTACCAGCAGGGCGGCCAGCACGATGCCCAGCACCTGCGGTGCGCCGGTCAGCCCCGCTTCACGCGGCGCAGGAGCAGCACCACCCGCACCACGAACACGCACGCGAGCGCCGCGACCAGCCAGATCTCCCAGGCCATGTCCGCCTCCTCTCGCCGCCGATGCTCTGCTCGTAGGGCGCGCCGGGGTGGGACGGCGTTCACCGACACGGCGGAACTCACACCTTCGGGCTAACGCGCTACTGCGGTCGGACGCCGGGTTAAGCTCGCCCGGTGATCTCCTACGCGCAGAACGCGGAGGACGTCGTCCTCGCCAGGGTTTTCGCCGGTCGCGAGCAGGGGCGATACGTCGACATCGGGGCCGGTGACCCGGTCGACGCGTCGGTCACCAAGCACTTCTACGACCTCGGCTGGCGCGGCATCAACATCGAGCCGATCCCGGCCAAGGCCGCCGATCTCCGGGCAGCCCGGCCAGGGGACGTCACCCTGGAGGTCGCGGTCGGCGCGGCGCCCGGGTCCGCGAAGCTGCACGTCGTCGAGAAGGAGTGGGGCTGGTCCACTCTCGACGACGGGCTGGCCCTGCACTACCGCGACGAAAACCAGTGGGAAATGGCCACCATCGAGGTCGAGCTGACCACGCTGGTCACCGTGCTGGACGCGCATCCCGGGCCGGTCGACTTCCTCAAGATCGACGTCGAGGGTGCCGAACGCGCGGTGCTCGAAGGCGCGGACTGGGTCCGGCACCGGCCCCGGATCCTCGTCGTCGAGGCAACCGCGCCCGGCTCGCCGGAGCAGGTGCACGACGAGTGGGAGCCGCTGCTGCTCGCCGCCGGCTACCGGTTCGGCCTGTTCGACGGCCTGAACCGGTTCTATGCCCAGGCTGACGACGCAGAAGCGCTGTCACGGCTGGCCGCGCCAGCCAGTGTCTTCGACTCCTACGAGCGCTACGAGCACGTCCGGCTGCGCGAGGAAATCGAAGCGGCGCAAGCGAAACGGCCGGCCGAGGTCGGCTACATCCGGCGTCTCGAGGAGACCCTGCGCGAGTCCCAGGAGGCTCGTTCGGAGCTGGCCGGCCGGCTGGCCGAGGTCGAAGGTGACCTCGGCCGGGCCGCGCGCGAAGCCGAGCGAGCCCGCCGGTACACCGCCGCGCTCGAGCATCGCGTCGCCGAGCTGGAAGCCCGGCTCGGACGCAACGCTTAAGCGCGCTTCGGCCGCTTCGGGCGGAGCTTCGCGAGCTCGGCCAGCCGCCGCGTCATGATCCCGCCGACGACTTCCGCACTGCAGGTCTCCCGGATCGCCTCGATGGCGCGGGCGCCCATCTCGGCACGCAGCCGGGGGCTGTCGGCCAGCCGTCGCAGCCAGCGGGCCGCCTGGTCCACGTCCGGCTCCGCCCACAGGCTGCCGACGGTGTACCAGTCGCCGAACTCCGCGCCGAAGCGGTGGTCGTGGTGCGTGATGGGGCGGGCCTCGTACCCGACCAGAGCCGCCGAGCCCGGCGGCATGAAGTCGGTGTTGCCGCTATACCCGGTCGCGATCACCGGCTTGCCCATCGCCATCGCCTCGGCCATCGCGAAGCCGAAGCCCTCCGAGCGATGCAGCGACATGTAGACGTCGCAGGTGGCGACCAGGCAGTCCATGTCCTCCCGGCTCAGCTCACGGCGCATCAGCGTGCCGTTCACCGAGGCGACGGCTTCGCTCAGCACCGCGTCCAGCTCGGGGAAGCGCTCGAGGTTGTTCGCTTTCAGCACCAGGTGGGCGCTCTTGCCGCGCTCGTCCGACGGGAACGCGCGCCGGAAGGCCTCGATCACCGCCCACGGGTTCTTCCGCGCATCGCTTGAGGACGCGCTGAAGGTGAACAGCACGATCAAGCCGTCCTCGGGCAGCCCGAAGCGGGCGCGGTCGCCGGCGATGGCCGGGGTCTGGGGCACCACGTTGGGTACCACCACGATCGGCATCTCGGTCACCGTGCGGAAGGCCTCCGCGACGAACGAAGAGATCACCCACAGCTCGTCGATCCGCCGCAGCTGGCCGAGCGCGTGCACCGGCGCTTCCGGCAGCTCCCACGCCCACAGCGCGATCGTGTACCGGTCGGTGGCGTGCTCGCCGACCAGCTGGAACTCGTTGACGTTGACCAGCCAGAGGTCGACGTCGAACTCCTTGCCGCGGCGCAGCGCGGCGACGCCGGGCGGCACGGCCAGGTCGCGGTAGGGCGCCCGGGAGTTGAACTCGGTGAACGTCGGATCGGCGCCGGCCGCGGCCAGCGCCAGGGTGTACCGCCGGGCCGACTCGGCCAGCCCGGTCGTCGCGCGCGCGTCGCCGAAGACGTTCACACCGGGCCGCGGCTCGGTGCTCCGCCGCGGCACGGGCAGCGCGCGGGCTTGTTCGATCGCGGTCGCGTAACCCTCGGCCGCCACCTGCCAGGTCGCGTGCTCACCGGCGTACTTCCGGGCCAGCTCACCGGCGGCGCGGAGCTCCTCGGGCCAGGCCACCGCGCGTTCGAGGTGGCGATACAGCTCGGCCGCCTCGGCGTCCGGCTCGGTCGGGACCGGCCAGCAGAACGAGCGGTCGAGATGTGCGTGCTGTGGCAGGTCGCTGGTGATCACCGGCCGTCCGGCGCCGAACGCGCGCATCATCGTGCCGCTGGTCTCCCCGGCGGTCGGCCAGCGCAGGTTGACCACCGCGTCCGACGCGGTGATCAGCTCCTCGAACCGGTCCTCGGTCGGGGACAGCTCGATCCGGACCGAATCGCCGATGCCTAGCTGCTCGATCGTGTCGCGCAGCTCCGCCAGCAGCTCGGGCACGCCGGCGTGGCCCGCGATGAGCAGCCGCGCGTTGGGCCAGCGGCGGCGAACCTCGGAGAAGGCCAGCACGACGACCGAGACCCGCTTGATCCCGACCAGGCTGCCGAAGACGCCGAACACGACCTCGTCGCCGGACCAGCCCAGTTCTGCCCGGGTGCCTACGCGCCCGTCATCGCCAAGGATCGAGACGCCGTGCGGTACGCAGTGGACGGGCACGTCCGGGTACCGCGCGCGCAGGAACTCCGCCGACGCCGGGTCGTGCACGATCACGGCCTTGGCGGTGGTGACCAGGCGCCGTTCCAGGGTCAGCGTCTGGTGGTCGAGCACCTGGACGCCGTCGACCTCGATCGCGGGCAGCGTGTGCAGCAGCGCCGGGTCGTCGGGCAGTCCCCAGATCGGGCCGTGCGCGTAGCGGACCTCGTCCTGGAAGCGCTGCGTGCCGACGCCGCCGAAGAGCCCGGCGTGGAAGTCGAGCAGCCGGGTGTCGTGCAGTACGACGATGCCGGGCTCGGCGAGCGCCTGCCGGTAGATCTCCGCGTGAACCCCGGCGTGGTTGCCGATGTGGTAAACGTGCACGTCAGCGCGGTGGCCGGGGCCGTGCACCGGAACCGGCGCCTTCGCCGTGGCCTTCTCGGGTGTCACCGCGACGACGTCTACGAGCTCGGCGAGCGCGCCGAGCAGGCGGAAGTTGTGATCGGCGATCCCACTGGTCTGCGGTGGCAGCGGGGTCCAGACGGCCGCTCGGGTCATCGGCGGGCGACCAGGCAGAGCCGCTCACCGAGCTCCTGGCCCGCTTCCGCGGCCCGGACCTCGACCTGGGCGAAGCCGGCGGCCTCGGCGAGGAAGCGGAGGAACACCGGGTGCAGCGGCTTGCGCGCGAACGGGTCCACCTGGAACTCGGTCGTCGAGCCGGGGGTCGGCGCCGGGGTCTCGACCAGCAGCAGGCCGCCGGGCCGCAGCGCGGTGGCGGCCAGGTCGGTGAACCTGGCCAGGGTGTCCGGGTCGAGCCGCTCGGCGAAGCGGAACGCCGTCACGGCGCCGAGGGTGCGGGCCGGCACCGCGGCAAGTGCGGTCAGGGCGTCGTCCGTGCCAACCTGCAGGCCCAGGTCGGCGCAGCGGCGGCGGACCAGTTCGTTCGCCGAGGACGTGAGGTAGGGCAGTCCTGCCGAGCGCAGCACTTCCAGCCACTCACCGCGGGCGGGTGCGGCGTCGAAGACCGGTCCGCCCCCCTCGGTGACCAGCGGCAGGTAGGCCTGCCGGACCGTGCGGACCTTCTCGGCAGGCCCGTCCAGCAGCTCCGACAGCGCGAGTTCGAGGAACGAATCGCGGTCGGGGACCTCGGCGGCGGACTGCCCGGTGCGCTGCTTGTCGAGGAACAGGTCGAGCTGGGCGTGCCGCAGCCGCACGTCGGTCGACTCCGCGCTCAGCGCCGCGACCCGCGCCTCGAGCGCCTTGATCCGCTGGTCCGCCTCGGCCGCTTCGACCTGGCGCAGGCGCAGCTCGGAGAGCTGGGACTCGATCCGCCCGAGCGCGGAGTACAGCCGCTGGTTGAGCCCGGTCAGCATGGTCCGGTCCGCCTGCTTCAGCAGCTCGACCTCGTGCGCCAGCTCGTGCTGCCCGACGAGCCCGTCGGGGCCCTGTTCTCGCAGTGCCACGAGCACGTCGCGCACGGCCAGGTTCGTCTCGATCTGCCACTTGAGCTGGCGCTTCCACAGGAACCGCAGCGCCAGCCTGCCGAGCAGGTCGGTCTTGCGCAGCGGCAGGCGCAGCTCACGGTTTTCCTCGAGACGGGCCAGCGCGGCGGCCACCCGGTCAGCAGACATTCGACTTCCCACGGGATCGGGTACGGGATCCGGCGACGGCGGTCACCGGGACAGCTTCTGGAAGACGGTGGCCTGCGTCGCCGGGGTCAGCAGCGCCACCGAGCCGCGGATCAGCGAGCGCTCGGCCAGCTCCAGCACGACGACGTCACTGCGGTCGACCAGCGACGCGATCGCCTTGCCCTGGTCCTGGTCGGCGGTGTTCGTGTGCAGGGCGGTCAGGTCGCGGAACGCCGCGGCCAGGTAGGGCAGGGTCCGGATGGTGAACGAGTCGCCCAGCCACGCCACGCGCAGGCCGTACGTGCCCGGTCCGGTGGCGGTGTCGGCGTGCACCGGCGTGGTGTACTCGCTCGGCATCGGGCGGGTCTGGTCGGTCTTGCCGTCCGGCATCAGCGCGTACGACGTGCCGTCCGTGGTGCCGGTCCGGCCGACCAGCCGGGGCAGGTCGGCGGGCACCGACCACGGGGCCTTCGGGCTGATCCGCCAGGACGCGCTGATCCCCGGCCGCAGCTTCTCGGCCACCGACCTGGTCGCGGTGATCGCGCCCTCGTCGGACCAGTGCGCGTCCTGCGAGCCGTAGACCGGCGCGCCCTGGCGATCGCCCCACTGCTTGAGCTCGCTGCGCAGGTCGAGGATGTAGTTCTCGCTGGCGGCACGGTGCCAGAAGTCCGCCTCCGCCGCGTCGTGGCAGTCCTTGCCGACGTAGTTGTCGGGCAGCTTCTCCGGGACCACGGCGGCCTTGTCCGGTGCGACCACGACAACGAACGCGCGCCCGGAGGCCTCGATCCCGTCCCGCAGCTTCCGTAGCTGGTCGAAGCTCTGCTGCAGGTTCGTGGTGTCGGCGCAATGACTGGAGATCTCGTCGCCGAGGTACATCCAGCCGCCCTTGCCCTCGAGCACCGGGGGGAACTGCCGCGGGTCGGTCTTCGGCGGCGGGGGCGGCGCGGCCAGTGGGCCCTGCTGGGTCTCCTTGTCCAGGGCGGGCGGCTCGCCGAACAGGCCCCGGCTGATGCCGTCGGCGGCGTGCACTGCCTGCTCGCGAAACAGCAGGTGGTCGGTGGCCCACTGGTTCAGCTGGGAGAAGAACGACCAGCCCTGACCGGCGCTGGGAAACGGCGTGAGCGCGCGGTTTTCGAACTCGCCCGGCCGGACACCGACGACGTAGGACAGCGCGGGCGCGGCGAAGAAGACCGTCGCACACGCGAGAGCGGCCAGCTGCCGCCTGCTGTGCCGGGGGCGGTAGAGCGAGTGCTCACGGGGGAGGAACGCCTCGTGGACCGACAGCGAGGCCGGTTCGTCGGTGCGCGTCACGGCGCCACCCCGAGCCGCCGGGCCAAGGAGCGTACTGGTCTGAGCACCCGCCGCACCCGCGCGACGAGCGGAGGACGCGCGGGCGGAACGGCCCGGCCATCGAGCCACGTCCGGTGCGCGGCTTCGAGCTGCTCGCGCGTCCAGGCGGCGGCGACATCCATCGACCGCGTCCGCAGGATGTGCTCGCGGGCTGCTTCGCCACGCCTGCGCGCCTCGGCCGGATCGTCGGCCACGGCCCGCATCGCCGCGGCGGCTGCGTCGAGGTCGGGATCGGCCCAGCGGCCTTCCGCGTGGTACGGCGGCCAGCCCGGACCGACGTCGACCAGGTCGTACGGCACCGGCCAGCCCGCCTCGGCACCGAAGAACTCCGTGGTGCCCGAGTAGTCCGTGGCGATCACCGGTACCCCCCTGACCATCGCTTCCGCCACCGTGAGCCCGAAGCCCTCGCTGCGATGCAGGGAGACGTAGGCGTCGGTCCCGGCATACAGGGCGTCGAGTTCGGCCACGGTGAGGTAGTCCTCCCGCAGCTCGACCCGTTCATCATCGCCGATGGCCTGGAGCAGCCGTTCGACCGCACCGGTGTTCAGATGCCCGTTCGTGCCCTTGATCACCAATCTGACGTCTTCGCGACCGGGGAAGGCGCGCTGGAACGCGATGACCGCGCCCCACGGGTTCTTCCGCCCGGCGGTGGAGTTGAAGTCGAACAGGTACAGGAACCGCACCGGTTCGCCGGCCGCGCGGGCGGGCCGGTCCGGCGGGCCGGGGTCCGGTACCGGCACCGGGATGGTCTTCACCGGCACGGGCGAGTGGGCCGCGATCGCCCTGGTCGCGAACTCGCTGGGCGTCCACACCTCGTCGACCAGCGAGAACCCGTCGTGCATGGCGGCGGGGAAGTCTTCGAGCTCCCAGGCCCACAGCCCGATCCGGTAGCGCTCGAAGCCCGCTTGCGGATGGCTGTCCAGCAGCAGCCGCGTGAAGTCCGAGTTCACGGTCAGCAGGCTGACGCCGAACCGCGGACTGCCCAGCGTCGGCGGGGCCGCCAGCGCGGTAGTCCGGACCGTCGTCGCCACCGAGTGCTCCTCGATCACCGAAACCATCGGGATCCCGGCCGCGCTGATCGCCTTCTGCACGATCCGGGCCATCTCGCCGAGCCCGAGCTCCGCGGTCAGGTAGCCGACGACGTTGACGCCGAAGTCGTCGACCGGCGGTTCCGGCCGGGCCGGCTCGCGGGGCAGGGCCCACTCGGGCAGCAGGCCTTCCGCCAGGCCATAGGTCGTGCACCACTGCCGGAACCCGGCAGCGTCGGCACCGTAGGGCTGCGGGAACACGGCCTGCAGGTCGACGCGGCCCTGCCACACCGCGGCGGCCAGCCGGGACAGGCCACCCGCCGCGTGGAGCGGCGACGCGGGCTCGGTCAGCCACTGCCGGAACGCCAGCCCGGCGTCGTCGCCGAAGGGATGTGGTGGCGGCTTCGGAACGTTCCGGCCCAGCGGGTCCGGCACGGGCGTCGCGCGTTCGGTGCGGGCCAAGGCGTCGTGGTAGAGCCGGCGCATCGGTGACGTCAGCGGCGTCCCGTCCGGGAGTTCGTCGAACCGGCCGTGCCCGGTGGCCGTGGTGCCGAGCCGCTCGCGGTGCTCGTCGCAGAGCCGCCGCAACACCGGGTTCGCGGAGAGCCGGACCCGGGGGCCGACGCGGCACGCGGAGTTCAGCAGCCACGGCCTTTTCGGGTCGTAGCCACGGAAAGACAGGAACCGCAGCTCCGCCGCCTGCCGTTCGTGCAGGTTCCAATACCCACCGGCCAGCCCCGGATCCCTGGCGACGCGGTGGTCGAAGAGGGCCTTCCACCAGATCCGGCCACACCCAGGCCGACTCCGGGTCGCGGCGGCGCGCGCGGTCTTCCCAGTGGTCCAGGAACGGCCGCGCGCGATGGCTCACGGCGAGGAAGCCGTGGTCGATGCCCGGGACCGTGGCGGGTTCCAGGCCGTCGTCGGGCAGCGGCGCCAGCACCGACGGCGTCACAATCAGCCCGTGCTCGGCCGCCGACGCGGAGACGTCCTCGAACGACGCGTACACCTCGATGTCGGCGTCCAGGAGCACCGCGATGTCGGTTCGCCCCAGCAACGCGCGCAGCAGCAGCGGGCGGAGCGCGTCGGCCAGGTCGGCCGGGCTGAGCCGGGTGGCCATGCGCAGGAACTCGTCCGGGTCGAGGCCGAGCTCCACCGGATCGAGGTCACCGCCGGGACCGTCGCTGACCAGGACGACGAACTCATGCCCGGGGTGGTGCGCGAGATAGGTCCGCGCCAGCACGCGCGCGGCGACCAGCCTGTCCCGGGTGACCACGGTGCAGGCGGCGAACCGGGCGCTGCTGGCCACCATGTCAGCTCGAGATCGGCAGGGCTTCGAGCTGCTTGGTGATGATCTCGTCGAACACCTGCGAGACGGTCGCCTTGTCCGCGCCGTTCACCTGGACCCGGACGATGGTGTTCTTGTGCACGTAGTGGGCGCGGATCAGCGCTTTGCCGTCGCCGTCGAGTTGCTGGACCTCGACCCCCTGCGGCGCGGTGCCGGTAAAGGGGATCAGCTTGTACTTGGTCTGTAGCTGGGTCAGCTTGTCCTGCGCGTCACCGGCGTTGGCGGCCGACGGCATCATCACCGTCACCACCACGACCTTGGCACCCGAGGGCAGCTCGGACACCGACATCCGGGCGGCGGAGGCGGCGAGGTTGGTCAGCGCGGTGTTCTCCTCGTCGGTGAGCACCTTGCGGGCCGCGAAGTCGGCGAACTGGCTGAAGTTGGTGGTCTCCTTGACCGAACCCGGCAGCTTGGCTACCTCGAGGTCGTCCTTCGGCTTCGGGGTGATGGTCGGCGGGGCGCTGGTCGTCGGGGACGCCGTGGGCTCGGCCGTGCCGCCGCCCGAGCCGCCGGAGAACAGGAAGTAGCCGCCGACGCCGAGGCCGGCCAGCACGACGACGACCGCGGCGATGATCGCGACCTTCTTGCCCGCGCCGCCCGACGGCTTGGTCTCGAACGAGGCCTCCGGGCCTTGCGCGACCCAGCTGGTGTCCGCCGGCGGCGGGCCGAAGTCGCCGCCGCCCCACGGCGTGCCGGCGTCGTGGCCGGCCGCGCTCCACGGCTGTTGCTGCTGGTAAGGCTGCTGCTGCGAGGGGAAGCCACCCGAGTCCGGGCCCTGCGGCCGGAAGTGACCCGCGACCGCCTGCGGCGGCACGCCGGGCACGACCTGGGTGCGCTCGGCGTCGCCACCGGTCCAGCCGACGGGTGCGCCACCGGAGACGGCCTGCGTCCGCTCACTGCCGTCGGCGACCGACGGGTTGACGATCTGGGTCTGGTCGGCCGAGGGGCCCTGCGGGGGCGGCGGCTGCTGCCCGGGCATGCCCGCCACGGGCGCGATGATCTGCGTGCTCTCCGCCTGCTGGCCGGTGCCCGCCGGGGTGGACTGGGGTCCGAGGTTCACCGCCTGGGACAGCACGCTGTCCCGCCTCAGCCGGTAGTCGTCGGCCGTGATGCGACCCGCGGCCAGTTCCTCGTCCAACCGGCGAAGTTCCTCCTGCCAGGACAACCCGGGCCCCCTTCTGCTCAGCGTCCGCCAGCCCTGCTGACACCCGCACATTGTGCACTCAGGCCTGCTCGCGGGGGTCGAGAGGGTCGATTCGTGACCTGGTGGGGTTAGCCGGCCGGCAGGACCTGTTCGACCAGCTTCACGGCCTGGTCCAGGTCGTTGCTCAGGCCGGCCTGACCGACGAAGGGCTGCCCGATGCCGACGAACACGGCGTAGTTGCCCGAGCCGTACCAGCTGGTGTTGAGGAAGGTCTCGCGGTCGACGCCGGACACCGTGCGGATGCTGGCCTGGACGTTCTTGAAGCCGTTCGCCAACGCGTCCTGGTACTGGGTGTTGACCACGTTCTGGGCGTTCGCCGGGCCCGAGGTCGACGCGATGAGCACCAGGATGCTGGTACCCCGGTCGTTGGAACCGCGATAGGTGACCTCGGTGACG
This sequence comes from uncultured Actinomycetota bacterium, assembly GCA_963762765.1. GTDB lineage: Bacteria > Actinomycetota > Actinomycetes > Mycobacteriales > Pseudonocardiaceae > Amycolatopsis. The sequence goes on from CAVXMR010000020.1 coordinate 279,987, forward strand.
CCGTTCGCGCTGAGCAGGTCGGCCACCTTGGGGGTGACCAGGCCCAGCTCCTTCGCCTTGGCGACCGACATCGTCGAGTTGCCGGGGTTCGCCCGGCCGGGCAGCGGGGGGAGCCGCTCCTCCAGGGAGCCGATCGCGCCCGCCGGGACCCTCGGGGTCGGCGATAGGCTGCCGGCCTGCGGCGCGACCGGGTCATCGGCCTTGCCGAGCCACAACGTGGCGCCGGCGATCATCGCGAGCACGACCAGGACGCCCAAGCTCAGGAACAGCCACGTCGGCTTCTTGCCCTTGGCGCGGGGCGGTTCCGGAGTGTCGTCCCAGCGGTGCTTGCCGGGCTCGGGGCCGAGCGGCTGGGTGTGCTGGACCACCGGTTTGCCCCCGGGCGGGGTGAGCGGGGGGAAGCGGCTGGCCGGGGAGCGGTGGGCGGCCGGGCCGTCCACCCGGAGGTAGCGGGTGGGGTTGATGTCCGCCGGGCTGGGCGCGGTCGTCAGGTGGTTCGGGAATTCGGGGGAATCGGGCGAAAGCGTTTTCTCCGATGCCTGGGGCGGGGGTACGTGACGCGTGGGCTGGCGCGGCGGCCGGGCCGGCATGGGCTGGGCCAGCTGGTCCGGAGCGGGCCTGGCCAGCTGCTCCGGCGGAGTCTCGCTCCGCGGCTGCGGGGCCTGGACGCGCTGGGGCGGGGGCGGAGGCGGCTGCTGGCCGTACGCCGGATTGGTGCTGTGCCAGGTGGGGGCGCCCGGGCGGCGCAGCGGGGACGGCACCGGCGAGGGCACGGTGGATCCGGAAGCCTGCGCGAGCAGCTCGTCCCGCTGCTTGCGGTGCAGGCCCGGTTCGATCCGGCCGGCCGCCAGGTCGGCGTCGAGTCGGCGCAAGTCTTCCTGCCAGCTCATCGAGGACCCCCATCCGCCATTCGGGGCAACAGTCTGCCACGGACGGCCGACGTACGAGGTTGCGTTTCGTGGTTGATCGGCAACGTAGCGGAAGCCAGGCCGTTTCGGGAGTGGTCCGCAGGTTGCGGCTTGCCATCGGCTGGGAGTCGCCCGCGCGGCCCGGCGCGTCCGGAAACTTATCGCAAATCGGCGGGCTTCTCACCCGTCAGCAGCCCGAAAACTGTCGTACATATGTTCTAAAATTGGCGTTGTCCAGGGGAGATGCCGTCCGCTGACCGCGGGCGGCCGATGTCGGGAAGGCGGGGCCATGGCCTACATCACCCTGCCCACGTTCGTGGGCTACAGCGCCAGTTCCGGTCCGTCGCGGTCGTCGTTCGTCCGACGCCAGCGGCGGCTGTACGAGGACCCGGCGCGGGCCGCGTTCAACTACTACCGCCGGGCGGCGAACGCCGTCCGGTCCGGGCGGGTGGCCGGGCAGGACGAGGTCGCGCTGCGAGCGCTGGTGAACGCGGCCGACGAGCGGACGAAACCGCACTACACGGCCATCGCGGAGGGCTGGCTGCGCTACCTCGGCCGTCGTACGCCACGGGTCGTCGAGGTCGGGCGCGGCCGCTGTCGGCTGGGGGAGCTGGAGATCGGTGTCAGCCCACAGCTGGGGCTGCGCAAGAGCGACGGCCGCCGGTACGCCACGTGGCTGTACTTCAAGGAGGAACCACTGACCAAGGACGCCGCCCAGCTCGCGCTCTGGGTACTGGAGCAGGCGATGCCGGACGTCCTGCCCGGCGGTGCGGCACTGGTCATCGACGTCCGGCGGGCCAAGGAGTTCCAGCTGACCCCGCGTGACCGCGAGCGGCTCCGGCTCTGGGCGCGCAGCGAGGCGTCGGCGTTCATGTCGCTGTGGGAGAACGTCGAGATCCCGGCACCGCGGCGGCCGGCGGAGGGAGCCCAGCTGAAGCTGTGAGCGGGGGCCGGGAGGCGCCCTGCGGCGCCTCCCGGCTTAGTGGTCACCATCGGAAGTCCGCCGAATACCCCCGAAGGACTTCCGATGGCAACCACTTAGCATCGCCCTGAGCGTTTCAGGGGGGTGAACCGGCGATGAGACTCGTCGCGGGGCGGTACGCGATCACGGCCGAGCTGGGCCGAGGCGGCATGGGTGTCGTCTGGCGGGCCGAGGACCAGGTCCTCGGCCGCCAGGTCGCGCTCAAGGAACTGGCCACGCCACCCGGCACGACGCCGGCCCACCTCGAGCGCGTGCTGCGCGAGGCGCGCACGGCCGGGCGGCTCAACGACCCCGGCGTGGTCACGGTCTACGACGTCGTCGCCGAGCAGGGTGCGACGTTCATCGTGATGGAGCTGGTCGTCGCGCCGACGCTGGCCGACGTGATCGGCCGCGAGGGGCCGTTACCGAACGAGCGCGTCGCCGCACTCGGGCTGCAGGTTCTCGGCGCGCTCGAGAGCGCCCACGCGGCTGGGATCGTGCACCGGGATGTCAAGCCCAGCAACATCATGGTGCTGCCCGGCGACCGCGTGAAGCTCGCCGACTTCGGCATCGCCCGCGCGATGGACGACCCCGCGCTGACCCAGACCGGCGGCGTGATGGGCTCGCCCGGGTACATGGCGCCCGAGTTGTTCGCCGGCACCCGGCCCGCGCCCGCCTCGGACCTGTGGTCGCTCGGCGCGACGCTGTTCCACGCCGCCGAAGGCCGCGCGCCGTTCCAGCGCACCACGACGGCGGCGACGCTGCACGCGATCATGTACGAGCGGCCGGTGCCCGAACTCTGCCGTGGCCCGCTCGCCGAAGCGGTCCAAGGATTGCTGACCCAGTCGGTGCCGGATCGGCTCGACGCGCCGGCGCTGCGCAGGCTGCTCGAGACCGCCGCTGCCTACGAAGCGCCGACCCAGGCCGTCGATCCGGGGGACCTGCCGACCGTTGTCTTCGAGCCGGTGACCGCGCTCGTCATGCCACCGCCACCGACCACGGTGGACTGGGACCCGCCGAAGCCGCGGCGGCGGCGGGCCGCGTTCGTGCTGGGCGGGGTGGCGGTGGCCGTCGTCGCCGCGCTGGGCGCGGTGTTCCTTTTCAAACCGGGCAACGCTCCTTCGGCCACCGCGGGCCAGTCGCTCGCCGCGGCCGATACCTCGTCGCAACCGCAACCGCAGCCGACGTCGTCCCCGAGCACCGCGCCGGCCAGCACGTCGGCCGTCCCGTCGACCGTCCCGCCCAGCGGGCCACCGGTGCTGCCCGGCGCCGCGACGATCCCACCGCAGCCCTCCTCTGCCCCGCCCGGCGGCGGTCAGCCCGCGAAGCCCGACCCCGTGAAGGTGGCGCTCGTGCGCTACCACCACGCCGACGGCGGTCACTTCAGCGCCACCAAGAAGGTCGGCCCGCCGCCCGGCTTCACCAGCGAAGGTCTCCTCGGCTCGCTCGTCACGACGGCGGAGCCCGGCACGCTGAAGCTCTACGCCTGCCGTGTCACCGGCCAGAACGACTGGTTCTCCTCGGTCGACGGCGGCTGCGAGGGCCAGCAGAGCATCGGTTTCCTCGGCTACCTCTACTCGAAGCCGCCGTCCTGGGCGTCGTCGCGGCCGGTCTATCGCTGCAACGCGGGCGCGGACCACTTCGACTCGCTCGCCGCCGGCTGCGAAGGCAAGACCAAGGAGTTCATGCTCGGCTACCTGATCCTCTGAATCCACCCACACGAGTGACGGGTGTCGCGCGGGGCCGACCAGGACTGGACAAACCGGGGACCGAACACGAAGCTTTCGCGTGTTCTTACCGGCCAACCCCGAGGTCGTCACCGTGAACCCTGCCTGGGAAGCGATTTCCCGTGTCTCCGACGAGCCCGCCTGGTACTGGGTCTACGACAAGCTGGCGTTCTGGCCGAGCACCTACGCCCACGCCTGGCCCGGCTTCCGCGAGCCGACGCCGTCGCGCACCTGGGACCTCTCGCCCGGCGACCTCGACCGGGCCTCGGCGGAGTTCCGGCTCGGCCCATATGCCGTCGAGGAGCATGACGTCGCGCGCATCGCGCTGGCCGCGTTCCGTGAGGTCATCGGGCCCGACGACTGGATGTGGGCGCTGCACTGGCAGCACCAGTCCTACCGCGTCTGGCCGCACCGGATGACCGAGGGCGCCCGCTGGCCGGTCCCGGTCTTCCCTCGCGCGGACTACCACCTGTTCCTGGCCAAGGACTTCTCTTTCGGCACCCTCGGACACCCGTGGGAGCGCACGCTCTGCGTGTTCGGCGAGAAGCTCGTGCCGGTCGTCGAGCGGCTCGGCGAAGGCGTGCTGAAGAACGTCCTGCGGCGGGATGGAGCACCCATCGCGCTCGCGCACTGACCCGGCATCAGCGCTGGTCATGATCTTGCTACCGTTCTCCTGGTGTTCGAATACCACGGGTGGGCCACGATCCAGGCGACCGCGAGCGGCGACGACGACGCGGCGCTGCTCGAGCGACTCGTCGAACGGGTACACCGGGCGATCCGCGACGCCGGCGAGTTCGATCTCGTCGACCTTCGCTGGAGCGCCGGGATGCCGGTGCTGCACTTCGGCGGGTGCGACAAGCACGGCGGCACCCTCGGGCCGGAGCTGCTCGAGCTCTTCACCCGCGTAGGGGAGCTCGCCGCCGGGTCGTACGGGCTGCTGCACATGTGGGACGACCAGGATCCCGAGCACGACAACGAGTTCCGCGTCTACCGGATGGCGCGCGGCCAGGTCACCGAGCAGTCCGACGTGCACCTCACGCCGGTCGCGCCGACCGTGCTGGACGTCTACGAGTTGTGACCCTGCCTGAGTAGGACTGCTCAAGACAGCCAAGGCCGGGAGCGGGACCTTGGGGGACATGACAAAAACCGTTCCGCCTGCTTCGTCACCCACCACCGTGGCGTTCTACGTCCAGGCCGCCCTCTCCTTCGGGCTCGCCATGGTCGCGGTCACGGTCGGCATCGTCTACCTGCCCGTGGATCCCTGGGTCCGCGGGTTCCTCGTCGTCGGGGTGCTCTACCTCGTCACTTCGGCGTTCACCCTCGCCAAGTGCGTGCGTGACCGGCAGGAGGAGAACTCCGTCGTCACGCGCGTCGACCAGGCCCGCCTCGACAAGCTCCTCGCCGAGCACGACCCCTTCAACTCCCCGGCCATCTAAGCCTGGATCCGTGGACGGGGCTGGCTGTTGATCTTCGCGTGTGCTTGTTGATCTTGCGGGTGTGGTTGGGCAGGGGTGATCTGCTGGTCTGTCCAGCCTTGTTGGTGTGGTGGTCTCCGGTCGGGCCCTCGCGGGCGGTGGTCGGGTCAGGCCGCTGGTGGTGGCGCGGCCGTGGCGGGGAATACGTTGTCCCAGAGTGCAGTCCATTGTTCGGCCCAGGGCCAGTGCGCGGGTAGGTGCAGCACTGGGCGGCGTTGAGGTCGGGCCAGGCGGGCGGGGACGGCCACGATCTGGCGGCGCAGGGTGGCTCCGCGGGTGTGGCCGTGCCGGTTGCTGGTGAGGGTGCCTGCGGCGCGGAGCAGGTTGTGGGTGATCATCGCGCAGATCGCCCACACGCTGTTCGCGGCGAACCGGCCGGAGGGCAGGTGGGCCAGGGGGCCGTCGATGAGGTCGGCGAACACGGTCTCGATGATCGCGTGGCGGCGGTGGGTGAGGTCGGCCTCGACGGTGGTTTCGGTGCTGTCGGTGAAGAATGGGTGGTAGCGCCAGACGCGGAACAGTTCGTCGGTGGTGGCGCGGTCGCGGATCCGGCGCACGATCAGCCGCGCGGTGACCGGGTGTTTGGTGGAGGTGAACGCGGTGAATTCCACTTCGGCGACCTCGGCGTCGGAGATCAGCTCACCGGTGTCGGGGTCAATAACCGCGCCCGGATAGTGCACCGGTGTCCACCCGTCCTCGCCGATGGCGGTGATCGCGGCGTTGACCGGGCGGGTCTTGGTGAGCACCACCGAGAACCGCACCCCGGCTTTCACGCAGGCGGCGACCACGGCGTTGGTGCCGTAGGCGGAGTCTCCGCGGACCAGGATTTCGCCGATCGCTCCGGCCGCGCGAGCGGTGCGGATCGCCTCGGCCACCATCGACGCGGCGTTCTTGCCGGAGCCGGCTTTTCCGGCGCGCAGCCGGATCCCGGCCACCACCGGCGCCCCGCCGGCGGTGGAGATGGTGGTGGCCAGCGGGGACAGACCCCGGCGCAGCACCTGCTTTCCGGCGATCTTGGTGTGTCCGAAGCTGGCGCCCTGCTTGGCGTACCCGTAGACCGGGCGCAGCAGCGAATCGATATCCACGTACGCCTGAGTGGCAATACCGGGCAGCAACTTGGTCGTCGTGACCAGGTTGACCAGGTGCGCCCGCGCCACCGAGGCCAGCTGCAGGCTGTGGCCGTGGGTGAACTCGCGCAGAAACTGGCCCAACGTGGCCGGGGCATACACCGCGCGAAACAGTCGCGACATCCCGCCGGAACGGATCACGTTCAGATCGTCGATGCTGTCCGCCCCGCACGCCATCCCCGCGACGATCGAGGTGATCTTGCCCGCCGGGTTCACCCCGGCCGAGGCCACCACCGTCTCGTTGATCGCGACCTTGCCCGCCACCAGCTCGGACAGCCCGGCCTGCTCGGCCAGCGCCATCACCGGCACCAGCCCCGCACACGACACCAGATTCTCCTCATCGAACCGTGCAGCCGCCTGCGGCCAGGCATGAGATAGTTGCACCGAAAGTGCCTTCCGTCATCGGGAAACTCAAGGCCTCGAGAACCTTGATTCTCCCTGCACGGAAGGCACTTTCTCCGTCAGCACGCCGAACGACCAGCCACCAACTCCACGGATCCAGGCTAAGTCCGTGAAGGACTCCTTACCGGCTGTGAGAGCCGGTAAGGAGTCCTTCGCGGCTTATCCGAACCAGGTCAGAAAGTCACGTCCGAGCACTGGTAAAGGCGTTCGCGGTGTCCGCGATGTCCCAGACGGCGAGGATCATGTGCCGCCCGCTCTTGCCCTTGGGCAGGGCGCCGTTGTGGGAGACGCTGGTGCCCGGCCGCTGCCCGTTGAACGGCACGGTCAGGAACGGCGTCGTGTCGAGCTGCGCGCGGGTGAGCGCCGCCAAGGGGTTCCAGCCGTTCTTGGTGACGAAGTACCGGAACGACGTCGTCGCGTGCGCCGCGGTGAGCGTCCACTTGAAGGTGTACATCGCGCCGCTCGTGAGCTTGGTCGTCGGCCAGGTGCCGCCCCGCTGGTCGTCCAGTTCGGCGAAGCGGGTGACGCCGGCCGAACAGAGCTTGCCGTCGGCCGGGCCGCCCTGCGGGAAGTTCTTCGGGCCTTCGGTGCTCTGGGGCTCGTACTGGATGAGACCGCAGTCGGAGACCTGTTTTTGAGCGCACTTGTACGCGCGGCTCGGCGGGCTCGTGGTGTATCCGTGTCCCCACGCGATGCCGGAGAACAGCAGCGGGAGGACTAGAGCAGCGGTGAGGGCGAGGACCAGCTTCTTGAGCATGTGACTCCTCTCACAGTAGGTGCCACACAGTGTGAGTTATTTTCCGTAATGGTTCAGACCACTAATCGGTCGAACCTCGCGTAACGGATTGCTGGCCTGATTGGTCCAGACAATGGGCCGATCGGCCCAGCCGGTTACGTCGATGGCAACGCCGGAGTCACCGCCGCGTGTCGCACCGTGGGGGTCCGGGGGCTCGGCCCCGGGAGATAGTGCGAAAGAGCCCTGTCTGCGCTTCCGCAGACAGGGCTCTCGAACTCTTGAGCGGATGACGGGATTCGAACCCGCGACCCTCACCTTGGCAAGGTGATGCGCTACCAGCTGCGCTACATCCGCACTGCGTCTTGCTGATGGAAGAACCCTACACCTAGGGTTGAGTGCCCCATCAGGCGGGTCAAGACATGCCCTGACCCGGTACTTCCGTGTTACAGCTGGCGTACAAGGGGTGACGAGCGATGATTCCCTCCGTATGGTGTCCCCATTCGACCGAATGGTGATCCGTCGGGGAGGAGGTGCCGGGCCGGATGACCGAGCTGGGCACGATGCCGCCACCAGCGGCCTCGGAATCCGACGAGCAGGCACTGCTTCAACGGCTGCGCAACGGCGAGGACGCCGCGTTCGGCGAGCTCTTCGAGCTGCACGCCGCCGCGGTCCGCCGGCTCGCGCAGAGTCTCGCCTCCGACCGGTCGGAGGCGGAGGACATCACCGCCGAGACCTTCTTCCGCGTGCTGCAGGCGTTGCGCCGGGGCTCCGGCCCTCGTGACTACGTGCGCGCGTACCTGCTGACCGTCGCCCGCCGGGTCTCCTGGGAGTGGCACGGCGCCCGCCGCGACGTCCCGGTCAGCGACGACGAACTGAACTTCCGCGCCGGCGTCGGGTCCGACAGCCACCAGCGCACGGCCGAGCACACCCTGATCACCACGGCGTTCACCAGCCTGCCCGAGCGGTGGCGGACCGTGCTGTGGCAGACCGAGGTCGAGGGCGAGCAGCCCGCCATGGTCGCCACCCACTTCGGGCTGAGCGCGAACGCCACCGCGGCGCTGGCCCGGCGGGCTCGCCAGGGGCTGCGCGCGGCGTACCTGCAGGCACACCTTTCGGTGAATCGTGGACCGGACTCGTGCCGCGCGGTCGTCGAGAAGCTCGGTGGGTTCACCGCGGGCAGCGTCACCGGCGCCGAGGCGGAGCGGATCAAGGCCCACCTGCTGGGCTGCCCCTCCTGCCGGGCCACCCAGGACGAGCTGCGCGACGTCTGTTCTTCGCTGCGCGCCCACGCGGGTGTGCTGGTGCTGCTGGTGCCCGCCGCCGGTTCGCTCGGCAGCGGGCTCTGGACCGGGCTCGGCGCGACGCTCAAGGGCGTGCTGGCCGGGTCGAAGGTCAAGGTCGGCATGGCGCTGGCCTCGACGGCTGCCGCCGGCGCGGTCGGGATCGCGGCCGGGCCGGTGCTGTTCGGCCAAGGCCCGGTGTACGACGTCGGCCTCAGCGGCGGCGCGCCCGAGCTGGTCGTGGTGCCGCCCAGTCCGAAGCCCCAGGACCCGCCGCAGGAGCCGCCCCGGATCGGCTTCGGTGTGCTCAACGGGCGGGGGATCGCCGGCCCGGCGCTCCACCCGGCCGTCCAGCCGCAGCGGCATCTCGGCGCCGCCGACGTCCCCGCGCTCCCGAACGTGGATGCGCCTCAGGCCGCGGGGGACGCCCCCGCCGGCGGCGTGACTCCGCGCGACGACGTGACTTCGACGCAGATGGACACCAGCAAGGCGGAGACGTCGCCGAGGCTGGACACCCCGCAGGCTTCGACGTCGACCTCCGAGGCCGCCAAGCCGACGCCGACCATGACGCCGTCGGACGCTCAGGGCCGGCCGACGCCGACCGTGACCCCGACCGGCCGTCCGGTGCCGTCCTCGGACGAGGTCAAGCCGGAAGACAGCTCGACGACGGAGACGACTGAGACGACGTCGAAGCCGACGTCGGAACCCGAGCCGGACACCGCCGTCACACCGACGTCCGAAGCGCCGCCGCCCGGCAGTTGCGGCAATGCCACCGCATCGAGCGACGACGAGGCCTCGACCTCGGAATCTTCGGTGGCTCCCTAGCCGGAGAAGATCGTTCCCACGTGCTGAATGCCCGGTTCCGGCCTCGCGCGTGCGCGGCCGGTCACGGTACCGTGGACACGCTCACCTTGAGGGCGCCCGGGAGGCAACTGAATGAACCGGCTGGTGCGCGGCGAGGACGGCCGCGACTGGGTGGTCCGTGCCCAGATGGAATGGCGGGCGCCGGCCACGGCGGACGATTTCGAGCACGACGTCGCCGGTAGCTACGGCCCCGGGATCGCGATGATCGTGGTGACCGCGCTGCTGGCCGTGATCCTCGTGGTGTGGACCCCGGCCCAGGTCAGCATCCCGGCTTGGGTGCTGCTCGCGCTGCTTCTGGTGATCCTGTTCTTCCCCCTGCGGTGGATCCTGCGCCGCCCGTGGACCGTGGTCGCCGAAACCGAGGGTGACCTCACCGGTGACCGGCCGTCCGAGCGCTGGGTCGGCACCATCCGCGGCATGTTCACCGTGCAGGGCGAGGTCAAAAAGATCTCGAAGACGATCCAGCGGCACTCGCTGCCCGACTTCGACGGGCCCCTCCACCCGGTGGAGTAATCGCGGCCGACGCGCGAGACTGGGGGCATGCCCGAACTGCCCGAGGTCGAAGCGCTGGCCCACCACCTGCGCGAAAACGCCGTCGGCAAGACCGTGTTCCGGATCGACGTCGCCTCGCTGAGCGTGCTCAAGACGGCGGTGCCGCCCTGGACCGACCTGCACGGCCGCGAGGTCACCGGCGCCACCCGGCACGGCAAGCACCTCGACCTCGTGGCAGGCGACCTCCACCTGGTCGTCCACCTGGCGCGGGCGGGCTGGCTGCGCTGGTCCGAAGGCCTCGCGGCGACGCCGTTGAAACCCGGCAAGGGCCCGATCTCGCTGCGGGTGCACCTCGACGCGGCCACGGGGCCCGGCTTCGACCTCACCGAGGCGGGCACGAAGAAAGGCCTCGCGGTGTGGATCGTGCGTGATCCCCAGGAGATCCCCAGCGTCGCGCGGCTCGGGCCGGACGCGCTGTCGCTGGACGCGACGCAGCTGCGCGAGCTGTTCGCCGGGAAGGGCACCCGGCTGAAGTGGGCGCTGACCGACCAGTCGCTGATCGCCGGGATCGGCAACGCCTACTCCGACGAGATCATGCACATGGCGAAGCTCTCGCCGTACGCGACGATCGGGAAGCTCGACGAAGGCGCGCTGGAGACCCTCGCCGAGGCGATCATCGCGATCGAGTCGGACGCGGTGAAACGCTCGGTCGGGCAGAAGGCCGCGATGCTCAAGGGCGAGAAGCGATCCGGCCTCCGCGTGCACGCCCGCACCGGCCTGCCGTGCCCGGTCTGCGGCGACACGATCCGCGAGATCTCTTTCGCGGACAAGTCCTTCCAGTACTGCCCGACCTGCCAGACCGGCGGCAAGCCGCTGGCCGACCGCCGGATGTCCCGGCTGCTGAAGTAGCCGCCGGTTACGGCGTCGCCGACCGGATTCGCCCGATCGGCCGCATCGGCACCGCCGAGCGGTGCCTACGCCGCCATCGAGCGGGGCCGGCACCCCGCCATGGTGCCCCCGAAACCGCGCTCTTCCTGCCTGTTTCCCCCGAATCGGGGGAACAGGCGGGGCCTCCCGCGTGTTGCCGACAGTGACTGTGAAGGTGGCTATCCGACTCTCGGTAGGGTCGGGCCTACCCTGGGTCGTCACAGTTCGACAGAAAGTGGGAATGGGCCTTGCACCCGGTTGGTCGAGCGCAGAGCATGGACGCCGTGTCCGGGTTTCCGCTTGCGCAGATCGCTCCGTGGGGTCTCGCGCTGCTTCTCGGCATCCTGGTGATCGTGCTGCTCGTCAAGCAGCGGCGTCCGGCCAGCGTGGTGGAGGACGCCATGCTCCAGGCGGTGCACCGGATGTCGAAGGCGGCGCCGAACCTCCGCTCCGGCCTCGACGAGGACGCGGCCGACAAGATCACCACGCAGCTGCTCCAGATGCTCGACTGCGTCGCGGTCGGCATCACCGACAGCGAGGGCACGCTGCTGTCCTGGGACGGCGAGGCCAACGAACACTACGTCGACCTGGTGGACGCGATCGGCGCGGCGATCCGCAAGCACCGCCGCGAGGTCGTGGCGCACGACCGGATGCCCTGCAACCACCGCGGCACCTGCCGGATGAAGACCGCGGTGATCGTGCCGCTGATCGTCGAGGGTGAGACGGAGGCGGCGCTGATCGTCGTCGGCCGGACCCGTGGGCGCCTGGTGCAGATGGCCGACGCCGTCGCGCAGTTCGTCTGCACCCAGTTCGAGCTCGCGCGGCTGGACGAGTCCAAGCACCAGCTGCAGCAGGCCGAGATCAAGGCGCTGCGCGCGCAGATCTCGCCGCACTTCGTCTACAACGCGCTGAACACGATCTCCGCGCTGATCCGGACGGACCCGGAGGAAGCGCGAGAGCTGCTTCAGGACTTCGCCGACTTCACGCGCTACTCGTTCCGTACGTCGGGCATGTTCACTTCGCTCGCGGAAGAGCTTCGCAACATCGACCGCTACCTGACGATCGAGAACGCGCGCTTCGGCGGGCGTCTCGAAGTGCGGATGAAGATCGCGCCCGAGGTCCTGTCGGTCGTGGTGCCATTCCTGATCATCCAGCCACTGGTGGAGAACGCGGTCAAGCACGGGCTGGCCAGCAAGCCCAGCGGCGGCTGCGTCACGGTGATCGCGCAGGACCACGGCTCCGAGGCGCTGATCAGCGTCGAGGACGACGGCATCGGCATGGACCCGAAGCGGCTCAACGACCTGCGCAGTGCCCACCGCACCGGTGCGCACGTCGGCCTCGGCAACATCAACCAGCGCATGCAGCAGGTGTTCGGCGGCGACTACGCGGTGATGGTCGAGACCGCGCCCGGCGCGGGAATGAAGGTGACGCTGCGGGTGCCCAAGTTCGTCCCGGGCGTCCGGCCGAACCTCCCCGACTACAGCGCCGACGCCGAGGCGGACGTCCCGGCCCAGGCCGTGCCGGGGCAGCTCAACGGGTCCGAGGTGAACGGCGTGAACGGGTCGCGCCGGGGCATCCTCCCCATGGGCTGAGTCCCGCTAGCCTGGGTGGATGAGCGTTACCGACAAGCTGGCTTCGCGGATTCCGGTGCTCGCCGACCGGGTCGAGCGCAAGGACGTCGTGGCCGTGGTCAAGCTGCACGGGGTGATCACGCCCTCGCCGTCGCCGCTGGGCCGGGGCGCGATCAACCTCGCCGCCGTCGAATCGGCGCTGACCAGGGCCTTCGGCCACGACCGGCTCAAGGCGGTCGCGTTGCTGATCAACTCGCCCGGCGGCGCGCCGACGCAGTCCGGCCTGGTGGCCGAGCGGATCCGTCAGCTGGCCGACGAGAAGAAGGTGCCGGTGCTGGCGTTCTGCGAGGACGTCGCCGCGTCCGGCGGGTACTGGCTGGCCTGCGCGGCGGACGAGATCTACGCGCACCGGACGTCCATGGTCGGCTCGATCGGCGTGATCAGCGGCGGCTTCGGCTTCACCGGCCTGCTCGAGCGCTTCGGCATCGAGCGGCGGCTGCACACGGCGGGCGCGAACAAGTCGCGGCTCGACCCGTTCAGCCCGGAGAAGCCCGAGGACGTCGAGTGGCTGAAGAAGATGCACGCCCAGCTCCACGAGCTGTTCGTCGGCTGGGTCAAGGAGCGCCGCGGCAAGCGGCTCACCGAAGACGAGAACCTGTTCACCGGCGACGTCTGGCTGGGCGCGAAAGCCGTCGAACTGGGGCTGATCGACGGCCTCGGCAGCCTCCGCCAGATCGTCACCGAACGCTTCCCGGGCGCCGAGATCTCGATCGCCGAGCCGAAACGCCCGCTGCTGGCCCGGCTCGGCATCGGCGCACCCGCGGCGGCGATGCTGGAGGCGGTGTCGCAGAAGGCGGCCTGGTCCCGCTTCGGCCTCTGACAAAGACTCGTGAGTGTTGCGGCCGGTTAGAACCGGCTTTGCCACTCACGAGCCCGGTTTCGTGAACCTCAGGTGGTGCGCCTTCGTGCTCTGAATGACGGACTCGTGGCCGGCGACGCCACCGACCGGCTCGCCGGTCACGAGTCTGCCCACTTCAGGCGGACGGGGGCTGGACATTGCACTCGGCAATGGGCAGGATGCGTTTCACTGTGAGTGCTCACGATGACACCCGGAAGCTCATCGTCCTGGCCGTGGACGATGAGCCGAGAGGGCTTGACGAACTCGTCCACTGCCTGCGCAACAGCCCGCACGTGGCGATGGTCTTCCCGGCGATCGACGCGTCCGAGGCGTTGCGCCTGCTGTCCACCGACGACCCGCGCCTGCGTGACCGCAAGGACCGCGGGCTCCCCATCGTGGACGCGGTCTTCGCCGACATCGACATGCCCGGGCTGTCCGGGATGGAGATGTCCCGGGTGTTCGCCGCGTTGCGGCCGTCGCCCGCGCTGGTCTTCGTCACCGGTCACGCCGAAGAGGCGGTCAACGCCTTCGACCTCGGCGCGCTGGACTACGTGCTCAAGCCGTACCAGCAGGATCGCCTCGACCGGGCCATCACGCGCGTGATCGAGAAGCTGGCCGCGGCCGCCGCGCCGACGCCGGGTGCGCGGCCGGGCGAGCCGGTGAAGAACGACGACGAGGTCATCCCGGTCGAGCTGGCCGGCACCACGAAGCTCATCCCGCGGTCGTCCGTCCGCTGGGTCGAGGCGCAGGGCGACTACGCCCGCCTGTTCACCACCGAAGGCAGCCACCTCGTCCGGATCCCGCTCGCGCAGCTCGAAGAGCGTTGGGAGAAGGCGGGTTTCGTCCGCATCCACCGGTCGTTCCTGGTCGCGCTCCCGCTGATCACCGAGCTGCGCATGGGCCAGGGCGGCTACCAGGTGGTGATCGGCAACGAGGAGAAGGTGCTGCCGGTCAGCAGGCGGCACACCCGGGCGCTGAAGGACCGGCTGGTCGGTTCGGGCCGGAACGGCTGACCCGGGGCCGGCCATGACCGAGGACTACTACCTGCGCCGGGCCAACGGCGTCCGCGAGCCGGATCCCACTCTCGGCAAGAAACGGCAGCTGCCCCAGCCGAGCGAACAAGCCGTCGTCGAGTCGGTCCCGCCCGGTCCCGAGGAGCCGGCGCCCCCTGAGCCCGAGCACCACGCCAAGCCGAAGCGGACGCGGGTGGTCCTCGCCGACCCGAAGCGCGCGTCGAGCTCGCTGCGCGCCCGCGTCGAGCTGGAAGAGCAGACCAGCTGGGGAAAATTGCTGGTCAAGGACCTGGTGAAGGTGCAGCTGAGGACCGCGGTCCTGCTCTCGCTGCTGGTCGTCGTGGTGTTCTGCTCGCTGCCGGTGCTGTTCTACCTGCTGCCCGGGTTCTCGCGGCTCACCCTGGTGGGCATCCCGATCCCGTGGCTGATCCTCGGCGTGCTGCCGTTCCCGTTCCTGTTCGGCGTCGGGCTTTGGTACAACAGGCTGGCCGAACGGCACGAACGCGACTTCGTGGACATGATCGAAAACTAGTTCTCCGGCACGTCGTGCGAGGATGCCTCCGTGCAGCTGAATCCGTGGGCGCTGGCCGGCATAGTGCTGGTCGCCGTGGTGACGTTCTATCTCGGTCACCGATCCTCGCGTTCGGCCACGAGCACCCACGACTTCCTGGTCGCGCGCCGCACCGTCCGCTCCCGCCGCAACGCCGCCGCGATCTCCGGTGAGTACCTGTCCGCGGCGTCGTTCCTCGGCATCGCCGGGATCGTGCTCAAGGACGGCGCCGACGCGCTGTGGTTCCCGATCGGCTTCACCGCGGGCTACCTCGCGCTGATGTTGTTCGTCGCGGCGCCGCTTCGGCGCTCCGGCGCGTACACGCTGCCGGACTTCCTCGAGGCGCGTCTGGGTTCGAAGGCGCTTCGCCGCTTCGCGACGGCGTTCGTCGTGTTCATCGGCGTGCTGTACATGGTTCCGCAGCTGCAGGGCGCTGGGCTCACCCTGGCGACGATCCTCCCGGTGCCCGCGTGGGCCGGCGCGGCCGTGGTGATGGTTTTGGTCGCCTTCAACGTGATCGCCGGCGGGATGCGCGCGATCACTGTCGTCCAGGCCTTCCAGTACTGGCTCAAGCTGTTCGCCATCGCGGCCCCGGCTTTCGTGCTGTGCATGGTGTTCTTCGCCGGCGGCAGCCCGGGCGGCTACCGCTCGCTGGGCGCGCCCGCGCCGCCGGCGTTCGTCACGGACACCACGGTGACCGTGCAGACCGACGTCACCCTGCGGGTCACCTCGGACACCTACCTGTGGGCCTACGGCATGACCGACAACGGCCCGGCCGCCGGCCCGACCCACTGGACCCCGGCGGCCCCGCACACGGTGGCCGAGGGCACGAAGCTGAAGTTCCTCGCGGGCACGCCGGTGCCGGTGGTCAGCGACTCGGTCCTGGAGAACTCCGACTGGCTGCACCCGGGCTCGGGCAGCCTCACCGACCTGCTGCAGACGTACTCGCTGATCTTCGCGACGTTCCTCGGCACGATGGGCCTGCCGCACGTGCTGGTCCGCTTCTACACCAACCCCGACGGCAAGGCCGCGCGCCGCACCACGGTGCACGTCCTGTTGCTGCTCGGCCTGTTCTACCTGTTCCCGACGCTGCTCGGCGCGCTGTCCCGGATGTACGTGCCGGAACTGCTGGTCACCGGCAAGACGGACGCGGCGATCCTGAAGTTGCCCTCGGCGGTTCTGCCCGGCGCGGCCGGGCAGATCCTCGCCGCGGTCGTCGCGGCCGGTGCGTTCGCCGCGTTCCTGTCCAGCACCTCCGGCCTGCTCGTGAGCGTCGCCGGCGTGGTCTCGACCGACCTGCTGCCCGGCCGCGTCCGGGACTTCCGGGTGGCGACCGGGCTGGTCGCCCTCGCCCCGATCGCGCTCGCGGTTTCCCTGCGGCCCGAAGACATTTCGCTGTCGATCGGGCTGACGTTCGCGCTCGCCGCGTCGACGTTCTGCCCGCTGCTCGTGCTCGGCATCTGGTGGCGCAAGCTGAGCTGGCCGGGCGCGCTGGCGGGGATGATGGTCGGCGGCGGGCTCGTGCTGGCGGCACTGGTGGTCAACGTCGTGAGCGGCTACACCGGCGGCTGGGCGCCGTGGTTCACCAACCAGCCCGCGCTGATCACCGTGCCCGCCGCGTTCCTGACGACGTATCTGGTCAGCCGCGTGACCGGCTATGGGCGCCCGGATCACGTCCACGACATCATGCTGCGCCTGCACGCGCCCGATCCGCTCGGTTTCATGCGCGACCGCGCCGTGGCCCGGTTCGGCCAGGCCGACGAAAAGGCGCGGATTGCGGCACGCGGACGGCATCGCAAGTAATTCGCTCACATGGGGTCAGGAAATCTGTACCCGATCAGGTGAGTTTGGCTGTGCTATTCGGACATCGCGGACTCATTCCCTCGGTGGTTTTCTACTTTCGGTCAAGCGCCCGATTGGGGGCTTACCAACCGGGCCGGGAACTCTTTACGGTCCCTTTTCTTAGCAGTACGGCCAGTACGAGAACGGGAAGGTGGCGATCCGCTGTGAGCAGCACCGAGCCCGACGTCGGTGGCGGCCGCGCGCAGGCCGACTGGGAGCAGATCCAGGCGAGTCCCGAATTCGCCGGGCTGCGTCGCCGGCTGCGGCTGTTCGTGTTCCCGATGACCGCGTTGTTCCTGATCTGGTACCTGCTCTACGTCCTGCTCGCCGACTACGCCGGCGGGTTCATGGGCGCCAAGCTCTTCGGCAACATCACCGTGGGCCTGGTGTTCGGCCTCCTGCAGTTCGTTTCGACGTTCGTGATCACCGGGCTGTATGTGCGCTACGCCAACCGGAAGCTCGACCCGGCGGCCGACGAGATCCGCGCCGAAATCGAAGGGGAGCCCACCCGATGAACCTCGCCGCGGGTGTCGAAGGCAGCAACTCCGCACTCAATATCAGCATTTTCCTCGTCTTCGTGCTGATCACCCTGGTGATCGTTTTCCGGGCCAGCCGCAGTACCCGCACGACGGCCGACTACTACGCCGCCGGGCGCGCGTTCACCGGGCCGCAGAACGGAATCGCGCTCGCGGGCGACTATTTGTCGGCGGCGTCGTTCCTCGGTATCGCGGGCGCGATCGCGGTCAACGGCTACGACGGATTCCTTTATTCGGTCGGATTCCTGGTGGCGTGGCTGGTCGCGCTGCTGCTGGTGGCGGAACTGCTGCGCAACACCGGCCGGTTCACCATGGGCGACGTCCTGGCGTTCCGGATGAAACAGCGCCCGGTCCGCGCGGCCGCGGCGTTGTCCACGCTGGCCGTTTCCTTCTTCTATCTCCTCGCGCAGATGGCGGGCGCGGGCACGCTGGTCAACCTGCTGCTCGGCATCTCCGGTGAGCTCGGCCAGGATCTGGTGATCGCCGTGGTCGGCGTGATCATGATCCTGTACGTGCTGATCGGTGGCATGAAGGGCACGACGTGGGTGCAGATCATCAAGGCCGTGCTGCTCATCATCGGCGCGTTCGCGATGACCGTCTGGGTGCTCGGCAAGTACGGCTTCAACCTTTCACAGCTGTTCCAGGCGGCGGTGGACAAGGGCGGCGACGCGGTGCTGGCGCCGGGTAAGCAGTACGGCAAGAACGGCACGACGAAGCTCGACTTCCTGTCCCTCGCCATCGCGCTGGTGCTCGGCACGGCGGGCCTGCCGCACGTCCTGATGCGCTTCTACACGGTGCCGACCGCGCGTGACGCCCGGCGCTCGGTGGTCTGGGCCATCATCCTGATCGGCGTCTTCTACCTGCTCACGCTGGTGCTGGGCTACGGCGCCGGCGCGCTCGTCGGCGCGGACAAGATCGCCAAGGCACCCGGCACGACGAACTCCGCGGCGCCGCTGCTGGCGCTCGAACTCGGCGGCCCGGTGCTGCTCGGGTTCATCTCGGCGGTGGCGTTCGCGACGATCCTGGCGGTGGTGGCCGGCCTGACCATCACGGCTTCGGCGTCGTTCGCCCACGACATCTACGCCAACGTGATCAAGAAGGGCGAGGTCACCCCCGGTTCGGAGGTCCGGGTCGCGCGGGTCACCGCCCTGGTGGTGGGCGCGCTCGCGATCGCGGGCGGGATCCTGGCGAAGAGCCAGAACGTGGCGTTCCTGGTGGCGCTCGCGTTCGCGGTGGCGGCGTCGGCGAACCTGCCGACGATCCTGTATTCGCTGTTCTGGAAGCGGTTCAACACCCAGGGCGCGCTGTGGTCGATCTACGGCGGGCTGCTGGTGACGATCGTGCTGATCGTGTTTTCGCCTGCGGTGTCCGGGAAACCGGTCGATCCGAAGACGCACAAGAGTGCGTCGATGCTCCAGGGCGTCGACTTCCACTGGTTCCCGCTGGACAACCCCGGTGTCGTGTCGATCCCGGTCGCGTTCCTGCTCGGCTGGCTGGGCACGATGCTCTCGAAGGAGCGCAACCCCGCCAAGTACGCCGAGATGGAGGTCCGCTCGCTGACCGGAGCGGGCTCGGAGAGGGCCGTCGTCCAGTGAGCCTGGGTGGCTCCTCACACGCGCGCAACGGGTGCGCATGGCAGCATGGAGATCGTGGTGAGCCCTGAACTGCCGACCGCCGAGGTCCGTGACCTGCCCAAGGACGGCCTCGTGCTGCTCGACATCCGCGAGGACGACGAATGGGCCGCCGGGCACGCGCCAGCCGCGGTGCACATCCCGATGGGTGAGCTCCCGGCCCGCGTCGGCGAGCTCGAGAACCTGCCCGACGACCAGCCGATCCACGTGATCTGCCGCAGCGGGGGCCGCTCCGCCCGCGCGACGGCGTGGCTGAACAACAGCGGCTGGGACGCGGTGAACGTCGCCGGTGGCATGGGTTCCTGGCAGCGCGAAGGCCGCCCGATGGTCAGCGAGCTCCCCGGCATCGAACCCGAAGTGATCTAGCCCGATGCACCCGGGCCAGCCGCCGTCGGCACCACAGCCGTACCCCCCGCCGGGGTACCGGCCGGCCGGCCCGTACCCGCCCCAGGGCTACGCGTACCCGCAGCGGCGCCCGTTGCCCCGACCGGTCCACCGGCTGCGCTGGGTCGCGACCCCGCCGCCGGGCGCCTGGCCACGCCGCCGCGCGGTGGTCCACGAGCGCTACACCGGGCCGCCGTCCTACCCGGTGCCCCCGCGGTGGGGTTTCCCGAACCTGGTCTGGCGCCGCCCGACGGCCGTGCCAGGCACGGCGTCCGGCGAGATCCGCCCGATCGACCGGCTGCCGGTGCTCTCCCAGAGCGTGGTCGGCGTGCTGGGGGCGTTCGCCACGCTGGCGACGGTCGCCGCGGGTGCGGAGATCTGGCGCTACGTCTTGCTGCTCCAGAGCCGTGAGTCGGCGCTGAACACTTCGGTGGTGGCCTTCTCGGACGCCTTCGTCGTCACCGCGGGCCTGCTGACCTCGATCCTCGCGCTGCTGCCCGCTGTCCTGACCGTCTGGTGGGTGCTGGTGGCCCGCCTCGCGGCGGCGGACGCCGTGGGCGACGACCCGCCGCGCCCGGTGTGGCAGGTCCTGGTCGGTCTGCTGGTGCCGGTGGCGAACCTGCCGCTTTCGCTGTCGGTGGCGGGCGAGCTGGAACACGCGGTGCTGCGCCGCGCCCGCGACGAGCGCCCGAAGCCGTCCCGCCCGGTGTTGTACTGGTGGGCCGCGTGGGTGGTGAACTGGATCCTGCTGGGCTTCACGGTGGCCTGGCGTTTCCGCGACGGCGTCCAGGCGATGGCCGACAGCGTCATCCTGGGCGCGCTGACGGACCTGTCCGCGGCCGCGCTGGCGGTGCTCACGGCGGTGCTGGTGCGGCGGTTCTCGGCGCTGCTCATGCCGATCCCGGTGAAGAGCCTGCGCGCCCTGCGGGTCCTCAAGGTCGAAGGCGCCCCGGACCCCGAGCTCCGCCCGGCCCGCCCGGCAGGCGCGGCCCGCTAGCGGGTAGGTCGTGAGTGGTTAGGAGGGTTAGAACCCCTCTAAACGCTCACGACTGTTACAGGTGTGGTCGATGGGGACGGCTGAGGCCGTGTGGTCTGCCGGCGCCGAGGACACCGCTCCAGGTAATCGGGCGATCGTTGGCTCTGACCTGCCTTGCGAGGGCTGGGGCGCGGCCCGCTAGTACGTCCCGAGGATCGGCTCCAGCTGCTCGAAGGCGACGATCGCCGCCGCTTTCACCTCACGCACGATGTCGTCGGCCTCGACACCCTCGGCGGTCTGCTCGAAGACCTCGGTGAACAACACCCGCAGCACGACGCCGAGATGCGCCGCCGCCAGCTGAGGACCGAGATTGTCGCTCGGCCGACGCGAAATCAGCACGTCCAGAAGTACTTGCTCGCGCTCGCGATGCAGTTCCCGCAGCGCCGCCACGAGCGTCGGGCTCTCCTTGATCATCCGGACGAACGCCCGCCCCGAGAAGCCGAGCAGGGCATGCCGCTGCTCCAGCGCGGCGAAGTAGGCAGCGCGGACGTCGGCCAGCAGGCTCTCCCCGATCTCCGACGCAGGCCAGGCGACGAACTCCGCGCGCGCGTCGAAGACCAGGTCCTCCTTGCGTGGGAAGTGGTTGGTCACGGTCATCTTGGCCACCCGCGCGGCCACCGCGATGTCCGCGATCGTCACGTCCTCGAAGCCCTCGCGGATGAACAGCCGCGTGGCCACATCGGAGATGGTCCGCCGCGTCTCCTGCTTCTTCTGAGACCGCAGTCCCTCGCTCATCGCCTCAGTCTACTGGGTCCGACCCAAGTTTGGGCTTGACCCAATGACTGGGTCCGACCTAATATCAGGTCGAACCTAACGATGGGGTGAGGATGAAGACGCAAACCGACACCGGGCTCTGGCGCCTCGGCGGCGTGCTGATCATGGGCGCGGTGCTGTCGATCCTGGACGCGACGATCGTGACTGTCGGGATCGACTCGATCGCCCGTGACCTGGACAGTCCGTTGACGACGGTGCAGTGGGTCGCGAGCGCGTACCTGCTGGCGGCGTCGATGGCGATCCCGCTGGCCGGCTGGCTGACCGAGCGCTTCGGCGGCCGCGCGGTCTGGCTGGCCGCGGTGGCCCTGTTCACCGCGGGCACGCTGCTCTGCGGCTTCGCCTGGTCGGCGCCGGCGCTGATCGCGTTCCGCGTGCTGCACGGCCTCGGGGGCGGGCTGATGCAGCCGGTCGGGCAGGCGATCTTCGCGCGGGCCGCGGGTCCCGCGCTGGGCCGGATGATCGGCGTGATCACGCTGCCCGCGACGGTCGCGCCGGTGCTCGGCCCGATGCTGGGCGGCGCACTGGTCGCGGATCTGGGCTGGCGCTGGATGTTCTTCGGCGTCGTCCCGCTGGGCGTGGCCACGTTCGTCCTGGCGCGGCGGCTGCTCCCGGCGCCCGAGCCGACCGGCGCGAAAGTGCCGTTGGACGTGCGAGGGCTGCTGTTGCTCTCGCCCGGCCTCGGCGCCTTCGTCTACGGCTTGAGCGAGGGCGACGGCTGGATCACTGCCACCGGAGTCGCTCTGCTGGTCGGCTACGGCG
Source organism: uncultured Actinomycetota bacterium (assembly GCA_963762765.1). Classification (GTDB taxonomy): domain Bacteria; phylum Actinomycetota; class Actinomycetes; order Mycobacteriales; family Pseudonocardiaceae; genus Amycolatopsis. The sequence goes on from CAVXMR010000020.1 coordinate 301,880, forward strand.
TCCACGCGCTGCGGGAAACAGCCCCGCTGCTGGACCTGAAGTTGTTCGCCGACCGGGGTTTCGCGGTCGCCGGCGCGAGTTCGTTCCTGCTTGGTGCCTCGCTGTACAGCTCGATGCTGCTGCTTCCCCTTTACTACCAACAGGTCGAGCACGCAGCGCGTTGCGGGCCGGGCTGCTGCTGGCGCCGCAGGCGCTCGGCTCGGCGGTGGTCATGCTGGCGGGCGGTCGCCTGCTCGAGAGGTTCGGCGCGCGCCGGATGATGCTGGCCGGGATCGGGCTTTCGCTGCTCGGGACGGTCGCGTTCACCCAGCTCGGGGCACATCCGGATCCGGCGCTGCTGACGCTGTCCCTGCTGGTCCGCGGCGCCGGGCTCGGTGCCGCGACGACGCCGGGCATGACGACGCTCTACCGCACCTTGGCGAAGGCGCGGATTCCCGCCGCGGCGAGCGCGGTCAACGTCGTCAACCGCGTCGGCGGCTCGCTGGGCACCGCGTTGCTCGTCGCGGTTCTGCACGCCGAACTCGCCGGGGGCGATGCTCCCGCCGCGTTCGGCACCACGTTCGCCTGGGCGCTCGGGGTCTCCGCGCTGAGCCTCGTGCCCGCCCTCTTCTTCCCGAAAGGAACCAGGTCATGACCCTGCGCTTGATGACCGTGCACGCCCACCCCGACGACGAATCCAGCAAGGGAGCCGCGACTCTGGCCCGCTACGCCGCCGAGGGGGTCGACGTCCTCGTCGCCACCTGCACCGGTGGCGAGCGCGGCGACGTCCTCAATCCGGCGCTCGACAAACCCGAGATCTGGGCCGAACTCCCTGCCATCCGCCGCAAGGAGATGGCCGAGGCGGCCGGGATTCTCGGGGTGCGGCAACGCTTTCTCGGCATGACGGACTCCGGCCTGAACATGCCACCGCCGGAGGGCAGCTTCGCGGACCTGCCGCTGGAGGAGGCCGCGGCGCCGCTGGTCGAGCTCATCCGTGAGTTCCGGCCGCACGTCGTGATCACCTACGACGAGACGGGCGGTTACCCGCATCCCGACCACATCCGCACGCACGAGGTGACCGTCGAAGCCTTCGACGCGGCAGGCGACGCCACGCGCTACCTCGGGCGAGGCGAGCCGTGGCAACCGCAAAAGCTGTACTACCAGGCCGTGCTGAGCCGATCGTGGTTCCAGGCCCTGCACGACGCCACGCTCGCCGCCGGGCTCGTCTCCCAGATGGGTCCGGTGCTCGAGGAGCTCCCGGCGGAGGATCTGCTCACCGTCACCACGAAGATCCGCTGTGAGGAGTACTTCGCGACGCGGGACAAGGCGCTGCTGGCGCACGCCACGCAGGTGGATCCGGCCGGGCCGTTCTTCGCGCACTCAAGGGAAATCGAGCGCGAAGTCTGGCCGTTCGAGGACTACCACCTCGTCCGGCCCGCGGGCGTCACCGAGATCGAGAGCGACCTGTTCGCGGGAGTCACGCCGTGACGCGCAGCTCCCGCAGCCCGCGGATCACGAACTCCGGCCGCCGTGGGGGCGGCGCGGCGAGCCGGAGGCCGGGCAGCTTCGTCGTGAGCGCGGTGAGGGCGGCGGCGATCTCGACGCGGGCGAGGGGAGCGCCGATGCAGTAGTGGATGCCCATGCCGAACCCGAGATGGGCGTTCGGCGTCCGGCCGATGTCGAGCCGGTCCGGCTCGTCGAACACCTTCGGGTCCCGCGCCGCGGCGCCGAGGAGCGCGCCGATCTTCTGCCCGCGGCGCACCGGATACCCGGCGATCTCGACGTCCTCGGTCGCGGTCCGCTCGAAGAGCTGGAGCGGCGCGTCGAAGCGGATCAGCTCTTCCACCGCGGAATCCAGGAGCTCCGGCTCGGAAAGGAGACGCTCCCATTGAGCACGATGAGTCAGTAGCGCGGCGACGCCGTTGCCGATGACGTTGACGGTGGCCTCGTGCCCGGCCATGAGCAGCAGGACGGCCGTCGCGACCAGCTCGTCAGGCGTCAGCTCGCTGCGCAGGAGGTCGCTGATGATGTCGTCGCCCGGCGAAGCAGCGCGCGCTTCGGCCACTTCGCGGACGTAGCCGACGAACTCGGCGGCGGCCAGCTCGGCGGTGTCGCGGCCGTCCTCGGCGAGGCCGTACTCGTACATCTTGACGATGGCGTTGCTCAAAACCACGAGTCGCGGGCCATCCGTCACCGGCACGCCCAGCAGCTCGGCTATGACGGCGACCGGCAGCGGCTGGGCGAGGTGCTCGAGGAGGTCGGCGCTGCCGTCGGCGGCGATCTTGCCGGCGAGCTCGTCGACCATGCCGGTGGCGAGGGCGGCGCACCATCGGCTGCAGGCGCTGGACGTGCCCGCGGCCGAAAGCGCCCGCGATCAGCCGGCGGAGCCGGGTGTGCGCGGGCGGTTCGTTCTCGAGCAGCGAGTTGCGGTGAAGGAGGTTGAACGAGGCGAAACGTTCGAGCGGCTGGGCGTCCTGCCAGATCCGGCCGAGCCCGCGATGCCGCAGCACCGCGGCGGAAGCGGCGTGCGAAACCGTGACGGCGAGGCCGAGGCCGTCGTGGTGATGGACCTCGCCCTGCTCGCGGAGCGCGGCGAAGGCCGGATACGGGTCTGCCAGGAAAGCGGGATCGCGGGGGTCGAACACGTCGCGAGCGTAACCCTTCGATAGCGTCACACTCCCAGCTTGAGGAGGTTGCCATGGGCAAGGGCGCGCGTAAGAAGGGTCCTAAGCAGGACCGCCCCCCGAAGGTGCGCGACGTCTTCGTCGGGCAGCCGTTCGAGGGGCTGGCCGCCGAACCGGAGCTCATCGCACTGCGGGAGTTCGTGCCGTCCGCGACGGCGAAGCTGACGCTCGCCGACGGCGGCGAGGTCACGCTGGGCACGGTGCTGCCGATGGCCGCCGCCGCGTTCGTGCGCTCGGACGGTGAGCGCTACCTCGGCCTGCAGGTGCAGACCCGCTCGTCCGACATCAGCCGCGACCTCGGCCGCTCGCTGAAGTGGGTGCTGGAGGCCAAGGAAGGCGCCGTGCTTTCGGTGCCCGACACCACCACCCCGCCTTCGGCCGACGAGCACGCCCGCCTGCAGGACCTGCTGGCACCCGGCGCCGAACTCGACGTCACGCTGCACAGCGACTTCGCCTGGTGGCTGCCCGAGGACGCGGACGCCGACCGGCGACGTGGCGGTCTCCCTGGAGCGCGCGAACGCGGCGATCATGCCGACCGAGCGGCTCGGCGGCGGTGCCTACTGGGTGCTCGCCGGCGAGAAGGCGCACCTGCGCTGGGTCCGGCCCGAGCCGGAGAATCTGCTGCTGCAGGCGCTCGCGCGCCTCTCGGCCGCCGGCGAGATCGGCCTCGGCGAGGGCTCGCGCTACGCGGGCTCGTTCCGCGCGCACGGCCTGCTGGTCCCGGTCTGGGACCTCGACCCCGAGGCCCACGCCCGCGAGTGGGCCGAAGCCAAGGACGCGCTCGGCGCCCGCCTCGACACGGCGCTGAAGTCCCTGGACGCCGAACCCCTGTCGGCCGCGGAGCGCCGCGCCCGCGACGGCCTCATCGGCCGCCAGCTCACCCTGCGCTGACCGAAGTCCGTGAAGGCCACTTTGAGGGAATACAAGTCCCTCGAGGTGGCCTTCACGACGTTCGGCACCTCCTGAGCTCACCCTCCGCGACCAAGGAACGCCAGGGGTGGAAATCCAGCGCTGTTGAGCGTTCAATCTGCGATTTTTGTGTGGCGCACGAGACACCGCCGGTGGTCTGGACGAGTGGGACGATCGTCCGGTGATACTCCACATCTGCGGGGCGGCCGAATGGGCCGGGGCGACCGAGGAGTACCGCGCGCCGTCACTCGACGACGTCGGGTTCATCCACTGTTCCGATCCCGGGACCGCGCACCTGCCCGCCAACGCGCTCTACCGGGGCCGGACCGACCTGCTGCTGCTCGAGATCGACCCGGCCAAGGTCGGCGCCGAGGTCCGCTGGGAGGACGGCGTCCCGCCGCACCCGGCCGGCGTCCGGTTTCCGCACGTGTACGGGCCGATTCCGCGCGCTGCCGTCGTCGGAGTGCATGAATTCCCTGCTCAGCTTGATGGTGACTTCAGCCTGCCGGAGTCACTTGCGCGCCGATGACGGGTGCAACGCAGCACCCGTCCAGGCGTCTTGAAAACTATCTGGGGACGCGGACAACCTGAGGGGGCTGTGATGCGTGTTGGGGAGGACGGCCAACCGGCTACCGACTACCCGACCCGGACTGGAGGCGATACGGTGACCGCTGCGGCACCCGTCTTCACCGGGGGAGACTCGTGGGTCGCCGGTCCAGTCCGAGGGAGAACCGCGAGCGTGCCGGGCGAGTTCGCCGACTTCGGCGATTTCGTGCAGGCCACCCTGCCGGGCCTGCTCCGGTACGGACACGCGCTCACCGGCAACCCGCACGACGCGGCGGACCTGGTGCAGACCGTCCTGGAGAAGATCGGTTCGCGCTGGTCCTACGTCCAGGAGAAGACCGGGGACCCGCTGGCCTACGTGCGCCGTTCGATGGCGAACGCGCACGTCAGCCGTTGGAGACGCACGCGGCGCGAAAGCCTGGTGGCCGACCTGCCGGACACCAGCCCGCACGTCCAGGCCGACCCGTTCGAGCACGAGCCCCTGTGGCGCGCGCTGCGGACCCTGCCGCCGCGGCAACGCGCGGTCATGGTGCTCCGCTATTACGAGTGTCTGTCCGAGGCCGAAATCGCGAGTGCGCTGGGCGTCACCCAGGGCACCGTGAAGAGCCAGGCGAGCAAGGCGATCGCGTCGCTGAGAACGAAACTGACCTTGACCGACCGCGAGGGCGAAGGGAGTGAAGCGAGTTGAACATCTCGGAAGAGAAACTGGAGCAGCAGCTGCGTGCGCTGTTCGCCGATGAGCGGCTGGACTTGCCGCCACCCCTCGACGCCACGAAGTCGATCGTCGAAGGCGCTCAGCGCCGCCGGCGTCGCCGCCGCAGCATGGCGGCCACCACCAGTGTCGTCGCGGCCGCGCTCGTCGTCTCGGGCGGGCTGGCCGTGTTCAAGATCCAGAGCCAGGAAAGCGTCGCGGTGATGTCCGGCGGGCCGCCGGAGCTGAGCGTGCGGCCACCGGACAACCTGACGCCCGGCGCCTCGCAGCCCCCAGTGGGCTCGGCGCCTGCCAACACCGGGCAGCTGGACTCGCAGCCTCCCACCAGCGGGATCAAGCCCCCGAAGTCGACCGCGCACCCGTCCACCGCCGAAAAGTCGCCGGTCACCACCGGGCCGCTGCTCGCCGCCGACGGGTTCGGCACCTTGAAGCTGGGCATGACCGAAGCCGAGGTCGCCGCGCAGGGTGTCACGCTCACGAGCAAGCAGAGCGGCGCCACCTGCAACCTTTACGACGTCACGGGCGGCGGACTCCCCGCCGCGGCCAGCGTGGCGATCTCCGCGGCCAACGGCCTCGTGATCGTCACCCCGGCGGCGGCCGCGCACACCCCGGAGGGGATCGGCGCCGGCTCGACCAGGGACGACATCGTGGCGGCCTACCCCGGTGCCACGGACGGGGCCGGCAGCAGTGTCGTCGCCCCGGCGCGAAGCATCTCCGAGTACCACTTCACGCTGGATGCCAAGGGCGTGGTCAACCAGACCGCCCTCTACAGCACCAGCCAGGACTGCGTCGGCTGAGCCGGCGCGCACGACGAAAACCCGGGCTGTCCACAGGGGGAGAGCCCGGGTTTTCGCTGTTCGTGGTGGGTGGGGTCAGAGCGCTCCGCCTGCCACCGGCGGCATGTTCGCGTCCGCGCCGCTGTTGCCGACGGACTCGCGGTGCAGGTGCGCCTCGACCTCGAACATGTTGCCGTTCGCGCGCTGGAGGACGGTCAGCAGCGTGTTCATCTGCGAGATCTCCTCGACCTGCTCCTTGAGGAACCACTGCGTGAACTGCTCGCTGATGTAGTCCTCTTCGGCGCGGGCGGCCTTGGCCATCGCGGAGATGTCCGCCGCGACCTCCTTCTCCTGGTTCAGCGCCAGCTCGACGAGCTCGACCGGGCTCGAGAAGTCGTTGCGGACCTCTCCGGTGCCCGGGATCTCCACGTGGTGGTCGCGATCCAGCATGAACTGCACGAGCGCCATCCCGTGGTTGCGCTCTTCGACCGACTGCTTGTAGAAGTGCTTCGCCAGCTGCGGCAGGTCCTCGGCGTCGAACCAGACCGCGAGGGCGATGTACTGCTGGGAGGCGTTGAACTCGTTGTGGATCTGCGCCTGCAGCAGTTCGTAGAACTTCGAGCGCGGTTCTTTCTTGAGGGCCATAAGGATGAATATACGTCACGATGTGATTCAGTGCCACTTTTCGGTGGTGATCTACCCCCCATTAGGTTACCATTCCTAAAGAAAGACGAACCTTATTTCGGTTAGCCTTCCCTTAATTCGCGACGGCAATTTAGGGAAGGCTTACTTGTGTCGTGACGCCGAAACTGTCGGTGGTCGCCGCTACGCTCCGCCCGGACCCGACGAACAGGGGAGGACGGGGTGACGGACGTGGAGATCCGCTACTGCGAAGGCTGGGATCCGGCGGAGAAAGCTCTGGTGGGCGGCCTGCCGGAGGCGGTCGCGCGCGAGCGGGACGAGACCGGCGCCGAGTACGCGGTCGCGATCGCGCGGCCGGATAGCGCGACGCCGTCAGTGCTGATCGAGGTATGCAGACGTGCGCATTACTTTGGCGTGTGGCAGTTCGACGAACTCGGCCGCCGCCGGGCCCGGCGTGGCTATCGTGAGCTCGCGGACGGTCGTTTGTTCCTGCTCGAATCCGAGGTGTGGCAATATCACTCGGAAGCGCAGGACGAGTTCGACAAGGACGCGCCGCACGAAGAAGTCCAGTACGAGGTTTCCGGCCGGGGCCTTCGATTCCGCGGGGGCGGCGAGCGGGCAGGCCTGCTCCAGGACTATCCCCGCTTCGATTCGGACGCGCTGTTTCGCGCCGTGCCGGCGTTCGGTGACTGGGCAGGCCTGGCCGGGATCGACGCGACCCGGCTGCGGGTCGCGCCGGTTGACGCACCGGCCGCCGAACGTCCGTGGCGCGCGCCGGAACCGTTGCGCCCGGTCGGCGTCGACGACATGTTCCGGCCCGGCCTGTCCGGCGAGGGGCCGGACGGCGAGGCCGTCGCCGTCGCGGTTGTCGACGGCGGGCGGCTCGTCCTGCCGACCGGTCGGCTCGTGGCGGCCGATCCGGCCTTCCTGATGAGCAAGGAGGAGCCGTTCGAGGCCACGGTTCCGCCGGGCGGCTATCAGGTGTGGCTGTCGATGGCGGTCCTCTCCGAAGACCACCAGCAGGTCGCCGGGGCGAAGCTGGTGATCCGGGACGAACCCGCGCTGACCTGGGAGCCCGCGCTGCGGCCGAGGCAGGACGTCCGGCTGCTCGGCGACGAGCAGTTCTACGGCGTCGGGGTCGACGGCGGGATGGCGGCGTTCTACGACGCCGCCGCGGCCGGAAGCCTCGAATCGATCGTCGAGGAAATGCCGGGCGCGTTGTTCGAGCGCGTCTACGAGGCGGCGGGAGCGGCCGAGGTGGTCGATCCGGGGTCAGGGGCGAACCTGATCGCCTTCGAGAGCGGCTGGGGTGACGGGTCCTACCCGGTCTGGCTCGGCCGTACCGCGGCCGGCGAGGTCGCGGCCTTCGTCATCGACTTCCTGGTGCTGCGGGAGGTCGAGTTGAGGTAAGAGCGCGACGAGTCGCGCTCTTACCTCAACTCGTCGCCGAACTACTAGGCGATCGGGTCGCGGCGGATGGGGCACGACATGCAGCGCGGCCCGCCCCGGCCGGAGCCCAGCTCCGAGCCGGTGATCGGCAGCACCTCGATGCCCGCTGCCTCCAGCCGTTCGTTCGTCTCGACGTTCCGCTCGTAGCCGACGACGACGCCGGGAGCGAGGGCGAGGGTGTTGTTGCCGTCGTCCCATTGCTCACGTTCGGCGGTGACCGGGTCGAGGCCGGTGTCGATCACCCGCAGGCGGTCGATGTCCATCGCTTCGGCCGCGGCCGTCAGGAACGGCGCCGGGCCGGCCACCTTCACCCCGCCGTCGCCGGTCGGGCGCAGGGTGAACGCGGTGAGCGAGTCGCGTGCCAGCGGGTACATCACCACTGCGTCGGCGTCGACCATCGTGCACACCGTGTCCAGGTGCATCGTGGCGCGGGACTGCTCGATGGGCACCGCCAGCACGGTGTGCGCGATGCCGTCGGCGAACACCGAACGGGCCAGCGACTCCGCGCCCGCCGCGGTCGTCCGCTCGCCGACGCCGATGGCGAGCACGCCCGGCGACAGCAGCATCACGTCGCCGCCCTCGATCGGCGCCGAGTGCGCGCCGTACGCGCGGTCGGCGTGCCGGAACCGCGGGTGGTAGGCGTAGATCAGGTCCAGCACCGCCGTCTCGCGGCGGCGCGCGGGCATGGTCAGCGACGAGATCGCGACGCGGTCGGCGATCCAGGCCGACGAGTCGCGCGTGAAGAGCAGGTTCGGCAGCGGGTCGACCGCGAAGTCGTGCGGGTGGTTCATCATCCGCACCAGCGACGCGCCCTCGGACGTCGGCAGTTCCTCGAACGTCATCCCGGCCATCAGCACCTCGGCCAGCGCGGACGCGTCCACGCCGGAGAGGTGCGAGCGCACGGAGTCGGCGAGGTCGCCGCCGAGCCGCCGGTCGTCGACCGCCGCGTGCACCCCGGCCGTGTGGGCGCGGTTGTCCTCCAGCGCCGTGCGCAGCGCGTCGGCGAGCAGCAGGACTTCGACCCCACGTCCGCGCAGCACCTCCGCGAACGCGTCGTGCTCGTCCTGGGCGCGGTCGACCCACGGGATCGAGTCGAACAGGAGCTGGTCGTTGTTGCGGGGCGTCAGCCTTTTGAGCTCGTTGCCGGGCCGGTGCAGCAGCACCGCGCGCAGGGGTCCGACTTCGCTGTCCACCCGGGGAGGTGCCGTTTCGTCGATCACGCCCCGAGCTTATCCATCCATGCCCCCGCCACCGCCCTCAACGGAGCTGTGTTTTCTCAGGGGAGCCAGGAAACGTGCCCCTTCAACAGCGCGTATCCGACGAACGACACCACGTCGAACAACGTATGCGCGGCGACCAGCGGCCACAGCCGGTTGGTCTTCTGCCAGAGCCGCCCGAAGACCAGCCCCATCAGGAAGTTCCCGACGAACCCGCCGAACCCCTGATAGAGGTGATACGACCCGCGCAGCACCGCCGCGCCGACCAGCGAACTGTTCTCGCGGACGCCGAGCTGCCGCAGCCTGCTCAGCAGGTAGCCGATGACGAGCGCTTCCTCGGCGAAGGCGTTGCCGAACGCCGACGCCGTCAGCGCGATCGGGCGCCACCACGTATCGCCCAAAGTGGACGGTTGCACCGCGAGGCTGAAACCCAGGTGGTACGACAGGAAGTACAGTCCGATCCCCGGCACCCCGATCAGCGCCGCCAGCAGGACGGTCAGCAGCGCGTCCTTGCCGGGCGAGCGGCGGTCGAGGCCGATCCGCGAAACCTTGATCCCGGCGCGCCACAGCAGATACAGCCCGAGTGCGCCCCAGCCGATCAGCTGCGCCGCGTACAGCAGCTGCTTCAGGAGGTCGATCAGGCTCGCCACCGCGAGCGGCACGTTGATCTGCGCCTGCTGCTGCGCCAGCGGCACCGGCTGCAGCAGGGAGTCCACAAGGGACAGCAGACTGCGCAGCCCGGACATGCCGAGCGTGATCCCGAAGACGATCACCAGCTCGAGCCGGATCGCGCGCCGCTCGCCCGGGTCCGTGACGACGTCGGGGAATTCCGGGCGCGCGGGGGCCAGCCACGATCGGACGGTGCTCGTCATGTGCGCACGCTACCTTCGGGGTATGCCTCGCAGCATCGCCACCAACGAATCCGTCGACCGCGCCGCGCTGGTCGAGTTCCTGTCCACCCGCCACCGCGCGATCCTGCTCACCACCAAGGCCGACGGCGGCCCGCAGCTCTCGCCGGTCACCTGCGGCGTCGACGCCGAGGGCCGCCTGGTCATCGCGACGTACCCGAAGCGCGCGAAGATCGTGAACATCCGGCGCACCCCGAAGGTCTCGGCGTGCGTCCTCTCCGACGAGTGGAACGACCCGTGGGTGCAGCTCGACGGCACCGCCGAGGTGCTCGACCTGCCCGAGTCGGTCGAGCCGCTGGTCGAGTACTTCCGCAGCATCTCCGGCGAACACCCCGACTGGGACGAATACCGCGAAGCCATGCGCAAGCAGGGCAAGAGCCTGATCCGCGTGACCATCGACCGGTGGGGACCGATCGCGAAGGGCGGCTTCCCCGCCGAACTAGCCTGACGCGCCTTTCAGGAACGGACACCCGACCAGCCGCCGCAACTCGACCGCGAGTTGCGGCGGGCTGTCGACCGACTTCGAGAACGCCAGCCGGACGTCGTGGTCGCCGGTGTCCAGCTCCACCCGCAGCCGCAGCCCGAACCGGTCCAGCCCGAGCGGCCGGATCCGGCCGTCGCGCAGGTCTGCGGGCAGGTGCTTGGCGAGCTGCTCGACGACGTCGGAGTGGGAGTTCTCCAGGTGCCGCAGCCACTCGGCCTCGTAGTCGTGGAACGGGTCCGGCGGCGCCGCGCTGAACATGTGCGGGCGCAGCGAGTGCGTGCCCTCGGCGTCCGCGAGCACGAGCGACGCCGGGGTCAGCCGCAGCAGCGTGACGCCGTGCCCGACGTCGAGCAGCCGCTCGTCCGGCCGGGTCTCGGCGATCGACACCGCGCGGGCGCGCGCCGACTCCCGGCTGAGCGGGCGCAGCCAGCCGGTGATCCAGAGCAGCCCGCGGATCGGCTCGCGCAGGTCGACCGGGGCCTGGTCGGCGAGCTCCACCATCACCGCCAGCTCGCCACGCTGCGACTGCTTCGCCGAGCGCACCATCGCGTGCTCGTCGGGCAGCAGGACGCTGACGCTGCCGCTCGGGTGCACGTGGTGCAGCTCCGGCGTGACGCGCTCGGTGCCCAGCTCGCTGCGTTCGCAGGTCGGCATGAGCGTGGCCGGGCCGTTGCGGGTCGCGATCGTCTTGGCGCGTTCCGCGGGGTTCGGCGCCGGCGGGCGGCGGATGGATGTCGTCACGGGCTCACCTCCTACTTAGGTGAGCCTAACCTGAATACTTGCCTCAGGGGAAGCCGAACCGATGCGGTCGCGGTCACGTGATGCAATTGGGCGGTTAATCAGCACACCTGGGGAGAAGCATCGTGCAGCAGGACGATCAGCTCGACCGTGTCCGCCTGGTGGAACCGCAGCCGGGCATGCCGGCCGACCAGCTGCCGGGCCTGGATCAGCTGCTGGCGCGGACCAAGCGCGGGAAGTACTTCTTCAGTGCGGTCTGCTTCGGGATCCTCGTGGCGATCGGGATCGCGACGGCCGGCTCGATCGGGCCGGGGCTGGCGACCCTGATGATCGTCGGGCCCGCCGTCATGGTCTATGTCAGCGTCCGTGTGCTGGTCGCGACCACCGGCATGGCCGGCCTCGTGAAGTCGCCGTTCACCCGGGTCGACATCGCACCGGACGGGATGCGGGCGGCGGGCAAGCGCGTCGCTCTCCAGCTGCCCGACGGCCGCTGGCTGGTGTGCCGCCTGGGTGAGCCGAACCGGCTGCTGATCGCCGGGCTCCGGCGGGTCTGGCTGCTCGGCCCGGACGCCCGCGGGCGGGTGGTCGTGCTCGTGCCCGGCAACATCCGGCTCACCACCGCGCGGATTCGCGACACCCCGCCGGAGCGCTCGGAGCCGGTGCCGCCGGCGCCGCGCGTGCCGCTGCGGCCGGCCGAAGACCCGGTCCTGCTGGCCCATCTGAAGGCGGTCGACCGGCGGGTCCTCATCCCCGCCGGCGTGACGCTGGCCATCGGGGCCATCGCGCTGTGGGCGGGTGTCGACTCGGCCATCCGGTCCCATCTGCGCTCGGTGGGCGGGATGACCGCCGGGTTCGTCTTCGCCTTCGTCATGCTCCTGCTCACCGGTCAGCTCGTGACGGTCTGGTTCAAGCAGCGCAAGCTGCTCCCGCCGGACGCGGGCTGGTTCGAACTGCGGGTGAACCTCGCGGCGCCGTTGTTCGTGACCGCCGGGGGCATCGCGACGCTGACCGGCTACGCGACGCTGCCGGACCACAGCGTCCACACCTTCCGTGCCCGGATCGACGCCGCGCTGGCCACGAACATCGCCGTGACGGGCCAGCTCTGGGCCATCGGCCCGTTCCGGCCCGGCAAGCCGATCTCCGCCGGCCTGCCCGGTTACCCGCTGATCGGGCAGCTGCAGCTCGGCGTCCGCTGAGCGGGGCATCGCGCGTAACGCTTGAACGCCGTTCGTCGAAGACCTGATGACCAGGGAAAACGGCTTCAGGGGTGGTCATGCGGATCCTGCAGGATTCCGAGCGGGTGCGGGTGTTCGAGCCGGACCCGGCGGCGCCGTCGGGCGCGGTGCCGATCTTCGGCGAGTTCCAGGACAAGCTGGGCAGGCGGGCCGCCAACAACATCGTGCTGAGCGTCGTGATGACCCTGCTCGGCCTCGGCACTTTCCTCCTGGGCATGGGGCTCGCGCTTCCGGTGTGGGTCACCGCGTTCTTCGGCTGCTACCTGGCCTTCTGGCTCTACTGCGCGACGAACGTGCCGCCGAAACGGGTGAAGAGCACCGCCTTCCACCCGCTCGATTGCGACCCGGACGGCCTGGTCGAGGCCGGGAGCAAGGTCGGCGTGCGGCTGCCGGACGGCCGCTGGCTGCACCTGCGGCTGCCGCTGGCGTGGCGCCTGCAGCTGGCCGGCCAGCGCCGGGTCTGGCTGCTCGGCACCGGCGACCGTGTGTTCGCGACGTTGCCGGGCAACCTCTCGCTCGTGCGCGGCCGGGTCCGCGACGTCCCGCCGCCCGGCGCGGTCCCGGCGCCGCCGGTCTCGCGTGAACCGGTCTCCCCGCAGAACGACCCGGTGCTCGGCGCGCACCGTCGGTTCCTCTCGAAGGTCCTGTGGATCAACGCCGGGTTTTGCCTCGTCTTCGCCGGGCTCTCGGTATGGCTCCGCTTCGACTCCGCCAGCCGCGTGATCGACGCGGTCTTTCCGATGGCGTTGGCGGCGGTCCTGTTCCTCACCGCGCTCCTCGTGGCCAAGTCCGCGGCGGACAACGGCAAGCCGCTCACCGCGGGCAACTGGACCGAGCTGCGGCTGGTCCCGGACGGCCCGCTCCGGCTGAACCGGCGGGGGCTGGCCCGGCTCAGTGGGTGGACCAAGCTGGCCGACGGCCGGGAGGTGGGCGTCCGGCTCGCCAAGGTCGACCCGTCGATGGCCGCCAACATCGCCGTCACCGGGCAGCTGTGGGTCGTCGGGATGCCGAAGGGCGGGCTGGTCCGCGTCGGTGTGCCGGGCTACCCCGTCACCGGCGTCGCCCGCTTCCTGGACTAGCTCAGCGACCGCCGGGTCGCTTCCTCCGTCTCGACGACGCCGCGGCGGATGCCCTCCAGCTGGTCACTGAGCTCGCGGACGGCGCCGGTGTCGACAGCGAGGTCCGTGGTGGCCGCGGTCAGCTCGGCCACCCGCGCGACCAGGCTGTCCAGCCCCAGCGCGCCGGACTGCAACTGCGCCAAGAGCTTCGCCAGCGCGCCCGAGAGCCGCGTGTGGACGTCGGCCTGGGCCTGCACCGACGCCAGCGCCTGTTCGAGGTCACCGCGGACGTCCTCGGGCGCCGAAGCGAGCGCGCGCTCCAGGCGTTTCCGCTCGGTGGCCACGGCTTCCGGGTCGACGCGGGACAGCGCCTTGCTCGTCGCCGACGCGCGTCCGGCGAGCCGGCGCAGGGTTTCCAGCGTGTCCCGCACGACCGGCTCCATATCGGCGACGCGCTCGGCGAGCGGCCCCGACTCGAGCGAGTCGCTCAGCGAGACGAAGCCCTCCGCCGCCGATTCGGCGCGGCGCAGCCAGCTTGCCTCGACCGAGCCAGGCGCGACGTCCAGCACCCGCGCTTGCCGTTCCTCCGGCTCCTTCTCGCGGCTGAGGACCGCGACGCCGGCCCGCGCGGCGAGCACCGCGAACCCGACTCCGACCGCGGCGACCACCGGCAGCTGGACCGCCCAGGCCATGCCCGCCGAGGCGGCGGCCAGCACCACTCCCCACGGTTCGGCGAGCTCTCGTGCGAAACGCATGGCGCGCAGCTTCTCAGAAGTTCGAGATGACGGACGTGAACACCTGGTTGATCGAGTCCGGTTTGGACGAGTCGTACTCACTGCCTTCGGTCGATTCGGCGATCTGGCGCAGGACGTCCTGGTCGGCGTCCGAGCCGTAGGCGATGGTGAACAGCCGGACGTTGTCGCCGGTGCCCTCCGTCTTCAGCTGCGGCAGGAGGTGCTCGAGGTCCACGCCGCCCGGGTCCTCGTTGCGGCCGTCGGTCAGCACGACGACGGCGTTGATCGCGGCCGGGTCCAGCCGCGCCTTCATGTACTCGTAGGCGGCCAGCGACGAGTCGTAGAGCCCGGTGCCGTTCTGCGGGATCAGCCCGCTCAGCCGCATCGCCAGCGTTTCCTTGCCCTGCGCGCCGAGCGGCCCGACCGGGACGAGCTCCTGGTAGTCGCGCTCGCCGCCGTCGAGCTTGGTCGAGAACTGCCACAGCCCGACCTGGTCCCGCGGCACGAACTGGCCGAGCGAGTCGATCGCGGCCTGTTTGGCCAGGTCGATCTTGCTCTTGCCGGTGCCGCTGACCTCCTCGCCCATCGAGCCCGAGACGTCCACCACGAGCAGCACGTTCGCCTTCTTGCGCAGCTCGGTCCAGGTGGTCAGCATCTTCGCCAGCACCGCGGGCGCGGGCGGGCGCAGGTAGCTGATCTTCGCGTCGGGCTGGACGCCGTTGGCCTCGGTCGCCTGCGGTCCCGGCTTGCTTTCGAACGTCCGGAAGCCCAGGTCGAGGAAGCGTTGCTGGGACTCCGGCGTGCGCAGGTAGCTCAGGAAGTCGGCGGCGATCTGCTTGCGCGTCGGATCGGCCCAGTTCAGCGTGACGAACGGGTGGTCGGAGTTGAGCGTGCCGTCGCTGGGGTAGATCGCGACCAGCGGGACCTTCGGCGGCGCGTGCTGGCCGACCTTGGCCGGGTCGTTGGTCGGGTTGCCCTGGTTGTAGCCGACGAGCGAGTTCTCCTCGACGGTCACCGCCGAGATGTAGGACAGCGCGCTGCCCTTGTCGTCGGCCTTCTGCAGATTGGTCAGGAAGGTCAGGGTGTTGTCGCCGTAGTGCACGATCGCCTGCTCGATGTTCGTGACGAACTGGCGGGCCTCCGGCTTGTCCAGCGCGGCCGCGGTGAGGTCCGACGACGTCCCGGTGGCCGCGTAGTAGGCGCCGATCGTGGCGTTGAGCCCGGCGGTGGAGATGTTCGGGTTCGTCTTGCCCAGGCGGAACTTGCCCCACTCCGGATGGCCGTACTTCGCCCACCCCGCCGGGTCGGTGGCCAGCGCGGCGAGGTCCCTCCAGCCGATCGGCTTCGCCGGCCAGCCCAGCGCCTGCGCCATCGGCTTCGGCATGGCGACCACGAGCGGCGCGTTCGCGACCGACTGGGTGTCGCCCTCGGGCACGATCGAGCCCGAGTCACCCTTGGCGTTGACCCGCAGCAGGTTCACCCAGCCGCTCGCGGCCGGGGTCCAGACGTCCGGGCGCGGCCCGTCGGTGGCCTCGTTCCAGCCCGCGGCCAGCGCGTTCATCGCCACGCCGGACGACTTCGAGCGCACCACGACGTCCACGCAGTGCCCGGCGACCGTGCGGCCGCTGTAGGCCTGCGCGGCGGCCTGGACGACGCCGACCTTCTCCGGCGAGGAAGCGATGTTGAGCGCGATCGCGTCCGAGCCGGTGCATTTCGGTGCGTCGGCGCTGCCGGAGCCGCCGCTGGTCCAGTACCGGATGCCGATGATCAGCCCGGCCGCGACGACGATGGCCGCCACGAAAGGAAAAATCTTCCTTCTTCGCTTTGCCGGTTGGGAATTGATCATCAAACCCTCCCCGCTGCAGTGCTCGAAACACCATTATCCGGTGATCGAACGAGCCCCGGGGGCGCGTTGCCGAACCGGAATGACTCGTGAGCGTTCCGGGCGGTTAGAACCGCCCGGAACGCTCACGAGATGGGGTTGGCCTCTGGCGGGCAGTTCCTGGTGGATTGAGGGCCCAAGACGCCGTGAATGTGGCATTCACGGCCAACGCCACCACACCTGCCCCATCGCCCCACAAGCATCGATTCACGTATCAGTCCTTCACTTGGGGCCGCGGCCCGACCACGTCCAGGCGTAACCGGGGTCTTCGGACGCGTCGGCCGCTTCGCCGAGCTCGAGCGGCGCGAAGGTGTCCACCATGACGGCGGTCTCGTCGAAGAACTCCGCGCCGATCGACGCCTCCGCCGCGCCCGGCTGCGGGCCGTGCGTGAACCCGGACGGGTGCAGCGAAAGCGAGCCGATGCCGATCCCCGAGCCGCGGCGGGCCTCGTAGTTGCCGCGCACGTAGAACATCAGCTCGTCCGAGTCGACGTTCGCGTGGTTGTAGGGCACCGGGATCGAGTCCTGGTGGTAGTCGACCTTGCGCGGGCAGAACGAGCAGACCACGAAGTTCGGCCCCTCGAACGTCTGGTGCACGGGCGGCGGCTGGTGAACGCGGCCGGTGATCGGCTCGAAGTCGTCGATGTTGAACACCCACGGGTACAGGCAGCCGTCCCAGCCGACGACGTCGAAGGGGTGCGTCGCGTAGGTGAAGCGGGTCAGCCCGGCGCGATGCCGCACGAGCACTTCGACGTCCTCGCCGTCCACGACCAGGGGCGACGACGGCCCGCGGATGTCGCGCTCGCAGTAGGGCGAGTGCTCCAGGAACTGCCCCTTCGCGGACAGGTACCGCTTCGGCGGCCCGATGTGCCCGCGCGCCTCCAGCGTGAACAGCTTGACCTCGCCGTGCGGCAGTACGCGGTAGGTGCAGGACGTCGGGATGACGAGGTAGTCGCCGTCGCCGACCTCCAGCGAGCCGTAGATGGTCTCGACGGTCGCGGAGCCGCCCTGGACGTAGAAGAGCTCGTCGCCGGTCGCGTTGCGGTAGAGCGGGCTCGGCGCGGTCGCGGTGACGAACCCGATGGCGACGTCGGCGTTGCCGAACAGGCGGCGCCGGTCGGTCACCGCGTCGGTGCCGCCGCCGAACTTGAGATCACCGGTCTTGAAGTGCCGCGGCTTGAGCGGGTGATTCGGCGCTGAGCGAGCCGCGGTCCTCTTCGACGGCGACCGCGTCCACGATCGCGGTCGGCAGGCCGCGGTGATAGAGCAGCGCCGAGTCGGCCGAGAAGCCCTCGACGCCCATCAGCTCCTCGGCGTAGAGGCCCCCGTCCGGCTTGCGGAACGCGGTGTGGCGCTTGTGCGGGACCTCGCCTACCTGCCGGTAGTAAGGCATTCGAACCCCTCCACGATGTGTTCGCTGGACGAACGATTTTGTCCTCATGTCGTACGCTACTAGCGTGTCAGTCGTGTCAAGCGCTGTGGAACTCACGCCCCCCGGCCCCCGTGGAATTCCTCCCCTGCTCGCGAGGCTCGTCGACGACTCGGCGCTCTTCCCTCCGGCTGTCTCCGCGATGCCCGAGGCGCTTCGTGCGCACTTCGCCAGCCGGGAGTCCGAACACGCCGGTGTACTGGGGGTTTTCCTCTGCCAGTCGTCCCGGCTGCCGGAACTGATCACCGAGCTGATCAAGATCAAACCAAAGCAGCCGCTGCCGCTTTCGCTGATCATCGATCAAGGACTCGGCGGTGTGCCGAAGGCGATTTCGATCGTCGAGTCGCGCAGCGAGCTCCTCGCGCTGCGGATGGTCGAGATGCCGGCGCCCTCGGACGTCGACGAGGTCTGGCTGGAGCGCGTCTCGGAGTTCGTACCCGAGGACGTCATCCGCGTGGTCGAGCCGCGGCGCGGCGTCGGCTGGCTGGAGGGCGTGCGCAAGGTGATCGAGCACGGCAGCTGGCCGAAGATCCGCTGCGGCGGGCAGGCCGGCGAGAACTTCCCCAGCGTGGACGAGGTCGCGGACTTCCTGGCCGTGGTCAGCAGCGCCGACGGCGCGTCGTTCAAGGCGACCAATAGCCTGCACCGCGCGGTCCGCCACACCGACGAGGGCACCGGGTTCACCCACCACGGCTTCCTCAACCTGCTCGTCGCTTCCGCGCGCTGCCTCTCCGGTGGTGACGTGCGCGCGGCCCTGGAGACCACGGACGCGCAGGCGCTGGCGGACGAGGCACGCGGGTTGTCCGAGCCCGCCGCGAAGGCCGTCAGAGCGCTCTTCGCGTCCTACGCGGCCGCGTCGTTCGACGAGCCCGTCGCCGACATGGGCGAACTCGGCTTGTTGTGACCAGCAGAGAGGGGTCGCTGACGCTCGACCGCGGGCTGGCGCTGCTGCAGGCAGTGGCCGACGCCGGCGCCGACGCGGCGACCATCTCCGAGCTGGCGGTCTCGATCGGTGCCAGCCGCGCGGCGGTCTACCGGCTGCTGGTGCCGCTGTCCGAGCGCGGGCTCGTCTGGCGTGACGGCACGAAGGTGCGGCTCGGCGTCGGCCTGCTGCGGCTGGCCGGGCAGGTGCTGCCGCAGCTGCGTGACGCCGCCGGGCCGGTCCTGCGCGAGCTGGCCGAGAAGGTCGGCGCGACCGCGCACCTGTCGGTCGCGCAGGGACCGCAAGCGCTTGCGGTCGCCGTCGTCGAGCCGACCTGGACGAACTTTCACGTCGCCTACCGCGTCGGCAGCCGGCATCCGCTTACCGCGGGCGCGGCGGGCAAGGCGATGACGTTGCGCCCCGGCGGCGACGGCTGGGTGACCTCGACCGGTGAGCTTCAGAGCGGGGCGTCGGGCGTCGCGGCGCCGGTCCGCGGGGTGCCGGGTCTGCGTGCGAGCGTCGGGGTCGTCTCGCTGGAGCCGCTGGTGGCTGCCGAGGTCGGGCCGCAGGTCGTGACCGCGGCCGCGCGGCTGGCCGAAGTGCTCCGGACGGACGTCTGACTAACGGCGGGAGACCGCCAGCAGCGGCCGGACCATGGTCAGCAGCAGGGCGAGGTCGACGGTGAACAGCAGCCGCTCGAACAGGCCGAGCGTGACGTCCTGCTGCTGCGGGCCGATCACGACGGTGAGGACGAACCCGCCGAGCACCACCACGATGCTGGCGAAGCTGGCCACGGCCAGCCGCCGGATCGTCGTGCGCCGCGGCTCCCACGGGCAGCGCTCGCGGCCTCGGCGGGTGAGCACAAGCGCGGCCGCCGGAAGCGCGATGAACGCCGTCAGCGCGGCGATGTTGTGCACCTGTCCGGACAGCGAACGCGCCTGACCGTCGGGGTCGACCCGGACGAGCCCGCAGACCAGTAGTCCCGCGCTCCAGACGCCGAGCAGCACGCACACCACGCTCGTGCCCGGGCGATGCGCCTTCGCGATGCCGATCAGCAGCGCGACCGAGCCCAGCGACAGCGCGAGGCACATGGCGCTGAACAGCGGCGCGGCCGAGGCGTGCCCGAGCTTGCCGTAGACGTACTCGGACAGCGTCTGCCAGACCGGGCTGACCTGGGCGGACAGCATCAGGTGGAGGTCGATCGAGATGGCGACCGCGAGGCCGATGCCGACCATGGCGAGCCTGCCGTGCAGGGGTGAGACGGCACGGGTCTTCGGCGAGGTCACCGGGCGGCCTCCTGGTACATCGGGGTCGTGAGCAAAGAGAAGGGCAAGGCGCTCGGCAAACCTGCCGTTCACCTTGCCCTCACCCATTCGTTCCCGAAAGGTTACCGGGTCAACCTGTGAAGGTACTGTGCACTTCCGGCGCGCTCACCGCGCTGCGCGCCTTCGCCGAGGTCAGAGGCCCAGCTGGGCAAGCGCGAAGACGGCGAAGCCCGCGAAGGCGAACCCGGCGCAGCGCTGGATCAGCTTCGGCCGGATCCGGCTTCGGAGTTTCGCGCCGATGAACACCGCGAGCCCGGCGACGACGACCAGGGCGCAGAAGGCGCCTACGCCGACAGCGACGGGGTTGCCGATCCGGGCGGCCAGGCTCGCTGTCGCGAGCTGGGAGGCGTCGCCCCACTCGGCGGCGAAGAGCACTCCGAACGACGTCATCGCGGAGCGCGCGAAGGAGAGCGGGATGGGTCCGGAGCGCGAAGCGTCGTCGCCCGCTTCGTCGGCCTTGCTGAAGCCTTCGCGAAGCAGCATGTACGCGCCGATGCCGAACATGGCCGCGACCAGGATCGAGACGATGGCATCCGGAAGAAGTGTCAGCACGCTGCCGAACGCGACCGCGATGACGGATTGCACGGCGAACGCGGCACAAACCCCGGCGAATACCGGCCAGGCCCGGAAACGGGTGGTCAGGACCAGCGTGGCGACCAGTGTCTTGTCCGGCAGTTCTACCGCCAGGACCAGGCCGAACGCGCTGATCAGTGCCAACATCGCGGTGCTCATGAGTGTTTCTCGCCCCTTTCACTTCAACGATAAAGGAGCGATTCAGTGAATCGCAAGCTGATGGCCACCGCGAATCACCGGAAAGGGGTGCCGTGAATTCGTTTTCGTGGGGTGTCGCACATATTTTTTCGGTGTGCCGAATTCTTTGTTGCGGAGTGCGGTAGGTTGCGTTCATGGGGTCTGACGGGCGCGCGGCGCAGGTGAGAGAGGTCTGTCGGCGGCTGGAGGAGCACTACGTGTTCCCCGACGTCGCGGAGAAGCTCGCGGAGGTGCTTCGGCGCCGAGAGCGCGAAGGCGCGTACGCGGGTCTCGACGACCCTGAGTTCGCGACGACGGTTACAGTCGACCTGCAGTCCGTCAACGGCGACAAACACCTTCGCGTGCGTCACCACGTCGACCCGGTTCCGGAGCCGGACGAGAGCGGCGAAGCGATCGACATCGAGGCCTACCAGCGCGAAGCAGAGCTGTCCGGCTACGGCATCGCGTCGGTGCAGCGGCTCGCGGGCAACGTCGGCTACCTCGACACGACGATGCTGCACGAGCCGTCGCTCGCCGGCGAATCGATCGCGGCCGCGATGACGCTGCTGTCGGCCACCGACGCGCTGCTCCTCGACGTCCGCCACAACCGCGGTGGCCACCCGCTGACGGTGGCGCTGCTGATCAGCTACCTGGTCGACGAGCCGACGCACTACCTCGACATCTACGAGCGCGACGGCGACAAGACGAGCCAGATGTGGACGCTGCCGTACGTGCCGGGGCGCCGGTTCGGCGGCACCAAACCGGTCTGGGTGCTCACCGGGCCGGACACGTTCTCCGGCGCGGAAGACGTGAGCTTCTCCTTGCAACAGCTCGGTCGCGCGAAGACGGTCGGCACCGCGACGCGCGGCGGCGCCCACCCGCGTAACCAGTTCAAAGTGGACACTCACCTCGACGTGACGGTGTCCATCGCCCGCTCGCTGCACCCGGAAACCGGGGAGAACTGGGAAGGCGCCGGCGTCCGCCCGGACATCGGAGTGGACGCCGAAAAGGCCTTCGGCACCGCGTATGCGCTGGCACTTGCGCACGTCCTCGAACTGGGTGACGAGGGGCCGCGGCGCCAGATCGCCGACGAGGCACGGCTGGCGCTGGCCGAGTTGTCCTCTTAGGTCTCACCCGGGACGTTGGTCCCGGCGAGATCAGGACCACTAGAACTGGCCGAGGTCCCGGGGACAGAGCAGGCTGGGACACGTGGAAGTCCTTGAGCTCGCCCGGTGGCAGTTCGGCATCACCACCGTGTACCACTTCCTGATGGTCCCGCTGACCATCGGGCTTTCGATCCTGGTCGCGGCGATGCAGACCATCTGGGTCCGCACCGGCGAGCCGCGGCATCTGAAGATGACCAAGTTCTGGGGCAAGCTGCTGCTGGTCAACTTCGCCATGGGCGTGGTCACCGGCATCGTGCAGGAGTTCCAGTTCGGGATGACCTGGAGCGCGTACTCCCGCTTCGTCGGCGACGTCTTCGGGGCGCCGCTGGCGATGGAAGGGCTCGTCGCGTTCTTCGTCGAGTCGACGTTCCTCGGGCTGTGGATCTTCGGCTGGGACCGGCTGCCGAAGAAGGTGCACCTCGCGTGCGCCTGGGCGTTTTCGCTGGCCACCATGGCTTCCGCGTACTTCATCCTGGCCGCGAACTCGTGGATGCAGCACCCGGTCGGCGTCGAGTTCGTCAACGGCAAGCCGACGATGAACTCGATCTGGGCGGTGCTGACGAACAACACCGCGCTGGCCGCGATCCCGCACACCCTGGCCGGGGCGTTCTCGGTGGCGGCGGCGTTCCTCGTCGGTGTCGCGGGCTGGCACCTGTGGCGGCGGCGTCGAGACGACGACGAGCATCGGGACGTCTGGCGTGCGTCGCTGCGCCTCGGCGGCTGGGTGGGCGTGGCCGCGTTCGCCGTGCTCGCGATCACCGGTGACACGCAGGGCAAGCTGATGTTCGAGCAGCAGCCGATGAAGATGGCGTCGGCGGAAGCCTTGTGCCACACGGAAAAACCGGCCAGCTTCTCGATCCTCGCGATCGGCGACGTGGCAGGCTCGAACTGCGAGGACGTCAAGACGTTCACCGTGCCGGCGCTGCTGTCCTTCTTGGCGCACAACGACTTCACGACCGAGGTCAAGGGCGTGGAGAACCTGATCGGGGAGTACCAGGCCAAGTACGGCACCAACTACCCGGTCGACCCGGCGCTGGGCGAGCTGTCCGGCCAGCCGATCGACTACGTGCCGAACCTGCCGGTGACCTACTGGGGTTTCCGGATCATGATCGGCTTCGGCGCGATTTCGGCCGGGATCGGCGTGCTCGCGCTCTGGCTGACCCGGCGCGGCCGGATCCCCGGCGCGCGGTGGTTCCCGTGGCTGGTGGTGGGCGGGATCGCGACCCCGTTCATCGGCAACAGCGCGGGCTGGATCTTCACCGAAATGGGTCGTCAGCCGTTCGTGGTCGCGCCCAACCCCTCCGGCGTGGACGGGGTCTGGATGTTCACCGCCCGCGCGGTGTCCCAGCTGACCACCGGCGAGGTGTGGACCTCGCTGATCGCGCTGACGAGCGTGTACGCGGTGCTCGGCGTGGTCGAGCTCTACCTGATGCGCAAGTACGTCCGCGGCGGCGTCGACGCCGTGATGCCACCCCAGAAACCCCGGCAGGACGATTCCGATGACGACAGCCACCCCGGCGGCGACACGCTCGCCTTCGCCTACTGACCCCCGCCCGATGCACCCCACACCAGCCGCCGCACCCGCCCCGGCGCCCCCTCACGCGCGAAAGGCAGCCCCCACCCGTCCCGGGGGGCCGCCCCGCACCCAGCGTATCGGGGTGGTCGCTCTGGTGGGTTACCCACAGCAAATCTGTGGACAACTGCCCGGGTTGTGGATAACTCACCGCTATCGGGCGCTCGCGAGCCGGAAACGTCCGATGCGTGTGGTATGCGGGTGGGTCCGATGAGCCTCGAGACGATCTGGTTCTGCGTCATCGCCGGGTTCTGGCTCGGCTACCTCTTCCTCGAGGGCTTCGACTTCGGCGTCGGCATGCTGCTGCCGGTGCTCGCCCGCGACAACACCGAACGCCGCGTCATGATCAACACGATCGGGCCGGTCTGGGACGGCAACGAGGTCTGGCTGATCGTCGCCGGCGGAGCCATGTTCGCGGCCTTCCCCGCCTGGTACGCGGGCCTCTTCTCGGGCGCCTACCTGCCACTCCTGCTGGTCCTGCTCGCGCTGATCGGGCGCGGCGTGGCTTTCGAATACCGCGGCAAGGTCGACTCCGACCGCTGGCGCCGCACCTGGGACCGCGTGATCATGATCGGCTCCTGGGTGCCCCCGCTCGGCGTCGGGCTCATCCTCGCGACGACGGTCCTCGGCCTGCCGCTCGACGCCGACGGTGACCGCATCGGCTCGGCGTTCGCCGCGATCCGCTGGGACACGCTGCTGGGCGGCCTCGCCATCGCCGCCTTCTCACTGACCCACGGCGCCGCGTTCCTCGCCCTGAAAACCGAGGGTGACCTGCGGGAACGCGCCCGGACGCTGGCCACCCGGATCCTGCCGTTCGCGATGCTGCCGATGGTCGCGTTCCTCACCGTCGTGCAGTGGCGCGAAGGCACACTGTGGACGTTGCTGACCTTCGGGATCTGCGTCGTCGCGGCGGTCGTGGCCTGGTTCCGGCTCCGCGCGGACCGCGACGGCCAGGCGTTCGTGGCGCTCGGATTCGTCATCGCCGGAGCCGCGGTCACGATGTTCGGCGCGCTCTTCCCGGCGGTCCTGCCCTCGACACTCGACGCGGCGAACACCCTCACCGTCGCAGGGGCGGCGTCGAGCCCGTACACGCTGAAGGTGATCACCTGGGTGGCCGCGTTCGGCGCGCCCGCCGTGCTGATCTACCAGGGCTGGACCTACTGGGTGTTCCGGCGCCGCATCGGTACACGGCACATTCCCCAGGTCCACGCATGACCGAGCCTCCCGGCCGCGCCCCTTCCGCCAAGGTGTCCACAGTGGACTCCACGCGGCCGGGAAAAGGCCCGCTCGGCGCCCTGCCTGCCCTCGTGCCGGCGGTGCGCCGAGCGCTGGCCCTGGTCGGGTTCCTGTCCTTCCTCAACGCCGTTTTCCTGGTGGCACAGGCATTCCTGCTCGCGGACGTCCTCGCGGGGATCGTCACGGCGGGATCCGGGGGCCGCACCGCCGGGTTGGCCGCGCTGCTCGCGCTCGTCGCGATGCGCGCGTTGACCGGCTGGGCGGTGCGGACGGTCTCCGCACGCGCCGCCGCCACCGCCCAGCAGGAACTGCGCGCGAAGGCGATCGATCACGTGCTGCGCCTCGGCCCGGAATGGATCGCGCGGCGCGGGCACGGTGAGCTGACCGCGCTGACCACCCGCGGGCTCGACGCGCTCGACGCGTATTTCCGTGAGTACCTTCCCGCGTTGGTGACCGCGGTGGTCGTGCCGCTCGGCGCGGGCGCCGCGATCCTGTTCGCGGACTGGCCATCGGCCGTGATCGTCGCGCTGACCGTGCCGCTGCTGCCGATGTTCGCGATCCTCGTCGGCAAGTACACGGCCGGGCGCGTCGCCGGAGCGACCGATGCGGCGCACCGGATGTCGGAACGGCTGCTCGAACTCGTTCGCGCGCTGCCGGTGCTCACCGCGTTTCGCCGGGCCTCCGCGCAGGCCGAGACCGTGCGGCGGCTCTCCGAGCACCATCGCCGGGCGACGCTCAAGACGTTGAAAGTGGCGTTCTCGTCCGCGTTCGTACTCGAACTCATCGCGACGCTCTCGGTCGCGCTGGTCGCGGTCGTGATCGGCGTCCGGCTGGTGGGCGGCGATCTGTCCCTGGCCATCGGGCTGGGCGTGCTGATCCTCGCGCCCGAGTGCTACCAGCCGCTGCGCGCGGTGGGCGCGGCCTTCCACGCCAGCGAGGACGGCGTCGAAGCGGTCCGCCGGATCGCGGACGTCCTGGCCGAGCCGGTCCCGGCCGGCGGAACGGAAAACCCCGCGCGCGGCGAAATCCGGGTCTGGAAGCTGCGGGTGGCGCGACGCGAAGGTTTCGCGCCGGACGGGGAGACTTTCACGGTCGCGCCGGGCGAGACGGTCTGGCTGCGCGCGCCCAGCGGAGGCGGCAAGTCGACGACTTTGGCCGCGCTGTTGGGTTTCGTCCCGGTCGCTGGCGGGACCATCACGATCGGCGCCACGCCGCTCGTCGAGGCTGATCTCGACCGCTGGCGGGAGCAGGTCGCCTGGGTGCCGCAGTCGCCGGTGTTCGCGGGCGGGACCGTCCGCCAGGAGGCCGGACCGGACGCCGATGATGTCCTCGCCGAACTCGGACTGACCGGCCTCTCCGACCGTCCGGTCGCGCAGTTGTCCCTGGGGCAGCGGCAACGCGTCGCCGTGGCCCGCGCGTTGCTCAAGGTGCGGGCGGGTGCTTGGCTGTTGCTGCTCGACGAGCCCACCGCGCACCTCGACGAGCTCACCGCGCGGCGGGTGCTCGATGTCGTGCAGCGGGCCGTCGACAGTGGCGCGGCGGCGGTAATCGCAGCGCACGAACGTTCCGAGCTTGTCGACATAGCGACTCCAGTCGAAGTTCCTGGTCAGGTCGTCGTGCCGGAGCGCGATCGCCGTCCGCTTGCTTGGCGGACGCTGCTGGATCGGCGCCTTCTCGGTGGCGCTCTGCTTGGTGCGGCGGCGTTGCTGGCCGGGGTCGCGCTGACCGCGACGTCCGGTTGGCTGATCGCCAAGGCATCCCAGCAGCCGCCGATCCTCACGCTGACCGTCGCAGTGGTCAGCGTCCGCGCGTTCGGGCTCGGCCGCGCCACACTTCGCTACGTCGAACGGCTCGTCACCCACGACGCCGCCTTCCGCGTGGCCGGACGCCTGCGGGTGCGCCTCTGGGAGTCCCTCGTCCGGCTGGGCCCGGCACGCAGTCTGCGGGCGGGCGAGGGTCAGCGCCGCCTGGTCGACGACGTCGACACCGTGCGCGACCTGCTGCCCCGGGTGGTTTCGCCGCCTTTGGTGGTGGCGCTGGTGCTGATCGGCGCGATCGCGGTGCAGGCTTGGGTACTGCCCGTGGCTGGGCTGGTTCTCGCGGCGACTGTCCTTATTGGACTGTGCGCGCCGCTGGTCGCCTTGCGTGTCGAGCGACGGGCGACGTCGGTGCTGGCCGAAGGGCGCCGCGCCGTGGCCGGGCGAGTCCTCGTTCTTTTCGAAGCCGCAGCCGAGCTGATTGCCTTTGGCCGAGCGACTGAACGTCGACGCGTACTTGCCGACGCTGACGCACAACTCGCTGCCGAAGCGCGTCGCCAGGCCTTCGGCGTTGGCGCGGCCGATGCGCTCATCACGCTGGCCTGCGGCGTCGCAGCGGTGGTGAGTACGGCGTTCGCCGCGCAGGCTGTCGCCGCCGGGCAGCTCGACCCGGTGCTGGCGCCGCTTCTCGCGTTGGTGCCGCTCGCTTTGGCCGAGGTCCTCGCGCTTCTTCCGCCTGTCGCGCAGCACTGGGACACGTTGCGGCAGGCGCGCGCCCGCCTCGCCGACGTGCCGGAAAGCGCGGAACCGGCGCCGGGCGGCTCGTCGATCAGCCTCCGCGGCGCCGACCTCGGCTGGCCGGGTGGCACACCGGTGCTCCATGACGTCGACATCGAACTCGCGCCCGGCACGTACGCCGCCGTCGTGGGTCCCAGCGGCGCGGGCAAGTCGACGCTGCTCGCCGCGCTGCTCGGTTTCGTCGCGCCCAGCCGGGGCGAGGTCGTCACACCGGGCCGTGTCGCGTGGGCGCCGCAGGAGCCGATGCTGGCCTCGACGACCGTCGCCGAGAACCTGCGGCTCGCCCAGCCGACCGCGAGTGAGGACGACCTGCGCCGCGCGCTGCGGCAGGCCGCGCTCGCCGGCCTCGACCCCGCGACCATGCTCCACAGCGCTGGCAGCGGCCTCTCCGGTGGACAGGCTCAGCGCGTCGCGCTCGCCCGCGCGCTCCTGGGCGCGCGGGACGCGGACGTCGTCCTGCTCGATGAGCCCACCGCGCACCTCGACGAGCCCACCGCGCGAGCGCTGCGGGCGACGCTCCGCGAGGAACTGGCCGGCCGCACCGTGGTCCACGTGACCCACCGGGCCGACGAAGCTGCTGGTGCGGATGTCGTGCTCGAGGTCCGCGACGGCCGGGTGACCACGCGCAGGCCCGCGCAGGTCGGGGCGTTGTGACCGACTCGACCTGCGCCCTGGCGTCCACCCCGCGCCGGGCGCCCGCCGTCCGCGCGATAATGACGGGGCTCATGGACCCCATGCTTGCCGCGCGGGCGCTGTCCGCCGCCACCGAGATCACCAGCACCGCGCTGTCCGGCGACGACCCGGGCGCGGTGCTCGACACCGTCGTGGCCAGGGCCGCCGAACTCGCGGACGCCGACCTGGGCCTCGCGATGGTGAGTGCCGACGACGGCCGCGTGGTCGTCGAAGCCGCCCACTACGCCGACCAGCCCGAGGTCACAGCCCAGAGCGCACCCGAGGCTGAGCCGGACGTGCCGCCGCAGGGCGCGCACCACTCGGCCGGAGAGCTCCTGCGCGGGCTCGCGTTGCCCGCGGACTCGGCGGCCGGCCAGGTCGCCCGGGGTGGCGAACCGGTGGCCAGCGACGACTTCACCGTCGACCCGCGCACCGCGCGCTACGTGCCGGCCGAGCTGAGCGGGTACGGGCCGTTCGCGGCCGCGCCGTTCGGCTCCGGTGGCCGGGTGCTGGGCGCGCTCACGGTGTATCGCAAGCGCGGCCGGGAGCCGTTCTCCGCGGGCACGGTCGAAATGCTCGCCGCGTTCGCCGCGCAGGCCGGGGTGGTCCTCGCCTTGGCTGAGGGCGCCAACGCACGCCATCGCGTCGCGCTCTACGAGGAGCGCGAACGGATCGCCCGCGAGCTGCACGACGTCATCGTTCAGCGGCTCTACGGCGCCGGGATGCAGCTCGACCGCGTTCGCCGCAACATGCGCAAACGCTTCGCCCAGGCCGACGGCGCGCGGTTGTCCGACGCCATCGACCAGCTCGACCAGACCATCGAGGAGATCCGGGGCACCGTCCGCGCGCTGCGCTCACCGGAGCCACGCCACGACACCGGGACCCCGACCGATCTGGCCGAGTCCGCGCGTGGCGAAGTCCGGATCGCCGGCGAGCTGCTCGGCTACCCGCCGACCCTGGAGCTGTCCGGCGAGTTCGCCGACATCCCGGCCGAGCACGCCGACCACATCCGCGCCGCGCTGCGCGAAGCCTTGTCCAACGTGGTCCGGCATTCCGGTGCCAGCGCGACCCGGGTGACCCTGACCCGGGACGCCGAGGGCGTGAAGCTTCGCGTCCGCGACAACGGTTCCGGCGTCCCTCAGGGGGTCGCCACCCGCGGCCTGCGCCACCTCGCCGAACGGGCCGAAGCGGCGGGCGGGAACTTCTTCCTCAACTCCTCGCCCAGCCTCGGCACCCTCGTCGCCTTCGACCTTCCGCTCGACTAGGCCGTCTCCCAGTCCTGCCCACGGCTCACGGTCCGCTCCGTCCAAGCCAATGCTTCGAACCCCCTTTACGGCCGACCACGCGGAAGCCCCCTCATCAGGGGGTTCCCGTCCGGCGGCCACCAGTGCCTACGCCGTCCGCGTTCCGTTGCGCGACCTAACCTTCTCGGGTCATTCAGACCTCCTCCCGCTGCCCTCGGGCGCCCGGCATGGTCGCAGCGGGCTACTGCGGCAATACTACCGGCTCGTCGAACATATATTCGACTCACGTTCGGGTGAATCTCGCTGAGCGGAGCCCTGATCGAGATGGCGCAGTGTGACCGAATCCGGTCGTGACGTGCGGCCAATGGCGGCTTGCGGTCCTACTTGCCGCGGCGGGCGATCCACGCCGCGGCCTGCGTGCGGCGCTGCATGCCGAGCTTCGCGAGCACCGACGTGACGTAGTTCTTGACCGTCTTCTCGGCGAGGAACAGCCGCTCGGCGATCTCGCGGTTGGACATCCCCTGGCCGATCAGCTCGAGAACGTCGCGCTCGCGGTCGGTCAACGCGGTGAGCTCGTCCGTCGGCGGGTGGCGCATCTTGTCCAGCACACGCGCGGTGCTGACCGGGTCGAGCAGGGAGCGTCCGGCCGCGACCTCGCGCACGGCGTTGACGACGTCCTGGCCGCGTACCTGCTTGAGCAGATAGCCGGCGGCGCCCGCCATGATCGCGCCGACCATGGCCTCCTCGTCGTCGAACGCGGTGAGCATCAGGCACGCCGGCGGGCTCGGCTTCGAGCGCAACTCCCGGCAGAGCGTGATGCCGTCCCCGTCGCCGAGGCGGACGTCGACAACCGCCACCTCCGGCTCGACGTGCATCGCCACGGCGAGGGCCTCCTCGACGCTGCCCGCCTCGGCGACCACCTCGATGTCGCGCTCGTCGCCCAGGAGGTCGCGAAGCCCGCGGCGGACCAGTTCGTGGTCGTCGACGAGCAGTACCCGGATCGGCATACCCCCAGGTTACGGGGTCGGCGGCCGCCGCAGGGGCCGCACGGCACGACGTCACATGGCGGGTGGTTCATCACGACCGGGCCTCGCGGTGCGAATGATTCGCTCGAAGGAGTGATCCTGCGACGGGGAGCTGGTCATTTACTGCTCTGGAGGTCAGGAGATTTTCCTTGTGCCACAAGGGGTTCGTGGGTAATAGGCAAATAATCACGAGACTTCGGATGGTTTGTGAAGAGGACGCATTAGGCCGGTGATGGGCGCTTTCCCGGAAACGTCCGTAACAGCACCGCGGGGGCCGCGATAGTAACCACACATCGCGGCAATCCCCCGCCGCGCCGCCCCGATTTCCTCTGGAAGGACTCCCGTTGTCCTTATTTCGTCGTGCCCTGACCACCGCCGCCCTCGCCGCCGGTTTCGCTTTGCTGGCACCGCTTCCGGCCGCGTTCGCGCAGCTCGCGACGCCGCTCGTCTCGGACTTGGACTGCAAGGACTTCAAGTACCAGGAAGACGCGCAGGCGATCTATGACAAAGATCCGTCCGACCCGAATCATCTCGACGGAAACCCTAAAGACGGCATCGCTTGTGAATCTTTGCCGCATCGAGGTGGACCGGCCACGACGACGTCCAAGCCCGCACCTGCCACCAAGACTGCCCCGGCGCACACCCCGACCCCGGCGAAGAAGCCCTCGACCGGCCACCAGGTGAAGGTCAAGCCGGTCGGCGGCGTGGCCACCGGCGGCGGCGAGCCCGACACCGACCCGAACCCGCTGCTCCTGGTGCTTGGCGCCCTGACCGGCGCGAGCGCGTCCGGTGGCATGGTGCTCTACCTGCGTCGGCGCGCCAGTTGACCGCACCCGTCCGCCGTCGCCGCTGGCCGGTGCTCTTGGCGGTCGTCGCCGCGCTCGCCGCCCTTTTCGGTGCCGCACTGATCCTCACGCTCGTCCGCCCGACGTCCGGTGGCGTGGTCGTGGCCGCGCCACCGAGCCAGTCCGCCGCGGCCGTCACGTCGAGCGCCGCGGAAAGCGCTGCCCCGCCGAAGCCCACCTCGCTGGACATCCCGGCGATCGGCGTCCGGACCGGGCGGATCATCGATCTCGGGCTGATGCCGGACGGCGGGCTCCAGGTGCCCCCGGACGCCGGGACGGTCGGCTGGTTCACCGGCGCCCCGGCGCCGGGCGAGAACGGGCCGGCGGTGCTCGCCGCGCATGTCGACTACAAGCGTGTCCCCGGTGTTTTCGTGCGGCTCAAGCAGCTTGAGCAAGGCGACAAGGTCAGCGTGGGCCGAGCGGACGGACGTACCGCGGTGTTCACGGTGTACCAGGTCGACCGGTACTCGAAGTCGTCTTTCCCGACGGACCGCGTCTACGGCGACACGCCCGGGCCGGAGCTGCGCCTGATCACCTGCGGCGGCGCGTTCGACCACTCGAGCGGGAACTACCTGGACAACGTCGTCGTCTTCGCGCGGCTGACCGAGGTGCGGGACTAGCGGAGTTCGAGCCGGTCGAGTTCGAGCCGCACGTAGTCGGAACCGCCGATCGACCAGGCTTCCAGGACGTCGCCGTCCACCTCCGGGTAGACGATCACCAGCTCCGAAGTCGCGCCGTTTTCCTCGCGGTAGTGCACCTGTGCGGGGATCCCGGCCTCCAGCTGCCAGCAGAGCTGCTGCTGCGCCGGGGTCAGCCTGCCGCGGCTGCGGTCGCTCATCGCCTTCGCGAGCTGGCCGCGGACGAGCCCGCGTCCGGACGCCGGCGCGGCGAGCAGCCGGTCCGCGTGGGCGAGCGGATCGAGCGGCAGGTCCAGGATTTCCGCCGGCTCGGGGTCGCGCACGGTGGCGGTCGGCTCGGCCTGCTCCCGGCCGGGGATGACGAGACTGCCGTCGGCGGCGTGCCGTGTGGGTGCGTAACCGGCTTCGCGCAAGGAATTCAGCGTCATCTGAGCGTCCACTGTGGACGTGAGAACGGTCGGTGCGACGGCGCGCAGGCCGAGCTTCGCCAGCTTGCGGTGCGCGGCGATCTCGGCGAGCACCGCCGGATCCGTCCCGACGACGACGCTCGCCACCGGGATCACCTGGGCCTCGCCGTGGCGCCGCGCAACGTCGTTCACCAGGTACACCAACGGTTGCGGCAGCTCCCCGGCTGCCACCGAACCGAGCTCGTCGAGCAGCGTCTGGGCCGTCGCGCCCTGGTCGAACGCGCGCCGGACGCTGGCGGGGGAGAACCGCCAGCTCGTCGCGGTGCCCTGATTCTCGCGGTCCGCGGCCCGGTCGAGCAGCGCGGCAAGGCGCGCGTCGGGCGAGCCGGGGACGATCGCGGTGAGGTCGGTGCCGAAGAGCGCACTCGTCCGCGCGCGGGAGACCAGCTCGTCGGTGGTCTTGATCAGCGCCGCGCTGTCGCCGTCGAGCAGCGCGCGGCCGACCGAGGACACCGAGCCGGACGAAACGATCCCGAGCAGTTCGCAGTCGGCGAGCGTGACCGGCACGGTCTCGGCAAGATCCTCCGGCGGCAACGTGGGCGCATGCCACTCGGCGAGCCGGACCAGCGCGTCGACGTCGAGCACGCCGGTGCCGGGAGCCAGGCGCGCGAGCAGCCGCAGCACCAGACGTCGCACCTGCTCGCCGACGAAGTCCGGCTCCGCGTACTCCGGCAGCGGCGCGTCCCACCAGTTCGTCAGCAGGAAGCGGTACAGCAGCGCGGGTCCCGGCCGGGCGAGGTCTTCGTTCAGCACGAGCTTGGCCGGCTCGGGCGTGGGAGCCTTGCCGCGGCGCGGCCGCCGGACCGGTTCGGGCTCCTCGACGATCAGCAGCTCGCAGCGCCCGGCGAGGTCGAAGGCGAGTTCGATCTCCTCCGGTGTGCCGCCGGTGTCCTTCGCGATCTTCTTGATCAGGCGCGTGCCGATCGTGCCGTTCTTGAGCAGGGGCAACGAATCGGCGGCGAGGTCGAGGATGGTCGAGACGCGGTCGAGCAGCCGGAGCGCGGCCGCCGAAGCCGACGCCTCGACGGCGTCGACCCCGACCTCGGTCGTCGGGCACCCGGGCTCGTCGGGGGTGAAGGGCAGCCGGTAGTCCGGCCCGCGCAGGGCGAGGGACACCTCGAGCGGCATGTAGGTGGTGCCGTAGTACGTGCCGAAGAGCAGCCCGCGTTCGAGCGCCCAGGCGGAAGGCGTGTCGCGCGTGTGGCCGAACACCATGAGCCCCTCGCGCTCAGGACCTTCCAGCGCCATCTCGATGAGCAGCTCCTGGGTCGCCTTCGGCGCGGTGACGATCAGTTCGCGCAGGCCGTCGGCGTCACGGAAGAAGCCGACGAGCCGGTCGAACACCTCTTTCTTGCGGCCGGTAGCGGTCAGGCCGAGGCCCTTCGCCATCTGGATCAGCTGGGGTTGCGGGAGGTCGGCGAGCAGGAAGCTGACCGGGCGGCCGAGCCCGTAGATCTGGTAACTGTCACTGCGCATCGGCTCGGGCAGCACGATCCCGCCGTCGGTGATCCAGGCGAGGGCCCGATCGGCGAGTCCGTCCACAATGGACTCGACGACATCTGTGCCGGTGCCTAGCCACTTCGCTGCTTCGGCGACCGGCGTGGGCCTCGAGCCGAGCACTTCGCAGAGCTGGACGGCGCGGAGCACCTGGGCCTGCGGCGTGGTCAGCGCCCGGGCCGCCTCCTCCATGGACATCGGCGAGGACAGTCGCGCGGCGAGCCCGTCGAGCCGCCGCGGCCACGGCGGCGCGAGCGCGTCCGGCCGGTTGGCCAGCAGCTTGGCCAGCTGGTGCCGGTCGAGGCCGGCCAGCCGGCGAAGCAGCACGTCGGTGTCCATGCCTTCGAGGTTAATACCCGCCGGCCGGGTTCAGCTTTGCGGGCAGGCAGGCACCGAGCGAATGGGTTTCGCCTTTCGGGTGTCCCACTGGGTGCTCGCGAGTTCTCGTTCCGCGAAAGTGAGCAACTCGAAGACTTCGTTCGCCAGATAAGCCGTCGTCCCGCGGTCCACTTGCTTGCGACTCAGGATCCGGGCCTCGGCCAACTCGTCGAGCGCGCCTTTCGCGGCAGGGAAGGACACCTTCAGGCACTGCTCGGCGGTCCGGGCGGTCGAAACCGGGATTTCCGGCAGCGATACCAGCAGTTTCGCCAGCGCCGAGTCGGCTCGTGGCTGGCTCCGGGTGCCCTGGCCCGAGCGGTACGCGGCCAGCCGCCTTCGCCAGTCGTCGGTCAGGTCGGCGACAGCCTGGCTGAACTTGTCGGCTTGCTCCGTCGCGGCCGCTGCTGCCTCCAGGAACACCGAAAGCCAGGCACCGACTCCCGTTTTCGCTGGGGAGGATGTGCTTTCGCCGAGATATCGGTATGCCGTCAGGCCGTCGATGTAGCCCTGGGACCGGGTCAGGAGCACCAGGCTGATGGGCAGGACCGCGGCCGGGGTCAGGCCTCGGCGCACCAGCACGGTGTGGATGAGCGCCCGGCCCACGCGGCCGTTGCCGTCGGTGTAGGGATGGATGGTCTCGAACTGGGCGTGCACAAGGGCCGCCTGGATCAGCGGGGCGTGCGCCCCGCCGCTCAGGTAGGCGCACAGGTCGCGGACGAGCGGGCGCACCGAAGTCTCCGGCGGGGGGACGAACTCGGCGTCCAGCGGGTTCCAGCTGCTGCCGCCGATCCAGTTCTGCACGGTGCGCAGCCCTTGATGCTTCTCGTCCGGCAGGAGTGCGTGGTGGAGGGCATCGATGCCTTCCATCTCGATCGCGGATGCGCTGGCCAACGCTGTCGTCGCGTGCCGCAAGGTCGTGATGTTGTTCGCCACCAGCGCCGCATTCCTGGTGAAGCCCCTGGTCACCGAGTCGTCGGTACGGGCGAGTTCGGCGAGGGCCACTTGCTGTGCGGACACCTGCAAGCCTTCGATCCGGGAGGAGGCGAGCGCTTCCGAACGCAGCAGGAACCTCGCCAGGCCTTCCAGGCCCCGCGAGCGTGGCGCCAGTGCGAGCTGCCGGACGCCGGCTTCGACCTCGTGCGCGCGCCGGGCCAGGCCGGGGTCCATGGTCAGCGGCCGATCGGCCAGCGGGTCCGGGCAGTACCGGGTGTACCGGCCGCCTCGGCGGGCAGCCTTCGTGGGACCGTCGTAGGACGACTCCCACTCTGCTGCGCGAAGCTCGGCCATCGTTCTCCCACTTATCCTTGAACAGGGACGCTGTGGATTTAAGGTTAGACCATTAACCTTGAACAGACGCCGCGGGGATTTAAGGAAACCGCTAGCCGGCCGTCCCCGCGCCCCGGTCGAGGGGTGGGAAGCGGAGTTCGTTGCGGTCCACCTTCGCGTTAGCCGCTTCCAGCAGGTCCACGCCCAGCATGTCGGCCAGGCGGACCAGGTAGAGCGTCACGTCGGCGATCTCGTCCCGGACATTCGCCTCCAGTGACGGGTCGGCGCGCCACTGCTGGGCTTCCTCCGGTGTGAGCCACTGGAAGAGGGCCGTGAGCTCGCCGACCTCGCCGGAAAGCGCCATCACGAGGTTCTTCGGGGTGTGGAACGGCTCCCAGTCGCGGGCGGCGGCGAAGTCGCGGAGGCGCTGGGTGAGTTTGTCGAGGGTCACCTGGCGATTATCCCGGTGGTCACGCAGGGCTAGCAGCCGTATGGCGGACCCACGTTGACCCGTGAATCCCTCACTCAATAGGTTAAATCTTGTCGGGATGCTTGCGGGGAGCCAAGGCTGGGAAAGGAACGTCTTGAAGTACCTGCGATCCGTCCGCGGCCGCATGCTGTGTATCGCGCTCGTCCCGGCGGGGGCGCTGGTCGTCGTCGCGCTGGTGATTGGGATTTTCCTGGTGCGCCAAGCGATCCAGACGCGAGAGACGGCCGAGAGCACGGCCGGGGCCGCCGCAGGGGTGGCGCGCACCGTCGTCTCGTTGCAAGCGCAGCGGAGTGAGGCGATGCGCGATCCCGAGCGCCGGACCGCCGCGTTCGCCTCCTTGACCCAGCGGATCGACAACGCCATCGGGAGCCTGCGGGAATTCGCCCGGCACGCGCCGGGCGCCGAATCCGGGTTCCAGCAGGCCACCGCCGTGCAGCTGCTTTCGGTCGCGGAGAGCATGGATCGTGCGGATTCCCTTGCCGTGGGCGGGCTCGACGCCGTATCCCGGAGGTCGTTCGTCCTGGCGGTGGGGGCTTACCGGGCCGGCCTGGTGCAGGTTTCGGGGCAGCTCACGGAGAGTGGCCGTGTGCTGTACGAGTCGGTCGTCCACACTGCCGATTGGAGCAGGCTCGCCGCGGCGGAGGACGCCCTCGCCGCGGGCTCCCCGTTGCCGATCACCCAGGCCAGTTGGCGCACCTCGGCTTACGACGTTTCCCAGGAGCTCGGCGCGCTCTACTCGCAGCAGAGCCAGTACGCCGTCCAGCTGACCCTCGACGAGGGACGGCGGACGCTCGCCGGCGCGCTCGCCGCGTCGGCCGCGATCCTGCTCTTCGCCGCGATCATCGTGTTGCTGGTCCGCCGGCTCGTCGCGCGGCTGCCGGTGCCGGTCGTGCCGATCATGTTTCCGGCCGGGGAAAACGCCATCCCGCGACCCCGTCACGCCGTGTCACATCGAGCTGTCGGTCCGGATCCGCGGCTCATGAAAGCCGTGCTCGAAGGCTTGCGACGCTCGTGAAGGGCTCACCCTCCGTAGCAGATTACTCCGGGAAGAGTACGCGGTTGGCCCACACGCGTGCTTGTCGTGGTCGGGCAGACTGGTGCCCGTGACCTCCCCACCGGATCTGCGCCCCTACCTGCGCACCTTGGACGCGGAGACGCTGGCGGAGTTACTCTGCGCACAGGTGGACCGTGACCCTGAGTTAAGACATTCCCTCGAATTGCGTGCCGCCACCCAATCCGGTGATGTCACCGAGGCGCACCGCCTGCTCGACACCGCCGTCAGCGACGGAAACGCCGAGTACACCGCGAAAGTCGGTGCGGTGCTGGACACGCTGGCCCGCATGCTCGACGCGGGCAGCCGGGCGGACCTCGCGCCGCTGGCCCGGCGCACCGTCGACGACATCAGCGAAATGCTCGAGCAGGCCGGTGAACACAGCGGCGAACTCGGCGACCGGCTCGACCGCGCGGTCGAGCTGTACGCCCGCGCGTGCGCCGCGCGCCCGCCGGATCCGGAGAAGCTCGCCGACTGGATCCTCGAGGTCGAGTTCGATGGCCCCGGCTGGCCGGTGATCGAGCTGGCCGACTTCGCCGGACCACTGGGCGAGCTCGGGCTCAAGCGGATCAAGTCCACTGTGGACGATGTGCTCGCGACGGTCGTCGCAGGCCCGCGCCGTGAGATCGCCGAGCGGCTCCAGGAGGAGCTGGCCGAGGTCCTCGGCGACGTCGACGGGCTGGTCGCGATCCTGTCCGCGAAGCCGCCGCGCGTCGACGTCAGCCTGAAGATCGTGCGCGTGCTGCGCGCGGCCGGGCGGCACAGCGAGGCCATCGCGCACGCCGCCCGCGCGCTCACCCACGACAAAACCCCGCCCGCGCCCGAACCGCCGCCTGAAGACGAGACGGTTTCCCTGCGCCGCAAGGAGTTCGACGCCGAGCCGAGTCGCGAAACCTATGCCGCGTTGCGAGAGGCTGCCACGGAAGCGGGGCGGTGGACGGCCCAGCGCCGTGCCGCTCTCGCGCGGCTGAGAGAGCTTGCCGCGGACGGAACCGAGGGCGCGGACCTGCTCGCTCGCGTGCTTCTCGACGACGGACGTCCTGACGAAGCTTGGCGCGCGTGCGTGCGATTCGGCGGTTCCCTCGGGCTGAGTGTCGAGCTGGCGGAGCAGCGGGCGGCCGAACATCCGGCCGAAACCATCCCGGTTTTCCGCGCGGAAGTCGAAGAGTTGATCGAGCGCAAGGACCCGCAGTCGTATCAAGAGGCAGCCAAAAGGCTGAAATTGTTGCGCAGCTTGCACAAGAAGGCGGGAACGCCCGAAGAATTCACCGCCCACCTCGCCACGCTGGTGGAGACTCACCGCCGGAAATCCCGGCTGATCACCGAAATCCGCACCGCGCGAATTGCCTTGCCGAAGCCCGTAACCCCGCCGCGCGCGGGTCGTTGACCGAACTGAACCGGTAGTGCAGTCCGCACCGCCGGCATCGGGCCTGCCAACGCGGTGACGCGCCGCATTGGCCAGCGATGTCGCGGTGGTCCTCGTCCCCTCGTTCCCGGCCCGGCGCCTCCCCGCCGGGCACCGCGTGGGGGCCCGCGCCAGGGCCACCGCGACCGCCCCGGTCCCGCTCACCAGCCCGAAGACCGGCGATGGAAGCATGTCCGGCATGAGTCCGGTGAGCCGCGCCCGCAAGAAGACCCCCCAGCCGCCCGCGCACAGCGTGAACGGCGTGTTCAAGGACGTCCTGAGGGACTTCTCGGACCTCGGCGCCGAGCCGACGGCGGTGGACGTCGAGCTGCTGACGTCCGAGGTGCTCGGGCAGTGGTGGGACCTGCCGGTCGAGGACGGCGAGGAGCTGCTCGGGCTGGAGCTGATCTCCTTCGCCCAGCGGAAGATCACGCCCGGCGCCGCGGCGCTGCTGGCCGCGCTGCGGGTGGTCGCCGAGACCGAGGTCGAGCGCAAGGCCGCGGCCGCCGGCCTGGAGGTCGTGCTCGGCCGGGGCATCCCCGAGCCGGAGTGGGCCGCGCAGCTCGGCGCGGTCACCGCCGGCGAGTGCTGGCGCACCGGCGACGTCTACGGCGACGAGGCCTCCCTCCTGTTCCTGTTCTCGCGCGACGGCGTCGCGCACGGCCTGCTCGCGCTGCTGGACTTCACCGATGGCGGCCGCGTGCGCGACCTCGCCGTCGTCGAGCAGCCGCAGGAGGTGCTCGCCGAGATGCGCGTCCAGAGCGCCGACGAACCGGACCTCGTGGTGCTGGAGCAGGTCGAGCCCGCTGAGGCGCATCGCCTGCTCGTCGACGGCCTGGCGCTGACCGACCGGCTGGAGGAAGCCGAGGTCAGCGAGGACTACGCGCGCTTCCACGCTGTCGCGCTCGCGTGGGCCCGTGCGCTGCCGGAGCCCGCGCCGTCGCCGGAGATCGTCGAGTGGACGCCCGAGGCTCGCGAAGCCGCAGTCGCCGAGTTCCTCGCCGAAACCGAGATCGAGGATGGTCGCGCCGTCGCGACGCTGCTGGTCGAGCACGGCGTGCGCACCGACCCCGCGAACCCGCTGCGGGTCGGCCCGGAGAAGCTCGCGCGGTTCCTGGAAGGCCTGCTCGGTGACGAGTACGAGCTCGACGCCGAATACGAAGAGACCGTCGAGCCGGTGCTGCAGGCCTGGGCGCAGTGGGCCGCCGCGAAGGCCGGGCTGGCCGAGCCCGCGGTCGAGGCCCTCGAAGAAGCACTTGCCGAGTACCTCGAGGAGTACGCGGAGGAGTACGCCGACGATGACACCGCGCTCGAGGCCTACTTCGCCGACGGCGAGGAGCTGAGCGCGGACGAGCTCACCGAAACGTTGGAGCGGCGCATGTTCGCCGTGCCCTCGCTGTCGACCGAGATCGGCGACGAGGAGGTCGACCTCGACCCGACCGACCCCGAGCAGCGGCGGCTGCTGGTCATCGGCGAGCACCCGGAGTACCACGAATCGCTGGCCGAAGAGACCTTCGACGGCGAGGAAGCGCAGCGGCTGGCACTCAAGACCTCGCTGGTCGACCAGCTCTGGGACAACGAGCCCGCCGAGGTGTGGCAGGCCGCGCGCCGCCTCCAGGAGGCGGACCTGGACCGGGACGAGATCTTCGACCGCCTGGCCGAAGTCCTCGAAAGCCAGCTCCGCGAGGACACCCTCGACTACGACGCCGAGGGTTACCTCGAGGCACTGCGCCGGATCTAGCTGAGCGGCGCCGCCGTGGGACCGGAACCGTCGAGGTTGCGGGTCTTGCGGTGGCGCTCCTGCAGCCGGTCTTCGAAGTCGACGACGAACGTGCCGGCGGCCATCGCGATCAGCAGAGTCAGTCCGAGTACGGCGCCGACCCAGGTGAGGATGATCGAGAACATCGTGGGCCTCCCTCCCCAGGTCGAGGTCGATTTCCTGGTTCAGTCCAGGGTCACCGCCGCGAGCCGGTACCGGTATCGGCCAACCGGTTACGCCTCCCTGTGACACCTCGGCCGATCGGCCGAGGCCGGCGCGCGAATGGTGGCGGGGAGCGACAAAGGGTGGCCGGATCTTCGCCAGGAGTGCGAATCACCGGCATGTGGGTGACCCGGCCTGTCACCGATCCGACGAATCCTCGTGGTGTCAGAGCTTGCGCAGGCGGACCCGGTTGATCGCGTGGTCGGCGTCCTTGCGCAGCACCAGCGTCGCGCGTGGCCGGGTCGGCTTGATGTTCTCCATCAGGTTCGGCTCGTTGATCGTGTGCCACAGGTGGCGCGCCTCGGCGCGGGCCTCGTCGTCCGGCAGCCCGGCGAAGTGGTGGAAGTGCGACTTCGGGTCCGCGAACGCGGTGTGCCGCAGCTTCAGGAAGCGCTCGATGTACCAGCGCTGGATGTCGTCGGTGTGCGCGTCGACGTAGATCGAGAAGTCGAAGAGGTCGGACACCATCAGCCGCGGGCCGGGCTGCAGCACGTTCAGGCCCTCGAGGATGAGGATGTCCGGCTGCTGCACGACCTGCTCCTCGCCGGGCAGGATGTCGTAGGCCAGGTGTGAATACACCGGCGCGGCGACGCGCTCGGCGCCCGACTTCACGTCCGTG
The DNA here is from genome assembly GCA_963762765.1 of uncultured Actinomycetota bacterium. Classification (GTDB taxonomy): domain Bacteria; phylum Actinomycetota; class Actinomycetes; order Mycobacteriales; family Pseudonocardiaceae; genus Amycolatopsis. The sequence continues at coordinate 342,385 of CAVXMR010000020.1, forward strand.
ACGAACCGCAGCAGCGCGCGGCGGTCGTAGCTCTCCGGGAAGCCCTTGCGGTGCATGATCCCGCGGCGCATCAGCTCCGCACGTGGATACAGGAACCCGTCGGTGGTGACCAGGTCGACGCGGGGGTGGTCCGGCCAGCGCGCCAGCAGCGTCCGCAGGATGCGGGCGGTGGTCGACTTGCCGACCGCGACGCTCCCGGCGATCCCGATGACGTACGGGACCTTCGTGCCGCGACAGTCCTCGCCCAGAAATGTCGTGGTCGCCTCGTACAGTCGTTGACGGGCGGCGACCTGCAGGTTGATCAGGCGGGAGAGGGGGAGGTAGACGTCGGCGACCTCGGCGAGGTCGACCTGTTCGCCCAGTCCCCGCAGCCGGAGCAGCTCGTCCGACGTCAGGGGCAGCGGCGTGGAACTGCGAAGTTCCTTCCACTGCTCTCGGTGCAGCTCGACATAGGGGCTGAGTTCGCGGACCCGGGTCATCGCACACTCCTCGGCCGTCGCCTGCACTGGCTCCGTTCACCTGCTTCAACGCAGCTACAACGGTAGGGCAGGCCGCTCGTGAATGCCCTGTGATGTAGTGCACGCCCGGACCGGAGAATCACCGGCGGTGACGGCCACCGAAGACTTCTTCCCAAGCCGCGGCGACCTGCCGGGCGCAGGTCGCGGGCGCCACGCCGCCCACTCCGGTGCCTAGTCCCGGCATCGCGATGGTGTCCACGAGCTGCCGGATCGGCCCCTGGTCGAGGCTACCTTCGGCCCATTTGAGGAAGACCGCGCGCGCGGCGAGATAGGGGTGCACAGTTCCGCCCGGCAGCCGCTGGCCCGGTTCGCGCAGCGTCGGCGCGCTGATCAGCCAGGCCGGCTCGGCCTCGCCGGTGGGCACCATCACAGCCTCGCCGATCGGCAGCTCGCCGCCGTGATAAGCCAGGATCGCGCTGCGGACGTGTTGCTCCACCTCGGGAAACGCCCTCGCGTAGACCGCGTCGACGCCGCCGCGCATCCAGCCGTAGGAGTTGGCCGGGCTGACCACCGCCTGCGCCCGCACGTCGAGGACCGACCCCTGGTGCACCCGGACGCGGCCGCCCAGCGAAGCCGCGGCGTCGGCCCACGCGGCGGCGAGTGGTTCGTCGACAGCACACAGCACGAGCTCGGGAGTCCGTGTGGAGACCGGCGGGTATGCGCCCTCGTGGCCGGTGTGTGTGCCCGATTCGGCGGTCACCCCTCCAGCATGGCAAAAAAAGCCACCCGGCGTAACCGGTTTCCGTACCGGCTGTCCGAGTGAAAGTCGCCACGGCCGGGCCCCGTAGCCTGGCGGTGTGTCACGGATCGCCTATTTCGGCCCCCAGGGAACCTTCACCGAGCAAGCCGCGCGTGTGCTCGCCCGCGGCGACGAGCTGATTCCGTTCGAGACCGTCCGGCTCGCGATGACCGCCGTCCGCGGGGGTGCGGCCGACGCCGCGTGCGTCCCGATCGAGAACTCCGTCGAGGGCGTCGTCCCGACGACGCTCGACGGGCTGAGCGAGTCCACCCCGCTGGTCGCGGTCGCCGAGGCGATCTTGCCGGTGCACTTCAGCGTGCTGAAGCGGCCCGGCGACGGCGAGATCCGGACGGTCGCCAGCCATCCGCACGCGCTGGCCCAGGTCCGCGAATGGCTGGAGGCGAACCTGCCGGGAGCGCACCCGGTCGCTTCGTCGTCGACTTCCGCGGCGGCGGTGGGAGTGCTGGAGGGCGACTTCGACGCCGCCGTCTGCGCGCCGGTCGCGGTCGAGCACTACGACCTGGAGGTGCTCGCCACCGAGGTCGCCGACGTCTCGGACGCCGCCACGCGCTTCCTGCTGGTCCGCGCGCCCGGTGAGTTGCCCGAGCCGACCGGGGCCGACCGGACGTCGGTGGTCGCGGCGGCCGTCAACCGCACCGGGACGCTCGCCGAGCTGCTCACCGAGCTGGCCTCGCGCGGAATCAACCTGACCCGTCTCGACGCGCGCCCGACCAGGAACAACTTCGGCGAGTACCGCTTCTTCATCGACTTCGAGGGTCACATCGCCGAGCCGCGCGTGCTCGACGCGCTGACCGCGCTGCGCCGCCACTGCCGGAACCTGCGCTTCCTCGGCTCCCACCCGCGCGCCGACGGGACGCGGTCCACGATCCAGCCGGGCCGGGGCAACGACGACTTCGTCGACGCCGCCGTGTGGGCCGATGCCGTCCGCAAGGGCGAGCTGGCGTGAGGCTGCTGCTGATCCGGCACGGCCAGACCGAGGGGAACGTCCGGGGCGCGCTCGACACGGCCCTGCCCGGCCCGCCGCTCACCGATCTCGGGCAGAAGCAGGCCGCCGAGCTCGCCGCGCGCCTGGCCGGGTTGCCGGTGGTCGCGGTCTACGCGTCCCAGGCGAGGAGGGCGCAGCAGACCGCGGCGCCGCTGGCCGCCGGGTGCGGCCTGGACGTGCAGGTGCTCGACGGTGTCCACGAAGTCGCGGCCGGGGACCTGGAAGGCCACACCGAGCGCGAGTCGATCCGGATCTACATGGAGACGTTCCGGCACTGGACGCTCGGTGAGCTGGAGCTGTCCATGCCCGGCGGGGAGACCGGCGCGAGCGTGCGGAGGCGGATGCTCGACGCCGCCGCGCGCCTGCGCGCGAAGCACGAGCAGGCCGACCCCGACGGCATCGTCGCGCTGTTCAGCCACGGTGGCGCGATCCGGCTCGGCTCGGAATGGCTGGCGCCGAACGTCACGTCCGAGATCGCGAACGCGGCGCTCATCCCGAACACCGGCCTCATCGAGCTCGAAACCCGGCCCGAAGGCTCGTGGCACTGCCTGACCTGGGTCGACACGCCCCTGTAGCCACCCCCGAAGCGGTGATTGAACCGGTGCCCAGGTCCGGGCTGTCGTAGTTTTGCGGTATGCCGCGCTACCCGGTCGGGAAATCACGCCATGATTCCCTTTTGTTATGTGAAGAATTAACCGGCCTGAACCAACCTGGCCGGGATGCCGTGCGTCCACTGATCGGTAGCACCCAGCATCAGGGAGGCGAGTGAGATGGTACGTAACCCGATTTCACGTTTTGCCCCGATTTTCGCCGCCACGGCGGGTGTCCTGCTGCTCGCGGCCTGCGGCGGCGGCAGCACGCCCGTCGCGGCCACCAGTTCGAGCCCGTCAGCGCAGTCCTCGGACTCTTCGACGGCCACGGCGACCACCGCGTCGCCGACCTCCCCCAGCCCGGCGTCCGGCCAGCCCGCGGGCACCACGCAGGCGGACGGGCTGTGCAAGGCGGGCGACGTCAAGCTCGCACTCGGCCAGGGTGACGCGGGTGCGGGCTCGGTGTTCCGGCCGTTGCTGATCACCAACATCAAGCCGACGCCGTGCACCATCCAGGGCTTCCCCGGAGTGTCCTATGTGGCCGGTGCGGACGGGCACCAGGTCGGCCCGGCCGCGTTCCGCGAGGGCACCAAGGGCAACGCCGTCAAGCTCAACCAGGGCCAGACCGCCGCGGCGGACGTCCAGTTCGTCAACGTGCAGAACTACGACCCGGGTGTCTGCAAGCCCACCGAGGTGACCGGCCTGCGGATCTACCTGCCGCAGGAGACCGCGTCGAACTTCCTGCCGGCGCCGGGCACCGGCTGCGCGGGCGACAAGATCCCGGGTAACCAGCTGTCGGTGAAGACCGTCCACGTCGCTTAGTGGTGACCACTTAGACGCGGGCGCAGAGCTCCTCGGCTTGGGACAGATGACGTTGGCCGGACAGGTCGTTGAAGTGCAGGCTCAACACCATCCGGCTGACGCCGTCGATGTGGTCGGCCAGGGGCTGGTAGGCCGAGTTGACCGCGGCCGCCGCGGCGGAGAGCTCGCGGGCCGCGGTCATCCGGTGCAGCCGTTCGCCGGAAATGCCCACCGTGCGGCCCGGGTTCGTCGAAAGGCTCGTGTCCGGCAGTTCGCCGACGCGGTCGAGCGCTTCACAGGCGGCCTTCGCGTCTTCGAGGGCACCTGCGTGCACGCCGGACAGACCCCAGAGCAGGCCCAGCACGCTGGCGCCGACGACGAACCCCGCCACCGCGCACAGCACCGGTAACCGTCGAGACGGCGAAGCCTCGACGGCCTCGTCGGACTGTGTGACGGCCTCTTCGCCGGTCTGCGCTGTTCGCATGACGCCTCCCACCACCGCGGTGATGAGCTATTTCAGCATCAAAATCCCGCTGTTTCACGGGTCTTGGGTCTGTAAGGCCGCTGCTGAGTCCGATTCGTCATCGAGCGGGAACCGGCGCAGCGAGCCGAAGGCGATTCCGGCCGCGAGCATCAGGGCCGCACCCGACGCGGCGAACGTCCGCGACGCCGAGCCGAGCGCTTCGGTGAGCACGCCGCCGAGCAGCGCGCCGACCGGGATCGCGCCCCAGACCACCGTCCGCCACACGCCGAGCACGCGCCCGAGCAGTTCGCCGGGGACCAGCGTGTGCCGCGCCGTCGCGAGGACGACGTTGACCGCGACGATCGCGGCGGCGAAGAGCCCGAACAGCGCAGCGCCCGCCACCGGTTGGCGGATCAGCCCCATGCCGCCGAAACCCGCGCCACAGCACAGGATTCCGCCGATCAGCACCGCGCGCCGGCCCGACCGGCGCACCAGCCGCGGCGCGACGCCGGCGCCGATCAGGCCGCCGATCCCGCCCACGAAGGCGAAAAGCCCGAAGGTCGCGTCGGAGAGATGGAGGTCGTCGATCGCGTAGAGCACCAGCTGCGCCTGCGCGAGTTCGCTGATCAGGCTGAGCACTCCGGCGACGGCGACCAAACGGAGCAGCAGTGGCCGTCCGCGCAGCCAGCGCAGTCCCTCGGCGAGCTCGGCTCGGAGTTTCGTCGGCTGTGCGTGGGGATCGGGCCGGGCGCGGTAGGTCCCGGCCAACCCCAGCAACACCACCGCCGCGATGGCGAACCCGGCGGAGTTGAGGAAGAACGGGAAAGCCGCGAACAGCGCGAAGGCCGCACCGCCGACCGGCCCGCCGAGGAACGTCTGCCCGACGATCTCGCACGCCTGGAGCTTGCTGTTGGCGGCGTCGAGCGAACCGTCGCCGACGACGGCCGGGATGAGCGCGTTCGCGGCGCTGTCGGCCACCGTCTCCGCCGTGCCGATCACCAACGCGGTCAGGTAGATCATCCAGATCGTCATGCCACCGGCCGTGACCAGCACCGCGAGCACGCCGACGGCGACCGCGCGCACCGAGTTCGCCGCGATCATCGCGCGGCGCCGGTCGATCCGGTCGACGAGCGCGCCCGCGACGGCCGCGAACAGCAGCCACGGCAGGAACTGCGTCGCCGACAGCCCGGCGATCAAGACCGGGTCGTGCGTCAACGTCGTGGCCAGCAGCGGAAGCGCGACCTTGCCGATTCCGTCCCCCAGGTGGGACGCGGCGCTCGAGGTGAGCAACCAGCGGAGTCTGGCGCCGCTGCCGTGGAACCGGGCTTCGCTCACGGTGCCTCCCCGCACGGGTCGAAGTCGCCCAACGGCTGCGGAGTCAGGATAACCGGGGTGATAGCCCGATGTGGTCACGTTGTCACTACTGGTGAAATCCGTGACTTCATCACGCGTGCGACACGGAAAACGTCAGGATTCGCCCGCGAGGGAAAGGAATCTTCAGCCCCAGCCGAGTTCGTGCAGCCGGGCGTCGTCGATGCCGAAGTGGTGGCCGAGTTCGTGCATGACGGTGACCAGCACCTCCTCGATCACATCGTCCTCGGTGTCGCACATCTGCAAGATCGGCTTGCGGTAGATCGAAATCCGGTCCGGCAGCACCCCGCCGTAGTGCGAAGTCCGCTCCGTCAGCGCGATTCCGTGGTACAGGCCGAGGATCTCGGGGGCCTCGTCGTTGAACTCCTCGACGAGCACGACAACGTTGTCCATGGCGTGCGCGAACTCCGGCGGCACCTCGTCGA
>CAVXMR010000021.1:0-116641 GCA_963762765.1 uncultured Actinomycetota bacterium
GGGATGCCCTGTTGATAGAGCATGAGATCGGCGCCTAACAATTGTGCGACGGACGTCGCGGCCGGCCGCTTGGGCGCGCTGCGCCCGTCCTGCGCGGTCTGGATCGCCGCGGGAAATTGTCCGGTTTCGGCGTAGGCCGCGGCCAGGACGCGGAGAACCATCGGGTTGCTTTCGGCGCCGGCACGAAAAGCTTTTTGCGCGAGCTCGAGCGCGCTCTTCCCGTCGCGCAACTCGCTTTCGGGCGAAGTGGCGAGGACCCAGGCGAGACTGATCTGGGTCGCGAGCCGATCCGGCTGCAGGCGCAAGGTTCTCGCGCCACTCCCGCAAGGCTTCGGCGAGGCGGCCCTGTGCGAGGAGGGCGACCGCGAGGTTGTTGTGCATCTCCGCGTTCTGCGGCTGGATGCGCAGCACTGTCTGCCATTCCGCCACCGCCTCCTCCGTTTTGCCGGATTTCAAAAGGGCGATCGCCAGATTGTTGTGCGCGTCGATTTTCTGCGGATCGAGTTGGAGCGTTTTGCGAAACTGCGCGATCGCTTCCTCGAGCTGATCGGTGCGCTGGAGGGCAATGGCGAGGTTGTAATGCGCGGCGATGTTTGTGCCGTCGGCCTCGATTGCCCTTTTGAAATAGGGAATCGCCGCTTTGGCTTCTCCTTTTTCGAGATAGGCGTTGCCGAGGCTGTAGCCGGCGTCGGTATCGTCCGGGCGGATGCGCAGGGCTTCCTGAAATTGCGCCAGGGCCTCGTCGATGGCGCCGCTTTCGTAGAGCGCTTTGCCGAGATTGCGGTGCATCTCACTGTCGTTAGGCCGGGCGCCCAGGACTTCGCGATAGTGTTCGATCGCCTCCGGGTATTCCTTTTTCCGGAGGAGCGCGTTGGCCAGATTGGTCAGGCCATTGGCATCGCGCGGGCGAATGCGGAGCGCTTCGCGATCATGCGCGATCGCTTCGTCGACGAAACCGAGCCGGAGCAATTCGCTCCCCAGACCGCGCTCGGCGACATCGTTGTCGGCGGTCACCGCAAGGGTATGACGCCAAAGGCGAACGGAACTCGACCAGTAACCGACCTGTCTCCAGGAAAGTGCCATGAGGAGCGCGAGGACCGCTGTCGCCGCGCTGCCAAGAAGAAGTCTTCGTGATGGCCAGCGCGCGGTTAGGTCAGCGGCGCCCCAGACGATCGCGAGATAGATGCCGATCTGCGGCAGATAAGTGTAGCGATCGGCATGCGCCTGCCAGCCGACCTGCACCAGCCCGATGACCGGGACCAGCATGCCGAGATACCAAAGCCAGCCGGTGAGCAGGTAAGGATATTTTTTTCGCGCAACGAAAATCCAAAGCGAAGTCGCGAGCAGGCCAAGCGAGCGACAGGCCAACCACCCAAAGAGCCAGGCTGCCCTTCGGATGCGGATAGAAGGGCGCGAGGTGGACCGGCCAAACCATCTGGCGCAGGTAGACCCAGATGGTGACGAGGGCGTTATCGACCCGCCAGCGCAGTGGCCAATCCTGGGCGGCGGTGAGCGCCTGCTTCTGGGCCCACATGGTCGCGGCGGAAATGGCGATCGTTAGGCCGAGCAACGGCACTTTTTCCAGGAGCAACCGGGAGAGGGTGGCGCTGGGCGGTTTATTCTCGGGCCGTCTGCCCCGGCGGGCGAGAAGGCAAAGCGCCGGAGCGGCCAATAATCCAGGAGCAAAAGAAGGAAGGGAAAGGTGACCAGCATCGCTTTGGCCAGAAGCCCGAAGCGTGAGAGCCGCCACCACGAGCAGATATGGGATCAGCCGGGGCGCTTTCGCGCATAACGACAGTAGGCCCAGAGACCGAGCAAAAAGAAAACGCCGCTGAGCACGTCCTTGCGTTCCGAAATCCAGACGACGGATTCGGCGCGCAGCGGGTGGATGGCAAAAATCGCGGCCACGAACGCGCTCCGCCAGAGGGCGCCGGTCATGGCTCGCAAAACGAAGAACAGGAGCAGGACCGCAATCGTGTGCAGCGCAACGTTGACGCAGTGGTAGCCGCCGGCGTTCAGCCCAAACATCTGCGCATCCAGCATGAGCGAAAGGGAGGTCAGCGGATGCCAGTTGCCGACCAGCGGATGAGTAAATGCCCTAACGATTCCGGCGCGGGTCAGGCCATCACTGATCCAATGGTTTTGATAGACGTAGAAGCTGTCGTCGTAGTTGAAGAAATCGTAGCCGAGGGAGCGGCCGAAGATGATCCAGGTGATCGCGACCGAGCCCGAGACAGATGGCGGGCGTGCCAGCGAGCGCGCGTCCGGAGCGCAGACCGACTCTGCGGTTCGGCAGCGGCTTCTGTCTGCGGTCCGGAACCCCTGTTTTTTGGGTTGGGTTCGGGCGCTTTTCCTGGACGCTTCTTGGCCCGCGTCATTTGCCGAGAGTTTGCCAGCGTAATCGGAGCGCGGTCGCAGACAGCCCAAGGCCGTAGCGCACGCTGGCGGCGAAACCGATCGAAGAGGCTTCCGGGAAATATTTCGTCGGGCAACTGATTTCGCCGATCGGATATCCAGGCCGATGATCTGGGCCAGGATCTGATTATCGAAAATGAAATCATCCGAGTTTTTCCAAGGGGAGACGCTCGAGCAGGGCGCGGGAGAAGGCGCGATAGCCGGTGTGATATTCGGAGAGCTTGGCGCCAAGGAGAAGGTTTTCGATCAAGGTCAGGAAACGGTTCGAGACATACTTCCACCACGGCATCCCGCCGCGGAGCGCGCCGCCGCCGAGAATGCGCGAGCCGAGAACGCAGGGATAAAGTCCGCTCGTCACCAGCGAAGCCATCGCGGGAATGAGCGCGGGCGTGTACCTGATAATCGGGATGGATCATGATGACCACATCGGCCCCGGCCTCCAGGGCGAGCCGGTAACAGGTCTTTTGATTGGCGCCGTAGCCGCGATTCTCGCGGATGCACTTCCACCTGAACATTCGGCAAGGCGCGCGCCATCGCCGCGGTCTCGTCCTTGCTCGCGTCGTCGACCAGGATGACGCGATCGACGATCCCATGCGCCATGACTTCGTCGTAGGTCTGGCGCAATGTCCGGGCGGCATTGTAGGCCGGCATCACGACGACGATTTTCTGTCCGTGCAGCATGTCTTAGTTCGATGACGAAGCGCGCTCCGGACCTGCCCCGGAGAGCAGGAGCTCGAGCGCGCGGCGATGGGGCGACGGAAGGGGCAGGCGATCAATCGCCTGGCGCGAGAACCAGCGCTGCTTATCGTTAGGCTGCTCCGATTCCGCGCCCGGCGAAAACGGCGAGCGTGACGCGGTGGTGAGTGAATGGGAAATCGATCTGCAGCAGCGGATCTTCCCTCGGGCTCCGCGCGAGACGGGGCAGGATCCACATTCCGCGCCAGCGGTCACTCGATTGTTCGAGCAGGATGCGGTTGCGGCGCCGGGCGAAAGCGTGCGGCTCGAAGAGCGCGACGGTGCGCGGGCGTTTTCGTTTCACCGGCAGAAGCTCCGGCTGCTCGGCGCGGCAATGACTGCGCACCGGGCATTCGCCGCAACGCGGCTGCCGCGGCACGCAAACGAGTGCGCCAAGATCCATCAAGGCGGAGTTGTGCGCGCGCGCGTCTTTCCGGGGCAGGAGCGCGGTCGCGGCCTGCCAGAGATGAGCGCGAGCCCGCGGTGGAATCGATCGGAGCCTGCCAGTTCGTGAGGCGAGCGAGCACGCGCCCGATATTCGCCTCGACGATCGGCTCCGGCAGATCGAAGGCAAAGCTGGCGATCGCGCCCGCGGTGTAGCGACCCACGCCGGGCAGTTGCGCGATGCTGGTGGTCGAGGCCGGGAGTTGGCCGCCGAAATTTTCCCTAACGAACTTCGCGGCGGCGTGCAGATTGCGCGCCCGGGCGTAGTAACCCAGCCCCTGCCAGGCATGGAGGACGTCCGATTCCTTCGCTCGCGCCAGGGCGGTGAAATCCGGAAAGCGCTGCAGCCAGCGTTCGTAAAAGGGAATGACGGTCGCGACCTGGGTCTGCTGGAGCATGAATTCCGAGACCAGGATCGCGTAGGGATCGCGGGTGCGCCGCCAGGGCAGGTCGCCGGCCGCGGAGCCGGAACCAGCGCTGCAGGCGGCGGCGAAATTGGCGGGAGTCTAATGATGTCTCGGAAGATTCAGCGGGTCGCGACATGCGTCCGGCAATGATGCCACGAGTAGAAGATTCCCCAAACGGCGAGCGCGAGAATCGAGCCGATAAAGAGCAGGCCAAAGATGCGCTCGCCCAGAAAGAACTGCGCGACGAGCAGGATGAGCGCGCCGAAAAACATGAGTCGTCCGCCAAGGCGATGCGTCGCCCGCCAGGTCTCGGGATTCTCCAGCGTCCAGGGTGTGCGGATGCCGACGAAATAATTCGGCCGGAGATTGCCGAGATAATTTCCCATGATGACGAAGAAGACGAGAAGGCAGGTCATCAGGATCCGGCCGGAGGGGACGTCTTGGCCTAACGACGTGGCAATTTGGACGAAAAAGACGGCGTCGAGCAGGAAGAGACTGGCGATCCGAACAATCGGAAGAACGGGCGGCATGCAGGCTTTCCTAGCTGGGGGTGCGGCGCAGTTTGGGATCGAACCACGGAAGGATGCGGAGGAGCGCGGTCAAGCCGAGACGCAATGAGCGGGAGGATGAGAATCCCGGGCGTTTTATTGGCCCAACCATCGATCTCACCGCGGAAATTCCAGTGAATAGGAACCCGCGCGGGCAAATCGTTCCAATAAATTGCGAGCGCGAGCGAAGGGCGCGGCAAGAAGGACCGCTTCCAGCCAAGTGAGTTTCGTTTTCATTTTCGTTTTCCTTTCTTCATCAGGTCGAGGATCCAGCCTAACGAGTCATCGAGGACGGTGGTTTCGAGGGAATAGGTGACGAACTGGCCTTTCTTGCGGGAGGAGACGAGCTGGGCATGGCGGAGGAGATCGAGATGATAGGAAATGCTCGGGGCGGTCATGGAAAAGGCCTCGGCGATTTGGCCGGCGGTCAGGTCGCGTTCCTTGAGCATTTCGAGGATGCGGCGGCGGGTGGGATCACGGAGCGCTTTAAAGAGAAGGTTCAATAGATGGATAATTAGTTAATTATCTAAATATAGCAAGGGGCGTTTCTGTTCTGTCTGTTTTTTAAAATTTCGAGAGGGGCCGGAAAGGAGCATGAGCCTTGAGCCTTGAGCCTTGAGCTTGAGCGTTGAGCCTTGAGCACTTGAGCATGAGCATGAGCGTGAGCAGGAGCGGGAGCACGAGCACGAGCATGAGCACGAGCAGGAGGAGAAGGAGGGAGAGAATGGAGAAGGCAGGAGGGCCACGAACGGCGAAAAAGCTTTGTCATCCCGAGCCGCCGAAGGACGGCGAGGGACCTCCCGGGCGTAGCGCGAGCTTGCGAGGAGAAAGGGGCTTCGAGCGTATCTTGCGAGGTTGTTCACCGTCTGCGCGGAACGATTCACTCACGGACGCGCTCGCTCGGCGGCGTTCTCGGGTTCGCGACCGATGCTCGGCCAGAAAGCGCGAAGGGTTGTGCACCAGGAGCTTCCGGTAGGCTCGAGAGGGTGAGCTGGGAATGCATAGCGACGTGCGGACGGCCAATAGAAATCCGGCGGCCAGCGCTTCGCGACCCAACGCTCCCGCGATTAGCTCGCAGACAAAAATTCTCGCCTCCGCCCGCGAGCGATGATTCGTTGAGACCCAACTATCATGCCCGCGCCACCACTGACGACTTACACCGCACCGCTCACCGGCGAGCAGGTGAAGGCGCTGCGGCAATTGCTGGAGAGCTCCGGTTTCGAATTTTCGCCGAAGCCTTACACGATTTATTTCGCGCAGAAGAACAAGCTGAGCGTCGCGGTCTACGAGAAGGGCCCGAAGGTTCTTTTGCAGGGCAAGGGGATCGACGAGTTCGTGAGTTTCGAGCTCGAACCGAAGATTCTCGGCGAAGCGCGGCTCGGCTACGAGGAAGTGCACGCGCCGGAAATGTTCGAGCCGCATTTCGGGATCGATGAAAGCGGCAAGGGCGACTTCTTCGGCCCGCTCGTGATCGCCGGCGCGTATCACCGATCGCGCGATTGCGCGCACCTTTCTGGAAAACGGGATCCAGGACAGCAAACGGATCGGTTCGGACGCGAAGATTCGCTCGCTCGCGAAGATGATCCGGCAGACGCCGGGGGTCGCGATCGATGTCGTGCAGATCGGACCGGAGCGGTACAACGATCTCTACGAAAAGTTCGGCAACCTGAACAGCCTCCTCGGCTGGGGCCACGCCCGGGTGATCGAAAACCTGCTCGGGCAACGACCCGATTGTCCGCGCGCGCTCTCCGATAAATTTGCCGACGCGCGCGTGATCGAGAAGGCGCTCCTGCACCACGGTCAGCACATCCAGCTCGAGCAGCGGACAAAGGCGGAATCGGATTTCGCGGTGGCGGCGGCATCGATCCTGGCTCGCGAATCGTTCATCGACTGGCTGGAGCGCAACGGGAAACGGGCCGGCCTCACCCTCGGCCGCGGCGTTTCCGCGACGGTCAAGGAAACCGCGCGCAAGATCGTCGAAAAAGAGGGGCCGGACGGGCTTGCGCCGCTTCGCCAAGGTCCATTTCCGCACCGCGCACGAGATCGCGCCGGACCACTACGCCGCGCCAGCCGCCGCGGCGAGAGTGGCGCAGGTAACGAAACCCGCCCCGGAAAATTCGTCAGGCGGCCGCGGCAAGCTTCCTGCTCATTGTGCTTTACTGCCTGTGGATACACGACTGCTCATCCTGAATGCCGAGCCGGTTTTCGAAGACCGCGCCCTGGCCATGATCGACGCCATGCGCAAAGTCGAAACCCGCATCGTGCGCACGCTGGCCGAGGCTGTTTACATCCTGATGCGGGAAGATTTCAGTCTCTTCCTGGTCGAGGGTGAGGCCGCGGTCGCGATCGAACAGGCGATCCACACCCGGCAGCATTTTCCCTCGCTTGATATTGTCGCTTTGACCGTAACGCGCCGCGAGCGAAACACTCGTGACGAACGCGGCGGAGCAGAACATCGAACTGGTCGCGACCGACATCAGCGATCGCCGGTTGCGCCGCCAGTTGCGCGCTATCGTCGCGGCCTTCGAGAGAACGGCCGGCCCGGCAGCGGAAGGGATCGATCCCTGCCATTCGCTGGTCGGCAACCTGAATCAATTTTCGGCGGCGGAGATTCTGCAAATGAGCTGCCTGAGCCAGCGGAGCGGCCGGTTTACTTTCAAGTCGGGCCGCGGCAACAGCGAGATTTACCTGCACCACGGGATGGTGCGCCACGCCACCTACGGCTCGATCGAAGGCGAGCAGGCGGTCGCGGAAATTTTTCGGTGGCGCCAGGGCCGGTTCTTTTTTGAAGAAGGAATCATCAGCCAGATCCAAACCGTGAAACGCCCCTGGACCCACCTCCTGATCGATAATCTACAAAAACTCGACGAGACCATGCAGATGGTGAGCGTTGCGGCCCAAAGATGAGAGACACAAGCCTTGAAACGCAGCTCCGGCTGCTCACCCTGCAATCGGAAAGCTGGAAGAAGCTGCACGATTTCATCACCTACGCGCTCGATAAGTCGAAGCCGATCGTTTCGCCCGAACAGGAACGCCAATTCACGGAAATGCGCGGCATTCTCCTGCAGGAGAGCGAGCATGTTTTCAGTGAACTGAACCTGGTCGCGGAACTGTCCGGCAAAGCGATGAACGTGCTGCAGCGGGCTTCCTCCATCCGCGGAGTGCGGGAACTTTCGGCCGATGAAGCGCGCCGGTTGGAGTCCGATTGGAACGCGGTTTTCACCAAGGTCGGCGTCATCCTCGGCCAGCTCAAAGCGCGCCGCCGGGAACTGCTCGGTCGCAGCGTGTTAGTGCAGGCATTGGCCGGAATTTTTGGGCGCCGGGCGGCCTTCCGTTAGAGCGGTTCGCGCTCGAACTAGCGTACCGGCCAAGCGCTTCCGCGGGCGAAGCATTCACTGGCGACGCGGAAGATTTTCTGCAAATCATCCGCTCACTCTGCGGTCGGCAGACGATTCTGTATACCATGAGCAAGCTCACAAAACGCGACATCGTCGTGTCGATCAGCAATCAAACGGGCATGGTGCAGCACCAGGTTTTTGATGTGGTGCAGCGCACGCTGGACCACATCACCGACAGCCTGGCGCGCAATGTCGCGGTCGAACTGCGCAATTTCGGCGTCTTCCAGCCCCGCCTGACCAAGCCGCGCGTGGGACGCAATCCCAATCAACCCGGAAGCAGTTTCGTCATTCCTCCGCGGGCGACGGTGAAATTCAAAGCCGGCAAGATCATGCGCCAGCGGGTCGAGAAGTTGTCCCGCGAAATGAAGGAAGCGGCTGATCGGGCGGGCAATGGCTCTGCGGAACGCGCCCAACCGGAGCGGGCACCGGTCTAGCACGCACTGGTCGCTCGCGTTTTCTCCCAACTGCGGACTTCGCCTGTGCGAGCGCTGAATTGCGTTCCCTGACCAGGCGTCCGCAGGCACGAGAAAACTTTCTCAGAAAGCGGGAATCCGCTTTGTGCCGTGCGCCACGAATGAGCTAAGACAACGCACCATTTTATGAAAAACATCCTCTGCCTCCTCGCCTGCGGCGGCGCCTTCCTCATCTCTCCCTCTCTGCGCGCCGGCACGGAGACGGACGAAAAAGCGGTGGTCGCGACCACCCAAAAGACACCAGAAGCGACTCCGCTCGACCTCTTCAAGTTCGAGCAGGGTTACGTCTTTCGAGAGCGACCTGAACCACGGCGGCAGCTTCGGGAAGCAGGATCTCGAATCCAGAGCGAATTCGAATACGGCCACCGGATTCGTTTGCAGGGAAACTTCTACGTGCACGTCGGTTTTGCCTACGATCGATATGACTTCGGCAGCACGAACGCGCCCGGTGCCGAATCATCTTCAGGCGCTGGCCGGTGTTTTCGGGATCGATTACATGCATGGCAAGGACGTCGGCGCCTTTTTCCAGGTCCGGCCCGGTTTCTATTTCCAGAACGACATCGGCATCTCTTCCTTCGACGCCCCGATCACGTTAGGCAGAATTTTCGTCGTGCAGGAGGACAAGTTTTACATCTTCGCCGGCGCCTACGCCTCTTTTCTGCGCAGCGGTTTCCCGGTTCTTCCGCTCGCCGGCGTGGTTTACATCCCGTCCGACAATTGGCGCATCATGGCCGTCCTGCCCGAGCCGAAAATCATCTACTCGGCCACCAAGCAGCTCGATCTCTGGGCCGGCGGCGAACTCGTGGGCGGCTCTTTCCGGACCGATCGCAACAGCGACATTCGGCCCGGCAAACTGAATGGAACGCAGGTCGATTTTGCCGATTATCGCGCCGGGATGGGTCTTACCTACAGTGTCTCGGACCATGTCTCTTTCGATGCCGCGGCCGGGCTCTCCTTCCAGCGTCAGTTCGATTTCGGTCGCGCCGGCGAAACCTACCGGACCGATCCTTCGCCCTACGTGCGGCTGCAGATGTCAGCGAGCTTCTGATTTGAATTTCCCGGCCGCTCCAGGAACGATTCACTTCTCGTTAGGCAAGAAGTATAGACTCCTGGCGCTGGCCGTTGCGTTTACCGCGACGGCCGCCCTGGCCGGGCCGCTGGAGGAGCTGCGCGCCCTGACGCAGCTCCCGGCCGTCGATCTCGCGCAGCTGAAAGCGGGCAAGATTGTCTCCGAGCGCGGACCGCTCGGCGATTTCTCGCGCGGAATTTATCTCGAGTCCTGTTATTTCATCCACGCGCCGATGGAGGCGGTCGGGGACGGCCTGCTGCACTGGGATCCGGTGCAGCACCGCGATCCCGATGTCCGCCTCTATCGCGAATATTCCTTTCCCGGCGCGGCCGCCGTTTTCAAGAAGTTGCAGCTCAAGTCCTGGCTTCGCGGGCGACAAATGGTTGCTCGACCAAATCGCTCGGGCCGCCGAGACGGGTGCGGCAGGCGATCTGCACCTGACGAGCGATGAACTGACCCTCCTCCGGCAAAAGAAAATGCCGCCCAGCGAAGCCTGGCAGGAGATTTTGCGACGCCGCAGCGAGGCCCTGGCGCGGGACGGTCTCGCGGGGGTGCCGCCTTACGGGAGCGACAAATCGATCTCGCCCGGCTCGGAATATCGCGGTCTGCTTTCGCCTCGCGCCGAAAGCCGCACGCCATTTCCAGCCAATCACCGAAGCGCAACCGCTGGTCGCCGGCGGCAAACCCGCGAGCGAAGCGGTCGGCTATTGGGAAGCGACCAAGGTGCGCGACCACACCACCTTGCAGCTCGGTCTTTTCGCGGCCCGGAAATCAGCCGAGTCCTGGCAGCTGGTCGACTGCGTTTACTATCCGTCCGACACCTATTTCATGGCGCTCGATCTCTTTCAGCTCTGGCCGGTCGACGGCGGCACGCTGGTCTGGCAGGTCGGTTTTGTCTCCGCGCCTTTCCGCACTTATCTCGGCGGGGTCGATCGCTACATCGCGGGCAAGCAGATGACCGACGAAACGCTCAGACACGATCAAAGCCTTCCGCGCCGCGCTCGAGAAGCAGCGTTAGCGCACTTTCCACGCGCCTGTAGACGCCTCCCTCTGGGAGGCGCGGCCCTGGCCTGCGCAAACAGAATTGATCTGCGATCGGAAGCTTACTCCCGCGCTATGCCGCGGCCTTGGCTGGGAGGGGCGACTTCTTAGTCGCCCAGTTTGCCACGTTTGCAGCGGCGACTTGGAAGTCGCCTCTCCCGGTCTCGCCGCGGAGAGCGAAGCGTCTACCTCTACTCCTGGATGCGCTTCAAGAGGAGCGCCGCGCCGACGAAGGTCACGATCGTCGCGCCCAGCATGTAGATGAGATCGCCGCCGTAAAAGGCCGGGCCCGGCGTGATAAAGATTCACCAGCCGGAACGCCCGGCAAAAGTGGGTCAGCGGAAACAATTCCGAGAGATAACGAATGGCGAGCGGCAACTGCTCCAGCGGAGCAAACGCGCCCGAGAGAACGAAGATCGGGAGCAAAAAGAAGACCGAAAGCTGAATCGCCTGCGTCTGGGTGCGCGAAAAAGCCGAGATGAGCAGGCCCAGCCCTAACGAGCAGAGCAGGAAGAGCAGGCAGATCACCGCCAGCACCGGCAACTGATGAAACGCGACGTGGAAATGCCAGCCCGCCACCACGATCACGACCAGGATGAGCAGAATCGAGATCGCCAGATAGGGCAGAATTTTTCCGATCACGATTTCGCCCCGCCGCAGCGAGGTCACCATCAATTGGTAGAGCGTGCCCGACTCCCGCTCGCGCGCGATCGTGCAGGCGGTCAGGGTGACGGTCAGCAATTGCAGGATGATCCCGATGATTCCCGGCACGACATACTCGATGAAGCGCTGATCCGGGATTGTAGAGCACCTTCGTCTGTCAGCCCCCACTGGCTCATGGCCGAGACAAATTCCTTCCGCACATCGACCGGCAATTTTTTTGCCAGGTCGATCACGTCTCGGGCAAATCCATCGACCGTCGCCTCGAGCTGCTTCTTCTGGAATGAGCCGAGGCTTTCCTGGATTCGGCCTTCCAGTTCGCTCGCCGTGTTGGTGTCGCTGCCGTCGAGATAGAGCGGGAGCGGAATCGGATCGCCGTTCTTCAGGCTCGCGCCCCAGCCCGCGCGGAATGACGAGCGCCGCCTGCACATGTTCGCGCAGCAGATCGGGGTGCCCGCTGATTTTCGCCTGCGTCTTCCATTTGAAAGTCGCCTCGCTCTTCAATTGCCTAACGAATACTTCGCTGGCCGGCGATTCATCGCGATTTTCGAGCAGGGCCGGCACGTTGCTCGAGCCGGTCGTTTCAAAGGCATGCCCGAAAATGAGGGTGAAGACCGGCGGCAGAATGAGGAGGAGAACGAGAATGCGCCAGTCGCGATAGATGTGGATGAACTCCTTCACCGCCACGCTGCTGATCGCCTGCAAAGAAGAGCGGAGTCTCATCGCAACGCCTCCGGGTTCAGCATCGCGTCGTAGCGTTGCGAGTAGGCGGTGAAGACATCTTCCATGTCCGGCTCGGCCCAGCGATGATCGAGCAGCTTGATCTCGGGAAACGGCCAGGCCCGTTCCCAATCGGCCAGGAGCGCTTCCGCTTCCGCCGCGTAAATCGCGCAGACTGCCGCTGCGCAGCGAAACGCCGAGCACGCCCGGCGTTTCGCGCAGCCTAACGAGCGCTTCCATGGCCGGCTTGGCATCGAGCTCGAGCAGTTTCGCCTTGAAGGTCGCCTTCAAATGACGCGGCGACGCCTTGGCCAGGAGCCGGCCTTCATGCAGAAAACCGACCTCGGTGCAGCGCTCCGCTTCATCCATGTAATGGGTCGTGACGAAAATCGTGATCCCGTTGTGGCTCAGGTCGTAAAGCAGATCCCACATCTGCTGGCGATGGACCGGATCGAGGCCCGGAGGTCGGTTCATCGAGAAAAAGAAGCGGCGGCTCGTGCACCAGCGCGCAGCCGAGCGCGAGGAGCTGCCGCATCCCGCCGGAGAGACTGCCGGCCGGGGTCTCGCGTTTTTCCTTCAAATCCATCTGGCCGCAGGATGCGTTCGATCCGTCCCTCCACCTCGTTAGGCGGAACCCGGTAGGCGCCGGCGAAAAAACGCAGGTTCTCGAGCACCGTCAGATCCGGGTAGAGACTGAACTTCTGCGCCATGTAACCAAATTTCGACCGCACCGCGTAGCGATCCCGCCAGACATCCGCGCCGTCGATGGTCGCTTGCCCCGCGGTCGGGCGGACCAGACCGCAGAGCATTCGCATGGTGGTCGTCTTGCCCGCGCCGTTCGCGCCCAGGAAACCGAAGATCTCGCCCGCGATTGATCTGGAGCGACAGATCGCAGACCGCGCAGCAGATCGCCGTAGGTCTTGGTCAGACCGCTGAGGGCAATGATCGGCTCGCTCATCTCCAAAGAAAACGCGGGAAACACTTCATTCGGTCCCTCCACTAGGGGAAACGGCCCTCTTTTTCAAGCGCAACTGCCCCGCCACGCGTTGACAGCCCGCCGCTCCGCTCAAAACTAAACCAACGAACGACCCCATCGAATCGAGCGTTTCTTATTCACATCCTGCCATGAAAATACTTCGCTTCTTCTTCTTCCTCATCCCCGTCTCCCTGCTCGCGGCCGATCCGGTGAGCGAGATGGCCGAGTTTTCCGTCTTCGGCAAAGTCGATCTCGCCGAGCTGGCCAAGGGCGAGATCAAGACCGCGACCGGCGCGCCGATGTCGACCGCGCGCTATCTCTCGGTCCAGAGTTGCTTCGTCATTCCGAAACCGCCGGCGCAGGTGATGGCGGCGATGAAACGTTTCGATCCGACCGCGCATCGCGAGCTGAAGGTTTACCTGCACTCCGATCTGCCGTCCTCGCCGTCCGCGGCTAATTTCGCCAAGCTGAACAACCCGCCGAGCAACGGCGCGGTCAAGGCGCTCGCCGCCGCGACCGAGAAAATGTCGCCCGAGCTCCAGCTCAGCCAGGCGGAGGCGAAAAGCTATTCTTCCGGCCAGCCGGTCTTCGCTTTCTGGACGCAATGTCCTGACCAAACGCGCCCAGGCTTTTGCCAGCGGCGGCGCGGCCGCCCAGGCGCCCTACGATCACAGCCCGCAACCCGGTCCAGCCCGGGAAAGAATTTTCCGGGCTCGTTAGGCAACAGGGCAAGGTCAATCGCCAGTTTGGCGGTTTCCTCGGCAGCACCGGTCTGCTCGGCGGCAAAGGCTCGCTCAAGCCCGATCTCTACTGGGAGCTGCTCGAGGTCGAGGACGAAGGCGTCCTCACCCTCGGCGCTTCCTACAACCGCTCCACCGCCGGCGGCGGCGCGCAGATCGCCGACGGCCTTTATCTACGCCAGCGGCGGCTACAACGTCGCTCTCACCCTTTACCAGCTCTGGCCGGTCGAGATCGGCGGCAAGCCCTCCACCCTCGTCTGGCGGGGCGATTTCATTTCCGCCAATTCGCTCGGCGACCTCCACGGGATCGAGCGGCTCGCCTCAGAATCGGCCATGCGAAAGGATATTTTGAAGGCGGCGACCCTCTTTCAGCGCGAGAGTAGCCAATGAACGCGCGTTTTTTCTTTCTTGCTGGCCTTCTCTACGCTCGCCCTCGCCGCTCCTCTTTTCGCCGGGGACGACAAACAAATTTCCACCGCCGAAGCGAAGTCGTCGAGGAGCCGTATAAGTTCTCCGCCGAATTCACGATCGAGCAGGCCTACATCGGCGGCTCCGATGTGCAGCGCGGCAGCGCGGCTGCGTGAGCGATTTCGACGAATACTATTCCAACGTCTAATTCATCTACACCCCGCGGATCAAGTTCGGCATCCTGCGGCTCGGCGCGCAATGGGAACGCTATCTCCTTCGGTTTCCCGAACGGCGGCCAGCAGCTGCCCAACACCCTCCAGGCGGTCAACTCGATCGTCGGCCTCGACACGAAATTCTCCGATTCCATTCTCGTTCCGCATCGAAGCCCAGCCCGGTTTTTACGGCACCTCCTTCGATCATCTCGATGGCGACTCTTTCAACGTCCCGTTCATCCTCGGCGGCACCTACATTTACAGCCCGGAACTGCAGTTCGTCTTCGGCGTCGGAGTCAATGTGCAGAGCCGGTTCCCGGTCATCCCCGGCGGCGGCTCCGCTGGAAATTTGCGCCGAACTGGACCCTCAACGCCATCCTGCCCACTCCGCGGCTCGAGTATGAAGCTCAGTCGCAATCTCACACTCTTCGGCGGCGGCCGATCATCAAGGCCGGCACCTTCCGGACGGACGACCGTTTCGGCGACAACCACGGCGACACCGGCTTGAACAGCGCCTGGCTCAGCTACGAAGAAGTGCGGGTCGGCGGGTCGGCGCGGAATGGAAGATCAACTCCAACTTCTCCCTCACCGCTCGAGGGCGGCTACGTGCCTTATCGGCAGTTCGATTACCATCGGACCGAAGTGCGCTATCACAACGAAAGCGGCGCGCCCTACGGCGCGATCATGCTCCACGGCGCGTTTTAGGAGAGCCGGCTGTAGCGTGCGCTGTCCCAGCGCTTTCTGGAGCGTGCCATGGACTGGCGAAGAAGGGAGCTACCCGGAGCGATCATGCTCCACGGCGCGTTTTAGGAGAGCCGGCTGTAGCGTGCGCTGTCCCCAGCGCATTCTGGAGCGTACCATGGACTGGCGAAGAAGGGAGCAAGCCGGGGCCGGGTAGCGCACACGTCCCGTGTGCTGGTTTCGGTGTCCCGTCGAAACGAACTTTTCTTTTTCCGGCGGCGCGGCAGGGAAAAAGTCCGCGACGGCGAGACGCCGTCGCCAGCACACGAGACGTGTGCGCTACCCGGAGCGATCATGCTCCACGGGGCGTTCTAGGGCGTTGCGGACGCCACAGCGCCCGTCCCTCCAAAGGAAACCGAGAACGCCAAACAGCCGGCTGTTGTTCACCTACCAAGGTCGAAAAGACTAAAAAACGGATATAAGTCGCGCGCTGATCCCTATGGATCGCGCCGCGATTGGGGTGAATCATCCGGCGATCAATGCCAATCGTCGGCCGATGGGCATGAACGGCTGGCGATTGGCATGGATCGGAAAATGATTCGCATGAATGGGCGGAAAACTCATGCCAATCGCAAAACGATTGGCATGAATGACCGGCTGCTTCATATGAATCGCCGGGCGATTGAGGTGAATTGCGCGACACCTTATATGCGGCGCGAAACGACTCATATCCGTCGTGCGCCGATCCATGCCAATCGCGTCGTGATCGATCGGCATCGTCTCGCGATTAGGCGAATTAATCCGCGATTCATGCCCATGGGGCGAGGATTGGCCTCCATCAATGGCCGCTTTCTGTGGGTGGCGCCGCGATCGATGCCGGTCGCGCGATCATTCCCATCCGTCGCGTCCCGCTCCAGCTCATTCCCATCAGGAAGGACACGCCGAAACCTCCAACCTAGGCCAGAGTCTTGTCCAACGCGCCGATCTTGCGCGTTTGCGGCCATTTCAGCGCGACCGCGACCACGACCGCGATAGTCCCAATCCCGCCACCGACAACGGAGATGACCGGCCCGAAAAGCGCCGCGGTTAATCCCGATTCCACCGCCCCGAATTCATTCGAGGTCCCGATGAAGATATTGTTCACCGCCGAGACGCGCCCGCGCATTTCATCCGGGGTGAGCAATTGCACGATTGTCTGCCGCACCACCATGCTCACGCTGTCGAAGACGCCGGTGAAGAAAAGCATGAGCAGCGAGAGCCATAACCAGTGCGACAACCCGAAAATAATCGTCGCCACCCCGAACCCACTGACGCACCAGAGAAGCGCCCGACCCGCCTGCCGCATCGGCGGGAAGTAGGCGAGCGCGATCGCCATGGCAAAAGCGCCGATCGCCGGCGCCGCCCGCATCCAGCCGAGCCCGATCGGGCCGCAGTGCAGGATCTGATCGGCGAAAATCGGCAGCAAAGCCGTCGCCCCGCCCAGGAGGACGGCGAAAAGATCGAGCGTGATGGTCGCGAGGATGACCTGGCGGCTAAAGACGAACCGAATCCCGTCCGCCAGGCTCTTCCAGGCGCTGCCGATGACGCGATGCGAAAAGTCGAACCAGCCTGCGCGGCCGAGCCGGAGACACCCAACGGAGACCCACCCTATCCCGACCCCCGGCCCCGACGAGTGGAATCAACGCCGCGAAAGCCCGTCTGAAACGAGCAGTTCATGACAAACATATTAGGAAGTCGAGCTTGCCAAACCGGTGCCAAATCTGTTCTCCTCGCGCTCGCGACACCCAATGAAATCGCGTCTCTCTCCGATCCGCCTCGGCGTCGATCCTGCCCTTTCTCGACCGTGTCCTGAATCTGACACGAAATTCCATGAAGCGAAACGAGGATAACGATAATTTACAGCCCACAGCCCACAGGCCCACAGCCCACAGCCCACGAGCCCAGAGCCCAGAGCCCAGAGCTCGTATTATTCGCAGGACTTTCCGCGTCTGCCTGTTATCGGCGGCGGGATGTTTCTTGTTTGTAGTTCTTAGCCTTAAGTTGGCTTCGACCGCCAACGCCCAATTGCCGACCCCTACCTGCACCATAACGCCCACCCCTTCGGTAACCCCGAGCCCAACTCTGGTGCCCTGCGGGACACCGTGCGCGCCACATGCCACCCCCACACCACCACACGATCCAACGGCAACTCCGATCCCCAGCCCCTACCAGCTACCGGTAGGGCAAGGAGTGTTGGAATGGCGGCCGTATGCGCCTTCGGGTAGCCCTCCGTGGCCCTGCGTATTGCTTGTCCATCCCGGCGGATTTCACCAAGGGAGCATGTATGGGCACGTGGAAGAGCTGGTTGCCCAGGATCTCGTCGCCGCAGGTTATTATACACTGATTGTTTCGTACCGGCTCGCACCTTGCGACGTTATAAAAGAGCAACCTTGCCATGATGATGACGCGCTCACCGGTCGGCCCCCCCAACAGACCGATGACATCAAGGCAGAGGTCCGAGCGATTCGTGCTGATACCACTCATTGCAATGGGAAAGTCGCAATCGTCGGGGGCTCGGCCGGCGGAAGCCATGCGCTTTTTTTGGCGCTCGATACAATAACTACTAGCACCTGGAACGCGTCTCTTCGCCCCACTTGTGTGGTCAGTTTGTCTGGCGCCTATGATCTCTCCGATCGCACTCCGGAAAACTACGGGCCACATCATACTAGCCCCGTTGAAGCTTTTGCTTACGACGTGTGGAATTATGTCAATGACATCAGCCCGACCGTGCAGAAGGCTAAGTCGCCAATCTCGCTGGTCTTCACTCCTCGGAGACCAAACCTTTTGTACCCTGCATGCTGATCAACAGTCAGTATGACCCGATGCCATACCATCAGCCTTTCGCTTTAGCATGCGCTTTTCAGGCGCATGGGATCGATCCATCGCTTTACCCAATCATCACTGTCCCCGACGCGAGTGACCATGCTTTCGCTCTTTGGTTTGATGACGACGGCACTCTTTCTGCCCTCCCAATCAGCGGGAAAGTAATCACATTCCTTAATTTTTACATGAAGCCTCATTGATAGGCCGTCCTACGAATACTCTCTATCGCAAGTTGAATTTTTAAACGCCAAATGAGAAAACAAGATTTCATTCCATTGATCGCCCTCTGCCTTTTGCCTACTCCAGTCGGGCCGACTTCCAGCGCGACCTGGCTTGCGAACCCTTTCAGTAACGACTGGAATACAGCTGCCAACTGGTCTTCTGCCACGGTGCCGACGAATATCGCGACCTTTGCCGCTTCAAACATCACAGATATCTCGATTTCGGCATTCGGCGGGAACTGGAAATCGATTTTTCCTCCGGAGCAGACGCGTATACGATCACTGCGCCTGCCCGGGACGAGCTTCTGGATCACTGATTTGGCGGGGGTATCGGCGTCTTTAATTCGTCCGGGGTCGAGCAGAATTTTGTCTCGAGTGCGAATGGAGGAAGCTCGGGAACTTTGTCTTCCTTGGAGGTGGCTTCAGCGGGCCGACAATCACGGGAGCCGTGACGTTCACCCAAGAAGCTCCTGCGCCGACAGGTGATCCTGCTTACGTCCAATTTCAGTCTGGAGCCAACGCGGGCGAAGCTACCTTTCATAACCTTGGTGCCACAGTGGCAGGCGGCATTGGGGGCCTAACCGACTTTATTTACACGAGCACTTCCGCGGACCAATGCCTGAGTATCAATGACGGCGCGACGGTTGCCGGGGCAACCGGTGGCGCAACCGCCTTTTCGTTCGACAGCCCAACGGCCGCGAATGCGACTCTGATCGCCAATGGAGGAAGCAATGGCGGAGGCGGCGGGTCGCTTACCTTTAATAATGCTTCGAGCGGAGGGACGGCGCGGGTCGAGCTTTTCGGCAATGGCTATCTCGACATCAGCAACCATCAGGGTCCGAGCTTCACCACGGGCTCGATCGAAGGAAGCGGAATCGTTTATCTTGGCAAGAAGACGCTCATCATTGGCGGCGGCAACTCGCTCAGCACGACCTTCAGCGGGCTGCTTCAGCCTGGCACGCCGAGCGGCGGGAGCGGGACGGGCGCGTTGACCAAGATTGGCAGCGGCACGCTGACTTTAAGTGGAGCGAGCGTTTACACCGCCGGAACAACGGTGAGCGGGGGCACGCTGGTCGTGGCTAATACTTCCGGCTCTGCTACCGGCACAGGTGCGGTTAGCGTCACGGCGGGCACGTTAGGCGGGAGCGGGATCATCGCCGGCGCGGTAACGGTCGGGAACCGGGAGCGGTAGCGGGCGCGTTTCTCGCCCCGGCGCATGGCGGCAAGAAGCAACTGACTCTCACCATCCAAGGCAGCGTGACCTTTAACGCCGACGCGACTTACACCTACACCTTCAAAGCGAAGGGGAACAAATCGAAGATCGACAAGGTGATTGCCAACGGGGTGACGATCAACAGCGGGGCGCAGGTGAACCTCAGCGGGACGACCCAAGGGCAATCTGACCCAGGGGACAGCCCTGACCCTGATCAAGAACACGGCCGCGACGCCGATCGCGGGCACCTTCAGCAACCTGCCCGACGGCGGGATCGTGAACGTGAACGGGAACAACCTGCAAGCCAGCTACAGCGGCGGCGACGGCAACGATCTCACCCTCACGGTCGTGCCCTAAGGGTGCGTTCCTGGAGGGCATCGCTTTGTCGATGCCGCGGGGGCGGGCGTGGATTGCAAGACTCGCCTACTCGACCTTCCCGGAAGCGACGAAGCGCTTCCCTCCAGGCCCTAGCGAAGGCTCTTGTCGAGCGCGCCGATCTTGCGGTTTGCGGCCATTTCGCCGCGACCGCGACGACGACCAGGATCGTCCCAATCCCGCCGCCGACAACCGAGATGACCGGCCCGAAAAGCGCCGCGGTTAAGCCCGATTCCACCGCGCCGAATTCATTCGAGGTGCCGATGAAGATATTGTTCACGGCCGAGACCCGGCCGCGCATCTCATCCGGGGTGAGCAATTGCACGATCGTCTGCCGCACGACCATGCTGACGCTGTCGAAGACCCCGGTGAAGAAAAGCATGAGAAGCGAGAGCCAAAGCCAGTGCGACAAGCCGAAAATAATCGTCGCCAGGCCGAACCCGCTCACGCACCAGAGCAGCGCCCGACCCGCCTGCCGCATCGGCGGGAAATAAGCGATCGCGATCGCCATGGCAAAGGCGCCGATCGCCGGCGCCGCCCGCATCCAGCCGAGCCCGATCGGGCCGCAGTGCAGGATTTGATCGGCAAAAATCGGCAGCAAAGCCGTCGCCCCGCCCAGAAGCACGGCAAAAAGATCGAGCGTGATGGTCGCGAGGATGACCTGGCGGCTGAAGACGAACCGAATTCCTTCCGCCAGGCTCTTCCAGGCGCTGCCCGATGACGCGACGATTTTCCCGGATCTTCTGGATCGGGAGAAGGAGCAGGAAAAAAATCAGTCCGCAGGTCGCGTCGAGCGCATAGACGAAAGGAAAACCCAGCCGCACGATGAGAAAACCGACCAGCGCCGGCCCGACCACGCTGCTGACCTGGAAAAGGCTGCTGTTCCAGGTCACGGCGTTGGCAAAAATCTCCCGCGGCACCAGGGTCGGCAAAAACGAGCTGCGCGCCGCCCAGCCAAAAGTCCGCGCGCAGCCCGAGACGAGCATGATGAGGTAGATGAGCGGCAACGAGAGATCGTCGAAATGAAACGACGCGTGCCGCTCGAAAACGGTCGCGATCGCGCGAAGCCAATCATTCCCCCGGACCAAAAAAGCGAGGCGCGGCAGATCGAGGTGATGCCACGAAACGAAAGCGAGGGCGAGCGAGCAGATGAGGCTGATCGCCTGCGCGCAAAGAATGATCGTCTTGCGCCGGTAGCGATCGGCGAAATGCCCGGCCGGGAGCGAAAGGAGCACGATCGGCAGAGCGGCGACCAGCCCGACCAGGCCGAGCGCCGTCGCGGAGTGGGTGCGGGCGTAGACTTCCCACTCGAGCGCGATGACCAGCATTTGCCGGCCCATGATCGAGATGGCATTGCCGAGGGTGTAAAAGGCGAAGCCGCGATAGCGAAACGCCGCATAGGGATCGCGCCGGAGAAGCGCCGGATCGGAGGGCGGCGGAGGTGGCGCGGACGATTTTCGCTCGGGCATCGTGGCGCGCGGCGGCCGTGCGCGCGGCATATTAAGAGCGCGGCTCAGGCATGTGCAAGTGGGTGAGCCCGGAGAAATCGCCCCGGACTTTTCCGCTCCCATCTTTCCCAGAATGTTTTTGGGGAACGAGTCGCACCAAGCTCTTTCAAAATCCGTTAGGCCAGCCCGAAAACGACCTTGACAATCGCCCTGAAAATCGATGGGATCGGGCTCAGTCTTAACTTGGTTCCGGCGAGGTCGATCTTCCCGACTTCAGCTACCCGCAAAGCAAAAACTCCCAATGAAATACATCTGCCCATTGCGCCAGCGCGTTGCGCGCCTGGTTTTCCTCACTCTCGCCTTGCTCCCAGTCGCGTTATGCGCAAAGAGCTCGTTCCTTTTTGAGGACACCGGCATACTTACGACGGCGCGCTCTTATCACGCCGCGGCGCTGCTGGTTGACGGCAGGGTGCTGGTCACAGGTGGCAACACGGGCAGGACGGCCACCGCCACCACGGAACTTTACGATCCGGCCACCGGTGTCTGGACGCCCACTGGCAGCATGAGTCACGCACGTTTTCGTCACAGTGAGACTCTCCTTCCGAACGGGTTCGTGCTTGTCGCTGGCGGCCAAGTCATGGGGGACGGGCTGAACACCGCGGAAATATATGATCCGGCCAGCGGCACCTGGACCGAGACGGGATTACTTGCCGAGGGCCGCGCCTCTCATAGCGCGACGCTCCTGCCCGATGGGACGGTGCTCGTCGTCGGTGGCGGCGGCACGGGCGGGACCGGGCCGCTGGCGAGCGCGGAAATCTACGACCCGGCTACAGCAGTTTGGACGCAAACCGGGAGGATGTCGGTGGCGCGGTTTCGGCACGAGGCGACCTTGCTCCCGAATGGTCTGGTCCTGGTGAGCGGGGGCAACGGACTGAACGGGCCGGTGAGGAGCGCGGAACTTTATGATCCGGCAACGAGGAGCTGGACCCTTACGGGAAGTATGATGTTCCCGCGATTTCGTCATTCGCAGACATTGATGCCAAATGGGTTGGTCCTGGTGGCCGGTGGCCTCGATGCCAATCTAAACGTGATCTCGAAGTCCGAGATTTACGATCCCGCCGCCGGGACCTGGATGACGACGGCCTCGCTAAACGTCGCGCGCGCGCAGCATACGGCGACGTTGATGCCCAATGGCATGGTGGCAGTCGTGGGAGGCGAACACGGCCCCACGCCGACGACCGAACTCTACGACTCTTCCAGTGCGAGTTGGTCGCTGAGTGGGAACATGATCGTCCCGCGGTCCTCCCATCGAACGGTGCTCATGCCAAATGGCAATATTCTCGTCATTGCCGGCTTCAATGGCGACCCGCCGGGACCGGGTTCGTTAGACCCGGAATTCGATCATCAGGCGCTCATGGATGCGGAGATCGGCATTTTGGCGGAAAATCCGACACCTACCCCGACGCCTTCCCCGACGCCGACTGTGACGCCAACGCCCACCGCGACGCCAACGCCTACGGTGACACCAACGCCAAGTGCGACCCCAACGCCAACCGTGACGCCAACACCAACACCAACGCCAACGGCGACGCCAACGCCGACTGCCACTCCGACGCCAACCGCGACACCAACACCAACACCTGCGCCACCGGTCATCACGGTCCAACCGAAAAACCGGAGAGTTAATCTCGGTCAGAGCGCGACCTTCCAGGTGGCCGCGACCGGCGCGCCACCCCTGAGCTACCAGTGGACCAAGAACGGCACGGAAATTACCGGAGCTGTCTCAGCGAGGTATAAGACCCCACCGGTCACCGCGACAGATGATGGCAGCCAGTTCGCGGTGACGGTGTCAAATGCTGGAGGGAGCGTGACGAGTCAGTCTGCGACCCTTTTTGTGCGGTGATCCAATTCGCCGGGATGCTGCCTTAAAGAACAAAGGTGCTGCGGCGCCAGCCCGCCCGCTCGTTAGGCGTGTAAACCGCGTTCGTCATCTCCGCGCTTTGCAGGCGGACGGATTCGTTCGTCTCCGGCGCCTGCGGGCGCCTCGGGCGCTTCCGGAGCTTCGGGTGGTTCCGGCGCCTCGGGGAGTTCCTGGCGCTCCAGTTTCTCCAGCCGCTGGCGGACGTTGTCGGGCAACTTCGCCCGGTCTTCCGGCGTCTCGATCGGGCCGTTGTAGAGCTGTTTGCCCTGCGCATCCTTCGCCGTCAGCATTTTCCGGCCGTTCGCGTTTTCGATTTTCAACTCGCCCTGGTCGTCGGAAAAAGTGATCGTGGCCCGGCCGAGATCGATCCGGGTCGATTTCGTTAGGCCATCGTCGGAAGTGACGATGCGCAAACCGCGGACGGCCCGTTGCGCTTCGTCGCGCGCCCGCATCGCCTGGTCCTTCGCCCGCGCGACCGCTTCGCGCACCGCGGTCATGTCCGGCGCCTGGAAATCGAACTTCATCTTCTCGAGGTCGTCGAAGTTCCATTCCTTCTGGTAGCCATAGGCGCCGCGACCGGCGGAGACTTCCTTCTTCGCCAGCTTGACGTTCACTTTCATTTCTTTGCCCTTGCGCATGATCGTGAAATCAACCGAGGTGCCGTCGGCAAAACTCCGGACCAGTTTCCCGAGCTGGCTCGGGTTAACGATCTGCTGGTCATTCAACATCCGGATGATGTCGCTTTGTTGCAGGCCGGCGGCCGCAGCCGGGCTATTCGGGACGACGTAATCGATCACAACCCCGAAACCCTTCGGCAAACCCATCTGCTCCGACAGGACGCGCGGGACATCGGAGGTCTCGACTCCGAGAAAGGTGACCGGTTCCTTCGGCCCCATGTCGTGCTCATGAATATGCTCGCGCCCGGCCTCGGCGGCGCGGGCGGAGCCGGCGGCGCGGGCGGCGCCGAGCCGACCTGCGGAGTGGACGGGATGGATTGGATCGCGGGCGTGGATGATGGAGCCGGAGTCGGCGATTGGGCGAAGGCGGCGAGCGGGAGCACGCGCGGCCAGTGCCGTCGTTAGGGCGATTTGTTTTTTCATGGCTTGGTTTTTTCTGGTTATTGAAAGGAGACCGGCGTGAGGACGACCTGCTCAGCCGGATAGGAGACGCGCAGGGACGCACCCGTCTGCGGGTTGCGCCACTGCATCGTCTCGCGGGTGTCGTAGCGGACCCGCCGGAGCGGTCGCTCCGATTGGTTAGGCGAGAAAACGAGACCTTCGTCGTGCCGATGATAAACGACCTGGGTCAGCGCGGACGGCTGCAGGCCGGGATCGTAGGCCTCGGCTGGAACCGGACTGCTGGTCTCTTGCGCGAGGACCGGCGCCGCGGTCGGCGGCTCGGCGAAAAAAGCGAGCCAGACGAGGACGAGCGCGGAGGCGGTCGTTAGGCCAAGGCCGAGCGACCACCAGAGACCGGCGCGCTGCGACCGGCGCGGGAGGACGCCGGCGGTCGGGGCGGGGGTCGCGGCCGGTTGCGCAAGAGCGACTTCGATCCGCGCCCGCAATTCGTCCGAGACCGGCGCCGGCCGCAGCTTTTTCAACTCAGCTTCGAGTTCGGAAAAATCATTCATGGGGTTGCAAAGTTTTCTTGAGCGCGCCGAGCGCGTAGCGGTAGCGCGAGGCGGCGGTGTTTTGCGAGATCTCGAGCACGTTCCCGATCTCGGCGAAGGTGAGGTCGTTCCAGATTTTCAAGATGACGACCTCCCGTTGCTCGTCCGGCAAACGCTCAACCGCTGCGGCCAGCTCCTGCTGGCCTTCGTCGACGGTCGTGAATTGCGGCTCAAAATGCGGGGCGCCGTCGAGCGCGACGGCGGCTTCGCGGCGGGCGCGGCGCTGTTCGCCGCGCAGACGATCGAGCGCAGCGGAGCGGACGGTGGCGTAAAGCAGGGCGCGGTTTTCGATCGAATGCTGGCGGCGCCAGAACCGGACGAAAGCTTCCTGGACGACGTCCTCGGCTTCCGCCCGGCAGTTCGTCCAGCGCCGGGCAAAAAGAAGCAGGGCGGGGCCGAGCTGTCTAAAACAGGCCTGCCAATCGTCTTCGCTGCGCGCACTCTCCATTTCTTCTTCACGGTCTTTTAGATTGAGACGCCGCCAAATGCAGCTTTTGTCTAACGAAGTGAAAACTTTGTCCTACTCCGTTTGCTCTCTCTTGCTCTGCTGTGGCGTGGCCTCGCTCGTCGCGGAGGAGGTGGCGACGACCGGGAACGCGAAGTCGCTCGCCGCGGCGGAGAAAGCCTTCGCCCAGGAATCGCTCGACAAAGGAACGCGCACCGCGTTTCTCCACGCGCTCTCCGAGGACAGCATCGCTCTTCCTGCCCGGTCCGCTGAATGGCAAGAAAGCATGGGAAGCGAAGCCGGAATCGAAAGCGGTTTTGCAGTGGCAGCCCGTTCTGGCGGCCACCTCGACGACCGGCGACCTCGGCTACACGACCGGTCCCTGGAGCTACAAAAACGACGCGGCCGACAAGGAAGCCTCCGCCTTCGGCCAATTCGTTTCCATCTGGCGCTGGGAAAATGGAAAATGGAAATTGTCCTTCGATCTCGGCTCGGATAATCCCGCGCCAACGGAGCCGGCGCCGGAATTGCAGCTCGCCGAGAACCATGCCCCTAACGAATCAGCGGAGGATGCGCAGCCGGTCATGCGGGCCCACGACAGCCGTTACGCGGCCGATCGGGCCGGACAACTCGCCGACCTGCGCGGAGGATAACGTCCGGCTTTATCTGCCGAAGCAATTCCCCGTCATCGGGAGTGAGGAAGCCACTGCCGCCCTGCAAAAAGAAGACGCCCCGGTCAAGTTCAGTGAGCCCAAGGGCGGCGAAGTTTCGCACGGGGGCGATCTCGGCTACGTCTGGGGCGAATACACGGCGGCGGCGGCGACGGAAGCAAGCGGCTATTACCTGCGCATCTGGCGCAAGGATCGGGCCGGCGAGTGGAAGCTCGCGCTCGATCTTTTGCACCCTCGTTAGGCGAAAATTCTTCTTTAGCGGGCGGGCGAAACCGGACGCAGAATCAGCTCGCCTAACCAATAGGGATCGGCCACGCCTTTTCGGTAGGCGGCGAGCGCTTCGGGCGAAGAGTTGATGTGCAGGTTGCTGTAGGTCTGGTCTTCATTCTGCCAGCGCTCGTGCCAATAGACCGCCGCTTTCACCCGCGGCAGTCGCGTTTTCATGACGTTGAACGCTTCCTCGATCCATTTCGCCTTGTTCCCGGAATGCGGGAAATTCGCCCGTCGCCCATTCCGTGATCATGATCGGCTTCTGCGGATCGAGCCGGCTCATTTCCTGGTAGGGCCAATCGATCAGCGGCCAGAAAGGCGACCACGGTTCGTCGGCGAATTGCTGGCCGTAAACGCTCATCCCGAGCCAGTCGACATAACGCCGAGCCCGGGTAATAGGCGGGCGCGAAATTCCAGGTGTCCATCGGGAAGGAATAATTGTTGGTCTGGAAAAGCCACTGCACGTTGTGCGCGCCGCGGGCCCGGACGCGGTTGACGACGTAACGAAAAGCGCGCTTGAAAATTTCCGGGCCTTCCCATTCGTTAGGCCGGCCTTCGATCTTTTTGTTGCCGCCGTAATAGATGCCCGACCAGGGAAACCAATCGCCATTCATCTCGTCCCCAAACGAGACAATCATCGGGTGTCCAAAAGCCTTGGCCGCATCCGCCCAGTCATCGATGTAGCGATTCCAGGTGCCGGCGAGAATCGCCTGCAGCCCGAAACGGTCGGGACCTTTTTTCTGTTCGTAGGGCCGATCCCAGGGCGACCAGAAGACGAGCGGGAGCGAGCCGTGCCGCCAGATCACCTGCAGGTTGGCGGTCGGAAAATTCTGCTCACCCCAGTAGCTCGAGGACGCGATGATGGCCTGGTGTTTCCCGACCATGGTCTCGAAGTTTTCGATCGTCTCCAGCGCGACCGCGTCTTCCGCTTCCCCAAAATCGATGTAGGCGCCGGTGTAGGCGCCCTGCTCCGGGAGCACGACCTGGACCGGGCACCTTGAATTCAGGGCGAGGCTTCGGCGGCGCTGGTTTTCGCAACCGGCCAAAGCCAGGAGGAGAACGCCAGACTAACGAATGAGCGTTTCACTCGTTAGGCCCGCACCGGCACGGAAGCGGTGCGCTCGAGTTTGCCCCAGCCGACCCAGGCGCCTTTGAGCGCGCGCAGGATCGCTTTCCAGATCACGTAGCTGAGAAGCGGGCGGTAAATCAGGCGCATCGGGATGATCCGCCAGGCGTGCAGGATCGACTCGCGCTCGATGAGGCAGGCGAGGGTGGCGAGAATCACATCCATCGCGAGGAAGATGACGACGAAGGGCAGGATGGCGCGCCAGGCTCCGAACGGGAGCGACGCGATCAGAAAGAAATCGACCAGCGGGGTGAGGGCGACGAGCAGGATCTGGAAGAACCAGACGCTCGGCAGACTGAACCAGCCGAGCGCGCGATAACGCCAGTTGAAAACCTTTTCGCGATGTTTCCAGAGACATTGCAGCGTCCCGTAGGCCCAGCGGAAACGTTGCCTGCGCCAAGCGTGCGAAGGTCTCCGGCGCTTCCGTCCAGGCGATCGCGTCCGGGCGTGTAAACGATGCGGTTCTCGTCCCTTGTGCAAAGCGAGCGTGAGATCGGTGTCCTCCGCCAGGGTGTCGAGACTAAGCCCGCCGGCCTGCGCGATGGCGGAGCGGCGCAGCGCGCTGATCGCGCCGGGCACGACCGTGATGCAGTTCCAGCGATCGTAGGCGCGCCGGTCGAGATTGAAGCCGCAGGTGTATTCCAGCGCCTGGCAGCGGGCGATGAAACTGCGCAGGTTGCCGACCTTGGCGTGACCGGAGACCGCGACCACCTCTTCGTCGGCCAGCGGCCTAACGAGCAGGCGCAGGGTGTCGCTTTGCAGATGGGTATCGGCATCGAGGAAAACGACGAACTCATGCGCGAGGAGGCCGAGGCCGCGCTGCAACGCCACCGCCTTGCCGCGGTTCCGTTGCCTAACGAGCCGGACGCGGGCGTCGCTCTGCGCGATTTTTTCCACTTCGGCCGCGGTCCCGTCGCTTGGAACCGTCGTCCACCACCAGCACTTCGAGCGCCCCGGGATGATCGTTCGGCAGGACCGCGCGCAAGGTGGCGGCGATCACTTTCTCTTCGTTGTAGGCCGCGATCAAGACACTGATCGGCGGCGCGAAATCGGCCGCGTCCGGCGCGGTGCGGCGGAAACGGGCGGCGAGAATGATCACGACCAAAGTGCGCAAGCACGATGAGCGCGGTGGCGACGATCATGAAGGCCCAGAGAAATTCCTCGATCGCGTGAAAGACGCGGAATCCGGCGCTGCTGACGAATCGCGGGAATGCGCTGTCCTTCGCCGACCGGCGGCATGACCGCGTCGCGCGTGCTGCCGATGAGCGTGCTGAGCGGGACGATGGTGTCGCCGCGCGTCTGCAACCAATCGATGATCTGCGGCAGCGCCTCGATCGTCTGGGAGCGATCGCCGCCGGCGTCGTGCAGGAGGATGATGCTGCCGTCGCGCCGCTGTTGTTTGATCCGCTGCAGGATGACGTCGGCGCCCGGCTTGCGCCCAATCCTGCGGGTCGATGTTCTCGAGCACGACGAGGTAATTGAGATCGTTCGCGATCTGCAACGGGGCGAGATCGGCTAACGACGACGGGCTGGTGTCGGCGTTGTAGGGCGGACGGAAAAGCGTGGTCGAGCGCCCGGTGATCGTCTCGAGCAGGAGCTGCGTCGCGTTCAGCTCCAGCCTGATATGCTCCGGCCAGCAGACGGCGAGATTGGGATGGTAGTAAGTGTGGTTCCCGATCTCGTGCCCCTCGGCCACGATCCGCCTAACGAGATCGGGATATTGTTCGGCGTTGACCCCGACGAGGAAAAACGTCGCGTTCACGCCGTTCGCTTTCAGGATGTCGAGGACGCGCGGGGTCCATTTCGGATCGGGCCCGTCATCGAAAGTGAGCGAGACCTGGTGTTCGCCGCCCGGCGCCCTGGTGATAGAGGGTGGGGAACTCCGGGAAACTGGAGGTAGCTCGCGCTCAGGTAACCATCGGCGCCCGAGCGCGATCTTGCGCGCGCCGTCGGTGCGCGCTTCGTCGACGTTCACGATTTCGCCCTCGCCGACATCGGTGATGGTGTCGCTGCTCTGCGAGCGGTTCGAGGATTTTCCTGAGCGAGTCGTTAGGCTGAAGCGGCTGCGGAAGATTGAGCGCGTCCCAGATCGCGGGGTCTTCCGTGCCGAGGCGGTAGATGGCGAAGCCGCCCGCCTTTTGCTCGCGGACCGCATGCAGCTCGTTCAGGAAACTGATCGCATCGAGGAACCAGACGGAGTGTTCCTTGTTCGCATCCTCGTAGTAAAAATCCGAGCTGTGTTCGGGCGGCGCGACCGTGCCGGGCTCGACCCCGGCGTTGCTCGCGCGGCTCATCGCCTCGGAGAAACTGATCAGCTCGGCGCGGTGCGCGCCGTTTGTCCAATCGTAACCGTAGCTGCCGAGCGCGATGATCCATTGCTCGGAATCGGCATCCTGGAGGAGGGCGTGCAGCCACGACTCAAACCATTGCCGCGAGGCGAGCGGGCCGGGCGAATCGTCGTCGGAAGTTTCGTCGAAGAGCAGTGCGACGAAGCGATCGACGTGTTCGGAAACGTTTCTCGAAATCGATGTAGTCCAAATCCTGCCCCGGCTGCACGCAGAGCCAGAGCTGCCGGCCCTCGGCATGGAGCGCGTCCGCCATTTTGTGTGAGCAGTTTCGTGATGTCGTCCTGGTAAGCCGGGATCGACCTGTTCCCAATCGACCACCACGCCGGCCGCCTTCGCTTTTTGCAGATGGGTCGAGGAGGGTGTGGAGAAACTGGTCCTGCCGTTCGGCCGGTCCGTGCGCGAGATTCTCGACCGCTTCGGGCTGCCAGGTGTCGCCGAGTTGATTGGTCAGGAGCGGCATGAGCGCGATGCCTTTGGCCGCGGCTCCGGCCTCCGGCCCCTGCATCGTCAGTTGCGGCGCGACCTCGTCGAGGTCGAGGTTCCACCGGCCGACGCCGCTGTCGGTGTAGCGGAAGCCCATCGAGCCGTTCGGGACGACCGGTGTCGCCGGTGCGCGCCGTCGAGCAGCACCGTCTTCCAGGCCGCGCCCTCGCGTGTCGTCGCCGAGGTCGGCGGCGGTGAGGAACTTGCCCGGCACGTGCGCGCCGTCCTGCTCCGTCCAGCGTGACCAGGAACGGCAGGTCGGTGTACCGCTGCACGTAGTCGACGAAGAACGGCACCCGCCGGTCGACGAAGAACTCCTTGAGCATCACGTGGCCCATGGCCATGGCCATCGCGCCGTCGGTGCCGGGCTGGGCGGGCAGCCAGGTGTCGGCGAACTTCGTGTTGTCGGCGTAGTCCGGGCGAGACGACCACGACCTTCTGGCCCTTGTAGCGGGCCTCGGCCATCCAGTGCGCGTCCGGCGTGCGGGTGACCGGGACGTTGGAGCCCCACATCAGCAGGTAGGTGGCGTTCCACCAGTCGCCGGACTCGGGCACGTCGGTCTGGTCGCCGAACACCTGCGGCGAGGCGACCGGCAGGTCGGCGTACCAGTCGTAGAACGAGGTCATGGCGCCGCCGATGAGCTCGATGAACCGCGACCCGGCCGCGTGGCTGACCATCGACATCGCCGGGATCGGGGAGAAGCCCGGCGATCCGGTCCGGCCCGTAGGTCTTGATCGTGTGCACGTGCGCGGCGGCGACGATCTCGGTCGCCTCGTCCCAGGAGACCCGCACGTGCCCGCCCTTGCCGCGCGCCGACTGGTAGCGGCGGCGCTTGTCCGGGTCGGCGGTGATCTCGGCCCAGGCGGCGACCGGGTCGCCGAGGCGGGCCTTCGCCTCGCGGTACATCTCGACGAGCACGCCGCGGGCATAGGGGTAGCGCACCCGGGTCGGCGAGTAGGTGTACCAGGAGAACGCCGCACCGCGCGGGCAGCCGCGCGGCTCGTACTCCGGGGAGTCCGGACCGACAGACGGATAGTCGGTCTGCTGGGTCTCCCAGGTGATGATCCCGTCCTTGACGTAGACCTTCCACGAGCACGAGCCGGTGCAGTTCACCCCGTGCGTGGAGCGGACGACCTTGTCGTGGCTCCAACGGTCCCGGTAGAAGACGTCGCCGTCGCGGCCGCCCTCCTCGGAACACCGCCCGCAGGTCGGCGGAGGTCTCGCGCGCGGGTGAAGAACCGCCCGGTCCGCAGCAGCGCATCGGCCGCCGGCCGTCCGTCCCGCGCCCGTCTGGCTCGTCCTGCGTCGGCCATGGCGCCTCCGCTGACCGCTCACGTGCAGCGACTTCAGCAGCACCGGCAGCCCGGAAGCAGGCGCCGAAGGTCCTGCATCGCTACGACTCGCAAGGTCCCGTCTCGGAGCCGACGCTCTGCCGGTCCTAGCCGCACGATGGATCGGCCAGACGACGGTGCCCGCGAAGCCGTCCCTGAGCAGAGGAGCCGTCGTGACCGCACACGGGAAGGCCGGGCCGCGCGGGCCGCACGAGCCGCGTGCACCGCGGCTGCCGATGCTGGCGATGGCGACCATCGGGTTCGCGGTGACGTTCTGGGCATGGGCACTGCTGTCGCCGCTGGGCGCCACGCTGCGCGACCAGCTGAACCTGAGCGCCTTCCAGCAGTCGCGTCCTGGTCGCGGTCCCGGTGCATCGTCGGTTCGCTCGGCCGCATCCCGGTCGGCGCGCTCACCGACCGGCTCGGCGCCCGACGCATGTTCCCCGTCGTCGCGCTGCTGACCGCGTGCCGGTGCTCTATCTCGGCCATTTCGCGGACTCGCTGACCGGGTACCTGGTCGGCGGGTTCTTCCTCGGGCTCGGCGGCACCACGTTCGCGATCGGCATCCCGTTCGTGAACTCCTGGTACCCGCCCGCACGCCGGGGACTCGCGCTCGGCATCTTCGGCGCCGGCATGGGCGGCACCGCGATCTCCGCGTTCTCCACCGTCCAGCTGACCAAAGCCTTCGGGCACAGCGTCCCGTTCGACCTCGTCGCCGCGGTGCTCGCGATCTACGCCGTCATCGCCTACTTCGTCCTGCGCGACCGGCCCGACCGGCAGATCGCGCCCGGAAGCATGCTCAGCAGGCTCGAACGCCACGCTGCGCATGCCGGTGACGAGCCAGCTGTCGGCTCTCTACGCCGTGGCGTTCGGTGGTTTCGTCGCCTTCAGCGTCTACCTGCCCACCTACCTCGTCGACGTCATTCGGCCTCGACGCGCAGCGACGCCGCCCTGCGCACGGCCGGGTTCGTCGTGCTCGCCGTCGTGATGAGACCGGTCGGCGGCTGGCTCTCCGACCGGACCGACCCGGTGAAGGTGCTCATCAGTGCCTACAGCGCGGTCGGCGTGCTCGCGATCGCGGCGGCGTTCGAGCCACCCCTGTTACCGGTGGGCACGTTGCTGTTCCTCGGCATGGCGGCGGCGCTCGGTATCGGCACCGGTGCGGTGTTCGCCCTCGTCGCGCAGCTCGTCGAGCCGGGCAAGGTCGGCGCCGTGACGGGCGTCGTGGGTGCGGCGGGCGGGCTCGGCGGCTTCTTCCCGCCGCTGGTCATGGGAGCGGTCTACGGCGCGACCGGGTCGTACCTGATCGGATTCCTCTTGCTCGCCGCCACCGCGGCGACGGCCGCGCTATTCACCGCGACCGTCATCCGACACCGTGCCGAGCACCCCGTGGTCGTGTAGCGCCTGGGCTGGGCACGAGCGTTACGAGGGGACTTTCCTTGCGTCTCACGCAAGGAAAGTCCCCCTCACTTCTCGCTCTTCATGACTCAGCCTTTCTCGTTGCAGGGAAGGGAGTTCAACCGCGCCCGCGGATCCGGGCGCGCACGAGGGCCACCAGCTGGACCTGGACCGCGATCGCGGTCCCGACGATGCCGACGACGAGCAGGATTCGCGCGGTCAGCGCCCAGTCGAACGCCGGATCGCCGAAGTCGGACGGGAAGACCTGCCAGACGCGGATCGCCGAAACCAGCCCGGTGCCCGCGGTCACCAGCCCGCCCGGCGCGGTGAACCACTCGGGGTCGTAGGCGACGTAGGCCAGGCTCACGACCAGACTGACCGCCAGCGTGAGGTCGACCACCCCCGCCACCCGCTGGGTCTCGCCGGTCAGGAAGGGCACGGCCTGCCAGCCGGGCCAGCCGTTGACGGCGATCAGCATCAGGCCGTTGACGAGCGCGCCGATCAGGTAGCCGGCGCGGCGCGCCCCGGCCGACGGGCGGCGCGGCTTTTCCTTGACCGCCATCATGACCTCCTTCCCCGCCACGATGATCCCGCCGCCGGCCATTCGGGCGGCAGAGGCTTTGGTCGACAGGGGCAGGGCCGAAAGGGCCGTCGCCGGTTACGCCCGGAGCACCAGATCCAGTTCGGCGCCCAGGCCGTTGATCAGCGTGCCGAGGTCGGGGAAGTGGTCCCGGTCCGCGATCACCGAGGTCGTCACGGTTCCCGCGTAGGAGAGCACCTCGAAGAACACCGTCATGTTCCCGCCGTCACCCAGGGCGACCGGGATCGCCGAGCGGACCGGCACGCCGCCGAAGGTGACCGGCGCGGCCGGTCCGCGCACATGGCTGACCAGCGTGTGCCTCCGGTGCTGGTGGTGATGTACCACCGGTACCCGCCGAGTGCGGCCAGGAGCCGGAACCCTCCGCCCAGCACGGCGATCGGGGGCGGCCCGGTCGCGGCGGCTTTGTGCGCCCGGACCTGCGCCGTGACCCGCTCGAGCCGCCCGGCCACGTCGCCGGTACCCGGGACCTGCACGAGCATCGGGCTGACCACGTTGCAGAGCGCGGCACCGCTGCCCGCATGCCGACCGGACACCGGCACGGCGACCGCGAGGGTTTCGACCGACTCGCCTCTGCTCACCAGCAACCGGTGCAGCGCACCGGCGACGGCGACCAGGACGGCATCGTTCGTCGACGCACCGTGCCGGTGGGAGGCCACGCCGAGCGCCGCCAGATCGGCGTGGACCACCGCCAGCCGCTGGTGCGGACCGGTCGGCCCGATCAGCGAGCACGACGTCGCCCACGGCGGATGCAGACCACCCGCGGCGGCCGTGGAATCACGCAGCGCCCGGAAGGCCTGCCCGGTCCGTCGTAAGGACCGCAGGCGGCCCAGGAAGGCGTCTCGGGCGAGTACTCCCGCTGTGGGCCGGGGCCGGGGAAAAGACATCTCCGGTGTCCCGGCGCCTTCGTCCATGAGATCGGCCAGGACGGCCAATCCGCCGAGGCCGTCCGCCAAGACATGGTGCAGCACCACCACCAGCGCGACCCGGCCGTCGGCGAGGCCGGTCACGAA
The DNA here is from genome assembly GCA_963762765.1 of uncultured Actinomycetota bacterium. GTDB lineage: Bacteria > Actinomycetota > Actinomycetes > Mycobacteriales > Pseudonocardiaceae > Amycolatopsis. The sequence continues at coordinate 34,321 of CAVXMR010000021.1, forward strand.
CACCGCCGACCACGATGGCGCGCCCCGCGGCAACGGCGTCGCGACCACCGACAAGGCGGTGTCCAGCAACGCCTGCTCGTCCCCCGGCGGGGTGCACACCGCAGGCCGGACGTGGTGGCGGATGTCGAAGCCGGCGTCGTCCACCCAGACCGGCCCGCCGCCACCGAACGGCGGCCGGATGAGCAGCTGCCGCAACCGCGGGACGGCCGGGGACCCGGCCGGCGATCAGCTGCCGGACCCGCGCCAGGTCGACCCCACCGGCCGGGCCGAGGTGCAGGATCACCCCGAACCGCTCCGGTACCTCGCCGGTGTCCAACGCCAGGAACGCGCGATCGGTGGCACTCGCGCGGTCGACGACCGGCGGTGCGGAAGGTCTGGTCCGAGTCATGGCCCCAGTCGACAGGGCGCGACCATCACCCGGCCAGAGCCCAAAGTCCCCGGCCCCCGGCCGAAAATCCCGGTGTCGGTGAGAGTGCCGCTCATCGCCCGGACCCGGCCCGGCGGCGCACCCGCCGAGCTCGGACCCGAGCGATGGTGACCAGTCTTTCGGTCAGCCGGCCTCGCCATCCCCGGCGCCCGCCACGGCATCCTCGCCAGCGGTCTTCGCGGTGGCTTCGGCCGATGGCGCCGTCTCGGGCGGCTCCACGTGGTCGACCTCGATGGTCCATTCATTGGTCAGCGCGGCGATCGCGGCGATCGCGGTCACCACCGGCGCGGCGATCGCGGCAACGACGCCGGCCGTGACGGGGATCTCCACCACGGTGTGGCCTTCGTCGTTCTTGACCCGGATGCGCCGGACGTTGCCCTGGTGGATGAGCTCCTTGACCCGGCTGACCAGTGCCTGCCCGCGGAATCGTTCCACGCTCTGCTTCTTCGCCGCGTCTTCGGTGACCGACATTTCGCCTCCTTGAGAATCGGGGCCGTTGCCCGCCTCCCAGCCTCGGCCGGTCCCGGTCCGAGCACGAGTGCCGATGGTCCCAGCGACATGGCCGAAAGTCCCCGGCACCACTGCAGTGTCCGTGCTTCTTCGCCGTGGGACGCCCTGCAAGGACGTTGTTCTTGCCCGGAAAGGACTTTCAGCCATGAGATCCGGCGACGCGGACGAGGAGACTGGACCGTGAGGGAACAGTCCCGGCACCTCGACTCCCGGCCGCGGACACCCTCACCGAACGGTGGTGGCGGCAGGGCTGTCCCCCTCCCCGCTGCCCGGCAGCCACCACCGCGTCGATCGCGTCGGGCGGACTCGCGGATGGATCCGACTACGGCCGCGATGTCCGTTCCTGCTCCAGCGCCCAGTCACGGTCCCAGCCCGCGTAGCGAACCCGGTCCAGCAGGAACACCGCAGCCCGATACAGCAAGGCGAGGACGAACATCGCGCCCGCGGCCAGCCCCGTCGCGATGACCACCGCGTCGATCAGTGCGGCGGGCGCGCTCAACGGCGCGGCCACCGGCGAGCCGGTCGCGTCCAGCCAGATCGGTACCGTGTTGCCCGCCTCCGTGCCCGTGGCGGCCTCGACCCGGCCGTGGTGCCGGGCGCCGTCGCGCGACACCCAGGTCGCGTCCGTCGGCTGAGTGTCACCGACAGCGGCGGCGCGGCCTGCGACGAGGGAAGGTCCGTCGGCCAGCAGGGTCGCGGCGGCCTCGTAGCGGGACGCAGTCTCGTCCTCAGCACGTTTCCCTTCCGCGGCTTGGATTCCGATGCCGAGCAGGACGGCGAACGCCGACGCCACAAGCGCGAGCAGGGTCGCCAGGATCAGCAGTGCGCCCTGGACGCGGTCGGTGGGACGGGCCAGCGGGCAACGTCCCGCCACGGCCGTGCGGCGAAGCCGGGCGAACCACATCGACGTACGCATCGTCGTCCTCCTCGGTCCGGAATCGGAATGCGCTCAGCATCACCGAGCACGCGGACTTTCCCTGAGGGGCGCAGGTCCCCATCGCACGGGCCGGTCGTCGCCGAGTCCAAGGGTCACTGGCCCTTCCGGCGAGGACCAAAGGCCCTGTGCCGCGTCGTGCACGCCGGGGAGAGTCTGACGGCACCACCACCGCGGGAGGGAATGCCCATGCAGACCGTCGACGTCGGTGAGCTGTCCATCGCGGCATACCGTTCCCTGGCCCCCGAGTGGATCATGGAGCCGCTTTCGGCGGTCGCGGAACGGCTTCGCGGCGCGCGGGTCGTCCACCTCAGCGCGACGCCCTACGGTGGCGGCGTTTCAGAGCTGCTGCGCTCGGTGGTCCCGCTCTACAACGACCTCGGGGTCCACGCGACCTGGAAGATCATCAGCGGCACCCCCGTCTTCTTCGCGGTGACGAAGAAGCTGCACAACGCACTGCAGGGCGGCCAAGAACCCCTGACACCCGAAGAGATCAAGCTGTACGAGGAAACCACCCGCCACAACGCCGCCGCGCTGGCCGCCGACCCCGACTGCCGCGACTGCGACTTCATCTTCGTGCACGACCCGCAGCCGGCGGCCGCACTGTCCTTTTCGGACTCGATCACCGCCCGCTCGGTGTGGCGGTGCCACATCGACACCTCAGAGCCCGCGCCGGAGGCATGGGACTACCTGAGGAAGTACGTCGAGGGCTACGACGCCACGGTATTCACCATGGCCTCGTTCGTGCCGCCGACGCTCCCAGCCGACCGCGCGGACATCATCGCGCCCGCGATCGACCCCCTCAGTCCCAAGAACATGTCCCTGGACGACCGGACTTCACACGCCGTGCTCAACTGGATCGGCATCGACCCCGACCGGCCGCTGGTCACCCAGGTGTCCCGGTTCGACCCGTGGAAGGACCCGCTCGGCGTGATCGAGGCCTTCAAGCGGATCCGTGACGAGGTCCCCGGCCTGCAGCTGGCGCTCGTCGGGTCGATGGCACTCGATGACCCCGAAGCCTGGGACGTCTACCGGATGATCAGCGACGCGAGCCGCGACGAGGCCGACATCCACGTGTTCACCAACCTGACCGGGGTCGGGAACGTCGAGGTCAACGCGTTCCAGCGACTGTCCGCGGTGATGGTGCAGAAGTCGATCCGGGAGGGGTTCGGCCTGGTCGTCTCCGAAGCGCTCTGGAAGGGCACGCCGATCGTGGCCGGGCGCGCGGGCGGGATCCCGCTGCAGGTCGCCGACGACGCCGGCGGGCTGCTCATCGGCTCGACCGACGAATGCGCCGCGGCGCTCCTGGTGCTGCTGAAGGACCCCGGCCGCGCGGCCGCACTGGCCGCGGCCGGGCGCGAGCGCGTCCGGCGGCACTTCCTGCTCCCCCGGCTGCTGCTGGACGAGCTCGCCCTGCTCGACGGGCTCGCCCATGGCAACCCGCCCGGCGCGCTGATGACGCGTTCGGACCACCGTGACCCGGTCTGCGGGCTGACGACGCCTCCCGGCGACGACACCCCGGCGGTCGTCCATGATGGGCGCCAGTACCACTTCTGCTCGGCCCGGTGCCGTACCGCCTTCCTGAGAACCAACCCGGGCGGATCCTGATGAGTACGCGGCACTGGCACGGCGGCGAACTCCGCCGGAACGCCGAAACCAACGACTGGGTCGTCCTGGCCCCACAGCGCCGCACCCGGCCGCATGCCGGAGCGTCCGCCCCGTGCCCGTTCTGCCCCGGGCCGGACGAGGACACTCCCCCGGAGACCTGGCGGCTGCCCGGGGACGGCCCCGGCTGGCGGGTCCGGGCGCTGCCGAACCGGTACGCCCTGTCCGACCGGCACGAGATCGTCATCGAATCCCCGCGCCACGGCTGGGACTTCGCCACCGCGGCCGACCATGAGGTCGCCGACGTGCTGCAGGCGTGGCAGCAGCGGCATCGCGCGCTGCGGGGCACCGCCGCGCAGGTCGTGGTGTTCCGCAACCACGGCCCGGCCGCCGGGATCTCGCTGGCCCACCCGCATTCGCAGGTCGCCGGGCTGCCAGTGCTCTCGGGGCAGGCGAGCCGCGAACTCGCCATCGCCAGGGCGCACCATCAAGACCGCGGCGTTCGGCTGGCCGACGACCTGCTCGAAGCCGAACTCACCACCGGGACCAGGATCGTGTTCGCCGACGACCAGGTGGTCGCGTTCACGCCGTTCGCACCGGCCGCGGCCTACGAACTGCGCATCGCCCCGCGCCGCGCGCGGGCGGACTTCGCCGCAGCCGTCCCCGAGGAGATCGGCGCCGTCGCCCGGTGCGTGCGCGCCGTGCTCCATGCGTTGTCGGAGGAACTGGGCGATCCGGCGTACAACCTGATCGTGCGCACCGCGCCGTGCGGCTTCGAGGAAGCCCCTATCTGGCGTGGTCGCTGCAGGTCCTGCCGCGCCTGGAGATCCCTGCTGGGCTGGAGCTGGCCACCGGGGTCCCGGTCAGCACCGTCACGCCCGAGCACGCCGCCACCCGGCTGCGCACCGCTGTCGGTGCGGCGGTGCGGTGAACCGGGGTCAGACTTCGGATCGGCGCAGGATCTCTTCGACGGCCCGGCGCGGTCCGGGTGAGCCGCGCTCGTCACTGTACCCGATCCGCATGAGCACCTGGGGGAAGCCGCTGAGCACGAGGTCTTCGCACAGCGCCGAGCGGACCGGCGCAAGGTGCAGCGGTTGCGTCAAAACGGCGGCGGTGAGGCCTTCCACGACCACCGCGAGCCAGGCGCGTTCCATCGCGTAGCCCGCGCGCAGATGATCGAGCCGGGTGTCGTCGGCGGTGACGAAGACGAGCATCGTCTCGCCCGCCAGCCGGCGCTCGAGTTCGGGTAGCTCCGGTACCTCGGTCGCGCGCCGGATCAAGCCGGCCCACGGCACCGATCCGGGGTCGAGACGGCTCGCCGCGATGCCCACGCCGTGGCGATGGGAACGTTCGTCCCGGATCGTCCACAGCGCCAGCTCGCGCTGGTAGCCGCTGTCGTCCCGGAACTTCTCCGCCGCATGGTGCAGGAGCTTGGCGACCGCGGCCGCCTCGTCTTGGTGGACCGGGCGAGCTTCGACACCCGGTGCGGCGCCGGCCGCGACGATCTTCGTCAGCGTCGCGGGCGGCACCGGTTGCCCGGCGAAAGGGGCCCGATGGCTCGTCCGGCGGGCGATCGCGGCGTAGTCGCACAGTTCCTCGGGCAGCGGGGCCACGGCCCGCGTCGCCTTGATCCGGGCGACCAGCTCGGGACGCCGTTCGTCGGGCAGCAGCGCGGTGTCCGCGGCCCGGCCCAGCGTACGGACGGCCACTTCGAGGTTGGCCAGTGCGGCGCCGCAGGAGACGATCCGGTCGCGGTCGTCCGGGTCGTGGTGCGGCAGCCTCAGATCGGTGCGCTCGACCAGCCGCACCTCGCCCGGCGCGACCTCGAGCAGCCACGGCTGCAGGTTGTGCACCGACGGTGCTCTTGTCACCGAGCGGACGAGCACCTCGGTCTCGGCGGAAGTCCAGTCCGGAACTCGCATCGGCTTTCCCTTCCCCGCCCGGCAAACCAATGGTGGCGCGGGCGATGGGAGACGCCCGCACCACCCATGCGGTCAGTTCTTCTTGATCGGGATCTCGACCTGCTTGGCCGCTTCGTGTTCCTCGTACGGCACGGTCACTTCGAGGATGCCGTCGGTGTACGTGGCGGCGATCTTCTCGGTGTCCGCGCCCTTGGGCAGCGAAACCGTGCGGCTGAAGGAGCCGTAGTGGAATTCGCTGTGGCCCCGCTTCTCCGTGCGGGCCTGACGCTCGGCGGAGATGGTCAGCAGCCCGCGCTCGGCCGAAACGTGCACACCCTTCTCCGGGTCGAAACCGGGAAGCTCCGCGCGGACGACGTACTTGCCGTCGTCGGCCAGCTCCTCGATCCGGACCAGGTTGTGCTCGCCGAACGGCCAGGCCACGTCGAACAGCTCGGTCAGGCCAGGGAACATCGTCCTCGTCCGAGGAATGAGTGAGGTCATCTGATCTCCTTCCGTCGGTTTCCCTTACCCTTCAAGGAAATCATCGGAGTCGCCGACCCGATGCGGTCGTATTGCCCCGATCCGGGTGACGAACGTCCTTCTTTCCCTTACGGCGTACGGCGGCGCAGGGTGGCCGCGCCGAGCACAAGGGCGAGCACCGCGCAACCGGCGATGATCAGGATGTTGCGGACCAGGGTTCCGTCGATCGCCGCCGACTGCGTGACGTGGGTCAGCGCGTCAACCGCGTACGACAGCGGGAGCACGTCGGAGATCCGCGCTGAGCAGCCAGCCCATCGAGTCGCGCGGCACGAATAGGCCGCACAGCAGGAACTGCGGGAGGACGAACACCGGCAGGAACTGGATCGCCTGAAACTCGGTACGCGCGAACGCGCTCACGAACAAGCCGAGCGCGGTGCCGAGCAAGGCGTCAAGCACGGTGATGAGCAGCAGCGAGCCGACCGAGCCGGCGATGGTCAGCCCCAGCCAGGTCAGCGAAATGCCCGCGGCGACCAGGACCTGCAGGGTCGCGAGCAGGCCGAACGCCAGCGCGTAGCCGAAGAGCAGGTCGAGCTTGCCGATCGGCATCGTCATCAGGCGCTCGAAGGTCCCGGTGGTCCGCTCGCGCAGGGTGGTGATCGAGGTGAGCAGGAACATGATCGTGAACGGGAAGATGCCCAGCAACGCCGGGGCGAGCGCCGCTGAACCGCTGCTCGGAGTTGAGCACGTAGCGCAGCAGGATCATCAGCAGGCTGGGCACGCCGATGATCAGGACGACGGTGCGCGGGTCGTGGCGCAGCTGGGTGAGGATGCGCCGGGTCGTGGCGATGGTGATCGAGGCGTTCATGGCGCCGTACTCTCCTGTTCCTTGATCAGCCGCAGGAACGCCTGCTCCAGATCGGCCGCGCCGGTCCGGCGCCGGAGCGCGTCCGGGGTGTCCTGGGCGAGCAGTACGTCCTTGGCGCATCAGGAGGAGCTGCTCGCACCGGGCGGCTTCGTCCATGACGTGACTGGAGATCAGCAGGGTGACGCCGGTCGAGGCGAGGTCGTGGAACAGCGCCCAGAGCTCGTCGCGCAGCTCGGGGTCGGAGCCGACAGTCGGCTCGTCGAGCACCAGGAGCTCCGGGGTGCCGAGCAGCGCGACGGCGAGGTTCGCACGGCCGCGCTGCCCGCCGGAAAGGCTGCCGACCACAGTGTCCGTGCACGCTTCGAGCCCGACCTCGCGCGATCACCCGCCCGACATCGGACCGACGGTGCGCCGAGCACCGCGGCGAAGTAGCGCAACGCTTCCGCGACCGTCAGGTCGGCGTAGATCGCCGGTTCCTGGGTCGCGTAGCCGATGCGCTTGCGCAGCTCGGGACTTCCGGCCGGGTGCCCGAGCACGGTGACGGCCCCGGCCGCGACGATCTGCACGCCGACGATCGAGCGCATGAGCGTGCTCTTGCCACAGCCGTTCGGGCCCAGCAGCCCGGTCACCGTGCCCTCGGGCGACCTCGAAACCGATGTCCCGGATCACCCGCTGCCCACCACGGACGACCCGCAGGCCGTCGACCACGATCGCCGACTCGTGCACGGCGCGCTCCCTTCGCCCGGGGACGATTCCGGGCCGGGGTCAAGCGTGCGCACGAACGTCCGGCAGGGATGCTGCCGCTGGTCCCGGTTCCCGAGGACTTTCGTCCCCGGACCGGGACCTACGGCCCCGGAGTGGTGACCTAACACCCTTCCCGGCGCGCACCCGGCCGCGACGAGCCTGGGGGCATGGCCGACCCCGCGCCCGCCTGGGCCGACGTGCACGAGACCCACATCGGCGCGGTCTTCCTGGTCGGCGACCTCGCCTACAAGCTCAAGAAGCCGGTCGACCTCGGGCTTCCTCGACTTCACCACCCGCGAGAGCCGCGAACGCGTCTGCCACCGCGAGGTCGAGCTCAACCGGCGGCTGGCGCCCGACGTCTACCTGGGCGTCTCCGACGTCACCGGGCCCGACGGCGCGGTCTGCGACCACCTCGTCGTGATGCGCCGGATGCCCGAGGACCGCCGCCTCTCGACGCTGGTCCGGCAGGGACGCGCCGCTGCACGACACCATCCGGCAGCTCGCCCGGCAGCTCGCCGCCTTCCACGCGGCCGGCCGAGCGCGGCCCGGCGATCGAGCGCCGATGGGACCCGCGACGCGGTCCGCGCCCGGTGGCGCGCCAGCTTCGAGCAGGTCCGCCCCTTCCACGGCACCGTGCTCGACCCGGCGACCGCGGTCGAGATCGAAGCACTCGGCCGAGGACTTCCTCGCCGGCCGCGAGGCGCTGTTCGACCGGCGGATCGCCGGCGGGCACGTCGTCGACGGGCACGGCGACCTGCTCGCCGACGACATCTTCTGCCTCGACGACGGCCCCCGCGTGCTGGACTGCCTGGAGTTCGACGACCACCTCCGCCACGTCGACGTCCTCGACGACGTCGCCTTCCTCGCGATGGACCTCGAACGGCTCGGCGCCCCGGAACTGGCCGAACAGCTCCTCGCCGACTACCGCGAGTTCGCCGGCGATCCCGCTCCCCCGGCGCTGCTGCACCACTACCTCGCCTACCGCGCGTTCGTCCGGGCCAAGGTCGCCTGCCTGCGCGCACGCGCAGGGCGACGCCGACGGCCGCCGAGCCTCGCCCGCGAGTACGCCGACGTCGCGCTGCGGCACCTGCGGCTGGGGCAGGTCCGGCTGATCCTCGTCGGCGGCGCCGCCGGGCACCGGCAAGTCGACGGTCGCCGGCGGCCTGGCCGACCGGCTCGGCGCCACGCTGCTGCAGTCGGACCGGCTGCGCAAGGAACTCGCCGGGCTCGCGCCGGTGCGGCTGCCCGCCGAGGGCTACCGGCAAGGCCTCTACGACGCCGACCACACCGACGCGACCTACGCCGAACTCGCCCGCCGCGCCGGCGAAGCTGCTCGCCCTCGGCGAGACCGTCGTGCTCGGACGCGTCCTGGTACGCCGCCCGGCACCGCGAGGCTCGCCACCGACGACCGCCGAAGCGGCGAGCAGCCCGGTGCTGGCCGTGCGCTGCGAGGCGCCGGAAGACGCGGCGGAGGAACGGATCGCGCACCCGGACCGGCTCCCTGTCCGACGCCACGCCCGGAGATCGCGCGGACCGGATGCCGGGAGACGCCGACCCGTGGCCCGAAGCGCACCCGCTCCGGACACCGGCACTCCGCGCGGAGTCGATCGTGCAGGCGCTGGCGTGCCTGGTGCCCGGGCACCAAAAGTCCCCTGCCCAGAGGCATTCCGGCCCTCCCGGCGCGCGCGGCCGCCGGTGCGAGGGTCGAGCCGACAACCGAACCAGAACACGAGGCAGGCTGATGATGGACCGAGGATTCCCGGACGACTTCACCGTCAAGACCGCGGTGGCCATGGCCGTCCGCGCCCCGTCGGTGCACAACTCCCAGCCCTGGTACTGGCGGATCGGCCACAGTTCGCTGCACCTGTACGCCGACCCAGGACCGGCAGCTGGCCGAGACCGACCCGGACGGCCGGGACCTGCTGCTCAGCTGCGGCGCCGCCCTGCACCACCTCCGGGTGGGCTTCGCCGCGCTCGGCTGGGCGACCGAAGTGCACCGGTTCCCCAACCCGGACGAACCCGACCACCTCGCCGCCATCACGCTGCACCGGCACGAGCCGTCGCAGGAGGAGATCGCGATGGCCGCGGCGATCCCGCGGCGCCGCACCGACCGGCGTCGGCACAGCTCGTGGGCCGTGCCCCGCGGCCACGTCGAAGCGATGGCCAAGGCCGCGGCCGCTCTGGAGGGCACCGTGCTGCAGGTGGCCGAGGACTCCGGGCGCGACTACCACCTGGCGACCGCGATCGAGGAAGCCTCCCGGCAGCACGCCGACGATCCCGCCTACCGCACCGAACTCGCGGCCTGGAGCGGGCGCCACGTCGCCGCCCGACGGCGTTCCGGCCCGCAACACCCCGGCGCCGGACGACACCCCGGGCGCGCTGCGGGCCCGCCCGTTCGCCGATCCGCTCCTGGCCCAGCCGGCCGACGCCAAGGCCGAAGACGACGAGACCGTCCTGCTGGTCCTGAGCACCGCCTCCGACGACGGATGTCGCGGCTGCGCGCGGGCGAGGCGACCAGCGCGGTGCTGCTGACCGCCACCGCTTTCGGCCTGTCGTCGCTGCCCGCTCACCGAGCCGCTGGAGACTCGCCGACGTCCGCGAGACCGTCACCGAGCAACGTGACCGGCGGTTCGTACCCGCAGATGGTGCTGCGCATCGGCTGGGCGCCGGCCAACGCCGACCCGCTGCTCGCGACCCCGCGCCGCGACCTCGCGGACGTCCTGCAGCCGCTCGACGCCCCCACCCGAACACTTCCGTACCAGAGCCACTAGAAGGGAGACGTCATGCCGTACTGGCACTACACCGGAAACACCGGCTGGGTCGGCGGGCTGATCATGCTCATGGTGATGGCGATCTTCCTCGCCGGGCTGGTCACCACGGGAGTCGTGCTGCTGCGCCGGTACGGCCGGCCCGCGCTCCCCCACGACGACGCGTTGCGCATCCTCAACGAGCGGTTCGCCCGGGGCGAGATCGATCACGAAGAGTACGAGCAACGCCGCACGGCACTGAAACAGTGACCTGCGATGAGCACGCGTAGCACCCTCGCCATCGGCGTCGCGATCGCGACGTTCGCCCTGGTCGGCTGCGGCGGTGGCGGTGGCGGTACCACCGCGTCACCGGCCGCACCCGGCACCCCGGGCATCACGACGACCACGGCCGCGCCACCCGCCCCCTCGACACCGACGGCCACCGCGACGGTCCCGACGGCCCCGGCCTCCACGACCGCCGCGCCGCCGCCCGCCTGCGCCGAGACGTCGAGGTGGGGCACCGGTACCCGGACCGCCGACGGGTCGAGCCGGGACGCGCTCTACCTCGTGCGAGCAGGTCGCCACGACTGCTACGACCGGGTGGTCTTCGACGTCAACGGCCCGGCGGCAGCGGGATACGTCGTCCGCTACGTCCCGGTCGTGACCGCGGACCCGAAGGGCGATCCGCTGCCGGTGGCCGGGGACGCGGTCCTGGAGGTCGTCATCCGGGCGCCCGAACTGGGCACCGACGACGCCGGACACCAGCCGGGGCAGGTGCTCGCCCGGACCGGCGACTACTTCTACACCAGCCGCCTAGCTGGCGAACTGGGGATCGCTGCGAGCCGTGCGCTACGCCGGCTTCTTCGAAGGCCAGAGCACGTTCGCGGTCGGTGTCCGCGCCAAGCTGCCGTTCCGGGTCTTCACCCAGCTCGGCCCCCAGGACCAGGTCCGCCGGGTCGTCGTCGACATCGCACACTGAGAGGACGCCATGGACCGGCTGAGCCCGCTCGACGCCGCCTTCCTCGAAATCGAGGACGAGGACCCCAGCTCGTCCCTGGCCATCGCCTCGGTCGCCGATCGTCGAAGGGCCCGCGCCCAGCCAGGACGAGTTCGTCGCCGCCGTCGTCGCGCGGCTGCCGGGAATCCCGCGCTACCACCAGAAGATCCGCACGGTCCCGTTCGACCTCGGGCCGCCGGGCTGGGTGGACGACCCGGCGTTCGACACCGGCCGCGCACTTCGGACGGATCGCGCTCCCGGCACCGCACGACGAGGCGGCGCTGTGCGAACTGGTCGCGCTGCTGATGGGCGAACGGCTCGAGCGCGACCGGCCGCTGTGGGAGTTCTGGGTCATCGAAGGCCTGCCCGAAGGCCGCTGGGCGATCCTGTCCAAGGTGCACCACGCCCTGGCCGACGGCGTCTCGGCCGCGACCGGCTGCAGACGATCCTCTTCGGCGACGACCCGCCGCCCGCGTCCCCAGCCCGCGGACGCCGCCCGACCCCGGCAGCGTGAGCCTGCTGCTCGACGCGGTCCGGCACCCTGCTGCGGAACCCGTGGGACCAGGCCGCGCCTGCGTCGCGAAAAGCCTGCTCCACCCGAACCGGCTGGCTCGCCGGGTCTCCGACGTCGCACGCGGGCTCACCGCGCTGACCTCAGCGCTGCTGCCGGTCGTCCCCGTCGTCGCTCACCGGACCGATCGGGCGGGACCGCCGGTACGCGATCGCCGACGTGTCGCTGGCCGACGTGAAGACCGCGGCCAAGGCGTTCCAGGTCACCGTCAACGACGTCCTGCTGGCCGCCGTCACCGGCGGCTTCCGTGAACTGCTGCTGCAGCGCGGCGAAGAACCCGGCCGCCGACAGCGTGCGGACGCTCGTCCCGGTGTCCGTGCGCGCCACCGGCACGGAGTCCACCGTGGACAACGAGGTCTCGCTCCTGCTGCCGCTGCTGCCGGTCGACGTCGCCGATCCGGTCCAGCGGCTCATCCGCGTCCATCAGCGGCTGGGCTCCCTGAAGGCCGCCAAAGAGGCCGACGCCGGGGCGCTGCTCACCGCGTCGGCCGGACACGAGCCGTTCGCGCCGATCGCCTGGGCGATCCGCGCCGCGGCGCACCTGCCGCAGCGCAACATCGTCACGGTGACGACCAACATCCCCGGCCCGCGCAAACCCCTGTCCGTGCTGGGCCGCGAAATCGTCGCGATGTACCCCTACGTCCCGATCGCCCTGCGGGTGCGGACCGGTGTCGCGATGCTCAGCTACGCCGGCCGGTCTTCTTCGGGATCACCTCCGACGCCGACTCCGTCCCGGACACGACGGTGCTGGCCAAGGCGATCGAGCGGGAAGTCCTCGCGCTGCGCGGCGCGGCCCGCTGATCACCGGCGAGCCGCGTCGAACTCCGCCGCGAGCGCCGCGACGAGCGCCTCCGGGTCCGGGATGAGCTTGCGATCCGTGCCGAACCCGAACCGCACCTGCCCGGCATAGCTGAACACGCAGATCGTGATCGCCTGCCGCCCGCTGCACGGCGCCCAGCCGACGATGCCCGTCGACCGGGGCACCCGCCAGCGCCATCCGGGTCCGCGGGCCGGGCACGTTCGTCAGCACACCGACCGCCTTGCCCGCGAAGTACCGGCTGAGCAGCGTGCCCAGCGGCGCCGGGCTCTGCGCGGCCGCGTACTGCAAGCCGAAGGTCAGCACCGGCTCGTAGGAGTCGCGGATCCGGGCCACCCGCCGGTGGACCTCGGCGAGCCGCTCGGCGAAGTTCCGGCGTCCCAGCGGAAGCTGGACCAGCACCAGGCGAGAAGTGATTGCCCAGCGTCGCGGGCAGCTCGTCGTCGAACGAGGACAGGCTGACCGGGACCAGCCAGCCGACCTCGGAAGGTTCGGGGCTGGTCTCGTGGTGGGCCGCCAAGTAGCGGTCGAGCGCACCCGCGACCAGCGCGGTGCAGACGTCGTTGACCGTTGTCCCGGTCTCGTGCCCGATCCGCGCGAGCTCCTCGAGCGGGAGCGGGTCGCCCCAGGCCGCGGTCTTCTCGACGCCGGGTTCGCCGTCCCACAGTCCTTTCGCAGTGGAGGGCCCCAGGAGATCACCGGTCCCGACGACGCTGTGCCACACCGTCGTCACCGACATGGCTGCCGCGTCCACCACCCGCCGGGGCCCGCCGGACAAGGCCGAGGACGCGAATCCCGCCGCCGCCCCGGCAAGCCCCGCCACGGTCGTCGCGCCGAGCACCGGGACGGCGACCGCCGTTTCGAGCAGCGGATTGACCCGCGCGGCGCGGTCCTGAAGACTTCGCGCCGGCGTCACCCAGGGCGCGCAGCAAGGCCGCCCCGACGCGGGCCACCGGCTGCGCGACCGGGTCACGCCGCGGCGCCGTGCCGCCGACCTTGACGGGCAGCGCGGCCTCGTCCTGTCCGACCGGGTCGAGCAGGCCGAACAGCACCTGGGTCAGCCGGATCCCGTCGGCGATCGCATGGTGGGTGCGGCAGACGACCGCGCTCCCGCCGCGGTAGCCCTGGAGCAGGTCGATCGTCCACAGTGGATGCTTCGGGTCCAGTGGCTCACCGCGCCGGGCGGCGACGAACTCCTCCAGTGTCTCGCCGATCACCAGGTGCGGGCAGTTCGCGCACCACGAGGTGATCGTTCAGATCGAAGCCGACATCGGTTTCCCAGGTGATCGTGCGGGCCGGCCCGCCATGGCGCACGGCTCGCTGCAGGTAGACCGGATACCGCGCCAGCAGCCGGTCCGAAACCACCGAGCGGAGCCGGGCGGGGTCGATCGGCGACTCCGTCCACAGCACCGACGTGACGACCATGAGGTTCTCCGGCCGGTCCAATGAGAGCCACAGACTGTCCTGGGCCGGCATCTTCCGGTGCGGCCCGACGAGCTTGCGGCCGTTTCCCTGCTGTGCCATCACGGCCCTCCGGTCCTGTTCGGCGAACCTCCACCATCCGCGCGCTGCCCCACGCGCGACAGGGCCGGAAGTCACCGTCCATCAGGAAAGGTCACACGGCCCGGCCCTCTCGATGTGCCGTCAGGGCCACCTTGCGAGCGTCTGACGCCCGTAAGGTGGCCCTGACGGCACAATAGGCCTTTGTGGACAGTGCACGGGCGGTACTACGGCCGTACCTGGACCGGATCGCCGTTGGGCAGAACCTCCGCGATGTCCACCCGCGGTGCCGGTACGGACGTGATGGCCAGTGCGGCGGCCGCGGCGGCTTCGCGGGACAGGAACGAACCCAGCTCGCCGACGGTGCTCATCAGCGGTGCGGGGAACACCACGGTGGTGTTCTTGCCCACCCCGATCTCGACCAGGCTCTGCAGATTGCGCAGCTGCAACGCGAGCGGGTGCGCCATCATGGTGTCCGACGCCTCGCCCAGCGCGGCTGCGGCCTGCGACTCGCCCTCGGCGTTGATGATCTTCGCTCGCTTCTCCCGCTCGGCCTCGGCCTGCCTGGCCATCGCCCGCTTCATCGACTCAGGCAGCTGGATGTCCTTCAGCTCCACCAGCGTGACCTCGACACCCCACTCGACCGTGGTGACGTCGAGAATCTGGCGGATGTCGCGGTTGATGGCGTCCGTCTCGGACAGGGTCTCGTCCAGCGTGTGCTGGCCGACGTGCGCGAACACCGCGGCATCGGACCGGCGCCGCAGCCGGAAGTGGCCCGGCGCGCTGTCGACCCCCCAACCGGCGGGCAGTTCCGCCGCCGAGCCCAGCTCGGCCAGGACGATCGCGGTGTCCCGCACAACCGGGCCCACCACCCGGTACCCCTCGCCGAGCAGCACCTCGACCAGGCGGTCCAGGCCGGCCCGGTCGAGTATCGCCACGTCACCGATCGTCATGGGGTCTCCCTCCGTTCCGGCCAGCAAACCCGCCGCCGCCGCGGATACCTAGGGCCGAAGGTCACCGATTTCGCGGTCGGGGCGTTAGGCCCTCGACGCGGGGAACTTGGGCCCTACGCGCGCAGGGCCCGCGAGCGTCGAGCATCGAGGAGGAGACGACCGACAGGGAGAAAAACATGACGATACGGCTCGGTATCAACGGCTTCGGCAGGATCGGGCGGGACATCCTGCGCTGCGTGCTCGAACAGCCCGGACAGCCCGATCGAGGTGGTCGCGGTCAACGACATCACCTCACCGGAGATGCTCGCCCACCTGCTCGCCTACGACTCCACCTACGGCAGGCTGCGCATGCCGGTCGAGGTCGTCGGACGGCGAGGCGATCCGCGTCGGCGACCACCTGATCCAGGTGACGTCCGAGACCGAACCTGCCCAGCTGCCGTGGGGCGAATACGGCGTGGACGTCGTCGTCGAGTCGACCGGCAAGTTCCGCACCCGCGAAGCCGCGGCAGCCCACCTGGACCGCCGGCGCACGCAAGGTCGTGATCTCCGCACCCGGCAAGGGTGTCGACGCGACCATCGTGCTCGGGGTCAACGAGAGCGACCTACGACCCGCAGAACCACCACGTGATCTCCAACGCCTCGTGCACGACCAACTGCGTCGCGCCGATGGTCAAGGTGCTGCACCACGCGTTCGGCATCCGCCGCGGCATGCTCACCACCATCCATAGCTACACCGGTGACCAGGCCCTGCTGGACCGGCCGCACAAGGACCTCCGTCGGGCCCGCTCGGCCGCGGTCAACGTCGTCCCGACCAGCACCGGTGCGGCCAAGGCGATCGGCCTGGTCATCCCGGAACTGGCCGGCAAGCTCGACGGCGTGGCCGTGCGTGTGCCCGTCGAGGACGGCTCGCTGACCGACCTCACAGTCGAGCTGGAGCGCCCGGTCACGGCCGAGCAGGTCAATCACGCCTTCGCCGAAGCGTCCGACGGCGATCTCAAGGGAATCCTGCGCTACACCGAGGCCCCGGTCGTCTCGCGCGACATCATCGGTGACCCGGCTTCGTGTGTCTTCGACGCCGAGCTGACGAAGGCCGATTCGCATCTGGCCAAGGTCTTCGGCTGGTACGACAACGAATGGGGCTATGCCACCCGGACGGTCGAACTCGTCGAGCTGATCGGCCGAACCCTCGAACCCCGTTAGCTGCCAGGAGACTCGGGTGCCCGCCGGTGGTTGAACCCCGGCGGGCATTCGTCCACCCGGCTCGCCGAAGAGGAGTACGTGACATGACGCGGAAGAAGTGGCGTGAACTCTCCGCCACCCAACGGAAGACCATCGTCGCGCTGGCCGCAGTCCAGTTCGAGCTGGCCGCCTGGGCGTGGTGGGATCTCGCCAAACGGCCCGCCGATCAGGTCCAGGGATCCAAACGTCTCTGGGCGTTCGTGATCGCGGTCAACTTCGTCGGGCCGCTCTGTTATCTGCGCTGGGGCAGGACGCGCCCGCGCGCGACGACCACGGGGCAGAGCGCGTAGGTCAGCAGGGTCTGGCTCGTCGAGCCCAGCAGCGCTCCGGCGAGCGTCCCGCGGCCCCTGCTGCCCACCACGACGAGCTGCGCGCGGTCGGCGAGGTCGAGCAGGCGCTCGGCGGCGCGGCCCCGGGCGACGATCCGGTCGACCGCCACGTCCGGGTAGCGCTTCTGCCAACCGGACAGCCGCTGCGCGAGGAGCTCGTCCTCGTACTGCTCGACCGCGGCCCGGTCCAGTTTCCACTGGCTCTGTTCGAACAGCGCGGCCAGGAAGCCGTCGTCCCAGCAGTGCACCGCGACCAGCGGTGCCTTGCGCCAGGCCGCTTCCTCGAAGGCGAAAGCGAGCGCGTCCTCGCTGTCGGGCGACCCGTCGGCACCGACGACCACCGGTCCGTCGGCCGGCGGCTCGTCCTCGGCGACGTGCGGCCGGACCACCGCGACCGCACACGCCGCGTGCGCGGCGAGGGCAGCCGAAACCGACCCGAGCAACACCCGGGCCAACGGCCGGAGCCCGGCTCGCCCGACGACCAGCAACCCGGCGCGGCGGGATTCGGCCTGTAGGGCGGGCATCGGTGCCTCACGGCGCAGTTCGAGCCGGATCTCCACATTCGGCGCCGCGTCTTCGGCGACCTGCCGGGCGACCTCCAACACCCGTCGGCCACGGGCTCTGGCCATTTCCTGCAGATGCTCGCGGGCGGGCGACGTCCGCGGATAGCGCAGCCGCTGCTCGTCCATCGCGTGGACGAGCCGGAGCCCGCGCCGGCGCTGACCGGCGAACAACGCGGCCCAGCGGACCGCGGTCAGCGCGGACGCCGAGCCGTCGACGCCGACTACGAGATCGGTGACCGGATTCGACATGGTGCCCTCGCTTCTCCTTGCACGGCAAGACTTCGCCGCACCTTACGAGCCGATTCCGGCGCTCCGGAACAGGCTTCCGCCCCGGATGTCGTGGACTTTGGTCCGTGAACCTGCAGTCCTCGAGAAGCGTCACCAAAGACCCCTCGGCCGGGGACCTTTGGCTCCAGAGACAACCGCTGGCTCCGGCCGAGACTGGGGCACAAGCGAAAGAACGGAGGTCTCCCCATGTCCATTCGGCACGAAGACAAGAAGACCGGCCAGCAGCCGGTTCCGGCGCAGCGTTCCACCGAACCCGCGAGTCCGGTCGGCCGACGCCGTCCACCGCACTCGGGAAGTCGTTGGCGATCCTGCGGATCGTGACCGGCTTCGTGTTCCTGTGGGCGTTCGTCGACAAGCTGTTCGGATTGGGCTACGCCACCCCGTCGAAGGGCGCCTGGCTCAACGGCGGCTCCCCCACCAAGGGCTTCCTCAGCGGCGTCCACGTCGGTCCGTTCGAGTCGATGTTCCACGCCTGGGCCGGCACCTGGTGGGCCGACACGCTGTTCATGCTCGGCCTGGCCGGGGTCGGCATCGCCCTGATCGCGGGCGTCGCCCTGCGGCTGTCCGCGATCGCCGGTTCGCTGATGATGCTCATGATGTGGACCGCCGAATGGCCGTTCGCGCAGAGCATGAGCACCGGCGAGGCGACGCACTCGACCAACCCGCTCGTCGACTACCACATCCTCTACGCGCTCGTCCTCATCGTGCTGGCAGCCGCGGCCGCCGGGAACACGTGGGGACTCGGCCGCCGGTGGGCCGACCTCGTCGGCGACCGCAAGTGGCTGCGCTGATCAGGTGAACCCAAGGACGCCCGCTCCCCGGCGGGCGTCCTTTTCCTGCTGTCCCCACGAGAAGAGGAGAACACCCATGAAGGCACTCGTGTACGACGGTCCCGGCCGGCGCAGCTGGACCGACCACGCAGACCCCGAACTGATCGACCCGACCGACGCGATCGTCCGGATCGACGCGGTCACCATCTGCGGCACCGACCTGCACATCCTCAAGGGCGATGTGCCCGACAGTGGACCGTGGCCGGATCCTCGGCCACGAAGCGGTGGGCACGATCACCGAGGTCGGCAGCGCCGTCACCACCGTCAAGCCTGGTGACAAGGTGCTGGTCTCCTGCATCACCGCCTGCGGCCGCTGCGAATACTGCCGCACCGGCACCTACGGCCAGTGCCTCGGCGGCGGTGGCTGGATCCTCGGGCACCGCATCGACGGCGTCCAGGCCGAGTACGCGCGCGATCCCGTTCGCTGACACCTCGACCTACGTCCTGCCGTCCGGTGTCAGCGACGAATCCGCGCTGATGCTGGCGGACATCATGCCGACGTCCTACGAGGTCGGTGTCCGCAACGGCACGGTCAAGCCGGGCGACACCGTCGCGATCGTCGGGTGCCGGGCCGATCGGGCTCGCCGCGATCACCAACGCCCAGCTGTTCGGACCCAGCACGATCATCGTGATCGACCGCGAACCGGCCCGCCTGGACGCGGCGAAGGCGTTCGGCGCCGACGTGCTCGTGCAGCCCGGCGACGCCGCAGGCCGCGGTCGCCGAGGCCAGTGGCGGGCTCGGCGCGGACGTCGCGATCGAAGCCGTCGGCATCCCGGAGACGTTCGAGCTGTGCACGAAGCTGGTCCGCCCCGGCGGGCACGTCGCCAACGTCGGCGTGCACGGCGCCCCGGCCACCCTGCACCTCGAGGACCTGTGGATCCGCAATGTCACCATCACCACCGGGCTGGTCGACACCTCCAGCACGCCGATGCTGCTGCGGATGCTGGCGGCCGGGCGGCTGGACACGAGCCGGTTCATCACCCACCGGTTCGGGCTCGAGGAGATGGACGAGGCCTACGACGTCTTCGCCCACCCGCAGGACAGCAACGCCCTGAAGGTCGCACTGTTCCGCAGCTGAACGCCCACAGAGGCGGCCACCGTCCGGAATGGACGGTGGCCGCCTCTGTGGCTTTGCTGCGCGGTAAGCCCGAGAAACGCCGTAAGGCCGTGAATGGCACATTGAGAGCCTTAACGACCCTCAATGTGCCATTCACGGCCAACGCCGATGACGCTTCCCGGCGAACCTCAGCTGTGTGGCTTGTGCGTGCTGAGGATCCCGACGTCTCCCGGCAGCGTCGGCGAGATACCACGGTCGTCGAACCCCGCGGTGAGGGTCTGCCGGACTTCCACCACCCCGTCGACCCGGCGGACGAGCGCCACCAGCACCGGGATCATGCTGGTCCGCTCAACGACGCCGTTGAGCGTCACGATTCCGTTGTGCACGGCGACGTAGAGCGTGGCCGGGTCGATCGACATCTCGCGCAGGATCACCTCGTCACGAACCTCCTCCCGGATCTCGCCGTCCGTGCGAAGGAACACGCGCAGCAGATCCGAGCGCGACACGACGCCGACGAGCTTGCCCTCGTCGTCGACGACGGGCAGCCGGTGGAAGTGATGCTCCTCCAGCAGCTTCGCGGCCACGGTGATGTCGTCGTCCTGCCGGACCGTCACCGCGGGCGTGGTCATCAGGTCGGAGACGAACGCCGCACCAGCCTTGCGCTTCACCTGCCGGTTGCCAAGCCGGCCGTGCGGGGCTTCGTGCTGGAGCAGGTCGCCCTGCGAGACGACGCCGAGCACGTGGTCGTCCTCGTCAACAACCGGCGCTCCGCTGATGTTCCAGGAGGCCAGCAGCACCGCCACGCCTTTGAACGGGGTGTCCGTCCGGACCGTGGCGACGTCGGTGACCATCACCGCGCCGACCTTGCGACGACTAGACATCTCGATCTCCTTCACAGCAGCGGCCCAGGAAAGTAGCTGCCCTCGAGCTCACTCGGATCGACGGGCTTCTTCTCCGGCTCGGGGACTGTCCGCGCGGGGATGACCACCACCGGACAGTTCGCCTCACGCAGGCACTGCTCGGCGACCGAGCCGACCAACATCGTCAGCAGCCGGCCGCGGCCATGGCTGCCGAGCACGATCATCGACGCCGTCTTCGACGCTTCGATGAGCGCGAAGGAGGGTGAATGCTCCACCACCTCGGCTCGGACGGGTACGTCCGAGCTGCCTTCGCGCGCTTGCACGATTGCCGCGTCAAGCTCGTGCCGGTGGATTTCCTCGACCGCCTGGGGCGAACCGCCCACGGCCGAGTCGAAGTCGAGGACCGGTTCGAACGTCCAGGCGCGCAGCGCGACGACCGTCCGGCCGCTCTGTGCCGCCTCGGACATCGCCCAGCGCAGCGCGGCGACACTGACTGCCGATTCGTCGACGCCGACGACGATGTCGCCCTGTTGTGCCGTGGTCATGACCTTTCACCTTCTCCTGAGTTGTTACTGCCGAGACTGGGATCAACAACGTGGAACCATTCGCGCTGCCACTGCGCGTACCGGAAGTGGTCGAGGACGTACGCGATGACCTGGTAGACGAACGCCAGCGCGATAAGCAGGCCGACCCACAGCCCGACGCTCAGCGACGACGCCGTCGATGGCGGCAGCCGCCGGGGCGAGCGGCCGCTGGACAGGGTTACCCGTCGCGGTCCACCCAGATCGACACCGTCGAACCTTTGACCGCACCTCGGTCGGCGCCGACCTGACCGGTCCGCCCGGTGCCGTCCGCGAGGACCCAGCGTCGCGTCGGTCGGCTGCGGGTCCGCACTCACTGCCGCGCGCGAGTTCCCCACGAGCGGCGGAGCGTCGACCAGCAGGGTGGCGGTCGCCGGTGTGCGTTCCTTGAGCTCCTGCGCGGACTGAACCTGCTGGCGTGCATACGTTTCCGAACCGAGGCTCGCTGCGAACGGCAACCCCGCCAGCGCGAGCAGGACGAACAGCACCAGGAGACCGGACTGGAAACGGTCCGAGGGCCGCGCCACCGAACCGCGGCGGGGCAGGATCGGTGCGCCACATCCGCACGATCCGGTTCGATGACGTGGTCATGACTCCTACCCTCCGCTTTCCCGGAAACCCTTTGTAGCACCAAGCATCATCGATTTCCCGCGAGTTCCGAAGAGGCCTTCGGCCCGTCGTCACGGGACCAACAATCCCCGGTCTGAAGGCCCTCCGCCGGTCCGTTGAGGACTTAGGACCCTGTGCGGCCGCGGATGTCCCCGGGATCGTCGGGATCCCCGACCGGGAACGGAGCCGAGCCATGCTCGCACGCGACATCATGACCACCCCCACCATCGCCGTGACGCCGTCGGCGACGCTCGAGGAAGCCGCGAACGTGATGGTGACGAACAGGTTCACGACACTGCCCGTCATCGCCCTGTCGGGCGAACTGGTCGGGCTGCTGTCCGAGGCGGACATCCTCCAGGCGCCCGGCCCCGCCGGGGATCCCGACACCGGCGCCATCCTCGGCGGGCAGGTCCGGACGGTCGGCGCCGTAATGCGCCGGTCCGGCTTCGGCGTGGCCCCCGACACGGATGTCACCGATCTCGCCGGGCGGATGTCCGATGCCGGTGTCCGCTCCGCGCCGGTGGTCGAGGGCGGCCGGGTCGTCGGCATGATCACCTTCGGGGACGTGCTCCGCGCGCTCGGCCGCGCGGAGCATCACTGACCTGGCGGGCTACTTCGCGGGCACGTCCGGGCCGGTGCGGTGGGTCAGCACCTCGTTGACCGCGCGCCGGGCGGTGAGCCTGGTCGGGTAGCCGTAGCCGATCCGTAGCAGGGTGTGCGGCTGCCCGATCCCGGTGAAGGTCCGGTCCAGCGAGTCTCGCGTTTGCGGCGTTTCGAACGGTTGGGACAGGAACGAGGTCGCCAGGCCTTCCGCGGTGGCGGTGAGCAGCACGCGCTGCAGTCGCCATTCCGGCGCGGACTTCTGCGTGGGGCCCATGGTCCCGGGTGAGGACGGCCGCCAGCAGCGGTTCCTGCTCGAACTCGCGTGGAGGGCAGGTCCTGGTTGGCGTGCGACGCCCGCATCGAGACCGACCCGGGGGGTGTACGGCGGTGGCCCGGTCGCGATCTTCGGCACTCCATCAGGGCTCTCGGCCTTGCGCCGGGTCCAGAACGCCGTCTCCGCCTGGAAGGCGGGGTCGTCGGCCTGCAGCGACTCCGCCCGGCGGACCAGCGACGCCACCGTCGTGTAGCGCCCGGAGGCGTCGAGGTACTCGACTTGCCCGCCTTCCTGCAGCGCCGCGGACTTCAGCGCGGCGCGCGAGCGCCGGCGGTACCTCCTGTCCAGGAAGCGGACGGCGGTTCGTGTGCCGGCGGAAGACCGCTTCGGCGAGCTTGCGCTCGACTGCTGTGGCCGTCTGGTTGCCGTCGAGCCGGATCACCGCGAGCAGGTCGGGCTCGGCCGGGTCGGGCAGCATCCGCACCATCGCGGCGAGCCCGTTGACCGCAGGCAGATGACCAGGTTGAACGCCGCCGCACCGCAGGCCAGCCGCGCTTCCCGCGCGTGCGGGTCGGCGACGCCGAGCACCCGGTCGCGGTCCAGCCACACCTCGATCATGCTCGTGCTCGACGACAAAGCGCCAGGGCTGGGTGTTGTGCGGTGACGGCGCGCGCACGGCCGAGGCGAGGGCCTGGTCGAACACGGTCGGAAGCAGTCGGCTCATCTCGGGCTCCGGGCTCAGGGATGCGAACCACCCAGCATCGCCGCCGTAGGGCTCCCCCGCGACGGCCGCCGGTCACGACCCGAAGGGACCAAAGGCCTTGCGGCAGGCCGTTCCGCGGCTAGAGCAGTACGCGCTCGCCGTCATCGGGAACCACCGCGCACCAGCCCCGCTCGGCGTGCAGCGAATTCGCCAGCGCATGCGACGGTTCGGGTTCGCTTTCGACGACAAGGCCGTTTCCGGCGGCGGTCCGTGCGGTCGCCCACGCCTCGGCCTGGGCGGGTCGGCGAACTCGCCGATGCCGTCCAACGCGGTCACCTCGGCCCGGACCGGCACGTAGCGCCCGTGGATCTTGAGCTGCCTGGCGTGGCCGCCAGCAGCGCCGCGCGGGTTCCCGGACCCGAAGCGTCCCACCAGCAGGACGGCATTGCTGCGCGGTCCGGCAGCAAGGCGGCGAGATGTCCGCAGCACCCGGCCCGCGTCCGCCGTCGCCGGCCCGGCGACGATGATCGAGGGTCCTTCCTCGAGCCACGTGGCTCCGCTCGCCGAGCGCAGTTCGACGAGGCTCCGGCAGCCTGACTCCCCCGAGCCCGTCCAGCCGCAGCCGTGCCAGCCCTCGGCACGGCCCGGTGGTGGACGGCGACCGCGGCGGGCCGGCCGGGCTGTCCAGCAGGACCGGCAGCCGCGGGATCTCCGGGCGTCCATCAGATCCCGCAGCATCGTCAGCAGCAGCTCGGCGCCCACCGCGGACGCGCGGGACGAGGACGTAGCCACCCCGCTTGACCGCGCGGTGCACGGCCGAGGCGAACCGGCCCGGGCAGGTGGCCCGATCGCCGGGCTGCCCTGGGGAGCGGCGAGCACCAGGACATCGGAGCGCGGCCGTCGGGTCCGGTGGGCGCAGCAGCGGATGGCCGGCCGCGCCCAGCGGTCCCGCGAACACGACCGGCCACCCGCCGGATCCAGCCGGGCCCAGGCCGACCCGAGCCGTGCGACCGGCGCGGCCGAACTCGAGTTCGCGCCGTCGAGCTGCCGGAGCGTGCCGAACTCGACCGGCCGCAGCAGGGCGAGCGCCCGGGTGACGTCCTCGGTCCGGAACGGCGGGAACGGCGGAGGGTCCGGGCGGCCGCCGACCGGCCGCGGCCACGTCTTCCTCGAACTGTTTCGCGGCGTCGCCCAAAGCGACCGGGAGCAGCGCGGCGGTCCCGGGGGTCGCGAACACCGGTCCGTGCCAGCCCTCGGCGACCAGCTGCGGCAGGAACCCCGCGTGCCCGAGGTCCGGCGCTCGGCAGGATCACCGCGTCGAGCCGCGTGCAGTTCCCGGGGCCGGGTGAAAAGTTGCGGCGCCACAAGGCGTCCGGCCCGGCGAACAGCCCGCACCCGACCAGCAGGTCGCCGGCCGGCGTCCACGAGCAGGTAGCGCGGCACGACCCGCGCCGCCGAGGAAGGTCAGCGCCGATCGGGGCCGGCCGCCGCCCGGTGGCCGGTCACGTGGAGCCTGCCCGGCCACGAGCTGGTGCGGTAGCGCGCGGACGCTCGACGGGCGGCGCTCAGCCCGGCGGCGCGGGATCCCGTCGGCCATCGGCATCGTCCCTTCGTGGTGTACAAGCCGCGATGTCACGCCGGCGGAAACCGGCACCCCCGCCACGACCAGCGCGCCGCCCAGTGCGGCGAGCCAGAGCAACGGGGCCGGGTGCACGGCGGCGCCCGGGCAGCTTCGGCGAGTGGGTGAACGGCGACAGGTCGAGCACCCACTGGTCGAGTTTCAGCAGCACACCGAACTCGCCCAGCAGCAGGAACGTCGTCAGCGCGACCCAAGCCAGGGTGACCGCCCGCGCCACGAAGCCGAACAGCGCCGTCACGAGCCCGGCGAGCACCCAGACCGCGGGCAGCTGGGCCAGTGCCGCGCCGACCAGCCGGACCGCCTCGGCGCCGGGTCCGAGCCGGTGCGGATCCCGTAGGCCAGCCCGGCCGTGAGCCCGAGCGCCGTGAGCAGCAGCACCGGTGCGGCCACCGCGAGCAGGAGGTACCCCGCCAGCAGCCGCCGGCGGTCGAGCGCGGTGGCCAGCAGGGGCTCGACGCGGAGCGCCCGCTCCTCGCCCCGCAGGTGGATCAGGACGGTGATCGCGTAGGCGGCGGTGATCACCCCCGCCATCGAGAACTCGGCCGCGAGGAACGCGTTTCGAGACGCCTGTTCCCCGCCGAGCGCGGTGATCAGCGCCCGGGCGCCGTCGCTGTCGAGCATCTTCCCGACGTTGCCCGCGAGACCGCCGAGGACCAGTCCGATCAGGACGTACCCGGCCAGCCAGGCGGCCAGGTTCGCGCGGTTGAGCCGCCACGCCAGGCCCCACGCGCCGCGCAGGGAGCGCCCGGCGTGCGCGCGTGCCCGCGCGGTCCGGCAGCAGCCCGGCGTCGATGTCGCGGACGCGGGCCAGCGCGACCGCCACGCCGAGCAGCGCGGCGGTGACGAGCAGCGGGACGGCCAGGACCCACCACACGTCACCCGCGTACGGCCGGACCTGCTGGGTCCACCCGATCGGCGAGGCCCACGACAACCAGCTGCGGGCCGGCGGAGTCGCCCACCGCCCGCAGGAAGTACGCCGCGAGCAGTGCGACGACGGCGAGGCCCGACGCGGCTCTCGCGCTCTTGGTCAGCTGGGCGGTCACCGCGGCGACCCCGCCGAAGACGAGCCCGGCGGCCGCCCAGCCCAGGCCGAACGCCAGCGAGCCGGGCAGCGGCAGCCCCGCCGCCGCGAGCCCCAGCCCGCTGAAGAGGCCGAGCGACCAGGCTCGAACACCGCCGTGACGACGAGCCCGCCGCCAGGCCCGCGTACCGGCCGACGACGGCGGAGCCCAGCAGCTCCCGCCGGCCGGCCTCCTCTTCGGCCCGGGTGTGCCGGACCGCGGTGAGGATCATCAGCAGGGCGATCAGGGCCGCGCCGAACGCGGTCAGCTTGAACACCGACGTCGCGCCCAGCGTCGGCTCGTACACCGGGCCGTACAGCGCGACCAGGGCCGGGACCGCGTTGATGCTGTCGACCGCCGCCTGCTGGTCGGCCGCGGCCGGGTAGACCGCCGCGGTCGCCGCCGCCGACGACGCCGCCATCGGCGGCGAACACCGCGATCCAGACCGGGAGCCGGACCCGGTCCCGGCGCAGCGCCAGCCGGACCAGCGCCCCGGTGCCGGTCAGCGAGCTCATGCCGGCACCGCCGTCCGGTGCCGCGCTCGGTGCGGTAGTGGCGCAGGAACAGCTCCTCCAGCGTCGGCGGGTGGCTGGTCAGGCTCCGGACCCCGCAGTGGCTCAGCAGGCCGAGCACCGACGTCCAGCTCGGTGTTGTCGACGGTCAGCCGCACCTGGTCGCCCTCGGCGGTGAAGTCGTGCACACCCGGCAGGTGCGCCAGGCCGTCCGCGGTGCCGGAAAGCCGCGCGGTGATGGTGGTCCGGGTCGAGGTGCCGCAGTTCGGTCGAGGCTGCCGGAGTCCACCAGGCGCCCGCCGCGGATGATGCTGACGCGGTCGCACAGGGCCTCCGCCTCGGAGAGGATGTGGCTGGACAGCAGGACGGTGCGGCCCCGGTCGCGCTCCTCGCGGACGCACTCCCGGAAGACCTCCTCCATCAGCGGGTCGAGCCCGGCGGTGGGCTCGTCGAGCAGCAGCAGCTCGACGTCCGAGGCAAGTGCCGCGACGACCGCGACCTTCTGCCGGTTGCCCTTCGAGTACGCGCGGCCCTTGATCCGCGGGTCGAGCTCGAACCGGTCCAGGTATCGCTTGCGCGCGCACCGGGATCCAGGCCGCCGCGCAGCCGGCCCGAGCAGGTCGATGACCTCGCCGCCGGTGAGGTTCGGCCACAGCGACACCTCGCCGGGCACGTAGGCGAGCCGGCGGTGCAGCGCCACCGCGTCGCGCCACGGGTCGCCGCCGAGCAGCCGCAGTTCGCCGGCGTCGGCGCGCAGCAGGCCCAGCAGCACCCGCAGCGTGGTGGTCTTCCCGGCGCCGTTCGGGCCGAGGAAGCCGTGCACCTCCCCGGTCTCGACGGTCAGGTCGAGCCCGTCGAGCGCCGTCGTCCGGCCGAACGGACTTGCGGAGTCCCGGTGATTTCGATGGCGGTGGTTCATCGTGTGCTCTCCAGCAGGATCCGGCGTTCGGCCGAGGCGATGGCCGCGCGGGACGATGCCGAGGACGTCCGGGTTGACCGAGATCGACGTGATGCCGAACCGGACGAGGTGCTCGGCGAAACCGGGCTTGGTCGAGGGCGCCTGGCCGCACAGCGACGAGGTGATGTTGCTGGTGCCGGGCGATGCGCACGATCCGCTCGATCGCGTCCAGCACCGCCGGGTCGGCCTCGTCGAACAGCTCCGCGCACTGCGGCCGAGTCGCGGTCGACGCCGAGCACCAGCTGGGTGAGGTCGTTGCTGCCGATCGAGACGCCGTCGATGCCCATCCCGGCGTACTCGGGCAGCCAGTACACGACCGACGGGACCTCGGCCATGATCCAGCGGTGCAGCCCGCGCTGCCGGCCGAGCGGGCTGGCGTCGACCAGCTCGAGGCACTCCTCCAGCTCCCACTTGGTGCGGACGAACGGGATCATCAGGTGCAGGTTCGGCGTCTGCTCGCGCACCCGTCGCGAGGGTCTCCAGCTCGAGGGCGAACAGGTCGCGCTCGCGGACGTAGCGGTAGCAGCCGCGGTAGCCGATCATCGGGTTGCTCTCGACCGGCTCGAAGGCGTCGCCGCCGGCCAGGCCGCGGAACTCGTTGGTCCGCAGGTCGGTCGCGCGGTAGACCACCGGGCGGGTCCCGAACGGCCGGGTGATCTTCAGCAGCGACTCCGTCATCTTGTCCACGAAGGACCGTTCTTCGCCCTTGGCGAGCAGGTCGCGCGGGTGCCGGCCGTCGAGGGCCTCGGTCAGCAGGAACTCCGCGCGCAGCAGGCCGACGCCGTCGACCGCCTGGGCGGCGACCTCTTCGGCGTGGTCGGGCATGGCGAGGTTGACGTACAGCTTGGTGCCGATCGCTTCCGGCGCCACCGGCGCGGCGACCGGTTCGGTGCGCGCCGGCGGCCTTCTTGGTCGCACCGGCCCGGACCTCGCCCTTCGTGCCGTCGACGGTGACCAGCGTGCGGTCGGCCAGCACGCGGGTGGCGTCGCCGGTGCCGACCACGCACGGCACGCCCAGCTCGCGGGCGACGACCGCGGCGTGGCAGGTCATCCCGCCGCCGTCGGTGACCACGGCGGCGGCCCGGCGCATCGCCGGCACCCAGTCCGGGTTGGTCATCGGGGCGACGAGGACCTCGCCGTCACGCAGGT
Source organism: uncultured Actinomycetota bacterium (assembly GCA_963762765.1). Taxonomy (GTDB): domain Bacteria; phylum Actinomycetota; class Actinomycetes; order Mycobacteriales; family Pseudonocardiaceae; genus Amycolatopsis. Next base: position 62,628 of record CAVXMR010000021.1, read on the forward strand.
GCTTGGCCTCGGCCGGGTCGTGCAGCACCCGCACCGCGCCGCTGCCCTCGCCCGGCGACGCGGCGAGCCCGGTGACGAGCGCTTCGGTCGTCACCGCGCGTCGAGCGGCGGCAGCGTGGTGATCGGGCGCGACTGGACCAGGAAGATCTCGTCGCCGGCGATCGCGAACTCGATGTCCTGCGGCACGGCGTAGTGTTCCTCGACCCGGGTCGCCATCCGCGCCAGCTCCAGCACCGTGGTGTCGCTCAGCACCCGGCGGCCGCCCGCGGGCTCCGGGCAGCTCGATGCGTGACGTCGCCGCCGCCGACTTCGGCGACGATCTTGTGGCTCTGCTTGCCGACCCGGACCGAGAGGACCAGCAGGTCCTTCTTGCCGACGACGTAGGTGTCGGGCTCGACGGCGCCGCTGACGATCGCCTCGCCCTGGCCGAACACCGCCTCGACGACCACGCGGTCACGGTCGCCGGTGCGCGGGTCGGCGGTGAAGATCACGCCGGAGCGCTCGGACTGGATCATGCGCTGGACGACGACCGCGATCGCCGGCTCGCCGGTGAACCCCCGGCTGGCGCGGTAGCTGACCACCCGCGGGCTGAACAGCGACGTCCAGCAGTCGATGACGCGCTCGGCCAGCGCGTTGTCGCCCCAGACGTTGGTGTAGGTGGCGTTCATCCCGGCGAAGGAGGCCTCGGCGCCGTCCTCCCCCGTGGCCGACGACCGGATCGCGACCGGCGTGCGACCCGCCCATCCCCTGGTAGGCCGCGGCGATCTCGGCACGCAGGTCGCCGGTGAGCCCGGCGACGCGGACGAGGTCGCGCATGCGGTCGCAGGCTCGGCCAGTGCCGTCGGCGTCGTCCACGTTGGCCACCGCCTTGGCGTGCAGGTCGGCCAGCTCGGCGCGGACGCCGGCGTGCTCCAGCGCGGCCCAGTAGCCGTCGCGGGAGATGACGAAGCCGCCCGGGACGCGTGAAGCCCGCGGAAATCAGCTCGCCGAGGTTGGCGCCCTTGCCGCCGACGGTCTCGTCGTCGGTGAGCCGGATCTCGGCCAGATCGCGTACGTAGGTCATCGGAGTCCTCCTGGGGCGTGGGGAAAAGCTCGCCGAGCGGCAGTCGTGGCGACGGGGCCGCCGGAACGGCCGGGATATCCGTAACCGGAAGATCGCCTGCGGCACACCCGGCAGGGCCAGCTCCGGACCAGCCGCGTCGCGGAGACCGGTCAGGTGCAGGGGCTGGGTGAGCACCGAGCCGACCAGGGCCTTCGCCGTCGCGGTCAGCCAGACCCGCTGCAGCGCCGCGCCGGCGGCGAGGTGGTCGGTGCGCGTGTCGCCGTCGGTGCAGACGATCAGCAGGTTCTCCGCGGCCAGCCGTTCGGTGAGCACGACGTCGTCGGGCACGGGGGTGTCGGTGCGGACGAGCCCGGCGACCGGCAGGGCTTCGGCGCTCAGCGCGTCCTCGGGGACGCCGTCACCGGTCGCCTCCCAGCCGTGGGTGTGCGCGGTCCACAGCGCCAGCTCACGCTGGTAACCGCGGTCTTCGCGGAGAACGCGCGTGGCGAAGCCGAGCAGCTCGGCCAGCTTGTCCAGCCGGCCGGGCACGACGAGGTGGACGCCGGTCGTCTCGCCCGCCGCGACCAGCGCGGCGCGGACGGCTCGCCGGCACCCGGCTGTGGTGGAAGCGGTGCCGGTGACTGCGTCGGCGGCTGATAGCCTGGTACAGCGCGAAATCGCGGGCGGGAGGGCGCCGCGGGCGCGCCGATCGTCACGGTGGCCACGACGTCGTCGTCTCGGAACCCGACGTGGCAGTCCCGGCCGAGGACGCGCACCGCGAGCTCCAGGTTGGTGACGGCGGCGCCGCAGGACAGCAGCCGGTCGCGGCCGGCCGGGTCGTGCCGGCGCAGCTCGACGTCCCGGCGCTCGAGCAGGTCCACCTCGGTGCCGCGGACGAGCAGCTGCCACGGCTGGCTGTTGTGCACCGAAGGCGCGCGGCTCACCGCGCGGGCGAGCACGCCGATCTGTTCGGAGGTCAGGGCTGCCGGTGCTGCGGCGGTCATCGCGGTCACTCCCGTACGCGGAGTCGGGCGCTCCGCCGAAGTCATCGTGGGTCCGCGGTGAGGGTACGGGCACCGGAGCACAAAGTCCCCGGATCCCGAGGCATACGTCATCCGGACCGGACTCACCGGCCGCTCACCTCGCCGAGCGGCGCACGATCACGGCGAACACCCGATGAGAAGAGGGAATCCCATGAACTCGCCTTACGCGCACAACGGCCGCGTCATCGTCGTCGGCATGGACGGCTCGCCCCGCGGTGACGCCGCACTCCAGTGGGCACTCACTACCGGAGCCCACCCCGGGGACACGATCCGCGCGATCCTCGTCCGGCCCACGGGAAACCCTGCTGCCCGGCACGTCGTTCGCGATCCAGCCGCACGGACGGCTCCCGGAAGCCGACTACTCCCTGGCCGACCACGTCGCCCGGATCCGCGGCGAAATCGCCGACGCCCCGGAGGTCGAGACGACCACCGTGCACGGCGACCCGGCGACCGAACTGGTCACCGCCTCCGCCGACGCCGAACTGCTGGTGATCGGCGCCCACCACGGCAACGCGCGTGAGCGACCTCGTCCTGGGCAGCGTCGGCCGCGAATGCGTGCGCTACTCCCGCTGCCCGGTCGTGGTCATCACCCCGGAAGCCGCACACCGACTCACATCTTCCAGCACTTTCTGATACCAGACCGCAGATCGAACCACGGCGAATATCTGCCCATTGGCAATCCTCATCGGACACGAGATCAGCGAACTGTCCGAAATTTTCTCCTGTAATGTTCGACTCATCTTCGCGACATATACACCATGGCCGCGAACCGATTTGTCGTCGTACTGATCGCGCTGACCGTTGTCGGCTCGTTGCCTGCGTGTACTCAATCAGCTGGACCTGACAGCGCACCAGCCAGCGGTTGGCGGTCGAGCACCGACGCGTCGAAACCCAGCGCCCGCGTAGCGTCGCACGACTGGTCGGTCCAACTGAATGCCCCGGCGCGGACCGGTGAACTCAGCGTCGGTTCGGGGCCGGCTCCAGCGACGGCGCCGATGAGCGCATTGACCGAACTCGGTACACTGTCGGTCAAGTCCGGGACTCCTGTCGAGATCAGTTTGACAGGAGCGGACATGCCACCTGATGGCGTCACGATTTCGCGAACCCTCCCTGCGCCGCTACCCGCAGAGGATGTCGCCACACTCGCGTATTTCAATCCAACGCGTTCAGCGTGGACGGCTGTTCCGACATCCTTGTCCTCGGACCGCCGCACGATCGTGACCACGGCGCACCACTTGACCGTATGGGACGACATCGTCTACGGCGCAGCCTCCGTGATCAGCAAACGTGCGGACAAACCCGACTGCGAGGAACGGCTCCCAACCTGGCTGAAGGATGCGATATTCCTGGACGACAAGAACGCGCCTGTACGATGGTGCGCCGGGCGCGATCATGACCACCCGGAGTTGCTGGTCGTCAAGCTGGTGGTCAACCGTCCCTATGGCGTCGCTGTCGTACTGGCGACGCCGCCTGCATCTGCCAAGAACTCACTGTTCGCGTCCGGCCCTGAAGACTTGCTGACGAACGTTCTCGCCCGAACGTTCGACCTGCCAACGGCTGCAGAGAACACTTTCGGCGGCAAATTGCTCCTTCCTGGCGGGAGTACGGCCGAGTTCCGCTTTACCGAAGATCAGGTGCGCAAGATCGGCACGAAACCGTTGGTCACGGTCGATGCCGAAGTCACTTATGCCCTTGCCGGGATGACCTATGGCGCGTTGAGCGACTTACTCGGCTCCGGTCAGGGAGTAATCGCTGGAGTAACCACGATGATCAGCGTTACTCAATGCGCCTATGACCTCATTACGAGCGCAGCGAAACACGACTGGAGTGAGCTGACCGGCGCGGCGCTGCGCTGCCTGGGTTCCCACGCCGACGACGTTGCCCGCGACTCGGCCACCGCCCTCACCAAGCTGTACCCGACCCATTCGCCGCGCGAACTGGGTACCTGGGCGGGGAAAGCTGCGGGGAAGTTGTGGATCATCTGGTCCCTTGGCAAGGTCTTCCAGCTCGGAGAGTGGGGTGCAGACGCAAGGCTTGCCGCAGCCGCCTGGACCATGACGGTCTACCCGACGACGCGAGTGAAGCTTCCCCAGCCCACCCTCGGGAAAGTATGGGCGCCCTCACAGGAGGGCTACGGAACTCAGCGTCCCAGCACAATCTTCAACGGCGGCGACCCGACGGGCTTGGTCACCGATGTTCACTGGCGTTCTTGGGGCTCGCCGCAAGCCATCGGTGACGGGACCAGCATCGACGACTCGCACAGCCCTTCGGTCGCCGAGGCACCTCAGGCGAAGGCCACGGTGGTCGCATTCGACCTCGGCCCGTGTGAAGGGAAGCTGATGTACCGCGCGATCACCTGGTACTTCCCCGAGCGCGGCGGATCATTCAACCCTCATGTCCACATCAACATCTGCACCGGTGAATACGTCGGTTAGACCTGCTGACCGGGTGGCTGTCTCATGCTGTCCCGTTTCGTCGGGTGGCCCAGCGGAACAGTTCGTCCGCGCCCCAGACGATGACCGGCATCGGCAGCATCAGCGCGATGACCCACGCCGGCAGTGCCGCAGTTCCGAACAAGGTCTGCAATGGCGGGAGATAGATCAGGGCCGCGGCGAAGGCCAGTTCGAACGCGATACCGCCCAGCAGCAGACGGTTCGTCGTCAGGCCGACGGCGCGCAGCGACACCCGCTCGGTGCGGGCGGCGAACGCGGTGCCGAGCTGGCAGAACACGATCGCCGCGAAGCTCGCCGTCGTCGCCTGGAGGTAGGCGTGGTGCAGTGGTGAGCCCGCCGAGACGTCCGCGCCGGGGTGCCAGCCCGCCGCGGACAGCACGGCGAAGAACGCGCCCAGCACCAGGATTCCGGACAGCAGTCCCATGATTCCCCAGGCGCGCAGCAGCATGCGCCCGGTGACGACACCCTCCGACCGGCGCCGGGGACGCCGGGCCATCAGGCCAGGCTCCGCCGGTTCGCGACCGAGTGCCAGTGCCGGCAGGGTTTCGGTGCCGAGGTCGATGGCGAGGATCTGCAACACGGTGAGCGGCAGCGGGATCAGGCCGCCGGAGACCGCGAACAGCAGGAACGGCAGCACCTCGGGGACGGCGTGGGCGAAGATGTAGAGGACGAACTTCCGGACGTTGTCGAAGACCCGGCGGCCTTCGCGGACGCCCGCGACGATGGTGGCGAAGTTGTCGTCGGTGAGCACGACGGTCGCGGCTTCCTTGGCGACCTCGGTGCCGCCGATGCCCATGGCCACGCCGATGTCGGCCCGCCGCAGCGCGGGCGCGTCGTTGACGCCGTCGCCGGTCATGGCCACGACCTCGCCGCAGTCGCGCAGCGCGTCGGCGATGCGAAGCTTGTCTTCGGGTGCGGCACGCGAAAAGACGACCTCGCCGTCGGCGGTCAGCGCTTCGTCCAGCGCCGGTTCCGGCATCGCGGCCAGTTCGTCGCCGCTGATGACGCGGTCGGCCCCGATGCCGACCCGCCGGGCGATCTCGGCGGCGGTCAAGCCCGTTGTCCCCGGTGACGACGTGGACCGTGATCCCGGCGGAGTGGCAGTCGGCGACCGCCGCGGCGACCTCGGGCCGCGGCGGGTCGACCAGGCCGACCAGGCCCAGCAGGCACAGCCCTGACTCCGCCTCGTCCCGGGTCGCCGGGATCGCGTCGACGCGGCGACCGGCGACGGCCAGGACCCGCAGGGCGCGGCCCGCCATGTCGTCGACGAGTGCCATGATCCGGGCCCGGAGGTGTTCGGTCAGCGGAAGTTCCGCGCCCGCGGCGTCGAGCACGCTCGAGCAGCAGGGCACCACCTGCTCGGGCGCGCCTTTGGTGCCCACCCGCAGCATTCCGCCGACGTCGTCCACTGTGGACATTCGCTTAAGGCGCGGGTCGAACGCGTACAGGCTCTTGCGTCCGGCGTCCCGGGCCGGCGCGTCGAGCCCGGCGCTGTTGCCCGCCGCATAGCCGAGCAGCGCGAGCTCGGTCGGATCGCCGGTGTGGGCCGCCGGATCCGCGGTGCTGCACCGGGCCAGCGTCGCCGCGAGCAACCCGGGTTCCTCGAGCAGCCCGCCCAGGAAATCGCGGACCTCTTCGACGTTCATCGCGTTGCGGGTCAGGGTTCCGGTCTTGTCGGTACAGATCACCGTGGTCGACCCGAGGGTCTCGACCGCGGAAAGCCGTTTGACCAGGGCGCCCTGTTTCGCCATCGATCGCACGCCTGCGGCCAGTGCCAGGGTGATCGTGGGCAGCAGGCCTTCGGGCACGTTCGCGACCAGCAGGCCGATGGCGAACACGGCCGCCGCGGACCAGGACAGCCCGGCCAGGACCCCGAGCGGGAGGAAGCCGATGCCGACCACGATCGCGACCCCGGCGATCAGCCAGGCGACCCGGCGCACCTGCCGCTCCAAGGGGCTCTCCTCCCGGCCGACCCGGGCCGTGAGGGAGGCGATCCGGCCGATCTCGGTGTGCCGGCCGGTGGCGTGCACGAGCGCGCGGGCCGCGCCCGCGACACACACCGTGCCGCTGAACACCAGCACGGGCGATTCGAGCGGGCGTGGTGCGTCGTCGACCGCGTCCGCCATCCGCGTGACCGGCGCCGATTCCCCGGTCAGCATCGAGGAGTCGACGTCGAGGGTGCCGTCGATGAGCCGGGCGTCCGCGGGTACCCGGTCGCCTTCGGCGATCATCAGCACGTCACCGGGCACGACGTCCACAGCCGGCACCGCCTGGGCGACGCCGTCGCGCAGGACAGAGGCCCGTGCGGGCAGGTACTTGCCGAGCGCCTCGACGGCGCGTTCGGCCTGCTGTTCCTGGACGAAGGCCAGCGCGCCGTTGAGCAGGATCACGCCGACGATCGCGATGCTCAGGTTGACCGTCCCGGCCACCCACGCCAGCCCCGCGGCGACCCACAGCAGCAGCGCCAGCGGGTGGATCAGCTGCCGCAGCAGTGCGAGCGGCCACTGTTTGCGGCCTGGCGGCGGCAAGGCGTTGGGGCCGCTGACCAGCAATCGGCGTGCCGCTTCGCGGGAGGTGAGGCCCTCCCGGGCAGAGCGAAGGTCCCGCAGCAGTCGCGCGACCGGTTCGCGGGCGTCGATGCCGGGCTCGTCGATGCCGGACGGTTTCACTCGCAGGTGCGTGGTCATCGTCAGGTTCACTTTCGGTTCGTCTTGGGCAGGCCGACCCGGAGGACGGCCTGCAGGACGCCCGGCAAGCGAGCTGCGTCGAGCAGCCGAGCGCGCTCGCTGGGAGGAAGCGTGAGCGGGATGAAGACCTGGGTGGCCAGGCCGCGGACCGCGGCGGCGAGCCGGGTGCCGTGCAGCGCGGCCCCGGCCAGCACGTGGTGGCGGCGGGTGTCCTGCGGGGTCAGGACCAGCAGCGGCGACTGGCCGGTGAGCTCGGCGCCGAGCCCGCGCAGGGTCGGGGACCCACTCGGGCCGTACCGGCCGGACGGCGGTGTCGGGCCAGAAGTTGTCCGAGACGAGCGCGCCGAGCATGGCGGCGCTGACCGGCGTCAGCGCATCGGCCTCGTGGGCCAGCTTCCGCAGGGCGGCGTACCGCGCCCACTCTCCGCTTCTCGGCACGCGCTCGGCCGACCAGGCGGACCACGGCCACCACGTCCGGGTGCTCCCGATCCTCAGGGAAGACGACCGCCGGTTCCTGCCCAGCACCCGCAGCACCGTCCACGCCGTGGACAGCGCGGCGCCGCATTCGAGCAGGCTGCCGGTCCGGTGTCGCCGACCGCCGAACGACGTTTCCGTCGAGCACGAGCTCGTCCGGATGGAACTCGACCACACACCGGTTGGGGCCGAGACGTGCGAGCGCGTCGGCGAGCACGGCCCGCCCGGACGGGTCCCACCGGAACCCCGTCGCGATCATCCCGACTGCCTGGCGCACCGGCGCCTCGCTCGGCGGACGGCAGGTCTCCAGCAGGCTCTCGACATCGGTGACGGTCACGCGGGTCTCGAGTCCGGCGGCACCTCGGGCGGTACCGGGTCCGGCGACACGAGGACGACGGGCACGTGGGCCCGGACGGCGCAGACGACGCCGAATTCCCGTGCGGTCAGTTCGGCGCCCTGGCCGCGGACGTCGATGGCCAGCAGCGGCGGGGCGGCCCAGTCGTCGAGCGGGCACATCGACCCCGGTCGCCAGTGCTTTGCACAGCCCGCGTCTGCGTATGACACCGGCTCACCCGGCAGCCCGCGTCCCGCAAGGGCTGGACCAGGGAGTCGGCGTCGCCGAACGTTGCTTCGGTCAGGAGAACGTGCATGGCTCACCTCACGGCCAGTCGGGCAAGGACGTCTTCGGCGCCTCGCGCGAGTTCAAGGTCTTCACGGGGAAGCACGATCAACGCCGGCACCGGCGAATCCGGTGCGCTGACGATCCGGTCGACGTCGGTGCGCGGCACGCCGCCGGCTCGAAGGCCGAGCACACCGAGGCCCTCGATCACCGACGTGATCACGCCGGGCTGGTGTTCGGCGACGCCGCCGGTGAACACCACCGCGTCGAGCCGGACGAGACTGATCGCGGCCGCGCCGATCTCGCGACGCAGCCGGTGCCGGTAGACGTCGAGGGCGACCTCGGCAGTCCGGTTCGCCGCTTCGCCGCGGCGGCCAGCACCTGGCGCAGGTCGCCGTTGGTGCCGGTCATCCCGGCCAGCCCGGACCGGTGGTAACAGCGCGTCGGCCATCTCGTCCGCGCTCATCGGCGCCGTCTGCATCACGTGCAGCAGCAGGCCCGGGTCGACCGAGCCGGACCGGGTGGCCATCATCGGCGCCTTCCAGCGGGGTGAAGCCCATGCTGGTGTCGACGCCGTGGCCGTCGCGGATCGCGGTCACCGACACCCCGGCGCCGACGTGGGCGCAGACGAGCTGCAGGTCCTCCGGCCGGCCGGCCGAGCAGTTCGGCCGGTGCGGCGCAAGGCGTACTGGCAGGACAGGCCGTGGAAACCGTAGCGGCGCAGGCGGTTCTGCGCCGTCCACGCCCGCGGCAGCGGGTAGCGCGCGGCGGCTTCGGGCATCCGGCGTGGAATGCGGTGTCGAAGCAGGCCACCACCGGGATCGTCCGGCAGCAGCCGCCGGACCTCGCGGGTTACCGCCAGTGACAGCGGCTGGTGGTTCGGCGCCAGCGAGGTGAGGCGCTCGAGGTTCGCACAGGAGCCGGTCGTCGACCAGCGCCGGCGCCTTCTGCGAGCCGCCGTGGACGAACCGGATCGGCGACCGCGTCCACATCGGACCAGCGGTGGATCGCCTGGGTGACCGACGGCCGGGTCGGTCAGGTCCCACGCGGCCCAGCCGACGGCGGCGCCGTCGACGACCAGCGAGACCTTCATGCTCGACGAACCCGGGTTCAGGGTCAGCACACGCATGGCGAACTCCGGTTTCAGTCCCGCAGGCGGCGCAGGAACGGGTCGGCGGACGGACGCCGTTCGAGCCGGGCCCGGACGTCGAGGGCCACGCAGCCGTCGGACCGGACGCGCACCGGGTTGAGGTCCAGCTCGGCGAGTCTCGGGCACCAGCTCGGCCAGCCGGCTGACCTTCAGCAGCAGCTCCCGCACCGCAGCCCGGTCGAGCTGCCCCGACGACCAGAGCGCCTTCGACGAGCGCAGGCCGTCGAGCAGCAGGTCGGCGTCGGACGCCGGTGAGCGGGGCGAGCCGGGCGGCGCGGTCGGCGATCAGGTCGGTGTCGACGCCGCCGAGCCCGAACACGACCAGCGGCCCGAACACCGGGTCCGAGCGCACCCCGACCAGCAACTCCCGGCCGGGTTCGGCCATCGGCTGCACGGTCACCCCGCGCAGGGCGGAGCCGAAGCGGGACCGCAGGGTGCGGAAGGCCTCGAGGATCCGGTCGGCGCCGTGCACGTTCAGCAGCACGCCCCCACCCGCGGACTTGTGCAGCAGCCCCTCGGCGTCGGCCTTCAGCACGACCGGCGAGTCCAGGTCGGCGGCCGCGGCGGCCATCGAGTCGTCGGCGTCGACGTACCGGGTCTCGACCATCGGGATGTCGGCCAGGCGCAGCAGTTCGACGGCGTCCTGCGGGCGACAGCCAGCCTTCCGGCTCCGGCGGCGAAAGACTCGCAGCGCGTCGGGATCTTCCAGCGGGGTAAGGGAAACGTCGGTCTCGGGCCGGTTCAGCCACTGCTCGTAGCGGACCAGCCTGGCCAGCACCGCGGCGGCCGCGGCCGGGTCGTCGTAGCAGGCGGTCACACCGCTGTGCCCGCCGTGCACGAGCGGCGTCGACGCGGGCGCGCTGGCCGGGCCGGACCGCGAAGACGGTCTTGAACTCCGGCGGCAGCACCTCGGCGAGCGACGTAGCCGGGATCGCCGACCGCGGTCGGCACGGTCGCGGCGATCACCGCGTCGACGCCGTCGTCGGCGAGCACGGCGCTCAGCGCGTCGGCGAACATCTCCGCCGGGATCGGCCGCGGTCGTGTCGACCGGGTTCCGCACCGCGGCTTCGGCGGGCAGGAGCTTCTCGAGCCGTTCCCTGGTGGCTCTCGGACAGCTCCGCCATGATCAGGCCTTCGCGCTCGCAGGCGTCCGCGGCGAGCACCCCGGCGCCGCCGGCGTTGCTGACCACGGCCACCCGCGGCCCGCCCGGCAGCAGCTGCCAGGACAGCCCGGCGATCACGTCGACCAGCTCGGCGACGGTGTCGACGGCGATGATCCCGGCCTGCTCGAACAGCGCGTCCCGGGTGACCGCAGGGGTCGCGGCGGCGGCGGTGTGCGACGCGGCGGCGCGCTGCGCGGTTCCGCCGCTGCCGGAGCGGACGGCGAGCACCGGGCGGGTGCGGGCGAGCCGCCGGGCGAGCCGGCTGAACTTGCGGGGGTTGCCGAAGGACTCCAGGTAGAGCACGGCCAGCTCGGTGCGGCGGTCGGCGGTCCACCACATCAGCAGGTCGTTGCCGCTGACGTCGTACTTGTCCCCGGTCGAGACCAGGCTGTCGACAGGCCGAGGCCGAGGTCGTGCAAGCGACTCGGCCAGCGCGATGCCGACCCCGCCGGACTGGGTGACGACGCCGATGTTGCCCGGCTTCACCGGCCCGCGCCAGGAAAGTCAGGTTCAGCGGGCAGGCCGGGTCGGTGGAGACGACGCCGAGGCAGTTCGGGCCGACCAGCCGCATGCCGTGCTCGGCGCACCGCCTCGTGGACCCGGCGACCGGCGTTCGGTCCCGGTCAGACCCGACGAAATGATCGACGACCGCGCGGACGCCGCGCTTGCCGCATTCTTCGACCGCTTCCGCGGCGGCCGGCGCCGGCAGGCAGACCACGGCGAGTTCGGGGGTGCGGGTCAGCGCGGCGACCGACCGGACGCTCGGCACGCCGAGGATCTCGCTCGGCGTGCGGGTTCACCACCTCGACCGGGCCCGGGTAGCCGGACGCGAGCAGGTTGGCGAGGACGGCGTGGCCGACCGAGCCCGGGGCGCCGCCCCGCGCCGATCACGGCGATCGACGACGGCTTGAAGCAGGTGCGTCAGGCTGGCCGCGTCGGCGACCGAGTCGCGCTGCAGCACGGCGTCGAGGTAGGCGGCGTCCTCGTCGAGGCTCATGACGACGTCGCGTTCGGGCCCGCCGACGCTGGCCTCGAACCGCAGGCCGAGGTCGGCGAAGACGTGGATGACTTTGGCGTTCTCGGCGAGCACCTCGGCGACGAGCCGCTTCAGGCCGGACTTCCGGGCGTGCGAGACGAGGTGTTCCATCAGCAGCGTCGCGACGCCTTGCGTGCGCACGGTCGCGTCGACCACCAGGGCGACCTCGGCGTCGCGAGTGTCCTTCAGGACTTCGTAGTTGGCGACGCCGACGAGCTCGCCGCGCAGGTAGCAGCCCACGGCGTAGTGGTCCGGGGCCGGGATCGGCGGCCATCTCCGTCGCCAGTTTGTCCAATGTGGACGGACGAGGCGCCGAAGAACCGGAAGTAGGTGTCACTGCTCGGTAAGCCGGGTGTGCAGGGCGAGCACCTCGGCGGTGTCGGCCGGGTGCAACGGGCGCACCAGCACCACGTCGCCGTCCGCGAGCAGGGCTCGCGGATCCTGCTTCCACGCTCATCTCTTCTCCTCGACGCATGAGGGTGGGCGCGGCCGACCAGGCGGCCGCGCCCACTCGAGGGCCACCTACTTCTTGGTGACCTGGATCTTCACGTGCTTGTCACGCGGGTGCTCCGAAACCGGCATCGAGATCTCGAGGATGCCGTCGGTGTACGTCGCCTTGACCTTCGCCGGGTCGGCGCCGGCCGGAAGGCTGACCGTGCGGCTGAAGGTGCCGTAGAAGAACTCGCTACGGCCTTCGGTGGTCTCCTTCGCCTCCCGTTCGGCGGCGATCGTCAGCAGCCCGTTGTGCGTGGTGACGGAGATGTGCTTCTCCGGGTCGAACCCGGGCAGCTCGGCGCGAACGAGGTAACGTCCGTCCTCAGTGGACTCCTCGATCCGCACCGGGTTGTGCTCGGCGAACGGCCACGGCTTCTCCAGCCACGCCGCGATACTCGGCAATGCCAAGCGTGAACCCGGCATCAAGGCAGTCATCTGTTCTCCCTTCGTCGCGACGCCTCGGCGTCGCAACCCAAGGAGAACTCCGAGCACCGCGCCGCGACGCGGCCGGACTACCCGAACCGCGAGGACCTTCGTCACCGAAAGGACCGCGCAGAGGACCAACGGCCCTGTACTCCATCCGGCGCCTTGTCATGGTCGGCGTCCGGGCGAACGGAGCAGGACGATGACTGAGAACCACCGAAAACTGGACGCTCGGCGATCACCCTCGAACACGGGCCGACATCGGACCCGGGCGAGACGCGCTGCTGCACACGCCGGAGGGGCACGAGTTCTCCGGGGTCGGGCTCGCCCACCAGGCACGCTGACACCGGGTCGCGGACTACCTCGCGGTCGGACGCGCGTTGTCCGACCTCACCCACGAGCTGCTGGAAGCCGTGGCCGTGGACGTCGAGACCGCCGCGACGTCAGAGCAGGGGCGCGGACCACTCGAGCAGGACGCCGCCTTCGGGCCTCGTCGCGATGGAGAACGACCCGCCCGCACCCTCCGCGCGGTCCCGCAGGTTGCCGAGCCGCTCGGCGAGACGTCCTCCGGTAGGCCGGTCCCGTCGTCGGCCACGACGATGCGCAGCACGTCGTCCTTCACCGCGACCGACACCGACAACGTCGAGTCGCACCGGCGTGCCGGACGGCGTTGCTGACGGCCTCCCGCACCACCGCTTCGACGTGCTCGGCCAGCTGCGTGGGCACCGTGTCGAGCGGTGCCGGACATGCTGACCGTCGGGATGCACCGGCGCGTCGTCGGTCAGCTCGGCGATCGCGTCGTGCAGCCGGTGCCGCAGCCGCAGACCCGTCTCGCCCGCCGCGCCGCCGTGCAGGTCGAAGATCGCCGTGCGGATCTCCTGCACGATCTCGTGCATCTGCTCGATGCTCTCGCCGAGCCGGCGCTGCAGATCCGGCGACTTCGTCCGCCGCTGCGTGCTCTGCATCGACAGGCCGACCGCGAACAGCCGCTGGATCACATGGTCGTGCAGGTCACGAGCGATCCGGTCGCGGTCGCCGAGCACATCCAGCTCGCGCGCCGCACGCTGCTGCGCCGCCAGCTGCAGCGCCAGCGCGCGCCTGGTCGGCGAATGACGCCATGACCGACAGCTGGGTCGACTCGAACGACGGCGCGCCCGTGCTCGCGGACCGCGATGAGCACCCCGGTCGTCCGGTCACCCGCCCGCAGCGGCACCACCAGCGCGGGGCCGAAGCGGTGCGGCCCCAGCTCGAGGTCGGCGACGCTGCGCGGGGTCCGGTCCCGGTAAACCGCGCCTGGCAGGCTGGTCTCGATGTCGATGTGCAGGCCGGACAGCTCCGCCGCCCGGGCCCCGGCGCAGACCGTCACGGTCAGGTCGTCGACGTCGTCGCCCCAGTCCTCGTCGACGTCCAGCCGGCCCGAGTTCGGCAGCGCGAGCATCGTGACGTCGGAGCCGGTCAGCTCCAGCGCGCGGCTGGCGATGGTGTTCAGCGCTTCGGCCGGGTCGGTGCCGCCCAGCAGTTCGGTGGTCACCTCGCCGGTCGCGGCCAGCCACTGCTGGCGCACCCGGGCCTGCTCGTAGAGGTGCGCGTTCTCGATCGCGATGCCGGCGGCCGCGGCCAGTGCCTGCACGACGACCTCGTCGTCGTCGGTGAACGGCTCGCCGTTCTTCTTCTCGGTCAGGTAGAGCCGGCCGAACACCTCGTCCCGCACCCGCACCGGCACGCCGAGGAACGAGTGCATCGGCGGGTGGTGAGCGGGGAACCCCACCGACGCCGGATGTGAGCCGAGATCTCCTCCAGCCGCAACGGCTTGGCCTCGTCGATGACCACACCGAGCACGCCGTGTCCCTCGGGCAGGTCGCCGATCAGCCGGCGGGCCTCGTCGTCGATGCCGATGTAGATGAACTCGGACAGCGAGCCGTCCTCGGCGAGCACGCCGAGCGCGCCGTACTTCGCTTCGCCGAGCTCGATCGCGGCCTGCACGATCCGGCGCAGCGTGGTGTCCAGCTCCAGCCCGGACGCGACGGCCAGCACCGCGTCGAGCAGGCCGTCCATCTTGTCGCGGGTGCCGATCAGCAGCTCGATCCGGTCCTGCAGGTCGCGCAGGACCTCGCGCAGCCGCAGCTGGGACAGCGTCCCGGCCATCCGCCGTGGGCCAGGCTCGTCGGCACCGGGCTGCTCGGGACCGCTCGTCGACACCGGAATCACAACCTCCGCGCCGGTCACCCCGGCCTCGTCACAGGTGACTTTCTCCCCTTTCCGCCACTGACGCGGACGAGAGACCGTCACGGGAACACCTTCAGACCGCCACAGTGTGCCGCCTCGCGACACCGAGGGGGAACCATGACACTACCCATCACCTCGATCGGGCTGCTGGACGCCGACCAGGTGAAGTCGGTGATCGGCGCCGCGGTGCTGGCCCCCTCGACGCACAACACCCAGCCCTGGCGGTTCCGCTGCACCCCGGCGGGCATCGAGCTGCACGCCGACCCGGACCGCGCCCTCGCCGGCGGCCGACGCCGACCGGCGGGAACTGGTGCTGTCCTGCGGGGCCGCGCTGTTCAACCTGCGCACCGCCATCCACGCGCTCGGCACCGACCCGGCGACCACCCTGCTCCCCCGGCGCGACGATCCCGACGCTGCTGGCGGTGGTCCGGCCGTTCGCGGCCCGCAAGCCCGATCCCGCGGCTGGTCCGGCTGGCCGACGCCATCCCCCGGCGGCACACCAACCGGACCCCGTTCGAAGCGGCCGCTCATCCCGGCCACGGTCGTCGCCGAACTGCGCCACGCCGCCGAGGTCGAGCTGGCCTGGCTGCCCCGGCTGGACGCGCGCCAGCTGGACGGCCTGCGCGAGCTGGTGCACAAGAGCCACCAGGTCCAGCTGACCGACCCGGCGTTCCTCGCCGAGTGGCGGTACTGGACCGGCGCGACAACCGGCAGCCGCGACGGCGTCCCCGCGTACGCTGCCGGCGGGATGCACCTCGCGACAACGACGGCTGGGTGCTCGGGACTTCGGCTCGCGGCGAACGCGAGCCGACGTCACGCCCCGGACTCGGCGAACCACTGGTCGTGGTCATCGGCTCGTTCGACGACCCGAGCGATCGACCGGCTCCGCGCCGGCCAGGCCATGCAGCGAGTGCTGCTCGACGGCCACCGCCGCCGGGCTGGACGCGTCGTTCATCTCGCAGCCGGTCGAGGTCGCACCGGTACGGACGGAGCTGCGCAAGCTGCTCGGCGGCGGGCTGTGGCCGCAGATCGTGCTGCGGCTCGGCCGCGGCGACACCGGCGCCGTGGACCCCGCGCCGGCTCGCCGGACGACGTCCTGCTGAGAAGTCGGACGCGGCTGAGCGCCTAGTCGCCCTGGTTGCGCAGCTCGGTGGCGAGGACCGCAGCCTGCGTGCGGCGTTCCATGCCCGAGCTTGGTCAGCAGCCGCGAGACGTAGTTCTTCACTGTCTTCTCGGCCAGGAACATCCGCTCGGAGATCTGCCGGTTGGTCAGGCCCTCGCCGATCAGCTCCAGCAGGGTGCGTCTCCTGGTCGGACAGCTCGGACAGCGGGCCCTTCTTGGCCGCGCTGTCGCGCAGCTTGGCCATCAACGCGGCCGCCGCGTGGGCGTCGAGCAGGGACTTGCCCGCGCCGACGTCCCGCACGGCCGAGACCAGGTCCATGCCCTTGATGTCCTTGATGACGAACCCGCTCGCGCCGGCCATCACCGCGTCGAGCATCGCCTGCTCGTCGGTGTAGGAGGTCAGCATCAGGCACTTCAGCTCCGGCAGCTTCGACCGCAGCTCGCGGGCCAGCTCGATGCCGTTGCCGTCGGGCAGCCGTACGTCCAGCACGGCGACGTCCGGGCTGCAGCGCCGGGATGCGCGCCAGCGCCTGGGACACGCTGCCGGCCTGGCCGACCACGGTCAGTTCTTCGTCCTCGTCCAGCAGGTCGGCGACGCCGCGGCGGACGACCTCGTGATCGTCCACGAGAAATACCCGGAGCATCTCCGACCTCCTACTGCGGGCACGGACATCGGGCCCATGCGACCGGAGATCAGCCTACGACCATCGGGCCCCCACCGGCGATGACCAAAGTCCTCACCTTCGGGGCGGAGGACCCTCTCGCCGTGCCGCCTCCGGATCGGATGCTGCGCAGGACAACACGAGCCCGGCGATGCGGAGAACCGGATGAACACCTCGATCTCGCGCGGTGGCAGTTCGGGATCACCACCGTGTACCACTTCCTCTTCGTCCCGCTGACCATCGGACTGTCCTTGCTGGTCGCCGGGATGCAGACCGCCTGGGTGCGCACCGAGAACGACCAATACCTGCGGATGACGAAGTTCTGGGGAAAGCTGTTCCTGATCAACTTCGCCATGGGCGTGGTGACCGGCATCGTGCAGGAGTTCCAGTTCGGCATGAACTGGTCGCGACTACAGCCGCTTCGTCGGCGACATCTTCGGCGCGCCGCTGGCCATCGAAGGCCTGCTGGCGTTCTTCCTCGAGTCGACCTTCCTCGGACTGTGGATCTTCGGCTGGGACCGGCTGCCCGAAGAAGCTGCACCTCGCGCGCATCTGGATCGCCTCGATCGGCACCGTGCTGTCCGCGTACTTCATCCTCGCCGCCAACTCCTGGATGCAGCACCCGGTCGGCTCGATCGTCAACCCGCGCGACCGGCCGCGCCGAGCTGCAAGGACTTCGGCGCCGTGCTGACCAACTCCACCGCCGTCGGCGCGTTCGCGCACACCATCACCGCGTGCTTCGTCACCGCGGGCATGTTCGTGCGTCGCGATCAGCGCCTGGCACCTGCGCGAAGCAGCGCACGCCGAGGTGTTCCGGCCGTCGATGCGGCTCGCCCTGGTCACCGTGCTGATCGCCAGCCTCGGCGTCGTCGTCACCGGTGACCTGCAGGCGCGGCTGATGACCGAGCAGCAGCCGATGAAGATGGCCGCCGCCGAGGCGCTCTACGACACCGTCGCGCCGGCGTCGTTCTCGCTGTTCACCATCGGCTCGCTCGACGGCTCGCAGGAGAGTCTGGAGCATCCGCGTCCCCGGCGTGCTGTCGTTCATGGCCACCGGCTCTTCGACGGCCAGGTCGAGGGCATCAACGACCTCCAGGCCGCCGAGCAGGCAGCAGTACGGTCCCGGCGACTACCCGCCGGACATCCCGTCGACCTACTGGACGTTCCGGCTGATGATCGGCTTCGGCTTCGCTCTGCCGTGCTGCTCTCGCTGCGTCGGCCTGTGGCTCACCCGCCGCGGCCGGACCCCGCCGGTGCCGCGCTGGTTCTTCCCGGCCGCGATCGCCGGCGATCGCCCTGCCGTTCGCGGCCAACAGCGTCGGCTGGATCTTCACCGAGATGGGCCGCCAGCCCTGGTCGGTGTTCGGGGTGCTGCCAGACCGCCGACGGTGTCTCCCCCCGTGTCCGCGCGGGAGCGTGCTGACCTCGCTGATCGTGTTCACCGCTGCTCTACGGCGTCCTCGCCGTCGTCGACGGCGTCCTGATGGTCCGCTACGCCAAGGCCGGTCCCCCACCGCCCGCCGCGCCGGACGACCCCTGAGTCCGACGAGCCGCGGCCCGCTGGCCGTCGCCTACTGAGCCGGAGACCCGCCATGGCACTCACCGACATCTGGTTCCTGCTCATCGCGGTCCTCTGGACCGGCTACTTCGTCCTCGAAGGCTTCGACTTCGGCGTCGGCATGCTGCTGCCGCGTGCGTCGGCGCACGACGAGACCGACCGCCGCGTCGCTGATCAACACGATCGGCCCGGTCTGGGACGGCAACGAGGTCTGGCTGCTCGTCGCCGGCGGCGCCACCTTCGCCGCGTTCCCGCGAGTGGTACGCCAGCCTGTTCTCCGGCTTCTACCTCGCGCTGCTGCTCATGCTGGTCGCGCTGATCCTGCGCGGGGTCGCGTTCGAGTTCCGCGGCAAGATCGACAGCGACCGCTGGCGGCGCAACTGGGACTGGATCATCGTCGTCGGCTCGGCCGCGCCCGCGCTGCTGTGGGGCGTGGCGTTCGCCAACATCGTCGCACGGCGTCCCGCTCGACGCCGACCACGACTTCACCGGCACGCTTCTTCACCCTGCTCAACCCGTACGCGCTGCTCGGCGGGCTGGCGACGCTCGCGCTGTTCGCCTTCCACGGCGCGGTGTTCCTCGCGCTGAAGACCACCGACGCGCTGCGCGACCGGGCTCGCACGCTCAGCCGCGGCGCTCGGCGGCGCCGCGATCGTGTTCGGCGGCGCGTTCCTCGGCTGCACCGCGATCGAGCACGGCGGCTGGTCCTGGCTGACCTCGCTGGTCGCCGCGCGTCTCGCTGGTCGCCGCGGTGCTCGTCGCGGTCGAGCTGCCGGGAGGGCTGGGCGTTCGCGCTGCACCGCCGCCGCGATCGTCGCGGTCACCGTGACGCTGTTCTGGTCGCTCTACCCGAACGTGCTGCCCTCGACCACCGACCCGGCGTTCAGCCTGACCACCACGAACGCGTCCTCGACGCCCTACACGCTGCAGATCATGACCTGGGTGGCCGTCGCGTTCACCCCGATCGTGCTGGCCTACCAGGCCTGGACGTACTGGGTGTTCCGCAAGCGGATCGCGCCGCGCGACATCCCCGCCGCGCCGGCCTCCCGCGGCCCCGATGAGACCACTCGACCCGCGGCTGCTCCGCCACGCGAGCGCGGTCCGGCCGTTCGTCGTCGCCTGCGCCGCGCTCGGCGTGCTCACCGCGATGCTGGTGCTCGCCCAGGCGGAGCTGCTCGCGACCACGATCACGTGGGCGTTCCTCGGCGGCGCCGCGCTGCGGACCTGCTGGTACCGCTCGGGATGCTGGCGCTCGTCGTGCTCGGCCGGGCCGGTCCTCGCGTGGCTGGCGGAGACCGCCGCCCACCGCGCCGCCGCCCGAGCGCTTTCCCAGCTGCGGGACGCAGTGGTCGCGCGCGGCGCTGCGGATCGGGCCCCGGCAGGCCGAGCGCTCGCCCGCCGAGGTCGCCACGCTGGCCACCCACGGCGTCGACCGGCTGGAGGGCTACTTCGCCCGCTACCTGCCCGCAGCTGCTGATCGCCGCCGTCGTGCCGCTCGTCGTCGGTGTGCGGATCCTGTTCGCCGACTGGGTCGCCGCGGCGATCGTCGGGCTCACCGTGCCGCTGATCCCGATCTTCATGATCCTCATCGGGCTGCTACACCCAGCGCGACGTCCGGCGTCAGTGGCGGACCCTTGCCGTGCTGGGCAACCACTTCCTCGACCTCGTCGCCGGACTGGCCGTGCTCACCGCGTTCGGCCGCGCCCGCGCCCAGATCCGCTCGCTGCGCGAGATCACCGAGCAGTACCGGACCCGCACCATGCGGACCCTGCGCGTCGCGTTCCTCTCCGCGCTCGCCCTCGAACTGCTGGCGACGCTGTCGGTCGCGGTGGTCGCCGTGTCCGTCGGCCTCCGGCTGCTCGCCGGCGAACTCGACCTGCACACCGCGCTCCTCGTGCTGATCCTCGCCCCCGAGGTCTACCTCCCGCTGCGCGCGGTCGGCGCCCGGTTCCACGACAGCGCCGAAGGCCTCGCCGCCGCCGAGGAGATCATCGCCCTCACCGAAACTCCGACCGACGACGCCGGCCGCCCACGACGTCCCCGACCTGACGCCAGGCCGCGCTGCGCCTCGAGGCCGTGACCGTCGAGGGCCGGTCCGGCCCGATCCTCGACGGCTTCTGCCTTGCGTGTGCCGCCCGGCGAGATCGTCGGCATCACCGGGCCCAGCGGCGCGGGCAAGTCGACGCTGCTCGACGTCCTGCTCGGCTGGCGCCGTCCCGACCACGGCCGCGTCCTCGTCGGCGACACCGACCTCGCCGATATCGGACGCGCCACCTGGCACCGCCACATCGGCTGGGTGCCGCAGCAACCTCACCTGGTCGCGGGCACCGTCGCCGAGAACATCCGCCTCGGCGCCCCCGGCGCGACCGATGACGCGATCCGCGCCGCCGCCGACGCGGCCGCCCTCGACGTGCCGTTGACGGCTGCGGTCGGCGAGCTGCGGCGCCGGGCTGTCGACCGGCCAGCGCCGCCGTGTCGCGCTGGCGCGGCGCGATCCTGCGGGACCGGCCGCTGGTGCTGCTCGACGAACCCACCGAGGGCGTCGACGCCGAGACCGAGGCCGCCATCCTCGAGCGGCTGCCCAAGGTGCTCGCCGGGCGAACCGCGGTGATCGTCAGCCACCACCCCGCCGTGCTGGCGCTCTGCGACCGCGTCGTCCACCTCGCCGGGAACGTCACGACAGCACCGGCTGTGACGGCACATCCGGCTGCCGCCTCGCCAGTGGCGGCGTCCGGCGCGGCGCTCGTCGCGGAGTCCACTGTGGAACTCCAAGCTCGAACGTGGCGGCCGCTCCTGGACGCGATCCGGCCGCATCGGTGGCGCCTCGCCCTGGCTTGCCTCGCCGCCACCGCCGCGCTGGGCTGCGGGGTCGCGCTGACCGCGACGTCCTCCTGGCTGATCGCGAGTGCCGCGCTGCACCCGCCGGTGCTGAGCCTGATGGTCGCGATCGTCGCCGTCCGCACCTTCGGCCTCGCCAAAGGCATCCTGCGCTACCTCGAGCGGCTGCTCTCCCACGACGTCGCCCTGCGCGCGCTGACCGAACTGCGCGTCCGGGTGTGGGCCCAGCTCGTCCGGATCGGCCCCGCCGTCACCGACCGGCTGCGCCGCGGCGACCTGCTGCACCGGCTGGTGTCCGATGTGGACAGCCAGCAGGACGTGCTGGTCCGTGGCCTCGTCCCGGGCGTGTCGACGTTCCTCGTCCTCGCCGGAACCGCACTCACCCTCGGCCTGATCCTGCCCGCCGCCGGAGTCGCCGCCGCGATCGGCTTCCTCGTGGCCGGGGTGGCTCGCCCCGCCGTCGCCGCCATGTCCGCCCGGCGGGCACAGCGGGAGACCGCCCGCCTCCGGACCGACCTGACCGCCGAGCACGGTCGAACTGCTCTACGGCGTCGGCCGACCTGATCGCCTTCGACGCCGCGACGCACCGGCACTCCCGGCTCCGAGCCCTCGACACCGCCCTGACCGCGCTGGCCCGCAAGTCCGCGGCGCGACGCGGGCTCGGCGGCGGGATCGCCGCGCTCGGCGTCGGCCTGACCTCGCTCGCGTGCCTCGTGCTCGGCATCGCCGCGCAGGTCCCCGGCCCCGCGCTCGCCGTCCTCGCGCTGACGCCGCTGGCGACGGCCGAGCTCGTCGCAGGCCTGCCCGAAGCCGCGCAACGACTCCTCGGCGCCGGGCATGCGGCGCGGCGGCTGGCCGACCTCGACGCGATCCGCGCCCCGCAGTCCGAACCCGGTGCCGCGCGGCCGTTCCCGCGGCGGAAAGCCTGGCCACCGAGCGCCTGTCCGTCCGCTGGCCCGACGCCCGGCACGACGCCGTCCGCGACATCGACCTCGAAGTCGGTCACCGCCGCCGGATCGCGCTCACCGGGCCGTCCGGTGCCGGCAAGACCACCGCGATCGCCGCGCTGATGCGCTATCTCGACCCGTCGTCCGGCCGGATCCTGCTCGACGGTACCGACACCCGGACCTTCGCCAGTGACGACGTCCGGGAGCAGATCGCGTGGTGTGGCCCGGACGCCCACCTCTTCGACAGCACCCTGCGGGAAAACCTGCGCCTCGCCCGCCCGACGCCAGCGACCAGGACCTGCGGGCGGCCTTGGACCTCGCCCAGCTCGGCCAGTGGCTCAACGAGCTGCCCGACGGCCTGGACACCGCGCTCGGCACGCACGGCACGCCGATCTCCGGCGGCGAACGCCAGCGCCTCGGCGTCGCCCGCGCCCTGCTGTCCGCCCGCCCGATCCTGCTCCTGGACGAACCGACCGCCCACCTCGACGCGCCGACCGCGTCCGCGCTCGCCGCGGACATCCTGGCCGCCACCGAAGACCGCTCTACCCTCGTGGTCACCCATCGCCCGGCCGAGTTCGCGCCCCTGCCGGTCGTGCGGCTGTCAGGGTGCGTACCGACCGCTAAGGGAGCGGGACCGACCAGCGCAGCCGTGTGGCGGTGACCTCGGCCGCGCCGCCGTGGCGTTCCGCCCGTTCGGTCAAGGTGACCAGTTCGGCCGAGATCGCCTGCTCGAGGACACCGGGCCCGTCGCAGGCGAGCACGACGCTGAGGCGCTCGGTATCCGACTCCACCTCGACCCGCACCGAACTCGCCTCAGCGTGCTGTGCGACGAACTTCAGGCCCTCACGCAGCGCGGCGACAAGATCGTCGGCCAGCTCATCGGATTCGAGGACGTCGAGCTTGCCGGAGAACTGAGTGGATGTCGCGAATCCCAGCTCCGAGCCGAGGTCGGTGAGGACCTCGAGCACCCGGTCCCGGACGGTCTTGTCCGGCCGGCGCAGCACGTCGTCGAGCCGGAACACGGTGTCGTGGATCTGGGTGATCACCCCGTCGAGCTCGACGATCGTCGTCCTGAGCCGGCTGCGCCACGACCGGGGCGCGCGCCATGCCCGCGGTCGACTGCAGGGACAAGCCCGATCGCGTACAGCCGCTGGACCACGTCGACTGTGCAGCTCGGCGGCGATCCGGTCGCGCTCGTCGTAGAGCTCGTTGCGCTGCTGCTCGGCCCGGGCGTCGGCCAGCTCGATCGACCACCGACGCCTGGCCGGCGAACCCGGCCGCCATCTCGAGGTCGTCGCCGGTGAACCCGGCCTGCCGATCTTCCGGGCCGCGGTGAGCACACCGTTGATCTGTCCGGCGCCGGTCAGCGGCACCACCAGGACCGCGTCGAGATTCGGTCCGGAGCGGGCGGGACGTTCCAGCCGGCTCTGCCGGTCGATCCAGGACGCCACCACCGGCGCGCCAGCTGGTGAAAACCTCGCCCGGACATCGTGCCGTCGATCGTCGACCAGGCTCCCTCCAGCTCGTCCGCGCCCTCGCCGACGGCGACCTCGATCCGGAGCCGCGTCGCCGTCCGGGCGGAGCACCGTGACCAGGTCGGCGTCCGCGAGGTCGTGGGTGTGGTTCGGCGATCAGGGCAGCGCGCTCCCGGACCGGGCGGCAAGAGTTCGCGCATGATCGCCGCCGACGCCCGCAGCCATTCCTGCTGCTTACGCGCAGTCTCGTACAGCCGGGCGTTGTCGATGGCCTGGCCCGGCGGTCGCGGCCAGGGCGAGCGCGAGCTGTTCGTCCTCCGCGCGTGAACTCGCCGTGCCGGCATTCGGTGAGGTAGAGGTTGCCGAACACGACACCGCGCACGCGGATCGGCACGCCGAGGAAGCTGCTCATCGGCGGGTGCTCGTCGGGGAAGCCCGGACGAGCGCGGATCGTCGGCGATGTTCGCCAGCCGGATCGGGCGCGGGTCCTCCACCACCGCGCCGAGCAGGCCCTTGCCTTCCGGCAGCCGCCCGACCCGCGCCACGGTCTCGTCGTCCATGCCGACGTGCACGAACTCGGCGAGCTGGCCGTCCGGCCCGATCACGCCCAGGGCCGCGTACCGGGCGCCTAGCAGTTCGCGGGCCGGCCTCGACGATCCGGCGCAGCAGTGTCGGCAGCGCCAGGTCCCCGGTCACCATCTGGCTCGCGTGCAGCAGGCCGCGCAGCCGGCCCTGGGTGCCCATCACCTCCTGGGCCCGCTCGACCAGCTGGCCCAGCAGCTGGTCCAGCTCCATCCGCGGGAGGTCCGGGAAGGTCAGCCGGCCCGAGCCGGGATCTTCGTGCAGTTCACTCACACCCATGCGGTTTCGTCCTCCGTCCGGTTCATCGTGCTACTCGCGTTGACCTCCTGTCCAATACCGTCTCCTGAACTCATGGGTTGCCACTTCGCCATGTCGAGCTCGGTCGGCACGATCTTCGAAAGGGCAAGACGGACCTTCAGTTCCAGAAGCCGGTCCCGGCCCTGGCGTCCATCCGGCGCAAACGGATAGAACGTCGCCCGGCGACGCAGGTGCACAAGTGTCAGTACATGAAGCCAGTGGCGGTCTTCACCGGCGAAGCCGACGGCTTCGCACCACACCGACCCGCTGAGGCCAGCCCTGGTCAACCGGTTCTCGACGTCGGTCAGATCTGCCACGAGGGCGACGAGGTCACCACGCTCGCTGCGGCACCTCACCAGTGTGCTGCCGGTACGATCCCGCTCGAAGCGGATGTCACGAGCCGGATCGGCTGCCGCACTGCCGACCAGGCCGGCTTCGGCCCGCACGGCAGGCTCCGCAACAAGCCGGACGACGGCCCCGGCGGTCGGGATCAGGCCGAACTCCGAGCGCAGCGCCGCGGCGGCGGGTTCGAGGTCCGGCAATACCCGTGGATCCGGGCGCGGAAGGCCTGCGGACACCATCATCCGGTCACGATCCTGTCCCTCGACGTTGCTCACGACAGTTCAGGACGGAGGTTCGTGGGACCAGGCACCGCAGGGGGCGAATCCGACGACATCGTCCTCGGCGATCCAGACGTCCTCCCGGCCCGGAAGGTCACCGTCCGCGATGACCGGGATCGATGCGACACCGGTCTTCCGATCCTGCACCGGTGGCCCCACCACGACGCCCGTGTGCCGGTGACTTCCTGCCGCACCGCGGACCAGGTAGGTGAGCACCCACCCGGGCGGGATGGCATCGTGCAATCCGTCTCGGCTCCCCAATGTCATGCCATCGCCTCGATCCGGGTCTGAAACTCTGGGTACGGGTTCGTCGCCGGGGACCGGGGCGTGGCCAGCCTAGACCCGGCTGCGAGGCGCGGCGTTGCTCCATCCCGGCCGAATCTTCCACCACCCCGGCGTTTTCCGTCGAGCCAACGGAATCAGCGATGGCCGATCCGAGGCCATTGACCACATTCGGCCATGCACGGGAGTCCGCACGGTCAAGAGATCTTGCAGACGGCGTACCAGGTCCGGCGGCCGAGTCGTTGCACGGCAAGGCCGAGGTGCTCGGCGCGGCGATAGAGCTCGCGCAGCCGTATCTCCCGCCGGGTGTCCTGTACGGACTCGAGGCCGGCGATCGCGCGCCGGTAGGTGTGTTCGGTTGCTTCGAGCGTGGAGGCAGCGCAGTCGGCGATCCCGGCCGCGTCGGTGTGCGGCAGGATTTCCAGTGCCCCGGCGAGCTTTTCGAACGTCGTGGCAACCGCGGTGACCATGTCCGCGAGGTAGCCGTCGGGCTCGGTGCGGGACAGGTCCGCCTCGCGGACGAGCATGTAAGCGGCCTCGGCGATTTCGCTGAGACGTTCGGCGAGTTCGAAGACGTCCTCGGCCTCCAGCGGGGTGCTGAACGCCTCCCGGACCGCCACCAATACCGCCCGGCGCTGGTCAGCCTGCGCCACCAGCGGCCCGAGCACGTCGGCGGCCGTCCCGGCGCCCCCGGCCCACGACTGCAGCGCAGCCATCGACAGCCCCACGGTGGCGGCCTGCGCGCGCAGCAGTCCGAGCACGTCCGGGTTCTTCGGCAGGAACCACGCCTTCGGCAGTCTCATGCCAGCCACCTCCACAACGGCAGCGCGGCCGCCCCGAACACGGCGGACGCCGGCAGGGTGATCAGCCACGCGGAACAGATCTCGCCAACGACGGCCCAGCGGACATGCCGGGCGTGATGGCTCGCGCCGACACCAACGACGGACGCGGCCACGACGTGGGTCGTGCTCACCGGCGCACCGACAGCGGCCGCGCCGAGGATGACCGCGGCGGAAGTGCCTTGGCTGGCGAGGCCGTCGATCGGCTGCATGCGGTAGATCCCCCGGCCGACGGTCTTCACCACCCGCCAGCCGCCGAAGGCAGTGCCGCAGGTCAGCGCGCCCGCGGCGGCGAGCTTCACCCATAGCGGGACAGCGAACACCCCCAGGTGTCCGGTGGCAACGAGCAGCAACGTGATCACGCCCATCGACTTCTGCGCGTCATTGGCGCCATGGCTGAACGCCAACGCGGCCGCGGTCCCCCACTCCGCACGCAGGATCGCGCGATCCGTCCGGCGACGAGCCCGGCGCAGCGCTCGCCGTCCGGCGATGTCGGCCATGGCACCGAGCCCCGCACCGAGCACCGGTGACAACGCCAGGCCCGCGAGGACGCCGAACACGCCTTGGACGTGGAACCCGTGGACGCCGCCCCAGAGCACGCCGGACATCCCCATGGTCACGACGCAGGCGCCGACGAGCCCGCCCACCAATGCGTGCGACGAGCTGGACGGCAACCCACGCCACCAGGTGAGCAGGTTCCAGATGATCCCGGCATTGACGGCGGCTCCCACCGCCGGTAGCACTTCCGACGCGGGGAGCAGGACGACGCCGCCGACCGTGTCGGCCACCGTCGTCCCAACGAGAAGGGGGCCGGCGATGTGGCAGGCGGCCGCGAGCACCAGCGCCGCGCCTGGGCGGGCCGCCCTGGTCGCGACCAGGGCGGCCACCGAGTTCGCCGAATCGTGGAACCCGTTGGTGAAGTCGAAGACGAGGGTGATCGCTATCGCCACGATCAGAGCGATCGTGGCGCTCACGATCAGCCCTCCCAGCTCCAGTGGCGAACCTCCGGGAGGTCCTCGCCGTGCTCGCGGATCCACCGGTGGTGACGCCCATGGGCTTCGGTCATCCGCTGCCGCAGTTCGCCGGCGGTGGCGAGCAGGCCGGGCACCCGGTCGATCACGTCGATCACCAGCTGGAACCGGTCCATCCCGTTGAGCACCAGCATGTCGAACGGCGTCGTCGTGGTGCCGTGCTCGATGTAGCCGCGCACGTGCATGTCGTGGTGGTTCGTGCGGCGGTAGGCCAGCCGGTGGATCAGCCACGGGTAGCCGTGGTAGGCGAAGATCACCGGCCGGTCCGGGGTGAACAGCGCGTCGAACTCGCGGTCGCCCAGGCCGTGCGGGTGCTCGGCCTCGGGCTGCAGCCGCATCAGGTCGACGACGTTCACCACCCGCACCGCGAGGTCCGGCAGCTACTCGCGCAGCATCTTCGCCGCGGCGAGGACTTCCAGCGTCGGGGCGTCGCCGGCGCAGCCAGCACGACGTCCGGCTCGCGGTCGGTGTGCGTGCTCGCCCACTCCCAGATGCTCACGCCGCGGGCGCAGTGCAGCGCCGCCTGCTCGGCGTCGAGCCAGTTCGGGCTGTCGTTCTTGCCCGCCACGATCACGTTCACGTAGTCCCGGCTGCGCAGGCAGTGCGCCGCGACCTCCAGCAGCGTGTTGGTGTCCGGCGGGAAGTAGATCCGGACGACCTCGGCGCTCTTGTTCGCGACGTGGTCGACGAAACCCGGGTCCTGGTGGGAGAAGCCGTTGTGGTCCTGCCGCCAGACGTGCGAGGTCAGCAGGTAGTTCAGCGACGCCACCGGGCGCCGCCACGGGATCTGCCGGTGCACCCGCAGCCACTTGATGTGCTGGTTGACCATCGAGTCGACGATGTGCACGAACGCCTCGTAGCAGGAGAACAGCCCGTGCCGCCCGGACAGCAGGTAGCCCTCCAGCCAGCCCTGGCACAGGTGCTCCGACAGCACCTCCAGCACCCGGCCGTCGTGGGCCAGGTGCTCGTCGACCGGCTCGATCGCCGCCTGCCACTGCTTGCCGGTGACCTCGTAGACCGCGTCGAGGCGGTTGGACGCCGTCTCGTCCGGGCCGAAGAGGCGGAAGTTCGCCCGCTCGGCGTTGAGCGCGAACACGTCCCGCAGGAACCGGCCCAGCACCCGGGTCGGCTCGGCGCCGTCGCGCCCGGACGCGGGACGTCGACCGCGTGGGCCTCGATGTCCGGCAGGGTCAGCGGACGCAGGAGGGCGCCGCCGTTGGCGTGCGGGCTCGCGCCCATCCGCCGGTCGCCCGCGCGGGATCATCGCGGTCACGACCGCGGCTGGGCCGCCCGCGCTCGTCGAACAGCTCCTCCGGCCGGTACGAGCGCAGCCACTCCTCCAGCTCCGCAGGTGCTCGGGGTTCTGCCGCACCTCGGCGAGCGGCACCTGGTGCGCTCGCCAGGTGCCCTCGACCTGGACACCGTCCACAACGGACGGTCCGGTCCAGCCTTTGGGGCTGCGCAGCACGATCATCGGCCACGCCGGCCGACTCGGTGCTGCGCCGGATGACCGCAAGGTCCGCGACCGCCGAGTCCAGCGCGGCGGCCATCGCCTGGTGCATCGTCTCGGGGTCGTCGCCTTCGACGTAGATCGGCTCGTAGCCGTAACCGCGCAGCAGTGAGTCCAGTTCGGACGGTGCGATCCGGGACAGCACCGTGGGATTGGCGATCTTGTAGCCGTTGAGGTGCAGGATCGGCAGGACCGCCCCGTCGCGACGCGGGTCGAGGAACTTGTTCGCGTGCCAGGACGTCGCCAGCGGGCCGGTCTCCGCCTCGCCGTCGCCGACCACGCAGGCGACGATCAGGCCGGGGTTGTCGAACGCGGCACCGAAGGCGTGCGCGAGCGAGTAGCCCAGCTCGCCGCCCTCGTGGATCGAGCCGGGCACCTGCGGGCGCGACGTGGCTGGGCACGCCGCCGGGGAAGGAGAACTGCTTGAACAGCTCCCGCATGCCCTCCTCGTCGCGGGTGACCTCCGGCCAGGCTTCCGAGTAGCTGCCCTCCAGCCAGGTGTTGGCCAGCAGGGCCGGGCCGCCGTGGCCGGGGCCGGTGACGAGCATGGCGTTCAGGTCATGGGTGAGGATCGCGCGGTTGAGGTGGGCGTAGACGAAGTTGAGGCCCGGCGAGGTCCCCCAGTGCCCGAGCAGCCGGGGCTTGATCTGCTCGGGCCGCAGACGGTTCCGCGCAGCAGCGGGTTGTCCATCAGGTAGATCTGGCCGGCCGCGAGATAGTTCGCGGCCCGCCAGAGCGCGTCCACCTGGGTCGAGCTCGGTGCCGCTCAGCACCGCGGGCCGGGCGCCGAGGGCGGTCATCCCTTCGCCTCGGGGCGGACGACGAGCACCGGGCAGTCCGCGTGCTGTACGAGGGCCTGGCTGGTCGAACCCAGCAGCATGCCCGTGAAGCCACCCCGCCCGTGGCTGCCCACGACGACGAGCTGCGCCGTCTTCGACGCTTCGAGCAGGGCGTGCCGGGGCCGCTCACGCTGGAGTTCGCGCCGCACGATGACGTCGGGGTACTTCTCCTGCCAGCCCGCGAGCCGCTCACTGAGCAGTCGTTCTTCGCCTTCTTTCAAGGTCTCCGGCTGGGTCAGGATCCGGGCGCTGCCGTGGGTGTCCTCGTAGGTGACGTCGTTCCAGGCATGCAGTGCTACCAGCGGGGCGTTGCGCAGCGACGCCTCTTCGAAGGCCAGCGCGATCGCCTGGTCGCTGTTCGGGCTTCCGTCCACGCCGACGACGACGGGTCCCGTCGTGACCGCCTCCCGGCCGCGGACAACCGTAACCGGGCAATGTGCGTGACTCACTACGGTGGCCGCGGTGCCGCCGACCAGCATCCCGGTGAACGCGCCGGCACCCGTACGGCCGACGACGATCATCCGGGCGTGCCGGGACTGCTCGATGAGCAAGGGCACCGGCGGGTCGTTCGGCATGTCGGTTGTGACGACCAGGTTCTCGTCGACCGACAGAGCGACGCGGCGGGCCTCGGCGAGCACGCGCTCGCCGTCGGTCTGGATCGCGTCGAACAGGACGCCGGCCCCGGCACCGGGCAGTCCGCCGCCGTAGTACAGCGAGGCGATCTGCAGGCCGTGCACGATCTTGAGCTCGAGGTGGCGGAAGGCAGCGAGTTTCGCAGCCCAGGTGACGGCCGCGGTCGAACCGGCGGAGCCGTCGACACCTACCACGATGGTCTGGCTCGTGTTGCTCATCGGAGTTCCTTCTCCCCTGCGTAGACGGTGTCGGCGCCGATGACGCCGGGGACGGCGAGCGCCAGCAAAGTGGCCACATGCCGGTCGTTGTCGTCGTCGTACTGGTCTTCGATGTGCACGACGCCCTCACGGACCTGGACCTTCCAGCGGTCGTTGCCGCCGTAGATCTCCAGCCGGTGCTTCACGTCGTTCTCGATCGCGTGGTCCTCGCGCGCCAGCACGCGCACGATGTCACCGCGAGTCACGATGCCCACGACGGCTGAGCCGTCCACGATCGGCATCGCGCGGATCCGGGCGTCCACCAGAGCCTGACACAGCTCGCGCACGTCGGTGCCGGAGCTCATGGCGGTCACGGGGCTCGTCATCAGCTTTTCGACGGTCGTCTCGGTCGCCGGGTGGGCCGGGCGGTGGCGGTCGTAGCGTGTGTCGGCCGGGATCCGGTCGCGGATCAGGTCGGCTTCGGTGACAATGCCGATCAGGCGATCGTCGTCGTCGGTCACCGGGAGTGCGGTGAAGCCGTGCATGGACAGCAGCTCGGCCGCCTCCTTGGCGGACGTCCACGGGTGCACGGTGATCACCGGTGCGGTCATCAGGTCGCGTGCTCGCATCGGGTGTTCCTTTCTTCGCTGCTTCGAACCTACGAGCGCGAGCGCGCGGACACTGCTGGCGTCGGTCACCGGTTGCGAGGACTTACGTCCCATCCGTCCACAGTGGACGCAGCGCGCGCCGGAGGTCGTGCCACGCTCCCGGCAGGGCGGCCGCGCAACGGGCCGCGGTCTCGACCTCGGTCCCGTAGAGCAGACCGTAGGTGAATCCGCTGGTGCCGGCCTCGCGGGCCGCGCTTGTCGAGCGCGCGGAGATGCTCCTGCGCGACGACCGCGTCCTGGTAGTCCCCCAGCGAATCCTGCAGGCTGTGAAGATCGTCGAGGACATTCTTCTGCTTGACGGGCAGGGAATCCGCGGACGCTTCGACGGCGTAGCGGAGCCGCTGGCGGCCTTGCGCAGGTCGTGCACGGCCAGGTCCCGCTCGGGGCCCGCGTCGAGTGCGGCCGCCCGGGCCGTCTTCTCCCCCACATCGTCGGCGACGGCGCGGACAAGGCGCGGCAACACCTTCGACGCCGGGCGTTTCGCGATCTTGGGCCGCCTGCCGGGCGATTCCTCGTTGAGCACGACTTCGAGGACGTCGAGCGCGTTGAGCAGCTGCACATACCGACGCGTGCCGAGCGCCTGCGAGACCTGTGTCTTCGCGTCCTCGATCAACGCTTCGAAGTAGCCGTCCACGTCGAGGCGGACGGGGCCCACGACGAACCGGCCCTGCAGCGCTTCCAGCCGCGCGATCAACCTGGCCCACTGGACCTCGGCGTCGCGAGCCGGCCCCAGTTCACGCCCAAGCCAGCGAAGCACGCCGTCGAGTTCGTGAAGCAACTTCTTTCCGCCCAGCACCGGGGCGAAGGTCCCGATCACCCCGCGCAGGCGGCGGGCGGCGACCCGCATGCGGTGCACCGCGTCCGGCTGGTCACGCCGGACGGCCAGGTCGGCGCTGGCTAGCGCGGCGATCTGCGTCCGCACGTACGCCAGGACCACACCTCGGGCCGAACTGTCCGGCTGCCGCTTCGGAACGACGAGCCGGCCGTCGACCCCGCGGCGCAGTTCGGCCGCGCCGCCCTCGCGCATCGTGGCCACACGGATGAGCTCGTCGTCTCGCGTATACGCCCGGACGAGGCCGAGCATGTCGCGTGGCACCCGGGGCAGGGCGGGTGAGCTGAGAACGAGCACCCGGCCCTCAGGGGTGTCGAGTTCCCATTCGCCGGAACGGTGTCGGAGGGTGAGGCCGTGCTGGAGCAAGCGGAGGGTGTCGGTGTCGAAGTACTCGAACTTCTGCTTGCGTGCCACAGGGGCGATCGCCGTCATGACTTGACTCCTTCACGTTCGACGACGCCCGACGACGCGGACGCCGTCCAGGACCACGGCCACCCCGTCCACCAGCGCACCGGCGGCATGCACCTGGACCACCGGCGGCGGCCGGCGGCACACCTCGCCCACCATCAGCGGCACCGTCGGATCGCCGGGCGGATCCCAGCGCCGACGAGGTCGCTGCGGGCCAGGAGCCCGACGCAGTGCCGCGACTCGACGACCGGGAGGTGCTCGACCCGCAACCGGGCCATGAGCTCGAGGGCGGCCTCGACCGGCAAGTGCGGCGGGACGACAGGCGCGGCTTTCATCGCGACGTCCAGCCGACGCCGGGCCAGCAGTGCGAGTCCGAGCAGGACGACCACGAGACCGGCGGTGACCCACTGGATCGGGGCGCGCAGGCCGATCACCGCGAACTGGATCGCCAGCCAGCCGGTCAGCACCACGCCCGCCGCCAGCCCGGCGAGCGGTGCCCGGAAGTCGACGCGCCAGGCGAAGGTCGCCGCCCAGGCCAGCGTCCCGCCGATCGCCACGATCAAGGCGATGCCTGGCAGCACCCAGCTCGTCAGGCCGAGCGGAGCCAGCCATTCGATCGGCATCCGGAACCCGGGCGCCCCGAGGGCCAGCGAGATCCCGCCGTAGAGCGCGCTCAAGGCCAGCAACGTTTCGAAGGTGGCGAGCAGGCGCAGCGTCGCGCGTGCTCGCAGGGTGGTCACGGCGCGCTCCCTTGGGGCCGGACCACCGCGACCGGGCACGGCGAGTGCGCGATCAGGGCCTGGCTCGTCGAGCCGAGCAGCATGCCGGTGAACCCGCCCCGGCCCCGGCAGCCGACCACGATCAGCTGCGCGTGCTCCCCGCGTTCCAGCAGCGTGCGGACCGGGCGGCCGCGGGTCACGTCGAGCTCGATCTTCAGGTCCGGGTACTTCTCCTGCCAGCCGCCGACCTGCTCGGCGAGCTTGGCGCGTTCGGTCTGTTCGATCTCCTCGACGTTCTCCTGCAGCGGATGCGGACGGAGCATGCCGTCGGCGAGGATGTCGCTCCAGGTGTGCACCGCGGTGAGCCCGGTGCCGCGCAGCCGGGCCTCCTCGCAGGCGAACGCTAGCGCCGCGTCGCTGTCGGGCGAACCGTCGGCCCCGACGACGACCGGCCCGGTGTCGGCGGCGGGTCCTGGGGCATCCGGCCGCGGACCACGATGATCGGGCAGCGGGCGTGCGCGACCACGGCGACCGCGGTCGAGCCGACGAGCAGGCCGGTGAACCCGCCCAGCCCGCGGGAGCCGAGCACGACCAGTTCGGCGTGCTGCGACTCCTGGATCAGCGCGGTGACCGGGCTCCATTCCCGGGCCGCCGTGGTGATTTCGAGGTCCGGGGTGCTCGGCCAGCACCGCGTCGCGCGCTTCGGCGAGCCAGCCTTCGGCGCGTTCGGCCAGCCCGGCCCGGACCTGCTCGTGGTGCCGAACGCGATCGGCGCGCTTCACCTGCGGCAGCGCGTAGACCTGCACCAGCCGCAGCGGGCGGCCTCGGCGGACGGCCTCGGCGCCGGCCCAGACCGCGGCCTGCACCGCGGAGCTCGAGCCGTCGATCCCGGCGACGACCGCGCCGTCAGTGAAGCCATGACATGATGTCCTCCTCGTGGATCAGGTGCCGGACCCGGTCGAACCGGGCGCGGGTTCTGCTCTTCGGCGGCTGCTTCCTCGGCGGCGGTCAGCACGACGGCGTCGGGTCCGGGGAAGACGATCGAGACGTGGTCGTCGGCGGTCCAGCGGACGACGTACGGCGGCGTGCCGTCGGCGGAGCGGACCTCCACGATCCGGCCGCGCTGGTCGGGCGCGTCGACCCGCGGTGCCCTTGATGACGAGCCAGTCGCCTGGCTGTCGCGTGCATGGACTGCCCTCTCACTTGCGGTGGACGGCTCGGGCGTGGTGGGCGTGCCCGGGTGCCGCGCGGCGCGGTGGACGGCGAACCCGATCAGGAGGGCGCCGCCGGCCAGCAGCACGCGCCCCGGCGTGAGCAGGCCGAGCGCGATCCAGCCGAGCACGGGCGCGGTCGCCCCGGCCTCGGCGCGCACGGAGATCCCGCGCGAGGCGTCGGCGTTCATCACGACGGCGGTCCACTGCCCGTCCTGGACCGGCCAGCCGAGGCGTCTGCGTGCCGGTGCCGGAAGCCTGCGCGATCCAGACCCCGGCGTCACCGGGCGGGGTGGCCGGTGCCCCGCCGGGATGGACGCTCTGGCTCGCGCGTGCCGTCGAAGCCGTTCAGCGTCGCGTATTCCGTGGCGGCGAGGTACCGCGAGACGGCGTCCGTGACGGCCGATCCCCACGAAGACCGGGCGGCCGTCGGCGCTCGTCGCCCGGATCCGGACGTCGCCGACGACCTTGGCGAAGTCCGGCGCGTCGGCAGCACCGCGGACCTGCAGCGGATCGCTCGCGACGGCGTAGCCGCCGGAGGTGATCGAGGTCGAGCCGGAGAGGTAGCCGTCGGCGTCGCGCTGGGTGCGGTCGGCCCAGAGCGTGGCGCCGCCGCCGGTCAGCAGGCCCATCGAGACCAGCGCGAGAACCGCGCCGACGACCACGGCGGCGATCCGTCCGGCGGTCCAGCCGAGCGGACGCGGCGCGGCCGGCTGCGTCCTGCGGGGGCTCGGCACCGGCTTCGGTGCCGCCCATGTCGAGGCGGAACGGCGGGTACTCGTCGGTCATCAGCGACGCGTAGGCCGCGACCCGCAGCACCCAGCGGTCCATGCCGAGCACGAAGTCGAAGATCGGCTTCGGGTACTGCCCGGTGAACAGCAGCACGATCCCGGCGACCAGCACCAGGATCCCGACCAGCCCGCCCGCCGCCCAGTCGAAGTTGTCGTCCGAGCCCGAGCGCCCGGCGAACCAGATACCCCCGCCGGCGAACAGGCCCACGACGATGTAGTGCGGGATGGCCAGCAGCCACCACTTCACCAGCACCAGACCGCGGGAAAGGTGTTCGGGGTAGGCGATGTCCAGCCGGGCCGGGTAGTCCGGGACGTCGGCGAGGGTGAACGGCGGGTAGCGGTCGGTGCCCAGCGCGGCGTAGGCGTAGTAGTGCACCCGCCAGCTCCAGCGCAGCACCCCGACGGTGAAGTCGAACAGCGGCCGCGGGTAGCGGCCGGTCACCAGGATGGCGAAGAACGCGACGATCGTGACGAACGCGTAGGCGATCCACAGGAACGCCAGCACGACGTAGTGCGGGAACGACCAGCAGCCATTTGACCAGCCACAGCCAGCGCGACAGCGGTTCCTCGAGCCGGGTCTCGACCCGGACCGGATAGGTTGCGGGGCGTCGTCATGAGGTACCTCCGGAAGCGTTGGCCGCGACCAGGTTCATGCCGATCTCGTAGCCCCAGGCGCGGATGGTGGGCCAGTCCCGGTAGTCGCCGTCCTTGACCCGCAACGCGGTCACGACGGCACGTTCCGGGAAGTGCAGTGTGTGGCGGTCGATCTTCCCGCCGAACAGGCGATGGCCCCGCGCCCCGAGCTTCAGGACGAGGTCGTCGACGGCGACGGGCTCCTCGGCGGGCTTGCCCTGCTCGCCGACCGGGCCACTGGAGAACAGCCAGACCGGGATCTTGTGCAGATCGTCCACAAAGGACTCGGCGAGCTTGCGCGCCGGCTCCAGCCAGTGTCCCATGTAGACGGCGCTACCCAGCACCACGGCGTCGAAGCCGTCGACGTCGCGCACCAGGCCCGCGTCCCGGACGTCGACCTCGGACCACACCCCGGCATCGATCAGCGCGGAGCCGACCGAGGTGGCGAGGTTCTCGGCGATTTCCCTGGTGGCGCCATGCCGGGTGGCCACCGCGACGAGGATTCTCATGCCTCCAGCGTCGCGCGGCCGTGGCCCCGGACTTAGGGGACAACGGCCTCGCTGGTCCCGCCGAAAGTCACCGCGGTGTTCTCCTGCAGCTCCACGCCCACGACACCGTGGACCGTCTTCGCCAACGCATTGACGACCCGGCGCTCGGCCTCATCGGTGTAGGCGCCCCGGACGGTCACGATGCCGCCGTCGACAGTGACGGTCCAGCGGTCACGATGCCCGGAGTAGTCGATCAGGAGCGCGTTCACGTGCGAGGCGATCGTGTCGTCGTGCCCCACCAGCGGGGTCAGCATGTCGCGGCGGCTCACGATGCCGACGAGCACGCCTTCGTCGACGACCGGGATGCTGCGCAGCCGGTCGCCGAGCATCCGCCGGGCGATCTCGACGACCTCGGTGCCCAGCTCGACCGACTGGACCGGCGCGGTCATCACCGACCCCACCAGAACCCCGGGCTCGGGGCCACCATCGGTGATGCCGCTGCGCAGAGCGTCGGCCTCGGTGAAGATGCCGAGCACCCGGTCCTCCGGGTCGACGACCGGCAGCGCGGCGACGCAGTGCTCGGTGAGCAGCACGATCGCCTCCCGGACCGGTGTCCCCGGCCCGACCCGCACGACCGGCCTGGTCATGATGTCCCGTGCACGCATCGCTTACCCCGCTTCGGTTCCGTGGACGACCGCGACCGGGCAGGTCGCGTGGGCGAGCAGGTCATTGCCCGTCGAGCCGAGCAGCCCGCCCGCGACCGGGCCGCGACCGCGCGCTGCCGACGACGATCAGCTGGGCGCCGGAGCCGCGTGCAGCAACGCGCGCGAAGGCTTGCGCTCCTGCACCGCCGTCGGGGTGACTCGCAGCCCCGGGTACCGGCCGGCCAGCTGCTGCTCGAGACCGTCCTGTTGCTGTGCGGCCAGGACGATCAGCTCGGCGGCGGAGCTCAGCACCCCGTCGTGCCAAGCGTGCACGACGAGCAGCGGGACGTCGCGGGCCGCGGCGGCCTCGGCCGCGAACCGCAGCACGGGTTCGTCGGACACAGCGGGATCCAGCCGACGCGACCACCGGGCCGCCGGGGTCGGCGTGCCCGCGCACCACCACGACGGGGCAGTGCGCTTCGGCCGTGACGCGGAGCGCGACCGAGCCGATCAGCGCGCCGCGCAGGCCGCCCGATGCCGTGGGAACCGAGCACCAGCAGCGCGCGCCTCCGCCGAGGCGGCGATCAGCAGATCGCCGCCAGTCCGAGGCGGACCACGTGCTCGACCCGACTCCGGGCGCCTGTTCGCGGGCGACGTCGGCGGCGCGGCGGAGCCAGCGGTAGATGTGCTCCAGCAGCAGTCGGACTCCTCGAACGGGCCGTGCCGCGGCGGGTCGCCTTCGAAGACGCAGGCGTGGAACAGCGCAGGCGTCGCCCGCGGCGCTCCGCTTCGGCTCGCGGCCCAGCGGACCGCGCGTAAGCGCGGCCGGCGAAGCGTCCACGCCGACCAGCACCGGGCGGGTCGCGGTTCCGGTCATCAGATCCTCCTGCGGTCACGGCGTCTTGCGGCCAGCATGGTCCGCGCCGTCCTCGCCGGTCAGAGCAGGAAGTCCTTTTCGCCGGGGACCAAATCCGCCAGTACGGATCGCTTCTGCCACGCGCCGCCGTCGCCGACCCTGGAACGATGACCGGACCCGACCTGCTGATCGACCATTTCCTCCCCACCCGCACTTCGAGCTGGTGCGCCCGCCATCGTGGATGCCCCGGTGAAGGAGACCTACGCCGCGGCGCGCGAACTGGACTTCACCGATGTCCGCGGAGGTGCCGTCGCCGCCGGCCGGCTGGCTGCGCAAGCTGCCCGAGACGATGGCGCAACCGGCAGGCACGGCCCACCGCGCCGGCCGACCCGGCTCACCGTCGACGACCTGGACACCGGATCGGCGTGGGTCCTGCTCGGCGAGCGCCCGGCAGCGAGTTCGCGATCGGTGTCGCGGGGAAGTTCTGGCGGCCGGTGATCGTCTGGCGCCGGGTGGAGGCCGACGAGTTCCCGGCGTTCGAGGAGCCCGGCTTCGGCAAGCTCGTGCTGGCGATCTCCGCGCGGTCCCTACGGCCCCCATCGGAGCCTGCTGACCGTGCACACCCGCGTCGCGGCTGACCGATCCGCACAGCTGGCTGAGGTTCCGCCGGTACTGGCGGGTGGCCGGGCCGTTCATCGGCGCGGTGCACACCGCCCTGATCCGCACGGTGGCCGCGAACGCCCGGCAGCGGGCGCTCGCGGCCTATTCGCGGGCGGATCAGGACTGAGGCTCGTCACCCGGCCGTCGTTCGGCGGCCGGGACGACGTCCTCCTCGGTTCTCCTTGATCGCGTGCTGCTCGGTCGCGTGCAGGTAGCGGGTCAGTCCGGGACCGTGGTGGCCCCGCTCGGCGACATCCCGCCGTGCTTCGGCTTCGATCGCGGCCTTTTCCTTGTCATCCATGGTGTTTCTCCCTCTTTTCGGGCGGCGTCAGGGTCGCCGCGTGGTCCGGGACGTAGGTCTGCAGCCGCCGGTCCGGGCGCGGGTAGCCGGTGGGCTCGGGCCGCGGCGGCAGGGTCACCGCCTGGCGTGGCACCTCGAAGTACGGGACGCTGGAAAGCAGATGGGCGATCATGTTCAGCCGCCCGCGGCGTTTCTCCTCGCTCTCCACCACGAACCATGGGGACTCGGTGATGTCGGTGTGGACGAGCATGTCGTCCTTCGCCCGGGAGTAGTCCTCCCAGTGCGTGACCGATTTCAGGTCGATGGTGGACAGCTTCCAGCGCCGCATCGGATCGTCGATCCGCGCGCGGAACCGCCGCTCCTGTTCGTCGAGGCTGACCGAGAACCAGTACTTCCGCAGCAGGATCCCATCCTCGACGAGGAGCCGTTCGAAGATCGGGCACTGCTGCAGGAACCGGCGGTGCTCCTCGGGCGTGCAGAAGCCCATGACACGCTCGACGCCCGCACGGTTGTACCAGCTGCGGTCGAACAGCACGATCTCCCCCGCGGCGGGCAGGTGCTCGATGTAGCGCTGGAAATACCACTGCGTACGTTCACGCTCGGTCGGGCTGGGCAGCGCGGCGATCCGCACGACGCGCGGGTTCAGATGCTCGGTGACGCGCTTGATGGTGCTGCCCTTGCCCGCCGCGTCGCGGCCCTCGAACACCACGACCAGCCGAGCGCCTTCGGCGCGCACCCACTCCTGTAGCTTGACCAGCTCGGCCTGCAACCGCAGCAGCTCCTGCTCGTAAGCCGCCTTGGGCAGCTTCTTGTGCTTGCCGGCCATGCCGCGCTCCCGTCGTCACGACGACGGTAAGCGGCCGCCCCGCGCGCGGGCTGCGGCCGGACGTCGGCCAGTGGCAGGGCCTTTGGTCCCTCCTGCCGGGGCGCTGCGGCCCTCGCGAGCCAGGGCCCTCCGGGATGCACGGTGCGAACGATGCATGCCACGTTCCCGCTCGGGCGCCCGGCCGGTATCCGGGTCGGCGCGCACTGGTCCGTGCTCCTGATCATGGCGCTGCTGGCCGACCTGCTGGCGACAGTCGCTGCTGCCGGAAGCCGCCGCACCGGGCCTGTCCCCCGTCGAGTACTGGGCGACCGGCGTCGACCGGGTCCGTGGTGTTCTTCGCGTCGTTGCTCGTCCACGAACTGAGCCACGCACTCGTCGCCCGCCACCGCGGGCTCACCGTCGACGGCATCACGCTGTGGGTGCTCGGCGGCAGCACGGAAATGCCCGACGAGCCGCCGACCCGCGGACGGCGTTCGCCGTCGCCGTCGCCGGCCCGCTCGCGAGCATCGCTGGCCGCGGCGGCGGATTCCTCGGGCGCGGCGCTGTCCTGCTGTCCGGCGCGCTGCCCGCGGTGGTGGTCGCGACGCTGAGCTGGCTGGGCTGGACGAACGGGCTGCTGGCGGTGTTCAACCTGCTGCCCGGCGCCCCGCTCGACGGCGGCCGGATCCTGCAGGCCGCCGCCTGGAAGCTCACCGGCGACCGACGCCAGGCCCAGGCGATCTCCGCGCGGTCGGGCAAGGTGCTCGGCCTGCTGCTGGCGGCTCGCCGGTGCGGTGGAAATGCTGTGGCTTCGGCGATTTCTCCGGGGTGTGGCTGCTCGGCGGTCGGCTGGTTCCTCGGGGTCACCGCACAGGCCGAGCTGACCGCCGGGCCGGTCCGCGACATGCTGGCGCGCATCCAGGTCGGCGAGGTGATGACCCCGCATCCGGTGACCGCGCCGGGCTGGTTCACCGTGCAGGGCTTCATCGACCAGGCCGCGAGCGGCCGGTTCCGCACCTACCCGGTGGTCTCCTTCGACGGCTACCCGATCGGCGTCGTCAGCCTCGCCGCGCTCGCCCGCGTACCCGACCAGGCACGCACTTCGACACGGGTGGAGGACGTCTGCGGCAAGCCCCCGGCCGTCTCGTCCGGGACGCCGCTGTCGGCCGTGCTCGGCCAGGTCGGCCACCCCGGCCGAGACCTCCTGCTCGTCGTCGACGACGGCGTCCTCACCGGGATCGTGAGCCCGGGTGACGTCGCACGGGCGCTCGAACTCGCGGCGCTGGGCACTCAGGTCCATCGCCCTGCTGGATGAAACCCATCTCTGGAGGACATCGATGCGTACCCGCCTACCAAGCCGAACTCACCCGGTTCACCGACCAGCTGGCTGAGCTTCTCGCACTGGCCGAGACCGCTGTCGGCCGGGCCACGACCGCCCTGCTGGAAGCCGACCTGGCGCTGGCGAACGAGGTCGTCATCGAGACGCCGGAAATCCAGGAGCGGCACCACCGGCTCGACGCCGAAGCGCTGAGCCTGCTCGCCCGCCAGCAACCGGTCGCCACCGATCTCCGGACCCTGGTCGCGGGACTGCGGATGAGCGAAGACCTGGAGCGGATGGGCGTCATCGCCCGCCACGTCGCGGAAATCGTCCGGCAACGGCATCCGCACCACGTCGTACCGGCGTGCCTGAACGGCACCGTCGGCGCGATGGGCGCGGTGGCGAAGCGGTTCGCCGCCGAAGCCCATGCGGTCCTCGAAACGAAGGACGCGGAGAAGGCGCTGGAACTCGAATCCGAAGACGACGAGATGGACCGGCTCCAGGAGTCCCTGTACCGGCAGCTCCTGGACGCGGAAACGAAGCTCGATCTCCAGACGGCGATGAACGTCGCGCAGCTCGGCCGCCACTTCGAGCGGTTCGCCGACCACGCCGTATCCGTCGCGAAACGGGTCGCGTTCATCGTCCGCGGAAACCAGGACCAGTCCGCCGCATAATCCTCGCTCAGGAGGCCGGAAGCGTGAAGTACGCTTCCTCCTCCTGAGCGAAATGCAGTGTCAGCACGGCATCCAGCCCGTAGAGCGTGGCACGCAGGTCGTCGACCTGGTCGGGCTGGATCCGCTCCGGGGACTCTTCCAGGTGCCTGCGCAGCCGCCGGGCCAGCCGCTGGATCTCCGCGTGCTCACGGCTCATCGTCACAGTTCCCTCCGGCCCGCCGAGCGCACCGGCGAGAGCGGGGTAGAGCTCGGTCTCCTCGGCCAGCTCATGCGGAAGCAACTGTTCGGCGAGGAGCCGTTCGGCCTGCCGGACCGCCGTAGTCCGATGTGGACGTCGCGCCCTCGGCGAGCGCGTCGGCGGCATGCCGGACCGCGGCCCGGGCGGGGAGCAGCAGCTCGTGCTCGGACTCGAAGCGCCGCACCATCGCCGCCGGGACGCCGCCGCGCGAGCTGGTCCGCCCGCCCAAGGCGCGCAACGCGTTCAGGATCACCACGACGTCGATGCCCTCCTGGACCACGGCGCCGAGCACCGGCACCAGCAGACCACCGGCCGCGGCCAGCATCGCCAGGACGGACAGCAGCGTCCCCGCCACCGCACTCTGCACGGCGAGCCGGTGCGAGCGCCGCGCAATCTCGGCGGCGTCGGCCAGCCTGCCGAGCCGGTCGTCGAGGATCACCGCGTCGGCCGCCTGCGCCGCCGCCGTCGAGCCCCGGGAGCCGAGCGCGACGCCGACGTCCGCGGCGGCCAGCGCCGGAGCGTCGTTGACGCCGTCGCCGGTCATCACCGTCACGCCACGCGCGCGGGCCGCGTCGACCGCGCGCGACCTTGTCCGCCGGGGTCACCTCCGCCTGGACCTCGTCGATTCCCAGCATCGCCGCCACTTCTCGCGCGTTGTCGACACGGTCGCCGGTCAGCAGGCGGATGTGCTCGATCCCGGCCGCGCGCAGCCGGCGCATCGTGCGCGCCGCGTCGGGCCGGATCGGGTCCTTCGCCAGCAGCGCGGCGACAGGCTCACCGTCGACGTCCACCCACAGGACCGTCGCCAGGTCGAGCCGGCCTCGGCGGGCGGCGCCCTGCGCCCACACCGGGAAGCTCCCGTCCGGCCGACGGGCGGCCGATCCGCACCCGACGGCCGCGAACCCGCCCGGTCACGCCGGTCCCAGGTTCCTCGACGACGTCCTCGGCTGGGCTCAGCTCGACGCCCGCCGACGCGGCGGCACGGACGACGGCTGCGGCGAGCACGTGAGGCGAGTAGTGCTCGACGCTCGCCGCGAGCCCCAGGACGTCCGCCATGTCGTGGCCGGGCGCGCAGACGACGTCGGTGACCTCCGGGCGGCCCTGGGTGACCGTGCCGGTCTTGTCCATCAGGAGCAGCCGTGGCCCCGCCGAGAGCCTCCAGCGCCGCGCCGTCCTTGACGACCACGCCCGCTCTCGCGGCCCGCGACATGCCGCCGGTCACCGCGATCGGGACGGCCAGCAACAACGGGCACGGCGTGGCGGTCACCAGCACCGCGACCGCACGTACGACCTCGCCGGTCAGCGCCCACGCGGCGGCCGCGATGAGCAGTGAGGCGGGCAGGAACCAGACCGCCACGCGGTCGGCGATCCTGGCGACCCCGGCGGTCCTGGCCGCGGCCTCCTCGGCCAGCCGGACGACACCGGCGTAGGTGCTGTCGGCCGCCGTAGCCGCGGCGCGGACGTCCACCGCCGCACCGGCGTTCACCACTCCACTGTGGACGGTGTCGTCCGGTGG
Source organism: uncultured Actinomycetota bacterium (assembly GCA_963762765.1). Taxonomy (GTDB): domain Bacteria; phylum Actinomycetota; class Actinomycetes; order Mycobacteriales; family Pseudonocardiaceae; genus Amycolatopsis. The sequence goes on from CAVXMR010000021.1 coordinate 105,634, forward strand.
CCGCTGCACCGGCAACGGTTCTCCCGTCAGCGCGGACTCGTCGAAAAGCCCGCCGTCGGGCAGGGTCCCGTCGACGGGCACGACTTCACCGGGCAGGACGACGATCAGCTGTCCCACGGTCACCTCGTCCACGGGCACCGGTTCGTGGCCGGTGGCGGTGCGCAGGTGCGCGATGCGAGGTGCCCGGTCGAGCAGGGCGGTCAGGTTCCGGCTCGCCCGGCGTTGAGCCGCGGCTTCGAGCACGCGGCCGGTGGCGACCATCGCCGCGACGATGGCCCCAGCGCAGGTATTCGCCCACCGCGAGCGTCGCGGCCAGCGCCAGCACGGCAAGTAGATCGGCGCCCCAGCGCTTCGCCCGGAGATCGGCCGCGACCCAGACCGCCGCCGGTACCAGAGTGAGCGCAGTCGCGGACGCCCATACGACGTCCGCGACGAAGGGCGCGTCGAGCCACCAGGCCGCTCCCCCGATACCGGCCAAGACCACGACGACCGCCAGCAGACCGGCCTCCCGGAGCCAAGGCAGAGCCGTCCACCGCTCAGCTGGCACGGTTCGTTCCCCCGTCCGCGGTGAGCAGCTCGACCAGACCGTCGGGCAGCAGTTTGAGGACGTGCTCCAGCTGACCCGGCGCGCAGAGCTCCCCCAGCGCCGACGTCACCGCCGCAGCCACCGCGGGCACCTCGGAGCGAGCAATGTCCGCAGAGCCGGCGAAGCGGGCGATGAAACCGCGGACCTCGTAGCGGGTCGGCACGTGACTGGGCGTCCAGCCTTCGTAATAGACGCCGCGCAGAAGCTCCGGGAGCTGGGCCGCGAAATCCATGGCGGCCCCGACCGTCAACCGGTCCCGCACGACGTGCAACCAGGCCCGCACCATGCGGTACGCGGGGTACCGGTCATCGGCCGCCAGCCGTTCACGGACCACCGTCAGCCACCTGTTCGCCGCACTTTCCGCATGAGCGAAGGGGTTGGTCACATCCTGCATGGCTTCCTCCCACAGAACCCGGGTACCAGCCAGCTTCGCTTCGCACGCACGGGCGGGGAAAGAGTCGAAGGGCCTCAGCCTGGTCCTTTCGCCCCTGCGGGGCCGTAGGGCCCCTCCACCGAAGTACTTCGGCCCTGGGGAAGGCGCCTGCCGCTGGGAAGCATGGGGACACCCGAACCCCGAGGAGGACTGCCATGGACCAGGGCCTGCCCGACACGTACACGGTGAAGGCGGCGATCGCTCTGGCCGTGCGCGCCCCGTCCGTCCACAATTCACAACCCTGGGCCTGGCGCATCAGCGGCCGGAAGGTCGAGCTCCGCGCCGACCCACACCGCCGGCTCCACCGCGCCGACCCCGAAGGCCGGGACCTGCTGGTCAGCTGCGGCTGCGCGCTCCACCACTTCACGGTGGCGGCCGCCGCGCTCGGCTGGGCGGCACAGATCGACCGGCTGCCCGACCCGCACGATCCCGACCTGCTGGCGAAGATCGTGCTGGTGCCGCACGACACCCGGGACGCCGACATCGCCCTGTCCACGGCTATCCCCCGCCGTCGCTCGGACCGCCGCCGCTTCGACGACCAGCCCATCTCCTTGCGGGACGGTGTCTTTCTCGCCACGAGCGCAGCCATCCACGGCGGGACGCTCACGGCGGTCAGCGACGACGCGCACCGGACGGCGTTGATCACCGCCGCATCGGAGGCCCGCGGCCTGCACCAGGCCGACCCGGACTACAGCATCGAGCTCGCGGCCTGGAGCGGGCGGCGTTACGCGCCCGACGGGGTGCCCGCGCAGAACGCGGTCACCGTGGCTGCCGGCGTTCGGGAACTGGGCAGCCGCGAATTCGCCGAGCCGAACCTTGCGAACGCGTCCGGCCCCGCTGTCGACGGCGCGACACTGGCTGTCCTCGCGACCGTCAGCGACGACCGTCTCGACCGGCTCCGCGCAGGCGAAGCGGCCAGCGCGGTCCTCCTCACCGCGACCCAGCTCGGCCTAGCCACGTGCGTGGTCACCGAACCACTCGAGCTGACGAGCACGCGCGGCCTGATCCGCGACTGCGTCCTCGACGGCCGCCACGAACCCCAGCTCGTCCTGCGGATCGGCTTCCTGCCGGAGGGTGCGACGCCGCTGCCCGCGACCCCGCGGCGGCAGCTCGGTGACGTGGTCCGTCCGGTCGACCGCCCCTACGGCGTCGGCTTGCCGATCCCGGCTCAGCTCCGGCGGTTCTGACGGCGAGCGTCGAATTCGCCGGTGGGCTGCGATGACACCACGTTGGAACAATTGGATCACAGTCTGAACTACGCGACTTGTGCATCGCGCCGCGTAGTTCAAATGTTCCAACGAAATCCGCTCCAGCTCTATCTCTCAGTCGACCGCCTCGCTTCATACGACGCGGTGGTCGTTGTAACAAAGCGCGCCCGTCGCACGACCCTTAGGGCACCGATACCGAGCAGTTCCAGGTTGGCTCAGCGGGACGAGGTTGCGCACATGGCACGCAGCGGACTGTTTCCACCGATCTCCCGGATCGACGTGGACGCCGCTAGGGACTTCTTTGGCGAAGAGGTGCCGATCGAGGACCTCCCCCAATGCATTGTCGATGCCTACAACGCCACCAAAGACGTCAAGACCTACGTCTGCGACGGAAACGCGAATTTCGACGGCTGCCGGTTGAGCGTCTACCGCAACGACACGACCCGGCCACGACTCACTCCATGGGCCGGGTTCTACGAGCCAGCCGAAATCAAGATTCCCAAGGTGCAGGCGCGGACCAATCACTTCGTCGGCTTCATCGTTATGGGCGACGAGCTGTACGTTCACACGGGCGGGCAGTCAAGCGTGGTCTTCGACCGGTTCACCGACATATCTTTCCCCATCGATGTCGCACGCCGGATCGCCTCACCGGAAGTCAAGCGAGCCCGCTCAAGCCAGATCGCCGGGTCGACGCTGGTCAGCGACGTCAACTTCCGAGATCCGCGCCGGATCACCTACACCGAGTCGCTGGAGAACGTCTGGACAGCGCTCGGCGGGCAAGTTCGCCCCGAAGCCCTCGACGATCAGGGCTTGCGCGCCGTATTCGGGGCCAAGCAGAAAATGCGACTGGACGTCGGCAGCGCACTCAGGTTCGGCCCGCGCGTCGACACCCTCGACAAGCTGATCGCGTTGCTCCGATGGTTATCGGCGATCGTCGAGTCACCTGTGCCGGACGATGACGACTGGGCAATCCTCGACTCGATCAAGATACTCAATCCCCGCAAGAGCAGGGACCTCATCGCCCGGCTCAACCGGCACCTGGCGAAGCAGCTCGTGGTCGATCGTGACTACACGAACATCGCCGTCACTCACACCGACGCATCTCTGTACGCCAACGCAACCGTGTACACCGTCACCCACGACGATAGCCTTCTATACCAGGGTGATCGGCGTCCTGAGATTGCCGACATTCTCAACCACGTCAGCCCGGGGTCAGCTGGGCCCGAGGCGCTGCTGACGTCGATCACGGTCCAGTCGCAGTGTGAGGACTACGGGCCGGACGTCGGGACTCACGGAACACTGCTCGCTCACCTCCACGGCGAGATCCGCCACGAAAAGCGGTCCTACTTCCTGCTCGCCGGCAGGTGGTACGAGGTCGACACGAGTTACCTCGAGCTCGTCAGCAAGGAATTCCTCGGGTTGATCGAGGAACTCGATCTCCCGGCCGATCACATCGGCTTACGGACCTGGCTCAAGGCCGAGAGCGAAGACGACTACAACGAGAACTCGGTGAAAGGGCGCCCGATCGTCAACGGGGACCGGGTCCTCACCGATAACGTCGAGTTGTTCGACACCCTTACCTGGGACGACAAACGTACCTACATCGTGCATGTGAAGCGGGGCTTCGACGTCAAGGTCCGTGATGTTCGATCGCAGATCGTCAATTCGGCGTACATCATCGAGAACGATCTGCGGGTTGGCGTGCCGACCCGGTTGAAACGGCACTACGAAGCTTTGCACCGCCGCAAACGCACTACGTTGACCGAAGAGGAGTTCCTCGCGCTCTTCCAGCAACCTCGAACCTACGTCCTTGCCTACGGCACCGAGTCCAAAGTGGAGCGCGCCACCATCGATCGGTACCAATCGATGGTGGCGCGGATGGAGGTCGTGACCCTCAACGGCCAGTTCCGTCAGCTCACAAGCGCAAGCCATACCACCGAACTGCGCATCGCCTGGGTCGGAATCGTCTGAAGAGCCCGTCGACACGATCGCTACGGCGTTCGTCAGGCGCCGTCGTCCCAGACGAAGTCGAGGCGGTTCTCGATCGCCACCACGCCCGGCAGGTCGTCGAGCAGCCGGGTGACCGGGTCGATGTCGGAGCGGCGCTCCACCCTGCCCACGATGAGCACCACCCCGGCGCGCACCGCGACCCGCGCCCGGTCCGAGCCGAGGTGGAGAGAGCTGCTCAGCATCCGGCGTTGGATTTCGCGTTCGAGATCGGCGTCACGGCGGGTGAACACGCCGACCAGGTCACGCCGGGACACCACGCCCACGACCTTGCCCTGCTCCAGCACGAACAGCCGGCGCACACCGGTCCGCGCGAACGCTGCCGCCGCGGTCGCCAAGGAATCACCGGCCTCGACGGTGATCGCCGGGCTGGTCATCAGGTCCTTGGCCACCCGGGCCGTCGCCTTGCGGGCCAGGCCACGATTGCGCCAACGCGTCCACAGTCGACGCTTTGGCTCATCCCACAGGTGCGGCAGCAGGTCGGCTTCGGACACGACGCCGACGAGGGTGCCGGTCTTGTTCAGCACGCCGACCGCGCTGATCCCGTTCCCGGTGAGCAGTTCGGCGATGTCCTTGAACGGGGTCGTGGTCGCGACGGTGATCGGATCCGCGGTCATCACCGTGGATACCGTGCTGGTGTTCATGATCTCTCCTGGCTTTCGTTGTGGCTCAGACGTTTTCGCTGCGGACGACCATGACCGGGCAACCCGCGTGGTGCAGCAGGGCCTGGCTGGTCGAGCCCAGCACCAGCCCCGTGAAGCCACCGCGGCCGCGACTGCCGACCACGACGAGCTGCGCGGTCCGGCTCGCAGCCAGCAGCCGGTGGCGCGGCTTGTCATGCTCGACAACCCGGTCGACCTTCACGTCCGGGTAGCGCTCCTGCCAGCCGGCGAGCCGCTGCGCCAGCAGCCGCCGGTCGGCGTCTTCGACCGCCTCACCCTGGAAATGCACGTTGCCTTCGGTGAACAGGCCGTCGGTGTCGCCGTCGTGCCAGGCGTGCAGCGCGAGCAGCGGCGCATTGCGCAGCGACGCTTCTTCGAACGCCCACGCGATGGCCGCTTCACTCAGCGGGCTGCCGTCGACGCCGACGACCACGGGCCCATCAGGCAACTCGTCGCCGCGGACGACCACCACCGGGCAGTGCGCCCGGGCTGCCAGGTCGATGTCCGGCGACCCGCTGAACAGCCCCTCAATCGCGCCGACCGGCTCACCCGTGACGAGCATCCGGGCCCGCTCCGACACCTCGAGCAAGGCGGGTACCGGCCCGCGGTCGCTGGCCTCGGTGGTGATCTCCAGCCCCGGGACAGCCGCCTCGAGGGTGCCGCGCGTCTCGCGGAGCATGTCGTCCGCCGCCGCTTCCTTGATCTTCAGCCAGTCCGAGGGCGGATAAACCTTGCCACCAAAGGCAGCGTCCTCGAAGCCATACGCGGTGAAGACGAACAGCGCGGTATTGCGCCGGGCCGCCTCGCCTGCAGCCCACAGCGCGGCGGCCGCCGCGGTTTCCGACCCGTCGACCGCCACGACGACCGGCAGGTTGCCCCAAGCACTCATGACGCGACTCCTCTGCTTTCGATCACCACGACGGCGAATCTCAGCCGACGGTAGGGCGCGCACCGCGATACCGGATGCGGCCGTTCGTCCTCGGGTGCAGGGACCAAGGTCGTTACCCGCCGACCTGGGCCTTTGGACCCTCCTACCGGCGACTTTCGCCGCTGCCCTCGGCGCGCTCGGCGACGGATCGTCGACTGTGAACCCTCAGGAAGGAGCGTCATGCGCACGGAATGGCGAGACGCGGCAGCCACGATCCCGGTCCTGGTCACCGTCGCGCTCTATGTCGACTACCTGGCCGATGGCACCGCCCTGTTCATCCACGGCCCCCGAGTCATGGCCCTCACCGGCCTCGTGCTCGGCCTGACGGCCTGCATCCTCGGTGGTTGGGCGGCCACGACGAAGACGGCGAAATCGCTCAGCGCACCGCTGGGGACGATCGCACTGCTTCTGGCGATCGTGACACTCATTACCGGCAACGAGGTCGCGCTCGGCGTGTTCGCCGGAACGATCGCTCTGCTGCGGGTGGTCTCGACCGTGCGGCACCTCCGGCTGCCGCCCGACCCGGTGTGACAGTCCGGATCGCCTTAGCCAACCTGCAGGACGGCCGCGCCGTTCACCCGGTCCGCCGCGAGGTCGGCCAGCGCTTTGTCCGCCTCCGTCAACGGGTAAGGCATCGTGCTGACGCGCAGGTGGTGCTGCCCGGCGAAGGCGAGGAACTCCCGGGCGTCGGCGCGCGTGTTCGCCGTGACGCTGCGCATCTGACGCTCCTGGAAGAGGTGCTGCTGGTAGTCGAGACGCGGAATATCCGACAGGTGGATGCCCGCGATGGCCAGTGTGCCGCCCCGGTCCAGCGCAGCCAGCGCCGGCAGTACCAGCTCTCCCACCGGGGCGAACAGGATCGCCGAGTCGAGTGGTTCCGGCGGTGGCTCGGCAGCGTCGCCGGCTGAGGTGGCCCCGAGTTCAAGCGCGAGTTCCCGAGCTTCGGCGCTGCGAGTCATCACGTGCACCGTGGCGCCGCGTGCGATCGCGACCTGCGCCGTCAGATGCGCACTGCCACCGAACCCGTAAATACCCAGCCGCCCGTGCTCCGGGACCTCGGCCCGCAGCAGCGCCCGGTACCCGATCAGTCCGGCACACAGCAAGGGCGCCAGTTCCGCGTCTGAGTAGCCTCCGGGCAAGCGGAGCGCGTAAGCAGCGGGGACGACGGCGTATTCGGCGTAGCCGCCGTCGGCGTCCCACCCGGTGTAGCGCGAATCCGGGCAAAGATTGTCGCTGCCACGCAAGCAATATCGACACTTGCCGCACGTCCGGCGCAGCCAGGCGATGCCGACCCGGTCCCCCGGCGAGAACCCGGTGTCCCCGGGCGCGTCCACCACTTCTCCGACGACTTCGTGCCCTGGGATCACGCCCGGGCGATGCACCGGGAGGTCGCCCTCGGCGACGTGCAGGTCGGTCCGGCACACGCCGCAGACCAGGACGCGCACCAGCAGTTCGCCGGGTTCCGGCCTGGGCACCGGGACCTCCGACCACGTCAGCGGCCCTGACGCCATCGGACCCGGCTCAGTGACCCGCCAGGCGTGCATCATCCGCGACCGTTCCCTCATCACCGGACCTCCTCGGCTCAGCGTCTCGCGAAGCCCGGTGCCGCGCAAACAACAGGATCACCGGGACGGTGAACAGCAACGGGCCTAGCACGGCAACCGGGCGTTCTAGCCACCAGATCAAGTCCGGGGACCGGTCGTCGACGATCCGGCCTTCGAACACGAAGTAGTCGACCGCCCGCGCCAGAGCCATGCCCGTGGTGTGGAAAACGAAAAGCGGGAGCGCGAACCGGTTCATCACCGCGGTGAACCGCCGGGGCCGCGGCCGGGTCAGCCAGCGCTCCAACCCGGGCCGGATGACCTCGGCGACCCCGACCTGGAACGCCAGCAAGGCCACGATCACGAAGGTCGGCGGCGCCATGTTGGACAACCGGTCGCCGGGCACGCCGACCATCGAGCCGGGATACAGACCCGAGAAAACCAGTCCGGCCAGGGCGAACAGCCCCGCGAAGAGCAGTGAGAGATCGAGCCTGCGGGGCGCGTCGACGAGCCGCCGATAGAAGAACCCGGCCTGGTGCGCCAGCATCCACACCACCGCCATGTTGATCCAGCCGAGTTCGGCGAGGCCGTACCGGAACCGCAGGACGTCCACGATCATCGCCGTCCCGCCAAGCAGCACCAGCGCCAGAATGTCGAGACGCCGGTGCAACCACAGACTCACCGGCAGCAGCACAATGAGCACGACGTACACGCCAAGGAACCACAGCGGGCTGATCACCAGCATCACGGCGTTGCCGATCCACTGCAGCCGGAACACCGAACCCAGCACGACCCCGAGCAGGACCCAGGTCGCCACGAGCGCAGCCGCAGGGACGACCAGCGGCCGGATGTGCCCTGCGACGTACCGCGGGAGACTGGTCCCGTGAGCCTGGGCACGTTCCCAGGAAACCAGATGCGCGTACCCGCCGACATAAAAGAACAGCGGCATAACCTGTAGCAGCCAAGTGAAGATCCACAACCCCGAGAAGAACCCCAGCGGGTTGGTCGGTTGCGGGCCGTCCGGCGTCCAGCGCAGGATCGTGAACGCCCAATGCCAGAGCACGACGACCACCAGACTGACCGCACGCAGCCAGTCCACGTAGCGGTCGCGTCCACCGTCCGGCGTCATCGGGCACTCCTGTTCCAGGCGCATACTGGAAGTCAGGATGAACACTGCTGCCGCCCCGGCGCGACTGCCGAAAGTCCCCACCATCACCCGCAAACGACTCGCGAGCCTGGCGGCCGTCCTGACACTCGCCGCCGCGACGATCCTCGCCAACCGGGTCCTGCCCGGCTGGGCCTACCCCGTCTGCGGTGCCACCGCCGCGGCCGTCCTGGTCGCCCTCGCCTGGTGGGCGCGCCTGTCCCCGAGCGCGATCGGCCTCGACCCGCGCACCCTGAAACGAGCCCTCCTCGTCGGGCTGGCCGGGCTGGGGCTGGTCGGGCTGGGCTGGTCGGGCTCGCCTTCGGCACGGCGCTGGTCGTACCGGGCCTGCGCGTGCTGTTCCACGACGGCAGGGTCGGCTCCCCCGGTTTCACCCAGCTGCTGTGGCTCGCCCTGATCCGGATCCCGCTGGGCACCGTGCTCATCGAGGAGATCGCCTTCCGCGGCGTGCTGCCCGCACTGTTCGGGGCGGACCACCGCTGGCGGTGGCGCCCGATCCTCGGCGCCGCGGCTCTGTTCGGCCTCTGGCACGCCCTGCCGTCGCTCGCGCTGACCCGGAACACGATGGTCCACGACACTCTCGGCGGGCTCCCGGTCGTCGCCGTCTCCGCGCTCGCGATGGTGGCCGCGGCGGGTGCCGGGGTGTTCCTGCATTGGTGGCGGCACACCGGCCGCGGTGTCGCGGCTTCGATGATGGTGCACTTCGCGACGAACTCCGGTGGTCTCGTCATCGCCGCCCTGGTGCTGCGCGGCTGACACGTGACCCCGTGGCCGGTGACATTCGGCCCTTCTTCGCCGCACTCCTCCGCCGCGAAAGTGGCCAGGTGACCACTCATCACCGACGTACCGCGGCCGTGCTGTTCGCCGGCCTCGCGCTGCTACTCGCCGCATGCGCCCCCGGCGCGAACACCGTGGCCGACACCGCTCAGCTCCCGGGCTTCTGGCTGGGCCTCTGGCACGGCTTCATCTGCCCGATCTCCTTCGTCGATCTCGCTGTTCAACGACCACGTGGGCGTCTACGAGGTGCACAACAGCGGGCACTGGTACGACTTCGGATTCGTCTTCGGCATCGTGCTCGCGGCCAACGTCTTTCACGGGCCCGGCTACGTCCGCAGGCGTCGCACCGGGCCGAAGGGCTAGGCGGCAGGGATCACGACCGCAGCGCGCGCCACTGCTCGTAGCCTTGAACCGCGGTAGGGAGCGTCGGGAAGATCAGCTCCTCCCCCACCTTCTCCACCAGCCCGGCGGCCAAGAGGTCGTCGCGCAGGTCCTGCTTCACCCGCGCCATCGCGAATACGATGCCGCGGCGACCCAACTCGTCGCGCAGCTGGTCGAGCGCATCAGCCGCGGTGACGTCCAGCTCGACGTTGGCCTCGGCGTTGAGCACGAACCAGCCGACCTGACCGTCGGCAGTCTCGACCGAGCCGAGGGCCCGGCGCCGGAAGTCCTCGGCGTTGGCGAAGCACAACGGCGCGTCGTAGCGGTAGACGACCAGGCCGGGCACCGTGGTGCGCCTGCGGGTAGTCGTCGACGTCGTGCATCCCCGCCAGCCCCGGAACCGAGCCGAGGATCGCGTCGTGCGGTCGAGCCAGCCGCCGCAGGAGGTCCAGAACGGACAGTCCGACCGCGGCCAGCACGCCGTAGAGCACGCCGAGCCCGAGCACCCCGGCTGTGGTCAGCAGCGCCAGGATCAGCTCGCTGAGCCGGAACCGGCCGATCCGCCGGAACTCGGGACGTCGACCAGGTGCAGCGCCGCGTAGACCACGAGCGCACCCAGTGCCGCCTTGGGAAACGCGGCCAGCACCGGCCGGCGCGAACAGCACGGTCAGCGCCACCGTCGCCAGCGCCACAAGCGAGTACAGCTGGGTCCGGCTGCCGACAGCGGCGCCGAGCGCGGTCCGGCTCCCGCTGCTGCTGACCGGAAACCCGTGCAGCAGACCTGAGCCGATGTTCGCCGCGGCGAGGGCACGGAGTTCCTGATCGGCGTCGATCCGCTCACCCCGGCGCGCGGCGAAAGCCCGCGCGGTCAGCACGTTGTCGGAGAACCCGACGATCGCGATGCCGACCGCCGGGAGGACGAGCGCGCCGATGTCGGTCGCGGAAATCCCTGACACCGCGGGCATGCCGGACGGAACCGGGCCGACCAGCTGAATACCGTGGCCCGACAAGTGAGAAAACAGCCACCACGAGGGTCGCCAGGCCCATCGCCAGCAACGGCCCCGGCAGCCGCGGAGCCAGCCGCTCGACCAGCAGAAGGGAGGTCAGCACCGCGGCGGCCAGCGCCAGCGTCGGCCACTGCACCCGGTCGAGCTGGGTCAGGAACGACCGGAGTTGCTCGAAGAACTCGCCACCGCCGACCGGGACGCCGGTCACCTTCCCCAGCTGGCCCCCGATCATGATGACCGCCACGCCCGCCATGTACCCGGTCAGCACCGGCTTGGACAGCAGGTCGGCCAGCACGCCGAGCCTGGCCAGGCT
>CAVXMR010000022.1:0-292859 GCA_963762765.1 uncultured Actinomycetota bacterium
CTCGGATGGTGACCGGCTCGCCGGTCACCATCCGAGCGTTCAGCGGCGGCCGAACAGCCGCCATGGCTTCCGTTCGCGCTGTGCTGTGGAGCAGGAGCAGCGCTGGGCGGCGGGAACGTCGCCGAGTACCTGTTCGACGTGGTTGCCGCAGCCCCGGTAGGACGGCTTTCCGCACTTCGAACAGACGATCCTTTGGCACATCCGGTGTTCCTCCACGAGTCTCTGGTCCTATTTCCCAGTTCACTATACCCCCAGGGGTACCAGGTTCCAGAGTGTCGGCACTGCTCGGAGTGACTGAGGTCGCGCAGCCGAGGGACCAAATCCTCTGTGATTCGCGCTCGACTGCCTCAATGCTGTTCATGGTCGAGAAAACGAGGCGTGTCCCGTGATGCCCCCGGGGGTATTCGGAAAGGCGGCGGAAGGTGCGCTACCCTGGACTCAGATACCCCCTGGGGTATGAGGAGAGAGGACTCATGATCGAGATCATCGCCATCGACACACCGAGCCTCGGCGACCGCAGCTACCTCGTCGAGGACGGCGAGACCGCGTTCGTGGTCGACCCGCAGCGCGACATCGACCGGGTGCTGGACCTGGCCCAGGTGCGCGGGTTGCGGATCACCGACGTGTTCGAGACCCACATCCACAACGACTACGTGACCGGTGGCCTGGCATTGGCCCGCGTGACCGGTGCCGCCTACCACGTCAACGCCGCAGATCCGGTGTCCTTCGAAAGCACCCCGATCGAGGACGGCGACGTGATCGACGTCGGGCCGCACATGCGCGTGCGCGCGCTGGCGACGCCGGGACACACGTTCACCCACCTGTCCTACGTGCTGGAGGCGCCGGGCCGGGTTCCAGCGGTGTTCACCGGCGGCTCGCTGCTGTACGGCTCCACCGGCCGCCCCGACCTGCTCGGCCCCGCCCACACCGGAGAGCTGGTGAAGCGCCAATACGCGTCCGCCCACCGGCTGGCCGACGTGCTGCCCGACGACGCCGAGATCTACCCCACGCATGGCTTCGGCAGCTTCTGCTCGGCCACCCAGTCCGACGCCGACCGGTCGACCATCGGCCAGGAGAAGCAGGTCAACCCGGTGCTGACGCGGGATGAACAGGCCTACGTCGACGAACTGCTCGCCGGTCTGGACGCCCATCCGGCCTACTACGCACACATGGGGCCCGCCAACAGCGCCGGCCCGTCCGCCCCCGACCTCACCCCGCCTGAACCGGCCGACCCGGCCGAGTTGCGCACGCGCATCGACAAGGGCGAGTGGGTGGTGGATCTGCGGTCGAGGACCGCGTTCGCCGCTGGCCATGTGGTGGGCACGCTGAACTTCGGTGCCGACGGCAGTTTCGCCACCTACCTGGGTTGGCTCATCCCGTGGGGTACGCCGCTGTCCCTGCTCGGCGACACCGCCGAGCAGGTCGCCGACGCGCAGCGCGAACTGGTCCGGATCGGCATCGACCGCGTCGAAACCGCGGCCACCGGCACCCCCGAAGCGTGGTCGGGTGACGCGCCGCTCGGGTCGTTCCCCCGTGCCGACTTCGGTGAGCTGGCCATGGTCCGCCACCACCGGCCGGTGACGATCCTCGACGTCCGCCGCAACCTGGAATGGGCGCGCAACCACATCGACGGCGCCCTCCATATCCCGCTGCACGAACTGCTCGGCCGCCTCGGCGAGCTACCTGCCGGAGAGGTGTGGGTGCACTGCCAGGCCGGCTACCGCGCCTCGATCGCAGCCTCGGTCCTCGCCGCGGCCGGGCACCAGGTCGTCGCGGTGGACGACGAGTTCGACCGGGCGGCCAGGGCAGGGCTACCCCTGGTCGTCGGCTGAGATCATGACGTTCCTGCTGGCGGCGGCGTTCGGCCTGGTCATCGGCGCCGCCCTGGGCATGCTCGGCGCGGGCGGCTCCATCCTCGCCATCCCCGCGCTGGTCTACGGGGTCGGTCTCCCGCTGTCCGCCGCGATCCCGACGTCGCTGCTGGTCGTCGCGGTGTCCGCGGCCGGTGGCCTGGTAGCCCGGTGGCGGTCGAAGGTGATCCGCTGGCCCGTCGCGCTGGTCTTCGCCGCGGCGAGCGTCCCGGCCGCGTTCGGCGGCACCGCGCTCGGGAAGCTGCTGCCGGACCGGTGGCTACTGGTCGCCTTCGCCGTCCTGATGGCGGTGGTCGCGGTGCGGATGCTCACCGCCGCTCCCGAGCGCGACGGTGCCTGCCGGACCAGCGCAGGCGGGGTGAACTGGCGCAGCTGCGTGCCCAAGGCCCTGGCCGTCGGTGCCGTCGTCGGGGTGCTCACCGGCATGTTCGGGGTCGGCGGCGGGTTCGTCATCGTCCCGGCCCTGACCATGCTGCTGGGCCTTACCGCGCCCGAGGCGGTCGCGACCTCGCTGGTGGTCATCGTGCTCACCTCGCTGGGCGGGCTGGCCGCCCACGCCACCACGATGCCGGACCTGCCCTACGGCGTCGCCGCGGTGTTCGCCGGGGTGGCCCTGCTGGCGTCACTGCTGGCGGGGAAGGTCGGCGACCGGCTCCCGGCGCAGACCGTCCGGCGGACGTTCGCCTACCTGATCCTCGTGGTCGCCGCCGGAGTCGCGGCCGCGGCCGTCTTCGCCCCAGCCGCCCTGCACGGCGGCTGAGCCGTCACGAAAGGAATGATCACCGTGAAGTACGACCTGAGCATCACCCTGGACCTGCCCTACGAGAAAGCCGTCGCAGAAGTGCGTGCCGCGCTGAAGGAGCAGGGATTCGGGGTGCTCACCGAGATCGACGTCCAAGCCACGATGCGCGAAAAGCTCGACGCGGACATGGAACCGTACGTGATCCTCGGCGCGTGCAACCCGCCGCTGGCCCACCGCGCCCTGGAGATCGACCGCATGATCGGGCTGCTGCTGCCCTGCAACGTCGTCGTCCGCGCCGATGGCGACGAACGCAGCCTGGTCCAGGCCCTCGACCCGCGCATGATGATCGAGGTACCCGAACGCGAAGAGCTCCGCCCGGTCGCGGAGGAAGCGGGCAAGCGCATCCGCGCCGCCCTGGACAGCCTGACCGGTGCAACCCTTCGTCGCTCGGGCGGGTGACCGAAGACCCTACGGACGCCGGTGCGCCGTCAGAAGACTGAGACGGTGACGAAACGCATCGTGATCCTCGGCGGCGGTACCGGCGGCACGCTGGCGGCGAACCGGCTCCGGCGCGATCTGGGCGAGCGGACCCGGATCACCGTCGTGGACCGCGACGACAACCACGTGTACCAGCCCGGGCTGCTGTTCGTGCCGTTCGGCCTGGCCCACCCCGAAGACCTCGTCCGTTCGCGGCCCCGCCAGCTGCACCGGGGCATCGAGTACCACCGCAGCGGCGTCGACCGGGTCGACCTCGATGCCGCGCGGGTATACCTGCAGGACGGGACGACCCTGTCCTACGACGTCCTGGTGATCGCCACCGGAGCGCGCCTGATGCCCGAGGAGACCGAAGGGCTGACCGGCGCCGGCCGGCGCGACACCGTGCACACCTTCTACGACTACGACGGGGCCATGGCGCTGGAAACCGCACTCGCCGGGTTCACCGGCGGCCGGCTGGTCGTGAACGTGGTCGACCTGCCGATCAAGTGCCCGGTCGCGCCGCTGGAGTTCTGCTTCCTCGCCGACTGGTACTTCACCGAACGCGGCATCCGCGACCAGGTGCAGCTGACCTACGTCACCCCGTTGGACGGCGCGTTCACCAAGCCGGTCGCCGCCAAGACGCTCGCCGGGCTGCTGGCCGAGAAGGGCATCGAGCTCGTGACGGAGTTCAACACCGGCGAGGTCGACGGCACCGGGAAACGCCTGGTCTCCTACGACAGCCGCGAAGTCCCGTTCGACCTCGCGGTCGTGATCCCGCTGCACGGTGGCGCGTCCTATGTGGACCGTTCCCCGGGGCTGGGCGACGAGCTCGGCTTCGTCCCCGCGGACCCCCGCACCCTGCAGTCCAAGGCGCGCCCGAACATCTTCGTCATCGGCGACGCCGCGGCGCTGCCGACGTCCAAGGCCGGTTCGGTCACGCACTTCGAGGGCGAGGTGCTGGCGGGCAACGTCAGCCGGTACCTCGCCGGACAGGAGCTGGACGCCGGTTTCGACGGGCACACCAACTGCTTCATCGAAAGCGGTTTCCACAAGGCGATGCTCATCGACTTCAACTACGACACCGAGCCGCTGACCGGACACTTCCCGGCAGCCGTGGGTTTGCCGCTGCTGAAGGAGTCGCGGCTCAACCACCTGGGCAAGCTGATGTTCTCCTGGCTGTACTGGCACAGCCTCCTGCCCGGCCGCGACATCCCCGGCGTGTCCACTCCGATGCCCACCGCGGGCAAACACTTCCCCGCGCCCGCCGACCACTGACAATCCAAGGAGGACGCCGACATGCCCACAGCGACCTACGCAGGCACCCCGGTGCCCGTGAACGACGAAGGCTTCTTCACCGACCCGAACAGCTGGACCGAAGAGATGGCACCCGAGATCGCCCGCGAAGCCGGCATCGACCCGCTGACCGACCAGCACTGGCAGGTCATCAAGCACATGCGCCACGAATACGCGGAAAAGGGCACCGGACCGACCGTCCGAGCACTCGGCCGCACCTCCGGGGTCACCATCAAACAGCTCTACCAGCTGTTCCCGAAGGGACCGGCCAAGATCGCGGCGAAGATCGCCGGCATTCCCAAGCCTCGCGGCTGCATCTGACCAGGACGGCACATCATGAGCGACAAGATCGAAAAAGTCTCCATCATCATCTCCAAGGGATCGCTGGAGGCCGTCTATCCCGGGCTGATCATGGCCAACGGCGCCCGCGCCGAAGGCATCGAAGCCAACCTGTTCTTCACCTTCTTCGGCCTGGACGCCATCCACAAGGCCCGCCACGAGCACATCAAGCTGGCCACCGTGGGCAATCCCGGCCTGCACCTGGCCACCTGGGCGGGCGGTTTCCCCGGCGTCGCCTCGGTCATGACCCAGTACATGGCGCACAAGATGGAGAAGCTCGACATTCCGTCCATCCCGGAGTTCATCGAGATGATCTCCGACACCGGCGCCGGGCTCTATGCCTGCAAAGCTTCAGTCGACCTGTTCGGTCTGGAGAAGGACGACCTGATCGCGCAGGTGCAAGGCATCATCACCGTCGGAGAGTTCTATGACCAGGCTGCGGGCGGTCAGATCATCTTCACCTGAGCCGGCACAGGCATTCGATCGTCGTCGATGGCGGCGTGAACTCGAAGGATCGGATCACGCCACCGGATGGAAGATGCGCTGGTTGACCGTGACGAACGGTGACACGGACATCTCGCGGCCAAGTCGGCTGGCCCACGTGCTCGGCACCGCTACGACGCCAGACTGATAAACGTCAGCCATTCATGCAACGACCTGCTCGTGGCCGACCGCGCGGAAGAGTTCGAGTAGGGCCACAATCGACATCGCCCGATCGGTAGCCCCTTCGAGCGCCAAAACCGCAGGTCAGAGGCGGTGCAGGGGCTACCGATGCTTCGGAGGAGTGGACCTTGGGGGAGCTTATTACAACCCGAAAGACCAGGTCAGAGCCCTGGAACAGCTCCGTGAGAAGCTCCCCAGCCTCGACATACCCCAGCCGACGCCGACCATCCGGGACCGCCCTCGGCGAGCCCGACAACTCGGCGACGAGCAAGTCCAGCAGCTGATCGCCGGCTATCAGTCCGGCGCGACGGTGTACGAACTGGGTGATCGGTTTGGCATCGAACGGCGAACGGTCAGCAGTATTCTCCATCGGCACGGCGTGCCGATGCGCCGCCGTGGCCTCTCGCCCGACCAGGTCGACGATGCCATCCACCTCTACAACCTCGGCTGGTCCCTGGCGCGAGTCGGCCAGCACCTGAACGTCGACCACACCACCGTCCTGAACAAACTGCGCGAACGCGGCATCCCCACCCGAGATACCCACGGGCGTCCCCGCGTCGAAGCAGGTGATGCTCGATGAATCGGCCCGCAGCTATGTCAACTCGATCAGGTTCGGACGAGGCCACCGTCGTTAAGGCCGTCACCGTGATCATGGGCGTCGTCGTCGGCCTCACATTCCTCTTCGGCTTCGGCAACGTCCTCAACCTCGCCCTCCGCCTTGGCGTGCCCGTCTGGGTCGCGCCACTCGTCGCCCCCGCGGTTGATCTCTCCATCCTCGGGCTCCTCCTTGGCAGCCGACACCTGGCGCTCGCCGGTGCCGCTCCGGTTCAGTTGCAGCCGGCGCGCCGCCTCCTGCTCTTCGCCAGTGTGGTCACGTTGGCCTTGAACGTGGCTGACCCGATCGTCGCGGGCGAGTACGGCAAGGCGGCGTTCGACGCAGTGGGCCCGCTGCTGCTTATCGGCTGGGCTGCCAGTAGTCGGCCCTGACTTGCTGAAGGCGCTGACCATGGCAACTCGGTCTGCCGTTGTAATGTCCGACGGTGTGAAGCCGGTGCAGGCCGCACGTTCCGACGACCCGCCCGGTATTGGGCAGGCGGTGCCGGAGTCGTCCGTGCGCGCGATGCCCGATGACGCGGACAAGCAGAGCAATCGGTCGACGTTCAGCTTGGCTGACGACGATCTGCTTGAGCGGGCGAGGCAGGAGAACGCGTGTCATTGGGATGCGCATCGCCGACCGATCTCCGCGGAGACGCTTCGGCGGAAGCTCCGCATCGGCGCTGCCCGCTCCAGGCTGCTTGTGGCGATGGTCCGGGCCGATTCGCAAGGACGATCAGCTCACATCGAGGTGGCGGCCCAGGCGGGAGGGTAATGGCGGATCGATCGTCGCAGCCAGAGTCCTTACGGGGGTGAAATGCGCCGGAGCATGGCGCTGCTACACCGCCAGCGCGGTCCGCGCGAGCATTGCTGCGACATGGACGACAGGCACGGCCGACGTTATGACCAAGCTGATCAGGCTGGCCGACGACGGCGACAACGCCGTGGTGGCCCCTGCAGGGACAAGATCTTTGAAGCGCAACGCCAAGGGCTGGAAGGCCAGGGGCGTCCGGGCGATGCAGAGCTACTCGATAAGGCCGCCGAGTTCGAGTACCGGGCGGCCACCAGGTCAGAGGTGACCGCCAGCAGGCATCACACCGCCAAGATTCGCGCCTGTGACTGCCAGATGTCCACGCAGTGGCTGCCGTTCTAGCCAGTGGTGGCCAGGAACTGGGTGACGGCCTGTCGGGTGATCTGGGCGGGATACGAACCCAGCTCGTGGGGAAGCCGTGGTCGGTGCAGGGCAGGAAGATAGCCCGGTGTGACACGCCGACCCGGCTCAGGCCTTCGGCGAGTTCCTGGGACTGGGAATGGGGCACCAGGTAGTCGCTGGTGCCGTGCAAGGATCAGCGTCGGTGGCAGACCGGCCCGCAAGTAGCTGTTCGGAGACCAGTCCCGATAGCGCTGCTCCTGTTCGGTGACGCTGCCGCCGAGGGTGTCGCGGAGGATCGACCGGCCGACGTCGGTGCCGCCTGGCCCAGTGGCAAAGGAGGCCATGTCCGTCGGCCCGTAGAGGTCGACCACGGATTTCACTTTGCCTTCGGGCAGGCCGCAGCTGGGCGGGAACTTGCCGGTTCCGGCTGTATACGCGGTCATCAAGGCCAGGTGGCCACCCGCGGAACTTCCCATGACCGAGATACGGTCCGGGCTGATCTTGTAGTATTTCGCTGCGTTAGCGGTGATCCAGGCGAGTGCGCATTTCGTGTCCTCGACGGTGGCCTGCCAGGTTCGCCCCGGCGGGACGTCGTGCAGCATGCGGTAGTCCACATCGAATACGGTGAAACCATGGCTGGTCAGCAGCTTGTTCCAGTCGGGCGTCGCGCCGCGGGTCCCCTCTCGCCAGGCACCGCCGTGAATGAGCGTGACGGCCTTGCCGTCCCGCTAGTCGTCGGCTGGCCACACGTCGAGGGACAGCGGGTGTCCGCCGGGGGATGTGTACACCACCGATTTACTTTCGCTGGGCGACCCCATGTCGAGCCGGGGCTGTTGCTCAGGTAGTCGCCCAGCGAGACGGAGAATCCTTCGCGGGCGGCGGTGTTCGCCACGCTGACCATCGGGGTGATCGCTGTGGTCGCGGACACCAGCACGGCGACCACTGCGATGGCCAGCGTGATGCGCCGGTGGCGCAGCACGGCGATTCCGGTGACCACCAGTGCGGCGATGGTGATCAGCACGATATGCAAGGGAAAATACCGCAAGATAAAGGCAGCCGGCTCCATCGGCCGGCGGTCGAAGAACAGAAACCAGGCGACCACCAAGGCCGACACCAGCAGTACGGCAGCGAATGTGCCGAGAAACCAGGCCCGTCGCCGCCGTGCCGGAGACGGGTTGGTGATGGCGTCGTCTTGAACAGGCATGGTCACTCTCTTTCATCAACCCGCTGACAGCAGTTGTAAACGGAAGTCACGAATGTTGCTCGCTGAGCATCGCGGGCTGAAATTCGCATTTTCTCGAGCCGCTGCTTTGGTCGCTGACCGGGCGCTGTCGCGTCAGGTCAGCATTCGGTTGGCGCGGGCGACTTCGCCGTACCAGTGGGCTGATGGTTTGACGTGCCGGTCCTGCGTGGTGCGGTCGACCTCGATGAGCCCGTACGTGGGGCGATAGCCGTCCCACCATTCCCAGTTGTCCAGCAGGGACCAGTGGACGTAGCCGGTGATGGGTAGTCCGTCGCCGATCAGCCGGTGCACCGCACGCAGTCCTTCTCGAAGGTACTCGATGCGTTCGGCGTCGTCGCCGGTCGCGATGCCGTGCTCGGTAATGACGATCTCCTTGCCGGGGAAGAGGTTCGCCACCCGTCGGCTGGTGACCTCGACTGCCTCCGGCGCCCACCGGTAGCCCATCAAGGTGCGGCGGATCCCATCGGCGGGCGCGCCTTCTGTCGGCACGGCTGCTGCTGCTTGGCGGCGCAGCACCGGCAGGACGAGAGCCTGCGTCAGGCGGCGGTTGCGGAGAAGTGCCGCACTGATGGGCCCGAGGATCCGAGGGGCGTTGACGTCGAGGCGGGTGTAGGTCTGGACGCCGACGAAGTCGTCCTCGGCAGTCTCGGCGAAGTACCGGTCCTCGTGGAGTTCCCGGGCCCATTCCATGACCGGGGTCCCGCCGGCGTCGGCGTGCCAATCCTGCAGCGCGTGCGACATGCCGACCTTGGCCCCGGGTGCGAGTTCACGGATGACCTCTCGGGCGGCGCGGTGGGCGGCGTTCAGTCCGGCGGCCGCGGCGTCGAACGCGTCGAGGTTCTGGATGAAGGGCGGGGTGGGGAAAGTGCCCAAATACCCTCGCGTGATCATGTTTCCGGGCTCGTTGATCGTGCAGATGTAGGGAACACCGTCTTTCAGGTGTTCCAGCACGTGCCGGGTGTAGCGAGCGAACAAGCCGGGGAAGTCGGGGTTCGTCCAGGCGCCCGCGTGGGTGACCCACGCGGGCAGCGTGAAGTGTTGCAGGGTGACCATCGGTGTGATGCCGTGGTCGACGCAGGTGGCGACCATGTCGGCGTAATGCTGGAGTGCTGCGCGGTCGAATTCTCCCGGGCGGGGCTCGATGCGTGCCCACTCCACGGAGAAGCGGTAGGTGTTCAGGCCGACCTCCGCCAGCAGTGCGATGTCGTCCTTGTAGCGACGGAAGTGATCGCATGCCATGCCGGAGGGCTCAGCCAGGGGCGCCTTGGGGGAGAGGTCGGTCTCCCATTCCCACCAGTCGCTGGTGGTGTTGTTTCCTTCGACTTGGTGTGCGGCGGTCGCGGCGCCCCAGAGGAAGCTGTCGGGGAAGCTCAACGGTTCGGACATGGTCAACTCCTGAGGTTCTGTGCTAGCAGGGAAATAGCCCGGAAGGCGTTGCGATTGAGCCATAGGTGTATTCGGACTCTGCTGAAACTCCCCTACTTGCCAGTGATCGGTGTCGAGGCCGGTGGCGGACCGAGTGGCTGTCCACCCGGCCCGGCGGCGAAGGTCATCCATGGCGTGGATGGCTGCTGGGCGACGCCGGGCTGGCTGTAGTCGCAGACACCGGCGGGGAAGGCCTGCTGAAGCTTGGCCCATTGGGCGGTGGTGAAGGCGACGGTGTAGTCGGCCGGGTCGAGCGGCTTGAGGCGGCATTGCAGGATGTTGTTGGCGAGAGGGCCACCGGCGGCGATTCTGGGGTCGGCGAAATAGGGAAACATCGTGCGGCAGAACGACTGGTCGGTGATCTGCTTCCCGAGGATCCAGCAGGAGTCAGTGGCGCGGCCGGGCTTGTTTTCGATCACTTTCCGGGACTTCGGGATCGATCGCTGGTCGGACTGGATCGCGGTCAGCCACTGGTCCATGGTCGCGAACGCGGCCTGGCTCACCTCCAGAGGTGCAAGGGGCTGAAGGCCGGGTGCGGTCCAGATGACCTGGTTGGCGTGTGTGCCGTTGGCTTGGTCGAGCCGAGCGCGCATGATGTAGCTGTGGACGTCGGTGTGGATCTCCACGTCCCCGGCGCCGCGTACGTCGATGATCGGGACTGTCGCGGCGGCCGCCGGGTAGGTGACCAGGCCGGCGCGGTAGGCGGTGGTCAGCGCGGCCGGGTCGGCGGTGCTGCGTTGCGGCTGCCATTTCCAGTCGATGTCGAGCCCGCCGACTCGGGCGTTGAGGTCGGCGAACTGCCCGGGTGTGATCTTTCCGGAGCTGACCGCGTCCAAGCCGTATTGGACGCCGACGTTGGCGAAGGGCCGGTTGGCGAACCCGTCGGAAGGGCGCTTGCCGAAGAGGGAGACTTGATAGTCCTGCAGTGTGCAGCGCACCCCGGTCGGGTTGTTCAGCGGGTCATAGACCCACGGTGGATTGGGTTCGAGCGTGGTGTGCCCGGCCGTGGCGCCACCGAGGCAGCCGGGGCCGTTCGCGGGGTCGAGCCAGGTCTTGGCGTAGCTGGAGTTGCTGGTGGGGTTGTCCCAGAGCGAGCACGTGATGGGCGTGGCGAAGCCGGTGATGGAGTTCTGCAGCACCAGCAGGTCCGGTGCCGTCGCGAACACTCGGTTCAGCAGGTGGCAGTCCTCGGCCTCCTGCATCGTCGCCCAGATGTCCGGGTAGCTGCAGGAGGGGATGATTCCGTCGAGCAGACCCGGGTAGTTCGAGATGTCCCAGTGTTGCTGCATGGAGCCGCCCGAGCAGCCGGTGCTCATGGTGTAGCGGATCGGCCCGTAGGAGTTGCTGACGTGTTCCTTGAGCATCATCAGCGTTTCGGCGGAGACCACGGAGTTGCAGTTCTGGCCCAGCACGGTGTTGCTGGAGATCGTGTCGAGGAAGCCCCGAGAGAGCGAGTAATCGTCCAGCCAGGTTTGACCGAACGGCGCGGTGGCGGGTCCCTGGCTGTGATCGGGGGTGCAGTCTCCGCCGAACTGGTGGTACATCTTGCCGTTCCAGGCTGGTTGTGGCGCCCACGGTGCCCATGGCCGGCTGGGGTCGGCCAGCACCGCGATCTGGTAGATCCCGCGATCGATCACGCCGGTTTCGATCCGCACGATGTAAGGCACGGTCACGCCCTGATCGGTGGTCGTCCGCGCGACGTCCAAGGGCGGGTGCGCCGGACTGTAGGCGGCGAACAGGCCGGTGATCGAAGACTTGTACTGATAACTGTAGATCGGATCTGTGCCACATTGGCTATCGCGCGGCGCACCCGCCCCGTTTGCCTGGTTGTTGCAGAACCAGGGCTGCACCTGGGGACCGGTGATGATCGGCCCGCCGCTGGAATGGCTGGTGATGACCAGCTGGGCCCCGGCAGAACCCTGAAGGGCAGCCGATATCACGTTCCGCCCCGGCCTGAGCCCGGTGAGCAGAGCTTGCACCTTGCCGTTGGGGCGCAACGCGAACTGGTCGCTCACGGGCTGCCCGTTCAGCTCCACCGACACCTGCTCCGGCGTCGCTCCGGCCGGCAGGGTGATCTGCACCAGGGTGGACGGGCCGGAGATCAGGTCGGCCCGGTTGGCCAGTGTGGCGATGGCCAGTGTCGAATCCGGTGCGGACCAGGCAGGACCCGCTCCGGAACCGGACACAAGCAAACCGGTCGACACCAGGACGATGGTTGCCATGGCGGCAACACGGCGACCATACGACGTCATCTTTCCTCCTTGCGTCTCGCCTGCGTCGGATGCGGCCTCAAGCAGTTCGGCTCTCGCGATCCGGGGTGTCGACGGCGATGGTCAGGTCGATCGTCAGCATCACTAACGCGCGTTAGTGATGGGCCGGTACGCTACACGGGGCGTGCGACATCCACAACGGAAGGGGATTCGATGGCGGGCGAGGCCGCTGCTCGTTCGGGACGCCGGGCCACCAGTGCCGACGTCGCCAAGGAGGCCGGAGTCTCCCGGTCCACGGTCAGTTTCGTGCTCAACGGCACCGAGGGGCAGACGATCACCGAGCCGACGCGGCAACGTGTTCTCGAAGCGGCCGCGCGGCTGCGCTACGCCCCTTCCGCGGAGGCTCGGACGCTCAGTCGCGGCCGCAGCGACGTCGTGCTCATCTATCAACCCCCGCAGCTGCCGTTGAGCACCAACCTCGGTGCGCTGGTCGAGTTTCTGACGGCGGAATTCGCGGCGGTCGGACTGACCGCGGTGATCCACCCGTGGGCCCGCAGGCCCGATGGTGAGGTGTGGACCGCCATCACGCCCGTGGCCGTGCTCGCGTGGGATCTGCCCGATCGGGACGTCGCCGCGATGCGGCGCGACGGCGTGCGCGCCGTGGTCTCTCTCACCGCTGAATCCGACCCCGTCGCGCAATGGATCTGGGGACCGCGCGAGAACAGCATCGCCCGGCTGCAGGTAGGGCGGCTGCTCAAGGCGGGACACCGCCGGCTCGGCTATGCCCGTCCGTATGACGAACATCTGGCCGAGGCAAGCGAGAGGCGTCTCGAAGCGCTGCAGCGAGCGTGCGCCGAGCACGGTTTACCGGCCCCGGTGGCCCTTCCCACTCCCAGTGATGAGGAGGGCGCGGCGGCCGCCATCGAGGCGGTCGCGACCTGGCGCGAGATGGTCCCGGCAGTCACCGGCGTCTGCGCTCACGACGACGTAGCGGCACTGGCCGTACTGGCGGGCCTGCGCGAGCACGGGCTGTCGGCACCGGCGGACCTGGCGGTGATCGGAGCTCTCGACTCCCCGGCCGCGCGCCTCGCCTCTCCGCCCTTGACGATGGTGGCGGTGGACATGCGGGACACCGCGCGCCACCTCGTCGAGGCGGTCACCAGCCTGCTCGAAAGCCGACCCGTTCCGGTCGGCCCCGAGGTCACCCGGGTGATCGAGCGCCGCTCGGTCTGACTCGGCGTTCACCCCACCGCACTGCGGCAAGCAGTCCGCCGCCACCTGGTCGAGTGGAATACACCACTGAGATTTGCGGACCTGTCACTAACGCGCTTTAGTGGAGGTGGGAGCCGGTGCGCACCCGCGGCCGACCACCTCACCTGAAGGAAGCTCTTATGACCGACCAGGACGCCACTGCCGCCACGCTCGCCGCGCAGCGCCCCAGCCTCATCATGCGGCTGGCCAGCGCCGTACTCGGCCGACGAGGACGCCGCAAAGAAGGCACCCCGGCCGACCTGACCGCGGATCGCCGGCTGGCGGACCGGGTCACGTCTCTGTCGCGCTTACCCCGTGGCGTGAAGCTGACCGAGGAGCTGATCGCGGGCGTCCGCGTGCTTCGTACGTCATCCGGAGCGCCGTCCCGCGGCACCGTGCTGTTCCTGCACGGCGGGGCTTACGTGCTCGGCTCGGCCAGGGACGTGGTCGGCACGGCCCACGTGTCCGTCGACGGCGGTCCCGACGTGGTCAGTGTCGACTATCGGCTCGCGCCCGAGCATCCCTACCCTGCGGCGGTGGAAGACGCGTTGGCCGTCTACCGTGAACTGGTACGCGATCCCGGCCCCGGTCGGCTGGTCGTCATCGGTGAGTCGGCCGGCGGTGGACTGACGCTGGCCCTCCTGCAGAAAGCGCGGGAGGAAGGGCTGCCGATGCCGGCCGCCATCGTGCCCATATTTCCCTGGGCGGACCTGTCTCTGAGCGGTGCGAGCGCCACGGCGAACATCGGACGCGACCTGCTCGTCCGCTCCCAACTGCTGGAGAACGCACAGTGGTACGCCGACGGGCGTGATCTGCGCGACCCCGGACTATCACCGTTGTTCGGCTCCTTCCGAGGCTTCCCGCGCACCTACATCCCGGTGGGCCAGAACGACCTCCTGCTCGACGACTCGCGCCGCGTGGTGGCGCGGATGCGCGCCGACGACGTCGACGTCGTCATCGAGGAGTGGCCGGGAACGATCCACGGCTTCCTCAGCGTGCCCTCAGCGGAGGCCCGCCAGTGTCGGCAGCGGATCCGCGCCTTCGTGCACGAGGCTCTTCCCGCGGTAACACCCGTTGCCAGCACGGAAAGTTCCTAGAACCTTCGCTGGAACGACTCGACCTCGGTGGTCAATGCCCGAGGGCAGCTCGACGCTGACCAGAACCAAGGAGTCCTCGTGTCGTCATTCCTCTACCGGCTCGGCCGTGCCGCCGCTCGCGCGCGGGTGCTCGTCCTCGCGCTGTGGGTTGCGGTTCTGGCATTGACCGGTGGAGCCGCGCTGGTGTTCAGCCAGGGCACCGACGACACGTTCGCCATTCCGGGTTCGGAATCGCAGGACGCGCTGGATCACCTCGGCCGCGTCTTCCCTGAGGTCAGCGGCACGGCAGCCCAGCTGGCCCTCGTCGTTCCGGAAGGCGCGAAGGCCGACACCCCGCAGATCCGGACAGCGGTGGCACAAGCGGTGACACGGATCGGGGAACTCGACCAGGTCGCCACGGTCGTGAACCCGTTCGACGCGAGCGTCCATGGCGCGGTGTCGGGTGACGGCCGGGCCGCGTTGATCGCCGTGCCCTTGAAGGTGCAGCTCGCCGACGTCGATCCGGCCACCAAAACCCAGCTCGCCACCATCGCCGAAGACCTGGGGACCCAGACCGGGGCGAAGGTGTACACCGGCGGCGACGCGTTTTCCAACCGGGTGCCCAAGCTCAGCCCCACCGAGGGCATCGGCCTGGTCATCGCGCTGCTCGTGCTGGTGCTGATGTTCCGGTCTTTGATCGCCTCCGTCATGCCGCTGATCACCGCGATCCTCGGGGTCGGCGTCGCCATCGGGCCGATCTACCTGGCCACCCTGGTCACGCCGATCTCCTCGACCGCGCCGATGCTGGCGGTGATGATCGGGCTCGCCGTTGGCATCGACTACGCCCTGTTCCTGCTCTCGCGACATCGTGATCAGCTCGGCGAAGGCCACGACGTCGAGGAGTCGATCGCCCGCGCCACCGCCACCGCCGGCTCGGCAGTCATCTTCGCCGGCCTCACCGTCGTCATCGCCCTGCTCGGGCTGTCAGTGGCCGGCATCCCCTTCCTGACCACCATGGGCATCGCCGCCGCCGTCGCGGTCGCTCTCGCCGTCGGCATCGCCGTCACGCTCGTTCCGGCCCTGATGTCCTTCGCAGGCAAGCGATTGCGTCCGCGGGTCCCGAAGCCACGGCGCAAACCACGCCGTCCGAGTCCGCAGATCGCACGCTGGTGGGTACGCACCGCGACCAGGGCGCCGCTGGCCACCGTACTCGTCGTGGTCGCCGGGCTGGCGATCTGCGCGATCCCCGCCACGAGCCTGCGGCTGGCATTGCCGGACAACGGAACCGAAGAACACGGCAGCCCCGCTCGCGACACCTATGAGGTCGTCAGCGAACACTTCGGTCCCGGCTACAACGGCCCGCTGATCGTCACCGCCGACATCATCACCAGCACCGATCCGGTCGGCCTGGTGAACAAGATCGCCGACGAGATCCGGCGGCTCCCTGGCGTCGCCTCGGTGCCGCTGGCCACCCCGAACCCCAAGGGCGACACCGGCATCATCCAGGTCGTCCCCACGACCGCGCCCGACTCGGCGCAGACCGACGACCTCGTCGCTCGGCTGCGCGGGCAGGAACAGCATTTCCTCGACGCGTACGGAACACAGACCGCGGTCACCGGCATCACCGCCGTCGGCATCGACGTCTCCGCCCAGCTCGGCGATGCCCTGCTCCCGTTCGGAATCCTGGTCGTCGGGCTCTCGCTGATCCTGCTGGCGATGGTGTTCCGCTCGATCTGGGTGCCAATCAAGGCGACCGCCGGATTCCTGCTCTCGGTCGCCGCGGCCTTCGGCGCGACGTCGTTCGTGTTCGTACAAGGACATTTCGCGGACGTCCTCAACGTGACACACACTGGGAGCGTGATCAGCTTCCTGCCGATCATCCTGATGGGTGTCCTCTTCGGACTCGCCATGGACTACGAGGTGTTCCTCGTCTCGCGGATCCGCGAGGATTTCGTGCATCGCGGCGATCCGCACCATGCGATCGAGTCCGGGTTCGTGTCCGCCTCGCGGGTGGTGGTCGCGGCGGCGGTGATCATGTTCGCGGTGTTCGCCGCGTTCGTGCCCGAAGGCAGCTCCACCATCAAACCCATCGCGTTCAGCCTTGCGATCGGTGTCTTCATCGACGCCTTCATCGTGCGGATGACCTTGGTGCCCGCGGTGCTGGCGTTGCTGGGCCGCCGCGCCTGGGGCTTGCCGCCGAAGCTCGACAGGGCGCTGCCGGTGTTCGACGCCGAGGGCGACGCCCTCATGCACGAGCTGCGGCTCGCCGACTGGCCCGCCCCGGACAGCGCCGAGGCCGTCAGCTCCCGCGCGCTCGGGCTGGCGGACGACCGGGGCCGTCCGGTGTACGACGGCGTCGATCTGCACCTGCCGGCCGGGGAGATCCTCGTGCTGCACGGAACCGGCGCCTGCGGCAAGACGGCACTGCTCTACACCCTCGCCGGGCGGGTCACCAAGTTCACCGGCGACCTCAAGGTGCTCGGGCGCGTCCTGCCCCAGCACACCCACGCCCTGCGCCGCGATGTCGCCGTCGTCGCGTGCCGCGACACGAAGGACCCTGCCCGGCAGATCGCCGACGCCCTCGACGACAACGCCGGACTCGTCGTCGTCGACGACGTCGACCTCGTGCTCCGCACCGACATCCGCGATCAGCTACGCGCCCTGCTCGCCGAGCGCCGCACCCGCTCCGCCGGGACCGCGACCGTCGTGCTGACCTGCCAGGACCCCGAACGCATCCGGGACCTGCTGCCCTCCAGGGCCACCCACCTGCACGCGCTCATCGCCGCCCAGCCCGCCGAGGTCTTCTGATGCTCAAGCCCTTCGCCAACTCCGCCCGCGCCCTGGCCTCCGGACCGCTGACCTGGCGCACCTGGACCGGCCTGATCGCCGTCCCGCTCATCATCATGGGCCTGCTCACCTGGGCGTTCTGGACACCGGAGGACAACCACGGCACCGCCAGGGCCGCCGTGGTCAACAACGACGAACCCGTCCAGGTCAACGGCCAGACCATCCCGCTCGGACGTCAGCTCGCCGGCGACCTCACCCACAGCGCCGACTCCGCCTACACCTGGGTCCTCACCGACGCCGACGACGCCGCATCCGGCCTCGCGGACGGCAGCTACGCCGCCACGGTGACCATCCCGAAGGACTTCTCCGCCCGCGCCACCTCGGCCGGCACCGGCAAACCCATCGAGGCCCGGCAGGCGCAGCTACAGGTGCGGACGTCCGACGCCGCCGGCGTCACCGATCCCGCTGGGGCGGACCACATCGCCCAAGCCACCCAGCGCACCCTGAACCAGCAAATCGTCCAGACCTACCTGGACAACGTCTACATCGGCCTCACGACCATCCACAAGCAGCTGAACCAGGCCGCGGACGGCTCGGCACAGCTCGCCGACGGAACCGCCCAGCTGACCCCAGGGGCCAAGAAACTCACCGACGGCTCGGCACAATTGGCCACCGCCGCAGGACAGCTGTCAGCCGGTGCCGACCAGCTCGCCGACGGGACCACCCAACTCGCCACCGGCGCCCGCCGGCTGTCCACCGGACTGACCCAAGCCCAGCGCGACACCGCGCGACTGCCCGCGCTCACCCGTCAGCTTGCCGACGGCGCCGACCAGGTCGCCGACGGCAACGAACAACTCGCCGGCGTTGTCGTGCCGCTGGCGAACCGCATCATCGCCGCGATCGACATTCTTCCCTCGGCTCAGAGCGCCGCCCAGCAGTTCCGCCGGCTCGCCGACGAATGCACCGCAGGTGGCGGCTCGGCCTCCTTCTGCCGCGACCTTCGTCAGACCGCGGACCGGTTCACCACCGACGCAGAGAAGATCGACAACGTCAAAGCGACGGTCCGGTCCAACGCCGTCAAGGCCCGTGACTCCGTCCAGGCACTGGCCACCGGAGCCCGACAGGTCGCGAACGGCAACGAACAGCTCGCGGACAAATCGTCCGCGCTCGCGGCCGGTATCGCTGATGCGGCCGCCGGTGCGCGTCAGCTCGATACCGGTGCCCAGCAAGCCAACACCGGTGCCCACCAACTGGCCAGTGGCGCCACCCAGCTCGCCGGCGGCGCGAAGGAACTCGCCGCCGGCGCCGCGCAGCTCAATGGCGGCGTCGCGAAGGTCGACGCCGGTGCCCACGAGCTCGCGGACCAGCTGGACAAGGGCCGCGACCAGGTGCCCGCCTACACCGACACCGAACGCGCACACCTCAAAACCGTCGCGGCCGCCCCGAGTACCGCGACGACCGACGGCACCCCGATCGGCACCCTGGCGCTGACGCTGTTCGCGGTACTGGCTCTCTGGGCGCTGGCGCTGGCCACCTACATCGTCACCCAAGCAGTCCCCGACGCCGTACTCACCGCCCGCGAACCCACTTGGCGCATCATCGCGCGCGCCGCCATCCCGGGAGCCACCGCCGCCGCCCTTGCGGCGCTCGCCATCACCACGATCGCCATCCCCGTCATGAAGCTCGGCTTCGCGGCCAGCCTGGGGTTCCTCCTGATCGCGCTGCTGGCCGCGTCCGCGTTCGTCGCCCTCAACCAGGCCGCCACGGCGATCTTCAGCCGAGCCGGACGGCTCGCGTCCCTGGCCGTCCTCGTCCTGGCCACAGCGACCGGCATCGTCTCCACGCTGCCTGGCCCGCTCTACACCCTCGCCGGCTACCTGCCCACCCACGGCGCGGTGCTCGCACTGCGCGCCGCCGCAACCGACGGCACCGGCCTCACCACCGGCGTCGCTCAGCTCGTCGCCTGGCTCCTCGTCGGGACCCTCGTTTCGATCCTCGTCACCGACCGCCGCCGCTACCTGTCGGCCAAGAGCGTCCGGCTTCGTGGCACCCAATCCCTGGCGACGACTTGACTCCGTTCGATGGACGCACCTCTAAGTGCCCCAGATCACGGAGGCGCTCCTGGCTCATATTCTTACTTACTTGTAAGTTAGGTCCATGACGACGAACAATGTTGCCGAAGTAGCCGCCACGGACCTCGCCGCCGTCGAAGCATTCTGCGACCGTTGGGAGAAGGCTTGGAATGATCACGACGCCGAGGCTGCGGCCGCGCTCTGCTCGGAAGACGTCGTCTACGACGAACCCACGCTGGGCAAGACCGTGCACGGCCGGGAAGCGATCGGCGCGTTCGTGACTCGTATGTCGACCAGCATTCCGGACTACTACCTGGAACGTCTCGGCCTGTACGCGGAGGTGACCCGGCGCGCGGTGCTGGTCGCATGGCACCTCACCGGCACGGTGGCCGGCACCGGCCAGCCGATCG
The DNA here is from genome assembly GCA_963762765.1 of uncultured Actinomycetota bacterium. Lineage (GTDB taxonomy): Bacteria > Actinomycetota > Actinomycetes > Mycobacteriales > Pseudonocardiaceae > Amycolatopsis. Next base: position 19,607 of record CAVXMR010000022.1, read on the forward strand.
AATTCCACGGGGACGACCGGCTGGAATTGGGCGAAGACGGCTTGATTCACGCTTACCGGTGCATGTACGACAACCAGCACGTGCTGAGCCAGATCACCGCGGCGAAAGCGGCCCAGGCATGAGTGACGGTCCTCGCGCGCGTCTCCCCGCCGCAGCGCGGCGAGCGGAGATTCTCACCGCAGCCGAGGCCGAGTTCGCCGCGCAGGGTCTGGCAGGCACCCGGCTGGAGGCGATCGCGGCCCGCGTAGGGATCACCCATCCACGCATTGTGCAGATGTTTGGCTCCAAACGAAACCTGTTCCTCGAGGTCGTGCACGCGGCCTACGACAAGATCGAGGCCAGGTTCGCGGACGCCGAGCCGACGCTGGTCTCCCTGGGCATCGCGTACCGGCATCTCCTGCGCACCGAAAGCACGGTCGGCCTCGTCATGCTGCAGAGTTTCTCGGCGACTGCCGACGAGACGGTCCGGGAGGCGGTCCGCCGGCGCCACCTCGATCTGCAGGGGTCGATCGCCCGGTTGACCGGCGCCGATCCCATGCAGGTTCGCACCTTCTTCGCCACCGGCTTGATCATGACAGTTTCCATGGTGCTGGAACTACCGGAACAGCGCGCCGATGCGGACTGGAGCGCCTGGATCCTGGATCTCGTCGACCAAGCCGGCGGGGTTGACCCAACGTAGGCGGCGAACCGCTGACGATGATGGATGGTGACGCAATGAACGCTGGAGACGTAACGCGGAAAACGCTGGCCGGCATCCGCATCTTCAATGGCGCGGTAGGACTCTTTGCGGCCGGCCGGATGGCGGAACAGCTCGGTGGCGAACTGGGCGACGACAAACGGTTCGTCTACCCCGCCCGCATGTTCGGCATCCGGACGCTGATTCTCGGACTGGACCTCTTCACGTTGCGCACGAGCGACGTGTCAGCCCGTCGTGTCCTGTCCCAGGCCGTCCTGATCCACGCCACCGACACCGCTGCCGCGGCCTATGCCGGCCGACGAGGCGAACTCCCGGCCAAGGCGGCGAAGTTCACGACAGCCATCTCCGCGGTGAACACCGCACTGGCGATCGTCTCGCTGACCAGCTACCTGCGCCAGAACCGCAAGTCGTAGCGAGCCGTCCACCAGGTTCGATATTCACGCCAGAAGGGAATCCAGTGCTCACGAACCGCACCATTACAGTCGGCGGCCTTTCGATCCACATCGCGGAGCAGGGTGAAGGACCGCTCGTCCTGTTGTTGCACGGCTGGCCGGAGACGTCGCACTCCTGGCGGCACCAGATGCAGCCGCTCGCCGATGCCGGGTACCACGTCGTGGCACCCGACCAACGGGGATACGGGCGTAGCGACTGCCCGGACGACATCGACCAGTACACGTTGCTGCACCTTGTCGGTGATGTTGTCGGCCTGATCGGGGCATTGGGCGCGCAGGACGCGATCGTCGTCGGCCACGACTGGGGCGCACCGGTCGCCTGGCACACCGCGCTGCTTCGGCCCGATCTAGTACGGGGCGTCGCGGGGATCAGCGTGCCCCCGGCCACGCCTTCACCGGTTCCCCCGTTGAGCGTGCTCCGCAAGTACTTCGGTGACGGCTTCTACCAGGTCTACTTCCAGCAGCCCGGGGTCCCCGAAGCCGAGTTCACCGCGGACCTGCGCAGCACCTTCCGGAAGCTGCTCGGCGGGGCGTCCACCCTGGCCCCGATCGTCCCGGACGGCTCGGGTTTCCTCGACCTGTTCACCAACCCCGACACGCTGCCCGACTGGCTGGAAGAGGACGACATCGACGTCGCCGTGGAATCGTTCAGCCGTTCCGGCTTCGCCGGCGGACTGAACTGGTACCGCAACATCGACCGCAACTGGTCACTGCTGGCTCCGTGGCGGGACAAGGCGATCACCCCGCCGGCCCTCTACATCTGTGGCGAGAAGGACCTCACTCGCGCGTTCACCGACACCCAAGGAATCGCCACCGTCGCCGCGGACCTGCGGGGCGTCATCGACATTCCTGAGGCAGGCCACTGGGTCCAGATGGAACGCCCCGACAACGTCAACGCGGCCCTGCTCGACTTTTTCAAGCAGACGAACAGCGCCACCTCGTCCAACGGACACGCTCGCTGACGAACCTGGTATCGGCAAACGCGGCGACGTTGTTCAGCCATGAACTTGTGGCCCGGGGAACATAGCGGTTGCGGCGGTGCCCACGGGAGGGAGACGTGCCGCGTCGACGCCCTCGCGCGCGGCTTCGAGACCGACATCCCCGGCTGAGCTACACCGGATGATCACAGCGACGGCGTGCACGTCCAGCCAACAGTCCGTGCTGCTGCAGTCAGATCAGGCATCAATGGATGCGGTCAGCATAACGAAGCCGCGTCAATTCGCTATCGCGTGTCCAAACTACGTCTGTGGAGCTGAGGGGAATCGAACCCCTGACCTTCTCGATGCGAACGAGACGCGCTACCAACTGCGCTACAGCCCCTTGTTCAGTGCTCGATGAGCTTATCAGTGGCTCGTCGAGCACCGAACCGGGGGGTCACTCTCCGACGGCGCGCCGGTAAGGGCCGGTACCGGGTTCGTCGAGCTCCTCGAAGGCCGGGTCCTCGTCGTCGAGGTCGACGACGACAGCCTGGCGCCGGACGCGGCTGGCAGGCGACGGGCGGCGCTCGACGATCTCACGGCGGATCGGGGGTTCGACGACCTGGACGTCCTCGTAGGCCGGCTCGACCTCGGTGACGTCCTCTTCCTCGTACGTCTCGCGGGGCGCGGGACGGCGCGGCGTACGGGTGCTGTTGAAGCGGGCGAGACGGCGCTGCCGGATCTCTTCCTCGATGCGGACCTGGCGGCGCAAGTAGCCGAGGTAGCCGACCAGGATGACGTCGGCGGCGCCGTGGCCCCACCAGACGACGGGCAGCAGGAAGCCCGCGACAGCGCCCGTCGCGACCGCGGCTACGAGCAGGAAGACGACGATCCGCTGCCGGAACGCGTACTTGGCGCGGGCCGCGATCTCCGCGGCTTCGGGGTCGAACCCACCGCGGCCGGGCCGGTAGCCGGGCCGCTCGGGACGCGAGGCGCGCTTCGGCTGCGGAAGCGGTTCCGGCTCGTCCTCGAGGTCGTCCTCGAGATCCTCGTCCAGGTCGGCTTCGAGCTCGGCGAGGTCGTCTTCGACCGTCGGATGCCCCTTCTCGGACATGGCGAATTCCTCCCGGTCTTCGTTGCGTCCACTGCCACTTCGCACCACCCGTGCCGCGAGCGCCGAGTCGGCCGTCCGCGCGACTTGCTGACGCTTACGCGCCACCATGGGCACGAGCACGACGAGCCATGCCGCGGCGAGCGCGACGATGATCACGGAGCTGGGCATCTCCCGTCACCTCCCCCGATCCTTCCACCATGAATCACGCTAGTCACAGGAGTAACAGATCGGACGGAGGCTCGCCGGATACGACAAGCGAAAAGAGTCACTGGATTAGGTGAATCTCTCAGCATGTGGTAACGCGCCCCGGAGTCCGGATGGGTAATCACGCCTCAGGCGTGTTCGGCGCGCCCGTGTGCGATCAGCCGGGAGACGAGGCCTTCGCCGGTCTCTTCCTTGGTGAGGGCGTAGCAGAAATGATCACGCCAGGCGCCGTCGACGTCGAGATATCGCTCGAACAGGCCCTCTTGCCGGTACCCCGCCTTGGCGAGAACGCGCAGGCTGGGGTTGTTCTCCGGGCGGACGGTGGCTTCCAGCCGGTGCAGCCCGGCCACCGCGAAGGCGTGATCGGTCACCAGCGCGACCGCGGCCGTCGCGACCCCGCCGCGCACGACGTCCGAGGACACCCAGTAGCCGATCCAGGCCGACCGCAGCGACGCGCGGACGACGTTACCGACGGTGACCTGCCCGACGAGCCTGCCATCGAGCGTGATCGTGAACGGCAGGCACTGGCCGCGCCGCGCGAGCGAACGTAACGCCGCCCACTGTGAGGGCCACGACCAGAAGGCGTTGCGCTCGGGCCAGGGCCCGATCCCGGTCGGCTCCCACATCTCCAGGTGCGCGCGGTCGCGCAGCCGGATGCGGCTCCACTCGCCGGCGTCCCGCAGCCGGATCGGCCGGATCGCGACGACGCCGGCGGGCACCCGCAGCGGCCCGAGGCGCGCGGGCCAGCCGGGATGCCTGCTCTCGACCGGATAGGAGATGCCCGACACCGAAGTCATCGCCCGTTACGCCCGCTGGGCCAGGAAGGTCACCTTGACCTCGTCGCCCGCCTGCACCTCGGTCATCTCCTCCGGCACGTTGATCAGGCAGTTCGCCTCCGCGAGCGACGCCAGCAGGTGCGCCCCGGACGTGCCGAGCGGCTGGACCAGGTATTCGCCGTTGGCCTCGTCTCGCAGCAACTGCCCACGCAGGTAGCCGCGCCGCCCCATCGTCGAGGTGATCGGCGACAGCAGCCGCGCGCCGACGATCCGGCGATGCGGGTTGCGGGTACCGCGCGCGGCCCGGATCAGGGGCCTGACCAGTACCTCGAACACCACGAGCGCGCTCATCGGGTTGCCGGGGATGAGGAACGTCGGCACCGAGTCCGGCCCCAGCCGTCCGAAGCCCTGGACGGACCCGGGGTGCATCGCGACCCGGGTCATGTCGATCCGGCCGAGGTCCGACAGCGCCGCGTGGACCTCGTCGCCGGTACCACCACCGGCACCGCCCGCGACCACGACGATCTCCGACATCAGCAGCCGGCCCTCGACGATCTCGCGCAGCCGTTTCGGGTCGCTCGGCACGATGCCGACCCGGCTGACCTCGGCGCCCGCGTCCCGCGCGGCCGCGGCCAGCGCGTAGGAGTTGACGTCGTAGACCTGCCCGACCGAGGGCGTCCGGTCGATGTCGACCAGCTCGTCGCCGACCGACACGATCGACACCCGCGGCCGCGGGTAGACCAGCACCTTCGCCCGCCCGACCGCGGCGAGCAGGCCGACCTGCGCCGAGCCGATCGTGTCGCCGCGGCGGACCGCGACGTCCCCGATCTGGACGTCCTCCCCGGCCCGGCGCACATAACCCGCCGAGGGCACCGACCGGTGCACGGTCACGCGTGCCTGGTGCCCGTCGGTGTAGCCGAGCGGGACGACGGCGTCGGCGAGCGTCGGCAGCGGCGCTCCGGTGTCCACGCGCACCGCCTGCCCTGGCTGGAGCCGCCGAGGCTGCCGGGAACCCGCGGCGATCTCGCCGACCACCGGCAACTGCACCGGCTCCTGCCCGGCCGTGCGGACATCGACGCTGCGGACCGCGTAGCCGTCGACGGCCGCCTGGTCGAACCCGGGCAGCGCGTGCTCGGCGACCACCTCCTCGGCGCACAGGAGCCCCTGCGCCTCGGAGATCGCCACCCGCACCGGCCGGGGCCGGACGGCGGCGTCGAGCGTCATCGAGATCTGCGCGTCCACCGAGCGGAACTCGGCGGACGCGCCGGCTTCTTCGGTCCGCACCGCGTCGAGGTCTGTCATGGGCGATCGGCCCCGATCCGTTCGGTCAACCACGCCCGTAAAGATGGCCCGTACTCCGGCGTTTCCAGTGCGAAATCGACCGCGGCGCGCAGAAAACCACCCGGATTCCCCAGGTCGTGTCGGCCACCACGGTGCACGACGATGTGCACGGGGTGACCTTCGGTGATCAGCAGCGCGACTGCGTCGGTCAGCTGCAGCTCGCCGCCGGAGCCCGGGGTGATCCGCTTGAGGGCGTCGAAGATCGCCCGGTCCAGCAGGTAACGCCCGGCCGCGGCGTAGGTCGAAGGCGCGTCTTCGGGCTTCGGCTTCTCGACCATCCCGTGCACGCGCTTGACGTCGGGATCGTCGGTGTCCGAGACGTCGAACACCCCATACGGCGAGATCTCGGCCTTGGGGATGTCGAACGCGCAGAGCACGCTGCCGCCGAACTCCGCGCGGACGGCGGACATGCGGTCGAGCACGCCGGCGGGCAGCACCAGGTCGTCCGGCAGCAGCACCGCGACGGCGTCGTCGTCCGGGCGCAGGTTCGGTTCGGCCTGCGCGACGGCGTGGCCGAGGCCCAGCGCCTGCTCCTGGATGGCGGTTTCGACGGCGAGCAGATCGGGGCCGCGGCGAACCTTCTCCAGGAGTGCCGTCTTGCCCTTGGCCTGCAGGTTCTCTTCCAGCTCCGGCTGGTGTTCGAAGTACTTGACGACCGATTCCTTGCCCGGCGAGGTGACGATCACCAGGCGCTCGGCGCCCGCGGCCGCGGCCTCGGCGGCGACCAGCTCGATCCCCGGTGTGTCGACGACCGGCAGGAGTTCCTTGGGCACAGCTTTCGTCGCCGGGAGGAAGCGTGTGCCGAGCCCGGCTGCAGGCACGATGGCGGTTCTGAACGTCTTGGTGGTTGCGGCGCCCGTCATGGGCGCAAAGCCTAACGTGAGCCCATGCATGAGCTGGGCAATGAGCACCTGAGCAAGACGGAGTGGCGGAACCTGCTCACGCGCGCGCGTGCGGAACAGACGGCCGAAGCCCACGCCGAGGAAGCATCCGCGCTGGTCAGCGTCGTTGCGTCGCTGAACTACAGCACGGTGTGCGCGTATGTGCCCTTCGGTACCGAACCGGGCACGAAGACGCTGGTCGACGCGCTGGCCGAGGGCGGGGCGCGCGTGTTGCTCCCGATCATCCGGCCGGAACCGGGACCATTGGACTGGGCCGAGTACGACGGCGATCTGTCACCGGGGCGGCTGCGCGGCATCCTCGAGCCCACCGGGGGCCGTCTGGGCGTCGAAGCGGTCGGCTCGGCCGAGCTGGTGCTGGTCCCCGCGATGGCCGTCGACCAGCGGGGCGTGCGGCTGGGGCGCGGCGCGGGCCACTACGATCGCTCGCTGGTGTTCGCCGCCGCCGGGGCGGCCCTGCTCGCCGTCGTCCGGGACGAGGAGCTGGTCGCGCGACTGCCGGGAGAACCTCACGACGTGCTGATGACGGGCGCCCTGACCCCTGGTCGAGGCGTGCTGGACCTGCCGATGTGAGCAACGAGGAATTGCTTTCGGGGAATGCTTTCAAGCACAATCGGGTTAGCACTCATGTCGAGCGAGTGCCAGCGAAGGAGCGGTCAGTGCCTACGTACCAGTACGCCTGCAAAGAATGCGACCACCGGTTCGAAGCCGTGCAGTCGTTCTCGGACCCCAGCCTGACCGTGTGCCCGCAGTGCTCCGGCGTGCTGCGCAAGGTCTTCAGCTCCGTCGGCGTGGTCTTCAAAGGCAGCGGTTTCTACCGCACGGACTCGCGGGAGTCCAAGGCCAGCACCACCGCCACGCCCGCCAAGACCGAGACGAAGTCCGAGACGAAGCCCTCCTCGGACTCGAGCAGCTCGACGCCGAGCGCGACATCCTCCTCCTCGGGTACGACAAAAACGGCGGCCGCGGCCTCCTGAGGCTCGGATCCATCCACATCCCCCCGGTTGTCCACAGGCCGCGGGTTCGCCCCTTCCGGCGACCCGGCGGCCCGTCCTAGCGTCGATCTTGTGCGGCACGAAGCCCGCCGGATCCGACGAAGGGGACCCACCGTGGACGTCCTGAAGCTCCACCTGCCCGACCTGACCTGGCTGCAGGGACGCCGAGCTCGACTGCTCCGGCGCTGGCTCTCCGCGTGCCTGCTGACCGTCGGCTCCCTGCTGCTCTTTCATCCCGCCTCGGCTCGCGGCGCCCCCGCGACGCCGACGCTGGTCGCCGGCCATGACCTGGCCTCCGGCACGACCCTGCACGCGGCCGACCTCAGGCTCGCGGACGTTCCCGACGGCGTCCGCCCGGCCGGCGCGCTGAGCACGTTCGAGGCCGCCGAAGGCAGGCTCCTGTCCGGCGCGGCGAGGGCGGGTGAACCCATCACCGACGTCCGGCTCGCGGGCAGCATCCCCGGCTCAGCTGATCCGGCGACGGCCACCGTGCCCGTCCGGCTCGCCGACGCGGCGATCGCCGAGCTCCTGCGGCCGGGCCAGCGGGTCGACGTCGTGGCGGCAGCCCAAGGTGACACGGTGCCGTCCGTGCTGGCCAGCCAAGCCACCGTGGTGACGGTCAGCGCTCCGGAGGCCCAGGCGGGCAGGGCACTCGGGCCACCGGGCAAGGGACCACTGGTCCTGCTGGCGCTGCCGTCCGGGGTCGCGACACAAGTCGCCGCCATCTCACTGGAGCGTCCGGTAACCGTTACTCTCCGCTAGGCCGTGCCCGCCATCGTCGGGTGACGGCATCCCCGGTGGAACCCATGGGCGGTGGCACCGTCCCCGGTCTCAAGGAGAGCAGCGTGCTCAAAGGCTTCAAGGACTTCCTCATGCGCGGCAACGTCGTGGACCTCGCGGTGGCGGTGGTCATCGGCGCGGCGTTCACCTCGATCGTCACGGCGTTCACCACGGGCCTGATCAAGCCGTTGATCAACGCGATCGGCGGCTCGGACGCGGCGCAGGGGCTCGGCTTCCGAGATCCTCGGCTCGAACGAGACGACGTTCATGGACTTCGGCGGCGTGATCAACGCGGCGATCAACTTCGTGATCGTGGCGGCCGTCGTCTACTTCGTGATCGTGCTGCCGGTCAAGCACCTGCAGGAGCGGCGCAAGCGCGGCGAAGAGCCGGGCCCTGCCGAGCCGACCGACGTCGAGCTGCTCATCGAGATCCGTGACCTGCTGCGCGCCCAGCAGAACGGGCGCAACTGAAGCCTCAGCGGTCGTGGTGCGGCGGCCGGTTCTCCCGGTACCAGTCGTCCGGATGTCCGGTGCGCTGGTCGGGGTCGCGTTCGTCGGCGGTGGTCTCGGGCAGGACGTCCCCGAAGACGCGGTCAAGCCGGCGGCGGTCTTCGCCGCCGGCCTGGGGGGCACGCTTTTCGCCGGGCATGCCCCCATCGTCCCACGCTGTTTGACAAGTCCAGAGTGGAGTTAGGAGCGGCGGGCCCTCAGCTCGTCGAGCCAGCCCTGAACCTGCCCGTCGTCGTGCAGGTAGTCCTCGCCAGGGCTGTGCGTGAGGTCGATGCCGTACAGCAGGCCCAACGCCCACCACCGCAGCTCGTCGAAGTCGTCATCGTCGCCGACGACCCAGCGACCGGCCCACCGGTCAGCGGCGTCACGGGTGATGGTCCCGTCGAGAATCCCGGCGAAGTAAGCCTCGATCTCGTCGAGATCCGGGCCGTCCGGCACCCGGTCAGACCTCTTCGATGCCGGAAAGCTCGTCGATCACGTGCGGGACGAGCGAGGTCAGGGTCGCCATGCCGTCGCGGACCGCGGACCGCGAGCCGGCGAGGTTGACCACCAGGGTGCTGCCGGACACGCCGGCGAGGCCGCGCGAGATCCCAGCGTCGACCGCGCCCGCGGCCAGCCCGGAGGCGCGGATGGCCTCGCTGATGCCCGGGATCGGCCGGTCGAGCACGCCGGCGGTGGCGTCAGGGGTGCGGTCACGCGGGAGCACGCCGGTGCCGCCGACAGTGATCACCAGGTCGGCACCGCCGATCACCGCGGTGTTGAGCGCGTTGCGGATACCCGCGGTCTCGGCCTCGACGACCACGACGCCGTCGACGATGAAGCCCGCCTCTTCAAGCAGTTCGGTGACCAAGGGGCCGGTGCTGTCCTCGTGTTCGCCGTGCGCGACGCGATCGTCCACGATGACGACGAGGGCGCGGCCAAGCCGTTGTGCACTCCGTTCCATGGCGCCCACCGTAGTCGGTTTCCGGATCAAGTGTCCGGGGGCGCCCGGCGATTCCTGACGATTCAGTGACGTGATCGCGCCAGGCCCGGCGCCGGGCCTGGCGAACGCCTAGCGTCGAGGCGTGCGCGTACTGGTTACCGGCGGGGCCGGGTTCATCGGCTCCCACATCGCCGACCTGCTGGCCGATTCGGGCGACGAAGTCGTGGTGCTGGACAACCTGCTGTCCACCGCCCACGGCTCACGGACGCCACCGGGCTACACCCGCAGGCACCGGTTCCTGCGCGGCGACGTGACTGACACCGAGATCGTCGCGGAGCTCCTCCACGACGTCGACGCGGTGTGCCACCAGGCGGCGGTGGTCGGGCACGGCGTCGACCCGTCCGACGCGCCCTCGTACGCCCTGCACAACGACTACGGCACCGCGGTGGTCCTGGCCGCGATGCACGCGGCAGGCGTTCAACGACTGGTGCTGGCCTCGTCGATGGTGGTCTACGGCGAGGGCCGCTACGCCTGTCCCGAGCACGGCGTGGTCCCGCCCTCGCCCCGCCGCGCGTCCGATGTGGACGCCGGACGCTTCGAGCCGACCTGTGGGCTCTGCGGATCCTCGCTGAGCTGGCTGCTCGTCCCCGAAGACGCGCCACTGAACCCACGCAGCACGTATGCGGCGACGAAGCTCGCGCAGGAGCACCTGGCCGGGGCGTGGGCACGCCAGACCGGCGGCACGGTCTGGGCGATGCGCTACCACAACGTCTACGGCCCGCGAATGCCCCAGAACACGCCGTACGCCGGGGTGGCGTCGCTGTTCCGGTCGGCGCTCGCGCGCGGCGAGGCTCCCCACGTGCTCGAGGACGGCCGGCAGCAGCGCGACTTCGTGCACGTCCACGACGTCGCGCGGGCGAACGTCCTGGCGTTGCACGCCTCCGGCCCTGCGGGCGACATCACGCCACTGAACGTCTGCTCCGGCACCCCGCACACGGTGGGCGAACTGGCTTCGGAACTGGCCAAGGCCTGCGACGGCCCACCGCCCGTCGTGGTCGGCGGCGCACGCCCCGCCGACGTCCGGCACGTCGTCGCCGACCCGGCACGAGCGCGCGAGCTGCTCGGCTTCAGCGCCCAGGTCGGCTTCGCCGAGGGCATCGCGGAGTTCGCCACCGCCGAGCTTCGCGACCCCGTGAAGGCCTAGGACTCGTGAGTGGCGCGGCCGGTTAGAACCGGCCGGAACACTCACGAGACGAGGTCCCCCTCACCTCGGCCAAGAGTTCGGCCTTGCCAAGTTCGATCGCAGACTCGCCGCCGGCTCGCTCGACGTGGTGCGCACGCACGTCTGCTCAGCGCGTGTATCCCGTCATCGCCTGCTCCTCGTCAGTTCAATCATCCGTGGTCGACTACGGCATCGCGAGGGGCAGCCGGACCTCGAAGCGGCACCCCGGCCCGTGGTTGTGCACCCCGATCCGCCCTCGGTGCGCCTCCACCAGCCCCTTCGCGATGGCCAGCCCGAGCCCACCCCCGCTGGCCGCGCCACCCCGCTCCGGCGTCCGGGCAGCAGTACCGCGGAAGGCGACGTCGAAGACGCGGCCGATCTCGTCGTCCGGGATGCCACCGCAGGAGTCGTCCACGGCCAGGAGGGCTTCGTCGCCGTCGACGCCGATCTGGACCGCCACCGTGCCGTCCGGCGGGGTGTGGCGGATCGCGTTGGACACCAGGTTCCGCACGATCCGCGCCAGCTCGGGGTCGCTGCCGGTCACGATCGGCCACGTCGAAGCGTGCGCCAGCACGTGCACGCGTTTGCGTTCGGCGATCGGGGTCTGCGCGGCGACGGCGTCGCTCACGACGTCGCGCAGCGGCACCGCGGACATCGTCAGTTCCAGCGCGCCGGCGGTGATCCGGGACAGCTCGAACAGGTCGCCGACCATGCCGGAGAGCCGCCTGGTCTCGCCGCTGATCCGCTGGGCGTAGTCGGCGACCTCGCCGCGTTCGGACACCACGCCGTCGGCCAGCGCCTCGGCCATCGCCTGGATCCCGGCCAGCGGGCTCCGCAGGTCGTGGCTGATCCAGGCGACCAGTTCGCGCCGGGACGCCTCGGCAGCGCGCTCGCGGTCTCGCGCCTCGCGCTCCCAGACACTGCGGCGCGCGATCGCGCGGCCGAGCACGATCGCCGCCGGGACCGTCACCAGCGCGACGAGCACGCAGACCAGCGCCATCGTGGTCAGCGCCGGGGTGAACATGAATCCGCTGATGCCGAGCACGCCGACCAGCGTGGACAGCACCGGGATCAGCACCAGCACAGTCAGCGTCGAAGCCAGCGAACCGCGCCGGAGCACGTACAGCACGACGCCGCCCAAAGCAGCGACCGGCAACGAGAACAGCAGCGCCAGCGGCAGGATGTGCCACAGGTGCGTCAGCATCGCACCGAAGGGTTCATTGGGCTCGATCACGGCTGCCCCCGGTCGTAGCGGTAGCCGACGCCCCACACGGTCGCCACCCGCATCGGTTTCGCCGGGTCCTGCTCGATCTTCTCGCGCAACCGTCGCACGTGGACGGTCACAGTGGACTGATCACCGAAGTCCCAGCCCCACACCTTTTCCAGCAGGTCGGCCCGCGAATACGCGACGCCGGGGTGCGCGAGGAAGAACGCCAGCAGGTCGAACTCCCTTGTCGTCAACGGAAGTTCGGCGCCGTTGAGGGTCGCGTGCCGGGCGGTCATCTGCAGCCGCAGGTTGCCGTCCACGAGTTCGGGCGCCGAAGACGGCAGGGGCATCCGCGCGCGGCGCAGCACGGACGCCACCCGCAGCGAGAGTTCCTTGGGGCTGAAGGGTTTCGTCACGTAGTCGTCGGCGCCGAGCTCGAGCCCGGCGATCCGGTTCTCCTCCTCGCCGAGCGCGGTGAGCATGACGATCGGCACCTGGCTCACCTGGCGCAGCCGCTTGCACACCTCGAGCCCGTTGAGTCCCGGCATCATCACGTCGAGCACCACGAGGTCCGGCGAAGCGGCGGCGAACTTCGCCAGCCCGTCGGTACCGTCCCCGGCCACGTCGACGGTGAACCCGGCGACCTCGAGGTAACGGCGGACGACGTCGCGCACCGTCTCGTCGTCGTCGACCACGAGCACCCGGCCCGCCTGTCCGTTCATCGGTCTCCTCACCAGCCTGTCAGCAGCAGATGGTTGACGGCCAGCGCCGTGACCGCCTGCGCGGCCAGCCAGCCCCGCCCGCGCGGCAGCAGCGCCGTCATCGGCAGCAACCACACCCCGAACGGTAGCCAGATCCGCTCGGTCTCCGCCTTCGACAGGCCCGAGACGTCGGCGAACACGATCGCCACCAGTGCGGCGAGCCCGATCAGCACGACCGCGTCGGTGAGCAGGCTCCGCTTCGGCAGGAAGGCGGTGGCCACCCCTCGCCGAACAGCAGCCACGACGGCCGGGCCGCAGGCGATGCAAACCGCCGCCAGGTCGGCCCACACCCAGTACGAATAGGGCCGCACCAGCGCGACGCCCTGGTAGTACCGCTCGACCACCAGGTGGTAGCCGTCGAGCCACCAGAACCCGGCCAGCGCGAACGCCGCCACCACCGCCAGCGCCCCCGCGAGTGCCAACCCGAAGGCCCGCCACCGCCTGCCCAGCACCGCGACCGCCAGCGCGACGAGCCCAAGCAAAACCAGGCCGTAGGACAGAAAGATGCCGAAGCCGAGCAGCAACCCGGCCCCGAGCCCGGCCGGGACGGCGTACCAACGGCCGCGCGACACGGCGGACAACGCCAGCAGCGCGATCCCGGTGGCCGTCACCCCGGCGAACAGCCCGTCCGCCGAGACGCCGATCCACACCGCACCCGGGGTCAGCACCGCGAACGGCAGGACCGAACGTGCGGCTTCGGCCCGGCCGAGCAACGAGATCGTGACCGGGACGGCGACCGCGACCAGTGCGCCCACCAATACAACGGCGGTGGCCGCCCAGGCGCCACCATGCAGCCCCAGCCGGTCCAGCCAGACGAACACCAGGGTCGCGCCGGGCGGGTGCCCGGAGACGTGCGTGGTCCAGGAGTCCGGCTGGAAGTCGAGGATCCTCGAGGAGAACTCGCGCAGGAATCGCGGGATGTCGGTGATCCCGGGGACCTCGTGCAGGTACTCCTGCGGGATGGTGAGGTGCCCGGCGAACCCCCGCGCCCAGCCGTCGACCATCGCGAGCGAGAAGATCCACGCGAGCGACGCCAGATAGCCCACGGCGAGGGCGCGGCGCCAGGACAGCCGAGCGACGAGCGCGGGTCCCCAAAGCACGACCGCGGCGGCGATCAGCACGGCGAACACCGAGCCGGGGCCGACGTGCGGCAGCCAGTCGGCGAACAGTGGTGGCGCCGAAACGAAGATGACCACGCCCGAGCCGGGCCGGTTGTAGTACAAGCCGACCGCGGCGGCCGCACCCACGAGGAGCACGGCCGCCACGACGGCCAGGAGATCGGCCCGGCCGGCGCGGCGCACGGGCCGATGGGGTTCAGGAGGGCTCGGCGGCTCGGCGAGCCGGGCAGCCGTGGTCGGCTCGCTCATTACCGGCACCATAACGCCCGAAACGCCGTGGAGCGCCGCCGGAAGCGCATCCGTAACGAGCCGGTAAGAACTCTTTCGATGTCAGGATTCGGTAAGCACCGCAAGGGTTTCTCACCGTCCATACCGGACTTACGGTGCATCGCGTGATTGACTTCGGAGTAGACGTAGTCCTCCCCTGCCTCGACGAGGCGGCCGCGCTGCCCGGCGTACTGGCCGCGCTCCCCGCCGGCTACCGGGCCATCGTCGTCGACAACGGTTCCGTCGACGGCTCACCGGAGGTGGCGGCCGCCCTCGGCGCCAAGGTGATCCACGAACCCCGCCGCGGGTACGGCGCCGCCGTCCACGCCGGTCTCGAAGCCGCGACGGCCGACATCGTGTGTTTCGCCGACGCCGACGGTTCCCTCGACCTCGCCGAACTGCCCGGACTGGTGGCCGTGGTCCGGGCGGGCGCGGACCTCGCCGTCGGACGCCGGGTGCCGACCGGGCCGGGCGTCTGGCCGTGGCACGCGCGGGTGGGCAACGCCGTGCTGGCGCTGATGCTGCGCAGCCGCGGCCTGCCGGTCCGGGACATCGCGCCGCTGCGCGTCGCGGATCGGCGCGCCTTGCTCGCGCTGGGCGTCACCGATCGCGCGTTCGGCTACCCCCTGGAACTACTGATCAAGGCGCAGCGAGCAGGGTGGCAGGTCAGCGAGTTCGACGTCCGCTACAGCGAACGCGCGAAGGGCACGAAGTCGAAGGTCTCCGGCTCGCTGAAGGGCACGCTGCGCGCGATCCGCGACTTCGGGCGGGTGCTCGCCCGATGAACCCCCGTTTCTGCCTGCTGGTGGTCGCCAAGGCTCCGGTCCCCGGCTTCGCCAAGACCCGGCTCTGCCCGCCCGCGACACCCGAGCAGGCCGCCGGGATCGCCGCGGCCGCCCTGCTGGACACCCTGGACGCGGCGACCGCCCTCGAGGACGCGGCCGTCGTCGTCGCGATGACCGGAGACCTCGGCACGGCCACGCGCGGCGCCGAAATCGCTGACGCGCTGCGCCGCACCATCGTGATCGCCCAGCGTGGCTGGGATTTCGGTGCCCGGCTGGCCAATGCGCACGCCGACACTGCCGCCGTGCGCGCGGGACTGCCGGTACTGCAGATCGGCATGGACACCCCGCAGGTCAGCGCGGATCTCCTGGCCGCGGCGATCGAACCGGTCCGCTCCGGCCGGTCCGACTCGGTGCTGGGTCCGGCCGAGGACGGCGGCTGGTGGGCGCTAGGCCTGGCCGATCCCCGGCACGCTCAGGCCCTCGCCGGCGTACCGATGTCTCGCGACGACACCGGAAACCGCACGTTGCAAGCTTTGAAAGCCGCCGGTCTCCAACCCGGCACACTGCCCACACTGTCCGATGTGGACACCATGGCGGACGCCCGCCGGGTGGCCGCCGAGCACCCGCACGGACGGTTCGCGCGGGCCGTCGAGGTCGTGCGCGAGGTGGTCGCCCGATGACCGCGACGCTCACCGGGCACGAGTTCGACCACGGCCTGCTCGGCCACCACTGCTGGCTGGAGCTGGCGAACGGCGGGCGCATCGAGCTCCCGGTCGACCGCTGGAGCAACGGCTGTCACGAGGGCGACGGCGTGCTGCTCGACGCCTGCGCCGGCCCCACGCTCGACATCGGGTGCGGACCGGGCCGCCTGACCGCGGCGCTCACCGCGCGCGGAGTGGCCGCGCTCGGCGTCGACAGCTCCCGGACCGCCGTCCGGCTGACCCACCAGCGTGGTGCGATCGCCTTGCACCGCAGTGTCTTCGACCGGATCCCCGGCGAAGGCCGCTGGCGTCACGTCCTGCTGGCCGACGGCAACATCGGCATCGGCGGCGACCCCGTGGCGCTGCTGCGCCGCACGGCCGAGCTGATCGCGCCGGTCGGGGACATCCTGGTCGAACTGGAAGGACACGGCATCCGCCACGAGCGTGTCCGGCTGCGGCCGGGACAGACGGACGTCTGGTTCAGCTGGGCGTGGGTCGGCGCCGACGCGATCGCCGAAGTGGCCGCGGAAGCCGATCTCCGCGTCGACTGGACGAACCAGCGCGGCCACCGCTGGTTCGCACGGCTGGAGAAGTCATGATCCGGCTCAAGGAGTTGCGTGCGCGGGCCGAAAAGCTGCCGATTCCCAGGGAGGAGCAGTTCAAGGCCGCCGCGCACTCGGAGCGCGTCACGTCGAAGATCGGCCTGGCGCTGGCGGTCACGTTCAGCGTCTGCTTCCTGACCGGCCTGATCAGCCACCTCATCCAGCACCCGCCGTCGTGGTTCTTCTGGCCGAGCCGGCCGGTCGGGCTCTACCAGGTCACGCAGGGCCTGCACGTCATCTCCGGCATCGCGTCGATCCCGCTGCTGCTCGCGAAGCTGTGGAGCGTCTACCCGAAGCTGTTCGGCAGGCCGCTTGTCCGGTCCCTGCCGCACGCGCTGGAACGGCTGTCGATCCTGGTGCTGTCCGGATCCGCGTTCTTCGAGCTGAGCACGGGCCTGCTGAACGTCGCGCAGAACTACCCCTGGAACTTCTACTTCCCGCAGGTGCATTACGCCGTCGCGTGGCTGGCGATCGGCTCGATCCTGGTGCACATCGCGGTGAAACTCCCGGTCGTCCGCCGGGCGCTGAGCCGCACCGCCGAGCCGGAACCACCGGCGTCCGGCCTGTCCCGGCGTGGTTTTCTCCGCACGACCTGGCTGGTGACCGGGGTTTCGGTCGTCGCCACCGCAGGCGCCACGGTTCCCTTGCTGCGCAACGTTTCCGGCCTCTCCTGGCGGACGAACAAGGGCACGCAGGGACTCCCGGTGAACCGCACCGCCGCGGCCGCCGGCATCCAGCGGACCGACGCGAACTGGCGGCTGTCGGTAGTCACGCCAGGCGGCACGAGGACGTTCTCCCTCGCTGATCTCCGACAACTGCCGCAGACGACGGCGGAGCTGCCCATCGCCTGCGTGGAAGGTTGGAGTCAGTCAGCGGTCTGGCGCGGCGTCTCGCTGCCGACGTTCTTGAACGCCGTTGGCAGCAAACCGGGAACCTCGCTGCGAGTGTCCTCTTTGGAGCGTTCCGGGCTGTACGGCGCGAGCGAGCTCCCGGGCGAGCACACCTCCGACGACCTGACGCTGCTCGCGCTGGAGCTCAACGGCGACGTGCTCGACCTCGACCACGGCTTCCCGTGCCGGATCATCGCGCCGAACCGCCCCGGCGTCCTACAGACGAAATGGGTCACGAAACTGGAGGCGCTGTGAAGACCGCCCGCCTGCTCCTGGCGCTGCCCGGCCTCGCCGCGCTGGTCTGGGGCGCGCTGCTGTTCGCCGACTACGCCTTCCCGCTGCGCCCGGACGTCTTCGGCACGGCCTTCTGGATCGTCGGCGCCCCCGTGGTGAACGACGCCCTGATCGCGCCCGTCACGGCGGTCACCGGCCTGGTGCTGAGCCGGATCGTCCCGCCGCCGTGGAAAACCCCGGTGATCGCGGGCACGGTCGCGACGGCGATCCTGGCCGTCCTGGCGTTTCCGCTGCTCTGGCGCACATACGGCACCCCACCGGAACCGGGCCTGCACGACGGCAACACCGCGCTGGGCCTCATCCTGACCGTCGCCGCGGTCTGGCTGCTGGTCGTGCTCACCGCACTGTACGGCCGTATCACGCGTCCCCGCCCATAAAAGCGGCCACGCGCGACCGGCAGCGAATGCCTGGGTCGCGCGTGGCCTCTGTGGGTCCGGCCCCGGAATGCGGGGGTCGAGCCAAAGCTGGTCTCGGCCGCGCACTGCGGCCGAGCGTCTTGAGGGGATCAGTTGGGCGTGACCGGCTGTCCGCCGAGGGTCACCTCGATCACCCGGCCGTCGGCCAGGGTGAACTTCGCCTTCTCGTCCGGCGCCCGGGTGCGGATCGCCGCGATCAGCGTGTCCGGCGAGTCGATGGTGCGGTCGTCGATCTTGGTGACGACGTCGCCCGACTTGAGACCGGCCTTCTCCGCCGGAGTCCCCGGGTTGACCGTGCCGATCTCGGCGCCGCCGTTGGCCGCGGGCTTGACCGTCGCGCCGATGTAGGTCTGGACGGCCTGGCCGGTCTTGATGATCGTGTCCGCGGTGCGGCGGGCCTGGTCGATCGGGATGGCGAAGCCGATGCCGACGTTGCCGCCCTCGGAACCGCCGCCCTGGCTGGACGACTGCGGGCTGTAGATCGCGGAGTTGATCCCGATCACCTGGCCGGACATGTTCGCCAGCGGGCCACCCGAGTTGCCGGGGTTGATCGCCGCGTCGGTCTGGACCGCGTCCATCACCGTGGTCTGGTCGCCACTGCTGCCGCCCGCCCGCACCGGCCGGTGCAGCGAGCTGACGATGCCCGAGGTGACCGTGCCGGCCAGCTCGAACGGCGAGCCGATGGCGACCACCTGCTGGCCGACGCGCAGGTCGTCGGACCGGCCGATGTCGACCGGGATCAGCCCGTTCACATTGTCGACCTTGACCACCGCGATGTCGGTCGTCGGGTCGCGCCCGATCACCTTCGCGGGCGCCTTCTTGCCGTCCTGGAACACAGCCTGGATCTGGCCGCCGTTCGCGGCGACCTCCACGACGTGGTTGTTGGTCAGGATGTAGCCGTCGGTGCTGATCACGAACCCGGAGCCCTCACCGGCCTGCGACTGCCCGGAGACCTGGAGCTCGACCACGCTCGGCGACAGCTTCTGCGCGACCGATTCGATCGACCCGGCCGGCGCGTTGCCCGTCTGCTGGGCGGGCTTCGGCGCGTCGAGCGCGTTGGTGCCAGGGCCGTTTTCCGAACCCGAGGTCAGGTACCCGACCGTGCCCCCGGCGATGCCGCCGACCAGCAGCGCGACCACGGCGACACCGGCGAGCAGCTTGCCACCGGATCGCGCGGGCTTCGGCGGAGCCTGGGTGCTGTAGATCGAGGTGTCGCCGCCCACGCCGGGCGCGGCGTACGGGCTCGGCGGCGGGTAGACGCTCTGCGCGGTGCTCTGCGCCCCGGTGGGAGCCCACGGGTTCGGCGCCCCGTACGACGGATCGGCGCCGGTCACGGCGTGGTAGGACGGCTCACCAGTGGCCGGATACTGCGGCGTCGGCCCGGAGTCGGGTGCGGCAGCACCGTGCTCGGCATACGGGCTCCCGGCCCAGCTGCTCTGCGTGGCCTCCTGGCCGGGCGAGGCGTCCGCGGGGCGGCTCGCACTGGGGTCGTTCTCGGTCATGTCTTCACCTTGATGGACGGTCCTGAGAGGTTCCTGAAACGAACCTGTGCATCGAAGATGAGTATGCCGAGCTAGAGCGCCGCCCGGAGCCGTTGGGCGATTTGCTCCGGCGTGGCGTCGTTCACCCACACCGCCATCCCCGACTCGGACCCGGCCAGGTACTTCAGCTTGTCCTTGGCCCGGAGCACGGAGAACAACTCCAGGTGCAGCCAGCTCAGCTCACGGTCGGTGCGCACCGGCGCCTGGTGCCAGGCCGCGATGTAGGGCAGCGGCCGGTCGTACAGCGCGTCGCAGCGTCGCAGCACCTCGAGGTAGACGTCGGCGAAGTCGTCTCGCTCGGCTTCGGTGAGCGCCGGGATGTCCGGCACCTGCCGGTGGGGCACGACCTGGACCTGCACCGGCCAGCGTGCGGCCGGCGGCACGAACGCCGTCCAGTGCTTGCCCTCGACGACCACGCGCGCACCGGACTTCTGTTCGGCGGCCAGCACGTCACCGAGCACCGGGCGGCCGTGTTCGGCCTGGTAGGCGCGGGCGACGTCGAGCATGCGCGCGGTCTTCGGCGTGACGAACGGGTAGCCGTAGATCTGGCCGTGCGGGTGCGAGAGCGTGACGCCGATTTCCTCGCCGCGGTTCTCGAACGGGAAGACCTGCTCGACGCCGGGCACCGCGGACAGGTCCGTGGTGCGGTCGGCCCAGGCGTCCACGACGGCCCGGACCTGCTTGGCGGTCAGCTCGGCGAAGGAGCCGTCGTGGTCGCTGGTGAAGCACACGACCTCGCAGCGCCCACGGCCCGGCGCGGTCTGCACCAGCCCCAGCCCGTCCACGGTGGACGACTCGCCGATCACGTCCTCGGCGAAGGAGGGAAAGCGGTTCTCGAAGACGACCACGTCGTAGTCGGCCTCGGGGATCTCGCTCGGTTTGCCCGGTTTGGTCGGGCACAGCGGGCACAGATCGGCCGGCGGCTTGTACGTGCGGGTCTGCCGGTGCGCGGCCATCGCGACCCACTCGCCGGTCAGCGGGTCCAGCCGGATCTCCGACGCGGCCGAGACCGGCGGCAGGTCACGGGTGTCCTCGGCGAGCCGTTCGGGCGCGCCAGGAGAGTCGAAATAGATGATCTCCCGGCCATCGGCCAGGTGCCTTACGGTGCGCTTCACGCTTCTTCAGCCTCGATCGTTTCCGCCGTCTCGGCGACCATCAGTTCCCCTACCTGCTCGGTCAGCGTCTCTCTCGCGGCCTCGGACAGCCCGTCGTCGCTGACCACGACGTCGGCTTCGTCGAGCCCGGCGATGGTGGAGATCCCGACCGTGCCCCACTTGGTGTGGTCGGCCAGCACGACGAGCTTGCGCCCGGCCTCCACCAGCGCGCGGTTGGTCTCGCTCTCGGTGAGGTTCGGCGTGGTGAACCCGGGCCCGTCGGCCATCCCGTGGACGCCGAGGAACACGGCGTCCAGGTGCAGCGAGCGCAGGCTCTGCACGGCGACCGGCCCGACCAGGGCGTCCGACGGCGTCCGGACGCCGCCGGTCAGTACGACGGTGCGCTCGGGCTGGCTCGAGCTTCGCAGCACGTCGGCGACCTGGATCGAGTTCGTCACGATGGTGAGGCCGGGGATCGCGTCGAGCGCCCTGGCCAGAGTCCACGTCGTGGTGCCCGCGGAGATGCCGATCGCGGTGCCGGGCCGGACCAGGGTCGCGGCGAGCTCGGCGATGGCGTCTTTCTGCGCGCGCTGGCGTACGGACTTGGCCTCGAACCCCGGCTCGTCGGTGCTCTTGCCGACCACCGAGGTCGCGCCACCGTAGACCTTCTCGACCAGGCCACGCCCGGCGAGCACGTCCAGGTCACGGCGTACCGTCATGTCGGACACGCCGAGCCTGGTCACGAGATCACTGACCCGGACCGCGCCGGTCCGGCGCGCCTCTTCGAGGATCACCGCCTGTCGTTGCCGCGCGAGCACCGCCACTCCGTCCGATCGTCCACCCCAACTACACAAAATCCTACACGATTCAACATGCCGGGCGAGGGGTCGATCAGGGTGAACCTCGAAACTCCTGGTCAGCCGGAGTGGCGCGCCAGCAGCTCCCCACCGAGCACCACAGCCACGAGCACCGCGGCGGCCACCCGGCGCTTGACGGCCACCCGCCCATCGGACAGGAGCGCGGCGAAAACGTACCCGAACACGACCGCGACGAGGAACAGCAGCTTGACCGGGGTCGAGGCAAGCTCGGTCGTCTCGTCGAGAACGGTCAAGACCAGTGTGAACACCGGGAACGGCATCAGCAGCGCGACGAGCCAGGGACGGCCGACGCCCGCAGCGGCGAGGATGCCCCAGGTGAGCAGGGCCGCGAGGAACAGCGCGCCCGGCACCACGATCAGGTCGAGCCCCGCGCAGCCGAGCCCCAGGTCGCCGCACCGGCTCTGCTCGATCTTGGGCATCCGCGTCCAGCCGAACGCCAGCACGAGGCCCGTGCCCGCGGTGGCGAGGTACAGCCGCTTGTCCAGCATGCCGGCGATCTTCGGCCACGACGGGCCGCGCCGCCCCCGGAACCGCGGGTCGGTTATCCGAAGGCAATCCATGGAAACAGAATCGCCACGATCACGAGCAAACCGATCAGGAGCCGCCTTCGATCAGCGAGGCCCGGCGCGCTGACCAGCGCCGCTACCGCGTAGGCGAGCGCGGCGATGACGATCGTCGCGACCTGTCCGGCCAGCTCGGGATCGCCCCCGAACCGCAGGTCCGCACGGCTGTACAGCGAGATGAACCCGATCAGGATCACCGGCGCGAGCAACGCGACGATCCCGGCCGGCCGCACCCGCAGCAGCGACAGGAGCGGCCAGGCGAGCACGGCCAGCACGATCCGCACCGCATACAGAGCCAGAACGATCAACACCACGTGGTCGAGCCCGCCACGCGTCAGCAGCTCTGCCAGCCCGACCCATGCCGTGCCCAGGACAGCCCCGGCCCCTGCCGAGACGGTCACCCGGCGAACCAGGAGCCTGGTTTCCTCAGTCACGCGCCAATCTTCTCCAACGCGCTCAGCCAGGCGCCCCCGGCAGCCGGATCGTCATCAGCGCACCACCCTCCGGCGCCCGCGACGCGTACACCGCGCCGCCGTGCCGCTCGGCCGCGTGCTTGACGATCGCGAGGCCGAGCCCCGAACCGGGCAGCGTCCGCGCCTCCTGCGAGCGGTAGAACCGGTCGAACACCTTCGGCAGATCCTCCTCGGCGATACCCGGCCCGGCGTCCGCGATCTCGACGACCGCGGTGCCGTCGCCCAGCGGGTACAGCCGCACCCACACCGTCGACGCGGGCGGCGAGAACTTGACCGCGTTGTCCAGCAGGTTCAGCACCGCGCGTTCCAGGGAGCTGTTGTCGCCGGTGAGCACCCACGGCTCCAGCGAGACGTCGAAGTTGATCTCCCCGGCGCGGCGCCGCGCCCGATCCAGCGCGCGCTCCACGACCTCCAGCAGCTCGACCCGCTCGAAGCGCTCGCGCGGCTCGTCCTGCCTGGCCAGCTCGACCAGGTCGCCAATGAGCTGAGTGAGCTCGTCCAGCTGCCCGCTGATGTCCGCGATGATGTCCACGCGGTCCTCGTTGCGCAGCGGAGGCGCGCCCGGCTTGCTCGCCGCGAGCAGCAGCTCGAGGTTGGTGCGCAGTGACGTCAGCGGTGTCCGCAGCTCATGCCCGGCATCGGCGACGAGCTGGCGTTGCCGTTCCTGAGAATCCGCGACCGTGCCGAGCATGGTGTTGAAACTCTGCGTGAGCCGCGCGAGCTCGTCGTCCCCACTCACCGGGATCGGCCGCAGGTCACCGGTCTTGGCGACGCGCTCGGCCGCCGAGGTCAGCCTGTCGACCGGGCGCAGGCCGGCACGCGCGACGGCGGTCCCGGCTCCGGCGGCGACCAGGATGCCCGCGCCGCCGATCAGGAACAGGACGAGCGCGAGCTCGTTCAGCGTGCGCTTCGTCGGCTTCATCGACTGGGCCAGCACGATGGCTTCGCCGTGCCTGGTCGACAGCGCGATCACCCGGCTGTCGGTGGCGAAGTCGGTCCGCAGCGACTGCTCCGATTCGCCGTTGGCGACGGCCAGTTCGTCCGCGCCGAAAGGCGGCGGCGAACCCGAACTCGGGTAGGTCATGATCGCGTCGCCGACGGTCGGTGCGGCGCTCAGCTGGCCGATCTGCAGGTCCGCGCTGGCCAGGAAGGCACCGGGGACCTGCCGCAGCTGGGTCTGCACCAGCGGCGACGCGACGGCGGCCTGCGCGCGGGCGAGCAGGCCGGCGTCCAGCTGCTGGTAGAGGTTGCTGGAGACGACCATGTACGCGCCGAGCGAGACCAGCGCGACGGCGCCGGCCACACAGGCGGCGGCCAGCAGCGTCACGCGGCCGCGCAGCGAGAACCGGCGGGTGCCCCACCGCGTTCCCCTCGGGTCCTCTTCGAGACCCGGTTCGATCACGGGGGCGTTTCCCTCAGGACGTAGCCCACTCCCCGCACCGTGTGGATCAGCCTCGGCTCCCCCTCCGCTTCGGTCTTTCGCCGCAAGTAACCGACGTAGACCTCCAGGGCGTTGCCCGACGTCGGGAAGTCGTATCCCCATACTTCCTCCAGGATCCGGCCCCGCGTGAGGACGTGCTTCGGGTAGGAAAGGAACAGTTCCAGCAGTGCGAACTCGGTCCGGGTCAGGCTGATCTCGCGGCCGCCGCGCCGGACCTCGCGCGTGCCGGGGTCGAGCGTCAGGTCCGCGAAGGCCAGCGCCTCCGACGTCTGCCCGGTCTGCGTGTCCGGGATGGCGCGGCGCAGCAGCGCGCGAAGCCGGGCGAGCAGCTCCTCCAGCGCGAACGGCTTCGGCAGGTAGTCGTCGGCACCGGCGTCCAAACCGGACACCCGGTCGGACACCGTGTCGCGCGCGGTCAGGACGAGAATCGGCAGGTCGTCGCCGGTGCTGCGCAGGCGGCGCGCGACCTCGAGGCCGTCCAGGCGCGGCATCATGACGTCCAGGACCATCGCGTCGGGCCGGTTGGCGATGATCGCTTCGAGGGCCTGCGCACCGTCTCCGGCCATCTCCACCTGGTAGCCGTTGAACTCGAGGGACCGCCGGAGCGATTCACGGACGGCGCGGTCGTCGTCCACCACAAGGATGCGCATAGCGTCAGTCTTACTCAGCGTGCTGAGACTGGCATAAGAACACACGCAGAACACACAAAGGATTCGGTCACTCGGGAACCCCGTCGGCCCTCGCGACCGGCGCGTTCCAATGCCGCCACAGGGCAAGCATACGGACGGCGACGACCACCGCGGCCGCGACGACCGTCACCGGACCGGGCGGCAGTCGCAGTGCGTGACCGACCGCCACGAGCACCGATCCGGCGAGCGCGGCGACGGCGTAGATCTCCTTCCGCAGCACGAGCGGGATTTCCCGGAGCAGCAGATCGCGCACGGCTCCGCCGCCGATCCCGGTCGTCATGCCGATCAGGCACGCGGCGTACACGGTGGCGCCGGTGTTCAGCGCGATCGTGGTCCCCGAGGTGGCGAAGACGCCGAGCCCGAGCGCGTCCGCTAGCAGCACCCCTCGCCGCAGCCGCGCGACCTGCGGGTGAAAGGTGAACACGACCAGCGCCGTCGCGGCGCAGACCGCGAGGTACGGCCAGTTCCGCAGCGTGGTCGGCGGATGGATGCCGAGCAGGACGTCCCGGATCACGCCGCCGCCGAGCGCGGTGGTCAGCCCGACCACGACGACTCCGAAGACGTCGAGCCGCGCTCGCACGGCGGCGAGTGCCCCGGACGCGGCGAACGCGACGAGCCCGAGGACCTCCAGCCCCGTGAGCAGCATCTACTGGTCGAGCAGGCCGCCGCGGTAGGCCAGCAGCGCGGCCTGCACGCGGTTGGCGGCACCGATCTTCGACAACACCGCCGAGACGTACCCCTTGACGGTGGCCTCGCTCAGGTGGAGCCGCCCGCCGATCTCGGCGTTGCTCAAGCCTTGCCCGATCAGCGCCACGACCTCCCGCTCGCGCTCGGAGAGCGAAGCGAGCAACTTGCGCGCGGGTTGCGCGGCGCGCTGCTCGTCGCGATGCGACTGCACCATCCGCGCGGCGACGCCTGGATCGAGCACGGCGCCGCCCTTCGCCAGGTCCCTGACGGCCCTGAGCAGCGCGGCCGGATCGATGTCCTTGAGGAGGAAGCCGTTGGCCCCGAGCCGGAGCGCGAGGCTGACGTACTCGTCGATGTCGAAGGTGGTCAACATGGCGACGGTGGGTGGATCGGGCAGCGCCAGGATGGCGCGCAGCGCGCGGATGCCGTCGTCGGGGGCGCGCATCTTGATGTCGAGCAGGGCGACGTCGGGGTGGTAGCGCCGGGCGACCTCCACCGCGGATCTGCCGTCGCTCGCCTCGCCCACGATCTCGATGTCCTGGGCCCCCGACATCATCGCCCGCAGGCCCGAGCGCACCAGTTCCTCGTCGTCGGCAAACATGAGCTTGATCAACTAAGCCCTCCGGCAGCCGGTGGGAAGCGCGTCGCCCGCGTCCCGTTAACGAAGGTTACCTACTGTTGTTCAGCAGTTCGAAACCAGACACGACCAGGTGACACGCTCGTCCGTCCAGGTCAGGGCGCGAGCAGCCCACATTCCAATGCTGGACGTTCTTGACACCCCTCAATCGGGTGACTACCTCCGTCGTGGTCATTTCTCCCGGGGGCTTCACTGAATGGATTCGGTCAGCCTCGTGCCGTCGACCCTTCCGGCAACGCACCAGTAGGACCGCGACAGAGAGTAGGAACCCTGAGTGCGGGTCGCCTGCCAGGTTTCCGGCGACGGGACCAGCACCCAGTAGTGGAGCGCCCGTTCCTTGTCGGGGTAGCCGAGATACTGGAATTCCTTCAGGCAGCTCGGCCCGATCTTGGCTTTCAGCGCCTCCACCGGGGGATACGGATCGTCGGGCGCGTAGGGCATCGGGCCCGTGCCGAAGCCTTGGGTCGGGTGCGGCACCCGGCAGTCGGTGTCGTCCTCGCTGCTCGGCCCGGGCTTCCCCTTGACCGGTGCCCAGAAGTAGCAGGAGCTCGTGCTGAAGGGAAGCTCGTCGAAGGCCAGGTCACCGCCAGCTCCGAAGGTCAGGATCTGCTCCGCGACCGTTGCCGAAACGGCGCCCGAGGTCGTCGTCTCCGGCGGCGTCGGCGTACCACTGGACGTGCCGGTCTGCGTGTCGCCGTGCGCGCTCTTCCAGTTGGAGATGAGCGAAAGGAGGACGGACACCACGACCGCGATGATCACGACGGGCGCGCCGACGGCCACGACGACCATCCACCTCCGCTGGCTGCGGCGGCGCGCCTGGATGTCGACCCGGGTGGGGGCGACGGGCTGGGGCGGAATGTGCGCGGTCGCCTTCGGCCCGACCTGCTGAGCGCGCTCGATCATCACCCGCGCCCGCACCGCATCGAGCCGCCGTGCCGGATCCGGCTCAAGCAACCCGAGAATCAGCTCGGCCAGCGGGCCCCGCACGTCGACCCGCTCGTTCATCACGGCGAGCATCGTGGCGGTGATCGTCTCGCGCTCGAAGGCGTCAAACCCCTCGATGGCGAAGAAGAGCGTGGCCCCAAGCGCCCACAGATCCCAGGCCGCGTTGGTCTCGCCGCCGTTGAGCCGCTCAGGCGACATGTAGGCGGGCGACCCGATCAGCATCCCGGTGGACGTCAGCTTCGAATCCCCAAAGGACTGTGCGATCCCGAAGTCGGTGAGCTTCGCGCTCCCCTTGGCCGGAACCATCACGTTCCCCGGCTTCACGTCCCGGTGCACGATCCCGCGCTCGTGGGCGGTCTCCAGCGCTTGGAGCAGCTGATCAGCCAGCTTGACAGCCCGTTCCGGCGCCATGGGCCCATTGCGCTCGACGTACTCGGCCAGCGTCGGAGCCTGCACGAACTCCATGACGATATAGGTCTGCCCACCCTCGTCGAGCAGGTCGTAGACCGTGACGATGCCGGGATCGCTCAACCGGCTGGCCGTCCGCGCCTCCCTGAGCACCCGCTCCTGGTAGACGGCCCGCTGCTCCTCGGGCACCCCGCCAGGCACGGCAAGCTCTTTAACAGCCACTTCGCGCCCGAGCATGCCGTCCTCGGCCAGCCACACGACGCCCATCCCGCCACGCCCCAGCTCGCGAACGAGGCTGTACCGGCCGCCGCCAATCCGTTTCACCGGAGCATCCTAGAGTCCCGCTTTTCGTAGCAGCACGACACTTTCCGCCACTACTCCAAACGGCCGCCCAGTCTCGCGGAGCGTGATCGGTCCGCTTCGGCCCGCTGTGGTGATCCGCCCGAGCGAGCCCGGCTGCCGGTCGGCTAGGATGCGGACGCAAGCCCTCGTAGCTCAGGGGATAGAGCACCGCTCTCCTAAAGCGGGTGTCGCAGGTTCGAATCCTGCCGGGGGCACCACATCGACAAGGTACGAGTCCCGTACCCGTCGTTGCTCAGGAGTTCCGACGGTTCGCCGACCCACGAGACGTAGAGCCGCTCACGTGCGCGTGAACCGGACACGTAGAGCAAGCTTCTCTCCCGGAGGAAGGCCGTGACGGATCTGGCTGAGAAGCTGGACGGCATTCGGGTACACGTGCGGGCTCCGGGAACGGACATCGAAGCGGAGTTGCGCGACCGGACCGGCATCACCTTGTCGTTCGGGGAAAGCGTCTACGACTTCATCGATGAATCGGCGCTGGAGAGAGTACTGGCGGGCGTAGCGCGGCTACTGTGGGCTGGATGGCAACGACAGTACCGGGCGGCGATCGACGAGACGAATCTGAACATCGACGTCGATGACGTGCGTGACTCGAATTTCTTCGCTGACCGGGCAAAAGTGGTGGCCATCGGCGAGTCAAACGACGCGCGGATCGTGATCACCGCGACAGGCATGGAGAACTTCTCAGTTCACATCAAGCCCGGCACCGTCCGCGAGATATCCGAAGATCAGTTCGCCGCGAATGCTTCCGAAGCGGCTACGAGGTTGATCCGGGATTTTCAGATCAAGGTGGATGAGCTGAAAAAGCGGTACTACGAATGACGAAACGTAAGCTCCTTCTGGTGGTCAGCGTCGTGGTGGCGATCGCGGCCGCCGGGATCACAACGGCGGTGCTGTCTGTTGGCGATGGGTCGGCGACGAAGCCGTGCGACATCCCGAATTCGGTTCAGGAGCAACCAGCTTCGGCGAAAACGGCGCCGGGTGGCGGTGGGATCGAAGTCGAGGAGACAGGGTCCTCGTCATCGGGCCTGGTGAGCGTGGGAGCTGTTGTACGCAACACCAGCGGCAGTATCGCCTACCGGACCAAGGTGGCGCTCAAACTGGTTGTCTCCATCCAGGGTCTACCGCCGGGACCTGCCCAGGGTCCATTGATCAACATCGAGATTCCGGTGATGTTGCCGGGTCAACGAGTCGGTGTTGGCCGACCGCTCGTCAATGTGGGCGCGAGGGACAAGGTGATCTCGGCCGGTATCGACCTGCAAACGACTACTTGGTTGCCCAACGGTGCCCTTGGTGGATTCACCGCAGTGACCGACAGCTATGAGGAGGCAAGCCGGGTCAATGTGTCTGCACCGGCTGATGCTGTTCGGTACACAGAACGTTCGGCCAATTGCCGAGCACTGTCCAGCCGCCGCACTGCCGTGGTTTTCCGCGACGCGACCGGCAAGATCGTGGGCGGTGATCTCGTCCCACCCGACGGCAAGGGAAATCCAGCTGGCAGCCCACAGCAGCCCCCGTCGAGTCCATCGTGCTCACCGGGCGAGCGCAGCACATGGATCGTGCCGTTGCAAAACATCCCGCAGAACGCCGACGACAAACGCACCGAACTGTACTCATACTGCGATCTCAACATCCCGCGGTCGGACGTAAACGATGTGCTTTGACCCGAATCCGCGAGTAAGGCTGACACGCTGCTGAGATGACGATAGGCCGTGGCCGCCGACGTACTCAGGCGCGTCGACGGGCAAAACCCCTAGCTCAGGTCGCGCCTCCGCGTACAGCGGGAACAGGATGCGATAGAGGAATCGCAGCGACTGTCGCGTCAGCTTGTACGCCAGGTTTGGGACGCCTTCCACGGGCAGGCCGTGGGCGCGGCGGCGGTTGACGATCTCGGTCGCGACAAGCTCGACCGACCGGCGCACTCCGTCGCGCAGGTCCTGCGAGACCGGCTCGACCACTCACACTTCTCATCCTGAAGGCAGCTCCATGAATCATGAATTAATTCGCAGATCCGAACCACTGCAATTTACCGCGTGAGCGAGTTTGCAACGATGCTGAACTATCAGCCATGACTCTCTACCGAGCAATTGAGGCAGGCGAGTTCCCTGTGATGGCGCTCTGTGAATAGGGCTCTGGCGCGGGTTCCGTGGTCCGGTGACGGGGAGTGAGTTTGGTTGGGGTTAAGCCAGGATGACTCGTTTGCGGAGGAGGTCGAGCTTCGCGCGGCCGTACATCTGGCGCTTGATGGCCTTGATCCGGTTGACGAGGGTCAGATTTCAAGAAGCGTTGACAGACGCTGGCCGATCAATGGCGGAAGAAGATCGAAGATCTGCTCGGCGCGCGGGCCGGGCAGCTTGGCGGTGGCCGGAAGAAGACACGAGGCACGATCGACATGGTGATGCTCCAGACCTTGGCTCGACACGACGACATCGCTGCTCTGACCGCCGGATACGGGCTGGTGCTCGTCGATGAATGCCATCACGTGCCCGCGGCGGCATTCGACAACGCGGTCAAACAGGTCCCCGCTCGCCGCTGGCTCGGCTTGACAGCTACGCCGTACCGGCGAGACAAGCTGGACGATCTGATCGCACTGCAGGTAGGTCCGGTGCGACACACCATCACCTCGTCGGCCGCTCCAGCTGCACACCACGGCCTTCGCGTATTCGGGCGACGCCGATCCCAGTGCACCCGGCGGGATCGCCGCCGTGTACCGAGAGCTCG
Organism: uncultured Actinomycetota bacterium; assembly: GCA_963762765.1. Lineage (GTDB taxonomy): Bacteria > Actinomycetota > Actinomycetes > Mycobacteriales > Pseudonocardiaceae > Amycolatopsis. Next base: position 49,914 of record CAVXMR010000022.1, read on the forward strand.
TCGCCGATGAAGCCCGCACCGGTCAAGTCGTCGCGGACGTCCTGGAGGCGCTCACCCGCGGGCGTCATTGCCTCGTGTTGACGCAGTGGACGGCGCACGTCGAGCGCTTCTCGGAAATCTTTCGAGGCAAGGGGTTCGACCCTGTCGTGCTGCGCGGGGGCATGGGCGCCAAAGCCCGCGTTGCCGCCCATGAGCAACTCGATCCCTCCGGTGAGACACCATTGCTGGTCGTGGCCACCGGCCCCTATGTAGGCGAAGGGTTTGACTGCCCGGTGCTCGATACCCTGTTCCTCGCGGCGCCCATCGCTTTCAAGGGGCGACTCGTCCAGTACGTCGGGCGCGTCCTCCGGCCGCATCCCGGCAAGACCACCGCCGAAGTCCACGACTACCACGATGTCGCCACCGGCGTCCTCGCTTCCTCACTGGCAAAACGAGCGCCTGGCTACACGAGCCTCGGCTTTCCTGATCCACGGCGCCGATAGTTCTGCACGCTCAGAGACCGGCATCGTCGAGGCGTTGCATCAGACTTGACTTGCGCCGGTGCTCCTCTCGCAGACGGCCGTAGCGTTCAGTGAACGTCGCCTCGTCACCGGTGCGCGCGCTGACCGCCCGGAGGTCGGCAAGGTGGCCGACGGCGCTGTCATAGTCGGCCGGGCGCTTCGTCTCGATCAGCGCGTGCACTTCCCGCCAGATCTTCTCCGGGTCGGCGGCGATTCCGTCCCACCTCCTCTTGCGGGCCTCAGCCACTTCGAGAGCGCTGCGGGCGCGTTCTTGGGCAGCGCGGCGGGCAGCTTGCTCTCGCCGTTTGGAGTTCCTGGCCGCCGCAGCATCGATGAGTTCGCCGACTGTGCGGGCACCGGGCGACGAAGTTTCCGCGTCGAGGCGCCGGAAGCGTTGGCGCAGCTCAGCCGAGACCCGCGGGTCGCCGGAGGCCGCGCGAACCAGGAGTTCGTCCTTCTCCTTGAGGGGCAAGGAGGTCACGAACGAGGCGAACTCGGCATCCGGGCGGTCGCCCGCCGAAGACATGCTGGCTTCCGCGGCAACCGCCAGGAAGTCTTTGTCGATTCGGAGGAACGCGGCCAACGCTCGCAGCGGGCCCGTCAGGCGGGTCAGGCCGGGTGGGACGGGGGGCTCGAGTTCGTCGCTGTCCAGCTCGGTCTGGGCAGCGAACAGCCACGCCAGGTACAGCGCGCGATGATCTCCCGCGGCCAGGTCAGCACGAATCGAGATCAGTTCGCCGAGGCGGGTCTCGTCGGATTCATCCCAGTCCCTGCCGCTCTCGTCGTCGGAACAGAAGTCGAGGATGACGTGCTCGCCGTGTCGCCGTGCGGAAACCGCCTCCGTGAAGCAGTAGCTCTCCGCCGTTTCGAGCTTCAGCAAGCTTTCCGGCAGGCGAAGCATGAACTGATGAGTGCCCCAGTTCGCGATGTAGAGATGCGCGTCAAAGTAGCGTTCCATCAGCATCGCCGGGTTACCGCGGAAATCGCCCCAGTGGTATTCGTTCACGAACCTCGTGGGCGTGATGTCCGCCCTCGTCGACAGCGCGCGAAGCTCGGCTTGCTGTCGCTCGTCGAGGTCCTCGTCAACGGCCATGAACTCGTAGTACTGGTACTCGCTCATGCCGCCAAGCCTCTCAAATCCCCGGTTGGCCGGCGCGTAGGCGTGATCGTAGGCGGCCACATCACCGAAGTGACCTCCTTCCTCACCGCCGATCTCACCCGATGTCGCATGTTCGAGTCATGCCGGGGGCACAGATCCTGATCGACATGCACTCTGGCCTGCAGGGCCGTACGGAACGACCATTGAGTTGGTTCAGGCGTCGACGGCTTCGCGCTCGATCGTCAGGTTGGCTTGGTCGGCGGCAGCCCGGCCGGCATGCCAGCCTTCCCCGTTGCTGACCGACGCCGATCGCTGGACGAGATCACCGCTGAACATCGCCTCGAAGGTCTCCTCAACCATGCGAGATCGGTCGGCCAGCACCGGTAGGAGCCGCGCGTCCTCGACTGGGTCGTGTGCGCGCAAGCCGGCCTTGGCGAGGCGTTCACCGATACGGACTGCGTAGGAGACCAGGAACGACTGCCGGAACGAGCGAGTCTGTGAAGTTCCCGTGCGCGTGATGCGGCGGCCTTCGGCGACCATCGCGCGGGTGGCCTGGACCAGCAGCGACGTGGTCAGCAGCTCGGTGATCTCCAGGTCCGTCTCCTCGCCGACCAACGCCACGAAGCCCAGCTTCGGGTAGAACACCGACCGGCAGCGGTTCGCCCCGGCGATCGCGGCGACCAGGTGTGACTTGGCTTCGACGTAGGGCGCGTCCAGCCACATCCGGATCGAGCTCGCGGTCTGCTTGCGGTGCGCGTCGGCATCGAGCAGGGCGCGCTCGAAGGCGTACCGGTTCATCAGCTCCTGCGCCTTGGCCGAAAGTGCCTCGGCCTCGTCCGGGAATTGGGTCGACTCCGCCTTGGCCAGCAACCCCCGGACCCGGCCGAGTACCTTCTGGTCGACTGCGCGTGCCGACCCAGTCGTCCCGGAGACCCGCGAGCCCGGCGGCGGCACGATGACCGGCAGTTCCGGAAGCATGATCAGCTCCGCGAGCAACCCCGTTATCGTCAGAAGCGCCTTCGCCATGACGACGTCGGCGCGTTCGGCCCACTGCAGGAAATGCGGCCGGTCGTGCGCCCACCAGACGTCGGCCCCGATCCTCTGCACCTGCGCCACCCAGCGCTCGTCCAACGTGGCCGGTGCGTGCTTCGCGGTGTCCGCGGCGATGCCGTCCACCAGCAGGCCGGTCGCCTCGTCACCGATGTTCCGGCGGGCGTGCTCCCAAACGTCGGCGGGCGCCCAGCCTGCTTCCCAGAGCCGGCCGAGCACCGAGGCCAGCGCGATTCCGGCACCGATGGCCACGGTCCGCTTCGCCGCGGCGAAGCGGCCGCGGGTGAAGGTGGTCGCGAAGTCCGCCGCGGCGGAGGGATGGCCAGAGGCGTGGGCGCGCGCCGCATGTGTCAGCTCATTCGCCACCAGTTCAGGCGACACCATCGGTGGTGGTGGCGGGGTCCAGAAGTCCTCTGCAGCGGCGCTGGAAAAGCCACCGCGCCGGGGTGGGGTGGGACCTTGCCCACCTTGCCCACCTCGGACGCGCTTTTTGGCCGCCCGCTTTTCACGATTCCGCTTACCCATCGTCGCCCTTTCTGTTACGCCGGGACCAAACGGACGTCGCTACCGGTCAGGCGCATATACACCAGTCGCCGACCGAGATCGGTGAGACGCACTCGCAGTCCGTCGGGAACATCCACCGCCCATGCCGGAGTGCCGGCTTCGAGCGCCGCCTGAAAGGCACCCCAAGTGGCTCCTGCGACCTGGACCGTGCCGTGCTCGGCCAGCATGGCCAGGCCGTGCCCGAGAACCGGGATCGCGAGCATCCCGGCGACTTCCGCGGCCACAGCGGGGAGGTCCTGTGTGGACTCGGCAACCACTTCGTCGATGAGCGACCGGAAGTCGGCGAACTCCCCGTGCGGACACTGGGTGTACAGGTTTCCGAGCAGATGCGGGACCAGCTGTTCGCTGAAGCCGGAGAATGGTTCGAGCTCGGGCCCGATCGCGGCGGCGACCGAGGTGAGCAGAACGTCGTGGACGTCGTCCCAGATGTCCAGCGCGGCGTCGGGCGAAGCTTCACCCTCGAGCGCGGCCCGGACGTCGGACATCCGGTCACCGGCACAGACGTGGTTCCGGCGCAGGCTGAGCACATCGAGCTCCAGAGCCAGTTCCCAGAGCACCGCCAGTGCCCGCACATCCGCCACCCGCCGAGCCGCGTGTTCCGCACCGGCGATCCCGACCGCGGACGCCGCGGACGCGAGCTCCTTGCGCAGCGGCTCACCGCGGCGGTCCACCGGACGGCCCTGCGTGCCTGCCCAGGCGCCGAGCGCGGACAACCGGTGCAGCAGCCTGCTTCCGGCCACGGCCGCACCCAGTTCCCGTTCCGCCGGAAGGCCTTCCAGGACGGGCGTTTCGCGATTCGCGCAGCCGCGGTCACACTCACCGGCGTCCGGCCACACCAGCCGCTTGTCCACCAGCATTCCCGGTTTGAGCAACGCCACCTCGCCGCCATGCACCAGCAGCCGCGCGATCCCGTATTCCGGGTTGGCGTCGAGCAGCTCACCGAGCACCGAACGCCGGCCGTCGGGGTCCAGCGCGCTGAACCTCTCGGCCCACCGGTCAATCTCAGCCGGGTCGGAGTCACCGTTCAGGCCGTCGGCACGCATCGCCGTCCACACCCGCTTGGCCAGCCTGTAACGGGAGATGTCGGCCATCGCCGCCGGGAACCCGGGGGCCGCTCGGTCCAGTTCCTTCAGCAGCGTCGGCACTTTCGTGGAGCGCGGGTGCAGCCGATCGGTGTCATCCAAGAACTCCAGGAACTGCCGGAGGGTCTCGACGCCGTGCTCGGCCAGACCCCACGCATCGGTCTGGCGGGACACCAGGTGGTCCATCAGCACCCGGCGCACGTCACCACTGCGCCACAGCGTGGCATCCGGCTGCCCCAGGTAGTTCGCACGGCCCTCCAGGATGATCTCGATCCGGTCCCGCCATACCTGGCGCCCGTCCGAGTTCGCGGCCAGAAAACCGCGTGTCGCCGCCCAGGCTTCGAACGCTCGCGCTACCCGCCGTCTCGCTCGCTCTCCTACCACCCCGGCAGGGTAACGAGCCGGAGACGCCACAGCGAAGACGCCCCGCCGACGCGCGGGAAAGGGTTAGACTTCCGCCTCCGCAAAGGAGGTCTCCGGCTCCGACCTGGCGGTGCTCACCGGGCAGTTGGCCAGCAGGTTTAGGTTCGGATACCGGCTTGTTGGGTGCACTCCAAGGATGGGAACAGGAGAAGTGCTCGACATGCTTTCCTCCTTGTTCTCAGTGTTCTGCTCGCTGCTATCGAGCCGCAGTTCACGGTTGAACGGCAAGATGATGGCCTCGCGAGAGGCCTGACGCGGCCACCGGGATCGCTGAGCCAACGAGCGTCACCGTGCATTTGAGCTGGTTCGTGTCCCTGCGGTATCGGAGTTCGAGCCGCACAGATTCGAAGAGCTGTCGAGCGATGTCTTCGGGGAGCTCATCGATTCGGACCTCCCCCATGGGAAGAGCGTCGAGCAGGTCGGGATTCGGCACCTGCAGGTTCTCCACCTCGGTTCAGCGAGTTGAGCATCGAGTTGCGGGTCTTGATCATCCGAGACGTGTCCTCGATCGCGCAGCCACCGGCCGCATCGCGACCGGCACCGTCTCCCGCTCCGGCTTGCCCAATTCGCGCACCTCCATCGTCCTGACCGCCTCGAAGACCCGGCGAGCTCACTCTTCTTCGGGCCAGGTCCAGTCCGGGCGCGGCTCGGCCGGGAACGGCTCGAGACCGAGGTAGTGGCGGTAGGCCGCGTGAAGCCAAGCCGCCGCCGTCTCGGCCGGGAAGCGAATATCCGCAAGCTCCCATTCTTCCCGCCCTTGGACACCACCGCACAGGGCGACCGGAGGATGCACTATTCCCCTGTCATAGCTGACCTTCACCACGGTGACCGGCTTGCCGTTCGCGGTGGCTTTGACCGACGGCTCCAGCTCGATTTCCAGCGCTTCGACGAAGGCTTCGAATTCGTCTTCGTGCCAGCCGGTCCCGAGGATGGTCCCGATCACCCCTTCGAACGGCGATTGCTCCTTCTCGACCAAGGTGCCGGCGAGGCGGCGGTTGATGTCGGCCTGGTCGAAATGGATCATCCGGAATTGGGTGTCTTCGACCGGGACCGGACCGCGACCGGCCACGCATACCGGGTAGGTGAGTGACGGGTCGACGTCCAGGACACGCTCAAGGTCGATGTCGTGGCGCCAGTCGTCACCGAAGTCGTAGGTGTAGCCGATGCGCTGACGGGTGCGCGTGAAAGCCTCGCCGATCGCGATCTCGTCCTCGTCGCTCATGTCGTAGCCCGGGTCGCCATAACGCCGGCTGCCGACCGTGAAGCCGTGCAGGTGGTCGTCGTCCCAGCGCATGGCCTCCTGGATCACCCAGTGCAGGTCGCCGAGGGACGCGTCCGAGTGGATCAGAACCCGCCGCCAGCAACCCACGCCTGCCAAGGTGATCTTGAGCTGGCAGATCCGGTCCGGTGGTACATGGGGTTCGGCGGAAATGATGTCGTCGCCGCCGCGGGTGAGCTGCCCCAGCGCCCACCGGCCGAGCTCGGTGAGCTTCCGCTCTTCCGTCACCGCGCCGAATCCGACCAGGATCTCGGCCAGCAACACAGCAGAGTTCCCGTAGCCCGCGGCGGACCGAAGCCGCCAGTAATCGTGGTCGAGATCCGAACTCAGCTGCCGCCAGACGTAGTGGTCGAGCTCATCGAACGTATCCAGCCTGGCTGCCGCGAGCGCGGTGAGGGCGGCACGTCCGATGTTCACCGCGCCGGTTCCTACGTCATCACCGAAGTTCGCCGCGAGCGCTGCCACGAACGCCCTCAACCACAACTCCGGCGTGATCTCAAGCGGCGGCTCGGCCTTCACGACGCCGCCTTCGAGAGAGAGCACGCCCACGGTCAATGCGGCCGTCCACAGACGGTTCCAGTGCGCGGCATCCCCGGCCGAGCGGAACCGTTCCGGGATCGGAATCCCGGTTTCGACGCTCGCGCGCCGGAGGTCGGCCGGACGGAGCACGCCTTTCGATGTCACGGGCTTGCCGCTGCCCACCCAGTCCGCGATCCGGCGCAGCTCGATGAAGGCCACGCAATCCTGGGCGTGCTTGGTCATGTCGAATGCGTTCATCGCTTCAAATCCTCCAGCAACGCCGGAATCAGGCGTTCCTCCATGATCGCGCGGCCGGCCTCCGTCATCGACGACGCCAAGGACGGCTCCCAAGGGCTTGGCGCGGCAGGGCCCTTCAGCGGTTCCGAGTCGCCCGTTTCCAGCGCTGCCTGGTACTCCGCCGAACTCATGCGCCACGGGACCGCCGAGTACCGGTCCATCGCCGACGACGTCGTGCGCAAGCCGGTCCAGTCGAAGTCGCCACGCCAATGGATCTGGCCACGGAATCCCGACAGCAGACGGTGGCAGGCGGCCGACGGCTGGCCTTCCGTGCAAACCAGCGTCGCCGAATCCTCGCCGAGCTCGGTGGCCGCGGCGCGCAGGACCGCCGGGTTTTCGCAGACGTAGAGCCGATCGCCGACCGGCGTCAGCGGGTCGGTCGTCAGTTGGTGCAGTGTGAGCCGGAACGGGATGCCGAACGACGCCGCGTCCCTCAGCCAGTCCGCGACGACGTGATCGTCCCGGGACCGCACGTTCAGGACCAGGACCTGGCTCGCCAGATCGTCGACGATCACCCCGGCGGCTTCCCAGCGCGTGCGCCGGTCTTCGGCGGTTATCGGGGCGGGGACGCCGTCATGGGCGGCCAGGGCGCGCAATACCAGGGACGCCAGTGGCGTCCCGGCGAGCGCCTTGGTGTTGCCGGTGGCCCATTCGGCGAGCACCGGTAATGGGAGGTCCTGGGCCGGAAGGCGGTTCAGGACTTCTCCTGCCCAGCCGAGGATGTCGGCGTCACCGCGGCGGATGAGACGGGTCACCGTGCCGTCGGCGGCCAGCTGGGCCGAAAACTGCTCGAACCACTCGGAAATTCGGTGGGTGCCGGAACGGGACCGCAGGTCGGCGAGAGCGGCGGCCTTGGCTTCGTCCTCCGACGCGCGTTCCGCCACCCGGTTGCGGACCGGGCCGTCGTGCTGGGCCAGCACCGCCAGCAGACCTTGGCCGCAGATGTCCCGGAGTGCATCATCCACTTCGGACAGATCGACGCGCAGTGACGCGACGTCGGCCGGGCGGTGGCGGCCGGTTATTCCGATGATCACCCGGCGCTCGGCGTCGGTCGGTTTGGCGAGGCCGACGCTACCCTCGATCAAACCGGCGGAGCGTTCGATCTTGCGGCGGGCCGCCGCCAAGATACGGTGCCAGCCCGGATCTTCAGCCACATCAGTCACAGCAGCGCTCCAGAAGAATCGATCGGACGTCGGCGAGTGCCCGGTGAGCCCAGTTCCGCCGCGAGGTTGCCGGACGGCGAGTCGGCCAGGATCTCGCTGCCGTCCCAGATCACCAGCAGCGCGCTCACCGTGTGCTCCGCCGCCGAGTGCGACAGGTCGTAGTGCGCGCACGCCGGGACCGACGCGTAGGTGGCCCACAGGTCATAGCCGGTCATGAACAGGTCCAGGTCGAACTGCGCGGTCAGCGCCAGCAGTTCGCTGCGGCCTCGATCGTCCACGCCCGCGAACGCCTCATCCAGAGCCAGCAGCCGCGGGCAGTCCGGCGATGCCGAACTCAGGAGGACGTGCGCCGCCGCGAACAGCGGGAGGTGCAGGGACACCGACTGCTCACCGCCCGACAGCGTGCTGTGCCGGGCCTGGGTCAGCCGTTCCTCACTACTGTCGGGCGCTACCAGCGTGAACGCGAAAACGCGCCACTTGCGGTAGTCCAGGACGTCGGCCAGCAGCTCGAGGTAGGAACGGTTGCCGGGCAAGGCGCGGGCCATCTTGATCCGCGCGGCGAAATGCGCGCGCATCCGGGCGAGGTCGTCCGGGCCGAGGCGGGTCGCGTCCCGCTCCAGCAGGCGGCAGATGTCTCGCTGCTGTTCGTCCAGTGAGTCGGCCAGTTCCCAGCGGACGCCGACGCCCGAGCCGGACGACATCCGGCGGGCGCGCATCTCCGTGTTCATCCGGCCGATCAGGTCGCGGGCGTCCACCGTGCGGTCGTGGATCTGCTGGGCGAGCCTGCCGAGCAGCGCGTCCTCCAATATCCGCCGCTCCGACTCGGTCAGCAGCAGTTCCTGGTCACGGCGGGCGGCGTTGATGCGGCGGGCGAAGTCGCCGATCGACGCGTATCCCTGTTCGTCGGCGACGCGGACGATGATCACGTCGCCGTCGCTCTCCCACTCCGGGTGATAGTCGTGGCCTGCCTTGGCGAGTTCCGTCTGCAGCTCGTCCAGCGCCGACGAGACGCGCGTCTTGCTCGACTTCAGCGACGACTCACTCGGCCGGAGGTCGGCCGCGACCGCGTGGATCGCCTCGAGCAGCGCGACCACACCCACCGGAAGCACGTCTTCGCCGAGCCACGCCTCTTCGCTCGCCGGCCACGCCGGGCCTGTGGGGACCTTCAGCAGGTCCAGCAGTTCGCGTCGGGCATAGGGTTCGAGGCGGCGGGCGTCGGTACGGGCTTCGGTGATCGCGCTTCGCAGCTCTGTCGTAGCCGCGGTGACCGCGCCCTCGGCCAGAGCGGCGGCTTCGACTGCCTTCGTGTGTGCGTCGCGAGCGCGTCGGAGGTCGCCGTTCAGTTCGCCGATGCGGGTACGGCTTGCCGCCACCTCGTCGGTCACGCGCTGGACGTCGGCTCCGACCGAATTCCGGAGCGTCGTCAATCCCTCGGCCTGTTCGGCGTGCCGTTCCTGCGCGTCGCCTGCCTCCTCGGCCGCGGTTCTGGCATTGTCCGAAGCTTCGGCAAGGAGTCGCTCGGCGTCCTCGACCTGCCCGCCAGCCGTCCGCTCGTCGCGACGCGCGGCTGTCAGCTCCGCGGCCGCGGCACGGAACCGGTCGACGGCTTCGGCGACCTGGTCGACAGCTTCGGCGGGCAGCGAGCGCTCCGAGGCCACCTTGGCCAGCCTGCGATCGCGGTCGGCGACGGCCGCAATCGCCTTGTCCAGCTCCAGCCGGGCCTCGTCGAGCGTCCCGCGCCGGACCCGCAGCTCCGCCACGGCGGCCGTCTGGCGGTCGAGGGCGCGCAGGATATCGCCTGTCGGGGGCAATTCCGCGCGTGCGACGTCGACCAGTGCCAGCCACGATCGACCTTCGGTCAGCTGGGATTCCAATGTGGACAGAGTCTTTTCGGTCGCTTCGACGCGCTCGGCGATCTCCGCCAGCCGGAGTTCCCGGCGACGCTGCCGGGCAGTGGCACCGATGTACTCGGCATCCGGCTTCCGGTGTGCGCCGACCTGAATGCCTTGGGCGAAGCCACCTTCCGGCGAGATGGCCGGTGTCGCAGGAAGCGGGTCGACGTCGCCGAGCGCGACCGAACGCAGCACCGCGGTGATCCGCTCCGCGCCGACCGCGACGTCGTCCTCGGGCTCGAGGACATCGGCGAGTGTCGGGCCGGACGGGCGGCGGTCGACCGGCAGCGGCACGAGCCGCGCGTCGGATTCCTCTCCAGCGACGGCATCCTCGTCAAGCCATGCGTCCAGGAGATTCGCCGCCTCCAGCGCCGCTTCGATCGCGGCTGCCCGGTCGGCCGGGACGCCGGGAACGAACCGCACGAGCCGCCACAGCGGCGCGCCTGCTCTGTCCACACGGGACGCCGTACGCGCGGCGAACGGTGGTGGGGCGTCATCTCGTTCCGCGGCAATGTCGTCACTGATCTGTCGCAGCTCAGCGATCGAGGCGGCGGCCGCATCGCATTTGACCGCGAGCCGATGCACGGTTTCCCGGCGTTCCTCGACAGGTTCGCGGACCAGGGCGTCGAACCGCGTCGGCAACGACAGTGCATCGGGTTCGCCCACTTGCGCCAGCGTGGTGGCGAGTTCGCCGTGGACGTCCGGGAGTTCGGCTTCGTAGCGCTCCCACCAGGTGCCCAGCCGCTCCACGGCCGTCGCTCGCGCCAATGCGAGATCCTCGGCGGTCTGCATCTGTGCCGCCAACGCCGTTTCGACCTTGACTTCCGCTGTGCCGTAAGCCTTCTCTGCGGCGATCCGGCCGGACTGAGCTTCTTGACGAAGCCTCAGTGCGTCGCGGACGGCTTGAACATCGTCCTGCCGCTGCGCTACACGCGCGGAAACCCGGGCACCGAAGTCATCGTCGGCCGCGTCTTCCGGAGTCCAGGCGATCGTGGCGTCCCCGGCGGCTTCCGCGAGATCAGCAGCGGTTCGAGCGACCGACGCCTGCGCATCGGCGAGCCGGGCGCGAGCCTTACGCGCGTCTTCCGCCCGCGCTCGCTCGGCTTCGGCGGCACGCCCGAGCTGCGCCACGGCCGTATGAGCCGACTTCTCCAGACCTTCGACCAGTTCGGCCAATTGATCCAGCTTCGCACGATCGTCGGTGTAGGCCTTGCTGCGCTGCAACGATTCCAGGTGCGCCTGCTGGGTCCGCAGGTCCCGGTCGATCCCGGCGAGCACGGCCTCGGCGTCACGACGCCGCTGCGCCTCGGCTTCCCGGCGTTCCTCGGCCTCCGACAACTTGGCTCGCGACTGCTCGACGACCTCGAGCCTACGGCTGACGACGTCGGCCGCCGCGCGGGCGTGGGTCCGCAGATAAGTGGTGTAGTTACTGAGGAACGCGCCCGCGGCTTCGTCGGCCTTCACCAGGCCATCCAACGTGCGCTGCACACTCTCCATATCGTCGAACGAGCGCGCGGCTTCGGCGAGCATGTCTTCCTCGACCGGCCGCAGCCCGTCGGACAGTGTGCGCGAAAGTCCCTTGGGATCGAGGTTCTTGGCCAGCTGCGGACGGCGAAGGGTGAGCACGAGCGTGAGCAGTTGCTCGTAGCGTTCGGCGCCGAGACCGAACAGCCGGGTGTCGATCGCCGCCCGGTGCAGCGGCGGGCTGTCCGTCACGGTGTCCGCGCCGATCTCGGCGACGAGCTGCTTCTTCGTCAGCGGCCGGTCATCCTCGCCCAGCAAGGAAAAGTCGACGCCGACCCGGCCGTCGACGACGAAGTACCAGCGCGTCACCCGCTCGTTGTGCTTCTGGGCGCGCATGCCCACGCCGACCGTGACGGCCTCGCCGTCCCGGCCGAACTCCAGCCAGACATAGGAATGCGCGGTGTCCTGACCCCGGTAGAGGAGATTGGACTTCATCGTGCGTTCCTCGCCCGCGAACGGGTTCAGCCGGCGGGGATCGATCCGGCCGTCGAGCACGAAGGGGAACAGGACCTCCAGGGCCTTCGTCTTGCCCGAGCCGTTCGGGCCGCGCAACACGAGCCGCCCGTCGGCGAAGACGAACTCTTCGTCGCGGTAGTCCCAGAGGTTGATGACGCCGGCGCGCGTCGGGGCGAAGCGGTTCATGTCTCGTCCAGCAGGTCGAACAACGAGGGTTCCGCCTTCCGTTTGCGGACCTCGACCACCACGTTCCGATAGCGTGCGAGCAACGGCAACGCCAGCACTCCTCCCTCGACCGGGGCCACCATCCGCAAGTCGGCGAGCAGTCCGACGGCGGCCGCCAGCAGCCGTGGCGGATCGGCCCGCCACTGCGCGGCGAAGGTCGAACCGTAGCGGTTGACCAGCTCGGACATCGTCGCGGCCAGCCATCCGCTCTCGAGCAGCGGGCAGCTGAACCCGGCGTCGTCCGCACTCTCGGGCACCTCGTCGTCGACCAACTCCCGGAACACCCCGGCTCGTGGCAACCCGGCGTCGACCGCCGCGGTCAGCCGGTGGCGCGACGGCGGAATCAAGCGCACCGGCTCCGGCTCGTCCGGCGACTCCAGCCGGTCGGCGATGGCACCGACCAGCAGCAACGCGGTCTGGGCCACCGTGCCCGAGCCCGGGAACCGGCGGTCGGTGAACGAGCCTGCCGTGTCGAGCAGCGCGACCCCTTCCGCCCGGCGCTCGACGGTGAGCCCGGTGATCCGCTCGACGTCCGCGATCGCATTGCCGTTGCGCAGCACGTTGGCGACCTCGGTACTCGACTCGGCGAAGTACACGACAGGGTGCTCGACTACAGCCCGACGAGCGCGTTGTCCCACTTCACGGCGGCGGGTGTCGCGGCTGCCCGCCGTCGACGTCGACAGCAGCGACGTGACGCTCGGGACGTGCTGCAGCACCCGTGACGGGCGGTAGATCGCGAACACGACGTCCCGGTCGATGTCGTAGAGCGCCTCGCCGGCGCGCGGGTCGTCAGCCCACCGGCGTGCGCTGCCGTCCGCGAGTCTTGCCGCTCCGCGCGCCTCCAGCCAGGCGACCGCGTCGACGAAAGCGTTGCGGTCACTGGGTTTCTCCGTCGACAGGCCGAGCCCGTCGATCCGGCCCGCTTCCGCGGCGACCGTGTCGGCCAGCTCGGACAGCGACACCTGGGTGCCGGCCCGGCCCAGCGCCGCCAGCGTCAGCGTGAGGTAGGCGTAGCGGCGCCGGTCGAACGGCCGGTCCGTCGCGGTGCGCGCGCCCTGCGCCGCGTCGAGCTGGTCGACGATCCGGACCAGCCGAGCCGTTGTCGCGGACAACTCCAGCCGGTAGCCGAAGGTTTCGCTCAGGTCCGTGGCCAGGTCGTCGGCCCAGCGCCGGACCAGCGGGAGGGCGTGGGCGTCGGGATAGGTCTCGGTGATCAGCGGGTTGACCAGCAGCGTGCGGGCGGCCCGCTGGTAGGACGCCAGCTCGAACTGGGGAATCACGACGTCACCGTCAGCAGCAACCGGTCGAGGTGCAACCGGCCCCGCACCGTGGCGACGGTGGTGGACTCCGGATTCGGCCGCAGCGTCAGCTTGACACCGTGGGCGGCCCCGCTCGCCTCGGTGACCCCGGAGACCGGGACGCGCGCACTCAGCGCGAGGTCCAGCAGGCTCAGCAAGAGCTCGGTCTCCGCCTCACCCAGCGTCCGGCCGTAGACGCCGCCTTCGGCCAGCTCGGCCGCCGCCGCCCGGTTCGCCTGTTGCGCCGCGAGCTGCCGTTCCCGCAAGCGGCGGCGGCCGGCGTCGTTGCGCTCGACCCGGGCGGGCGCTCCGGGCGCGGCCGGCTTACCTGTCTCCACCAGCGTCCGGGAAATCTCGACCGGCGGAGCCTCCCACCAGGAGCGCCGCGGCGGGACGAGTTCCGGATCGGGATGGGCGACGCCGACGTGACGGGGGCGTCCCAAGTTGAAGGTGGCGTCGAACAGGGCGTGTGCGGCCTCGTCACTCGGCACTCCGGTGAACCAGGTGGCGAGGTGCCGCAGCTGGCTTTCCCGGCTGACGCCACCACGCCGAGCCTCGGTCACGCGCCGGAGCAGGGCGAGGACCGCCGAGATCGCGCTGGTCGTGCCCGCCTGCAGCCGCTCGGCCTCGCTGAGGACGTCGTCCGAGCGGAACCAGTGGACCAGCCCTGACCAGCGCTGCCGCCAGTCGGCGAGCCGCTCGGCCGGCGACCGGAAGATCCGTTCGTCGGCGCTCGCCGCCAGTTCGACCAGCCGCTCGATCCCGGTGGCTTCGACCTCAGCCGTCGCGCCGGCGAGTTTCGGGGTGTAGCGGGAGAGCTCGGAGCTGAACTCGCGCATGTGGGCCAGCAGGCTGTCCTTGTGCGCGAGGAACGCCTCGGCACTCGTGTCGTTCGTTCTGGCCAGGTCGCCGAGCAGCAGGTAGAACCGGGCCGCCCGGTCGGCCATGTCGTTCAGCGCGGCGTCCAGCCGGGTGAACTTGCGGTAGACCCCTTCGGCATCGCCTTCGGCGTTCGCTCGCGCCAGCGCTTTCAGGTCCTCCAGCAACTCCGGGAAGACGAGCCTCGACAGGGTCGCGTCGTCCAGGCTGGCACCGAGAACGTCCTCGACCGCACGGTAGGCACGGTAACCGGCCTGGGTGAATTGGTAGACGTAGTGCCGATTCCGGTACTCGGCCAGCGTTGCCGCCCTCGCGCCGTCGTAGCTGCGGTCGAGGACCTGCCAGCCGTAGAGCTGCTCGAGCAGCGGGGTCACGTCTTCGATCTCGATACCGAGTTCGGCCAGGTTCGCGGAGACGTCGCTCGCGTGGAGCAGCACGAGGTAGTTCGCCCGAGCACGTTCGAAGGCGCGCAGGACGGAGAGGTATTCGGTTCGCTGCGGGGCGGTCGCGAAGCTGAACAGGCGCAGGCGGTCGTCGAGCGTGAAGACGTCGATGCCGAACGCATCGGCCTGCTCAGCCATGTCACCCATCGTCGCACGAGCGCTCACGCCCGGTCCGCCCGCCGCGCTCCGACGGCCGGACCTCCGGCAAGGTGGTCGTTCGGTGGGGCGGCGTGCGGAAGGCGTCGACTAGATCATGGGTAGGGCTCCGTGAAGCCAGGTCACGCCGACGGCTGTTCACCGCCGACCAACGGCGGGCTGACTCTCAGCTCTGCACTGGGCTTTACACCCCTGCAACACCCAGTGACCCGATTGCCTGGATCCCCAGCGGGAGCGGCCGGCTGGAAGGCGGTCTGTGTAGCCGTTCATCATCTGGCGGCACCGTACGACAAAGAACACTGTTATGTCGCGTTACCTGCGGTTTTATCGCTTCACGCATACCCGGAGACGCTCGCTCGCAGGCGACGGGAACCCAGTGATTTGCTGTGACGGGAAGACAAGCCGCTCCCAGGCGGGTTATCCTTTCGGATAAGCGACGGAGGCGGTGTCGTAGTGACAAACTTGCTTTTGGAAGCCCGCCGGGCGGCTGGACTGCGCCAGGACGAGCTGGCGCGTCTTGCGCACACGTCCAGCGCGACGTTGTCTGCCTACGAACATGGTCGAAAGTCGCCGACCTTGGAGACCGCGGGCAGGGTGCTCGCAGCGGCTGGGTTCGAGCTGACGACGCGCCCTCGCGTGACGTTTTCTGAGGTGACGACGTCGCGCGGTCGGACGATCACCGTGCCGTCTGCGTTGCCTCATCTGAGCCTTCGTGAAGCGATGGCCAGCGTGACTCTGCCGTTGCACCTGAACTGGTCTGCTCCTGGCCGGACCTTCCACATGCGGGATCGGCGTGAACGTGCCTGGGTCTACGAGATCTGCTCCGCGAGGGCACTCGCGAAGACATCATCACCTACATCGACGGTGCGTTGCTGGTCGATCTGTGGGACGAAATGGTGCTGCCGCGGGATGTCCGTGCTGCGTGGCAGCCGCTGATCAGCGAAGCTGGTCAGGTACTGCGTAGTGCCTGGTCCCACCGAAAAGCCCCGCGCCTTCTTCGCGGACTGGGCTACAGAGCTCCGCTAACCAGCGATGGATGCCACTTCGCGAGGCATCACGGCTCGCTCTCATGTACATCCGTCTTCGGCGAGCCGACGCAGATAGACCACGGACCCCGATTCCGCTGCCGATCTTCGCCGAACCCGCTTCCACCTCGGAGGCCGCAAGCTGGGCGAGACAGCCCGTCGTCCGCGTCACATCTCATGACCCGAACAAGCGGCAACCCGCGTGAACGATGGGGTCACGGGCGTAATCACTGGGACTAGAGTTGCTCGTAGAGGCCCTGGACGTCGCGGTCACCCAGTCCCCACAAAAGCCGTGTCGCAGGTTCGAATCCTGCCGGGGGCACCTTTCATTGGTCGCCTATCCTTCCGCAATGCCTGTGTCGCGGAAGCGGAAGCCGAAGAAGAAGACCCAAGGGTCGCGGAAACCTCAGCTCAGCAGCATGCGTGGCCCGGTGGACGGAGACTTTGCACATGCCCTGCAGGGACTGGCCACCTTTCGGAACGAGGTCGCGCGGGAGCGAGCGGCGCTGGCATCGGCACTGGCGGACGACTTCGTCGCGGAACTGGTGCCATTGGTGGCCGACGCTCCGGCTGAGGTAATCGTCGAGGACCTGGTTTGTTCCCGGCTCGGGCCGCTGCTGCACGAAGCAGCTCGCGGGCCGATTGACCAGAGGGTGAAACCGCCTCAGATGGCGGACGCCATCGTGCTGGCGACGGAGTCCTCCGTGGCGGCGGCGTTGTCGGCGAGCCCGGATGCGGCGGACGCGTGGACTGCGCCATGGCGAGTGCTCACTGCGTTGGCCTGCGTACTGCCGAAGTCGCTCGACGTCGTCGTGGATGACGCTGTCACCCGGCTGCGCGGTACGTCGGCGGGACGGGTGTTGCCACGCCTGCCGAAGGGGCCTGCGCTAGCAGGACAGGTGCTGTGGACCCGGGACCGGTACGGCTCCCGGTTCGGCGTGGCCGCCCCGATCACCACGGCGAACCGGCCGGCACGTTGGTACTTGTGGGACATCGATGGCTGCGGACACGAGACTTTCACTGTGCACAGCGGCTTCTACCTCACAGCCGACGCGGCGCTCGCCGCGTGGCAGGCGGGCGTCGGTGAGATCGCTGCGGCCGGCAGAGAATTCGCCCCGGTCGAAGACCCGTCGCTGCTGTCCGGTCTGCTGCCCGTCGAGGAAGGATTCCTGCGAACCGGCGGAGAAAGCGTCGAGCAGCTTGCCGAATACCACCGGAGCCGTCGGCTGGGGGACGTCGTCAAACAAGCAATTCCCCGGCAGCACACGGAATCCGGCAGTTCGCTGGACGCGTCCACCGCCGCGGCCGAGTTCACCACCTGGCTGCGCGCACGCGACGCCGACCAACTGCCGGACAATCTGGACGAGTTGGCCGGGGAATTAGCCGATTCCTGGAACTTGCACCACATCGACCCGCTGTTCGCGACGTGCTCGCCGCACCGGGTCGCGTTGTTCGTGGCACACCTGCACGGCTACTACACCGAGGAGTTCGTCGACGAACTCATCGCCCGGCTCCCCGACTGGATCGCCTGGCTGGCCGAACGCAACGGGACCGCACCCGAACTCGCCGATCGCTGCCTACGCTACGCCCATGGCGAACCCCACCCTCAGCTCGGCGCCGGCCCGCAGCCCGAATACCTCGCCAGGGTCATCGAATGACAAGAACGGCGCGGGAACGGCTGGCGCGGCTGCTCGGCGACTCCGGGGCGGATGGGTCATCCAGTGTTCAGCTGTCGGCGCCGACGCATCTTCTCCAGCTTGAGGTGTCCGGCGTCGGACCGGTGCGCCTTCCGGTTCGCGCACCGCTGGCGAAGAAGCTGATCGCCGTGGCGCGGCCGGCGATGTTCGGGCGAGGACAGGAGACGCTGACCGACACCGGCGTCCGCGATACGTGGGAGCTCACCCCGGATCAGGTCTCGCTCGGCGGAGCGGGCTGGACGGCGCTGATGGACCGCGCGCTGGAACAGTTTCGCGACGAGCTCGGACTCTCGCCGGCGACACGGTTGCGGGCCGAGTTGCACTCGATGCTGGTGTACGGCAAGGGGCAGTTCTTCCTCCCCCACCAGGACTCGGAGAAGGACGACGCGATGGTGGGCACGCTGGTGGTGTCCTTGCCATCGGCGCACACCGGCGGCGAATTGATCATCGACCACGCCGGGGAAACCGTCACCTACCGAGCGTCGAAGGACGAACTGACCCTGGTGGCGTTTTATGCCGACTGTCGCCACGAAGTCAAGCCGGTCAGGTCCGGGTACCGGGTGACGCTCACGTTCAACCTGCTTTCCAGCACCGATTCCCCGGCGCCGGAAGCCAGTCCCGCCACCGAACTGGTGAGTTGCCTGACCGAGCACTTCACCAAACCGGCCACCCCTCGGTATGGAGGCCGTGGCCTCGGCCTGCCGAACCGGCTGGTCTACCTGCTCGACCACGAGTACACCCAGAGGGGCCTGGACTGGCGCCGGCTCAAGGGCGCCGACGCGGAACGGGCCGCGCTGGTACGCGCGGCAGCGGAGCAGGCTGGGTGTGAGACGGTGCTGGCGCTCGCCGAGGTGAGGGAGACCTGGGATGTCCTCCCTTCCGACGACGGCCCTTGGGCGTACGACGACGAGGACGAAGACGGTCAGGACGGCCCGGGTGAGGACCCCGACGACTTCGAGCTCACCGAGCTGATCGACGACGAGATCACCCTCGGTTGGTGGACCCGCCCGGACGGCGCCGGTGGCGAACCGATTTCGCTGGCTGTCGGCGATTCCGAGGTGTGTGCCACCACTCCGACCGTAAGTCTGACGCCCTACGATTCCGAGTACGAGGGATACATGGGCAACTACGGCAACACGCTGGACCGCTGGTACCGGCGGGCCGCGGTTGTCGTATGGCCGCGCGACCGGGCATTCGCGGCGCGTGCCGAGGCAGGATCATCTTGGGCTCTCGACGAGCTCCGCGACCGCATCGAGACCGGAGACCTTGCGGGCGCACGTGCCGCGGCAGCGTCGCTCGCGCCATTCTGGACAACGACACCAGCATCGGCAGAACTGTTGGACGCGGCCCTGGACGTGGCAGCGAGCCTGCTGGTAGCCGGGACGCGCGGCGATGTTGCTGGAACCGTTCCGGGTCGACATGGTGACGCGAGAGCACGCGGACGGGTTGGCGGCAGCGGCGGGGCGGTACGGCGAAGACTGGACGCGGGCCGTCATCGATGGATGGTTCAGACCCGTAGACCACACACGAATGGGTCGACAACGAACTGCCGGAGTTGTGCGAGGCGCTGCGGACCGCCGGGAGGCCGGAGGTGGCACGCCTACTGGCCGCCGCAACCTGGCGCTGGCTGAGCGAGCAACTCCGGCGCTGGGCCGCCGCCGCTCAAAGCGAGATCCGCCAACCGCAGCTGGAGAAACTGAGCTCGCCGTTGGCGCGGCTGCTGGAAGCGGCCGATGGCACGCTGCGCGGCGAGATCGCGGCAGCACTGCGCGAGTGTGGCGAAAACCTCCTTGAATGCCTGGTACCGGCGCTGCGCCTGGCGGACGCACGGAAAGCAGCGGGGATGGACACCATCGCGCGGGACTGCGCGGAGTGGCTCGCCGCAATTGTCGCGCGACCATCGCGTGAAGAGGACGACTGGTCGATCGAATGGACCGGGTGCGGATGCGGCCACTGCGAGACGTTGAGGACGTTTCTCCTTTCGCGGTCACAACGAGCCTTGGAATGGCCGCTGGCCGAAAAAGGTCGCCATCACGTACAGGACCAGATCGACTTGGCCGCGCTGCCGGTGCGACACCAGACACGGCGGCAAGGGCGGCCATACACACTGGTGCTGAAGAAAACCGACGAGCTGTTCACCCGCGCCACCACCACGCGGCAGAGAGCCGTGACCGATTTGGCCTGGCTGAGGTCGACTCGGGCCGGCGCCGGCGGTGAGCCCACTCGAACGGCATGACACCGGTCGAGCGGTACACGGCGAGACGCGTGTGTCGGACGATGAAGCGATGGACCCTGTTCCTTATCCCTTCGGGGCCGCCGTGGCGCTGGAGCCGCATCCGCGGTTTGCCGAGCTGAGGGCTCGCGAAGCGCCCGTGCGCGTCACGATGCCCTACGGCGGCGACGCCTGGCTGGTCACGCGGTACGAGCAAGCGAGATCAGTGCTGGCGGATCCACGGTTCTCCCGCGCCGCGGCGGCCGGGGCGGACGTGCCTCGCGGGCGTCCCGGTTTCGAACCGGCGGGAAATCTGCTGGCCATGGACCCGCCGGAGCACGGCCGGATCCGGACGCTGGTGGCGAAGGCGTTCACCGTCCACCGCGTGAAACAGCTTCAACCGCGAATCCAGGAGATCGTCGACACGCTCGTCGACGCGATCAGCCCGCCAGTGGACTTCACTTCCACGGTGGCGTGGGAGCTGCCGATGCTGGTGATCTGCGAGCTGCTCGGCGTCCCGTCCGCCGATCGCCGGATGGTGCGCGAATGCACCGAAACCCTCGTGGCGACAGGCAAAACCGCGACACCCGCGGACGTCACGGAGGCACGGGGAAGGCTGGCAGGCGCGCTCAAGGCGCTGATCGCGCAGCGCAGCGAAGTTCCCTCGGACGACCTGCTGACCGCGCTCGTCGCCGCCCGCGACGATCAGGATCGCCTGGCGACAACGAACTGCTCATGCTCGGCGTCGCGCTGCTCGCCGGTGGCCACGAGACCACCGCGAACCTGATCGGCAGCTTCCTGGTCGAGCTGCTGTCCGACCGCGAGCGGTGGGCGACGCTGGTAGCGCGTCCCGAGCTGGTTCCGACGGCCGTGGAAGAGCTGCTGCGCTTCGTTCCGCTGTCCGCGGTGGCGGACTTCGCACGGATCGCGCAGGAAGACCTGAAGATCGGCGGGCAGACGATCCGTGCCGGAGACGCGGTGCTGGTCCAGCTGGACTCGGCGAACCGCGATGAATCGGTGTTCGCGTCCCCTGACGATCTCGACTTCGCGCGTGAGGTCAACCACCATGTCGCGTTCGGCTTCGGGGTGCACCACTGCGTCGGCGCACCACTGGCGAGGCTCGAGCTGAACGTCCTGCTGACGACGCTGATCCGGCGGCTGCCGAGCCTACGCCTCGCCATCCCTCCGGAGGAGATCGAATGGCGCAGTGGCGGGCTGCTGCGCGGAGTCGCGGCCCTGCCCGTCACCTGGTGAATTCATCGCTTCTTCAGATCCTTCATCAGGACTGGGATCAGGCGTTCTTCCATGATCGCCCGGCCCGGCTCGGTCATCGCAGCGGACAGCGTGGGGTGTCGTTGGTCCGGGCCAGGTCGCCGAGCAGCAGGTAGAAGCGCGCGGCACGCTCGGCCATGTCGTTCAATGCGGCGTCCAGCCGGGTGAACTTCCGGTAGACACCCTCGGCGTCACCTTCGGTATTGGCCTGCGCCAATGCTTTCAGGTCCTCGAGCAATTCCGGAAAGACCAGCCTGGACGACGTCGCGACGTCCAGGCTGGCACCCAGAACGTCCTCGACGGCGCGGTAAGCGCGGTAGCCGGCCTGGGTGAACTGATAGACGTAATGCCGATTGCGAACACGTCGATACCGAACGTGTCGCCCTGATCAGCCATGCGGCCATTTTCGTACGAGCAGCCCACCCCGCCGAGCGCCTACCGGCCTCGCGTGCCAGGCGTCAGAACTCGTCGCCCTGCGTCAGCTCGTGCTCGAAGGCGTCCGCGCGCTCGACCAGGGATTGCACCGGCTGGCCGAACTCGCCGTCGATGTCCAGGTCCGTCAGGGGCACCGTGTGCTTGAGCAGCGCGACGCCGTCGACCACGCCGGCACCGCCGACGCTCGACTTGCCTGCGAGGTCCAGGAGGCGGCGGAGGTCGAGCTTGTCGGCCCAGCCGACCGGGGACGAGATCTCCACCCACGCCGCGCCGTCCAGGTCGGGCAGGTGGTGCGCGGAAACCTGCTGCGTGCGCCCGTCCGAAGTGCTGAGCCGGAAGCGCAGCCAGCCGTCCTTCTCCTCCAGTACCTCGTACCGGGTCCGGACGAAGTTGATCACGTCGTTCCAGCTGGTCACCCGCGCCACCCTCTCAGCTCACACCCTGCCGAGGCCACCTTCTCACGGAATCAGGCCCCACGGCATTCTCTTCGCCGCCATCGCACAAGTAGTCGATATGTCGACTACTCAGAGGCCGGCTCGGGTCAGCTCGTCGCGGAGGGCTCGTTTCGTCGTATGGGTGGTGCGCAGGGTTCCCATGTGGGCCTGGAAGTCGGCGGCCTGGTCGCAGCGGGAGAACAGGTCGCGGGCCGCGGCCAGATAGCCGGCCGCCCGCTGGTAATGATCGCGGGTCCGGCCTTCGATCGCGCCGTCCGCCGCGGCCAGGAGGACCGGGATCGCCTCGGCCGGGTGGGTCGCGGCGCGGGCGCGGGCCACCTCCAGCCAGACCTCGTCGCTGCAGCCGCCGGACGTCGCCGCCTCCCACGCGCCCGCGACGTCCTCCGCGGACAGCAGGACCTGGACCAGCGCGGTGTGGCCTTCGGACTTCGACGAGCGCGAGAACCAGCCGGAACGTCCAGGGAGCTCTCGGAGCGGCTTCAGCAGGTCGCGCGCTTCATCCTCGCGACCCGCAGCGAAGAGCAGAGTCGCGGCGAGGGCGTGGAGGCGCGCTTCAGACGGGTATTCCGTCATTCCGCGGGACAGCCACTCGAGGGCCTCGTCGTCGTGGCCGTCCTTGTGGAGGATCGACGCGATCAGGTGGATGTCCTCGGGCCCCTTGATGTTGCGCGCCAGAAGCGAGATCACCTCGTCGTGGCCGCCTTGGCAGTCTGCCCAGCGTTCCAGCAGGTGCTCCGCGACGTAGCTCGTCGACGCCTTGACCAGCTTGCGGTACCGTGCCATGCCCTCCGGGCCCAGGATCGGGGCGTAGTCGGGGAGTGCCGTCGCGAAGACCTCCCACTCGCTGTCGAGCGCGCGGGTCGCCAGGCGTTCCGCCAGCTGGATCGGGTCGGGATTGCCGGCCGAGCACGCCGCGAAGTGGATCTCCTCCAGGCGGCCGATCGCGCCGTCCGCGTCGCTCGGGGCCTCAAGCCGTTCGGCGTTGTCTTCCAGCAGCTCCAGGGCGTATTCGGCGACCTCGATGGCGACCTCCGGGAAGCCCTTCGTGATCAAGACCGTCACCCCGGCGATGGCGTCCTCGACGGTCTCGAGGTAGGCAGCCGACTCGTGGATGTCGATGGAGGAAGGGATGTCGATTGCCCGCTCGAGACGCTCCCGCAAGGCGCGATCGTCGTATGCCGAGCTGACGTCGGCGCCCGCTGCCAGCTCCAGGCGGGCCTGCAGGAGCGAGTCGGTCGAGGCCGCTTCCAGCAGTTCGTCGATCAGCCAGGACGGCGGCTGTGTCTCCAGGAACTTCCGCAGGTCGGTCGGCTTCTTCGCAGGAGGCGAGGACACCTTGCCGCCCTTCCGCAGCCAGGCGAACGCCGTCGCGACGCAGTGCTTGCAGAACGTGTCATAGGGGCAGTTGCACTGGCCGGTGAGTCCGGACGCCGTCAGGGTGAGCTTGACCCGGTAGGTCACGGTGCCGGTGACCCGCGCGGTCACGTCCGGGCCGTCGATGGCCAGTTTTCGCACGTGGCCGGACGCGAAGTACCGCTGCCCGCGGGTGAACGACTGCGGATCCGTCGCGCGGCGGATCGCCGCCTCGGTGAGCTTCACGCGAAACAGGCTACGGAAGGTCCGCACGGTTCAGTTCGTCGAGGAGGGCTCCGCGCGCCTTATGGGTCTCGCGCAGGTCCACCAGGTACTGCCGGAACTCACTCGTCCGGACGACGCGGCGGTACAACGGGCGGGCCTCGGCCAAGACGCCGGCTGCTCGGGCGTACTGGGCTCGTCCCCTGATCGCGATCGCATGCTCGGCCGCGTCCAGGAACACCTCGATCGCCTCCTCCGGGTACTGCTTTCCGGTCCGCCGGGCCAGCTCCAGCCACGTTTCGTCCCGGCAGCCGCCGATCCGAGCCGCTCGCCAGGCCGTCTCCGCTTCGCCTTCGGAGAGCAAGATTTCGACGAGCACCGAGTATCCGGCTTCGGGGGTGGACCGTTCGGCGAACCAAGCCTTGCGACGAGGCTGTTGACGCAGAAACGCGTGTGCGCGGCGGCGCCATTTCGGGAACAGGTCCTCCGCCGCGTCCGCCATGATCTGGTACGTCTCGAGCGACGGGTGTGTGGAGAAATTCTCCCAGAGGTGCTCGATCGCCTGCTCGCGACGGCCCGCGCGGAGGTGGATTTCCGCGACTCGCGTGTGCATCCGGGGGTCGTGCGGGTACTCCGTGATCCCGTACGTCAGCCACCGGAGAGCCTCGAAGTCGTTGCCGCCTTCGATGATCTTCCCGGAGATCCGCAGAATTTCGTACGCACTGATCACGCTCCCATTTTCGACGACCGGTCGCCACCGCGCCAACCGACAGGAGAAAGCCGCTAGCCCAGTGGTCTAGACCGCAGTCGAAAGCGTTCTCCCCCGACTTGATTTTGTCCTTCCACGATCGCCTTGTAGTGGTTCCGCGGGAAGCGGGCCGATACGATGCCGATCATCGGCCGACCCGATGGATGGGGGATTTCCATGGAGCTGCGGCATCTCCGCACCTTCCGCGTCGTCGCACGAACGCTCAACCTCACCAAGGCCGCCGCCGAGCTCCACTACGCGCAGTCCAGCGTCACCGAGCAGATCCAAGCCCTCGAAGCCCAGCTCGACACCCAGCTGCTCGACCGCAGCGGCCGCCGCATCCGGCTGACGCCCTCGGGCGAGCGGCTGGTCGGATACGCCGATCAGGTGCTCACGCTGGTCGAGGAGGCCAAGGCCGCGATGGAGGTCGACCCCGGCGAGCCGGTCGGTGAGATCGTCGTGGGCGCGCTCGAAACCCTTTGCGTGCAACGGGTTCCCGCGCTGTTCGCCAGCTATCGGACGCGCTGGCCGCAGGTGCGGATTTCGGTTCGCGAAGGCGGCTGCGGCGAACTCTACGGCGCCGTGCAGCGCGGCGAGATGGACGCCTGCCTCACCTTCGGCGCGCCGCCCACCGATCCCATGCTCGCCAGTGAAACCCTGGCGCACGACCGGCTCATGGTGATCGCGCCGCCCGGGCATCCGCTCGCGGCCAAGACGAAAATCCGCGTCGAGGATCTGCACGGCGTCGGATTCCTTGCCACCGCACCGGGTTGCGGGTTCCGAGCGATGCTCGACGACGTCGCGCCGGGCTCGGTGATCGAGGCCGAGGTCGGCAGCCTGGCCGCGCTCAGCAACTGCGTCGCGTCCGGGCTGGGCTTCGGGCTCGTGCCCGAGCTGGCGACACGCGACCGGGACGTCGCCGCGATTCCCTTGCAGGGCATGGAATCCCCGGTCACGATGACCTGGCTCCGACGGCAGGAGAACAAGGCGAGCCTGACCGCGCTGCGGACCACCGCGCGGGACATCTTCGCAACGCAGCAAGCGTCCTAGCGTTCAGGGAACGGGATATCCGGGAAGATCCGCGTGGATCTCCGCCTCCCACTGCCCTTGTTCGGCAGGCTTGGTGCCGTGGTCGGTGCCGGTCTTCGGGTCCTCGTCGTAGTCGTGCTGGGCCTGGCGGATCACGGCCTCCATGCTCGCCAGCTTCGTGAACGGTGCGGTCGTCTTCAGCTGGTCGATCGCTTCCTTGACCGCCTGGTTCGGCTGCTTGTGCGACGCCGTGGCCTTGACACCGGCGGCCGCCGCCCGGATCGCGACCTCACCCTTCTCGGTGAGGACGTTCTCGATGTCGAAGTGGCCCTGCTCGTGGCGCAGCAGATCCACGGACGTGCGCGCCTTGCGCACCCACGACTTCCCCCGGTCCATGAACGCGCGCAGGTTCAGCGACGCGGGATCGATCTCGGCCTCGGCATCCCACACCTTGCCGTTGCGCTTCGCCGTCGCCTTCCAGCCCAGCGAGGTGTGACCGGACTGCGTGGCGGCGTCGAACGACGAGCCAGCGCTCGCGCGGCCCTTGAAGTCCCGCCAGTCCAACGTCCCGCGTGTGTCGTGGAAGACCTGGTCGCGCTGGGCGACCAGCCGCTGGACGGCCGCGTTGCCGTACTGACGCTGCAACGTCCCGAGCAGCCGAGCCCGGCTCGCGCTGTCGAGGTCGGTGAGCCGCTGGACGGCGCGGACGGGCACATGCTCGTCGAAGGTGACGGCAGGACGAACTGCCCGCGACTTCCCGCGGTGTGCCCAGATCTTCTCCATCCTCACCAGGATGCGCCGCCGGCCGCCCGCCGGGCCAGGGCCGGACGGGCGGCCGAACGGGCAATGTCAGCGCGCGCCGACCGGGACCGGCGCCGCGCCGATCCCCGGCAGCCGCGGCCAGCCGAGGTCGCCGACCAGCGCGGCCAGCACCGGGTCGTCGCCCACCACGGTCGGATGCCCGACCGCGGAGAGCAGCGCGAGGTCCGAAGCGTGGTCACCGTAGGCGAAGCAGTCCGACGGCGCGATCCCGTGTGCGCGGGCGTAATCGGCGGCGGCGATGCCCTTGGCGTCCCCGATCATCGTGCGGGCGGCCTCGCCGGTGTAGACGCCGTCGACCGCGATCGGCACGGAGCACAGCACCGCGTCGGCGCCGAGTGCTTCGGCGATCGGGTCGAGACACGCGGAGAAGCTGCCCGAGACGAGCACCGTCCGGTCACCCGCGGCGCGGTGGCGGTGGAGTGCCGAGACCGCCGGCGGGTGGAAGAACCCGGGGATGCTCAGCTCGCGCTCGAACCACTGCCTTCCGTGCGCGGCGACTTCGGCGACGCGCTGCCCGGCAAAGGAGCGGTAGTACTCGCGGTTGGTGTCGGCCCGGCTCGCGCCGGCCTCGGCCATCGCGGCGAGGTGGTCGGCGATGGCGAAGTACCAGGCCGGCGGCTTCCCGCGCAGTTCGAAGTGCAGGCGCAGGAAGCTGAACATGCTCTTGCCGGTGATCAGCGTTTCGTCCACATCGAAGAACGCCACCCGGCCACTGTTCGTCGTCATTTCGTCACGCATCCGCGAGTTGGGCCACCGGCGAAGCGGTGACGGCGAGGGTTTCCGGTTCGGTGCTGTGCTTTTCGGTGATTTCGACGGCGCGCGGTGCTTCCGCGGCGATGGCGGCCGCGGCCTGCTGCCGCTCACAGCGGTCCAGGGCCCGCCGGTCGAACAGCCGGTATTCGCTGCGGCAGACCGCCGCGACCGCGCCGGCCTGGGAGATCGTGACTGTCGCATCGAAACTCGGGCGCCCGGCACCACGACCGGGTACCGGAGTGAAGGTGAGCTCGAGGTCGACCCCGACCGGGAAGACACATCGCTCGAACCGCGTGTCCAGGGTGGACATCACGTACACCCACTCGCGCTCCGGCATCGTGGGCAGGACGAACTCTTCGGTGACCGCGAGCATCAGCTGCCGGGCCGCTTCGATCAGCACCATTCCCTGGATATGGGTGCCGGTCAGATGATCGACGATCAGCTCGTTGTCGTCCGCGAGTCTTAGCCGTGCGGCGTACCGATTTTCAGCCGCCTGACGTAGATCCGCGAGCAGTACATTGGCCTCACGGTGCTTGTGCACCACTGTCGGCGACACCGTGTTGCTTTCCGACGGAAGCCGGAACCGGTCCAGCAGACCACGCACGGTGAGCGCGGTGCGCACAGTGGACAGGTCGGTGCCGTCGATACCCTGACCAGCGCGGATCACCAGTCCCTCGGTCGCGTCGTGCTGACCGGCGCGCACCGAGGCGATGAACCGGTTCACGGTCTGCACACCTTCCGCCTCGGCGAAGGCGGTGAATCTCTCGCCGACGAGAACAAGGGTCGGCAAAGAAAGCGTGTCCATAATCGAACTCCCCATAAGTCGATCATCCCCAGACGACGGACGATGTCCCCACAGACGTCCGTCCACAGGCTCACAACGCTGGAGCCTGATAAGTATCAGAATACTGGCAATGCTCTGGATCCGATGTCAAGTATGAAATCTGGCAGTCAGCGCCCGAGTACGGGCGGTGCCGGGGGAAACCAGCCGGATTGTCCGAATCAGTGTCCCATTCCGAGTCCGCCGTCGACCGGAAGTAAAGCGCCGGTGATGAAACCGGCACCCGCACTCGCCAGAAATTGCACGGCCTCGGCCACCTCGTCCGGCTCGGCCAATCGTCCCAACGGCGTGCGCCGGATGACGTCGTCGCGGACCCGCTCGGTGAGCGTGGCGGTCATTTCCGTTACGGCATAGCCGGGAGCGACGACGTTGGCCGTGATGCCACGCGGGCCCAGCTCGCGGGCCAGCGACCGCGCGAGCCCGATCAGGCCGGTCTTGCTCGCCGCATAGTTCACCTGTCCGGCCGCACCGGACATACCGTTCACCGACGAGACGAACACGAGCCGCCCGAACCTGGCGCGCACCATGTTCTTCGCCGCCCGCCGGGCGACCCGGAAGGCGCCGGCGAGGTTCGCGTCGAGCACCGTCGCGAAGTCCTCATCGGACATCGCCATCGCGAGTTTGTCCCGCGTGATACCGGCGTTCGCCACTACCACCTCGGCAGGCCCGTGCTCAGCCTCCACCCGGGTGAACAGTTCGTCGACCGCCGCCGTGTCCGTCACGTCACAGCGGATGGCGAGCAGATCACCTTCGGCAGGCGGTTCGCCGCGATAGGTCACCGCGACCCGGTCCCCCGATTTCGCCATCCTGGTCGCTATCGCCAGTCCCAGTCCGCGGTTTCCCCCGGTGATCAGTACCGATCTGCTCATGGTTCGTTCCTCTCCGTATGCACTGGACCCGGTGTCCACGGTGGACCTTGCCAGCCGGTCGCCGCGTTTGTATAGTCCTGATTCATATCAGGGTTCATACACAGATCGCGGTTCTGAGCTAACCCAGGACTCTTAGACATAGGACGCGGGAGGAACGATGACGACGACCCAGGAGGCGCCCGCACTCGCGGCGCTGCTGGACGATCCACCGCCGGTGGCGCTGACCTACCGGCGCACGGTGGACCGGACGGTGGTGCACCGGCGGAACCTGGCCGAGGTGTTCCTCACCGACCTCAAGGCCCAGCCCGACGGCCGGTTCTCGGTCGGCGCGCAGCTGCCCGCCGCGCACCCCTACTACGCCGACCACGTCGCCGGGCACCGGCTGGATCCCTTGCTGCTGCTGGAATGCTGCCGCCAGGCCGAGACGATGGGCGCGCACGAGGTGCTCCGCCTGCCACTGGACACCAAGTTCGTCCTGATGAACTGGGCGATGGACCTCGACGAGCAGGCATTGGCCGAGCAGCCGCCGGGGCCCGCCGAGCTCGCCATCGACGTCTTCCCGCACACGGCTTCCCTGCGGGGGCGCGACATCCGCGGGATGAGCTACGACATGACCATGCGGATCGGCGCCCAGGTGATCGGCAGCACACAGCTCACCGTCGGATACCTGCCCGGCACGCTCTACCGTGCGATGCGGGTACGCCAGCGTGGCGACCAGCCGCCCACTTCGGACACCTTCCAGGCGCCGATCGGCGTGCAGCTCTTCCCGCCGCATTCGGTCGGGCGCACGGATCTGCGCAACGTCGTCGTCGCCGATCGCTCCGATGTGGACGGTGAGCTGCACGCACGGCTGCTGCCGCCGACGACGCACCCGAGCATGTTCGACCACGCGCTGGATCACGTGCCCGGCATGGTGCTGATGGAGGCCGCGCGCCAGGTGGCCATCGCCGTCACCGACGAGCCGCGTGGCCGGGCCGCGCGCACCGTGCTTTCCGGGCTGGCCGCGACCTTCCACCACCACACCGAACTGGACGCGCCGGTCGAGCTGCGCGCCCGGCCCGGCGCCCTGCTCGCGCCGATCGGCGACTACGTCCCGCCGCAGCCGGTCGGGGTGTCGGTGCTCCAGGACGGCCGGGTCACCGCGGAGATCGCGGTCACCGTGTCGGCCCGGCCGGGGGCACGGCGATGAAGCTCGGGGACCGGCTGGCGATCAAGACCACCGGTCGGTGGCTGCCGGAGCGGTATGAGTCCACTTCGGACGCGGTCGCCGCAGGCCTGATCACCGCCGAGGACGAGGCCAAACTGGGGACGGTTTCCCTCGCGGTCGCCGGGAGTGATTCTCCGCCACCGATGATGGCCGTCCGCGCCGCCCGGTCCGCTTTGGACGAGGCGGGCTGGACGGGTGAGCAGGTCGGCTTGGCGCTGCACGCGTGGATTCATCATCAAGGCCACGACTTCTGGTCGCCCGCGCACTACGTGGCAGCCGTCGTCGGCGCGAACCAGGCGCTCCCGCTGGGCGTACAGCAGATGTGCAACGGCGGCCCGGCCGCGCTGCATGTGGCCACGCGGTGGCTGCTCACCGAGCCCGGCTCGACCGCGCTGGTCACCACCGCGGACCGGTTCGCCACCCCGGGCTTCGACCGCTGGGGCGGCGACTACGGCGTGATGTACGGCGACTCCGGCACGGCTTTGCTGCTCCACCACCGTGACGGTGGGGACGACGAGCTGAACCTCCTCGCGGTGGCGAGCTCGGCGGCGCCGGAACTCGAGCGGCTGCACCGCGGCGACGACGAATTCAGCCCCGCCGCGCGCTGGCACTCCACGGCTGTCGACGTCCGGCGGACGAAGAAGGCGTTCTTCGCCACGGCCGGCGTCGAGATCCTCACCGAGACCACTTTGGACCACGTGAAACGCCTGCTGCTGACCAGCCTCGCCGACGCGGGGATCGATCCCGACGACGACCGGATCACGCGGATCGTGCTGCCCCGCCTCGGCCGGGCCGCGCTCGACACCGCGTACCGGCCCGCCCTCGACGGGCTCACCAAGGCCGAGGTCGTCGACGTCGGCACGAAGACCGGGCACCTCGGCGCCGGGGACACCACGGCCGGCCTGCACGAACTGACCCGGTCCGCGCCGCTGCAACCCGGCGAGATCGCCGCCGTGATCAGCGGTGGTGGCGGGTTCACCTGGTCCTGCGTCCTCGTCGAACGTCCTAGTGAGAAGGGAAAGTCATGACCACGCAACGAGCGGCCGTACTGGCCGGGCTCGGCGCCTGGGTACCGCCGACGGTGGTGACCAACGGGATGCTCGCGTCCCGGTTGGACACTTCCGACGAATGGATCACCACCCGGACCGGGATCCGGCAGCGGCACGCCGTCGACCCTGGAATGTCCACTTGCGACTTGGCGACCGAAGCCGGGAGTCGCGCGCTGAAGTCTGCCGGACTGGACACTGTGGACTTGGTGGTGCTCGCCACCACCACTCCGGACCGCCCGTGCCCGGCCACCGCGCCCGAGGTCGCCAGCAGGCTGTCGATGTCCGGCGTGCCCGCGTTCGACGTCGCGGCGGTATGCACCGGATTTCTCTACGCACTGGCCACCAGCACGGCGATGATCACTGCCGGGCAAGCGGAAACCGTGCTGGTGATCGGCGCGGAGTCGTTCACCACCATCCTGAACCCGGACGACCGCACCACGACGGCGATCTTCGGCGACGGCGCGGGCGCGTTCGTGCTGCGGGCAGGCACGGCGGACGAACCGGGCGCGCTGCTCGGGTTCGACCTCGGCAGTGACGGCGACGGCGCCGAGCTGATCATGGTTCCGGCCGGTGGTTCGCGCAGCCGGTCCACCGGGGTCGAGCCCGCGCCCGAGGACACCTACTTCCAGATGCAGGGCAAGCAGGTGTTCATGAACGCGGTGCTCAAGATGACCGAGTCGACCCGCAAGGTCACCGACGCGCTGGGCTGGACGGTCGCGGACATCGACGCTCTCGTGGCGCACCAAGCGAATCTCCGCATCATGCACGCGGTCGCGGACCGGCTCGGCGTCCAGCGCGAGAAGGCCGTGATCAACATCGACCGCGTCGGCAACACCGCGGCCGCGTCCATCCCGCTCGCGCTGGCGGACGCCGCCGCGGCGGGCACGGTCACCGCCGGTCAGCGCGTGCTGATGACGGCGTTCGGCGGCGGCCTCACCTGGGGCTCCGCCGCACTGGTCTGGCCGGACCTCGTCCCGGCCTGAAAAACCCTTACAAAACAGGAGGAAATCATGGATCAGCACATCTACGACCGCATCGGCGAGCTGCTCACCACCCGCTTCGGTGTCCAGTCGCACGAGCTCTCCCCCGACGTCACGCTGGAGAACCTGCGCTTCGACTCGCTGGCGCTGCTGGAGTTCGCGCTGGCCATCGAGGAGTCCTTCGGCACCCCGATCGACGCGGAGGAGCTGAGCCCGGTGCACACGCTGGAGTCCACTGTGGAACTGGTGGCCGCCAAGGGCGTGACGGTCTGATGGCGGCCGCGCAGGCGGCCGACGTTGAAGTCGGGGTGACCGGGCTCGGCCTGGTCACCCCGGCGGGAATCGGCCGCGAGGAGAACTGGGCACGGGTGTGCTCGGGAGTGTCCACCGCGGCAGTGGACGAGCAACTGGCCGGCGAGGCCATCGAGTTCAGCTGCCGGGTGCCCGGCTTCGACCCGGCCGCCGAGCTGGGTCCGGAATCGGTGTGGCGGCTGGACCGGTTCGTCCAGCTGGCGATGGTGGCCACGCGCCGGGCGATCACCGACGCGGGGCTCGACAAGTCCACTTGGGACAGCGCGCGGGTCGGCGTGATCCTCGGCAATTCACTCGGCGGGACCGCCACTTTCGAGGCGCAGCACAAGCGGTTCATCGCCGGTGGCGCCCGGCGGGTGTCGCCGCTGCTGATCCCGATGTCGATGATGAACATGGTCGCGGGCTACGTCGCCATCGACGTCGGGGCCAAGGGACCGAACCTGGTCACCGCGACCGCGTGCGCGTCGGGGGCGACCGCCATCGGCGCGGCTCGTGACCTGCTGAGGTCCGGGCTGGTCGACGTCGTGCTGACCGGCGCGACGGAATCGGCGCTGTCCGGTGCGGTGCTGGCCGGGTTGAGTCAGATGGGGGCGCTGTCCAAGCGGCGCGACGACCCGGGGGCGGCATCGCGGCCGTTCGATGTCGACCGGGACGGGTTCGTGCCGGGCGAGGGCGCTGCGGTGCTGGTGCTCGAGCGGGTGACGGACGCGAAGGCGCGCGGCGCCGACGTCTTCGCGAAGATCAGCGGGTACGCGGCTTCGGCCGACGCGTACCACGCCACCGCGCCCGACCCGACCGGCAACGGGGCCGAGCGGGCGATCCGTGCGGCGCTGTCCGATGCCGGGCTTTCGCCGTCGGACATCGACCACGTCAACGCCCACGGGACGTCGACTCCGCAGGGCGATGTCGCCGAGGCGCGGGCACTGCGGCGGGTGTTCGGTGAAGGCCCGGCGGTGACGTCCACCAAGGGCGTCACCGGGCACACGCTGGGGGCGGCCGGCGCGATCGAGGCGGCGTACACGGTGCTGGCGGTCCGCGAGGGCGTGGCACCGCCGACCGCCAACCTGGCGACGGTGGACTCCGAGGTCGGGCTGGACGTCGTCGCCGGGGCGGCGCGGCGGATGCCGATCAAGGCGGCCACGAGCAACTCGTTCGGGTTCGGCGGGCACAACGCGGTGCTCGTCGTGACCGCTGCTTGAAACTCGGGCGCAGGGGCGGCCGCCGATCCGGGCGGCCGCCCCTTCTTTACTGTGGAGGGATTATGCACACGCGGAAACTGAGTGACCTCGAGGTCGGCGCGGTAGGGCTCGGCTGCATGGGGATGAGCTGGATCTACCGCGAGGCCGAGCGCGACGACGACGCTTCGGTGGCGGTCATCAACCAGGCGATCGACGCCGGCTCGACGTTGCTGGACACCGCGGACATCTACGGCGACGGCCACAACGAGTCGCTGGTGGGCCGCGCGGTGCGGGGCCGGCGGGACGAGGTCGTGCTGGCGACCAAGCTCGGGCTCGTTGTGGATGACTTGTCCGCACGGCGCCTGCACCGCGACGCTTCCCCCGCGCACGTCGTCTCGGCCTGCGAGGCGAGCCTGCGCCGGCTCGACGTGGACGTCATCGATCTGCTGTACCTGCACCGGATCGACCCGGCCGTGCCGCTGGCCGACACCTGGGGAGCGATGGCCTCGCTCGTTTCCGCCGGGAAAGTGCGGTACCTGGGGCTTTCTGAGGTCTCCGTTGAGGAAGCCGCCGCGGCGGCGGAGATCCACCCGGTGACCGCCATCCAGTCGGAGTTGTCCCTGTGGACAAGGGATGCACAGGGGTTCACTGCTGTGGATGGCTCGTGGAAGCCTTCCACAGCGCCGAGCGTTGTGGACTGGTGCGCGGAGAACGGTGTCGCATTCGTACCGTTCGCCCCGCTCGGCCGCGGATTCCTGACCGGCGCGATCACGACGCAGGACTTCGGCACCGAGGACTTCCGGGCAGCGAGCCCGCGCTTCACGGCGTCCAACCTGGCCGCGAACCTGCCGATCGCGGACGCGGTCCGCGAGGTGGCGGCCCGTTACGGTGTGACTCCGGCGCAGGTCGCTTTGGCGTGGGTCCTTTCCGTACGCCCACACGTGATCCCGATCCCGGGCACGAAGAAACCTCGCTATCTGGCGGAAAACATCGCGGCGGCGTCGCTTACCCTCTCCGCGGAGGACCTCGCTTCACTCACCGAGCTCCCGGCGCCTGTAGGCAGCCGGTACTGACCTCGACCCGAGTGGCACCTGGTAAGGCTGCACGCTTTCTCCCGGGCTCACACGGCTGAGGTGAAGGGGACTTTCCTCGCGTCAGACGCGAGGAAAGTCCCCTTCACCTCACTTAGTCCATAAAGGACACTCTCAGTGCGCGTTCAGCCGTTCCGCCAGGCGTCCCTGGAACCGCGGGCACGTCATGATGTCGTCGTGCGGGCAGTCGCCCTCGAGCATCTCGAGGGCGGTTTGGGCCCGCGCGATCCGTTCCCGCAGCTTCTCGCGCTGCGCGGCCGCCACGTCGCGACGGGCCGACGCGGATCGGGCGGCCAGCATTGTCCGGATTTCCGCAAGCCCGAAGCCCGCTTCCTTCGCGATCAAGATCGCCGCCACCCGGTGCAGGTCCGCGTCGGTGTAGCGACGGCGGTCGCCGACACGCGCCGGTGCCAACAGCCCCTCCGCTTCCCAGTGGCGCAGCACGTGAGCCGGCAACCCGAACCGGGCCGCGACTTCGCCGATTGACTTCATGCCGACATTAAGTCGCAGACTGACGGGCATGTCCACGTTGCTCAGTCTCCTCGACGCCATCGACGACCGCCCGCAGGCCCGCAACCTGCGGGAACGC
The DNA here is from genome assembly GCA_963762765.1 of uncultured Actinomycetota bacterium. Classification (GTDB taxonomy): domain Bacteria; phylum Actinomycetota; class Actinomycetes; order Mycobacteriales; family Pseudonocardiaceae; genus Amycolatopsis. Next base: position 84,902 of record CAVXMR010000022.1, read on the forward strand.
ACGTACGAAGGGCTCGGCGACCGCGTGGTCGACGTCGGCTGCGGAGGCGGCCGAGCCGTCGGCGAGCTGGCCGGCCGCGGGGTGCGGGCCATCGGCCTCGACCTCGATCCCGGCATGATCGAGGTCGCCGCCGAACGGTGGCCCGCCGCGGAGTTCCACGTCGCCGACGCCACCGCGCTCCCGCTCGAGGACGGCTCGGTCACCGGCTACCGCGCCGACAAGGTTCTGCACGTCCTGCCCGAACCTCAGCGAGCCGTCGCCGAGGCCCGCCGGGTGCTGGCCGGAAACGGCCGCGCGGTGCTCGTCGGCCAGGACTGGGACACGGTCGTGATCGACTCCGACGTTCCCGAGGCCGTCCGCGCGCTCGTCCACGCCCGCGCGGACCGCATGCCTCACCCGCGGATCGCCCGCCGTTACCGGAACCTCTTGCTGGACAACGGGTTCAGCGACGTCACCGTGGAGGTCCACACGGTCGTGTGGACCGACGCCGCGGTCCTGCCGGTGCTCGCCAACATCGGCGAAGGCCCTTGGCTTGACGAGCAGGCAGCACGGGCCCGCGACGACCGGATGTTCGTCGCGATCCCGTTCTTCCTCGCCACCGGGACCCGCCCTTGAGTCAGCTGGCCGCGGGGAGACGCAGGAGCGTCGCGCCGCGGCCGGGGCGGAGGAGCTCGCTCAGACGATCGCGGAGCAGGGCGAAGTCCTCGAAGCGGACAACGCCGTCGACGTGCTGGTCCGGCCGGATCAGCACCAGGACCCCCGCGCCCCGACGGCCACCGGGCTCGGTGAAGCCGTCGACGAGCTCGTCGGCGCGCAGTGTGCGTAAATCAACCAGACCCGAGTACTTCGAAGCGATCTCGTCGAGGAAGTCGGACGGCAAAGCACCTGGTCCGCCCGCCACCAGCAGCGTGTAGCGCAGCGGGTCCAGCGCCGTGCGCAGCGGCGCGCGGCGGTGTTCACGGCTGTCCCACACGATGTCGCCCGGCGCCAGCGCGCCCGGCGTGAACCCGCCCAGCTTGCCGACATAGCGCTCCGGTCCGGTGCGGGCGTACCGAGCCTTCAGCCCGGCCAGCCACGGAACGAAACCAATGTCCCCCAGCCGCAACGCCGAGGCCGCGCGGACAGCGGCGTCGCGCAGCTTGACTTGGTGCGGCTTCGCCAGCATCCACGCCTTGGTCTGCAGGTCGGCCTGCCGGACCACCGCGCGCGCGATCTCCGCGCGTTCCGGCTCGTAGGTGTCGAGCAGGGACGCCGGGGCGTCGCCGTGCCACACCATCGCGAGTTTCCACGCGAGGTTGTGCGCGTCGGTGATGCCGGTGTTCATCCCTTGTCCACCGGCCGGGCTGTGGATGTGCGCGCTGTCCCCAGCCAGGAAGATGCGGCCCTCGCGGGTCCGCGCGGCATGCCGGGCGTGCACCGAGAACGCGCTCATCCAGCTGGGATCGCGCAGCCGCAGGCCGCCCGGACCGCGGGCATCCACAAGCTCCTGGACTGTGGACAACGGGACGTTCTCGCGGTCAAGATCCGTGGGCGCCGACGTGAACACGCGGAACCGGCCGCCGGGCAGCCCGACGATCACCAGCACGCCGCGCGGTGAGCAGTAGTAATAGCTCGCGTCGTGCTGGAGTGCACCATCCACCGTCACGTCGGCGACGACGAAGGTGTTCGGGTAGGTCGCGCCGTCGAACGGGATGTCGAGGATGGTCCGGACCGTGCTGGACGCGCCGTCGGCGCCGACGACGTAACTGAACCGCTCACGCCGCTCGACGCCGTCAGGCCCGCGAAGCAGCGCCGTGGCGCCGTCGCCGTCCTGAGTCAGCTCGAGCAGCTCCGTGCGCCACTCGACCCGGCCACCGACGTTCGTCAGGCTCTCGCCCAGCAGCGCTTCGACGTCCGGCTGCGGCAGGATGACCGGCTTGGTGTGCGGCTTGAAGCCGACGTTCGCGATCGGGCGGTTCGCCGAGAAGTACTTCAGTGAATCGACCGGCAGGCCGCGACCGGTGATCAGCGCGTCGCCACCGAGCGAGCGCAGCACCTCGAGGGCGCGCGGCCAGACGACCAGGGCCTTGCTCAGCGGGGACGGGCCGTCGGCCTTGTCGACACAGCGGACCGGCACGCCCCGGCGGATCAGCTCGGTCGCGCTGGTCAGCCCGACCGGCCCGCCGCCGACGACGAGCACCGGGGGCTCGAGGGTGTTCATCTCGCGGGTCTCCTCGTACTCAGCGGGACAGGGCGGGCTCGGGCGCGGGTTCCGGTGTCACGGCGGCGGGACGCTCTGCCAGCAGGACGGCCACGACGGGCGCCGAAACCAGGCAGATACCGGCGATCACCCACAGAACCACGTGCAGCGCACCGGTGTAACCGTTTGCCAGGAAGGTGGCGAACGCCTCATTCCCGCCCGCGGCACCGGCGAGGTCCCCGCCGACGACCTTGTTGGCCAGCGCGTCGGCGTTGGGTGCGCTCGCCAGCCGGGACTGGGTCAGGCCGAGCAGCAACGCGCTCATCGTCACGATGGCGACGGTCTCGCCGGCCAGGCGCATGGTGTTGAACATCCCGGCGGCCATCCCGGCGCGTTCCGGCTCGACCGAGGACACCGCGGCGGCGTCCAGCAGCCCGGCGGAGATGCCCATGCCGGTGCCGATCAGGACGAGCGGGCCGACGACCGTGAGCAGCGCGATGCCGGGCTCGATCACGGTCAGCCAGGCGCCGCCGCCCGCGATCAGCAGCAGGCTCGCGACGAGCAGGGTGCGGATGCTGAAGCGCTTGGACAGCGCGCCCGCGACCGCCGGGAAGATCAGCACCGGCACGGTCAGCGCCATCATCACCAGGCCGACGCGGCCGATGCTCAGGCCGCTCGCGCTGACGAAGTACGAAGGCAGCAGCACCAGCAGGCAGACGAAGCCGAACGCGACCACGACCGGCAGGTAGCAGATGGCCAGGAACCGGCGCTGGGTGAACAGGCCGAGGTCGAACATCGGGCGGTCCTGGCGCTTCTCGACCACGACGAAGGTGATCATCAGCCCCACGAACCCGGCGAGCAGGGCGAGCACGAGGACGTCGCCCCAGCCACGCTGCGGACCCTCCACAAAGGCCAGTGCCAGGCAGAACAGGCCCGCGGTGAACGTCGTGGTGCCGGCGGCGTCGATCTTCGTCGCGTTCGGGTCCGAAGACTCGCGCATCGCGCCGATGCCGAGCATGGCGACCATGGTCAGGACGCCGTGCGAGATGAACACCGCCTGCCAGCCGAACGCGCTGGACAGGAAGCCCGCGGTCGACGGGCCGAACGCCAGCCCGGCGCCGAAGCACGAGCCGAGCAGGCCGAACGCCTTGCCGAGCGCGGGGCCGGAGAAGGTGGACGCGAGCAGCGCGCTCCCGGCGGTCAGGACCGCGGCCGCGCCGACCCCAGCCAGGCCGCGGGCGACGTCGAGCAGGTAGATGTTGCCCGCGAAAGCGCTCACGAACGAACAGAGCGCGAACAGGGCGGCGCCGATCGTGAACATGCGGCGGCGGCCGAGCCGGTCGGCCAGTCCGCCGCTGGCGAGCATCACGCTCGCGAAGGTCAGGTTGTAGGCGTTGACCACCCACTGCAGTGGCGCGAGGTCGGCCGAAAGATCACGGCCGATGTCGGGCAGGGCGATCGAAGACCCGGTCAGCGAGGCCGGCAGGACCGCGCCGGCGAGGCAGACCGCGGCCAGGGTCAGCCGCGCCCTGGCGCGAGATGTCGTTGGTGGCACAGCGCTCATGACGTACGCACTCCCCAGTTCGGCGGCAACAGCCGTCAGACATTTATTAGGCCACTGATCTATATCAGGGTCCTGATGCTAGCGTCAAGACATACAGTCCAGAGGGTGCCGCCATAGGGGGATGGCAACCTGGAGGTAACATTGGTAGGGTGCTGATACAGAACCAGCATGAGATGGATTAAGGAGTCTCAGTTGACTAAGGCCTCTGGGGCCGTCGGTCTGGAGCAGGAGATCGCCAGCCGCATCGGCCATTTCATCAAGCGCGCCGAACAGGCCCTCATGGCGGAGAAGAGCAACGCGCTACGTGAGTTCGAGCTCACCGTGCCGCAGTACTCGGCGCTCGTCGCACTTTCGTTCACCCCCGGCACGTCCGGCGCCCAACTGGCGCGGCTGTGCGTGGTGACCCCGCAGACCATGGCCACCGTGCTGGCGAACCTCGAGGCCAAGGGCCTGATCGAGCGGGAGCCCTCGGCGGTGCACCACAAGGTGCTGGTCACGAAGCTGACCCGCACCGGCAAGGCGCTGCTCAAGCGCGCCGACGCGAAGGCCAAGGCGGTCGAGAACAGGCTGGCCGAAGCCTACGAGCCGGCCGAGTTCGACCAGTTCCGCGAGCTGCTGGAGCGGGCCATCAAGGTGCTCGACGGCAACTGAGTCTTCAAGAGCACGTCACGCCGCCCCGTTCCGCCGCCCGCGGAGCGGGGCGGCATTGTCTTGCGCGGGAGGAAAAACTCCCGTTTGCGTGATTCAGCCATTCGTAGGATGATCTACGTAGCGTGTCAGGGGTATTACTTGTATCAGTAGTCTGTTAATCTCGGATCGAGGGGGTTGCAGGTCAATGACGAACGAACTCGCCCGGCAGGAGAGCGCCACCATCGGCGGCGCGCTGCACCGGGCGGAGAACGCCTTACGCGGCGCGACCGGTGGGTTGCTCCGTGAACTCGGGCTCACCGTGACCCAGCATGCGACGCTGGCGGCGATCCACCGCGCGCCCGGCGGCATGTCCGGGGCGCAACTGGCCCGGCTGTGCCAGGTCACGCCGCAGACGATGGCAACGGTGCTGGCCACGCTGGAAACCCGGGAACTGCTGGACCGTGAGCCCTCCGGTGTCCACCGCCGGGTGCTGATCGCCCGGCTCACCCGGGCCGGACGCGACATGGTGCGTCGCGCCGACGTCGCCGTGGGTTCGGCCGAAGAGCGGATCGGGGACGCTTTCGAGGCGCAGGAACGAACCCAGCTGCGCTCTTATCTCCACCGGATCGTAGAAGCGCTTTCGTAACGCTGCAGGACTTCGTCCGCCGCCCTGGCCAGGGTGCGCATATGGTCGCCGAACATCGTGTAGTGGTCGCCGGGCAGGGCGGCCGTTTCCAGCGCACCGTCGATGTGCGCCTGCCAGCCGCGCATCGGCATCCGGCCGACCCGCATGCGGCCGAACAACTCGGGCCGCGGCTCGCTCGCGGTGAACAGCGTGACGTCGGTGTGGATCCGGCCCGGCGGCCGGTAGTCGGCCAGCGCGGCGCAGTGCACCATCCAGTTGACCAGGAACTGCCGGTACGCGGCGATGGCCATGGGTGTCCAGTGGGGCGGCGCGACTTTCTCGATGGCCTCGTCGACCGTCTTCGGCGGCTGTTCGCCCTCCCCTTCTTCGAGAGTGCGCGGAATCAGCGTTCTCAGGAGAAGGGGCGCGGCTCTGAGGACGTCCTCTTCGGCACGTAGACAGTCCACATAGGACTCCGGCGGCAGCGCGTCGAACATGATGAGCCTGCGGACGTCCTCGCCGCCGGCCTCCAGCTGCCGGGTCATCTCGAACGCGACGGTGCCGCCGAAGGAGTAGCCGCCGAGCAGGTAAGGCCCGTGCGGCTGCACCTTGCGGACTTCGTCGACGTAGTACGCGGCCAACTCGGGGACGTCCGGGCGGGCCGCGGCGAGCTCGTTCGGGAAAGCCAGCGCGTTGAGGGCGCCTCTGAATCGGCTGTGACGCGCGAAGGCGCGGTAGCCGAAGATCGAGCCGCCTGCCGGGTGGACGAGGAAGATGCCGTCATCATCGGCGTCCGGCCGCAGCCGGTGGACCACGGGTTCGCTCATGTCCGCCAGGATAACCAGGCAAACCCAGAGCCCTGATGTGAAACAGGCCACTGACACATGGCCGGAAGTCCACGAAGGCCACCTTGAGGGAAACTATTGAGGAGTAAGGCAGAGGTGACGTGTCTCCGGGTGGTCTGTTGCGAGGGACGCCTTCGACTTACCCCCCAATAGGTCCCTCAATATGTCTTCACGGACCTTCAGCTACTCGGCGTGATCCACAGCGGCGGGGCGCTCGGTGAAGCGTTCGCCGCCCACTACCGCCAGGAGCTGCAGGGCAGCTGCGGAGGCGGAGTCCGGCTCGGCTGTGTAGGTGACCAGCATCTTGTCGCCGCCGTCGGAGAGGGCGAGGGCTTCGTAGTCCAGGGAGAGCCGCCCGACCATCGGGTGGTCGAACTCCTTGCGGCCGAAGCCCTTCTCCTTGACGTCGTGACCGGACCAGAGCTGGCGGAACTCCGGGCTCTTCACCGACAGCTCGCCGACGATCGCCGCCAGCCGCTGATCCTCGGGGTACCGGCCGGTCGCGCCGCGCAGGTGGGCGATGCTCTCGCGGGCGATCTCGGTCCAGTTCGTGTACAGGTCGCGGAACGACGGCTCCAGGAACAGCAGGAGCAGCATGTTGCGCCGGGCCGGGGCCAGCGCGCCGAAGTCGGTGATGAGCGCCGCGGCCAGGGGGTTCCAGGCCAGCACGTCCATGCGCCGGCCCAGCACGAACGCCGGGGTGCCGTGCAGGGCGTCGACCAGGCGCTGTACCTCGGGGCGGACGCGCTCGACGGCCGAGCCGGGTGCGCGGCGGCCGGGGCGCTGGGCGGTCGCGAGGGTGACCAGGTGGCGTTGTTCGGCGTCGTCGAGGCGCAGCGCGCGGCCCAGCGCGGACAGCACCTCCAGGGACGGGCGGACGTCGCGGCCCTGCTCGAGGCGGGTGTAGTAGTCGACGCTGATGCCCGCGGCGCCGGCCAGCTCTTCGCGGCGCAGGCCAGGGGTGCGACGGCGGCGCCCCGCGTCGGCCAGGCCGACGTCCTCCGGCTGCAGGCGGGCGCGGCGCGACTTGAGGAAATCGGCCAGCTCTGCTCGTGGGTCCATACCCCGATGATGCCTTATCAGCCCTCGAAGCACAGCCACCGAGGGTAGGTCTGTCAGACCCCTGATAACCGGAGCTCTGGTTACCCGCGTGAGAGTGCCGCAAGGTTGGTCCCATCACCGGAACGACGAAGGAGAACCCCCGATGAGCACCGACCGCTACGCCCTCGGCCGCAAGCTGCTGGAGAACGCCTACGGCGTGGAGGCGACCGACCAGACGATCGGCTACCTGAACACGATCAGCGAGGACTACTCCCGCTACCTCGTCGAGGCAGGCTTCGCCGACGTCTACGGCCGCCCCGGGCTCGACCAGCGCCAGCGCGAGGTCGTCAACGTGATCGCGCTGACCTCCCTCGGCGGGCTGGACGGGCAGCTGGAGCGGCACATCACCGCCGCGCTCGACCTCGGCACCCCGGCCGAGACGCTGGTGGAGACCATCTTCCACCTCACCCTGATCATCGGTCACCCCAAGGCCAACGCCGCGTTCGCCCTGCTCCGGAAGGTGCTCGACGACCGCGAGTCCTGACCGGACCGAAGCCGGCCGACAGCAGCCAGTACCCAGGCTGCTGTCGGCTTCTTCATTTGAATCGTCATTAGTACTTGCATCAGAGCCCTGTCATAGGGCAGCATCATGCCAAGCCACTCGGAAGCCGGGTGGGCGAAGGTGATCCGGGCGTCCGCGGGGGTGCCCGGCCAATCCGAGGAGTCCTCACATGTCCACTTCCGCTCTCGCGAGCGCGAGTCAGAAGCGGCTGAGTCCGGGAGTGATCCTGGCCGCCGTCTGCATCGCCTGCGTGTTGCTGCCGATTTCACTGACCGGCGCGTCGGTCGCCCTGCCGGACATCGGCATCAGCCTGCACGGCGGCCTGGCCGCGGTGCAGTGGGTCGTCAACGGCTACGACCTGACCTTCGCCGGGATCATGCTCGCGGCCGGGTCGCTGTCCGACCGGATCGGGCGCCGCAAGGTGTTCGCCGCCGGGCTCGCCGTGTTCGTGCTGTTCTCGCTGATCTCGGCGATCGCGCCGAACATCCTGGTGCTCGACCTCGCCCGCGCCGCCGCGGGCGTCGGTGCCGCGGGTGTGCTGACCAGCGGCGCGGCCATCCTGGCCACCACCTTCACCGAAGGCCCCGGCCGGGCCAAGGCGTTCGCCATGCTGGGCACGTCGTTCGGCCTCGGCATCGCGTTCGGCCCGGCGTTGTCCGGGATCGAGGTCGCGGCACTGGGCTGGCGCGGGGTGTTCGTCAGCCACGCGATCGTCGCCGGACTGGTGCTGCTGACCGCGCTGCGGGTGATCCCGGAGTCGCGTAACCCGGAGCCGGGCAAGTTCGACTGGCCGGGCAACATCACCTTCACGCTCGCGCTGTCGCTGTTCATCCTCGTGCTGATCGAAGGCCCGCAGTGGGGCTGGGGCAGCGCGGGCACCATCGCGGCGCTGGCCGCGGTCGTGGTCCTGCTGATCGCGTTCCCGATCATCGAAAAGCGCCAGAAGAGCCCGATGTTCGACGTCAGCCTGTTCGTCAACCCGCGGTTCGTGGCCATCTCGCTGGTCCCGGTCGCGCTGGCGTTCGGCTTCACCGCCGTGCTGATGCTGCTGCCGTCGTACTTCAGCTCGGTCGACGGCACGGGTGCCGGGGCGTCCGGCCTGATCCTGATGCTGATGACCGTGCCGACGCTGCTGCTGCCGATGGTCGGCGGCTGGCTGACCAAGCACACCTCCAACCGCACGATCCTGGTGCTGTCGCTGGCGCTGACCACCGCCGGCGCGGCGTGGCTGACCGTGCTCGAGCCGGGCGCGTCGCTGTTCACCATCGCCGGTCCGCTGCTGCTGATCGGTGCCGGCTTCGGCATCTCGCTCGGCATCCTCGACGGCGCCGCGGTGTCCACTGTCGAGCCCGAGCGGGCAGGAATGGCCGCGGGCATGTTCAACACCATGCGGCTGTCCAGCGAGGTCGTCGCCATCGCGGCGATGGGTTCGCTGGTGGTCACGCTCACCCAGTCGCGGCTGGCCGACGGCATCTCGCGGTTCGCCGGTTCCTTCGGCGGGACGTCGGACACGCTGGCCAACAGCGCGGCCTCCGGTGACCTCGCCGGTGCCGCCTCGACAGTGCCCGCCGGCACCCGCGACGCGTTCGTGCAGTTCGCTTCGGGCGGCTACACCAGCGCGATGCACACGGTGTTGTGGGTCCTCGCCGGGATCTGCGCGGCCAGCGCGCTGGCCGTCGGCGCCCTGCTCACCCAGCGTCGGGACGAGACCGCGGACGCGGCCTCCCTCGAACCCGTGGCCGAGGAAGTCTCGGCAGCGGTCTAGTCCCGATCCGCCGTGGCCCACACCGCCACGGCACTGAAAGGCCCGGCTCGCGGACGCGCTCCCCGACTCCGCGGGCCGGGCCTTTCCCATGCCTTCGAAAGGAAATCCCGATGAAGAGAACCATTCTCGCCGCCGCCGCGGCGGCCGCGGTGCTCGCGGCCACCGCGCCGGCCGCCACGGCCGCGCCGTACATCCGCGAAACCACCGTCACCATCCCGGGCGCCCCGGCTCCCGGCCCCGCGTTCACCCAGCAGCTCAAGATCCTCAAGGTCGGACCGGAAAACGCGGGCAAGGTCCTCGTGCTGATCGCCGGTCGCGGCGAGGCGGCGGGCGGATTCCGGGACGTCGCCAAGGATCTCGTCGCGCGCACGCCCGGCCTGCAGGTCTGGGCGGTCGACCGTCGCGAGCAGAACCTCGCCGACCTGGCCGCGTTCCGCGCCGGTCCCGACGTCGCCGCGCAGTACTACCTGAGCGGCGCCTACCGCCACCAGGACGCGAAAACCGCGCCGTACGCGGCGAACTGGGGCCTCGACCTCGAACTGCGGGACGTCCGCCAGGCCGTCCTCGCCGCGCGTGACCACGGCCGTCGCCAGGTCATCCTCGGCGGGCATTCACTCGGCGCCACCGCGGTGCTCGACTACGCCGCGTGGGACTTCGACGGCGCGCCCGGCTACCGCGACCTCTCCGGTCTCGTGCTGCTCGACGGCGGCGTCCGCACCGCGCTTTCCGGCGCGGGCATCGACTTCTCGATCACCGAGCAGGGTGCGCGCGACTGGCAGGCGCAGATCGACGCGGGCGCGGTGTTCGACAACGCGACCAGCCTCTACAACAACTTCGGTGACGGCGCTGAGAACGCGGCGATCGACTACCAGCTCGCGGCGACCTACGCGGCGAGTGCGCCGCACGCGCCTTCCCCGATCCAGGACCGGCTCCCGGCCGCGGTCCGCCCGGACCGGCAGCTGACCAACGCGGGCCTGCTCGGCTGGCTGGTCGACGAGCACGCGGCGCTGCCCGGCTACGCCGTCACCTCGGGTCACCTGAATGCCGCCGGCGACTGGGTCGACGACGGCAAGACGCCGCTTTCCCGCGTGGCGCGGGAAATGTCGGGCACGAGCCCGGCGGCGTGGGAATGGTACTCACCGAACCGCTTGGCGCTGGACTACTTCGGCACCGCGACGTTCGCCGACGACGCCGTCGCGCGGCAGCTCGGCCTGCGCCTGAAGCACGTTGCCGAGATCAACGTGCCGATGTACGTCTTCCAGTCCAGCCTCACCAACGGCACGGTGGGCGACGCGGCCGCGGCCGTCGCGAAGGACACGAAGATCCCGCGGGTTTCGATCAACACCGACAATTCCATGACCCACTTGGACATCCTGTTCGCCGCCCCCGAGCAGAACAGCTTCGTCCGGACGGCGGTTCCGTTCCTGAAGAGCCTCCGCTGAGTCATCGTCCGTGAAGGCCACCTTGAGGGACTCAGGTTCCCTCAAGGTGGCCTTCACGGACTTCGGCGCGCAGATTTGTCAGGGGTCGCCGGTAACGTGGAAAACGGGGGCCTGCTCAGGCAGGCTCAGACGACGATGCGGGGTTCGGACGCCAGCCGCGAGAGGACGTCAGTGAGGCGGCGCGCGGCCACGTTCCACTCCTCCAGGACGCTGCCGCGGCCGAGCGCGGCGGTCCGCAGCGTGCGGCGCAGCTCGGGGTCGGCGTACCAGTGGTGCAGCGCGTCGGCGAGCGCGAACGGGTCGTTCGGCGGCACGAGCAGGCCGGGCACAATGCCGCCCGGGTCCGAGCCGAGCGCGTCGGAAGCGCCGCCGATCTCGGTCGCGAGCACCGGGATACCGCGGGCCAGCGCCTGCGCCACGATCATGTTCGACGTCCCCGCGCGCGCCGGGATGACCAGCAGGTCGGCCCCGTCGTAGGCCCGCGGGAGGTCCACCCGCGGCCCGGCGAGGGTGATCCGGCTGCCCAGGCCCATCCGCTCGATCGACCAGTTCAGCTCGTCGACGTAACCAGGGTCCTGGTCCAGCGAGCCGACGCAGACGCATGACAGCGCCAGGTGGTCGACCTCGCCGAGGGCCTGAACCAGTAGATCCTGGCCGTTGCGGCGGGTGACGTCCCCGACGCACAGCAGCCGCGACACGCCGTCAGCCCCCGCCGCGAGGGGCGCGGCGTCGGTACCGGGCTTGGCGACGTAGACGCGGCTCGGGTCGAGGTCGTGCCGGTCGATCAGGATCCGGGCGAGCCACGGGCTGATGGCCACGACCATGCCCGCCATCCGCAGCGTCTCGCGTTCACACGCGTCGAGCTCGGCGGCGTGGCCGGGGGCGAGCCCCGGCTCGTCGGCCAGCGGTTGATGCACGAGCACGGCCAGGCGCAGGCGTCGCGCATGCGGGACGACGATCTCCGGCACGCCGCAGGCGATCTGGCCGTCGAGCAGCACGACCGTGCGGTCCGGCAGCGCGGCCAGCGACCGGGCGAGCCGGGTTCGGGCGGCGGCGTCGGGCTCCGGCCAGTCGCCGGCGAGCGGCAGCTCGAGCACGGGCTGGCCGACCGCGGGCAGGTTCTGGCACATGCGCCGGTCGTAGGAGTCGTCGCCCTGGCTGACCGCGCCAGGCAGCACGAACACCATCGGGTCCGCGGGCCTCATCGCGTCCGCCGGGGCAGATCGTGGAAGACATCGGTGGACACGGCTACCTCCAGAGCGGGTCGACGACCGGGCGGCTCATACGTCAACACGGAGGCGGTGGCCAGGTGGTTCAGTGCGAGTCAGAGGTGTTTGCCCCGTCACCCGGATGGCGTTCGTCAGCCGGCGCGCTGGGTGTCGATCAGCCAGGTGCCGTCGCGCTGGACGAGGGTGTAGCTGTTGGTCTCGACGGAGGTCTTGCCGGACTTGCGGACGTAGGTGATCACGGCCCGCACCGAAGGCCCGTTCTCGCTCACGACCTTCGCCGAGACGGACTTGAACTGGCTCCACCACTGGGCGTAGGTCTGCGGCGTCTGACCGTACGCGTCGGTGAACTTGCTGGTCAGGCGCGCGTAGCTGGCGTTGAGGTTGCTCAGCAGCTGGCCGTAGTACTCGGTGAGCGCGGCGCCCGCCGTGGTCGCCGACGCCACCGTCGAGACCGTGGGCTTCTCCGTCGCGGGCGGCGGGGCCACCACCGCGGTGCTCGGCGTCGGCGGCGGGACGGACTGCGAGGACGACGCCGCGGCCAGCGGCGCGGGAGTGGTGGGCGGCGCGGCCTGGTCCGTCGGCGGTTTCTGCCGCACGACCAGCAGGATCGCCACGACCACGGCGACACACAGCAGCGCCGCGCCGGCGCCGACCGCGATCAAGCCACGGCGGCCGCCCGCGGAAACCTGGGACACCTCGGGCACGGTCGGTGCCGCGGCCTCAACCACCGGTTCAGCCACCGGAACGGCGGGCAGCGTCGACGCCGGGGCTTCGCCGGCCTTCAGCTCGGCGAGCTCGCGCGCGACCTCGGTCATCGACGGCCGATCGGCCGGGTCGCTCGCCAGCATGCGGGTCAGCAGCGGGGTGAGCCGCCCGGCCTTCTCCGGCGGGGAGATCTCCCCGCTCGACGCCCGGTACAGCAGCGCGATCGGGTTGTCCGCGGTGCCGTAGGGCGGCTTGCCCTCGACCGCCGCGTACAGCGTGGCGCCGAGAGAAAAGACGTCCGACGCGAAATCGGCGTCCTCACCGCGTGCGACTTCCGGCGCCAGATACGCCGGGGTGCCCGCGATCTCGCCGGTCGCGGTCAGCTTGACGTCGCCGATCGCGCGCGAGATACCGAAGTCGGTGATCTTGGCCGTGCCGTCGTCGCCGACGAGGATGTTGGCCGGCTTGACGTCGCGGTGCACGATGCCGACGCGGTGCGCCGCGGCGAGCGCCGAGCTCACCTGCGCGCCCACGTTGATCGCGGTGTCCACCGACGCCGGTTCCTCGCGCAGCGTGAGCGCGAAACTCTGCGACGCCAGGTACTCCATGATCAACCACGGGCGATCTTCCTCGTCGAGCACGGCGAATACCGTGATCGCGTGGGAATGCTGCAGCCGCGCGGCGATGCGCGCCTCGCGCATCGCGCGATTCTTGGCGTCCTCGGTGCGCTGCTCGTCCTGTCCGTAGGGCAGCAGGAGTTCCTTGATCGCCACCGTGCGGTCGAGGCGTTCGTCGTGGGCTCGCCAGACCGTGCCCATCGCACCGCCGCCAATCGGCTCCAGCAGCCGGTACCGGTCACGGATCCGGCGACTTTCCACGAGCATCCACCATCCTGGGAAGGGGGCCGACGAGACCGGCCAGCATGCCACAGCCGGTATCAAGGTAACCGAAAACCCCGTGCGGACACCGTGAATCGCGACTGTGGCGCCGCACACGAAGTTCTCCTACCGAAACCTTAGTGGTTGCCGTCGGAAGTCCTTCGGGGGTATTCGGCGGATCCAGGTTTCTGCTGGGCGTGCGGTCGCGAGGTCCTCGTACCGGGTTGTACTCGGACCTTGCGGCCGTGCGTCCAGCGGGAAGCTGGGCCGTCGAGACCCCCGGAGAACTTCCGATGGTGACCACTTAGCGAATCCCCGCACGGGACAGCGCGGCGACAACCTCGTCACGCAGTCCACCACAGACAGCTATGGTGGCAGCGGAATCCACGGTGTGCTCACTGCCGTCACGGTCGACGACGAAACCGCCCGCTTCCCGCACCAGCAACACGCCTGCCATGGTGTCCCAAGGATTGTTGGCCAGGATCACCGCGGATTCGAGCTTGCCGTCGGCGACCCAGGCGAGGTCGATCGCGGCCGTGCCGAGCATGCGGATCTTCTGTGCCCGCGCACCGAGATCCGACAGGAGCAGCAGCCGCGCGCGGTTTTTCGTCTCGGCCAGCTCGCCGATCGCGAAATCCCCGACGGCGATCATCGCGTCCGAGATGGCGTCCGCGCGGGATGCGCCTACCTGCGTCCCGTTCGCGAACGTGCCGTGCCCGCGCGCGGCGGTGTAGGTGACCCCGAGGAACGGCAGGGAAATCGCGGCGACCTTGCTGTGTTCGCCGTCGACCAGGGCCAGCGAAATACCGCAGAGTGGAATTCCGCGGGCGAAGTTGGCCGTGCCGTCGACCGGGTCGAGCGCCCACCACGACCCGCCCTCGGCGCCGCTGCGGCCGCGTTCCTCGCCGAGGACGCCGATCTCCGGTGTCTCGCGCTCGAGGAATGCGCGGACGGCGTCCTCCACCGCGTGGTCGACGTCCGTCACGACATCGCGATCACCCTTGGTGGTAACGGAAAACGACGGATGGGCGTGGACGATCGCGGTGGCCTTCGCGACAGCCTCGCGCGCGATGTCCAGCAGTGCGGCATGCTCGCTCATGGCACCCACCGTAGAGAAGGGACGGGCCGATGACCGAGTTGTTCCCGATCACCACGACCGAGGACGCACGCGGCGCGGACGTCGCGGTACTGCCGATCGGCAGCTTCGAACAGCACGGTCCCTACCTTCCGTTGAGCACTGACGCGGTGATCGCGGCGACCATCGCGGGCGCGATCGCGGCCGCGTATCCGGTCCTCCACCTGCCGCCGCTCACGATTTCGTGCTCGCACGAACACGCGGCGTGGCCGGGCACGGTGAGCATCTCGGCACGCACGTTGCACGCCGTCGTCACGGACATCGCCGATTCGCTGAGCCGCTCCGGCGTGGAGAAGCTCGTGCTGGTCAACGCGCACGGCGGCAACTACGTACTGTCCAATGTGGTCCAGGAGGCGCAGCGGCCGATGGCGCTGTTCCCCGGCCTCGCGGACTGGACCGCGGCGCACACCGCGGCCGGGCTGCGGACGTCGCTGGACGACGACATGCACGCCGGCGAGCTGGAGACGTCCATCCTGCTCCACGCCCACCCGCACCTGGTCCGGCCGGGCTACGAGGCCGCCGACCACGTGACCGACCGGGAGCACCTGCTGACGCTGGGCCTGCAGGCCTACACCGAGTCCGGCGTGGTCGGCTGCCCCTCCCTGGCGACGGCGGCGAAGGGGCATGTGCTGCTGGACACCCTGGTCCAGAGGTTCGCTGCGGTGGTGGAGGTGGTGAAAGGCTCGTGAGCGTTCCGGGCGTCCATCCATGCCCCCGCCACCACCCTCAACGGAGGCGCTTCGCGCCACTGTGTTTATTCAAACCGCCCGGAACGCTCACGAGTCCTTAGCCGCCGATCAGGGCCTCGTCGAGGTGCGGGAGCAGGTGGTCCAAGCGCTCCCGCTTGGTCCGCAGGTAGCGGATGTTCTCCGCGTTCGGCGGCACCAGCAGCGGCACCTGCTCGCGCACGCGGATGCCGTACCGGCTGAGCTGGTCGACCTTGCGCGGGTTGTTCGACAGCAGCCGCACCGACGTCGACGTCGAGATCCTGCAGGATCGCCGGCCGCCGCGTGGTAGTCGCGGGCGTCCACCGGCAACCCCAGTGCGACGTTCGCCTCGACGGTGTCCAGGCCTTCGTCCTGCAGCGCCATCGCCTTGAGCTTGGCCAGCAGGCCGATCCCGCGGCCCTCGTGTCCCTGCAGGTAGACGAGCACCCCGGCGCCCTCGGCGATGATCGCCCGCAGCGCGGTCGCGAGCTGGTCGCCGCACTCGCAGTGGATCGAGCCGAACACGTCGCCGGTCAGGCATTCGGAGTGCACCCGGGTCAGCGCGCCGGATTTCGGCAGGTCGCCGTAGACGACCGCCATCTGTTCGTTGCCGTCGCGGTCGAGGTACCCGATCGCCTGGAACGTCCCGTGTGTGGTGGGCAGCCGGGTCTCGACCACCCGCTCCACGATCGTCCGACGCGGGAGGTCCTCCACTACGACATCACTCTCCGTCATAGCACTCATCCCATCTGCACCTGGTGTCCGGAAACGATGTCCGCGGCCACTTCCGAATGGATCCGGAGGCCGCCCGCCACGCGCGGTGCGGGCACGGCCCCAGGGTTCTCCGCACGCACGGTGCGGAAGATTGCGGTGGTCCTGACGGCCAGCACGCCCGCGCCGGGCAGGCTCGCGGCCAGCGACAACACGCCGTAGACGACAGCCGTCGTGACGCCTTGAGCGGCGCCGAGGCCCGCTACGCCGAACAGCAGCGCGCAGACGCCTTCGCGCGGCCCGAAGCCGCCGATGTTGAGCGGGAGCCCCATCGCGAGCAGGGCCAGGATCATCAGCGGCAGCAGCTGGGACACCGGCGCGGTGACCCCGGCCAGCCGCGCGGCGACCACGAACATCGCCAGGTGACCGGCGAGCGTGGCCACCGAAAGCACGCTCACGCTGGGCCAGGTCTCGCGGGTGAGCAGGCCGAGCCGGACGTCGGCGAGCGTGACGGCGAAGCCGCGACGCACCTTCGACGTGCTGTGGATCCAGTGCCGCCCGATGGTCAGCCCGACCACCGTCACGGCCAGCGCGAACGCGACCACGGCGATCCCGGCGATGGTCACGACCTCGCGCAGCGCGTCCGGCACGATCGACGGCTGGGCCAGCACGACCGTCACCGAAGCGGCGATCAGCACGATCTGGCCTGCGGTCCGCTCGAGCACCACGGCACGCACGCCGCGGGGGACGTCACCCGAGACGCGCCCGTGTTCGACCGCCCGGTGGACGTCGCCGAGCACGCCCGCGGGGAGCACGCCGTTGAGGAACAGCGCCCGGTAGTAGTCCGCGACCGCGGTACGCAGCTTCAGCCCGAGGCCGAGCCGCGTGGCGACGACGACCCAGCGCCCGGCGCTGAACACCGTCGTCGCGAGCCCGATCGCCAGCGCGGCGAACACGCCGGCCGGGTCGATGCGGCGCAGGCCGTCGACGAAAGCACCGGTGCCGAGCTGCCAGACGAGCACCGCGAGAATGGCCGCCGCGCCGAGCAGGCGCAGCCAAGGCCACAGCCGCTTCATGCCGCCACCCCCAGTACGGGCGGCAGGACAAGCAGGTCACCGTGGTGGATGACGGCGTGCAGCTCACCCGCCGCGGCCATCTCGCGGCGGCGTTGGAGGTAGACGTCCGCGGCGGCGCCCAGCTCGGGGCACTGCTCGACGGCGGCGCCGACCCAGCCTTCCAGCCATTCCGTCTGCAGTTCGGCCTCGTCCGGGCCGAGCTGCCAGGCGCTCGCGGCGCGGAACACGGTCGCGCCGAGCCGACCGAAAGCACTTGCCGCGACGTCGACCGCGGCCGGCCCGAGCAGACGGCGGCCGTCTTCGATCCGGCGCTGGTGGGCGTTGAACGCGGCGGCGATCTCCTCGTCGAGGGGGTCGGCGGGGGTCAGCTCGACCCGGCCGACGACCGAAAGCATCAGCAGCGCCGCGCAGCCCGCGTCGACGATGGCGGTGGCCAGCGCGGTGACCTCGTCGGCGGTCAGCACGTCCAGCAGCGCCGAAGCGGCGACCAGCGACGTCCCCTTGAGGTCCGACGCCCGCAGCGCGGTGATGTCGCGCTGCTCGGCGACGACGTTGACCGGGCTGCCGTCGAGCGCGGTGCGCGGCAGGCTGGTCCGGGCGCGGGAGAGCAGGTTGTCGTCGTGGTCGTGCAGGATCCAGCGCTGGGTGCCCGGGAGCCGCCCGGCGAGCCAGCGGCCGAGCGAGCCGGTGCCGCAGCCGAGGTCGCGGATGACGACCTCGCGGTCGTTCGGGAGGTACTCGCGCAGCGGGTCGAGCAGATGGGGCGCGCGGGCGCGCGCGTCGGCGGGCTCACGCAGGCGCAGCCAGTCCGGGGAGTAGCCGCTCATGCCGCCGCCTCCTGCCGGAGCAGGATGTTCGCGACGCCACGGGCGGTGGCGTCCCAGCCGGTCAGCGTCTCGCGGCGAAGCCGGGCGGACGCGCGAAGCCGCGAGCGCAGCGAGGGCTCGGTCAGCCAGCGACGCAGCGCGACGGCCAGCGCTTCGACGTCGTCACCCTGCACGAGCATGCCGGGCACGGACCCGTCGGGCGCGTGGCCGAGGGTGTCCGGGAGCGCGTCGACGGCAGTGGTCAGCACCGGGACGCCGCGGGCGAGCGCCTCGGTCACGACCATGCCGTACGTCTCGGCGCGCGAAGGCAGCACGAGGAGGTCTGCGGCGGCGTACGTCGCTTCGAGCGCCGCGCCGGTGCGCGGGCCGGTAAGGGTGAAGCGGTCGCCGAGGCGGTGCTCGCGCAGCCGCTCGACGTACTTGGTCTCACGCCGGATGCCGCCGACGCATTCGCAGGTCCAGGGCAGGTCGGCGAGGCTTTCGAGGGCCTGGGCGAGCAGGCCCTGGCCCTTGCGCGGGGTCACCGCGGCGACGCACACCAGCCGCGTCCGGCCGTCGGTGCCGGGCGCGAGGGGCGCCGGGTCGACGCCCGGCGTCACCGCGTGGACGCGGTGCGGGGCGAGGTTGTGGTGGCGGATCAGCCGGCGCGCGGCCCACTCGCTGGTCGTCACGACCGAGCCGACGGCCTGCAGCGTCTCCCGCTCCAGCGCGTCGAGCTCGGCGGCCAGCGCGGGCTTGAGGCCGGTCTCGTCGGCCAGCGGCAGGTGGACCAGCACGGCCGCCGACAGCCGCCGCGCGGCGGGGACGATGACCTCGGGGACGCCGCAGGCGACCAGGCCGTCGAAGAGCACGGCGGAGCCGCCGGGCAGCGCGGCGAGCTCGCGGGCGAGGTTCGCGCGGGCCTCGGTGTCCGGGCGCGGCCAGCTGCCGCGGACCGGGATCTCGCGGACCTCGAACCCGGCGGCGGCCAGGTTCGCGCAGAGCCGGCGGTCGTAGACGTTGCCGCCGCTGGGCACGGTGACGTCGTCGACATCCGCCGGGACGACGAAGTAGAGGGTCACAGCGCACGCTCGTAACTCGCCCAGGCGACGTGCGACTCCTTCAACGACACGGTGATGCCTTCGAGCCCGCTGGCGCCTTCCCCGAGGCGTCCGGCGTGGACGGCGTCGGCGAGGCGGTCGGCGATCACCTTCGCGAGGAACTCGGTCGAGGTGTTGATGCCCTTGAACTCGGGTTCGTCGTCGAGGTTGCGGTAGTTGAGGTCGGCCAGCACCGTCTTCAGCTCGTCCGTGGCCTTGCCGATGTCCACGACGATGTTGTCGGCGTCGAGTTCGGTCCGGCGAAAGGTCGCGTCGACCACGAACGTCGCGCCGTGCAGGCGTTGCGCGGGACCGAAGACCTCCCCGCGGAAGCTGTGGGCGACCATCACGTGGTCACGGACGGTGATGCTGAACACCAAGACCTCCGAGGCTGACGCGGTGTGTTAACTGAGCGGCTGATACATGACACGGAGGCAGAGTGCGGAAAGTTCATTCGCCGCCAGCTTGGGTACCACCGTGGGAAGTTCGGTAAACGCGCACTCGGCCGTGACCAGCGCGTCGAACGCCGGATCGGCCAGCAGGCGCAACGCCGTGGCCAGCCGATCGGCGTAGTCGCGGCGGCTCCTCCTGGCGGGCGAGACCATGCCGACCTGGCTGCAGCGGATGGCCAGCCGCCGCGAGTGGAACTGCTCCCCCAGCGGCACCCGGACCTCGCGATCGCCGTACCAGGACAGCTCGATGACCTCACCTTCCGTGGCCAAAAGCTCCAGCGCGCGGGCCAGCCCGGCGTCGGTCGCACTGGCGTGGACGACGAGGTCGCACTCGCCTTCCGCCTCGGCCGGGGTCGCGAAATCCACCCCGAGCGCCTTGGCGATTTCGGCCTTCGACTCGTCGACGTCGATCAGCTGCACCCGCGTCGCGGGGAACCCGGCGAGCAGCTTCGCGACGCTGGCGCCGACCATCCCGGCGCCGATGACGGCGATCCGGTCGCCGAGGTGCGGCGAGGCGTCCCAGACGGCGTTGACCGCGGTCTCCACGGTCCCGGCCAGGATCGCGCGGCCCGGCGGCACGTCGTCGGGGACGACGGTGACGGCGCTCGCGGGCACGACGTAGGCCGTCTGGTGCGGGTAGAGGCAGAAGACGGTCTTCCCGAGCAGCTCGGGCGGCCCTTGTTCGACCAAGCCGACGTTGAGGTACCCGTACTTGACCGGACCGGGGAACTCGCCCTCCTGGAACGGTGCGCGCATCGCCTCGTGCTGGCTGGCCGGGACCCCGCCGCGGAACACGAGCGTCTCGGTGCCGCGGCTGATGCCGGAACAGAGCGTCCGGACGAGGACGTCGCCAGGGCCGGGCTCGGGCAGCGTGACCTCGCGGAGCACGCCTTCACCCGGACTTTGAACCCAGAATGCCTGTTCCACGTGTTCTCCTCAGCAGGCGACCGGAGGCAACCTCTCGCCCGCCACCCTATGAGCAGCCGTGCCTATTCGCGGAGTGGACGATGATCAAGCAGGGACTTCCCCTACGTTCGGCGGTGCCGGCGTGGGTGCTCGCCGCGGGGATCATCGCGGGCGGGCTCGGCCCGGTGGCATGGGCGACCGGGCTCACCTACGGCCTGGCCCTGGTGCTGCTGACCGACTGGGGCCTGCGGCACACCGGCCGCGGCGGCTTCGGCCCGGCGGACTGGATCACCTTCGCCAGGGCGATCCTCGTCGGCTGTGCCGCCGAGCTGATCGCGGACGGCAGCGTCCCGCACGTGTGGCTGGTCGTGACCATCGCGGTCGCACTGGCCCTGGACGGCGTCGACGGCCAGGTGGCCCGCCGCACCGGTACGTCGTCGGAGTTCGGCGCGCGGTTCGACATGGAGGTCGACGCGTTCCTGATCCTGCTGATGTGCATCCACGTGTCCCGGATGCTCGGGCTGTGGGTGCTCGCGATCGGCCTCATGCGGTACGTCTTCGTGGCCGCGAGCTGGGCGTTCCCCTGGCTGAAGGCCCCGCTCCACCCCAGCATGGCCCGCAAGACCGTGGCCGCGATCCAGGGCGTGGTCCTGGTGGCCGCCGTCGCCGGTGTCCTCCCGCACGCGCTGATCTTCGCCGCGGTCGCGGTGGCTCTGACGGCGCTGATCTGGTCCTTCGGCCGGGACACGCTGTGGCTGGCCCAGCAGCACCGCGTCGCCGTCGCCTAGTGTCGCGTGGGCCGCAGCGGCGTAAGGCAAGTGGGATCACGCGAGACTAGCTACGACGACTCGCGGGCAGCGCGGGCCCGGCGCTTGCCCTCGTGCATCGCCACCACGCGGGCGACCGGGATGGTGTGCCCCTCCTCGACGAGCTCGGCCGGCAGTGTCTGCGGCTCGGGCATCTCGTCGACCCAGGCGTCGCTCTGGCTCAGCAGCGCGGCGGCGTTGCGCACGGTGAAGTCCGCGGGCTTGACCTGCTCCAGCTCGGCCCAAGGCACCGGAAACGACACCGGCGCGCCGGGCCGGTAGCGCGGGCTGTACGCGCAGACGACGGTCGCGCCGCCCGCCCGGGTCGAATCGAGGAAGACCTTGCCGCCGCGGCGCTCCCGGACGAACTCGGTGGTCCCGAGCTCCGGATCGATCCGCTCGGCCCGCGCGGCGATCGCCCGGGTGGCGGCGGCGATGTCCTCATAGGACTGATCGGCCGCGAGCGGCACGAAGACGTGCACTCCCTTGGCGCCGCTGGTCTTCACCGCACCGGCGAGGCCCGAGTCCGTCAGCGCCTGACGCACGAGCAGCGCACCGCCGACGGCGAGCGAGAAGTCGCCGTTCTCCGGCGGGTCGAGGTCGAGAACCATGTGCGTCTGGCCGTCCGAGGGGTCGCCCGCGAACAGCGTCGGGTGGTACTCGATCGCGCGCTGGTTGCCGAACCAGAGCAGCGTGCGGCGGTCGTTGCAGAGGGCGTAGGAGACGTTCCGCTTGGACGTCTCGGCCCAGATGTCGACCCGCCGCACCCAGTCCGGCGTGTACTTCGGCAGGTTCTTCTGCATGAAGGCGTCCTGGCCGCGCAGCACCCGCTTGACGGTCAGCGGCCGGTCGCGCAGCTGCGGCAGCATCCGGTCGGCGACCGCGTCGAGGTAGTCGACCAGGTCGCGCTTAGTCGCGTCCGCACCGGGGAAGACCGGCTGGTCGAGGTTGGTCAGCGAGACGCCGTCGCGTACTTCTTCGCCGCTCATGGCCCCACCCTCGCGCCCGGCGGGACCCCGGTCAACTCTCTCGGTGCTTCAGAACGGGAGCTGGGCGCGCAGCCGGTCGAGCCAGCGGTCGATCGTGTCCTCGGACCGGCCGTAGTCGTTCACCCGCACAGCCTCCTCGGAAGTCCGGTGGATGTGCTCGCGGATGGTCTCCGCGTACTGCGGCAGCGCGTACCAGATCGGATTTCCGAGGTGCCGACGTAGCGTCCGGGGACGCATGGGCCGTGTCCGAGGTGGGCCGGGCCTGGACCACGACGCCGGCGGGTTGGCGCCGTTGGCGATCGACCCGGTCGTTGGCCGCATAGCGCACCGGACCGGGCCGGGCCGCGGAGGACTCGTGAGCGTTCCGGGCGGTTCTAACCGCCCGGAACGCTCACGAGTCCTCCGCGCATCAGACCAGCGGACGCCCGGTGCGCAAGCGTTTGCGCAGGTCCCACAGGTAGACGTTGAACGGGAACCGCCGCACCGGACCGGGTACCCGCCGCGTGACGGCACCGACTGCGCCCATCAAGGCGTCGAACCGGCGCTGCCGGGCTTCGGACCACTCCAGCCTCATCTCCTCGCGGAACCGCGACGGCAGGAAGCCGGTCGTGACGAAGCGGTGGAACGGTCCTAACGGGACCGACAAGTACCGCGGCAGGAAGCGCAGGTCGGCCAGTGCGGTGAGATACCGGCGGACGGTGTCGTCGATATGGACCTCGTCAAGCGCGGCGGCCCAGTACTCGTCGAACGCGGCCCGGTCGGCCGGCCACATCTCCGGACGCACCTGCAGCGTCGTGCCGAACGACGCGGCGGCACGGTAGTACGGCTCGGCGTCACGTCCCATGAAAACCGCGTAGGTGTCCTCGAAACCCTTGTAGATGCAGGCCGCGACCCACAGCTGCAGGTCGGTATCGAACGCGTTGTACGCCACCGGGCTCTCGTCCGTCGAACGGACCTGGGCGTGCGATTTGTTGACCCACCGCCGGTAGGCGGCGCGCTCGGCGTCGGTCCCCATCATGGCGACCGCGAGGTAGGTCAACGTCGTCCGAGTGCGCTTCACCGGGTGGTGGAACACGTTGCCGCTCTCGACCCGGCTCTCGACGACGCCGTGGCCGACCGGCGGCCGCGCGAGCTGCATGATCACGTTCGCCGCACCCGCGAGGAGTCCGGCGCCGAGGACGAGGTCGGTCATCGGTGGCCGCTGCGTCGAGATCACCATGCCGTTCAGTGAACGCCGCTATTGACGAACAGTCAAGAGCGTCGTCAGCAACGCCTTCGCCGCCGGGCTCATCGGCCCGTCCGCTCGCCATGCCAGCGCCAGCACCCCGCGAAGCCGGGGCTCGACGACGTCGAGAATGTGCAGGTCACCGGCGTGGTAGCGGGCCAGCGACTGCGGCACGATCGCTACCCCGAGGCCACGCATCGCGAGCTGCACGAGGACGTTCGGATCGGCCGCTTCGAACGCGATGCGCGGCGTCGCTCCTACGCTCGCGAAGCCCGCGTCGACAGCGGAGCGCAGCCCGGTGCCCTTCGGCAGGCACATCAGCGGCTGCGCGGCCAGGTCCGCGAGTGCGATCGTTTCGCGAGCGGCCAGCGGGTCCGAAGGCGCGGCCACGGCGAGGAATGGCTCATCGAGCAACACCCGCGTGGCGATGCCCGGCGGCGGGTCGGCAGCAAGGCCGACCACGGCGACGTCCAGCCGTCCCTCGCGCAGGTCGGCGAGCATGACGTCGGAATTCGCCTCGGCGAGCGTGATCTCGACGGCCGGGTAGCGCCGGTGGAACTCGGCGAGGAGGTCGGGCAGGCCGACCGGGCCCGCCGAGGTGACCATGCCCATCGCGACCTGGCCGCGGACCAGCCCGGCGAGCTCGTCGACGGCCTCGCGCACCCGCTCGACCGCGGCGAGCGCGGCCCGGACGTGCGGGAGCGCGGCGGCGCCGACCTCGGTCAGCCGGACCGTCCGGCCGGAGCGGTCGAGCAGCGGCTGGCCGAGTTCGCGTTCGAGCCGGCGGATCTGCGCGCTCACCCCGGGCTGGGCGACGTGCAGCCGCTCCGCCGCGCGCGTGAAGTTCCCTTCGTCGGCGACAGCCGCGAAGTAGGCGAGCTGATGCAGTTCCATAAGCACTGATTCTAGTTCACAGACGAACTAGATCTTGGACTTCTGGCTACCATCGCCCCAAGCTGGTCTCAGACACCAAGGAGGGACCATGCACACTCTTACCGGCGAGGTTTTCCAGCCCGGCCAGGACGGCTACGAAGCCGAGGTCGCCGGGTTCCAGACGGCAGTGCCGAGCAAGCCCGCGGTGGTCGTCGGAGCGACATCGGCGGCCGACATCGTCGCCGCCGTCCGCTACGCCGCCGCGCACGACCTGCCGGTGGCGGTGCAGGCGACCGGGCACGGCTTGGCCGTCGCCGCCGACGGCGGGCTGCTGATCAGCACCCGGCGGATGACCGGCGTCGAGATCGACCCGGCGGCCGGCACCGCGCGGGTCGAGGCCGGGGCGCGCTGGGGCGCGGTGATCGAGGCAGCCGCCGCACACGGGCTCGCCCCGCTGAGCGGCTCCTTCCCGGACGTCGGCGTGGTCGGCTACACCCTCGCGGGCGGGTTCAGCCTGATGGCGCGGCGCTACGGCCGGGCCGCCGACCACGTCCGCGCGCTGGAAGTCGTCACCGCCGACGGCGAACTGCGGCACGTCACGCCGGAGTCCGACCTGTTCTGGGCGCTGCGCGGCGGCCGCGACAACTTCGGCATCGTCACCGCGCTCGAGTTCGACCTGGTGCCGGTGACCACGCTGTACGGCGGCGGCCTCTACTTCGAGGTCAGCGCCGACATCCTCAAGGCTTGGCGCGACTGGACCGCGAGCGCGCCGGACGAGCTGACGACGTCGCTGGCGGTGATCCCGTTCCCCGACCTCCCGATGGTCCCGGAACCGTTGCGCGGCAAGCACATCGCACACATCCGGGTCGCCTACCTCGGCGAGGACGGCGACGCACTGGTCGCGCCCCTGCGGGCCGGAGCTCTGATGGACACGCTGAAGACGATGCCGTTCACCGAGTCCGGCTCGATCGCGGCCGAGCCGCCGA
Organism: uncultured Actinomycetota bacterium; assembly: GCA_963762765.1. Taxonomy (GTDB): domain Bacteria; phylum Actinomycetota; class Actinomycetes; order Mycobacteriales; family Pseudonocardiaceae; genus Amycolatopsis. The sequence goes on from CAVXMR010000022.1 coordinate 110,139, forward strand.
ATCCGCACCCCTACCAGGGCACGAACGCCACCGTGAGCGAGCTGAACGACGTGATGATCGACGCCATCGTCGAGCACGCGGGGCCGTCGAACGTGCTGTTCTTCGACCTGCTCGGCGGCGAGCTCGCGCGTCCGCCGGCCGTTCCCGGCGTGGGCTGGGATCGCAACGCCGCCTTCACCGTCCGCGCGCTGTCGGTGGTGGGCGACGGCGGTACCGAGGCCGTGCGGCAGAACCACCGGAAGCTGTTCGACGCACTTGCACCGTGGTCGACCGGGCGGCTTCTCTCGTTCGTCTACGGCGAAAGCGACCCGCGGGAGCAGGCGGAGGCCGTCTACCTGCCGGAAGACCGGACACGGCTGGCCCACCTGAAGGCGGCCTACGACCCGAAGGGGATGTTCCGCCTGTCCGCCACCTGCCCCATCGGGCGGATTCCGGAAGCGATCGGGCGGGATGGTTCCGAAGAACTGTCCTGAGCGGGAAACCGTGGGAATCCTCGGGCGGTACCCGGCAGCGAGGAGAACCCCATGAAAAAGGCCAGCGCCCGCAAACACGGTCCCGCCCCGGTGACGAGCACCCGCCGCCTGTACGAGCTCATCGGCGCGCTCTGACCTCTCGGCGAATGGAATACCGCTGTCACCGCGCACGCGGCGGCCCGTTCACCGGCGCCGCCGCGCTGCTGCGCGACCTCGTGCCGCGGATCCCACCGGATCTCACCTCGCGGCACCGGTACGCGATTCTCACCGTCGCCCCGGAGCTGGCGGAACCTGTGCCGGAGACGCTGACCGCGGCCGCCGACTGGACCGAACGCACCCGCTTCCAGAACGGCCTCGCGCGCCGGGCTTCCCACGGCATCACCGAACTTCTCATCTCCTATGCGGGGCGACATGGCCCGCTGCACCTGCGATTCGCCGACGTCGACGAGGCCGATCCCACCGACCAGGAATTCCTGGAAATCCTCCGCCGTCGCGCAGATCCAGCCCTGATCCACGTCGAAACAAGCAACGCGGCCGAGCGCATCGAACCGGCTCCGCAAGACCTCGACCAAGTCGTGGCCACCGCTCGCGAGTACGTCTCCCGCGGCTTCTTCTCGGCAGCCGCCGAGCTCGCCGCCACGACCGCCGGTCACCGCGGACTCCTCGCCCTGCACGCGCTGAGCGTGCGGCACACCGACCCAGACCTGGCCGAATCGCTCCTGCACGAACTCCGCGAGCGCTTCCCCGAGCCGGACGTGCTGATGTCCACCGCCTACTCCCTCGCGATGCTCTCCACGACTTTCCACCGCCCTGAGCGCCACGATCTCGCCCGAGCCCGGTCACTCATGAACGAGGCCATCGAGATCGCGGAGCAGCTGGGCGACCCGTTGGCCCTGTCGTTCCAGCACAACGGCCTCGCGCTGGTGGAGCTGCGCTCGGGACGTCCGGAGGCGGCGTTCGCGCTGGTCACGAAGGCCATCGAGATAGCGGAAACCGGACGCGGCGAGCAGCACCGTGCGGTGCTGTACGCGAATCGCGCCCGCGTCCACCAGGAACTCGGCCGGCTCACGGACGCCCTCGCAGACTTCGACACAGCGGTCGCGCTCGACCCGCATTTCCCGGATTACCACTACGACCGCGCCAATTGCGCGCGCCTGAACGGCGACGACGCAAGGGCATTAGAGGGCTACGAACAGGCGATGGCGCTAAGCGCGCCGTTTCCCGAGCCGTACTACAGCCGCGGCGACCTCCGCGCCGAGCAGGGCGACATCGCAGGCGCGCTGGCGGACTTCGACTACGTCCTCGAACTCGACCCGGATCACCTGGACGCGCTCGTCAACCGGGCCGCGCTGCTGGCCGAAACCGGCCACAACGAAAGCGCCGCGGCCGACGTCGAGCACGGCCTCGCGCTCGACCCCGGCAACGCGCATCTGTTGTGCACCAAGGGTTTGCTCGCCATGGACGACCCGTCGACCGCGCGCAGGCTCTTCGAAGACGCGCTCGCCGCGGACCCGACGTCGCATGCCGCGCTGGTCAACAGCGCCGTCCTCGACTACGAGGAGAACGACTTCGACGCCGCCGTCGCCAAGCTGACCAGGGCGCTGGCGCACGCCCCCGCGGACCCCGACCTGTGGTTCAACCGCGGGTTCGCGCATCAGGCCGCCGGGCGCTTCGAATCCGCCGCCGAGGACTACCGGCGGGCGCTGGACCTGCCGGGCGCGGACCGGGCCGAGCTGCTCCACCAGCTCGGCCGCTGCGCCCGGCAGCCGGTCAGCGCTCCAGGACGACCACCGGGATGAGCCGGGTCGTCTTCGTCTCGTACTCGGCGAAACCCTCGCTGATGTCGATCAGCTTGGCGTACAGCCGGTCCCGCTCGGCGCGGTCGGCGACCACGGTCGCCGTCGCCTTGAACCGCTCGGTGCCGACCTCGAGCGTGACCTTCGGGTTGGCGATCAGGTTGTGGAACCACGCCGGGTTGGTCGGCGCGCCCCCGAGCGAGGCGGCGATGACGAGCCGCTCGCCGTCGCGGGCGTACACCAGCGGCGTGACCCGCTCGGTGCCGCTCTTCGCGCCGGTGTGCGTGAGCAGCAGGAGCGGCTTGCCCTCGAACATCCCGCCGACCTTGCCCTCGTTCGCGTGGAACTCGTCCACCACGTTCTTGTTGAAGTCGGCCATCTCGTCCGCCATCGGTCGTCCGCCCTTCCCGGTAGGCTCTTCCGGAAGCCGGAGGTAGGCTCCGGGAACCATCATGTTTGCTTTGCAACCAAAACTACCGACGGGATGCGTGTCATGTCAACGAACGCCGGGCCGAGCGTCGAGGACGGGGTGCGCCAGCTCCTGCTGCTCATGCCCCGCCTGGTCGGCCGGGCGAAGCGGACGCCGTTGCCGGACGAGCTCGAGGGCTGCGCCCTGGCGCCCCGGCACCTCTCCCTGCTGTCCTACCTGCTCTTCGACGGCCCGATGACGGTCTCCGAGCTGTCCGCCCGGCTACAGGTCGCGCCGACCACGGCCAGCCTGATGGTCGGCGACCTGAGCCGACAGGGCGTGCTGAACCGCGCCGAGGACCCGGCCGACCGGCGCCGCACGATCGTCAGCATCACCGACAAGATGCGCCCGGCGGTCGACGCCTGGCTCGCACGCGGCGCCAAGGCGTGGCAGGACGCGCTGGCGCCGCTGACCCCGGCTGAGCGTCAGCTGGTGATCGACACTCTGCACGCCTACGAGCGCGGTGTCGACTGCTGCTAGTCCTCGCCGCGCTTCTCCCTGGCGAGCTTGCGCTGTGCCTCCGCACGCTCTCGGCACTGGCGAAGGAATTCCGCGTCGTCGTCGGCGCTGGTCGCGGCGAACCGGCCGGGCCGGTCGTACTCCGGGAACGTCGGCGCGTCGCGCTCGTACCGGGCACGCGGCGCGCGACCGTACTGCTGCGGCCGCCCGGCGACGAGCCAGATGATCGAGCCGACCAGCGGCAGCAGGAGCACCACCAGCAGCCAGGTGAGCTTCGGCAGGTTCCGGCACGACGAGTCGTCCGTGGTGATGACGTCGACCAGGCAGAAGATCCACAGCCCGAACGTGACTACGCCGATCAGCCCATCGAAATAGAGCATTTCCGCCCTCCCCAGGACGCCGGACCCCTCGCCGGCGAACGGGGTACTTCTTAGCAGAAGCCACCGACAGAAAGATCGCGGGTCACCCGAAGCCGCAGCGGCACGTGCAGGTTCGCCGATGGCTCGTACGCGATTTCCGTTTCCAGCAAACGGAAACCGCTCAAAGCCTGGAGCACGCCGGTGGCGAGCGCGACCGCGTGCGCGCGGCCGGGACATTCCTTGGGCCCAGCCCCGAACGGCAGTCCGGCGAGCTCGACGACGACGTCCTCACCCCTGATCCGGCGGCGGGTCCGCCGGACCGGCGGGTCGGTGTCGAGCACCGCGCCCAGCACGGCCCCGGCCGCCGATTCCCCTTGCAGGAACACGGGAACGGCGTTGCCAATCAGCCCAGCGGTGGCGTCACACGCCTGGATGAGCACGCCGATCCGGGCCGCGGCCAGTTCGTCCGCGACACCGCCGCACGCCGCGATAAGCCGTGCCAGCGCGGCTTCGGCGGCGGCGTCGGGCACGACGTGCGGGTGGTACGCCGGCGCGACGACGGCGATGTCCATTGAAACGTCCGGCAGCCCCAGCTCGGTCGCGAGCACGCCGACCGGCACCGGCCGGGCGATCGCGGCCATCACGTCGACGACCTCGGCGTCTGCCACGATCCGCCTGGTCCAGCGGAAGGCCTTCTCCCGCAGGGAATCATCGGAAACCGTCGCCAGGGATCGGATCGCCAGCGAACGGCGTCGCGCGTGGGCGTCCCCATTGCTGAAACGGGCGACGCTCGCGCGCAGCCACGCGACCCCGCCGGGCGGCACGTCCTGAGGCACCGGCGGCACTTCGGCATCCATCAGCGAGTTCATACCGACGAAGCTATCCGAGGGAAGCGTCGGCAGCGGCCGAAGTGACAGCACTTGCTTCATCTATCGAGTTTCGATAGATTCCCATCGAAACTCGATGAGAGGAGAGGCCGTGGGCAAGCTGACCGTGCATGCGCTGCGCGCCGTGCTCGCGCTGGTGCTCGCCGGCACGTTGTTCATCCAGGTGCTGATGGTGTGGACGTTGATCAGCGGGAACGACCCGGAGGACGGGAAGCTCCCGCTGACCGCGATGCGCATCGTCACGATCCTGGGCATGGTGTCGGTGCAGGTCGCGCTGGTCTGCGTGTGGCGGCTGGTGACGATGGTGCGTCGCGGCACCGTGTTCTCCCACGCGGCCTTCCGGTACGTGGACGGCGTGATCGGGGCGATCGTGGCGGCCGCTCTCGTGTGGTTCGCGGTCACGATCATCAACGCGCCGGGGCAGCGGGACGACCCGGGCGTCACCCTGATCATGGGCGGGATCGGCGTGGCCATCCTCGGGGTCGCGCTCATCGTGCTCGTGCTGCGGATGCTGCTCGCCCAGGCCGTCGCGCGCGACGTCGAAGCCACGAAGCTGCAGGCCGATCTCGACGAGGTGATCTGATGCCGATCGCCGTCGACATCGACGTGATGCTGGCCAAGCGAAAGATGTCCGTGGGCGAGCTCGCGGACCGCGTCGGGATCACGCCCGCCAACCTGGCGGTGCTCAAGAACGGCCGGGCCAAGGCAGTGCGCTTCACGACGCTGGCCGCGCTCTGCGACGTGCTCGAATGCCAGCCGGGCGACCTGCTGCGCTGGGAGGCTTAGTGGTCACCATCAGAAGTTCTCCGGGGGACTTCCGATGGCAACCACCTAGGGGTGCAGCGGTAGCTCGGACACCGGGAACCAGGTCGCCTGCGGGCCTGCGCACCGCGTCGTCCGCGGCGCGTCGTGCTGGAACCACCAGGCCGGGGTGGTCCGCCCGTCCGGCAGCGTGTACGTCGCCGGGCCGGGCACACGGACGAGCCCGGCGGCGGCCAGCGACCGTCCACTCGCGACGTTCCCGACCTCCGCCCCGGCCCGCACCCGTCTCAGCCCGAGGTGCTCGTGCGCGAGGATGACCCCGGCCGCGAACAACTCCCGCCCAACCCCACGCCCGCGGTAATCCGGAGCCAGATAGCCACCGGTCTCCGGCCCGCCGTCCTCGCCGGTGTGCACGCTGACCAGCCCGACACACCGGTTCGCCTCGAGGTCGATGGCGACGAGGTCCATCGAGTGCGGATCGGGCGAAATCCAGTCCGGGCCGGTGCCGGGGACGACGCGCATGGCGTCGGCGCGGGCGCCCCTGGCCACGATGGACTCGGGCAGCCAGCCGAGCCAGCGCTGAGCCGCGGGATCGCTCCCACAGGCGACGGCCGCGGCGTACTCCCAGGCCGTCGGCGTCCGGAACAGGAACTGCCCGCGCCGCAGCACGTGGCCCTGCCGGTCACAGGTCCGCTTGGTCATCAGGCGGCCGCGCCGGGTGAGCCGGTCGAAGATCCCCTTGGTGGCTGGCAGCATCGCGTCCGAAATCGTAGCGGAATCGCCCGCGTCCGGTTGTTATTGTGGCCGGATGACGGCCGTAGCGGAGCCAACCGAACCGGACGGCTCCGGCCGCGCCGCCCAGCCGCGTCAGCTCATCGTGACCGTGTACGGGCTCTACTCCCGTACCGAGGGTGGCTGGCTGTCCATCGCGTCGCTGATCGACCTGCTCGCGGACGTCGGCGTCGACGAGCCCGCGGTGCGGTCGTCGATCTCGCGGCTCAAGCGGCGCGGCATCCTCGAAGCGGTTCGCCGCGGAGGGACGGCCGGATACGAGCTGTCCGCGGACGCCCTCGAAATCCTGCGCGAGGGCGACGAGCGCATCTTCCGGCGTGAGCGCGCGACGCTGGCCGACGGCTGGCTGCTGGCGGTGTTCTCGGTGCCGGAAACCGAGCGGAACAAGCGGCACCTGCTGCGGACCCAGCTGACGCGGATGGGCTTCGGCACGGCGTCGTCCGGCGTCTGGATCGCGCCCGCGCACCTGCACGCGACGACCGCCGAGGCGTTGACCCGGCTGGGCCTGGCCGAGTATGCCGACCTGTTCCGCGCCGACCACCTCGCGTTCGGCGACGTCGAGGCGAAGGTCCGCCAGTGGTGGGACCTGGACCGGCTCGACGAGCTGTACACCGCGTTCCTCGACGAGCACGGCCCGGCGCTGCGGCGCTGGCAGCGGCGCAAGACGATGCCGCCCGAAGAGGCCTTCGCGGACTACGTCCAGGTGCTCACGGCGTGGCGTCGGATGCCGTACCTGGACCCGGGCCTGCCGGTGGAGCTCCTGCCGGAGGGCTGGTCCGGCATCCGCGCGGCTGAGGTGTTCTTCGGGCTCCGGGAGCTGCTCGAGGGGTATGCGCGGGCGTACGTCGCGAAGTCGATCAACCTCGGCTGAGCAGGGGTGGAGTCTCGTGAGTGGTAAATGTCGTTCTAACGACACTTACCACTCACGACGCCTGACCAGGCAAAACAGCCGCACCCTGGACCTCGACCAGGGCTTCGGCGTCCCACAATCGGCTTACGCCGATGCCTGCCATCGCCGGGTAGTCCGTGCCCGCCAGGCGTCGCCAGACCGCGCCGATCTCGCGCGCATGAGCGCGGTAGTCGTCCATGTCGACGATGTAGATCGTCACGCTGCACAGGTCCGCGGGCGTACCGCCGGCCGCCCGCAGCGACGTCAGCAGGTTGCCGAGTGCGCGCTCGAACTGCTCGACGACGCCGTCGCCGACGATGCGGTTCTCGGCGTTGAGCGCGGTCTGCCCGGCGAGGAACACGAACCGGCCCTCGGCCGCGACGGCGTGCGAGTAGCCCGACGGACGGCCCAGCTCGGGCGGGTTGATGCGATCCATGGGGAACACCGTACGCCATCTAGCGCCTTCTTGACGGTCGTGCACACTACGACATATCCTGGAGGGCGTGCGTATCGCGGTGATCGGCGCCGGCCCGGCGGGGCTGTACTTCGCCGCGCTGGCGAAACAGCTCGGCCCCGGCCACGAAATCACGGTCTGGGAGCGCAACGCGCCGGACGACACCTTCGGCTTCGGCGTCGTGTTCTCCGACGAGACCCTCGGCGGCATCGAGCACGCCGACGCGGCGGTGCACGACGCGATGCGCGCCGAGTTCGCCCGATGGGACGACATCGACGTGCACTACCGCGGCGAGGTCATGACCTCGGGCGGGCACGGTTTCGCCGCGATGAGCCGCAAGCGGCTGCTCGGCATCCTGCAGGAGCGCTGCGCGGAGCTCGGCGTCGAACTGCGCTTCCGCACCGAAGCGCCGGACGCCGAGGTGCTGAAGGCCGAGTACGACCTGGTCATCGCCGCGGACGGCCTGAACTCCGCGGTCCGCGGGCGATTCGCGGAGCACTTCCGGCCGGACATCGAAACGCGCCGCTGCCGCTACATCTGGCTCGGCACGGACCTGGTGTTCGACGCCTTCAAGTTCCACGTCCTCGACACCCCCGCCGGGATCATGCAGATCCACGGCTACCCCTACGGCCGCGACGGCAGCACGTTCATCCTCGAGATGCACGACGACGTCTGGCAGCGCGCGTTCGGCGCCGTCGCCGAGACTGCGTCATTGGCGCCGGGCGAGAGTGACGAGAAGTCGATCGCGCTGATCCGCGAGCTCTGCGCCGACATCTTCGACGGACATCGCCTGCTGGCCAACAACTCCAAGTGGGTCTCGTTCGGGACTGTCCGATGTGCACAGTGGGTGCACGAGAACGTCGTACTGCTGGGCGACGCCGCGCACACCGCGCACTTCTCGATCGGCTCGGGCACCAAGCTGGCCATGGAGGACGCGCTCGCGCTGGCCGCCTGCCTGCACGAGCAACCGGATGTCCACAGTGCGCTCAAGGCGTACGAGCAGGAGCGCCGCCCGGTCGTCACGTCCACCCAGCGCGCGGCCCAGGCGAGCCTGGAGTGGTTCGAAAACCTGGCGCAGTACACGCATCAGGAGCCGCCGCAGTTCGCGTTCAACCTGCTCACGCGCAGCCGCCGCGTCACCTACGACAACCTGCGGCTGCGCGATCCCGAGTTCGCCGCCGAGCTGGACGGCTGGTTCGCCCGCTCGCTCGGCACCGAGCCCGCGCCGCCGATGTTCCAGCCGTTCAAGCTCGGCGAACTCGAACTGCCGAACCGGATCGTCGTTTCCCCGATGGACATGTACTCCGCGGACGACGGCGTCCCCGGCGAGTTCCACCTGGTCCACCTCGGCGGAAAAGCCTTGGGCGGCGCGGGTTTGGTGATGACCGAGATGGTCTGCGTGTCGCCGGACGGGCGTATCACCCCGGGTTGCGGCGGCCTCTACACGCCGGAGCAGGAACGCGCGTGGGCGCGGATCGCCGACTTCGTGCACGACCACACCCCGGCTCGCATCGGTGTCCAGTTAGGACACTCAGGCCGTAAGGGCTCGACAAAGCTGATGTGGGAAGGCATCGACGAGCCACTGCCCGAGGGGAACTGGGAGGTGTGCGCGCCTTCGCCGTTGCCCTACAGCGACCGCAACCAGATCCCCCGCGAACTCACTCAAGCCGAGATGGCCGAGATCCGCGATCAGTTCGCCGAATCGGCGCGCTCGGCGGCACGTGCCGGGTTCGACGTCCTGGAACTGCATTGCGCGCACGGCTATCTGCTCTCGTCGTTCCTCTCGCCCCTTACCAATCAGCGGAATGACGAATACGGCGGCTCGCTGGAGAATCGCCTGCGGTACCCGCTGGAGGTGTTCGACGCCGTCCGCGCCGCCTGGCCCGCCGAGCGCCCGATGACGGTCCGGATCTCCGCGACCGACTGGGCGGACGGCGGAATCGACGCCGACGACGCCGTCGAGATCGCCCGCGCCTTCGCCTTGCACGGCGCCGCCGGAATCGACGTCTCGACGGGTCAGGTCGTCAGCGACGAGCGTCCGCAGTACGGCCGCAGCTACCAAACGCCTTATGCCGACCGGATCCGCAACGAAATCGGTCAGGAGTACGGGATCGCGGTGATCGCGGTCGGCGCCATCTCGTCCTACGACGACGTCAACTCGCTCATCCTGGCCGGCCGCGCCGACTTGTGCGCACTGGGCCGCACGCACCTCTACGATCCACAATGGACTTTGCACGCGGCGATCGAGCAGGATTACCCGCTGCCGTGGCCGAAGCCGTTCGCCGCCGGGAAGCGCAAACCGCAGACCGGCCGCAGCGACGGCCCGGAACCGCGGCTGGAGCTCGTCCGGTCCGGACCGCGCCGGACCGCCCACGCCCGCTGGCGACCGGAGGAGAAATGACCGCGTTCGCACTCGACCCGGCGCAGCGCGCCTTCGCCGACGAGGTCCGCCGGATCGGCGTCGAACAGCTGCTCCCGCTCGCCGAGTCCGGTGTGGACGGTGCGGTCAACCGCCCGCTGCTCAAGGCGATGGGCGCGCAAGGATTGCTCGCGCGCCTCTTCCCCGGCGTCGCCTCGGGAAGTCCGACGCGGCAGGCCGCGGCCACCGATCTCTGCATCCTGCGGGAGACGCTGGCCACCGTGCACACCGAGGCCGAGACGGCATTGGCGTTGCAGGGCTTGGGAAGTTACCCCGTGCTGCAGTCCGGACGCGACGACCAGGTCCGGAAGTGGCTGCCCGCCGTCGCGGCCGGAGACGCGGTCGCGGCGTTCGCGCTCACCGAACCCGACGCCGGTTCGGACGCCGCCGCGCTCTCGCTCGCCGCTGAGCCGGACGGCGACGGCTGGCGCCTGACCGGCGAGAAAATGTGGATCTCCAACGCTCCCGAGGCCGACTTCTACACGGTCTTCGCCCGCACCACTCCGGATGCGGGCTCGCGCGGAGTCAGCGCGTTCGTCGTCCCCGGCGACCGCGCCGGCCTGTCAGGCGAGCATCTGGATCTGGTCAGCCCGCACCCGATCGGCACGCTCACCTTCGACGGCGTCGCCGTCCACCGGGAGGAGCTGCTCGGCGAGGAGAACCGCGGTTTCGCCGTGGCCATGCGGACTCTGGATCTGTTCCGGCCGAGCGTCGGCGCTTTCGCGGTCGGGATGGCCCAGGCCGCACTGGACTCCACTGTGGACTACACCGGGCAGCGGATGGCCTTCGGTGGTCCGCTCATCAAGCAGCAGGCGGTGGCCCACGCTCTCGCCGAGATGGCGACTCGGACCGAGGCCGCGCGGCTGCTGGTCTACGCGGCCGCGGCCGCTTACGACGCTGGGGAAAAGAACCTCGGCGGCCGGGCGGCGATGGCGAAGCTGTTCGCGACCGAGGCCGCCCAGTTCGTCGTCGACTCCGCCGTCCAGCTGCACGGCGCGCGGGCCCTGCGGCGAGGGCACCTGCTCGAGCACCTCTACCGCGAGGTCCGCGCGCCGAGGATTTACGAAGGGGCGTCGGAGATCCAGCGCACGATCATCGCGCGATGGCTGGCTTCTTCGCGGGACGGCGCTCCAGCCACAGCTGGGTGAGCACCAGGACGAGCGTCCAGCTCAGCCAGCTCGAGATCGCCGCGACGCTCTGGCCGTAGGCGATCTCGCTGCCCCCGAACGTGGTCGGGATCTGCGGTTCCAGCACCACCATCGCGATCGGGCTGACCGCACGGTTGACGATGATCGAGAAGGTCAGCGCAACGCTGCGAACCATCCAGCGCCGGTGGTCGCCGAAGCGGCGTTCCCTGGCCGCCCGCCAGCCGGCGACGGTGCAGCCGATCCAGATGGTCGCCGCCATGACGTCGCTGACGCGGGTCGTCGGGCCGAACGGGCTCTGCGAACCGATGGTCAGCGCCATCAGCCCCGACGGCAGCACGCCGGCGAAAACGTAGGCGCGGCCGGAGTTGCGGTGGATCACCGGGTACTTCCGGCGCAGCCACGGCCAGATCTGCATCAGCCCGGCGAGCATCGCCACGGACCCGAAGATCACGTGCCCGACGAGGAACCAGTAGTGCGCCGGAAAGCCTTCGGGCGCCGGCACCCGCGAACGCGCCGGGTCCAGTGCGAGGTACGGCGGCAGCGAAAACGAGAGGAAAGCCAGCACCACGAGCGCGAGCGGGCCGATCCAAGGCCGTCGCCACCAGGACTTCCTGGCCGGTGCGGGCCGCTCGGGTGCCGGTGTCGCCGTGAGGACTGCCATCACTGCTCCCTGGTCGATTGGATCTTGTCCATATCGACGTTAGGGAAAACCGGGAGCGAGAACGATGGTGCGCACCACCGAGCGAAGGTGGGGTTGTCCTTACCCTCGATCGTGCAGCGGGTCGTGACCCCACCGAACCGCTGAGCCCAAGTCCGTGAATGCCACATTCACAGCGTCTTGGGCCCTCAATGTGGCATTCACGGACCACAGCTTCACCACACCAACCCCAGCAGCACTCCAAACCCCACCTGCCACACCCCAGGCCCCGGCGAGACGGAGTTCCGTGACACTCATCAGCTCAGCAGCTCCTTCGCGACGATATAGCCGGATGCGCCGTTGACGCCGTGGCCGGGCCAGGTGGCCGCGCCGAGCATCCACAGTCCCGGCACGGCAGTGCGGTGCGACGGCTGCCCGGGCAGCGGCCGGAACAGATAGCTCTGCGCGAGATCGTGACTGCCCCCGAACGGGTCGCCCGGCCCGCAGTTCCGGTTCGCGCGGGCGAGGTCGTCCGGCGCCACGATGTGCATGCCCAGCACCGATCCCGGCACATTCGGCGCGTGTCGCCCGACCAGCGCCAATACCCTGTCCGCGAAGGCCTTCTTGACGTCAGGCGTCCATTCGCCGTCGGCCGCGATCTCCCCGGCGGCGTCGCCGACCGGCTTCGTCGGGACGTCCAGCAGCTGCACCCGCGCCACCGCCTTCCCCGTCGGCGCGCGCGTGGAGTCCACGGTGGACGGCGTGTCGAAGGCGAGCGTCGGCGACGTCGGCAGGAGCCCGCGCGTGGCCTCGTTCACCGACGCCGACAGCGCGTCCAACCCGCCGCTGAGATGCGGCTCGCCGGCTTCCTGGAGACGCTCGTCGTCGAAGCGCGGCGGCTCGGACAACGCCAGGTGCAGCACGAAACCCCCACGGCCGTAACGATATCGCGCGGCCTGGCCCCGGATCGGCTCCGGCACCGCGCCCGGCTCGTCGACAAGCAGTTCGAGGTACAGCTGGTCCGGATTGACCGACGCGATCACGGCTCGCCGCGCCCGCACGACCTGCCCACCCGCCAACCGGACGCCGCGGGCGTGACCGTCCTTGATCAGCACCCGCTCGACGTGTTGCCCGGTCCGGACGTGCCCGCCGTGCTTCTCGATGAGCTCGGCGAGCGCCTGCACGAGTCGCTCGCTGCCGCCCGCCGGCGTCGGCATCCCGGCCATCCCCAGCGCGACCTGGCACAACAGCACCCAGAGCCCGCTGTTGATCTCGTCGGGCCCGCGGCCGAGGTGCAGCGCCCACGGCGCGAGCGCGCCACGCAACACCGGCGAACGGAAGGTCTGGGTCAGCAGGTCACGCGCGGTGAGCGTGAACAGGTGCGCGAAGTCGGAGTAGCCGCCATGCGGCCCGTGCATCAGCCGGTGGATGGTCTCGGCGGACTGCTTGCTCGCCAGCTCGGCGCCGAGCAGCCCGAACACCGGCTCGATGTGCGGCTCGAAGTCCTTCAGCAGCTTGGCCAGCGCCTGCCCGTCCCCCGGCGCGAGCCGCTCGGCCTCGGCGATGTTCGCCTCGGGATCCATCGACAGCACGGTGCTGCCCTCCGGCGTCGACACCCCCGACCAGTACTTCGGCTGCCGATACTCGAGGCCGAGCCGAGCCAGATCCGGCCCGAGCGCGGCGTAGGCGGGCCCGGCCGTGAACAGCGGATGCGCCGAGGCGTAGACGTCGTGCTTGAACCCGGGCAGCGTGAGCTCTTCGGTCCGGACCAGCCCACCCGGCCGGTCGCGCTCCTCCAGCACCAGCACGCTCCACCCGTCACGGGCGAGGAAAGCACCCGCGACCAGGGCGTTGTGCCCGCTCCCGATGATCACCACGTCGAATGCGTCCATGATCGCCGATTGTCGCGACGCCGGCGTCCCGGCCGCCAGGGACCGCGGTCCCACGCTCACCGGGCATGTGCCGGTAAGGCATGTCAGCTACCCCGGACTCGCTGGACGGTGTCGCGGTAGAAGTAACCGCTCTGCTTGATCGTGCGTTCTTGCGTTTCGTAGTCGACGCGGATCAGGCCGAAGCGCTTCGCGTAGCCGTAGGCCCACTCGAAGTTGTCCAAGAGAGACCACGCGAAGTAGCCCCGGACGTCCGCGCCGGCTTGCCGGGCGGCTGCCACCGCTGCGATATGAGACGCGAGATATGCCGTACGGCCTTCGTCGCGGACGTAGCCGGACGCGTCCGGGTCGTCGTCGAACGCCGAGCCGTTCTCCGTGATGTACATCGGCAGGCCCGGGTAGTCGCGGCCGAGGCGGGTCAGCAGCTCGGTGAACTTGCCGGGCAGGATCTCCCAGCCCATCGCCGTCTTCGGCTCGCCGAAGGGAACCGTGCGCAGCGCCGGGAAACCCTGGTCGTCGGTCGGCTTGCCGTCCTCGTCGACGCCGGAGAAGCGCTGGCCGAAGTAGTAGTTCACGCCGAGGAAGTCCAGCGGCGCCGAGATGATCTCGAGGTCGCCGTCCCGGACCGGCAGCGCGATGCTCCGCTCGGCCAGGTCCGCCACCACGTCCGCCGGGTAGCGGCCGTGCACCAGCGGGTCCAGGTAGATCCGGACGCCGGTGCCGTCCTCGCGGCGCGCCGCCTCGCGGTCCAGTTCGCTGTCGGTCGCCGGGTCGGCGGTGCACATGTTCAGCGTGATGCCGAACTCGGTGTCCGGCGGCGCCGCCGCGCGCATCCGTTGCGTGGCAAGGCCGTGGCCGAGCAGCAGGTGGTGCACCGCGGAGATCCCGGCGGCGAGGTCGCGGCGGCCGGGGGCCATGACGCCGTGGACGTAGCCGTGCATCGCCGAGCACCACGGCTCGTTCAACGTCGTCCAGTGCCGCACGCGGTCGGACAGCCGGTCGAACACCATCATCGCGTAGTCCGCGAACCGGTACGCCGTGTCACGCGCCGGCCAGCCGCCCGCGTCCTCCAGCTCCTGCGGGAGATCCCAGTGGTACAGCGTGAGCCACGGCGTGATGCCCTGGCCGAGCGTCTCGTCGACCAGCCGGTCGTAGAACGCCATCCCGGCCTCGTTGACACCGCCGCGGCCGCGCGGCTGGATCCGGGGCCACGACACGGAAAACCGGTAGGTGTCCGCGCCGAGCTCCTTCACCAGGCCGATGTCGGCGGGCATCCGGTGGTAGTGGTCGCACGCCACGTCCCCGGTGTCGCCGTTGTCGATCGCCCACGGCACCTGGCAGAAACTGTCCCAAATGGACGGTGTGCGGCCGTCCTCATCGACCGCGCCCTCGATCTGGTAGGCGGCGGTGGCCACCCCCCAGCGGAAGCCGGGTGGCAGCGTGTCGATCAGCGCCTGCTGGTGGGCAGTCGCGGCATACGTCTCCGTCAAGACGTTCTCCTCCGGTGGTTCCGACAGGACTGGACGGCGTTCTGGGGGGCGGCGTGGGTGGAACCGCCCCCGACGCCGACCGGGAGGAGCCGGTCGATATCGGGGGCGGAATCGCTGAGCCGCCCGGAGCGCGGGCGCCGGGGTCCACCCGGGGCGGTCACCCCCGCCGCACTGGGGGTGACCGCCGCCGGGTCCCCGTCCGGCCCGACGGCGGAGGGGCCGGGCGGCTCCGCCGACCTGTCGGTCGGGCCGGCCGCTCGGGATCCTGGGGCGCCCACGGAGTTCCGCGCTGCCACGGGTCAGGCCGCGATCATCGGCTGCTGATCGATCCCTGCTCTTCCGCGGCTGGCTCGCATCGGATCCTCCTGGGTCATCGGCGAACATGCGGTCGGCTCGTGGCGAGCCTCGACCGCCGGCGACCGCGCGACATCTTGAGTCAACCTGGGCGACTCGCCTCAGGTCAATAACGGTACGGTAACGTTCTCCGCCTAAGTTTAAGGCTTAAATGAACTGTCGATGTCGAACTCCCCTTGCGAGGCAAGGGAATTCAGCCGATCCGGCCACCGGCGGCGAGCAGCACAGCGATCGGCAACGTCGCGGCGCCGAGCGCGACCGCCTCCGGACCGAGCTGGCCGAGCACGACTTCGGTCTGCTCGGCGAGGTAGCCCAGTGCGTGCCTGCCGACCGCGTCCCGCACCACGGAAAGAATCTCCGGGCCCATGATCGCGCCCGCCGAACCGGACAACACCACGCGATCCGGGCTGAGCAGGTTGATCAGGTTGGCGATGCCGATGCCCAGGTACTCACCGGTCTCGGCGAGGACGTCGGCCGCGGGCCCTGGCGCCGACGCCCGCGCCACGATGGCGGCCAGCTCGGCGTCGCTTTCATCCCCGATGACCGGCTCCACCCCGGCCCGGCCGGCATAGCTCCGGACGACAGCCTCGGTGCCGACGTAAGCCTCGAGACACCCCCGGGAACCACAGCGACAAGGCGCGCCGGCGGCGCGGACGACCGTGTGCCCCCACTCGCTGGTGGTGATCCCGGGAAAGGACGGCCCGGCGGTGGCGACGGCCGCCCCGACCCCGACGCCGAGCAGAGCCACGACCGCCCGTTCGGCGCCGCGGCCCGCGCCCCGCCACATCTCGGCCTGACCCAACGTGCGAGCGCGGTTGTCGACGTGCAGCGGTTGCGCGATGTGCGGATGGAGCATGTCGGTGAACTCCACCCCCTGCCAGCCCAACGTCGGCGCGTGCACGGTCCCGCCGTTGCGCACGGCGCCGGGCACGCCGATGCCCACGCCGAACACGGTGTCCGGATCCGTGCCGGTCAGGACCTCGTCGACGCCGGTGCGGATCAGGCCGGCGACCTCGAGCGGGTCCAGCCGGGTGCCGACGAGGGGGTGGCGGACCGTGCCGAGGGTGCTCAGCGCGAGGTCGAACAGGCCGACCTCGACGTGGGTCTCGCTGACGTCCACGCCGATCACGTTGCCGAAACCGGGCCGGACGGCGAGCAGGGTGCGCGGGCGTCCGCCGTCGGATTCGACCGATCCGGCCTCGGCGACGACGCCGTCGTTGATCAAGTCCGCGACGACATTCGTAACGGTGGCCGCCGAAAGCCCGGATTCCGCTACGAGATCGAGGCGGCTGATGGGTCCGCGCAGATACAGCGAAGACAGCAGTGCTGCCCGGTTCTGGCGCCTAAGATCCCTGGTGGTCTGGCGCACTACCTGTGTCACCAGGAGGATTGTGCCATCGCCTGTAGCATTTCGGGGGGTTCGGCGGGCGGAGCCGCTCGGCGGGGGTCCGGGGGTTCGAACCCGGTATATAGAGTACGACCAGGTGTTCGGGACTTAGTTCACTAGTTAATACATGGCCACAACTTACGGTGATCAGGCATTCTGTGGGTAACCGGTGAGAGGTCAGATGGGTTGCCCATGGCGAGCAAGCGCACCACCGTCCGCGATCTGCGGCGGCACAACCGTTCCCTGCTGCTGTCGAAACTGTACTTCGACGGCCCGCTGTCCCGCCACGAACTCAGCCAGCTCACCGGTCTGAGCGCCGCGACGGTCAGCAACGTGACCGCCGAACTCGGCGAGGAACGGCTCATCACCGAGGCCGGCCAGGTCGAATCGGACGGCGGCCGGCCGCGGGTGCTGCTGCGCGTGGACCCGGCGTACGGGTACGTCGTCGGCGTCGACATCGGCGAGACGGGGGTCCGGGTCGAGCTGTTCGACCTCGCGATGAACCGGCTGTCCGCGGTGAACCACGTGCTCACCTCCGCGCCCGACGCCTCGACCGCGGTCGCGCAGGTCACGGCCGGTCTGCTCGAGGTCGTGACCAGCGCCGGAGTCGACGAGAGCTTCGTGCTCGGGGTCGGCATCGGCGTGCCCGGCACGGTCGAGCAGGGCGATCGGGTGCTGGTGCACGCGCCGACCGTCGGCTGGGACGCCGTGCCGCTGGTCGACCTGCTGCGCGAGGCCGGCGTCGTGCTGCCACTCTTCGTCGACAACGGCGCGAAGACGCAGGGCCAGGCCGAGATGTGGTTCGGCGCCGGGCGCGGCGCCCGGCACGCCGTGATCGCGCTCATCGGGTCCGGCGTGGGTGCGGCGGTGATCGCCGACGGCACCACCTACCGGGGCTCGACCAGCAGCGCGGGCGAGTGGGGGCACACGACGATCGTCTACGGCGGGCTCGACTGCCGGTGCGGCTCGCGCGGCTGCCTCGAGGCCTACATCGGCGCCGGCGGCGTCCTCAACCGCTACCGCAAGGTGCGCGGCAAGCCGATCCCGGGCAACGACGAGCAGGCGCAGTTCGCGTCACTGCTGGCGTCGGCGGAGAAGTCCAAGACCGCGGCGAAGGTACTCGAGGAGACCGCCGGCTACCTCGGCGCGGGTATCGGGAACCTGATCAACCTGTTCAACCCCGAGCGGATCGTGCTGGGCGGCTGGGCCGGGCTCGCTCTCGGTGAGCGGCTGCTGGATCACGTCCGCGAAGCCGCGGGCGCGCACGCGCTGCGGCACCCCTTCAGCCAGACCTCGATCGAGCTCGGGCAACTCGGGCTGGACGCGGTCGCGATAGGGGCCGCCACCCTGCCGGTGGCCGACCTCCTGGCCCAGGGCGCCACCTCGCGGATCGCCAAGCCGGGCGCCCCGGACTCCGACGCTGCCTGATCCCAGCCCCGGCGACGCCGCCAAGATCGAGAGAAGATCAAGACGCTTGACGCGCACCTCACGGGCTTCGAGCATGGCAGGCATTTGCTGACGCACTGACATCGTTGCCAACGTTCACACCTTAATTCGAGTTCGAAAAATATGGGCGCCAGACCGTAGACGGACTGGTATGGACCATGCATACTTTGTTGCCAAGCACAACAAAGGCTTGGTCAGAGAAGGTGACAACGGTGTCCATCTCGCGCTCATACAGACGTACCCGGATCGCGGCGCTTGTGGGCGCCTGCGCGTTCCTTGTCCTCGGACAGCTGGTGACTCCCACGGCCGCGAACGCGGCAGCGACCTTCACCGACGACTTCAACGGCCCCGCGGGCGCCGGCGTCGACGGCTCGAAGTGGCAGCTGGAGACCGGCGACAACGTCAACAACCACGAACGGCAGTACTACACCTCCGGCACGAACAACGCCGCGCTCGACGGCCAGGGCCACCTGGTGATCACGGCGAAGCGCGAAAACCCCGGCAACTACAACTGCTGGTACGGCCGCTGCGAGTACACCTCCGCACGGTTGAACACGGCCGGGAAGTTCAGTCAGGCCTACGGCCACTTCGAGACGCGCATGAAACTCCCGCGCGGACAAGGCATGTGGCCCGCCTTTTGGATGCTGGGTGGCGGAAACTGGCCCACCGACGGCGAAATCGACATCATGGAGAACGTCGGGTTCGAGCCGAACACCGTGCACGGCACGATCCACGGCCCCGGCTACTCGGGTGCCGGCGGGATCGGCGCCGCCTACAACGGCCCGAACTTCTCCGACGACTTCCACACCTACGCCATCGACTGGTCCCCCAACCAGATCAAGTGGTACGTCGACGGAAACCTGTATCAGACCCGGACCCCGTCCGACCTCAACGGCAACCGCTGGGTCTACGACCACAACTTCTTCGTCATCATGAACCTCGCCGTCGGCGGCTACTGGCCGGGCGATCCCAACGGCAGCACGCAGTTCCCGCAGCAGTTGGTCGTCGACTACGTGCACGTGACCGACACCTCCGGCGGCGGCGGTGGGTCCGGGCGGACCGGCACGATCACCGGCGTCGGCGGCAAGTGCGTCGACGTCGCGGGTGCCAACCCCGCCAACTCGACGCCGATCCAGATCACCGACTGCAACGGCAACGCGGCGCAGAGCTGGACCGTCGGCACCGACGGCACCATCCGCGCGCTCGGCAAGTGCCTGGACGTCGCCTCGGCGGGCACCGCCGACGGCACGCCAATCCAGCTGTACGACTGCAACGGCACCGGCGCCCAGCAATGGGTCGTCACCGGGGCGCACGACATCGTGAACCCCGCGGCGAACAAGTGCCTGGATTCCCCGGGCGGCAGCTCGGCCAACGGCACCCGCCTGCAGATCTGGACCTGCAACGGCACGGCCGCGCAGAAGTGGACCGCTCCCTGATCCACCCCCGTCTTGAGCAGGTAGCGGTGTCCTGACACCGCTACCTGCTCATGGCTCTACCCTCCCCGGTCCCCCAAGGAGAAAAGCAGTGCGACGTATTCTCGTCGCGCTAATGGGCTGTGCCCTGTTAGCGCTTTCCCTGACCACCGGCGCCGCCAACGCCGCAACCGAAGCAGGCCCTTCGGCGAGCCAGCTGCTCGCCAAAGTCTCTTCCTGCCAACAGATCTCGAACGGAAAGTATTCCTTCGACGAAGGCGGCGCGGCGACCGTTCCGGTCTGTCAGGCCACTGGCGCGGTGTTCTTCAAGGCCGACATGGACGTCGACTGCGACGGCGTCCGCACCAGCCAATGCAACGAGAACACCGACTGCTGCTTCTACCCGGACACCGCATTCCACACCTCGACCGACCAGCCGCTCAACGCCGCGCAGCTGCCCTACATCGTGCTCCCGCAGCCAACGTCCACATGGGACTATCGGAACTACGGCATCGACGGCGGTTCGGTGGTCGCGGTGATCTACAACAACCAGGTCACCTACGCCGTGGTCGGTGACACCGGGCCGACCAGCATCATCGGCGAGGCCTCCTACGCCACCGCGGCCAGCCTCGGTATCAACCCGGACCCGCGCAACGGTGGCACCGAAGGCCCGGTCACCTACATCGTCTTCCCGAACACGCACGTGAACCCGATCGAGAACCACGGCAGCGCGGTCAGCCTCGGCGAGCAGGTCGCGACGCAGTTCGTCGGCGGCACGACCACCCCGCCCACCGGCGGCGGGCAGATCACCGGTGTCGGCGGCAAGTGCGTCGACGTGGCCGGTGCGAGCAGCACCAACGGAACCGCCGTCCAGCTCTACGACTGCAACGGCAGCACCGCACAGCAGTGGACGGCCGGTGCCGACGGCACCGTCCGCGCGCTGGGCAAGTGCCTCGACGTCGCCGGTGCGGGCAGCACGGACGGAACGCAGATCCAGTTGTACGACTGCAACGGCACGAACGCGCAGAAGTGGTCGGCCAACTCGGCGAAGAACCTGGTCAACGCCGGCTCCGGCAAATGCCTGGACGCCACCGGAAACTCTTCCGCGAACGGCACCCGCCTGCAGATCTGGAGCTGTGGCTCGGGTGCCAACCAGAAATGGACGCTGCCATGAGAAAGCGCTCACTGCTCGCCCTGCTCGGGGTCGCCGCGCTGACGACGGCCTCGTTCGCCGTGCCCGCGCAGGCGGCAGGCGAATCGGTCAACATCTGGCTCACCACCACCAGTGACTCCGGCGGCCGGACCGTCACCCGTGGCCTGCAGCAGCAGGCGCCGATCACATTCGCGGCCGGTACCGGCACCGGATCGCGACCATCACCGTCAACGAAAACACCACATACCAGCAGTTCGAAGGCGGTGGCGCGTCCTTCACCGACACCGCCGCCTGGCTGATGAACTCCAGCGGCGCGCTGTCGCAGGCCACCCGTGACGACACCATGCGCAAGCTGTTCGACCCGAACACCGGGATCGGGCTGAGACTTCATCCGCAACCCGCTCGGCGCGTCCGACCTGGCGCGGTTCAGCTACACCTTCGACGACGTGCCCGCCGGGCAGACCGACCCGAACCTGACGCGCTTCTCGATCGCGCACGATCAGGCCGACGTGCTGCCGCTGACCAAGCAGGCCCGCCAGCTCAACCCGAGCGGTGAAGGTGATGGCGTCGCCGTGGAGCGCGCCGCCGTGGATGAAGGACAACGACAGCTACCTGCTCGGGCTGGCTCGAATCGCAGTACTACCCGGCCTACGCGCAGTACTTCGTGAAGTACCTCCAGGCCTATCAGGCCGCAGGGCGTGCCGATCGACTACGTGTCCGTGCAGAACGAACCGACGTGCTGCGCCGGCTACCCGTCGATGCAGTGGAACGGCTCCGGGCTGGCGACGTTCACCAAGAACGACCTGCTGCCCGCGCTGCACAGCGGCCGGACTGTCCACAAAGGTCCTCGCGCTCGACTGGAACTGGGACACCTACGACGTCCTGCGGCGCGCCGACGTCAACGACGCGGCCATCCGCAACGACCCGAACTTCGGCGGCATGGCCTGGCACGGCTACGGCGGCGACATCGCGCAGCAGACCACGGTGCACAACCAGTACCCGGACATGCAACGCCTACTTCACCGAGCACTCCGGTGGCACCTGGGTCGGCAACCAGCAGGCCGAGGACATGAACAACATCATCGACTACACCCGCAACTGGGCGAGGAGCTTCGTGAAGTGGAGCCTCGGCGGTGGACCAGAACATGGGCCCGCACAACGGCGGCTGCGGCACCTGCACCGGCCTGGTCACCGTCCACAACGGCGACTGGCGCAGCGGGCAGGTCGACTACACCGTCGAGTACTACACGATGGGTCACCTGACGAAGTTCGTGAAGCCGGGCGCGGTGCGGATCGACTCGAACGCCAACTCCACCGTCCGCAACGTGGCGTGGAAGAACCCGGACGGCTCGAAGGCGCTGATCGCGTACAACACCAGCGGCAGCGCGCAGACCGTCAAGGTGAACTGGGGCGGCAGTCCTCGTTCAGCTACAGCCTGCCCGACCACGACCTCGGCGACGTTCACCTGGGGCGGCACCCAGGGCGGCGGCTGGCCACCCGGGTGGCGGCACCGGCTCGATCACCGGTCTGGGCGGCAAGTGCCTGGACGTGACCGGCGGATCGACGCGCCAACGGCAACCTGCCTGCAGCTCTACGCTGCACCGGCCGGGCCCGACAGAACTGGACCGTCGGCACCGACGACACGATCCGCGCGCTCGGCAAGTGCCTGGACGTGACCGGATAAGTCCACCGCGGACGGCGCCGCCGTGCAGCTGTGGGACTGCGACGGCACGGCGCCAGCCAGAGATGGACCGCCAACGCGTCCGGGCACCTGGTCGAACACCGGCTCCGGCAAGTGCCTCGACGTCACGGACAACAGCTCCGCCAACGGCGCCAGGCTGCAGATCTGGACCTGCACCGGCGCGCGCCAACCAGAAGTGGAACGTGCCCGCATGAAGCGCCGGAGCGACAATGAATCGCGCTGTCCACTGGCCGCCGTCGTCGGCACGCTCGGCGCGTCGTCGTGCATCACCGACGCCCTGGCCGCGCAGCCGACCGGTCCGATCACCGGCCTCGGCGGGAAGTGCCTGGACCTGACCGGCGGCTCGAACAGCGAACGGCAACCTGCCGCAGCTCTACGACTGCAACGGCCCAGTCGCCAAGCAGTCCTGGACCGCGGCCGCCAACGGATCGATGCAGGCGCAGGGCAAGTGCCTCGACGTGGCCGGCGCGGGCACCGCCGACGGCGCCGCCGTGCACGCTGTGGGACTGCAACGGCACCGGGCGCCCAGAAGTGGACGGCAGCAACGGGTCGAAGAACTGGTCAACACCGGCTCCGGCAAGTGCCTGGACGTCACGGGCAACAACTCGGCTAACGGCACGCGGCTGCAGATCTGGACCTGCGGCCGGGCACCAACCAGAAGTGGACGCTCGCCGGGTGGCACGACTCCGCCGCCGCCGCCCGCCGGCGGCCGGGGCCATGGCCGTCGCGCCGTACTACTACAACGGCTGGGGCAACCCGCCGAACCCCACCACGGTCATGAACGCCACCGGCGTCAAGTGGTTCACCATGGCGTTCATCCTGTCAACAACGGCATACTGCAACCCGAAGTGGGACGGCGGGCGCGCGCTCACCGGCGGCGTCGACCAGAGCACGGTCAACACCGTCCGCGGCGAACGGCGGCGACGTCATCCCGTCGTTCGGCGGCTGCAGCGGCAACAAGCTGGAGACTCCTGCGCCAGCGCCGGCGCACTCGCGGCCGCGTACCAGAAGGTGATCAACGCCTACGGGCTCAAGGCGATCGACATCGACATCGAGGCCGACGCCTACAGCAACCCGACCGTCCAGCAGCGCACGGTCGACGCGCTGAAGACGGTCGCGGCCAACAACCCGGGCATCAAGCTGTACGTCACCTTCGGCACCGGCAAGACCGGCCCGGACAACAGCCTGATCAACCGCGCGGCGGCGTCCGGGCTGACCGTCGACGGCTGGGTCATCATGCCGTTCGACTTCGGCGGCGCCGGGCAGAACATGGGCACGCTGACCATGCAGGCGGCCGAGGGCCTCAAGAACGTCGCTCAAGAACGCCTACGGCTACAGCGACGACGACGGCCTACCGGCACATGGGCATCTCGTCGATGAACGGCATCACCGACAACGCCGAAACCGTCACCCTCGACGACTTCCGCACCATCCTGGGCTATGCCAGCAGCACCACCTGGCCCGGCTGACGTTCTGGTCGGTGAACCGTGACCGTCCGTGCCCCGGCGCGTATCCGAACGACGACACCTGCTCCGGTGTCTCCCAAGCGGCGTGGGACTTCACGCGCATCTTTGCCCGCTACGCCGGTTGATCCCCACGGGAAGAGGAGAACCATGCTGCGAAGAACCTCAGCACTGCTCGCCGGTGCTGCCGCCGCCATCGCCATGATCGTGCTGCCCGCCGCATCGGCGACCGCGGCCACCGGCGCGATCTCCGGCCTCGCCGGGAAATGCGTGGACGTCGCCGGGGCGAACAGCGCCAACGGCACGGCCGTGCAGCTCTACGACTGCAACGGAACCGCGGCCCAGAACTGGAATGTGGTCGGCAACGGCCAGATCCAGGCACTCGGCAAGTGCCTGGACGCCGCGGGCGCCGGTACCGCCAACGGCACCCTGATCCAGCTCTGGGACTGCAATGGGACGGGTGCCCAGAACTGGACCGTGAGCGGTGCCAACGACATCGTCAACGTCGCGGCCAACCGGTGTCTCGACGTGTCCGGCAACAACTCCGCCAACGGCACACGCCTCCAGCTCTGGGACTGCTCCGGCGGTGCCAACCAAAAGTGGAACGGCCCCGGTGGCGGCGGCGGGACCCCGCCCGGCGGCTTCGTCGTCAGTGAGGCCCAGTTCAACCAGATGTTCCCGGGCCGCAACGGGTTCTACACCTACAGCGGTCTCGTCGCCGCGACCAGCGCCTACCCGGGCTTCGCCAAGACCGGCAGCGACACGGTGAAGAAGCAGGAAGCGGCGGCGTTCCTCGCCAACGTGGCCCACGAGACCGGGAACCTGGTCTACATCGTGGAGCAGAACACGTCGAACTACCCGCATTACTGCGACTTCAGCCAGCCATACGGCTGCCCGGCCGGCCAGGCCGCCTACTACGGACGCGGACCGATCCAGCTGTCGTGGAACTTCAACTACAAGGCCGCCGGTGACGCGCTCGGCATCGACCTGCTGAACAACCCGTGGCAGGTCGAGCAGAACGCGGCCGTCGCCTGGAAGACCGGGCTCTGGTACTGGAACACCCAGAGCGGGCCGGGCACGATGACCCCGCACAACGCGATGGTCAATGGTGCCGGCTTCGGCCAGACGATCCGGAGCATCAACGGCAGCCTGGAATGCGACGGCCGCAACCCGGCGCAGGTCCAGAGCCGGGTCGATTCCTACAACCGGTTCGTCGGAATCCTCGGCGTGCCGGCCGGGAACAACGTGTACTGCTGATCCCTTTTTAAGATTCGCCGCCGAGGTGTGTCCACAAGGGACACACCTCGGCGGCGAATTGCCTTCGAGGGGAGGTGAAGCCGCCGGGCCGCGGTGTTGCTGCCGCCGCGACCCGGCGACCGTTGTCCCGCGCACCGCTGGGGGTCTCCGGGCGCGGAACGAGGAAGTGCGGCCGAGGCCGCTTCATCTTCTGAGACGAGATTAACGAGCAAGACCGGTGAGAGGGACGGCGCGCGAACCCTCGACCCCATCGTCCGGGCATCCCTGCCCGAACGTGCAAGATGAATCGCTTAACCGCACCCGAAGGAACAAACCAGGAGAACGGCGAACGGAGCAAGGCTGTCGTGAGCAGGTAGAACCGACTTACACTCCGAGGCCCCACCCGCGGTCAGTCGATCTCGGCGGCGGCCTTGACCTCGGCCGCACGCTCCGCGTAGGCGCTCACCAGCTGGTCCTCGGCGTCCTCGAGGTACTTCGTCAGAAGCTGCTCGGCGCCGGGGCCGTCGCCCACGGCGAGCCGGTCCAGGATCTCGTGGTTGCGCGGCAGGTATCGCTCGTGGAAGCGCCGCGGCTCGGCCATGATGTGGAACACCAGCCGCAGCTCCGCGGTCAGCCTGCCCATCAGCTCGTCGACGCGCTCGCTGCCGGACAGCGCGGCCAGCTCCAGGTGGAACCAGATGTTGGCGGTGCCGAGGTCCTGCCACCGGCCGCCGTTCGCCGCGGCATCACCCGTCGAGACCTTCTCCGCGATCTTCGCGAACGTCGCCGGCCGCTCGGTCACCCCGCGCACCGCGGCACACTCGACGATCTTGCGGACGCGGTAGATGTCGACGACGTCCTCGACGCTCGGGATCCGGACGAAGACGCCGCGGTTGAGTTCGTGCGCCAGCAATCGTTCGTGAGTGAGCAGCCGGAACGCCTCGCGCAGCGTGTTGCGGGAGACCCCGAGCGCGTTGCCGATGTCCTGCTCGGAAAGCCGTCCCCCGGGCAGGAAGAACCCTTCGGCGATCCGCTTGCGCAGGACGCCGGCGACCCGCTCGGCCGTGCTCTTGCGGCTGACCAGACCACGGTCGGCCGCCAGCCCCTGGGGGCCGTCCTCGTCGATGACCACGTCAGCGAGGGTACTCGGAGGACGGGGGGACGATCGAATGAGCCCCTTGTAGAATTGTTCAACAATCCGTATGGTGTGACGCAGGCCACGATGAGACACTTCGCGGGAGGTGCCGTATGACTGCCACGACGACCACCACCGACACCAGGCCGTTCGCCTGGTTCCGGACCCTGGGACACCGGGGCCGCCGCGCCTTCCTGGGGGCGTTCGGCGGCTACGGGCTGGATTCGTTCGACTATCAGACGCTCCCCCTCGGCCTGGCGGCGATCACCGCCTACTTCGGCATCTCCAACGGCGAAGCCGGGCTGCTGGGCACGACGACGCTGGTGGTTTCGGCGGTCGGCGGGATCGGCGCCGGGATGCTGGCCGACCGGATCGGCCGCGTCCGCACCCTGCAGCTCACCATCGCGCTGTACACGGTCTTCACCGTCCTTTGTGGATTCGCACCGAACTTCGAGACATTGCTGATCTTCCGCGGCCTGCAGGGCCTCGGCTTCGGCGGTGAATGGGCGGCCGGGGCCGCACTGGTCGCGGAGTACTCGCAGGCGAAGTACCGCGGCCGGACGGTCGCCTTCGTGCAGAGCGCGTGGGCGGTCGGCTGGGGGCTGTCGGTGATCGCCTACACCGTGGTCTTCAGCGTCGCGAGCCCGGACATGGCCTGGCGCATCATGTTCTGGACCGGCGTCATCCCGGCGTTGCTCGTCTTGTGGGTCCGCCGCAGCGTGCAGGACGCGCCCCGCGCGGAGAAGACTCCACGCCAGAAGGGCACTTTCGTCAAGATCTTCCGCGGCGACCTGCTGCGCACGACGTTCTTCGCCGCACTGCTCGCCACCGGCGTCCAGGGTGGGTACTACACGATCTCGACCTGGCTTCCGTCCTACCTCAAGAAAACCCGTGAGCTTACGGTGATCGGCACCGGCGGCTACCTCGCGTTCCTCATCACCGGAGCGTTCGTGGGGTACGTCTGCGGCGGATACCTCACGGATCTGATGGGGCGCAAGAAAACCTTCCTGACCTTCGCCGTACTGTCGGCGGCGCTGATCGTCGCATACACGCAGATTCCCAAGGGCGCCAACGGACTCGTGCTGGTGCTGGGCTTCCCGCTCGGCTTCTCGATGTCGGCGATCTTCAGCGGCTTCGGCGCGTTCCTCGCCGAGCTGTACCCGACCGCGTTGCGTGGCACCGGCCAGGGTTTCACCTACAACTTCGGCCGCGCGGTCGGCGCGATTTTCCCGACCGTCGTGGGCTTCCTGGGCGCGGGCGGCGCGATCGTGTTCGGCGCGCTGGGGTACGGCATCGCCGCACTGGCACTGCTGGGCCTGCCCGAAACCCGCGGTATCGAACTTCTCGACTGAGGGGGCGAGATGACGACCACGACCTGCACCCCCGCCGAGGCACGCGCGGCGTTCCGCGGCGGGACGGCACAGCCGACGACCGGCTGGGCCGCCGGCTTCACCCAGACCAACCTGATCGCGGTGCCCGAGGACTGGGCGTACGACGTTCTCCTGTTCTGCCAGCGCAATCCGCGGGCGTGCCCGGTACTCGACGTCAGCGATCCCGGCGACCCAGGCACCCGGCTCGCCGCGGGCGCGGACCTGCGCACCGACCTCCCGCGCTACCGGATCTGGCAGAACGGCGTGCTCGCCGGGGAGGTCGGCGACGCGACCGGGCTGTGGCGCAGCGACATGGTCGCGTTCTCCATCGGCTGCAGCTTCACCTTCGAGACCGCGCTGATCGCCGAGGGCGTCCCGATGCGGCACATCGACCAGGGCCGGAATGTCGCGATGTACCTGACCGACCGGGAATGCGAGCCCGCCGGGCGGCTGCACGGGCCGATGGTGGTGTCGATGCGGCAGGTCCCGGCGGACCGCGTCGATGACGCCATCCGGATCACCCGCGCGATGCCCGCCGTCCACGGTGCCCCGGTGCACGTCGGGGATCCGCGTACGCTGGGGATCAAGGACCTTTCCCGGCCGAACTTCGGTGATCCGGTCGACGCGGAGGCGGGTGACGTGCCGATGTTCTGGGCGTGCGGGGTGACTCCGCAGGCGGCGCTGATGGCGTCCCGGCCGCCGTACGCGATCACGCACGCGCCGGGGTACATGTTCATCACCGACCGGCTCGACAGCGAATACCAGGTGGCCTGAAATGGATCTCAACAGCGATCTCGGCGAGGGCTTCGGCGCGTGGCGGATGGGCGACGACGAAGCCATGCTCGACATCGTGACCAGCGCGAACATCGCGTGCGGCTTCCACGCCGGTGACCCGTCGGTGATGCGGCGGGTGTGCGACGGGGCGGTCGCGCGCGGGGTCGCGATCGGCGCGCACGTCGGGTACCGCGACCTCGCCGGGTTCGGCAGGCGCGCGCTCGACATCGAGCCGGACCAGCTCGCCGACGAGGTGCTGTACCAGATCGGTGCGCTGGACGCGTTCGCCCGCGCGGCGGGCGGGCGGGTCCGGTACGTCAAACCGCATGGGGCGCTGTACAACACCGCGGCGGTCGATCCGGAACAGGCCGCTGCGGTGGTCGAGGGACTGCACCGGTACGACCCGGGCCTGGCGCTGCTGTGCCTGCCGGACTCGGAGATGTCGAGCCAGGCGGCCAAAGCCGGGGTGGTGAGCTACGCGGAAGTGTTCGCGGACCGGGCCTACACGGCAGAGGGACGGCTGGTGTCGCGCAAGGAACCTGACGCGGTCCTGCACGACGTCGACGCGGTGGCCACGCGAGCGGTGGCGATGGCGACGGGCAGCGGGCTCGTCGCGGCCGACGGTGCTCAGCTCGATCTGCACGCGGATTCCCTGTGCGTGCACGGGGATACGCCGGGTGCGGTGGAGCTGGCCCGGCGCATTCGCGAGGAGTTGACGGCGGCCGGGGTCACGTTGGGTGCGTTTGCCGCGTGAGTGATCTGCGGGTGCTTCCCTGCGGCGGCCGGGCGGTCCTGGTCGAACTGGACGACGTGCTGGGGTTGCAGGCAGCGCTGGAGCAGACGCCCTTGACGGGTGTGATCGAATTGGTCCCGGCGGCGCGCACGCTCCTGATCCGGTTCGATCCACAGTGGACTTCCGCCGCGCGCCTCCGGAATGAGCTGGTCGAAGTGTCCCCTGTGGACATTCCGGCTCGCGTTGCCGACGAGGTCGTCGTCCCGGTCGTCTACGACGGTGAGGATCTCGTCGATGTGGCCGCGGAAACCGGGCTGACCGTCGCCGAAGTCGTCGGACGGCACTCCGCGGGTGGCTACGTCTCGGCGTTCTGCGGCTTCGCACCGGGTTTCGCCTACCTGACCGGGCTGGATCCCGTCCTGCACGTGCCGCGGCGGCCGGACCCGCGCACCCGGATCCCGGCCGGTTCGGTCGCGATCGCCGGGGAGTACAGCGCGGTGTACCCGAGTGCGTCACCCGGCGGCTGGCGCCTGCTCGGCCGGACCGACCTGACCGTATGGGACGTCGAACGCCCGCAGCCGAACCTGCTGACGCCGGGCACGCGAGTGCGGTTCGCCGGATGAAACTCGAAGTCGTCCGTCCCGGATTCGCGGCCACGGTGCAGGACCTGGGCCGTCCCGGCCTGGCCGCGATGGGAGTCGGCCGCTCCGGTGCCGCCGACCGGGGCGCGCTTCGGCTGGCGAACCGGCTGGTCGGAAACCCGGAAACCCATGCGGCCCTTGAGGTCACGCTCGGCGGCCTGGCCCTGCGCGCGACCGGCCTGACGACAGTGGCGGTGACCGGCGCGGACTGCCCGATCACCGTTTCCGGCCGAGCGTTTGGCCTCAACGCGCCGATCACCCTGCGAGCCGGTGACGAGCTCACGCTGGGCACGGCTTCGCTGGGACTGCGGTGTTACGTCGCGGTGCGGGGCGGCATCGACGTCCCACCGGTGCTGGGTTCACGGTCGACCGACACACTCGGAAAGCTGGGCCCACCCCCGCTTTCCGCCGGGTTGACACTCCCGGTCGGCGAGGTCGTGGCCGGTTTCCCTTTGGTAGACCTTGCGCCACAGCCCGCGTTACCCGCGGAGCCGGTGCTCCGAGTGACGCCGGGGCCGCGCCTGGACTGGTTCGCTTCTGAGGCGCTGGATGCTCTGGTATCCACTGTGTACACGGTCACGCCGGACTCGAACCGCATCGGCATCCGCCTCTCGGCGCCACCTCTGGAGCGCACGCGCCACGACGAGCTCCCGTCGGAGGCGTGCGTCCCGGGCTCACTGCAGGTACCCCCGTCGGGCACCCCGATCCTGTTCCACGCGGACCACCCGACCACAGGCGGCTACCCGGTGATCGCCGTGGTGGACGAGGACGACCTGGACCTCGCCGCCCAGCTCCGCCCCGGCCAGCACCTACGGTTCCGCCTCGTGAGTGGTTAGTAGGGTTATTGAGGGGTAAGGCAAATGTGTCGTGCTGCGGCATTGAGGACTCGTGAGCGTTGCGGGCGGTTAGAACCGCCCGCAACGCTCACGAGCCCGTCGGCAGGTCCCCCTCGCTTCACCACGCCGCGTTTGCCTTACCCCTCAAATAGAACCCGACTTACCACTCACGAGGCCCTACCCCCGCCCACCGAGCACCATCACGTTCGTCACCGTGATCGCCAGCCACAGCGCGCACCCCACCACCGGCTGTGCCACCAAGGTCGCCGCCGCACCGATCAGGATCGTCGCCACCACGACGCCGCCCCGCCATCGGATGGCGAAGACGTTCCGGGGCCGGCGTTCCGCCAGGTAGGCATCGAAGGCCTCCGCCACCTGATCGTCGATCTCGTCCCGCAGCCGTGCGTCCAGCTCAGACATACGCCGGCACCCGCCGAGGCAAAGACTGCCAGGCCGCGGAAACGCACAGCGCCGCGAGCGGAAGTTCCACCAGCGCAAGCAGAATCGACAGCCCGACGTCGTCGCCCGCGGTCGTGATGTCGAACCAGGCGTCCACCACCAGCAGGGTCGCCGCGCCGATCGCGGCGAACGGGGCCCGCACGTCGCCGCGCCGGAACAGCCATGCCGAGCTCAGCAGGCCGAGCGCCTCCAGCGCGTCGAAGCCGAGCCACGCCAGGCGCCAGTGCTGCGCCGGGTAGGCGTCCGGCAGCGTCACCGCCAGCACCAGCATCCACGGCAGCAGGACCACGCCCGCCGCCAGCATCACCAGGTCTTTCCGCATCCGTACCCCCAAGGTCTCCCCACCACCGTAGCTAGTTGCAGAGACTTTTTGCAAACTATCTCTGCAAGCAGTTTTTGCAGTAGGGTGACGGCCATGGCGGAACGTCCCGAAAGGCGCGTGCTCACCGGACCGGACCTCAAGGCGTTCTATAAGGCGCTGGCCAACCCGGTGCGCCGCGACATCCTGTCCTACCTGGGACAACACGCCGAGGCGAACTCGACGAGCGTCGCCAAGGCGCTCGGCGAGAGCACCGGAACGACCAGCTACCACCTGCGCAAGCTGGCCGACCTCGAGCTGATCGCCGAGATCGAGGAGCGCTCCACCGGCCGTGAGCGCTGGTGGAAGTCGCTGATGAAGGACATCTACACCCCGCCGGGCCTCGAAATGACGCCGGACGAGCGCGAAGCCGCTCTGAAGCTCGGCGCGCTCAAGATGCAGCACGACCTCGGCCTGGTCACCTCCGCCTACGCCGGCTACGACAGCGCGGACGGCTGGAACCAGATCTACCGCGGCGGGCTGCACCTCACCAAGGAGCAGGTCGCGTCCTTTGTGGAGGAATACCAGAACCTGCTGTGGAAGTACATGACCGAACCGGGACAGCACCCCGAGGGCTCGCGACAGATGGCCGTCCGGCTCTACGTCCTGCCGGACGACGGCTCACGGCCTACGCCGCCGGAAGACCTGACACCCGCAGAGTGAGGTTCAGCCGGCCGGTCAGGCCGAGTTCCGGATCCGCCGTGCCCGGCAGGATCCGCGGCACGCCGTGATACGCCAGCCGCGACGGCCCGCCGAACACGAACAGGTCACCCGAACGCAGCTCGACGTCGGTGTACGGCTTACCCCGGGTTTCCGTGTTCCCGAACCGGAACACGCACGCGTCGCCGAGGCTGAGCGACACCACCGGGTCCAGGCTGCGCTCGTCCTTGTCCTGGTGCAGCCCCATTTTCGCGGCGGCGTCGTAGAAGTTCACCAACGCGATGTCCGGCGCGTAATCATCGGCGACGCCGTAAGCGTCGGCCACCGCGCGCCGCCCGAGGTCGCCCAGCCAGCCGGGGAACGGCAGGACCGGGGAGCCGTCGTCGACCGTGCGGGAGTAGTCGTACGGTCGCCAGTGCCAGCCGAGACACACCGTCCGAACCGACATCACGCCGCCGTTCGGCAGCCGGGTCGCGCGATAGCCGCGCCAGCCACGACAGCTGGCGACCAACGACTTCTGCTCGTCGAAGGAAAGCCAGTCGGGGACGTGCACGGCGCCGGGCGCGACCTCGGTTCGCGGTCGGGGCAGCAGTGCGTCCACCGCTACGATTTTGCCATGATCCGGGTCCTGCTCGCCGAAGACATGCACCTCATCCGCGGTGCGCTGGTCGCCCTGCTGTCCATGCAGGACGACATCGAGGTCGTGGCCGAGCTGGCCGACGGCCGCCGGATCGTGCCGACCGCGCTGGAGCTCCGGCCGGACGTCGCGGTCCTCGACATCGACCTCCCCGGCGTCGACGGCGTGACCGCGGCGGCCGAGCTGGCCGAAAAACTGCCGAGCTGCCACACGCTGATCCTCACCGCGCTCGGTAACCCGGCCAACCTCCGCCGCGCGCTCACTGCGTCAGTGCGGGGGTTCATGCTCAAAGACGCGCCGGCGCGCGAGCTCGCGAACGCCATCCGCCGAGTCGCCCGCGGCGAGTGGACGATCGACCACGAGCTGGTCGCGGCCGCGCTGCAGCACGGCGAAAGCCCGCTGACCGAACGCGAGGCGGAAGTACTGACCCTGGCCGCGGACGGCATGGACATCGAGGAGATCAGCGACAAACTCGGTCTCTCCGACGGCACGGTGCGTAACTATCTCACCGCGGTCGTGACGAAGACCGCGGCACGGAACCGGGTGGACGCGATTCGGATCGCTCGGGAGAACGGCTGGATCTGACCGCGGCCGGCACCACCCGATGACCACGGAAAGTCACCTCGGCGGTGGCGAGGAGCCGCAGGAGTCGCCCGAATGGTCCAGGCGGAGGCTCCTGCGGCTGCTTCCCCTCGCTATGGGCCACCATCCCTAGACACTGCCACGCCCGAGTGTCACATTCCACGGTGGATCAGCTACAAGATGGTCTCTTGACCAGGCAGCGGCGGATCACTCACCGAACGTGACGACGGTGACTCCGGCCCGCGCGGGCACCGGGTCGCTCATCGCGGCCAGCGCGGCCGGGACGTCGTCGAGGCCGATCCGGCGCCCGATGAGCGCGCCGAGGTCGATGTCCGCCGCGTCGACCACCCGCAGCAGCTCCGGGTACTCCCAGGCCTGGAGGCCGTGGATGCCCAGGATCTCCAGCTCGCCGCCGATGACCCGGTGCATCGGGATCGGCGCGACGCCTTGCGCGGGCGGCATCAGCCCGGCCTGGACGTGCCGGCCGCGCTTGCGCAGGCTGCCGACGGACGCGGCGCAGGTGCCCGGCGAACCGAGGCAGTCGAGCGAGACGTGCGCGCCGCCGCCGGTGAGCTCGCGGACATGCTCGGCGACGGCCTCCGGCGTCTCGAACGCGCTCGAATCGACGGTCAGCGCCGCGCCCGACTTCTCCGCCAGCGCGAGCGCGCCCGGCGAGACGTCGACAGCCACGACCTTCGCGCCCGCGGCGACCGCGAGCAACACCGCGGAAATCCCGACGCCGCCGCAGCCGTACACCGCGACCCACTGCCCCGCGCTGACCCGGCCCTGCCGCAGGACAGCGCGGAACGCCGTGCCGAACCTGCAGCCGAGAGCCGCTGCTTCGGCCGCGCCGAGGCTGTCCGGCAGCGCGACCAGGTTGACTTCGGCGTGCTCGATCGCGACGCGCTCGGCGAAGGAACCCCAGTGCGTCGCGCCCGGCTGGAACTCGCGGTCGCAGATCTGCTGATCACCACGGGCGCACTGGGCGCAGGTGCCACAGGCGCAGACGAACGGCACGGTCACGCGCGCGCCGACGTCCCAGCCGCGCACGCCCTCGCCGAGCGCGACGATCCGGCCGGCCAGCTCGTGCCCGGCGACGTGCGGCAGGACCACCGAAGTGTCGTGACCCTGCCAGGAGTGCCAGTCGCTGCGGCAGACCCCCGTGGCGTCGATCTCGATGACCGCTCCTCCCGGCGGCGCCACCGGTTCCGGAACCTCACGGACCACGGGCAGGACCCCGAACTCTTCGATCACGACAGCACGCATGTTCGTGACATTAGTGAGGGCTCGGGTTCTCGTGAGTGGTAAGTAGGGTTCTAACCCGACTTACCACTCACGAGGGCCGCGGAGTGCTCAGTTGAGCGGAGAGGGACTGCGGATGAAAGCGTGTTCGCTGCCGCGGCGGGCCGAGCAGCCTCGACAGCGAACCGTCGGGAATGTTCAGGATGTCCTCGAGATTCCTTAGTGCCTGCAAGGATTCCGGGCGCTCGGGGCGGCAGCGGCCGGACTGCCAGTGGCTCAGCGTCGCCAGGCTGACCGTGGTTCCCCTGCCCCGCAAGCGATATCGGATTCGATCGAGGCCGAGCCCGCGGGCCCGGATCGCCGCGCGCAGCGCGGCGGCGAACGGTCCGGCGGCCAGCAACTGTTCCAGTTCCCGCCCCGCCTGCTGGTCCCCCCGGTCGATGGTGCGCACTCGCTGACCGGTCATCGTCATCGCTCCGAAGCTGCCGAATACGAACACTGGAGCGTAGGCGCCGCACGGCAAGATCGGAAGGGCTCTCACCCACCTGCACGGTCGGCGGAACCCCGTACCGCACGCGTGATCCCGGCGAACTGGCCGGCATAGCCGGAGTTGATCGTGACGTAGGAAATCCCCCACCGTTCGCGCCAGCGGAGAAGGGTTTCCGCGCCACGGCCCGGATCTTCGGGGATCACCGTGACCGCACCGGATGCCGCCAGCTCCGGCACGTCCACGCCGATGAAGCGCGCGATGTGCGGCGCCGGCCGGTCGCCGACCGCGGTCAGGTTGACGCCCAGCTCGATCTCCGGCAGCCGCGGCCCGGCGAGCTCTCGGAATCGATCCACAATGGACTGCGCCTCGGCCTCGGTGGTCCGCGCGGGCCAGGAGAACGTCACGATGTCGGCTTCTTGCGCTGCCAGCGCCAGCATTTTCGGTCCGCTGGCCGCGAGTAACAGCCGTGGCCGTTCGCTCGACGTCTTGACGTACGCGATGGTTTCGGCCATCCGCGTGATCCGCTCGGCGACAGAAGGGAACTCCCGGCCGAGCGAACGAGCGTGCTCGGCGTTGTCCGGACGGCCGACGCCGAGGCCGAGCTCGAACCTGCCACCGGTCTGCCGGAACAGGGTTTGCGCCTGCCAGTCCATTACCCGCGCATCGCGGAACGGATCGGCGAGCACGAAGGTGCCGAGCCGGATCCGCTCGGTCACCGCCGCGGCGGCGCCGAGCAACACGAACGGGTCGGCCCCGGCGACCGGGTCGGTGGCGAGCAGGGTGTCGAAGCCCAGTTCCTCGACGCGCCGCGCCTGCGCGGTCCAGGCGGACAGGTCCGGGGCGTACCCGGCGACGATCCCGAAGCGAAACGGTTTCATGCCCTCATCGTCGGCCGGGGAGGTGCGTCACCACATCCGCTCCACGACGTCATCCGCGCGTACGCGTCTCAGCGCAGGGTGACCGACAACGCCTGCGCGATCTCCTTGCCGATGGCGTGCGTCATGGCGTCCGGCGGCGAGCCGACCTTGACCACCATCGGGCCGCCGAACGGCTGCCGCTCGACGACTTCGATCCGCTCGCCGAGGGCGATGGCGTGCTCGGTGAGGTAGCGCAGGAGCTCGGGATCGGTGTCCCAGACGCGGACGATCTCGCCGACCGCGCCCGGCGGCAGGTCGTCCAGGATCCGCACCGGCAGCTCCTCGACACTGCCGTCCGGCGCCGGGATCGGGTCGCCGTGCGGGTCCCGCACCGGGTTGCCGAGCTTCGCCGCGATGCGCTCGACGAGCCTGTCGGACACCGCGTGCTCGAGGGCGTCGGCCTCGGCGTGGACCTCGTCCCAGGTATAGCCGAGCTCGGAAACCAGGTAAGTCTCGATCAGCCGGTGCCGGCGGAGCACGGAGCGGGCCAGCAATCTGCCGTCGGCGGTGAGCTCGATCCCGCGGTAGGGCACGTGTGTGACCAGCCCGAGCTGGGACAGCTTCGTGACCATCCCCGACGCCGAGGACGGGCTGACCTCCAGCCGTCCCGCCAGCGAGGTGTTGGTGACCGGCTCACCCCGCTCGACCAGGCCGTAGATCACCCGGACGTAGTCCTCGACCGAGGAGGACCGCCGGACCGAACCATCTCCCATGCCGCATACGATACGGCCTCGCGCCCGAGCGCACTTTCACGTGAAAGCTCAAGGCCGCCAGCGGTAGCGGATCCAGTCCGGCACCGGCTCCGCGCCGAGCTGGGCGTAGAACGCCTCGGCCTTCGCGTTGCCCGCCTGCATGTCCCATTCGACACGCCCGGTGGTGCGGTTGCGGAGCTCGTCGAGCAGCTCGCGGCCCAGGCCGTGGCGCCGGTGGTCGGGGCGGACGAACAGGTCGTCCAGCCAGATCCCCGGCCGCGCCTCCCAGGTGGAGAAGTTCCAGCTGCAGAACGCGAACCCGGCGACCCGGCCCGGCTCGCCCGGCGGCGTCGCGATCAGCACCCAGGCCTTGGCAGCCGGCCCGAACAGGTGCCCGCCCATCTCGGCGCGGTCCAGCTTGAGGTCGTGGTTCTCCTCGTAGACGGCGTGTTCCTCGATGAGCGCGCAGATCTCTTCGATGTCCTCGGGGACGGCGTCGCGGACGGGCATCGGCGTGCTCCTTTTCTGTCGGTGGTGGCGATTATGGTCGGGGCATGTCGGTGGAGGAGAGGTTCGAAGACCTGGTCGGCGAGCTGCTGGGCATCGAAGGGGTGACCCCGCCGCGGGGTGGTGGCGGGTTCGGCCGCAGCGCCCTGCGGGTCGACAACCGGATCTTCGCCATGCTCGTCCGCGGGCACTTGGTCGTGAAGCTGCCGAAGCAGCGGGTAGACGCGCTGGTCGATGGCGGCCAGGGCGTCCGGTTCGACGCGAACAAGGGCACGCCGATGAAGGAGTGGCTGAGCCTGGACGTCGATTCGCCGCTGACCTGGCCCGAGCTGGCGCGCGAGGCGCTGGCTTTCGTGGGAGGGAGATGAGGCCTCACGACAGCGGCGCCTGATAGCGCAGTTCCCCGCCGACGGCCGTGCCCAGCACGCGCACGTCGTCCAAAGTGGACTCGTCGAGCGGCGAACCGGACAGCACGGCGAAGTCGGCGAGCTTCCCGGGTTCGAGCGTGCCGAGGTCCTTCTCCGCGAAGGCCGCGTACGCCGAGCCATAGGTGTACGCGCGCAACGCTTGCTCCGGCGTCAACGCCTCTTCGGGTGCGAAGGGCGCACCGGACGCCGTACGCCGACGCACCATGTCGGCGATCGCGAGCAGCGGAGCGCCGTCGACGACGGGACGGTCCGAAGACGCCGGAAGCACGCAACCCGCGTCGAGGACGCTTCGCAGCCGGTAGCACCAGGGCACGCGAGCCTCGCCGAGCGCGGCGCGCATCCCGTCGCCGAGTTCGTTGACGAAGCGGCCCTGCGGCGAAGGGATCAACCCCAGCGAAGCGAGCCGAGTCAGCTCAGCGGGTTGAACGACGGCGGCGTGCTCGATGCGGTGCCGGTGGTCCGTACGCGGCGAAGCGGCGAGCGCGGCTTCGTACGCGTCGAGGACGACGGTCACCGCGCGGTCGCCGATCGCGTGCGTCGCGATCTGCCAGCCCGCGGCGTGCGCGAGCCCGATCACGCGCGCGATCTCGTCCTCGGGCACCTGGAAGTAGCCGACGTTGTCCGGCTCGCCGTCGAACGGGTCATGCATCGCGCAGGTCCGCCCGACCAGCGAACCGTCGGCGAAGAGCTTCATCGCGCCGACGCGCAGCCATTCGTCGCCGAGGCCGGTGCGCAACCCCAGGTCCAGGCCGAAGCCGGCGCCCTCGGGCAGGTCGTGCAGCACGCTCGCGGCGACCATCACCGTGCTGCGCACGCGCAGCAGGCCGCGCTCGCGCGCGAGCTGGTAGGCGGCAAGCTCGGCGGGCGTCTCTCCGACCAGGCCACCGCCGATCCCGGCCTCCTGGACGCTGGTGATCCCCTCGGCCAGGTACTGCTCACTCGCCCGGGCCAGCCCGCGCACCACGGTCTCCATCGGCGTCGGGTAGGTCAGCGGGCGCAGCAAGAGCTGGGCCTGCTCGCGCAGGAGCCCCGTCGGCGAACCCTCGTCGTCCTGTACGACGTCGCCGCCGACCGGGACTCCTCCCAGGTCCAGGCGGTCGAGGACGGCGGAGTTGACCACGCACATGTGGCCGGACCTGTGCTTGAGCCGCACCAGCATCCCGGGCGCGGCGCGATCGAGGCCATGCCGGTCCGGATGACCGCCCACCAGCTTGTTCTGGTCGTAGCCACTGCCGACGACCCAGCTGCCCGCGGGCAGGGTCGCGGCGCGCGCGGCAACGGCGTCATAGACCTCTTCGACGCTGCGGCACGCACTGAGCGGGACGTCGTCGAGGCCCATCCCGAACCAGGCCATGTGGTTGTGCGCATCGTGGAACCCTGGCACGACGAAGGCGCCGCCGAGGTCCACGCGCTCGCGCGCGGACAGCGCCTCGGCGTCCTCCCCGAGCGCGACGATCCGGCCGTGGAGCACGGCGAGCGCGCCGGTCATGCCCGCGCCCGTCCACACCCGGGCGTTCTCGTACACCGCGTCGACCTGCATACAACCGAGGCTATCGATCGATCGATCGAACGTCTAGCATCGGTCGCATGAGCACCGTGGACCTCGCCGTCGAAGACGGCATCGCCCAGATCCGGCTGAACCGGCCCGAGCGCCTGAACGCGGTCGCGCCGGCGCTGGTCGAGGACTTCCTCGCCGCGCTCGACGGCGTGGCCCGCAGCGACGCCAGGGCCGTCGTGCTCTCCGGCAACGGGCGCGCGTTCTGCGCCGGTCACGACCTCAAGGAGCCAACGCCAGAGGGCGACTCGCGCGTCCGGCTGGACCGGCTCCAGGACGTCACGCGACGGCTGCGCGCGCTGCCCCAGCCGACGATCGCCGCGGTGCACGGCTACGCGATCGGCGCGGGCGCCGAGTTCGCACTCGGCTGCGACCTGATCCTCGCCGCCGAAGACGCGGTGTTCGCGTTCCCCGAGGTCTCGCTCGGGCTGAGCGTCACCGGCGCGGCGTCACGGCTGCTGCCGCTGCTGGTCGGGCCACTCAAGGCGAAGGAACTGCTGCTGCTCGGCGAGCGCTTCGACGGCCGGAAGGCGGCTGAGCTCGGCATGGTCAACGCGGCCGTGCCCGCGGCCGAGCTGCTGGACCGGGCCCTGACCTGGGCGAACACCATCGCGAAGCACCCCGCCGACGCCGCCACGATGGCCAAGCGCGCGCTCGACACGAGCATCGACATCGAGGCCGCGCTCGAACTGGAGGTCAGCCACGCCCTGATCACCGAGCACTCCGCCGCCGTTCGAGCGTCGCTCGAAACCTTCCGGAGCCGGGCGTGACGCCGCTGACCGAGGTCGGCACGCTGGCCGAACTGGTCGCCCGCGCGGCCCAGCTCTGGCCGGAGCGCACGGCCTGGGTGTTCGACGAGACCGGCCGCCGCTTCACCTTCGCCGAGGTCGACGCGGAGAGCACCCGGTTCGCGCTCGCGTTGCTCGAGCTCGGCGTCGGGCCGGGCGACCGGGTCACGGCGATGCTGCGCAACCAGCCAGAGTTCCCGCTGCTGTGGCTGGCGCTGGCCAAGCTCGGCGCGGTCCTGGTGCCGGTGAACACCAATTACCAGGAGTTCGACGGCGCCCACGTTCTCCGCCATTCCGGCGCGCGTTTCGCCGTCGCCGCGCCGGAATTCACCGGCCTGCTGAACCGGATCGGCGCGGTCGAACGCGTGCTCACCCCGGACGAGCTCACGACGTCGGAAACCGGCGCCACGTCGTTTTCCTCCGTTTCCGAGCACCCGGTCAACATCCAGTACACCTCGGGCACCACCGGCCCGCCCAAGGGCTGCGTGCTGCCGAACCGGTACTGGACCACCCTCGCGGTCGGGCTGGCCACGGACTTCCCGGCGGTCGGCGAGGACGACGTGCTGCTCACCGCGCAGCCGTTCCACTACATCGATCCACAGTGGAACGTCGCGTTAGGACTCGCGGGCGGCGCGACGCTGGTCGTGCTCGACCGGTTCCACCCCTCGACGTTCTGGGCGAAGATCCGCGAGCACGGGGTGACCTGGTTCTACTGCCTGGGCCTGATGCCCACGCTGCTGCTGCGCCAGCCGCCGTCGGAGGACGACCGGAACCACCGCGTGCGCGCGATCTGCGCGTCCGCCATCCCGCACGACCTGCACGCCGAGCTCGAGCAGCGCTGGGGCGTGCCGTGGTACGAGGCCTTCGGGATGACCGAGACCGGCGGCGACATCCGGATGACCGTGGCCGACCACGACGAGACCGTCGGCACCGGCTGCATCGGGCGGCCCAGCCGCGACCGCGAGGTGATGATCGCCGGCGCCGACGGGAAACCATTGCCGCGCGGGGAAACCGGCGAACTGCTGATCCGCGGCGTCGGGCTGATGCACGGCTACCACGACGACCCGGAGGCCACCGCGAAGGCGTTCGCCGGCGGCTGGTTCCACACCGGCGACCTGGCCAGGATGGACGACGCCGGGCGCGTCTACTACGTCGGCCGCACCAAGGACATGATCCGCCGCAGCGGCGAGAACATCTCCGCCGACGAGGTCGAGCGGGCCCTGCTGCTGCACCCCGCCGTGAAGCTGGCCGCGGTCGTCGCGGTGCCCGACGACCTGCGTGGCGAGGAGGTCAAGGCGTACGTCGTCTGCGAAACCGACCGGCCGGAGCCCGGCGAGCTCGCGGCGTTCTGCGCGGAGAAACTGGCCTACTTCAAGGTTCCGCGGTTCTGGGCGTTCGCCGACGAGCTGCCGCTGACGCCGTCCGAGCGCGTCGCCAAGGGCGAGCTGCGGAAGGTCGCGGACCCGCGCTCGGGGTCGTGGGACACCAAGGCGAAGGCGTGGCTGTGAGCAGCGGCGAACGCGTGCGGGCCGCGGCGGTGAAGCTCTTCGCCACCAAGGGTTTCCACGGGACCGGGATCCGGGATCTGGCGCAGGAGGCCGAACTCTCCTCGGCGAGCCTCTACCACTACATGGGCACCAAGGAGGATCTGCTCGCCGAAATCATGCGCACGGCGCTGAACCGGCTGCTCGGCGCAGCGCGCGAGGCGATCGCGGACAGTGCCGATCCGGTGCGGCGGATGCGTTCGCTGGTCGCGGTGCACGTGCTCGCACACGCCGTCGGCCCGGCCGAAACCCGGGTGGTGGACAACGAAGTGGACGTCCTGACCCCTACCGCGCGGGGTCCGGTGGTGGCGTTGCGGGACGACTACGAACGGTTGTGGGCGACGGCGATCGAGGACGGCGTCGCCGCGGGTGTGTTCCACACCGCGCATCCCGCCGTAACGCGGCTCGCACTGCTGGAGATGTGCAGCGGTGTGGCCAGGTGGTATTCGCCACAAGGCGCGCTGTCGCTGGAAGAGCTGGCCGGGCACTACGCCGAGCTGGCGATCCGGGCGCTGGGCTGTACGACGGCCCCCGACACCGGCTTGGGACGGTGCCGGGAAATAGTCGCGAAAGAGTGGGGCGTGTCCGTTTAGCGGGGCTTTTACCTGTGTATGCCTTGCTCAGACGGCGTAGGTGGGGGACGCTCGAAGGGTGACTGAGCAAACGATCCAACTCGAACTGGACGACTCGGGTCTCGCGCCGGGGCTCCCGGCGCCGGCAAACCCCCGCGATCAGGTGCAGGACGTCCCGTATCGGCCGGTCGAGTTCCGCGACGACGATCTCCCCACAGCGCTGGAGCGCTGCGCTGCATGGCTACGTCAGGCTCAGGAGTGGCTCGGCGAGCCGCTCGACGTTCTCGCCATCCATCTTGACTACGACGACCGCCAGGGGTCGCCTTATTACGACGTCAAGGTGCTGTGCAACGAAGAGGACCTGGCAGGCGTCCCGATCGCTCTGCGTGACAAGAAGTAAGCATTCCGAAACGCGCTGAGGCCACCTCACGGCTGTGAGGTGGCCTCCGGCGCATGCGGGCTCAGCCCAGCGCGCCACCGATCTTGACGTGGCCCTTCAGCAGGTTGCGGGCGATGGTGCGGCGCTGGATCTCGTCCGTGCCCTCGTAGATACGCAGCAGCCGCAGCTCGCGGTACCAGCGCTCGACCGGCAGCTCCCGCGTGTAGCCCATACCGCCGTGGATCTGCAGGACGCGGTCGACGATCTCGTTCGCCTTCACCCCGCCGTACAGCTTCGCGATCGACTGCGCGTGCCGCGAGTCCAGGCCCTGGTCGACCTGCCAGGCGGCGTGCAGCACCAGCCAGCGCAGCGCCTCCAGCTCGACGCC
Organism: uncultured Actinomycetota bacterium; assembly: GCA_963762765.1. GTDB lineage: Bacteria > Actinomycetota > Actinomycetes > Mycobacteriales > Pseudonocardiaceae > Amycolatopsis. The sequence goes on from CAVXMR010000022.1 coordinate 152,902, forward strand.
GGAGTCGGCGATCATCCACTGGATGGCCTGGCGCTCGGCGATCTTCTGCCCGAACGTCTCGCGGGTGTTCGCGTGCTCGATGGCCATCGAGATCAGCCGCTCGCACGAACCGATCGCGCGCGCCGGGAGCAGGTAACGCCCCTGGCCGATCCACTGCATCGCGAGGTCGAAGCCGTGGCCCTCCTCGCCGAGGATCTGCGTCTGGGGGACACGGACATCCTGGAAGATCAGCGAAGCCGGGCCCCACTCGCCCATGGTGTCGATGTACTCGGACTTCCAGCCGGCCTCGCGGTCGACCAGGAAGCAGGTGACGCCGCCGTTGGAACCCTTCTCCGGGTCGGTGATGGCGAAGACCATGACGAAGTCGGCCTCGTTGCCACCGGTGATGAAGGTCTTCTCGCCGTTGATGATCCAGTCGCTGCCGTCCTTGCGGGCCGACGTCCGGATGGCGCGCGCGTCCGAACCGGCGCCCGGCTCGGTGATCGCGAAGCAGGACTTGCGCTCGCCCGAGATGGTCGGCAGCAGGTAGGTCTGCTTCTGCTCTTCGTTGGCGTGGAACAGGATGTTGTCCGCGGCGCCGCCGAAGCGGAACGGCACGAACGTGCGGCCGAGCTCGGCCTCGAGCAGCGCGGCCATCACCGCGGACAGCCCCATGCCGCCGTACTCCTCGGGGGTGAAGATCCCCCAGAAGCCGGACTCCTTGGCCTTGAGCTGCAGCTCCTTGAGCTCCTCGGCGGTGACGCCGGGCTGGCCGGCGCGCTCACGGCGCAGGACTTCCTGCTCGAGCGGCATCAGTTCGCGCTGGACGAAGGTGCGGACCCAGTCCCGCACTTCACGTTCCTCGACGCTGAGGTTGAAATCCATTCGACCGGCTCCTCGATACTCACTAAGCGCTTGCTTACCTGAGGGTACCCCAGATCTGCCCGCGTGGCCGTGACAAGTTCGCCTGCGCCCGGAAGGATCGGGACGGAAGAATGGGGGACGTGATGGAGATCGTGGTCCGCTGGTCGGCGCCGCTGCCCGCCGAGCCGCAGTACCTGCGGCTGCTGGACGAGCTCGAGCAGGGCCGCTTCGAGGCGTACCGGCAGGACGCCGACAAACGCCGTTTCCTCACCGGCCGCGTGCTGGCGAAGACGATCGCGGCAGAGCGCCTAGGCCTCGCCGTCGAGGACATCCGCTTCGACGCGACCTGTGAAGACTGCGGGAAACCGCACGGCCGCCCCCGGGTCCCCGGCGCGGACCTGACACTGTCGATCTCACACTCGGGCGAACTCATCGGCGTCGCGGCGACGCCGTCGGTCCCGGTCGGCCTGGACGTCGAGACCGCCACCCGGCGCGCCGACGACTCCCTGATCGAATACGCCCTGAGCCCGGCCGAGGTCGCGGCCCTTTCGGGCCTCGACGCGGAGCAGAAGGCGTCGGCGTTCTTCGTCTACTGGACCCGCAAGGAAGCTGTGATGAAGGCCACCGGCAAGGGCCTGCGGATCCCGCTGCAGAGCATCACGTTCTCCCGCTTCGACGAACCGGCCCGGCTGGTCGCCTCCGGCGACCCGGCCCTGGACCCTGCACGGACCCGCCTGGCCGACCTGAAGGCGTCCGACGGCTACCGCGCGGCCATCGCGGTGCTCACCACGGAGGAGCTTTCGGTCACCGAGGAACTTTGGGTCCCCTGAGCTGAAGGACGCCTTCAGCGCACCCAACGCCAGAGTTCCGGCAAAGTCGCGTTGCCCGCAGGCGGTGCGAGGGCGTCTTTGTGGGCGTGCCGCACCCCATGTGGCATTGGTTGCGTCGGACGCACCGAACGCCGCATTGGCGGCATCACGCCGACCTAAATTTAGTCCGAAATTTGACGGCGTGACGGGCGCAGGGGCCAGCTCTCGGATGACCGTGGGCGACTTTGCCGAAGGCGTTCTTCAGCTCTCCAGGCCCATAGCGGCCAGCAGGGTGCGGAACTTCGCCGTGGTCTCGTCCAGCTCGGACTGCGGATCCGACGCCGGGACGATCCCCCCGCCCGCGTAAAGCCGCATCGACGTCTCGGCGACCTCGGCGCAGCGGATCGCCACCGCCCACTCGCCGTCGCCCGCCGCGTCGACCCAGCCGACCGCGCCCGCGTAATAGTCGCGGTCGAACGGCTCCAGGTCCTTGACCAGCTCGCGAGCCTCGTCGGTCGGGGTGCCGCAGATCGCCGGGGTCGGGTGCAGCGCCGCCGCGAGGTCCAGTGCGGTGATCGACGGGTCGGCCAGCTCGCCGGTGACCGGTGTGCGCAGGTGCCAGATCGCCGGGGTCGAGACCAGCTCGGGGCCCGCGGGAACGTCCAGTGAGCTGCAGAACGGCCGCAGGGTCTCGACGACGTTCTCGACCACCACCGCGTGCTCGAGCTGGTCCTTTCGAGACGCCATCAGCGCTTCGCCGGCCGCGCGGTCGGCCACGGGGTCCGAAGACCGCGGCATCGAGCCCGCGTGCGGGCAGGAGAACACCGAGCTGCCGGACTTCCGCAGCAGCAGCTCCGGCGTGGCACCGACGAGCGTCCGGCCGCCGGGCAGCTCGGCCGCGTAGGCGAGGTGCCGGGGGTTGCCGCCGGCCAGGTTGCGCACGAGCTGCTCGGCCAGGAGCGGCGAAGCGAACTCGACGTCGAGAGCACGGGCGAGGACGACCTTGCGCAGGTCACGATCGGAAAGCGCGCGCACGGCCGCGCCGACGTTCGTCATGTGCTGCTCGGGCGCGGGGACCTCACGCACCCGGGAAGGCTTGGCCAGGACCTCGCGTGCCAGCGGGACAGCGCCCGAGGAGCGCCGGACCGCGCGCGGCACGACCAGGTGGCCGGGAACCTTGGTCTCGGGACCGGTGTCGAAGGGCAGCACGCCCACCGCCAGCGGCGCACCAGATTCGATGAGCGCGGCCGACACCGCCGCGGCGAGCCGTCGCGGGTCGGTGTCCGTGATGGTGCGGAGGACACCCTGCGCGAGCACGCCACGCTCGGCTGTCGCGAGAAGGAAGTCGCCGCGTCGGTAGGCGGCGGCCAGGTCGGACGCAGCAGGTCGTCCCCCCGATTTTTCGGGGGGTCCAGGGGGGCTTGCCCCCCGGCTGGGGTCTGGGGCTCGGCCCCAGGAGACACAGTCACGCTCTCCAGCGTCCCAGGATCCGGGAGGTCCGCGGGGAAAGTGTCGCGAGCGCAACACCTTCCCCACGGAAGCTCCTGGTGAGCGCTACTTGAGCGCGTCGATGAGCGCCTCGCGCTGGCGCTCGCCCAGGCCGGCGGCTCGCCGGTCCGGGTCGATCCCGGCCTGCTCGAGCAGGGCGGCGACCTTCACCGCGCCAAGGCCCGGGACGGCCTTCAGCAACTGGGTGACCTTCGTCTTCCCGATGGTCTTGTTCTCCTTGGCCTGCTTGAGCACCTTCTCGATGCTCTCCTTGCCGGACTTGATCGACGCGAGCAGTTCCGAACGCGCCTTGCGAGCCTCGGCCGCCTTGGCGAGTGCATCGGCGCGCTGCTCCGGAGTCAACGTAGGCAGAGCCAACGTAGTAGTCCTTTCCTCTCAGGTCTCCGCTTTCGCGGCCGACGGCTTTTCCCGGTGCTTGCTGGAGCAAGCGCTGGCCAGCCGTCTCTTACCACGGCCCCAGTAAACGCCACTGGCTTATCGGCCGTGCAACCGACACGCACTTATTACCCTCGGAGGTGACGGCGGGCAACCCGCCCCGGCCTGCGGAAACGTCGCGGCCGAGCCCCGCGAGTGGCATCTCTCACCCGTAAGTGAAGCGGTGCCCGTACCACCGTTTCGATTGTTTTTCGCTCTGCATAAGGAAAAGCGAGAAAAGAGATGATCATGATCAACTACCGGAGGACACCCGTTAGCGCGATACCGTGACCGAACGGTAGCCGTCGCCGAGCGTGCCCGGTTCACCCGTTCCGCATTAGAGTCGGCCACAACCCTGCCGCCGGCGAACGACCCCCGGGAGCGACCATGTTGAGCACCATGCAGGACAGCCAGCTGTCGCTGGCGAACCTGCTCCGCCATGGCACGACGGTGCACTCGGCGAGTGAAGTCATCACCTGGACCGGTTCAGAAGCCCGTCGCGAGAGCTATGGCGAGCTCGGCAAGCACGCGGCGAAGCTCGCCAACGCCCTCCGCAGCCTCGGCATCACCGGCGACCAGCGCGTCGGCACGTTCATGTGGAACAACGCCGAGCACATGGCCGCCTACGTCGCCGTCCCGGCGATGGGCGCGGTGCTGCACACCCTGAACATCCGGCTCTTCCCCGAGCAGCTGGTCTTCGTCGCCAACCACGCCGAAGACCAGGTCGTCATCGTCGACGGCACGCTCGTCCCGCTGCTGGCCAAGGAGCTGCCCGGGCTCAAGACCGTCCGCCACGTGATCGTCGCGAACGGCGACGCGGCGTCGCTGGAAGCGCCTTCGGGTGTCGAGGTGCACTCCTACGACGAGCTGCTGGCCGCGCAGCCGGACACCTTCGACTGGCCGGACGTGGACGAGCGGTCGGCCGCCGCGATGTGTTACACGTCCGGGACCACGGGTGACCCCAAGGGCGTCGCCTACTCGCACCGGTCGATCTGGCTGCACTCGATGCAGGTCTGCATGACCGACAGCATGAAGCTCGCCCAGCACGACAAGGCGCTTGCGATCGTGCCGATGTTCCACGCGATGGCGTGGGGGCTGCCCTACGCGTCGCTGATGGTCGGCGCGTCGCTGGTGATGCCGGACCGGTTCCTGCAGCCCGCGCCGATCGCCGCGCTGCTCGCCGCGGAGAAGCCGACCTTCGCGGGCGCGGTGCCGACCGTTTGGCAGGGCCTGCTCGCCCACCTCGAGGCGAACCCGCAGGACATCTCGCACCTGCGCGAGGTCGTGGTCGGCGGCTCGGCGGTGCCGCCGTCGCTCATGCACGCGTTCCAGGAGCGCCACAACGTGCCGATCCTGCACGCCTGGGGCATGACCGAGACGTCGCCGCTCGGCAGCGTCGCGCGGCCGCCGGCCTCGGCGACCGGCGACGAGATCTGGCGCTACCGCTACACGCAGGGCCGCTTCCCGGCGTCGGTGCGGGCGCGGCTGATCGGCGACTCCGGCGAGGCGCTGCCGTGGGACGACGAGGCCGTCGGCGAGCTCGAGGTCCAGGGCCCGTGGATCGCCGCGTCCTACTACGGCGGCGCGGAGGTCGACCCGGAGAAGTTCCACGACGGCTGGCTGCGCACCGGCGACGTCGGCAAGATCAGCTCGGACGGCTTCCTGACGTTGACCGACCGCGCCAAGGACGTGATCAAGTCCGGCGGCGAGTGGATCTCGTCGGTCGACCTGGAGAACCAGGTGATGGGGCACCCGGCGGTAGCCGAGGCCGCGGTCGTCGGCATCCCGGACGAGAAGTGGGACGAGCGGCCGCTGGTCGCGGTCGTGCTCAAGGAGGGCCAGAGCGTCACTCCCGAGGAGCTGCGTGAGTTCCTGAGCGACAAGGTCGCGAAGTGGCAGCTGCCGGAGAACTGGACCTTTGTGGACGAAGTGCCCAAGACCAGCGTCGGCAAGTTCGACAAGAAGCGGCTGCGCGCGGCCTTCTCCGAGGGAGAGCTCGACGTCTCGCAGCTCTAACGGGTAATTCTCCGGCGTGCCTACAGGTCCGTGAAGGCCACATTGAGGGAACCTAAGTCCCTCAGACCCGTCGCCAACGTGGCCACGAGTCTTTGAAGAAACACAGTGGCCTTCACGGACTTTGGGAGGTGTCGGGGCAGATGCGGCGGAGCAGGCGGGAGTTCCTGGCGCTGGCGGGTGTCGGCGCCTTGGTCACGGCGTGCGGGTCCAACCCCGGCCGGGGCGTCGCGCCGCCGTCGACGGCGTACTCCGCCGGGCCGCCCCCTGCCGCGAAGGCCAAGGCGACGCTTCAGCAGTGGTACCACGCGTACAGCGAAGAAGGCGTCGAAGATGCTGTAAGGCTCTACGCGTCGCGGTACCCCAACGCGCGCGTCTCGGTGCAGTGGAACCCGGGCGATTACGACGCGAAGATCGCCTCCGCGCTGGGTAGCGGCGCTGCCGTGCCGGACGTCTTCGAGGCCCAGCCGAGGATCGACTGGGTACGGCAGAACCGGATCGTCCCGCTCGACGACGTCATCACGTCCGCGCGAGCCGACTTCAGCCCGGCCGTGCTCGCCGCGCACACCATCGACGGCCGGATCTACGGGATCCCGCAGGCCATCGACACGCAGGTGCTCTTCTACCGCAAGAGCCTGCTGCAGGCCGCGGGTGTGGCGCCGCCGCAGAGCGTCGACGAGCTGATCGACGCGGCAGGCAAGCTGTCGAAGGACGGCGTGAAGGGGATTTTCGCGGGCAACGACGCCGGTGTCGCGGCGCTGACCGGGCCGATGCTGTGGTCCGCCGGGCTGGACTACCTCAAGCCGGGAAATCACGAAGTCGGCTTCGACGACCCACGCGCGGCGACAGCGCTTTCCAAGCTGCACACCCTGAACGCCAACGGTTCGCTGCTGCTCGGCGCGCCCGCGGACTGGCAGGACCCGGCCGCGCTGGTCGACGGTCTGTGCGCGATGCAGTGGACTCCCCTGGCGAACCTGCCGAAGATCCAGTCCGCGTTCGGCGACGACTTCGGCGTCCTCCCCTTCCCGCGGCTCGACCCGGGCGGCGCGCCGTCGGTGCCGGTCAGCGCGTCCGGCGCGATGGTGAACGCACGCAGCGCGCACGTCACCGAAGCCAAGACGTTCACGAAGTGGCTGTGGGTGGACAACACCAACGACCAGCTGGAGTTCGCGACGAAGTTCGGCTTCCACGTCCCGGCGCGGCACAGCCTGATCGACCGCGCCGCCAGCCTCGCGGCCGGCCCCGCCGCCGACGCGGCGCGCTTCGTCAAGGAGAACGCCAAGACATTGCGCGGGGGTCCACAGTGGACACCACAGGCGGACGCGGCACTGAGCGCCGCCGTCGGCCGGATCGTGCGCGAAGGCGCGGATGCGGTGGCGCAGACGAGAACCGCCGTCGACGTCGCGAAGTCCGAACTGGGCCGCCTCTTCGGCTGACGCTGGGGCCGGGTCTCGTGAGTGGTAAGTCGGGTTCTAACCCTACTTACCACTCACGAGGACCCGACCACACGACGAACGGCGGTATCCGAGCGCCGCCGCCCTGTGACACAGTCACCTCAAGTGTCACTGTGCAGGACCCCGGGGCTGAACGTGACAGAGTTTCGCGTTCTTCTCTCCTGGCGTTCACCACCCGGCCAAACTCGTCCGGCACGGTGCTGAGGAACCGACACTGGGGAGCGAAACCATGGCCGAACTGACCAGGCGCAGCGTGGTGACCGCCGGAGTCGCCGGAATCGGGCTGCTCCTGTGCACGCCCACCGCGAACGCCCTGGACCGCGCGCTGCGCCTGACCGGCACGCGCAGCCTGTCCACCGCCGGGACGACGCTGGAGCAGGCCGCGGCCGCCGCAAGCAGCGGCGCGGCGTACACCCGGCTGGCCGCCGGGCCCGGCTGGCCGCTGGTCGTGCGCAACGACATCACCGCGGCGAAGGCCGGCCGCGACGACCGCCGGACCGCGCTCAGCGCGTTCGTCCAGTTCACCGACCTGCACATCACCGACACCGAGAGCCCGGTGCGGTTCGAGTACCTGCACTCGCTGATCGGGTCGGCGCACCGGCCGCAGGAGGCGCTCGGCACGGTCGCCACCAGCGCGCTCGTCGAACGCGTCAACAGCGTGCGGTCGGGGCCGTTCACCGGGCGGACCTTCGACTTCATGGTGACCACCGGCGACAACACCGACAACCACGAGCTGATCGAGCTCGACTGGTTCCTCAAGGTGCTCAACGGCGGCACGGTCACGCCGAACTCCGGCAACCCGAACGCCTACGAAGGCGTGCAGTCCTCCGGGAACAAGACGTACTGGAACCCGTCGATCCCGCTGGACGACGACTACTCGAAGAAGGGCTTCCCGCAACTGCCCGGCCTGCTCGAAGCCGGCACCGCGACGTTCACCGCGCCCGGCCTCGACATACCGTGGTTCTGCACCTTCGGCAACCACGACGACAGCGTCGTCGGCTCGCTGCCCGAGGGCATCCCGGGCATGGAGTCGCTCTACACCGGCAAGTACAAGGTGATCGGCCAGGACGAGTCGACGACGGCCAAGATCGCGGCGGCGCTCACCACACCCGGCTCGAGCCTGCCGAACCTCTTCGGCAGCGGCGCGACGATCCGCGAGATCACACCGGACGCGCGGCGCCGCCCGTTCACCACCGGCGAGTTCGTGCGCGCCCACCTCGACGCCGCCAACACCGGGCCCGGCCCGCACGGCCACGGCTTCTCCGACGCCAACGCCGACGGCAAGAACGTCTACTACACCTTCCGGATCGCGCCCGGCATCACCGGGATCAGCCTCGACACCACGACGCAGGCCGGGTTCGCCGACGGCTCGATCGGGCTCGGGCAGTACAGCTGGGTGGAATCGACGCTCAAGGCGGGAAGCTCGACGTACTACGACTTCTTCGGCCGCAAGATCACCAAGTCGACGTCGGACGAGCTGTTCATCCTGTTCAGCCACCACACCAGCGGCAGCATGGGCAACACGCTGCCGGACTTCCGCCACCCGCTCGACCCGCGGCTCTCCGGCGACACGTTCGTGGCGCTGCTGAAGCGCTTCCCGAACGTGCTGGCCTGGGTCAACGGCCACACCCACCTCAACAAGATCACCCCGCACGCGGGCGGCACGCCGTCGCAGAGCTTCTGGGAGATCAACACCGCGTCGCACATCGACTTCCCGCAGCACGCGCGGATCATCGAGGTCGCGGACAACCACGACGGCACGCTCTCGCTGTTCACCACGCTCATCGAGGCCGAGGCGCCCTACGCCGCCGATTACGCGTCGCGGACGCCGCAAGCGCTTGCCTCCCTCTACCGGGAGCTGTCCTACAACGACCTGCACGCCAGCCTCAGCCGGGTCGGCGCCGCCGCGGACCACAACACCGAGCTCCTCCTGGTGAACCCTCTGTCCTGACCCAGCCCCTTACCTCCGAGGTAATCGACGCCGTGCGGGCCGGGGCGGCAGAGTGAGGACATGAGCGATCCCGAGGGCACGCAGCTTTTCCACCGGACCATGCCGTTCTCCGAGCGGCTCGGCGTCGAGGTCCTCGAGCACGGCGCCGAGCTGGTCCGCAGCAGGCTGAAGTGGGACGAGAGCCTCTGCACGCTCGGCGGCGTGCTGCACGGCGGTGCGCTGATGGCGCTGGCCGACTCGACCGGCGCCGTCTGCGCGTTCCTCAACCTCCCCGAGGGCGCCCAGGGCACCACGACCGTCGAATCGAAGACGAACTTCCTGCGCGCCGTCCGTTCGGGCTACGCCGTTGCGTCGTCCAGACCACTGCACGCCGGACGCAAGTTGGTCGTGGTGGAAACGGAAATCCACGATGACGACGGCCGCTTGGTCGCGAAAGTGACACAGACTCAGGCAGTGTTGTAGGTACCTGTTTACATAACCGGCGGCAGCGGCGAAAATCCTTGCCTACCACTGGGGTGGGTCGAGGCAGGGAGCCGGGATGCGGGTACGCGCGCTGATCTTGTTATGGTCCGTTGTCATGCTGACCGCGGTGACTTCGCAGGTCGCCGAGGCCAGGCCCGGGAACCCGGGCGACGACGAGGCGATCGCCTACCACGAGTGGAACGGCGCGAGCTTCCACGACGGCGACTTCGCCGGGCTCGTCGCCACGCGCGACGGCCTGCGCCTGAGCCGCCCGATCGGCACCGTCGAGCACACCGAGCCGGGGCTCGGCACCACCCGGACCTACGAGTACGGGCAGTGGACGTCGCCGACGTACCGCCAGGGTTTCGGGGCGACGCAGCTGGTCGCGTCCTGGAACGCGCGCACCCCGGACAAGACCTGGCTGCAGGTCGAGGCCAAGGGCCGGACCGCGACCGGCGCCGAGACCGGGTGGTACGTGATGGGCCGCTGGGCCAATGGCGACGCCGACATCCAGCGCACCAGCGTCGACGGCCAGGACGACGCCAACGCGGCCGTCGACGTCGACACGCTGGTCACGAAGTCCGGCGTGGCGCTCAAGTCGTACCGGCTGCGGATCAGCCTCTACCGCGAGGCCGGCACGCGGGTGACGCCGTCGGTGTCCTCGCTCGGCGCGATGACCTCCGCGGTGCCGGACCGGTTCGAGGTCGCGAGAACGACGCCAGGCCGCGCTCGCGGGATCGAGCTGAAGGTGCCCGCCTACGCCCAGAACCTCCACAAAGGTCAGTTCCCGCAGTACGGCGGGGGCGGCGAGAACTGGTGCAGCCCGACATCGACCGAGATGGTCGCCGAGTACTGGGGCAAGCGGCCAAAGGCGTCGGACATGACCTGGATCCCGGCCGGTTATGTCGACCCGACCGTGGCGTACGCGGCGCGCTACACCTATGACTACAGCTACGAGGGCACCGGGAACTGGCCGTTCAACACGGCGTACGCGGCTTCGCTCGGCCTGCACGGCCACATCACGCGGCTGCACTCGCTGAACGAGCTCGAGAACTACATCGCGCGCGGCATCCCGGTGATCACGTCGCAGTCGTTCCTGGCGACCGAGCTCGACGGTGCCGGGTACGGGACCTCCGGGCACATCATGGTCGTCGTCGGGTTCACCAAGGACGGCGACGTGATCGCGAACGACCCGGCGTCGAGCAGCAACGACCGCGTCCGCAACGTCTACAAGCGCGACCAGTTCGAGAAGATCTGGCAGCGCACCAAGCGCTACCGCGCCGACGGCAGCGTGGCGAGCGGCCCCGGCGGCGTCGCCTACATCATCACCCCCTGGTAGCGCCTCGTGAGTGGTAAGTGTCGTTAGAACGACACTTACCACTCACGAGACCCGAGTTGCACCCTCCGCAACTTGTCGCGCCCTCCCCACCACCCATGCGGATGTCGCCATGCCCGCATGTTCCGTGGTTAGCTGCGGGCACCAGCAGCGCAGCCGGAAGGTGGTCACATGCCGTACGAAGTGCAGGGGGTCGTCTCGCGGGCCAAGGGCGAGCCCGTCTCGCTGGAGACCGTGCTGGTCCCCGACCCCGGCCCGGGCGAGGCCGTGGTGAACGTCCAGGCCTGCGGGGTCTGCCACACCGACCTGCACTACCGCGAGGGCGGGATCAACGACGAGTTCCCGTTCCTGCTCGGCCACGAGGCCGCGGGCGTCGTGGAGGCGGTCGGCGAGGGCGTCACCGACCTCGAGCCCGGCGACTACGTGATCCTCAACTGGCGCGCGGTCTGCGGCACCTGCCGGGCCTGCAAGCGCGGCAAGCCCTGGTACTGCTTCTCGACGTTCAATGCCACCCAGCCGATGACGCTGAAGGACGGCACCAAGCTGTCCCCCGCGCTCGGCGTCGGCGCGTTCCTCGAGAAGACGCTGGTCCACAGCGGACAGTGCACGAAGGTCAGCCGCGAAGCCGAACCCGCCGTCGCGGGGCTGCTCGGCTGCGGCGTGATGGCCGGGCTCGGCGCGGCGATCAACACCGGCGCGGTCACCCGCGGCGACTCGGTCGCGGTCATCGGCTGCGGCGGCGTCGGCGACGCGGCCATCGCGGGCGCCAAGCTGGCGGGCGCCACCACCATCGTCGCCATCGACATGGACGACCGGAAACTGGAGTGGGCCAAGGACTTCGGCGCCACGCACACCGTCAACAGCCGGGGCCTCACCGAGGCGCAGGTCGTCGAAGCCATGCAGGACGCCACGAACTCCTTCGGCCCGGACGTCGTCGTCGACGCCGTCGGCCGTCCGGAGACCTGGCGCCAGGCGTTCTACGGCCGCGACCTGGCGGGCACCGTGGTGCTGGTCGGCGTCCCGACGCCGGACATGCGCCTGGACGACCTGCCGCTCATCGACTTCTTCTCGCGCGGCGGCTCGCTCAAGTCGTCCTGGTACGGCGATTGCCTGCCATCACGCGACTTCCCGCTGCTGATCGACCTCTACCTGCAGGGACGGTTGCCGCTCGACAAGTTCGTCACCGAGCGGATCGCGCTCGACGGCGTCGAGCAGGCCTTCGAGCGGATGCATCATGGCGATGTATTGCGGAGTGTGGTGACATTCTGAGTTTGTTCACCGATGACGAGTACCCGGCCGAGCCCTATCCGGGCACGCGGCCGGGCTACTCGTTCGTCCACCTCGACGGTGTCGGCCATCCGCTGGAGACCGCGCCGGAGGGCTGGCGGGACCGGCAGGCCGTACTCGCCTACGGGATCCAACGCCAACCCGTCGAAGATCACCTGGTTACGCGCCCAGCTCGGCCTCGCCGGGCCGGTCGTGGTCGCGCACGCGCGGTGCGGCGGGCTGGCCGCGGTGTGGGCGGCCGGGTTCCGCGTGGTCGACACGCAGCGCCCGGCGACGCTCACCGCGATGCCCGGCGTCGAGGAACACGCCATCTGGTTCGTGACGCCGGAGCAGCTCGCGGTGCTCGACCTCTGCGAAGGCCGCGGCGATCGTTACGACCTGGCCCGGCTCACCGAGCCCGACATCGCCCTGGAAGACGGCACCCGGCTCGACGAAGTACTCACCTACGTCGGCGCCGCGCCTCGCCGGTTTCCCTTGCTGGTGGACGGAAAGCCCGTGCGTACCGCGGACGTCCCGCAGGCCGAAGCGGCGACATTGGAAGGCGTCGCCGCCGATGGCCATGGCGTGCCGTGCGAAGTGCTCAGACCAGCTTCCCCGGGTTGAGGATCCCGCCCGGGTCGACGGCGGATTTGGCCGCACGCAGTACATCCACGCCGATCTTGCCGATCTCCGCGGCGAGGTATGGCGCGTGGTCGACGCCGACGGCGTGGTGGTGCGAGATCGTGCCGAGCCCGGCGATCGCCTCGCACGCCGCCGCTTTCGCGCGTTGCCACTGGCCGATCGGATCGGCCTGGTCGCGCGCGGTGAGCACGGTGAAGTAGAGCGACGCGCCGGTCTCGTAGGCGTGCGAAATGTGGCACATCACGATGGTGCGCCCCAGCGAGGCCGTCAGCGCGGCGCGGACGTTGTCGCGAAGTTCGTCCAAATCGGACCAATACGCGGCGGTCTCCAGCGTCTCCACGCAGACGCCCTGGTCTATCAGCTCGTCACGCTGCCGCGGCCCGGAAAACCGGCCGTGGCGCCAGGATTCACCCAGCGCGCGGCCAACAGGGACGGCGCCCGCGGCGCGCAGCAGCCGGGTCGTCTCGCGACGCCGCACCTTGACGTCGCGGGCCGTGCCCTCCCAGCCGACGATGAGGAAACACGGGTGTTTCACCCCGCGCGCGGCGAGATATCGCTTCAGCACAGCCGTTTTCAGTCCGGCATTGAGGGCGAGCGAGACGCCGGTTTCGTCCACGTCGGACAGCCGGGTGATGTCGGCAAGGACATGGTTCTGCGCCAGCATCCGCACGGCTTCCGCGCCGGCTTCCCAGCCTTCGATCGCGTAACCCTCGTAGCGCCGCACCGTCGGCACGGGACGCACACGCAGCGCGACCTCGGTGATCACGCCGAGCGTGCCCTCGCTGCCGACGGCGAGCTGGCGCAAGTCCGGCCCCGCAGCGGACGCGGGCGCGACGCCCAGCCGCCATTCGCCGCGCGGGGTGGCCAGGCGCACGCCGGTCACCATGTCCTCGAACCGGCCGTAGCCCGCGGACGCTTGCCCGGCCGAGCGTGTCGCCGCGAAGCCGCCGATGGTCGCGCGTTCGTACGACTGCGGGATGTGGCCGAGGGTGAGGCCGTGTGCACCGAGCAGGCGCTCGATGTCCGGGCCGCGCACGCCCGCCTGCAGCACGGCGATGCGCGAGACCTGGTCGACCGACACGAGACGGTCCAATCGCAGCAGGTCGAGCGCGATCACGGACGCCTTGTCACCGCGCAGCGCGGCGACCCCGCCGACCACCGACGTCCCGCCGCCGAACGGGACGATCCCGACGTCGTGGCGAGCGCAGACGTCCACGACTGCCTGGACCTGCTCGGGGTCGGCGGGCAGCACCACGGCGTCCGGGACCGGGAATTCAGCCGTCCGCGAACGGCGGCGTAGCAGGTCCAGGTAGGACAGCCCGGAGGCTCGCGCCAGCCGCGCCGGACCGTCCACCAGCACGTTCTCGCTGCCGACGACCTCCGCGAGTGCCTTGAGAGCAGATTCGGGCAGCTCCGGTGACGGTAATTCCACCGACAATTCGGTCTCGACCGGCACACGGGGGCCGATCGGGCCGATACGCTGGTCGAGCCACTTGACCGCCTGCTCGGGCAGCCGAGCGGCGGCGGCGCCCGCACTGGTCCAGGCCCCTCTGATTCGGTGGTCAATGAGGACGTTCACGACTACAGTGTGACACATGGACGTGAAACGTCACACCGCGATGAACCTGAGCTCCTCGGCGCTCGCGGACACCCGTAACCGCCAGACGGCGACGCGCGTGGCCGACGACGTGCTGCTCGACGCCGCGCGCACCTGCGTGCTGGCGGTCGGTGTGCGCCGGACGACGCTGGCCGAGATCGCCCGTACCGCCCGGGTCAGCCGAATGACCGTGTACCGGCGGTTTCCCGACGTGCGCAGCGTGCTCGCCGCGCTGATGACGCGTGAGTTCAGCGGCCTGCTGCGCACCGCCAGCGAGGAGGGCGCCGACGCAGCGCACAACCGCGAACGGCTGGTGACCATCGCCTCGGCCGGGGTCCGCGGGCTGTCGGCCGACCCGCTGTTCCGCACACTGCTCGACGTCGATCCCGAGCTCGTGCTGCCCTACATCGTCGAACGGCTCGGCGCGACGCAACGCTTCGCCGAGCAGGTGCTGTACCAGCTGCTGGAGGCCGGGCACCGGGACGGCTCGATCCGGCAGGCGCCGGTGGACGTCCAGGCGCGGTCGGTGCTGCTGCTGGTCCAGTCGTTCGCGTTCTCACTGCGACCGGCCACAGTGGACGTCGACGAGGCCGCGCTGCTGGCGGAATTCACCCACATGCTCGACGCGGCGCTGCGCCCATGAGCACCGGTTCGCTCAACGTCCGGCGGCGCGAACGCGAACTGGCGGCGCTGGCGGCGGGCGAACGGATGGACGTGGCCGTGATCGGCGGCGGGGTCACCGGCGCCGGGATCGCCCTGGATGCGGCCTCGCGCGGCCTTTCGGTGGCGCTGATCGAAGCTCGCGACCTGGCCTTCGGGACGTCGCGGTGGTCGTCGAAGCTGGTTCACGGCGGGCTCCGCTATCTCGCGCACGGCGAACTGGGGCTGGCTCGGGAAAGCGCTGTCGAGCGCGGAATCCTGATGACCCGGACCGCGCCGCACCTCACCCGGGCGATGCCGCAGCTCTTTCCCTTGTACCCCAGCACCTCCCGGGCGCAGCAAGCGCTCGTCGCGGCCGGTTTGCGCGCGGGCGACGCACTTCGGCGAGTCGCGCGCACGCCGTCCTCCGTGTTGCCGGCGCCCCGCACAATCCCTGCCGCTTTAGCGCATGCTTTGGCGCCAGGTCTTGCGGTGACGGGCTTGCGCGGCGGCTTGCTGGCGTACGACGGCGCGTTGGTCGACGACGCCCGGCTCGTCGTGGGCCTGGCGCGGACCGCGGCGTCGTTCGGCGCACGGATCTTGACCAGGCTCCCGGCGCTTTCGGTGTCGGGCGACCGGGTGCACGTGCGGGACATGTTGAGCGGGGACGCGTTCGACATCAACGCGCGGGTCGTGATCAACGCGACTGGGGTGTGGGCGGGTGAACTGGCGCCGTCGGTGCGGCTGCGGCCGTCGCTGGGCTCGCACCTGGTGCTGGCGCCGGGCACGGTCCCGATGGGCACGGCGTCGGTGAACATCGGCGTGCCAGGCGAAACCAACCGGTTCGTCTTCCTGCTCCCGCAACCCGACGGCCGGGTCTATCTGGGCCTGACCGACGAGCCGCTGTCCGGTTCGATCCCTTCGGTGCCCGTCGTTCCGGAGTCCGATGTGGACTTCCTGCTGGAGATGGCATCCTCGGTCCTGTCCCGCCCGCTGACCCGCGCCGACGTCGCCGGGTCGTACGCGGGCCTGCGTCCGCTGGTGGATGGGCTGGGCACGGGCCGCAGCGCGGACCTGTCCCGCAAGCACGTGGTGACCACCGGCCCCGACGGCGTCCTGACGGTGGTCGGCGGCAAGCTCACCACTTACCGCCGCATGGCCGAAGACGCTGTGGACGCGGCGGTGGACTTCGCCGGCTTCACCACAGCCCAGCCGTGCCACACCCGCTCCCTACCTCTCGTGGGCGCGGCCCCTCGCACTCGACTGTCCCTTGTGGACGCCCCCATCCGCCTGATCGCCAAGTACGGCACGGAAGCCCCGCGCGTGGCAGCCCTGGGCACCCTGGACGATGACCTGGCAGCCCCGGTCGGCCCCGGGACGGAAATCACGGCAGCCGAGATCGTCTGGGCAGTCCGCAACGAAGGCGCCCTGGACGTCGAAGACGTTCTGGAACGCCGAACCCGCCTGTCCCTGATCCCAGCCGACGCCACAGCCGCCACACCCCGCATCCGCGAACTGGTCGACAAGTCCCTCGCGGGCCTCACCTGACAAGCCCAGCCCCCGCCCTTCCCGGCAGGGTTCCGGCAAAGTCGCCGCGACCTGGCGAAGGTCAACCGGGTGTGAGGGGAACTTTCCTAGCGCGTGACGCGATGAAAGTCCCCCTCACCTCACCCCTCTAGCACGCCGAATCGAACAAAAGCGAGTTTTCGGGCGTGATTTGGGGGTGGTGAGTTGGAGCCAAGTCCACAAAGGGCATATGGGGGGCGGGGGTCGGGTTCTCGTGAGTGGTAAGTCGGGTTCTATTGAGCGGTAAGGCAAACGTGGCGTGCTCGGCATCGAGGACTCGTGAGCGTTGCGGGCGGTTAGAACCGCCCGCAACGCTCACGAGCCCGTCGGCAGGTCCCCCTCGCTTCACCACGCCACCTTTGACCTACCCCTCAATAACCCTACTTACCACTCACGAGACCCGAGCGGCACCTGGTGCGGCTGCACGCCTCCCCGCCGGGCTTGTGGCTGAGATGAAGGGGACTGACCTCAAGGTGGCCTTCACGGACTTCGGCGATGGCAGGGAGGCACGACCTTCACCACCGCAACCGCGGCCAACCTCAGCTTGATGTTCTCTTAGGTTGACGAGTCGTTGGGTTTTTGCAACAGTATGTTCCATGAGTCCGGTCAGACGCGGCAAAGAGCTGCCGATCTTCAACCGGCTCCCCGTGCTCCGCGCCGAGCGCGGGATGAGCAGGGCCACGCTCGCGAAAGCCGTCGAGGTCAATCCACAGACCATCGGCGCGCTCGAGCGCGGTGACCACTATCCGAGCCTGGACCTGGCGTTCCGGATCTGCGCGGTGTTCGACCTGCCGGTCGAGGCGGTGTTCAGCCGCGAGCCGTTCACGCCACTGTCCACTCAGGTCTACCGGGAGGGGGGAGCATGACCGAAAAACAGAGCCGCCTGGCCACGTACTGGGAGCGCCAGCTGGACAAACTCGACGAACGCGAGATCCGCCGCGCCCGGAAGCTGCCGACGTTGCGCACCCGAAAACACCGCCGACAGCTGACCATCGCCGTGGTCGTCTCCGACGTGGCGCTGATCGTCGCCGCGGCGCTGTTCAAGATCACGACGCCCTGGCTGTTCTTCACGCTCTGGCTGGGCGGCGCCGCAGCGGGCAGCATTACGTTCGTCCTGCTCCGGATCCTCACCGGCCGGATGGGCGGCAGCTTTTCGCGGCTGCTGGACGAGCGCGAACGCGAATGGCGCCACCGCGTCACGTTCATCGGTTACCAGGCGCTGGTCTGGCTGATGATGATCGCGATGCTCTACGCCCTGGCCATCGCGAGTCAGCCCGAAGGTGGCTGGCGCGGCGCCATCATGCTGGCCGCACTGCTGGTCACCGGCAGCACCATCCCGCCGATAGTGCTCGGGTGGACCCTGCCGGACGACGATCCCGAGGATTTCGAGGAGGAGGGGACGCATGAGTAAGGGGACACTGGAGATCGACGCGATCTCCAAACGCTACGGCGCGAAAGTGGCGCTCGACGGCGTCACGTTCGACGTCCGCGCTGGGGAGCTGTTCGGCTTCGTCGGGAGCAACGGCGCCGGCAAGACGACCACGATGCGGATCGCACTGGGGGTGCTGGCCGCGGACGGCGGGGAAGTCCGCTACGACGGCAAGCCGATCACGCACGAGACCCGCACGCACATCGGGTACATGCCAGAAGAGCGCGGCCTCTACCCGAAAATGAAGGTCCTCGACCAGCTCGTCTATCTGGCGGAGCTGCACGGCCTGACCGCCAACGAGGCCCACCGCAACGCCGAGAACTGGATCTCCCGCCTCGGGCTGACCGAGCGCCGCAAGGATGAGGTGCAGAAGCTCAGCCTCGGCAACCAGCAGCGTGTCCAGCTCGCCGCGGCGCTGGTGCACGACCCGGCGGTGCTCGTGCTCGACGAGCCGTTCTCCGGGCTGGACCCGCTGGCGGTGGACGTGATGAGCGGCGTGCTCCGGGAGAAGGCCGCCGCGGGCGTACCGGTGGTGTTCTCCAGCCACCAGCTCGACCTCGTCGAGCGGCTCTGCGACCGGGTCGGGATCATCCGCAACGGTCGGATGGTCGCCACCGGCACCGTGGCCGAGCTGACCGCGGGCGCCGCGGCCAACCTCGTTGTGACAGCGCCAAGCGCGCCCCACGGCTGGGCCGAGTCGCTGCCAGGGGTGCGGGTCGTGGAGAACCAAGGCCCGACCGCCGTGCTCGAACTCGCGCCGCACGTCGACGACCAGACCGTGCTCGCCGCGGCGCTGGCCACCGGGCCGGTCACCGAGTTCAGCCGCAAACGCCGTTCGCTGACCGACCTGTTCCGGGACGCGGTCACGGTGAAGGGGGACGCGGCATGAGGACGCTGAGCGCGCGGCGAGCCGTCTGGCTCGTCATGAAGCGGGAGCTGAACACGCGGCTGCGGACCCGGTCGTTCGTCATCGGCACCGCGGTGATGCTGGCGCTGCTGCTGGGATACGTGCTGTTCCAGACGTCGCTGGCCGGATCGCGCGACAAGAGCACGATCGGGCTCACCGAGCAGGCCACCGGGATCACCCAGCAGGTGCAGGACCAAGCCGTGCCGGCCGGCCTGGAGATCACCACCGTCGTGATCGCGGACCGGAGTCGGGAAGCGCACAGGTCGAGAGCGGCAAGATCGACGTGCTCGTCTCGGGCAGCGCGTCCCAGCTGAGCGTGACCTACAAGTCCACTTTGGACGACAAGCTGCGTGACGTCCTCACCAAGGTCGCGCAGCAGCAGGTGCTCGACGGGGTGCTGTCCTCGGCACAACTCGTCCCGGCGGACGTGATGGCCAACGTCAAGCACACCCAGATCACCGAGAACCCGCTCTCGCCGCAGCCCGCGGACCACACCGAACGGCTGATCGTCGGCCTGATCGTGGCTTTCCTGCTCTACATCAGCATCATCACCTACGGGACGATGGTGGCCCAGGGCGTGGTCGAGGAGAAGTCCAGCCGCGTGGTGGAGATCCTGCTCTCCAGCGTCCGGCCATGGCAACTGTTGCTGGGCAAGGTGATCGGGCTCGGCCTGGTCGGTCTCGTCCAGCTGGTCATCCTCGCGACAGCCGGGCTCATCGCGGCGTCCGCGACCGGGGTGTTCTCGCTGTCCGGGTTCGCCGGTGGGGCGCTGCTGTGGGGACTGCTCTGGTACCTGCTCGGATTCCTGCTCTTCGCGACGATCTACGGCGCGCTCGGCTCGCTGGTGTCGCGGCAGGAGGACACCCAGTCCGTGGTCGGCCCGATCAACATCGTGCTGATCATCGGATTCATCACCGGTTTCAACCTGATGCTGCAGAACCCGAACGGCGACGCGACGCGGATCGTCTCGCTGATTCCGCTGTTCTCGCCGATCCTGATGCCGGGCCGGATCGCCACCGGCGTCGCCGAGGGCTGGGAAATCGCGCTGTCGCTGACGCTGACGGTCGCGCTGATCGCGCTGCTGACCTGGATCGGCGGCCGGATCTACGGCAACAGTGTCCTGCGCATCGGCAGCCGCATCAAACTGTCCGAGGCTCTGCGCGGCTAGTGCTCGTGAGCGTTGCGGGCGGTTCTAACCGCCCGCAACGCTCACGAGTCCTTGACTCTCCCATACCTCTCCAAAGCCACTCGCCGCTCAAGCGCGTGGTCGACGATGGGCTCCGCGTAGCCGGGGGCACTGCCCCGATGCACAGCTTTCCCTGGCACACCACGGAGTTCTGGCACATAGCGCCGCACGTAGTCACCGGCAGGGTCGAACTTCTCCCCCTGCGTCGTCGGGTTGAACACCCGGAAGTACGGCGCCGCGTCGGTCCCGCTCCCGGCGACCCACTGCCAGTTCAGCTGATTCGACGCGAGATCGCCGTCGACGAGGTGCCGCATGAAGTGCCGCGCGCCCCACCACCACGGCAGGTGCAGGTCCTTCACCAAGAAGCTCGCCACGACCATCCGCACCCGGTTGTGCATCCAGCCCTCGGCCAGCAGCTGCCGCATCCCGGCGTCGACGATCGGGAAGCCCGTCTCCCCACGGCACCATCGCTCGAAGGCCTCGGAATCGGAGTCGTGCTGCATCCGGTCGAACCGCGAGTCGTAGTTGCGGCGCGCGGTTTCCGGCCGGTGCCACAGGACGTCGGCGTGGAACTCCCGCCAGCACAGTTCGCTGCGCAACGACTTCGCCCCGGCCCGATCGTCACCCGCCAAATCCGCCAGCAACGTCCGCGGATGCACGCAACCCCAGCGCAAATACGGCGAAAGCCGGGTCGTGCCTTCCCGATCCGGCCGGTCCCGGTCGACGTCGTAGGTCTCGATACCCCCGTCGAGAAACGCATGCCAGACATCCAGAGCCGCCGCTTCGCCAGGCGACGGCAGGGCAGCAGCCACGTCGATCGAAGGAATCTCCAGCGAAGAAGCCGGCTCAACCCAGTCCACAGTGGACGATTCGGCCGGCCGGCGCCACCCGTGCTGCGTCCACGCCCGATAGAACGGCGTGAACACGCGGTATGGCTCGCCGTCCGGCTTCGTCACCCGACCCGGCGTGACGGCGTAGGGCGAACCGGTCTCGACCCACTCGATGTCGTTCTCCGCCAAGGCTTTCGCGACCTCGGCATCCCGACGGCGGCCGTACGGTCCGCAGTCGGTGCTGACGTGCACGGCGGATGCACCGATCGAACGCGCCGCGAGCACGACCTCGACCGCCGGATTCCCGCGCACCACCATCAGCAGTCCACCGAGCTGGGCATCGAGCGCCCGCAGGCAGCCATAGAGGAACGCCTCCCGCGGCGCGCCGGACGGCTTCAGCAGCGCCTCGTCGAGGACATACAACGCGAGAACGTGCTTGCTGTGCTTCGACGCTTCGAGCAGCGCGGCGTGGTCGCCCAGCCGCAGATCCCGGCGGAACCACAGGACGACCGGAGCTTCTTTGGTCACGCCGGCCAACGATAAGCGCCCCGCCGTGCGAGTGCACGACGGGGCGCTTGCCGAAGCAGGGTGGGTCAGCGCTCCGACATCGGGGTGTAGTCCCGGGAAGCGTGGCCGGTGTAGATCTGGCGCGGGCGGCCGATCTTCGTGGCCGGGTCCTGGATCATCTCGCGCCAGTGCGCGATCCAGCCGGGCAGGCGGCCGAGCGCGAACAGCACCGTGAAGTACTTGGTCGGGAAGCCCAGCGCCCGGTAGATGAGACCGGTGTAGAAGTCGACGTTCGGGTACAGCTTCCGCTCGACGAAGTAGTCGTCGGAAAGCGCCGTCTCTTCGAGCTTCTTGGCGATGTCGAGCAGCTGGTCGCTGCCCTTGAGCTTGCCGAGGATCTCGTCGGCGGTGTTCTTGATGATCTTCGCGCGCGGGTCGTAGTTCTTGTAGACCCGGTGCCCGAAGCCCATCAGCTTGACGCCCTTTTCCTTGTTCTTCACGCGGTTGACGAAGTTGCCCACGTCACCGCCGTCGTTGCGGATGCCCTCGAGCATCTCGAGCACCGCCGCGTTCGCGCCGCCGTGCAGCGGGCCGAACAGCGCGTTGATGCCGGCGGAGATCGAGGCGAACAGGTTCGCCTCGGACGAGCCGACCAGGCGCACGGTCGAGGTCGAGCAGTTCTGCTCGTGGTCGGCGTGCAGGATGAACAGCAGGTCCAGCGCCTTGGCGACCTCGGGGTCGACCTCGTACGGCTCGGCCGGGAACCCGAACATCATCCGCAGGAAGTTCTCGACCAGGCCCAGCGAGTTGTCCGGGTACAGCATCGGCTGGCCGACGGACTTCTTGTACGCGTACGCCGCCAGCGTCGGCACCTTCGCCAGCAGGCGGATGGTCGACAGCTCGACGTTCGGTTCGTCGAACGGGTTCAGCGAGTCCTGGTAGAACGTGGAAAGCGCCGAAACGGCGCTGGAGAGCACCGGCATCGGGTGCGCGTCCCGCGGGAAACCGCTGAAGAAACGCCTTCAGGTCCTCGTGCAGCAGCGTGTGCCGCTGGATCTTCTCGGTGAAGTCGGCGAGCTGGACCTCTGTCGGCAGCTCGCCGTAGATCAGGAGGTAGGACACCTCGATGAAGGTCGACTTCCCGGCGAGCTGCTCGATCGGATAGCCGCGGTAGCGGAGGATCCCGGCGTCACCGTCGATGTAGGTGATCGCCGACGAGGTGGAGCCGGTGTTGACGAAACCGGGGTCGTACGTGACGTACCCCGTCTGCGACAGCAGCTTCCCCAGCTCGATCCCCGGCGCGCCCTCGACCGGATGCACAATCTTGAACTCGTGCTCGCCACTGGGCAGGGACAGCTTCGCGGTTTCGCCGCCGGGCTGTCCCGCAGTCGTCGCGTCGGACATGCAGGTCCCTCTCACGTTCGGACACGGGCCGGCGGCGCCTGTAGGTTCCACAGGTTGCCTCGTCCACGCGAGGAAACCTTGGCGCCTCGCTGCACACCGCCCCGCTGGGGTATGAAGAATGCCCCTCTACGCTAGTCGAGAAACCCGGCATCGCGCAGCGGTGGAGTTGCTCTCGGTACCCGCTTTGGGACCAGGTTCACACGGTGGCGGCCATATCCGCGGCGGTCGGCGGCTCCGCGCCGCTGCGGGAAACCGTGATCGAGGCCGCTTTCGCCGCGAATGTGAGGGCTTCTCGCCACTCGTCCGCGCCGAGCGTGCCCAGGTCCGTGACATCGCGGGTGCGCAGCCAGGCGAGCAGCGCGCCCTGCACCGTGTCGCCGGCCCCGATGGTGTCCACGACCTGAACACGGCGTGAAGGAACGTGGGCCAGCTCACCTGCGGCGGTGATCACGGCGATGCCTTCGGCGCCGCGGGTGAGCACCACGGCGTCCACTCCGGACTCGACCCACGTCTTCGCCGCGGCCACCGGATCGGCGCCTTCGGTGAGCCATGCGGCGTCGTCGTCGGAGATCTTGAGCAGCCGGACGTCCGGCAACCACGAGGAGAAGCGCGCGCGGTAGGCGGCGGGATCGGTGATCAGCCGCTCGCGGATGTTCGGGTCGAGCACGGTGAGCACGCCGCGCTTCGCCTCGCGGCGCAGCATCGCCTCGTACGCGCTCGCGCCGGGCTCGAGCACCATGCCGAGCGTGCCGAGGGAGAGCGCCGTCACGTTTTCGGAAAACGGGCCGGGGTCCGCGACGAGCCGATCCGCCGTGCCCTCGACGTAGAACGAGTAGCGCGCGGCGCCCTTCTCGTCGAGCGCGACGACGGCGAGCGTGGTCGGCTCGTCCCCCCGCTGCACCAGCGCGGTGTCGACGTCGGAGGCGTGCAGCCGGTCGATCATGGCCTCGCCGAAGCGATCGGTGGAAATCCGCGACAGGAAGGCGGTGGGGACGCCGAGCCGGCCCGCCGCGAGCGCGACGTTGTACGGTCCACCGCCCAGGCGCGGCAGCAATGCCCGCAATCCGTCCTCTGTGGACGGTTCACCGGGCACGAGGTCAACGAGGGCTTCTCCACCTACGACAATCACGGCGGCGAGTCTAGAGGAATCGGGAATGACAATTCCGGACAGAATCAGCACAGCGGCGCGCAGCGCCTCCGTTGAGGGGGCGGTGGGGATATGGGTGGTCACGCGTCCTTGGTGAGACCGCCCAGCAGGAGTTCGCCCAACGCGGTGAAGGCCTCGGCGTCGGGGACGTCGATGCGGCTGCCGAGCACCCCGGTCTGGATGCCCTCGATGATCAGCCCGGTCATCTCGGCCACGAGCCGGGCGTGGACGTCCCGGAAGACGCCGTCGGCCACGCCCTTGTCGATGAACGCCCGGATCCGCTGCGCGACCACCCGGCTGTTGAGCTGGTAGGCCTCGCGCGCGGGGGCGAACGCCGCGATGTCGGCCATGAAGGGCGCCGCGGCACGGTTCAGCTGCTCGGCGACGCCGGCGAGGTACTCCCCGATGAGCTTGCGGGCGTCCTCGATGCCCTCGACGCGCGCCTCGATGCGTTCGGCGGCGCCGCGGAAGTAGTGCGCGACGACCTTGACCGCGAGCTGCTCCTTGCTGGGGGCGAGCGCGTAGAGCGTCGACTTCGAGCAGCGGAGGCGGGTGGCGAGGTCCTCCAGGGTGAACTGGACGAACCCCTCGGCGAGGAAGAGTGTTTCGAGCTCCGCCAGCAGCGCGCGCTGGCGCGCCGTCGGCTTGCGCCGCGGCGACTGAGGGAGGACCACTGCCTCTCTGGAGACCATCCGCACACTATCTCCTATGTCGCTTCCTCCCTTAAGACTGTACTCTGAATGAACCCACAGTACTGTTTTCAGTACTGGAACCCCTGAGGTCGAACCCCAGACCCCAGCCGGGGCAAGCCCCTTGGACCCCCAAGAGCAATTGGGATGGAGGACAGCATGCCGGCGGAACGTCTGCTCCCCAGCTCGGAGGCCGAATCCCTCCTCGAGCTGGCCACCGAGATCGCGCGCGAGGAACTCGCGCCCCGGGCGAGCGAGGCCGAGGAGAACGAGCAGTTCCCGCGCGAGCAGTTCCACCTGCTCGGCAAGTCGGGGCTGCTCGGACTGCCGTACGCCGAGCGCTGGGGTGGCGGCGAACTGCCGTACGAGGTCTACCTGCAGGTTCTCGAGGAGATCGCGGCCGCGTGGATGACCGTCGGCGTCGGCCTGTCGGTACACACGATGTCCTGCTACGCCCTGGCGCACTACGGCAGCGACGCGCAGCGCGACCGCTGGCTCCCCGACATGCTCGAAGGCGGCCTTCTCGGCGCGTACGCGCTGTCGGAAAACCAGGCGGGCTCGGACGCCGCAGCGCTGTCGACGCGCGCGCGTCTCGACGGCGACGAGTACGTCGTAAACGGCACGAAGGCGTGGATCACGCACGCGGGGGTTGCGGACTTCTACACGACGATGGTGCGTACGAGCGACGAAGGCGGCCGGGGCATCTCGTGCCTCCTCGTCGACGGGGCCACTCAGGGCGTCTCAGCCGCTCCTCGCGAGCGAAAGATGGGTCTGACCGGCTCCCCGACAGCGCAGCTGCACTTCGACGGCGCGCGCGTGTCCTCGGAGCGTCTCATCGGCGACGTCGGGCATGGGCTGAAGATCGCGCTGTCGTCGCTGAGCTCGGGACGGCTGGGCATCGCGGCGTGCGCCGTGGGCCTGGCGCAGGCGGCGCTGGACGAGGCCGTGGCGTACGCGAAGGGCCGTTCGCAGTTCGGCCGCCCGATCATCGACTTCCAGGGCGTCGAGTTCATGCTGGCCGACATGGCCGCGACGGTGGAGTCCTCGCGCGCGACGTACCTGGACGCGGCGCGCCGGCGTGACCGCGGGATGCCGTTCCAGCGGCAGGCGTCGATCGCGAAGCTCGTGGCGACCGACGGCGCGATGAAGGTGACGACGGACGCGGTGCAGGTCCTCGGCGGCGCCGGGTACACGCGGGACTTCCCGGTGGAGCGGTACATGCGCGAGGCGAAGGTGCCGCAGATCTTCGAAGGCACGAACCAGATCCAGCGCATGGTCATTGCCCGCGAGTTGAAGGCCTCTTAGCCTCCCGCAATCTCACAATCCGCACTGATGCGATCACTTTTGGTTATACCGTGGTCGTGCGACAATGCGGATGACGTGAGGAGACGCTGTGACAGCACTTCCCGAGCCGCATGCCGGTCGACGGTGGGAGATCCCGGATCACCTGCTGTCGATCGAGGAGTACGCGGCGCTCGGTGAGACCGATTCCGGTTTCACCGAGCTCGTGGAGGGTCGCCTCGTGATGTCACCCAGTCCCAGCAGAAAGCACAACAAGGCGGCTTACCTGTTGGGGCAGCAACTGGAACGTCAGCTTCCACCGGATCTGGACTTCTCGCTGGACCTCGATGTCGATCTCGGGCTGGTTCCCCGTGGTGCTCCGGGTTTTTCGCGACGGCCTGACCTGATGGTCACCTACCGGGAAGCCAACAACCGCGTCGACGACGAAGCCGACATGTTCCGTGCCGACGAGGTGCTGATCGTGGTCGAGGTCGTGTCGCCGGGCTCGAAACGAACCGACTATCAGGTCAAGCACGACGAATACGCAGACGCGGGCATCCCGCACTACTGGATTGTCGATATCAGCGCGCCGGTTTCGCTGGTGGCCTGCCACCAGGCGGGCGAATTCGGTTATCAAGACGCGTCCGCGGTGACAGGCACCTTCGTGACCGACGTGCCCTTCCCGGTCAAGATCGACCTCGACGCGCTGACGTCGTGAGCGTTCCGGGCGGTTCTACACCGCCCGGAACGCTCACGAGTCCTTACCTTGCCTCGCGGTAGCGGCGGTCGGCCGAGACGCCCTCGCCGAGGGACTCGTCGAAGTGGTAGACCTCCGCGCCCCGGATGAACACCCGCAAAGCCCGGTTCATGACGTCCAGTGGGTCGCCCGACCACAGCACCACATCCGCGTCCAGGCCCGGCTTCAGTGAGCCGATCCG
This sequence comes from uncultured Actinomycetota bacterium, assembly GCA_963762765.1. Lineage (GTDB taxonomy): Bacteria > Actinomycetota > Actinomycetes > Mycobacteriales > Pseudonocardiaceae > Amycolatopsis. The sequence goes on from CAVXMR010000022.1 coordinate 179,721, forward strand.
GTCGTCGAGGCTCAGCATCTCGGCCGGGTGGACGGTCAGCGAGCGCAGCGCCGTCACCGGGTCCAGGCCGTCCTTGACCGCCAGCGCGGCCTGGTAGACCAGGAAGTTGATCGGGATGACCGGGTGGTCCGTGGTGATCGCGATCTTCACCCCGGCGCGCGCCAGGATGCCGGCGGATCGCAGCGTGCGGTTGCGCAGTTCGACCTTCGACTTCGTGGTGAACAGCGGGCCCAGGATCACCGGCACGTTCCGCTCGGCGAGCAGGTCGGCGATCAGGTGGCCCTCGGTGCCGTGGTTGATCACGAGCTTGTAGCCGAACTCGTCGGCCAGCCGGATCGCGGTGACGATGTCGTCCGCGCGGTGCACGTGCTGGTCCCAGTACAGCTCGCCGTCGAGGACCTTGCCCAGTGTCTCGTGAGTCAGATCGATCTCGTGCGGCTTGCCTTCGGCTGCGGCGTGGTCACGCTTGGCCTGGTAGTTACGCGCTTTGGTGAAAGCCTCACGCAGGATCGCCGCGACGCCGAGCCGGGTCGACGGCGTGACCTTCTTGTCGCCGTAGACCCGCTTCGGGTTCTCGCCGAGCGCGCTCTTCACGCTGACGTGCTCGGCGAAGATCATGTCCAGGACGCTGCGGCCCCAGGTCTTGACGCCGATGGTCTGCCCGCCGATCGGGTTGCCCGACCCCGGCTTGATGACCACGCTCGTCACGCCGCCGGCCAGGGCGTCGTCGAAGCCCGGCTCGTACGGGTCGATGCCGTCGATCGCGCGGAACCGGGCGCCGTTCGGGTCGGTCATCTCGTTGGTGTCGTTGCCCGCCCAGCCTTCGCCGTCCTCGTGCACGCCGAGGTGCGCGTGGGCGTCGATGAAGCCGGGGAGCACCCAGGTCCCGGCGGCGTCGACGAGCTCGGCGTCCTCCGGGATGTCGACGTCGGCCTCCGCGCCGACCGCGACGATCTTGCCGTCCTCGATGAGGACCGTGCCGCCCTCGATGGGGTCACCGCCGATAGGGAGGACGTAGCCCCCGACTATTGCCTTCGCCATGGTTCGCCACGCTAACGAACTACCGGGCCCCCGTGCACGCCGGGCGTCAGAGCACCCGGATTCCCCAGCTGCCCGACCACGAGCTCGCCGGCTCCAGCTCGATCAGGTCCGTGCCGGTGTTGAGCGCGTCGGCGGGACAGGTCATCGGCTCGATCGCGACGGCCCGGCCGCGCCCGACCAGATCAGCCGGGGTGAACACCTGTGACCAGCGGAAATCGGGTCCGGTCCAGACCAGCAACCGCTCGTCGCCGTGGCTGAGGACGAAGTGGTGGTTGCCGTCCTCGGCGGTGCTCAGGCCGCCGAACGCGGTGTCGAGATCGACGCCCTCGAGCAGCCTGCCCGCGCGGAAGTCGTACTCGGTGCCCTCGACGTCCTGCTCCTCGGCGTAGGGCATCTGCTGGTCACCGACGTACGGGCGGACGCGGCTCGCGGGCAGCGTCAAGGTGAGCTCGTCGGTCGGGACGTCGCCGATCCGGAAGTACGGGTGCGTGCCGAGGCCGACGCCGATCGGCTGCTCGCCCTCGTTGCGGATGTCGTGGGTGATGATCAGCTCGCGCGGCGAGAGCTCGTAGGTGATCGTCGCGCGCAGCGGGACCGGCCAGCCGGGCTGCGCCTCGACGTCCACGGCCAGCGTGATCGACGATTCGGCGTGCTCCAGCAGCTCCCATTCGGAGTGCCGGGTGAGCCCGTGGATGGCGTTGCCGCGCGCTTCCTCGGTGATCTCCAGCTGCTGCTTGTCGCCCTGGAACACCCACTGGCCGCCCTTGGTGCGGTTCGGCCACGGCAGCAGGACCTGGCCCGCGCCCTTCGGCGGCTTCTCGTCTTCGCCGAACTCCTCGACGTAGGGCACTCCGCCGACTTCGAACGCGCGCAGCCCCGCGCCGATTTCGGTGACGACGGCGCGCGCGTTGCCGCGGATGATCTCGAACTGCTGACCGGTCGGGTTACCCATTCCCCGACCCTACCCAAGTCCGTGAATGCCACATTGACGGCGTCTTTGGCCCTCAATGTGGCATTCACGGACTTGCGGCTACTGAGGACGAAGAGCGGCGAGGAGTGCTTCACCGTCGGGGACGCCGAGTCCGGTGCAGGCGTCCCAACCCGACTTCGCCTTGTACGCGCCGTTGTTCCCCTTCGTGATGTCGCGGAAGCCCGGCTGGACCTGACCTGCCTTCGCGCCCGCGTACAGCTCGGTGTGGATCAGGCCCAGTGGCCGTTCGAGGGCTTGGGTGAGCCGCGCGACCAGCGCCGCCCACAACGGCGCCACCGCGCTCGTCCCGCCGAACACCAGCCGCTCGCCGTCCACCAGCACCTCATACCCGCTCGCCGGATCCGCCACCCCGGCGACGTCCGGGACGCCACGTCCGATCGTGCCGCTGCCCCGGCGCTTCGGGACGCCGACGTGTTCCTGGTAGGCGGGCAGGCCGAATGTCGCGCTCACGCCGCCTCCGGTCGCGCCGCCGCCCGCGTTCCACACGGTCTCCGAGGCGACCTCGCCCGCGCCGTCGGCGTCGAGGTTCGTGCCGCCGCAGGCCAGGATGTGCGGGCTGGACGCCGGGAAGTCCGCGTGCTGCTGCCCGTCCGTCTCGCCGTCGGCGCTTCCGTTGTCGCCGCTGGCGGCCGTGACCGTCACGCCCAACGCGGCCGCGTCGGCCAGCGCCTCGTCGAAGGCGTTGCGCGCCTGCTCGGTCCAGCGGTCTTCCGGCGCGCCCCAGCTGATGCTGACCGCGGCGGGACTGGGATCGGCGTGCACCGCGGTGGTCAGCGCGTCCAGGAAGCCGCGGTCGGTGTTGGGCGCGAAGTAGACGAGCTGCTTCGCCCCGGGCGCGAGCGCGCCGGCGACTTCGATGTCCAGCAGCACTTCTCCATCGGCCGAATTCGCGGTTCCCTCGGGGAAATTCCGGCCGCCGTCGACGCCAACGGCGGTGACCTGCGGCCCGGCGATGCCGAGCCCGGTGAAGTAAGTGTCCAATTCGGACTGGACGAATCCCCCGCCCAGTTCGAGAATCGCGATCGTCTGGCCCGAGCCGTCGGTCCCGGACGGGAACCGGTAGACCGTCCCCAGCGCGTCCGGCCGGTACGACTGGCGCTGCGCCGCCGCGGCCTGCATGACGTACGGCTGCGCCTGTGGCCGGTTGTCGAGACCGAGCACGGCCACCACGATTCCGTCCAGTTCAGCCGGCACGCGGAGTTCGCCGGTCCGCGCGCGAACGGTCCCGTTCGGCGTCCGGAGGTAGGCGAGCTCGGTGCCGAACGTCCGCATCAGCGCCTCGGCCATCCCCCGAACGGTCACCCTGCGTGATGCGGAATCGACGCCGACGACCTCCAGGCCGGTGTCACGCAAGGCCGCGCGGACTGCTTCGACATCGGCCGGATCGGCACCGTGCCGCTCGGCCAGCTCGGCTCGGCTGAGGGTGGCCGGACCCTCGACGAGCTCGTCAGGAATTGACGATCGGCGGTGCAGGACGAGGGTGACGGTGATCCGCTCCTGCGGGTCGACGGCTTCCACGAGCTCGGCATCGGACAGCTGTTTGCGGGCGCTACCGGGCAGCGCCACGAAGTCTTGTTCGCTCACGCTTAGTGATGCTCCGCCGCGGCGCCAGGACAAACCAGGGCGCTCACCCGGATGCCGCGCATGATTTTTTCAGCGGGCGGGCAACAAAGTCCGCGGATCCACGGCAGCGCGCAGCCGCGCCCGCAGTCCACGGCCGGCCAAACCACGCCGGACTTCACGGACCGCGTCCCATGCCTGCGGCCCGGAGTGCGGCCCGGTCCCCACCCCCGACCACAGCGCGACGTCCACAGTGGACCCCAGCAGCCGCAATCCATCCATTGTGGACTGACCGCCGATGCCGTCGGCGGCCACCGCCAGATCCCGGACCGTCATGCCCGCGGTGCAGGGGACGCGGTGCTCGCGCAGCCGGTCCTTGACCTCCCGGCACGCGCCGAGCACCGCACCGATGCCTGGCTGACGCCGTCGTCGCCACGCTCGCACGGTCTTGACCAGCGGAATCCCGGCGAACCAGGCCACCACCAGCGCCGCGAGTGCGATCAGGACCGGGCCGAACGGGAACGTCCAGCCACTATCGCCGCCGCCGTCTCCACCGGGCCCGGCGTCCTGGCCAGGCAGCGGACGGTCCTGCAACTGCTCGGGCGGCGGCAGCTGCGCGCGAGCCTGCGCGGTCACCGCGGCGAGGCTGCTCGCGCCGGCGGTTCCGGTGCGCGCCGAGCCCGTCGGATCCAGCGCCACCCAGCCGACACCGGCGACGGCGACCTCCGGCCAGGCCACGACATCGCCGTTGTGCACGGTGTAGCCGCCGCTCGCGTCGGGCTTGTCCGGCGTCCGGAAACCGACCACCAGCCGCGCCGGGATGGCCAGCGTCCGCGCGAGGGCGACGTACGCGCTCGCGAACTGCTCGCTCGTGCCCAGCTTGGTCTCGAACAGGAACTTCCGCAGCTGCGGCCAGCCGTGCCCGCCGGGCAGATCGGATCCGGTGGCCAAGCGGTAGTTGTCACGCAGGTAGCGCTCCAGCGCCAGCGCGATCCGGAAGCTCGGGCGCAGCCCGCCGACCGCGGTCCGGGCGAGCTGCGAGACCTCCAGCGGCACGTTGCCGATCTCGTCGAGCCCGCCGGGCGCGGACGGGTCGAGTGCCGCGTCGAGCAGGTCCGCCGGGTGGATCTCCGGCGCCCACCAGCTCAACGTGTACTGCTGCGGGCCACCGGCGGGACGCGGCAGCCAGAGCGTGCCCTGCGACTCCTCCACCAGCGGCGCGGCCCCGCCGACCGCGGCGGGCCAGGTTTGGCTGGGCAGCCACGGCCCAGGCAGGTTCGTCGTGATCGTCGCCGATTCGCGTTGCGTGGGAACGGTGACCGCCGGGCCGGGTGAAAGTTCCGTGCCGAGCCGCCGGTAGCGGCTGCCGGGCGTCCAGTTGACGCCGTCGAAGTCGTCGAGCACGACCAGCGGCCAGCGATCGGTGCCGGCGTCGCCGCGGAAGGAAAACACCGTCGTGTCCGGATGTTCCAGCCGGTAGGCGAGGTCGTCCAGCGGGCTCGCGACCCGCGCGTTGAGCTCGGCGAGCTGATCCTGCTTCAGCGAGTACGCCGGGCCGGGCGCGGGCAGGAGCAGGCCCGCGACGAGCGCGCAGACCACGCCGAGCACCACCGCGGGCACGGCCAGCATCAACGCGGGAACCTTGCCGCGGTGGCCCTCGACGTCGGCCTGCGGCATCAGGACGAACACCCCGCCCGCGACCGCCGCGTATCCGAGGCCCGCGAACAGGGCCGGAAATCCGGACAGAGCCTGGAAAAGCTGGCTGATCGCCACGACGGCGAAGCTCGGGAGCAGCGCCAGGATCGGCCGCCGCAGCCGCAGCAGCTCCACGCCGAGCACCCCGGCGAGCAGCACCAGCAGCGGCAGGAACACCAGCGCCGACGGCTCCGGGCGCGCGGGCCAGGTGGACTGCAGCACGAGCCGCCAGGATTCGGTGACGCCGTCCGCGAGCGCGGAAAACGTTGCCCCGGTGGGAATTCCGCCGGCCGTCGTCGGATAGAGCACAGTCTCGACGACGCCGATCAGCCCGACGACGAGCAGCAGCATCGGCCGCCACGACGCCAGGGATTCCCAGCGCGCACAAAGCTCGGTGACGCCGAAGAGCAACACCAGCGGCACGCCGATCGGCGCGAGCAACGCCGTCACCCCGAACACCGGGGCGAAGAACAGGCCGGCGACCGCGGCGGCGAGCAGGACGAACGCGACGGTGAGGCGGCTCATCCGACCACCTCGTTCCAGCGGCGGACCGCGTGCGCGGCGTCGGCGGCGGTGATCACGCGGACGCCCGGCACCGCGATGGGCTCGGCCGCGAGGTCGACGAGGAACAGCGAGGAATAGCGCGGCCGCAGGACGGCCAATCCTTCGAGCCCGCCGGTCGTGACGACCATCAGGCAGCCGCCCTGATCGCGCGCGGCCGCCAGCTCACGCGGCACGAGCGCCTCCCCGGCGTCCTGACCGAGCTGGCAAAGCTCGTCCAGCAGGAGCCGCGAGGCGAGCGGACCCCCGGCGGTGGCGAGGTCGAGCCCGGCCGAGCCGACGAGCCGGGTGTGGTGCCCGGCCATCGCGGACGCGTGCAGCAGCGACGCGGCGACGTCGACAGCCTCTTCGAAAACCTCGGGCGCAAAGGACGTGCGGCGGGTGTCGAGCAGAAGCGTGAATCGCGGCTGTTGCGGATCGGCGTAGTCGCGGACCATCATCCGGCCGGTGCGCGCGGTGGCTTTCCAGTGCAGGTGCCGGACTTCGTCACCGGGCTGGTACTCGCGGACGTCACGCAGGTCGAGCGAGCCGCGCAGCGAGTCGTCGGTCGTGCTGCCGTCGTGGTGGTGACGCGGGTAGCCGCCGATCAGGGCGCGCGCGGGATGGCGGCGCGGGTGCACCCAGAGCGTGGCCGTCTCCCCTGCGGAAAGCCTGTTGCGGGCCAAGCCGAACGGGTCGACGCGGTGCAGCGTCAGCGGACCGACCGGGAGCCTGCCGCGGCGGCCGGTCGGGAGTTCGTAGCGGTAGGTGGCCTCGGCGTCCTGGGCGAGCGGCCGGATCCGGACGGTCTGGACGGCGCTGCCCGCCTTGTCCCAGGCGTCGAAACCTCGCTGGCGATGACCGGCGAGGTTGCGAACCGTCAGCTTCGCGAGCGCCGGACGTCCACGCTCGACGCGGTCCGGGTAGACCTCGCGCGTGACGTCGACGCGCAGACCGCGCGCGGTGACGACGACCGCGGCGACCACGGCGGCGAGCCCGACCGCGCCGAGGACGCGGAACAGCGGGTAGCCCGCCCATTCCGCAACACCGAGCAGCAGCACCGACACGACGAGCAGGACCACTCCGCGGGCGGTCAGCCGCATGGTCAGTAGCCCGCGTGGTTCATCGCCGGTGCCGGGGTCGCGGCGAGCACGTCGGCCACGATGTCCGCGGCGCCGCGCTGGTTCAGCTCGGCTTCGGCGGTGAGCACGAGCCGGTGGGCGAGCACCGGGACGGCGATGTCCTTGATGTCGTCCGGGGTGACGAACTGGCGGCCTTCCGTCGCCGCAAGCGCTTGCGCGGCCCGGACAAGCGCGATGCTGCCGCGCGGGCTGGCGCCGAAACGGACCGCGGAATGGCCGCGGGTGGCGGCGGCGAGCCGGGCGGCGTACTCGCACACCGCGCGGTCCAGATGGCTGGCCCGGACCTCGGCGATGGCGTCGAGCAGCATCGGGATGTCGACCACCGCGGGCAGGTCGTCGGCCGTGACGCCGGCGCAGTCACCCATGATCACCATGATCTCGGACTCGAGATCGGGGTAGCCGACCGAAATCCGCATCAGGAACCGGTCGAGCTGGGCTTCGGGCAGCCGGTAGGTGCCCTCCATCTCGATCGGGTTCTGGGTGGCGATGACGAGAAAGGGCCGCGGCACCTCGTGCCCGACGGCGTCCACGGTCACCCGCCGCTCGGACATCACCTCGAGCAGCGCGGACTGCGTTTTCGGCGTGCCACGGTTGATCTCGTCGGCGACGACGATGTTGGAGAAGACGCCGCCGGGATGGAAGGCGAACCGCTCGTCCTTCTGGTGGTAGACGGTGACGCCGGTGATGTCACCGGGCAGCAGGTCCGGGGTGAACTGGATCCGGCTCCAGCTGCCGCCGATGCTGCGGGCGAGGCAGCGCGCCAGCGTGGTCTTGCCGAGGCCCGGGACGTCCTCGATGAGCAGGTGCCCTTCGGCGAAGAGGGCGGCGACGGCGAGCCGCACGACCTCCGGCTTGCCGCGGATCACCCCCTGGATGTTCGCCGCGATCAGTGCGTAGGCCTCCCCGGCCCTGGACTTGCTCACCCTGCCCCCTCGGCGTCGTCCCCCGTTGGACCGTTCGGCCCTATCCTGCCACCTGCTCAGCGTAAGCGACCAGGTACGGGAACACCGATGTCCGCGGTACATTCGCGATGGTGGGTGGCGCGGACGTACGCCACCCACCATGCCTGACGGTTACTTCTCCAAGCGGTGATAGCCAGGCCGGGAAACGCCCTCCTTCACCCACTTGTAGCTGTTCTCGACGGCGGCGCCGCCGATGTAGCCACCGGCGAGTGAACCCCCCGTGGCGCCGATGGCGGTCCCGGGACCGGGCACGATGCTTCCCAGCGCCCCACCACCGATCCCGCCCAGGATGCCTCCGGCGACCGAGCCGACCCCTTCGGCGATGGCCTCGTCCACGGGCTTGTCGTTCACCGCGACCTCGTACACCTCACTGCCGGCGACGAGCACCGGGGATACCTTGCCGGCGATCTTGCTCACCGTCGCGAGCCCTTTCGGCAGCGTCCCGGCCTTGGTCATCGCGGCCTTCGCCTCGTCAGCCGCTGCCTTCGCCTTCGCGTTGAGATCGGCGATACGCGCACGCTCTTCCGACGACACCGGAACACCGCTCTTCCGCGCGGTCTTCGAAGCGTTGACGTAGGCGTACGCCGCGTCGCGAGCCGCGCGGGCCTTCTTCCCAGGCTCGTCCAGCGCTTCGTCCGCCGCGGCCGCGAAGCCGTCAGTCATCGCACCGGTGGTGGCCAAGCCATCCGTCGGGGCGAATCCGAACGACTCCACCTCCCGCTGGATCTCCTGCCGATCGGCTTCCCGCTTCGCGGCCGCCTTGCCTTTCGCACGCTCTTGCTTGCGAACCGGATTCCCGGCGTCTGCGGCCGTACGCTTGTCCTCGGCGTCCTGCTTTTGGTCGTCCGCAGACGAGTTCTCCTTGCGCTCAGCCTTCTCGCGCCCCCGCGCACGCTGATCCTCCCGATCCGAATTCCCGGAATCCGAGGCCTTGCGCTTGTCGTTCGCGTCCTGCTTCGCATCATCTGAAGACGAATTCGCCTTCGACCCACTCTCGTGCGACTCGGCTTTCTCCCGCTCAGCGTTCTTACGCCCCTGCGCACGCTCTTGTTGTCGAGCCGAATTCCCGGCATCGGCGGCCGTACGCTTGTCGTCCGCGTCCTGCTTCGCGTCATCCGCGGACGAATTCACCTTCGCGCCCTGGGCGGTCCGTTTGTCCGCGGCATCCTGCCTCGCGATGTCCGCGGGCGAGCTTGGCGACGGCGACGGCGACGGCGCGGCATCCGCGGACTGCGCCCCCAGAATTCCGAACACCGCGGCAACGCCCACCCCGAAGCCGGCCGTCACCACACCTCGGATCACCTTGTCCACTGTCATCGACAGTTCTCCCTTCAGTGCTTGCGCTCGTAAAGTTCTTCGGCGAGTGAATGGCCCATCAGGCCACCGAAAACGCCCGCCGCCACACCGATCACCAGGCCGATCGGCGAGGTGACCAGCGCGCCCGCGGCAATGCCGAAGGCCAGTGAGCCCGACGCGCCGCCCAGGCCCGTATAGGCGCCCAGGCTCAACGGCTTGGGTTCGCACTCCAGGAAGCCGTCGTCGACCGTTTCCTCTTCTTCCACAGGGGGAAGAGGAGGAACTTGGTCTTCCCAGACGTCCTGCGGGATCACGATGTACCGGGTGGGTTCCAGCGTGGCCGTCATGGCGTCACCAGGCGTCGGCGGAGACGGTGCCGTTGGTGGAGGTCGCCGTCGACGACGAGTACACGCCGTTGCCCGACGAGGTCGCCGTCTTCGTGACCACGCCGCCGGATTCCGACGTGGTCTTCTTGACGTGCTTGCCTTCCGTGCGGTGCTGGGCGATCCGCTTGGCCAGCTCGGCGGGGAAGTCGGTCTTCTTGATCTGGTGATGCGCGGCCGGGTCGTCGTCGCAGGGCTTCTTGCCCGACGACGGCTTCATCGCGTCACGCAGCTTCTCCAGGTCCTTTTTGGACTTTGAGAGCTGCTCCTTCGCCTTGTGCAGCACCTTTTCGGCGTCCTTGACGGCCTTGTGCGCGTTGTCAACCGCCTTGACTGCGGTGTCCAACGTCTGAGGTGCGACCGCGACCCGGGCGGCCGCCGGGACCTGAGCTGCCGCCTGCACGACGAATCGCTTCTGCGGCGCCACAGCGGTCCGAACCTTCTTCACGTGCGGCTTCGAGAGCGCCACCGGAACGGCCGTGTGGTGCGCCGCGGCGGGCTCGACGTGCCGGACCGGCGGGGCCGGACGCTCCGGCGCGGCGGGATGGATCGGCTTGGCCACCACGGGAGCGGGTGTTTTCACCGCGGGCGCGGAGCGGGAGCCGGAGCAGGACGGGCGCCGCTTCGTTCACCGAGTTTTCCGCCAACGCGCTCGCCGTCGACGCGCCGATCGCGGCGGTCGCCAGCCCGGCCACCCCATAGACGGCCGCTCGCCGCAGATTCCGATTCATGTTCGCCTCCCTGGTCACCGGCGGCCCGAAACCGCCGCCGCGGCAGCAAGAGTGACCGGTGGGGGTCCATGGCGAATACATCCGCGGTACATCGGCAGGAACCGGACACGTGCACCGCCACCGGCACGCGGATGACAGACTGGGGACGATGGAAGACGACGAGCTGGTGCCGCTGGGCGAGGGCCCGGTCGCCACCGTGCTGGCCGGAATGGACGACGCGACCGGCGAAGCGTTCGCGCTCAAGGTGTATCCCGGCCGCGCGGACCGCCGCACGCGGGCCGAGCTCGACAAGGAGCTCGACGCGCTGGGCACCCTGCGCGAGCTCGGCACGGTGCTGGTCCCCGCCGAGGTGAAAGACCAGCCCGACGGCCGGTTCGCCGTCCGGATGGAGCTCTGCACGCAGTCGCTGGCCGACCTCATCGAGACGTTCGGGCCGCTGTCCGTCGAGGACGCCCTTTCCCTGGGCGAAGCCCTCGCGACAACGCTCGCGGCCGCGCACCAAGCGGGTCTCGTCCACGGCGGCATGACGCCGGGCAACGTGCTGTTCCGCGCGTCCGGCGCGCCCGTGCTGGCGGACTTCGGGCTCGCGCTGCGCCAGGCGTTCCCCGCGGATTCCCCCAACGGCTTCCTCGCCCCGGAGACGCTCGGCGAGGGCATGCTCGACGAGCGCACCGACCTCTACGGCCTCGGCGCGCTCCTCTATTTCGCGCTCGTCGGCCGGGCGCCGGTGGCGGAACAGCAGGCGGACGAGCTGACGCTGCGCGTGCTCAGCGGCCAGATTCCCCCGCTCGACCGGCCCGGTCTCCCCGCGGGCCTGGGCCATCTCGTGTCGTCACTGCTCGAGCGCAATCCCGACGCGCGCCCGATCGACGCCACCCTCGTCGCTTCGCGGCTGGGCGCGATGATCGGCCCGGACACCCTCGGCACCGCCGCCGCGCGCGGGCCGAGGCCGCTCGGCGCGCCGATCCTGGAGTACGGCCCCGAGCACGCGAAATCCGCCGGTAAAGGCAAAACCCGGCTGATCCTCGCCCTCGCCGCCGGTGGGGCGGTCGCGCTCGCCGCCGCCGGGTTCTTCCTGCTGCGGAACCAGCCGAGCGAGCTGAGCGTGCCGCCGGTGACGAGCGACCCGATGACCGCCGCGGCGACGTCGGCCACGAAGGTCGTGCACATCGACTTGGCCGATCCGATCGACCACGGCACGACCGTCGAGCTCAAGTGGCAGAGCACCGACTCGACGCTGCAGTACGCCGTGATCGTCGCGGGCGCGGACCTGCCGCGGAAGACCCTCTACGCCGAGGGCGCCGGCTACACCGTCCCCGTCGAACCCGGGCGCCAGTACTGCTTCCTCATCCAGGGCACCGATGGCATCGTGCCCTTCGAAAGCCAGAGCAAGGGCGTGCGCGGCGCCCACTGCGTCCGCTAGTCCCGCTCCCTAGCCCGACGGCCAGGTCATGACGTTGGACTTCACGCCGGTGTCCGTGATCACCCAGACCTGGTTGCCGACCTGCCCGAAGTCGAACGCCTCGAAGGTGAAACTGCCGCTCGACGGGAAATCGACACCGCGACCCTCGTTGCTGTAGTCCGGGTCGCTCGACCACGGCCGGACCAAAACGTGCGTGCCCGGCTTGAAACCCTTCAGCACCACGTGGATCTTGGCGCACGCCGGTGCTTCGCAGGTGTGGTCGTAAGTCCCGGTCTTGCCGCGGCTGATGGTGATCGTCGGCTTCGGGGCGGCGGGTCGCGTGACCCGCGCCGACGCCGGGGCGCCGCGCCCGGCGCTGTTCTCCGCCGCGACCGTGATCGTGTACGTGACGCCGTCCCGCAGGTTCGGGATCGACGTCGATCGCGTGCCACCGCTGAGCGAGGCCGAGCCCGCGCCCGAGCCGGACGCCGGTGTCCACGACACGCGATAGCCCGTCACGACAGCACCGTTCGGCGTCGCCGCACCCCAGCTGACCTGTGCTGCGGCACCCGAAAGCGTCGCTTGGAGGCCGCCGGGGATACCGGGCGGGCTCGCCGGAAGCGCCTTCTGCGAGGTGGACGGCGGTGTCTTCGCCGGCGGTGGCTTGGGCCGGTCGCCGTTGCCACCACCGCGCTGCGGAGGCAGCTGCGTGGTCGACGAAGGCGGCGGCGGAGCCTGCGACTGCGGCACCGGCGGCTTGTCCGCCGTCACCGCGACCTGCGAGACCGAGCCCTCGGGATCCACGACCATGACGTGGTTGCCCTGCCCGCCATCGACGTAGACCCGCTTGTCCTCGCCGCGCGCCAGCTTGGGCGGCCCGCTCTCCGGCGGGATCGTCGTCGACTGCCGGTGCTTGCCGTCAGGCGAGAAGGTGAGCACCGAGTTGTGCGTCAGATCCAGCAGCACCACGGCGGACGCGCTCGCGGTCGGCCGCGAGTACTGGCCGTCCTCCAGGCTGACGGTGGCGGGCGGACCAGGCTCACGGCCGGTGCTCACGCCACTGGCGTCGACGAGGTACATCTTGCGCGCGCCCGGCTCGAGAACCGCGATCCGCCCGCCCGCGTCGGCTGGCGCGACCTGCGCGGCCGAGCTGACGTCGGCGTGGATGGCGAGCGGCTTGCCGAGCCCGGCGGGGGTGACGGCCTGGACCGAGTCCGCGGTCGTGTCGAGGAACACCGCCGAGTCGCCGACCACCGACAGCGCGCCGGTGTGGCCCGTGGGGACCCGCACCGCGCAGGTGGCGGTGTCCCCGCCCTTGGGCAGCTCGCAGAGCAGGCCGTCGTGCAGGCGGTGCAGCCAGAGGGTGCCGTCGGAAGTGGCCACCGGGTCGCCGAGCGAGCCGCCGGTGTCGACGGAGGTGAAGGCGTCGCCGAGACGGACGACCCGGCCGGCCTCGCGATACACCAGGTACGGCCCACCGGCGGTTTCGACCGCGACCGGCCGCTCGCCGGTGACCGGCGGCTCCAGGACGCGGTCGACCGAGAGGTCCGACTTGCCGAACTCGATCACCCGGTTCTGGCCGATGACGTACCCGTTGGTGTCGCCCTGGACCACGTCGGAGCCCGGCTCGAGGCCGGACACCGGCACCTGGGCGTCCACCGACTTGTTGGCCCCGTTGACGAACACGACCAGGCCGAGGCTCGGGTTGATCAGCCAGTGCCCGGCCTGCGTCAGCTCCAGCCCCGGGACCGGCTTGGCGACCCCCGTGGCGACGGCGATCACCACCGCCAGGCACGTGGCGGCCATGACCGTCAGCGGCAGACGCCGCTTGAATCCCCTCTCCGGCACCGCCTGATCATAGAAGACGCCGGTACAGAAAGTAGCTCCCTGAGTACATTGCCTGGTCAGGCCGCCTCGGGGAGCTCCAGTTCGAAGATCGCGCCGCCTTCTTCGGCGTTGTAGACACGCAGCCTGCCGTGGTGCGCGAGCGCCACCCACCGCACGATCGACAGCCCGAGCCCGCTCGATCCGCCACCGCTGGAGAACCGGTCGAACGTCTCCTCGGCGACCGTCGCGTCGATGCCCGGCCCGCTGTCGGCGATGGTCACCCGGCCACCGGCGACGGTGATGTGCACGATCGCCTCGGCACCGGGACGCCGTCCGTAGCGCAGCGCGTTGTCGAGCAGGTTCGCCACCGCGCGCTGGACCAGCGTCGGGTCGGCGTTGACCTTCGTCGGCGCCACGACCAGCGTCACCTGGGCGTCGCCGGCCGGGGTCTCCTCGACGACGCCGCTGACGAGCTGGTCCAGCCAGACCGGCTGGATGGCCAGCGTCTCGACGCCGGCGGCGAGCCGGGCGCGCACGAGCAGGCCGTCGATGATGCTGCCCATCCGCGACGCGAGCCGGACGGTCCTGGGCAGCAGCTCGGCGCTCTCGCCGGGATTGCGCAACGCCGCCTCGGCGAGCGCGCGCAGCGCCGCGACCGGCGTCCGCAGGTCGTGCGCGGTTTCGGCGAGCAGGATCTCCTGCTGTTCCAGCGCCGCGGTCGCGGGCCGGATCGCCCGCCCGGACAGCACGTGCCCGGCCACGGCCAGTGCACCGATCAGCAGCACGCACCCGCCGATGACCAGCAGCTGCAGCCGGTCGTGGGCGGCGAGGGTGTCCCGCGCGTCGACGACCGCGATCACCGCGCCGGCGTCCTGCCCGTTGCGGTTGCGGAACGGCTCGACCCCGACGCGGACCATTTCCCCCGCGGTCCCGCTGCTGTAGCCGTTGAGATCGGCGCCGGTGCGGACGGACTCGTCGACGAACGCCTGCAGCCGCTTGCCGTCCATCGGCACGCAGGTCCGCCCGCTCGTGTACGGCTGGAACGAGCCGGCGCCGCTGGGCAGGATCGCGAACTGCGGGCACCGCGAATTGAGGTCGTCCTGGCTGACATAGGCGGTGACGACGGTGTCCTGGTCGCCGGTGATCAGCCGCTTGACCGAGGCCGTGACGCGCCCGAGCTCGCCGTCCAGCTGCACTTCGCGCTTCTGGATGTCGGCGCTGAGGGCGAGCCAGGCGAACAGGATCAGCCCGGCCGCGTTCAGCCCGGTGAACAGGCACGTGAGCAGCCACCGCAGGCGGCGGAGGCGATCGGCGGCGGATCCCTTCACCGGGCCGCGATCCGGTAGCCGCGGCCGCGGATGGTGTGCAGCGACCTCGGGCTCGCCCAGCTTCACCCGCAGCCGGCGGATCACCACGTCGACCACATTGGACATCGGGTCGGTGCTGGTGTCCCAGCAGTGCTCGATCAGCTCGTCCCGCCCGACCGCCTGATCGGGCCGGGAAAGCAGGTACTCCAGCACGGCGAATTCCTTGTCGCTCAAGGTGAGCAGCGTCCCGGCGCGGCGCACCTGCCGCCGGGCGCAGTCCATTTCGAGGTCCTCGTGGCGCAGCACCGACGGCCGCCCGGCGCCCGCGCGGCGGTACAGCGCGTGGACGCGGGCGCTCATCTCGGCCACCGCGAACGGCTTCACGAGGTAATCGTCGCCGCCGTGCTCGAAACCGGCGACCCGGTCGGCGAGGCTGTCGCGCGCGGTCAGGAACAGCACCGGCACCGCCCAGCCCTCCTGGCGACGGCGGTGGACGAAACCGATCGAGTCGCCGTCGGGCAGCATCCGGTCGAACACCGCGCAGTCGAACCCGCCCCCGGCCAGCTCGGCCGCGGCCTGGGCCAGGTCACCGGCCTCGCGGACACGCAGGCCGCTCCCGCTCAGCTCGGCGGAGATCGCCACGCGGAGGTCTTCGTCGTCCTCCACGACCAGCACCCGCGCGGCTGTCATCGGAACCTCAGGTACACGGCGCGATCGTAGGCACACACAGAGCAGGGGGGTGTGAGCATGGTGCTCTTCCAGGTCCTGGGGCCACTCGAGGTGCGTGGCCGCGACGGCGTCACGGGGCGGCCGGCGGGCGGGAAACCCGCCACGGTGCTGGCCGCGCTGCTGGTGCAGCCTAACGCCTGGGTCGCGGTGGACCGGCTGATCGAGAACACGTGGCAGGAACAGGACGCGCCGGCCTCGGCCGAGGCGAACCTGAAGACCTACATGTGGCAGCTGCGGCGGCTGTTGCCGGAGCACGACGGCGGCCCGCGCATCGAGGGCCGGGCGGGGGCCTACCGGTTGCACGTCGGCCCGGGCGAGCTGGACGCCGACTGCGCCGCGACGCTGGCCGCCGACGCCTCTGGGGCGCTGGCCGAGGGCGCGCCGGGGACCGCGTTCACGCTGGCGGAGCAGGCTTTGGCGCTGTGGCGGGGGCGGCCGTTCGAGGGCCTGGACGTCGTCGCGGACGACGCCGTCGAGCGCCTCGACGAGCTGAACCGGCAGCTGCGGGAGTCGCTCGCCCAGGCTCAGCTGGGGCTCGGGCGGACGGCCGACGCCGTGACCACGCTGCAGGCGCTGACCACGGACGACCCGCTGCGCGAGGACGTCTGGGCGCGGCTGATCCGGGCCCAGCACACGATGGGGCGCCCGGCGCAGGCGCTGGCCACGTTCCACCGGGCGCGGCGGCTGCTGGCCGCCGAGCTGGGGGTGCGCCCGGGACCCGAGCTGATGAAGGCGTTCCAGGCGGTGCACGGCGCGGGGACGCCGGACCGGCCGCGGCGCGAGCTGCCCCGGGCTGTCTCACCCCTTCTCGGCCGGGACCGGGAGCTCCTGGCGCTCGACCGGGCGCTGACCGGCTGCGCGCCCGCCGTGGTCGTCACCGGGGCGGCCGGAGTGGGCAAGACCGCGCTCGCGGTGGCTGCGGCACACCGGGTCAGCGAGCGCTTTCCCGACGGTCAGTTCTTCGTCGACCTGCACGGCGGAAAGCTGACCACCGCGTCCGTGCTCGACAGGCTGTTGCGCGGCCTCGGGTTCCCGCCCGCGCTGATTCCGTCCGATGTGGACGAACGCGCCGCGCTGTGGCGCTCGGAGCTCGCCGGACGCCGGGTGCTGCTGGTGTTCGACGACGCCGCCGACCGCGTTCAGGTGGCGCCGCTGCTGCCCGCGACCGGACGCAGCGCCGCCGTCGTCACGACCCGCGGGCGGGACTTCTCGCTCGCGGGTGCCACCACCGTCCACTTGGGACCGGCGCGGGCGCCGTCCGGGCAGCTGGAGCGTGTCGCATGACCCACCTTTCCTTGCTGGCCGGGCGTGCCCCGTACGTCGGCATCGACGCGAAGCTGGCGACCGCGACCCGCGAGGTGATCGTCGCGACCGCGTCGACCAGCGCGGCCGACCCGCTGCTGGCGTTCCGCGCCGTCGACCGCGACAACCTGCGGCGCGGTGTGCGGTACCGGGTGCTCACGCCGGACCAGGCGCGGATCACGCCGGAGGCCGGCCGCCGGCTGGCCGCGTTCGCCGCGCACGGCGCCGAAATCCGGACCGTGGCGACGGTTCCGATGGCCGCGCTCGTCGTCGACAGCGCACTCACGCTGCTGCCGGGGGATCACCGCGGCGAGCTCACCGCGTTCCGCGTGCCGAGTGTGGTCCGGACCGTGGTCGAGCTGTTCGAACGGCTCTGGCCCGCGGGAACACCGCTCACGCCGGGCGCGGCGCGCACCGGATCGGGGCTGACCGGACGGGAACTGGACCTGCTGATGCTGCTCGCGGACGGCTACACCGACGAGTCCGCCGCGGCCCGGCTGGGCATTTCGGTGCGGACGGTGCGGCGGATGGTGTCCGACCTGATGCACCGGCTCGGCGCGCGCAGCCGGTTCCAGGCCGGCGCGAAGGCCGCCGGGCGCGGGTGGCTGATGGAGCTGGCGGGGTGACGCTGCGGGCGCGCCACGCTACGGTCGGTGGGTGCGCGTGTTGGTCACCGAGGACGACGAAGACATCAGGTTCGCCATCGAGGCTTCGCTTCGCGGTTCGGGGTTTGCCGTCGACGTCGCCAAGGACCTCCCGGACACCGACGAAGCGCTGAGCGTCAACGCCTACGACTGCGTCGTGCTCGACCGGATGCTGCCCGCCGGGGATTCCCTGGGCTACCTCAGCGAACGCCGCCGCGACGGCTGGGGCGTGCCGGTGCTGCTGCTGACCGCGCGCGACACGGTCGCCGACCGGATCGACGGGCTGGCCTGGGCCGACGACTACCTGGTCAAACCGTTCGCGATGGTCGAACTCATCGCGCGGGTGCGCAGCCTGTGCCGCCGCGGCGACTCCGGACCCGCGCCGGTACTGCGGTACCTCGACCTGGAACTCGATACCGGACGGCACGAGGCTCGACGCGGCGGCGTCGCGTTGACGTTGACGGGCAAGGAGTTCGCGGTCCTGGAGCGGCTGCTCGCCGCGGCCGGCGAGCCGGTGCGGCGGCGCGAACTGACCGACGCGGGCTGGGACGAGCAGGTGCCCCCGACGTCCAACGTGCTCGAAGTGCTGATCGCGCAGCTGCGGCACAAACTCGGCCCGCCACCGGTGATCCACACCGTCCGCGGCGTCGGGTACGTCCTGCGCGGCTGATCACTTCGTCGTGACCTCCACGACGGCGGCATCGGCGTTGACCCCCTTGAAAGTGAGCGCGATCTCGCTGCCGTCGGGGCGGCCGACCCTGGCCGCCCCGCCTTCGCCGATGGTGAACGTGCCACCGCCCCCACCGGGGAAACTGGTGCTCACCGTGACCACGCCGCCGGCGAACTTGACGGTGAGCTTCAGCTCGAAGACCGGGATCCGGACCTGGTTGGCGACCTTGACCTCACACTGGCCGTCCGCGCAGGCAGCGACGTTCTCGCCGTCCTTGGCAGGTGGGGGCGCGGCAGGTGGGGCGGCCGTGGTGGTCGTGGGCGCCGGCTTCGGCGGAGTGCAGCGGGGAGCTTGGGCGTAAGCGACGGTCAACGCCGGATCGGCCGACGCGAGGTCGGGCTTCGGCAGGGCGAGCTTCGCGATCACGGTGGCCGCCTGATCCGCCCGCCCGATCAGCTCCGGAACCGGCGTGACGCCGGGCGTGGCACCGTTGTCGAGGGCGGCGAGCTGGGCCTTCGGCGCTATCAGGGTGTCGCGCAGTGCCGACCGCCAGGCCGTCGGGGCCGGGGCGTTCACCGGCGGCAGGTCGCCGAGCCGGCTCGCCAGCGTCTGCAGCTCACGGGACCGGGCGCTGACGTACGTCCACGCCTCGGTCCCGCTCTGATCACCCGACGCCTTCAGACGCTGGTAGTCCGCCGCGCTCGAGTTCCAGAACGCCGCGAACGCGTCCCGGACGCCGCACGCCGCGTCGACCCACGAGACCAGCTCGGCGGCCGACACCGGGGTCGGGCTGGGTTTCGGAGCCGCGGGCGGCGCGGCGGCCGCGCATCCGGCGAGCGTCAGCGCGACCGGAACCGTTGCCCACCCCAGGTTTCTCCTCATGTCATGGAGAGTTCCAGCGGCCCGCGCGCGGCACAGCCCCGATGGCAGCAAACTGCCTCATCGAAACTTACTAGACCGGTCGTCATAGTTTGAGCTATGGTCGTCCCATGGTTCGTCGCACCGACACCCGGCAGCGCATGCTCGACACCGCCGCCGAGCTCTTCCAGACCCAGGGCTACCACGCCACCGGCCTCACCCAGCTGACCACGGCGGGCGGGGCCCCCAAGGGGTCGCTCTACTTCCACTTCCCCGGCGGCAAGGAGCAGCTCGCCGCCGAAGCGGTACGGCTTTCCAGCGACCGCATCGCGGAGGCACTGCGCGCGGTCGCCAGCGCGGCGCCCGATCCGGCCACCGCGATCGAGCGCGTGATCGGGTTTCTCGCCGACACCCTGACCGAATCCGACTTCCAGCGTGGGTGTCCACTTGCGACAGTCGCGCTGGACGCCGCTTCCGAAAGCGCCATGATCCAGCAAGCCTGCTCGGACGGCTACCACTCCTGGCACGGCACCCTCGTCGACTACCTTGTGCGACAAGGGCTTCCTATTGAACGCGCGGACGGTCTCGCGGTGATCATGCTCGCTGCCATCGAAGGCGGGCTGCTGCTGGCCCGCACCCAACGCGACGTCGCGCCGCTGCGCGCGATCGCCGCCCACCTTCGCTCCACATTGGAACGGGAGTTCTCCTGATGCGTGTCCACCACATCAATTGCGGCACCCTGCGCCCGCCGCTGGGCAGGCTCGTCGACGGCAAGCCGGGGTTGTTCCGGCGCGCCACCATGGTGTGCCACTGCCTGCTCATCGAGACCGCCACCGGACTGGTGCTGGCCGAGACCGGCATGGGCACCCCCGTCACGACCGACGCGGAGGCCTGGCTCGGCCGCAAGTTCGTGCACCTGACCCGTCCCGACCGCGGCGAGGACCAGACCGCGGTGCACCAGATCCGCAAGCTCGGCTTCGACCCCGCCGACGTCCGCGACATCGTGCTGACCCACCTCGACCTGGATCACGCGGGCGGGCTCGTCGACTTCCCGCAAGCGCGGGTGCACGTCTATGCCACGGAGCTGGCGGCACTGGGAACGGCACGCTATCGAAGCGTCCAGTTCGCCCACGGTCCACAATGGACGTCCTATGCGGACTCGGGTGAGCCGTGGTTCGGCTTCGACGCGGTGCGCCCGCTGGACGGGCTGCCCGAGGAGATCCTGCTGATCCCGCTGGCGGGACACACGCTGGGGCACGCCGGGATCGCCGTCGACACCGGCAACGGCTGGCTGCTGAACGCCGGTGACAGTTACTTCCATCCCGGCGAACTGGAGCCGCGCCCGCACATCCCGGCCGGGCTCGGCATGTTCGAGTCGCTGATGCAGACCGATCGGGCGGCGAGGCTGGACAACCAGCGCCGGTTGCGCGAACTTGTTCAGGCGCACCGCGACGAGGTCACCGTGTTCTCGGCGCACAGCGCGCTCGAGTTCGACCGAATCAGCGCCGGGAGCAGACGATGAAGGTGCACCACCTGAACTGCGGCAGCATGCGGCCCGCGGGCGGCTCGCTGCTGGACGGCGACCGCGGCCTGCTCCGGCGCGCCGAGCTCGTTTGCCACTGCCTGCTGATCGAGAGCGGGGACAGCCTGGTCCTGGTGGACACCGGCTTCGGCACCCAAGGCGTCGCGCAGCCGACCAAGTGGCTCGGGCGGCCGTTCATGGCGATGATCGGCGCGCGGCTGCGGGCAGAGGAGACGGCGGTGGCGCAGATCAAGGCGCTGGGCCACGACCCGTCCGACGTCCGCCACATCGTCGTGACCCACCTCGACGCGGACCACGCGGGCGGCCTGGCCGACTTCCCGAACGCGGTGGTGCATGTCCGCAGCGAGGAGCACCGCGGCGCGACCGCGCCGTCGAACGCGAACGAAAAGGGCCGCTACCGGGCCGCGCAGTTCGCGCACAATCCGTTGTGGAGCACGTATTCCGAGGCCGGGGAGCCGTGGTTCGGCTTCGAAGCGGTCCGGTCGCTGAAGGGCCTGCCGGAGGAGATCCTGCTGGTCCCGCTCACGGGCCACTCGCGCGGCCACAGCGGCGTCGCGGTGGACACCGGCGAAGGCTGGCTCCTGCACGCGGGCGACGCGTACTTCTTCCACGGCCAGGTCGACCCGGTCGCCCCCCACTGCCCGCCGGGCATCTCGGCGTTCCAGAACATCGTGCAGGCAGTGCGCAAGGAGCGGGTGGAAAACCTGGCGAGGCTTCAGGAACTGGCGCGCGATCACCAGGACGAGGTCACGGTTTTCTCGGCACACAGCCCGGTAGAGCTGGCCGCCACCCGCCGATGACGCTTGATCAGAGCACCGTCCTTCAGTACCTGAACGAGCTCGCGCAGGACGTCCGGCCGATCGAAGCCGGGGCAAACGTGGCGGCTCTGGTTGCGCTCGGGTCGGGTTCTCGTGAGTGGTAAGTAGGGTTATTGATCGGTAAGGCAAATGTGTCGTGTTAGTCTGCGGCATTGAGGACTCGTGAGCGTTGCGGGCGGTTAGAACCGCCCGCAACGCTCACGAGCACGGCCTCACTCTTTGCGCGCCAAGGACTCGTGAGTGGCGCGGCCGGTTCTAACCGGCCGCAACACTCACGAGCCCGTCGGCAGATCCCCCTCGCTTCACCACGCCACGTTTGCCTTACCCCTCAATAGAACCCGACTTACCACTCACGAGGCCCTGCCGGGCTCAGACCTCAGCTCGCCGCGAGGACGGACTTCACCAGCGGGGTCATCATCCCCACGGTCATCTTCGTGGGGCCGGTGTAGTTGACCAGGACCGGCGTGCCGGCGGCCAGCTTCGCCGCGGCCAGGGTCGCCGTCTTCTGCTCGTCCACGTAGTAGACCGCGCCGTCCGGGAAGCCGGGGACGTCCTGGGCGCCCGGCTTGGCCTTCTTGATCGCCGCCACCATGTCCGCGGGCTTGGCCTGGCGGCCGTCGTAGCGGGTGATCGCCAGCGCGCCCGCCGACTTGCCGTTCAGCAGGTACTCGCAGCTGCGGGCCTTGCCGCCGTTGGCCGCCTTGTCCTCGGCCGGGCCGGGGCGCGATGTCAGGCCCGGGACCGAGATCGCCTTCGAGACCGCGTCCGCCGAGAGCAGCGCGCACGGATCCGCGCCGGCGGCCGCGGCAGAGGGCTTCGCGGAGGGCGAAGGCGTCGAAGCCGGCTTGTCCGAGGACGAGCAGGCAGTGAGTGCGAAGGCGAGCAGGACGACGGCGACCCGGAAACTGCGCATGTCGGGCACACTAGTCCGGACGGCCTAAGCGGCCGGCGCCCGGTACCGCCAGAACGCCGGGAGCAGCAGCATCGACGCCAGTACCAGCACGATGACCAGCAGCCCGCCGCCGGTCGCGGTGGCCTCGGTGCCGAACGCCGCCGCGCCCCAGCCGTGGGTCAGGTCGGCGATCCGCGGGCCGCCCGCGACCACGACCGTGAACACGCCCTGGAGCCGCCCGCGCATTTCGTCGGTGGTCGCGACCTGCAGGATCGCCATCCGATACACCGCGCTCACCATGTCCGCGGCCCCGGCCAGCCCGATGAACAGGACCGCGAGCCACAGCGAATGTGCTATCCCGAACGCCGCCACCGCCGCGCCCCACGCGCAGATCGCGACCACCACCGCGACACCTTGCCGGTGGATCCTGGTGAGCCAGCCCGAGAACAGCCCGATCAGCATCGCGCCGGCGGGGATCGCCGCATAGAGCCAGCCCAGCGCCGGGCCACCGCCCGGTGGGTCGCCGAAGGTCCGTTCGGCCATTTCCGGGATCAGCGCCCGCGGCATGCCGGCGACCATCGCGATGATGTCGACGACGAACGACGCCAGCAGCACCTTCTGCGTCGCGAGGTATTTGAAACCGTCGAGGACGTCGCTGACTCCGGCGCGCCTGGACGGGCCGTTGAGCGGCGGGATCGCGGGCAGCCGCCAGACCGAGATCAGCGTGATCGTCAGCGCGAAGACGTCGATCAAGTACAAAGTGGACAGTCCGAGCACCGGGATCAGCGCACCGGCCATCAGCGGCCCGAACACCGCGCCGAACGTCGACATCGTGCTGCTCAGCGCGTTGGCCGACGGGACGAGCTCGGCGGGCACCAGCCGGGCCACCACCGCGCCGCGGGTCGGCATGTTGATCGCGAAGAACGCCTGGTTGACCGCGAGCAGGCCGAGCACCGTCCACACCGAGCCGAGCCCGACGAACGCCTGCAGCCACAGCAACGCCGAGGTCAGCGCGACCCCGGTGTTGGTGATCAGCAGCAGCTTGCGCCGGTCCATCGCGTCGGCGACCGCGCCGCCGTACAGCCCGAACACGAGCAGCGGGACCAGCGCGAACAGGCCGCTGAGCCCGACGTAGGCGGAGGATCCGGTGAGGTCGAAGACCTGCTTGGGCACCGCGACCGCGGTCAGCTGGCTGCCCACGGCGGTGACCGCGGTGGACGACCAGAGCCGCCGGTAGGCGGGGATCTTCAGCGGGCGGGTGTCGACGATGATGCGGCCGAGGATCTTGCGGATGCCCCTTCGGGGCCGCGCGATCCCCGGCTCAGTACTCACAACACACGAGCTTAGCTGTGCTAACTATCCCGAGTCGCGTGATTTTCCTCGCCCCGAACGCACCCCAATGTGGCATTGGGTGCGTTGGACGCACCCAATGCCACATTGGGGTGCTTGGGGCTCAGGGGGCGACGCGCTCCACGTGCCAGCCATCGTCGGTGCGGACGTAGCGCAGGCGGTCGTGCATGCGGTCCTCGCGGCCCTGCCAGAACTCGACCAGGTCGGGACGGATCCGCCAGCCACCCCAGTGCGGCGGGGCCGGGATCTCCTCGACGTCGGCGAAGCGCCGCTCGATGCTGTGCAGCGCGTTGTCCAGCGCGCGACGGCCGTCGACCACGCGCGACTGCGGCGACGCCCAGGCACCGAGCTGCGAACCGCGGGGGCGCTGCGCCCAGTACTCGGCCGTTTCCTTGACGCCGACCTTCTCCACCTCGCCGCGGACGTGCACTTGGCGGTGCAGCGCGTACCAGGGGAAGGTCACCGACGCATACCGCGTCGCGGTCAGGTCGTGGCTCTTCTCCGAGGTGTAGTTCGTGTAGAACACCACCCCGCGGGTGTCCAGGCCCTTGCAGAGCACCGTCCGCGAGGACGGGCGGCCCTCGTTGTCCGCGGTGGCCAGCACCATCGCGTTAGGCTCGGCGATTCCCGCGGCGACGGCCTGGTTCAGCCATCCCTGCAGCTGGTCGGTCCACGTGGCGGCCAAGGCGGACTCGTCGAACGGGGCCCCGTCGTAGGCGACCCGCATTCCCGGCAGGCGCACGACGGCGTCGGCCACTTCGGTCTCGATTTCCGGCATCTTCGCCTAACCTCCACGCCCGGTCGGGGCATCAGTCGACTTCGGCTCTAGGCACGTTAGGGCCTTCCGAGCTGCGGCGAAACCCACTGAACGGTGACACCCGCCACCCCCGGGGCGCCATCAGCCCGTAACCGCTGGACTGCGACCTGTAACCCGCGCGTAACCCACGGGACCAGGATCGATAAAGCACCCCCCCTAACGTCGGGCCGTTCCCCGCCGACCCCGCCGGAGGCAGGCATGACCGACACCCTGTCCGACACCGACGAGACAGCGCCACCACAACGCCGCTACGCGCCACTCGCAGCCAACGAGAACCGCGAAGACTACTCACTGCGCTTCGCCGCCCATTCGTTCCGGAAGTGGTCACCGTTCGTCGTCGCGACGACGGCGCTGGGCGGCATCGCCTACCTCGCCGACTTCGCCATCGGCGCCAGCATCGTGCTCTCCTACGGCTTCACCTCGGGCGTTCTGGCGATCCTCGCCGCGGCCGTGGTCATCTTCGTCACCGGCGTCCCGATCGCGAACGCGTGCGCGAAGTCCGGCGTCGACATGGACCTCCTGACGCGCGGAGCAGGCTTCGGCTACTTCGGGTCGACGCTCACTTCGCTCGTGTACGCGAGCTTCACCGTCATCTTCTTTTCCCTCGAAGGCTCGATCATGGGCCAGGCCTTCGAGCTCGCGCTCGGCATCCCGCTGCCCATCGGCTACCTGCTGGCGACGCTCATCGTGCTGCCCTTCGCGCTGTACGGGATGGGCGCGGTCGCGAAGATGCAGACCTGGACGCAGCCGCTGTGGATCGCCGGCCTGGTGTTGCCCTTCATCGTCGTACTGGTCCGCGAGCCGGGCAAGTTCGCCGAATTCGCGCAGTTCGGCGGGACCGAGGGCGCCGGCGCCGGGTTCTCCGCGGTCGGATTCGGCTTCGGCATGGGCGTCGCGCTGTCGCTGATCGGGCAGATCGGCGAGCAGGCGGACTACCTGCGGTTCATGCCGGAGAAAACGGCGTCGAACAAGCGCGCCTGGTGGGCCGCGGTCCTCGCGGCTGGCCCCGGATGGGTGATTCTCGGCGCGGCGAAGCAGGTCGGCGGCGCGCTGCTGGCGTTCCTCGCGCTGGGCGCGGTCGGGAAGACGCACGCGCTCGAGCCGATCGCGCCGTACCTCGAAGCGGTGAAACCCGCGCTGGGCCCGGCGGCGATGACGTTCGCGGCGCTGTTCGTGGTCGTCTCCCAGATCAAGATCAACACGACGAACGCGTACTCGGGATCGCTGTCGTTCGCGAACTTCTTCTCGCGCGTGCTGCACCGGCACCCCGGCCGGGTCTGGTACGTCCTGGTGAACTGCGGGATCGCGCTGGCGCTGATGGAGTTCGGCGCGTTCGCGTTCCTGAACAAGATCCTCGGGTTCTACTCGAACGTCGCGATCGCGTGGATCGGCGCGGTGTGCGCGGACCTCGTGATCGCGAAGCCGCTCGGGCTCTCGCCGCGCTACATCGAGTTCAAGCGGGCCTACCTGCACAAGATCAACCCGGTCGGGTTCGGCTCGATGCTGGTCGCCTCGGCGGTGTCGATCGCGGCGTACTTCGGCGCGTTCGGGCAGTTCCTGGCCGCTTTCAGCCCACTGCTCGCGCTGGTGATCGCGGTGGTGCTGGTGCCGGTGCTGGCCGTGGCGACGCGCGGGAAGTACTACCTGGCCCGGCCGAACACCGTGGCAGGCCCGGACATCGAAGTCGACCCGCTCGCCACGCACGTCTGCGCGGTGTGCGGGGATTCCTACGAGCTCCCGGACATCGCCGACTGCGCCAAGCAGAACGGCCCGATCTGCTCCCTGTGCTGCACGCTCGACAGCTCTTGCCACGACCTCTGCCAGGAGCAAGGTCCGGTCGAGCTGGGCCTGCCGACAATTCTCCCGGCGTAGAATTCACAGCAGCCCCTTACCGGCGTCCGCCGCCGGTAAGGGGCTGCTGCTTCGCCGGCTCCCCCCTGGGTCCCCCTCCCGGCTCGACAGGTTCACGCCGAAGCCGATCCCCGGGTTGCCCGGAGTTCCGAGGAATTTTCAGGTGCGGGTGATCGCCGCGAGCATCAGCCCGCGCAGCTCCGCGGCGACGTCCTCGACAGCCAGCGGCGGGTCGTGCGCCTGCCATTCGCGCAGCAGCCCGGTCGCGGCTCCGACCAGCGCGATCGCGGTCAGCCGGTAGTCGCGATCCGGCGCCGCGCCGTGCTCGGCGGCGTGCCGCGCCTCGGTTTCGATGAACGTCGCCCAGCGGTCGACCCACTCCTGGTGCTGCTTCTCCAGCTGCGCGCTGACGCCGACTGCCTCGACGTAGTTGAGGCGCGGCATCCGCGGGTCCGCGGTGACGGTGTCGATGAAGACGTCGAGCAGGGTCGAGATCCGGGTGAACGCGTCGGCGTCGGCGACCCGGTCGAGCGCCGCGCTGACGTGGTCGAGCGCCAGCTGGTTGATCCGGTCATGGAGGGTGCGAAGCACGTCCTCCTTTCCGGTGAATTCCTCGTAGAAGTTCCGCGTGGAAACCCCCGCGAGGGCGCACAATCCAGTGATCTTGGCCTGACGGAAGCCGGTGGTCGTGAAGAGGTCGAGCGCGGCCGTGAGCAGGCGTTGCCGCCGTTCGGCGCGGCGCTGCTCGGGCCCGACTCCGCCATAGGTACGAGCCACCTGGCTCCTTTCGGTCCACCCAAGCCGGGGATTGCCAGATCCTACCGGTCGGCCTACATTCCGAAAATCAGAATTACCACTAAGCCGGAGGCAACGATGCTTCGTCGGTTACTGGTCACCGTCCTCGCCCTGACGCTCCTTTCGGTGCCCGCGCGCGCCGAAGCCGTGACAGCGCCGGGCGACCTGCTGGAGCAGAAACCCACGACGGTCCTGCTCGGCTCGGTCCGGGCCTGGCACCTGCTTTATCGCTCGACGTCGGCGACCGGGGCGCCCAACGCGGTGTCGGGCACGCTGCTCGTCCCGTACACGCCATGGCTGCGCGGCCCGCGTCCGCTGATCACGTACGCGGTGGGCACGCACGGCCTCGGCGACCAGTGCGCGCCGTCGAACCTGCTGGCGCACGGCGTCGAAAACGAGAGCGCGCTGCTGGGGCAAGCGCTTTCGCAGGGCTGGGCAGTGGTGGTCACCGACTACGAAGGCCTCGGCACACCGGGGACGCACACGTACGCCGTCGGGCAGTCGGAAGGCCGGGCGGTGCTGGACGCGGCCCGCGCCGCCTCCCGGGTCACGGGGGCGGGCCTGTCGGCGTCAGGTCCGGTCGGCGTCTTCGGGTACTCGCAGGGCGGCCAGGCGGCGGCTTTCGCGGCCGAGCTCTCGGGAACGTACGCGCCGGAACTGCACGTCGTCGGCGTCGCCGCGGGCGGTGTCCCGGCGGACCTGAACGCGGTGTTCCGCGCCAACGACGGCGGCGCGGCGTTCGGCCTGGTCCTCGGCGCGGCGACGGGCCTCGCGGCGGCGTACCCGGAACTGCCGTTCGCGTCGATCCTCAACGATCGGGGCCGGGAAGCCGTGGCGCGGGTTTCCCAGGCGTGCACGGTGGAACTGGGCGCGGCGGCGCCGTTCGCGCACCTCTCGGACTTCACGACGGTGCCGGACCCGGTCGACCTCCCTGCGTGGCAGGCCCGCCTGGCCGAGAACTACCTGGGCACGGTGGCGCCGAAGCCGCCGATCTACCTGTACCACGGGACTTTGGACGAGTTGATCCCGTTCTCGGTGGGCACGGCTTTGCGCGACCGCTGGCGTTCGCACGGCGCGGACGTCACGTGGCAGGAGTTCCCGCTGCTGGAGCACATCGGCGGCGTCTCCATCGGCGGCCCGGTCGCCATGTCCTGGCTGGGCACGCACTTCTGACCGGGGAGGGTCCGCCATAAGCCGTGAAGGACTCCTTACCGGCTCTCACAGCTGGTAAGGAGTCCTTCACGGCTCATCGACGACGGGGTTTCCGCGCAGGTTTCCGTCCTGGCAGGGCCAGATGCCGGGCGCCAGGTCACCGAGGTCGGTGCGCGCCAGCAGCAACTGGCGGCCGTGGGTGAACGCGACCAAGCCGTCCCGTAGCAGGACGATCCGGCCGAGCAGCTGCTCGTCCTCGTCGGTGGTGGCGAACACCCGCTCGCGCAGCTCGGGGTCGATCACGCGGAGCTTGCGGTCCCGGAAGAACACCACGTTCCCGGACACGTCGAGCGCCGGATGGCTGGTGTAGTAGCCGGAGAGCGGCGGGCCTCCGACCAAGGAACCCCGCGCGCCGAACACCCGGAAGTTCGACGGAGACGGCAGCCTGTTCTCCATCTCGACGCAGCGGATGACGCCGGCGGGATCGACCGTCAGCGCGCCGTGGCTCGCCCACCGGCCGACCTCGGCTCCGTCCGCGGCATACCGCGTCGTGGCGAACGCGCCGTAGCCCTGCTCGCCGACAAGAAACTCCCCCGGGCCCACCACTGCTTTGTGACCGCCGGGCCCCGACTCGGTGGTCAGCAGGAGCCGTCCGGTACGCCGCTCCAGCAGGTGACACACGCCCAGGCCGCTGCCGAAGTCCTCGAACCCGGCCAGAATCCGGCCGCCGGAGACGAGCAGCGGGTCCTCGTGCGACGGCCCGAACTCCCGGGGGAACCTGGGCGCGAGCGGCTCCTCCCGCCAGCCGGTGTCCGCACTGGCGCCGACCAGGCCCTCGTAGGCCAGCGGACTGGTCTGGATCCGCACGGACCACCGTGCGTCGCCGGCCTCGTCGCGCAGGTCGACGCGGACGTCGTGATGCGGCCGCAGCGTCGTCCACGTGGTGCAGAAACCTTCGCGCAGCACCGCGAACGCGCCCGGGACCTCGGCCGGCTCGTGCTCGAGCCGGATCACGTGCGCGGTGTCCCCCGACGCCGTGTATCCGATCAGGACCACGCCGTCCGGGGTCGCGTTCACCAGCCAGATCGTGCCGGTCTCCGAAACCCGCAGGTGTTGGGTATAGCTCGTCTGGTAAGTGTGGCCGTTCGGGTCGCCCTCGAGGTCGCGGCGCCACAGCACCTTGCCCGCCAAGTCGATCGCGAGCACCTGTCGGCCGCCCCGCAGCACATCGCCTCTGCCGCACAACACGTAGAGCGGTCCGGACGGCGAAGCCGCGACGACACTCCAAGCCTGCCCTGGCAGTGGCACTCGCAGCGGAACGTCCATGATTTCCCAGCCTAGGCGAACTCCACGCCCCGCTGTTCGGCGAACGGAGTAAGCGCGGTGACGGCGTCCGGAGCGAGGGACGTGGTGAGCGTGCCGCCCGCGGCCAGCGGCGTACGGGACCACCAGTCGCCCGAGGCCGCCGGGAGGTCAGGGCCGCCGACCACGAGGTCCGAAGCCAGGACCCGGCGGCCTGCCAGGACGGCCAGACTGGTGTCCAAAGTGGAGTCGCCGATCGTGAGGGTCTGGCGCAGCACCGGGACGCCGCCGCGGACCACGTGCTGCGACGTGGTCAGCGAGCCTGGGCGTTCACCGGCTCGGCCAAGCACCACGACCTCCCGTGTGTGCAGGTAAGCATCAGACGCCAGCGAACCCCGCAACTCGGCGACGTGGTGCGCACGAGCTGTCACCACCGTCGGCTCCGGAAGGTACTCCAGCGAGCCGCCTTCCTCGACCACGATGTCCACAGTGGACTGCGAAGACTCGCCGTGCAGGCCAGGAAGAGCCAGCGTCGCCGCAACACCGGAAAGCCGCAGCGCGGCACCCGGGCCGACGTGCACCGAAAGCAGCAGGTCATCGCCGCCCAGCGGCGAGGTTGCCGAGTTGACCAGGTGCACCACGGCCACCCGGCCCGTGTTCCGCTTGGGGAACAGCGTCAGCGGCGCCATCGACCGCAGTTCGCGCAGCACCGTGCGAGTCCCGTCGAAGCACGCGGTCAGCCGGGCGTGGGCTTTCACAGCAGCGAACGTACCCAGTCGGACACCGCGGGCGCGTCCGGAGTGTCCACAAGGGACTGGGTGATCACCGGCAGCGCGCCGCGCATGCGGTGCGCGTCCGACGTCATCACGGCCATGTCCGCGCCGACCAGGTGCGCGATGTCGATCTTGTTGATCACCAGCAGATCGGCGGTCGTGACGCCGGGGCCGCCCTTGCGCGGCACCTTGTCCCCGCCGGCGACGTCCACCACGAAGATCTGGCTGTCCGCCAGCCCGCGGCTGAACACCGCGGTCAGGTTGTCGCCGCCACTTTCGATGATCACCAGGTCCAGCCCGGGGAACTTCTCCTCCAGCCGCTCGACGGCGTCGAGGTTCGCGGTGATGTCGTCGCGGATCGCGGTGTGCGGGCACGCGCCCGTCTGGACCGCCTCGATCCTGGCCGGGTCGAGCACGCCGGCGCGACGCAGGAAGTCCGCGTCCTCGGTGGTGTAGATGTCGTTGGTGACGACGGCGAGGTTCAACTCATCGCCCAGCGCCCGGCACAGCGCCGCGGTCAGCGCCGTCTTGCCGGACCCGACCGGGCCGCCGATCCCGATCCGGTAGGCCCGCCCGGCCGTCGGCGCGGCGTCGTAGTGGTCCGGCTCGGCGGCCGTCGGGTCGAAGTTGACCGGGTGGACGTGCCCATGGCCGTGCCCGCGCTCAGCTGGCAAAGAGACGCACCTCTTCCTGGTGATGCCGGGCATGTGCCTCGGCGAACAGATCCAGCGCGGGCGATCCCGGCGCCGGCAGCGCACTCGGGTCGTCCCCCGCGACTTCCGCCGCGCGCGAGCAAACCGACCGCAGGTCGAGCCGGGCGACAACGGCGTTGACCGCGAAGGGATCCAGCCCCAGCAAGCGAACCGCGGCACTCGCGGGGCCACTGACGGACAGGTACGCCACGGCCATCGCCGCATCGAACGGCGATCCTCCCGCGGCTCCCGTCAGCACGCCCAGAATGATCGGGTGATGCGGACGCGGCGTCTCGGCCAGCATCGCGGAAAGCACCGGCGACGGCCACGCGG
This sequence comes from uncultured Actinomycetota bacterium, assembly GCA_963762765.1. Lineage (GTDB taxonomy): Bacteria > Actinomycetota > Actinomycetes > Mycobacteriales > Pseudonocardiaceae > Amycolatopsis. The sequence goes on from CAVXMR010000022.1 coordinate 211,119, forward strand.
CACGACCCGCCCGCGCGGTGCCCCGGCCTTGCGCACGCGAGGCTTCGCGCTGCGCCAACGACGGTGTCCGCGCGTCCAATTCCACGTCCAACAGCTTCCAATGTCCACTCTGGACACGTCTGGCCGCTGCGTGCGCCGCGGCGGCGGCGAAGACCGCGGCCAGCGAACCCGCTGTGCGCAACCGTCCGGAAAGGAATCCCGGCAGATCACGCTCGGTGCGGATCAGCTTGCGCGCGACGGCTTCTTCCAATCCGCCGGAGTGGACGTGACCGCCGCCGGGGAAGCGGGAGTCGGCCAGGATCAGCGCGGAAAGGTCCATCAGAACAGGAAGTACCGTTGCGCCATGGGCAGCTCTGTCACCGGCTGCGGCTCGATCAGCTCGCCGTCGACGTGCACGGCGAAGCTGTCCGGCTCAACGCGGACGTCCGGCGTCGCATCGTTCAAAACCATGTCCGCCTTGGTCCGCGCGCGCATGTTCGACACCGGCACAAGCGGACGGCGGATGCCGAACCGTTCCGCCACCCCGGAATCCACCGCCTCCGGCGCGACGAAGTGCATGCTCAGCGCGGCCCCTATCGAAGCGCCGAACATAGGCCGCGCGAGCACCGGCTGCGGCGTCGGGATGGACGCGTTGGCGTCACCCATCGCCGCCCACGCCGGGAACCCGCCCTTCAGCACGACATGCGGGCGGACGCCGAAGAACTTCGGTTCCCACAGCACGAGATCCGCGAGCTTGCCGACCTCGACCGAACCGATCTCGGCCTCCATCCCGTGCGCGATGGCGGGGTTGATCGTGTACTTCGCGACATAGCGCCGCGCGCGCAGATTGTCCGCCGCGCCGTCGCCGGGCAGCGCGCCGCGGCGGCGTTTCATCACGTGCGCGGTCTGCCAGGTCCGGATGATGACCTCGCCGATCCGGCCCATGGCCTGCGAATCCGAGCTCATCATCGAGATCGCGCCCATGTCGTGCAGGACGTCTTCGGCGGCGATCGTGGTCGGCCGGATCCGGCTTTCGGCGAACGCGAGATCCTCGGGCACCGACGGGTTCAGGTGGTGGCAGACCACCAGCATGTCGAGGTGCTCGTCGAGGGTGTTCGCGGTGTGCGGCCGGGTCGGGTTGGTCGAGGACGGCAGGATGTTCGGCAGCGAGACGACCTGGATGATGTCCGGCGCGTGCCCGCCACCGGCGCCTTCGGTGTGGTACGCGTTGATCGAGCGGCCGCGAATGGCGTCCACAGTGGACTCCAGGAAGCCGGCCTCGTTCAGCGTGTCCGTGTGGATCGCCACCTGGACACCGGATTCGTCGGCCACGGTCAGGCAGGCGTCGATCGCGGCCGGCGTCGTGCCCCAGTCCTCGTGCAGCTTGAACCCACCGGCCCCGGCGAGCAGTTGCTCGCGGAGCGCTTCATGGCGGACCGTGTTTCCCTTGCCCAGCAGGAGGACGTTGATCGGATAACCGTCCATTGCGGACAGCATCCGGCCGATGTTCCACGCCCCCGGCGTCACCGTGGTCGCCTTTGTGCCCTCGGCAGGGCCGGTGCCGCCACCGACCAAAGTGGTCAGCCCGGACGCCAGCGCGGTGTCGACCAGCTGCGGGCAGATGAAGTGGACGTGGCAGTCGATCCCACCCGCGGTGAGGATCTTCCCGTTGCCGGACAACACCTCCGTCGACGGCCCGATCACGAGCGCCGGGTCGACGCCGTCCATGGTGTCCGGGTTGCCCGCCTTGCCGATGCCGACGATCCGGCCGTCGCGGACGCCGACGTCGGCCTTGATCACGCCCCAGTGGTCCAGGATGACCGCGCCGGTGATGATCAGGTCCGGCGCGCCCTCGGCACGGGTCGCCATGCCCTGGCCCATCGATTCACGGATCACCTTGCCGCCGCCGAAGAGCACCTCGTCACCTGAACCCGGCCCCATCGAGCGGTCCTCGGTGACCTCGATCAGCAGATCGGTGTCGGCGAGCCGGATCCGGTCGCCGGTGGTCGGCCCGAACAACTCGGCGTAGCGCGCGCGATCGATCGACGCCATCTAGAACTCCCCCGCGAATTCGGTGCGCAGCCCCGGCACCCGCCGCGCCCCGGCCAGCGGGACGAGATCGACTTCGCGCTCGACGCCCGGCTCGAAGCGCACCGACGTCCCCGCCGGGATGTCCAGCCGGTGCCCGCGAGCGGCGTCACGATCGAATTCGAGGCCGGGGTTCACCGCGGCGAAGTGGTAGTGCGAGCCGACCTGCACGGGCCGGTCGCCGAGATTGCGCACGAGCAGCCGGACACGCGGGCGGCCCGGGTTCAGCTCCACCGGCTCGTCGCCGGGAATGATCTCTCCTGGATGCATTCAGGCCGCCCCCTCAGACGATCGGGTCGTGCACGGTGACGAGCTTGGTGCCGTCCGGGAAGGTGGCCTCGACCTGCACCGAATCGACCATCTCGGGAACGCCGTCCAGCACCTGCGCCCGCGAGAGCACGGTCCGCCCGCTGCCCACGAGCTCACTCACCGTGCGCCCGTCACGCGCACCTTCGAGGACGTGATCGGTGATCAGCGCGACCGCCTCGGGATAGTTGAGCAGGACACCACGTTCCAGCCGCTTGCGCGCGACCTCCGCCGCGACGTGGATCAGCAGCTTGTCGCGCTCCTGCGGGCTGAGGTGCATGCGCTAGGTCTATCACCGGACCGCCGATCACGCCCGGTTCGGAAACACAGGATTTACCTGGGCTTCGTCACACACCGTCGCCGAAAACCTTCCCGCGGAACCGACGTGGTGACTGAATCGTTCTCGTAATCGTGACCGAAACCACGGCATCTTTCGATTGCTACCGGCCGGTCATAGGAGCAAGGTCTATCCATCCGTGCGATGAGGCGCGCGTTCGCTGCGTGTATCCCGTCCGCGACTGAACACCAAGCCGGGGAAATTGCGCACCGAAAGGTTTCGCGAAACGTGACTACTCCCACCATCAGCAAGCCACAGCCGTCCGGCCAACCCGACGACGGCTTCCGACCGGGGCTGGAAGGCGTCGTCGCCTTCCACACCGAAATCGCCGAGCCCGACCGGGACGGCGGTGCCCTGCGTTACCGCGGTGTCGACATCGAAGACCTCGCGGGCAAGGTGACCTTCGGCGACGTATGGGGCCTTCTCGTGGACGGCCGGTTCGGCCAAGGCCTCCCGCCCGCCGAGCCGTTCCCGCTGCCGGTGCACACCGGTGACGTCCGGGTGGACGTCCAGGCCGCGCTCGCCATGCTCGCGCCGATCTGGGGCTACCGCCCGCTGCTCGACATCACCGACGCCGAGGCGCGCGACCAGCTCGCGCGCGCGTCCGTGATGGCTCTGTCCTACGTCGCCCAGTCGGCGCGCGGCATCGGCCAGCCCGCGGTCCCGCAGGCCAGGGTCGACGAGGCGCACTCGATCACCGAACGCTTCCTGATCCGCTGGCGCGGCGAGCCGGACCCGGCGCACATCAAGGCGCTGGACGCCTACTGGGTTTCGGCCGCGGAGCACGGCCTCAACGCGTCGACCTTCACCGCCCGCGTCATCGCCTCGACCGGCGCCGACGTGGCCGCCGCGATGTCGGGCGCGATCGGTGCCATGTCGGGCCCGCTGCACGGCGGCGCGCCGGCGCGAGTGCTGCCGATGATCGAAGAGGTCGAGCGGACCGGCGACGCCGTCGGCCTGGTCAAGGGCATCCTCGACCGCAAGGAACGCCTGATGGGCTTCGGCCACCGCGTCTACCGCGCGGAGGACCCGCGGGCCCGCGTGCTGCGGCGCACTTGCAAGGAGCTCGGCGCGGCGCGTTACGAAGCAGCGGCCGCGCTGGAGCAGGCGGCGCTGAAGGAGCTGCGCGAGCGGCGCCCAGACCACCCCATCGAGACCAACGTCGAGTTCTGGGCCGCGGTCATCCTGGACTTCGCCCAGGTGCCGCCGCACATGATGCCCGCGATGTTCAGCTCGGCCCGCACCGGTGGCTGGGCCGCACACATCCTGGAGCAGAAGCGGACCGGGCGGCTCGTGCGCCCGTCGGCCAAGTACGTCGGCCCGGCGCCGCGCAGCCCGGAGGACGTCGAGGGCTGGGAGCAGGTCACCAAGCACTAGGGACTCGTGAGTGGCGCGGCCGGTTCTAACCGGCCGCGCCACTCACGAGTCACTCCCAGCATCGCTTCCAGCTGGGCCACGAGCCACCCGTCCAGCTCCTCGCGGGGCACGGCCCGCTCCTGAAGCCAGCTCAGCAGAGCCCCCTCCACCACAGCCGTCCAGCACCGCAGCGTCAGCAACATCAGCGGCGACGGCTCGCTGACCCCCAGCGCGTCCAGAATCAGCTCAACCGCCCGCCGGCGGACCTCGTCGATGGCCGCATCTGTATCCGAAGTCGCGATCACCGAACCGCTGCGCAGCAACGCGATGTAGCCCGCCCGGTAGTGATCGGCGACGTCGATGAGCCCGCGGACGGCCGCGCGCAGCCGCACCTCCGGCGGTCCGGGCTCGAGGTCCGCGAGGCCGTCGATCAGGCCGTCGGTGACCGTCCTCAGCGCGTGCACCTGAAGCTCACGCAGGCTCGAGAAGTAGCGGTAGAACAACGGTCGCGAGACGTCCGCGGCGGCCACGATGTCGTCCACCGTCACGAGTTCGGGCGCGCGGGAGCCGAAGAGGTCCAGCGCCGCGCGGATCAGGTCGTCGCGGCGGGCTTGCGGGGACATCCGCCGCGGGCGGCGGGTCGTCACGGCGTGAGATCCACTTTCGCCAGCGCACGCCCGAGGCCCGGCGCGAGCCGCGAAAGTGCCAGTGCCACATGGGCTTCCGGTGTCGAAGGCGCGAGCGCGGTGTTCCGTTCGACCGCGCGCAGGACGTCCCGGGCGACGCCTTCGGGGCCGAACCCCCGTCGAGCGTAGAGCTTCGTGCTCGCCTGCTGGCGCCGTCGCTCCTCCTCGGCGGAGACGCCGACGAAGCGGGTGGTGTTGGTGATGTTCGTGTTGACCAGGCCCGGGCAGACGGCGGTCACGCCGATACCTTCCACGGCCAGCTCGGCACGCAGGCATTCGCTCAGCATCAGCACGCCGGCCTTCGTGGTGGCGTAGGCGGAAAGAATCTTCGACGGCGTGAAGGCCGCCGCCGAAGCGACGTTGACGATGTGGCCGCCTTCGGACTGCTCGACCATCATCGGCGCGAACGCACGGCAGCCATGGATGACGCCCCAGAGGTTCACGTCGACGACCCGCTTCCAGTCCTCTTCGGACATCTGCAGGAACGGGCCGGTGATCCCGATCCCGGCGTTGTTGACGACGATGTCCGGCACGCCGTGCTCGGCGCGGACCTGTTCGGCGAACTTCGCAACGGCCTCGCCGTCCGACGAGTCCACTGTGTACTCACCGAGACCGTTGTCCCCCAACAACTTCATGGTGTCCGCTGCCGCAGTGGGGTTGATGTCGGTGATGACGACGTCGGCGCCTTCTTCGGCGAAGGCGAGCGCGGTGGCGCGGCCGATGCCGCTGCCCGCGCCCGTGATGACCACGAGCTGGTGCGCGAAACGGCCCGCTCCGACCCTGGTCCGGCGCAGCGCCCGGCTTTCCGCGCCGCCCTCGACGTACTCGACCAGCTCGGCGGCCGCGTCCGCGACGATCTTCGGCTTGGCGCGGGTGATCCAGTGCGACCCGGTCACCCGCCGGACGCGCAGGTCGGGCACCCAGCGCGCGATCTCGGTCTGCAGCGGGGTGGTGACGTAGTTGTCGCCGGTCGGCGCGAGCACCTGCACCGGGATGTCCGCCGGGCGCGGCGCCGGGCGGGACAGCCGCGTGAACATGTTGGCGCGGTAGAGCTTCAGGCCGTAGAGGCCGTCGGACGTCTCCGCGGGTGCGGAGTCCGGTTCCATGCGGCGGATCTGCTTGCGCATCAGGCCGGTGCGCCACAGCAGGTCCGGGACCAGCGGGAACTGGAAGGCCAGGATGTACCAGGAGTGCAGGAACTGGGCGAGCGCGTTCTTGAGCTTTTTCGGCGTGGGCCGGGTGAGCTGCGCGCGGAACCACGCGCCGGCGTGGTCGAGGCTCGGCCCGGAGATCGAGGTGTAGGACGCGATCCGCCCGCGCAGGCCGTCACCGGTGACCGCATGCCAGGCCTGGATGGAGCCCCAGTCGTGGGCGAGCAGGTGGACGTGACCGTCCGGCTGAACCTCGTCGACGACCGCGCGGAGATCATCGGCCAGCTGGTCCAGCCGATAGGACACGCGTCCCGACGGCTTGTCCGACTGTCCCGCGCCACGCACGTCGTAGGTGACGACGCGGTGCTTCGCGCCCAGCTCGGCGGCGACGCCGTCCCACATCGAGCTGTTGTCGGGATAGCCGTGCACGAGCACGACCGTCGGCCCGTCCTCGCGTCCGGACACCCGGACCGAGAGGCGGACACCGTCGCTGGCGGTCACCCACGTACTAGACATAGTGTCATGTTAGACAACTTGTCAACAGCGCGGTATCCACCCGTACGGCGGTGCCGCGTGACCTGATGTTCACTTCGGACGGCCGGATTTCCTTTGATGACAGCGTTTTCCGTGGTTCCACGGGAAACCTTGTCAATCCGACGCGCCGCGTGTCCATCGATCGGTGGACAGCCAGGTTCAGTCCGGTGGATGGCAGACGCATCCCAACCGTGGCAGCAGACTTCGGGGCATGACCACAGCAGTGAGCGTGCGCGGCTTGCGCAAGCAGTACCCGGGCCACCTCGCGGTGGCCGGGATCGACTTGGACATCGCTCAGGGGGAAGTCTTCTCGCTGCTCGGCCCGAACGGGGCGGGCAAGACGACCACGGTGGAGATCCTCGAAGGCCACCGCCTCCGGACCGACGGTGAGGCGACGGTGCTGGGCGAAGACCCCGGCAAGGCCGGCCGCGCCTGGCGGTCCCGAATCGGCATCGTGCTCCAGACCGCCAACGACGCGGCCGAGCTGACCGTCGCCGAGACCGTCCGCCACTTCGCGAAGTACTACCCGAACCCGCGTGACCCCGAGGAGGTCATCGAGAAGGTCGGGCTGACCGAGAAGTCCCGCAGCCGGGTGAAGTCGCTTTCGGGGGGACAGCGGCGCCGCGTGGACGTCGCACTCGGCATCATCGGACGTCCCGAGCTGCTCTTCCTCGACGAGCCGACCACCGGGTTCGACCCCGAGGCCCGGCGCCAGTTCTGGGGCCTGATCGGCGGCCTCGCCGAGGAGGGCACCACGATCCTGCTCACCACCCATTACCTCGACGAGGCCGAGGCGCTGGCCGACCGCGTCGCGGTGATCGCCGCGCGGGGAGATCGTCGCGGAGGGGACGCCGCAGACGCTCGGGGGCCGCGCCGGCGCCGAAGCCACCGTTCGATGGGTGGACGAGCGCGGCGCGCACGTCGAGCGGACCGCGTATCCGACCAAGCTCGTCAACGAGCTCTCTGCCGGCGGTAGGGAGCTCGCGGAACTGACCGTTTCCCGGCCCAGCCTGGAGGACATCTATCTGGACCTGATCGGAGAGAAGGCATGACCACGCTCGCCCTGCCCGGCCCCCTGACCCTCGGGCTCGCCCGCGGCGGCTCGGAGCTGCGCCAGTTCTTCCGCAACAAGGAACAGGTCGTCTTCACGTTCTCGCTGCCCGCGGTGCTGATGATCCTGCTCGGCTCCATTTTGAACGGCCCGACCCGCCAGGCCGGGCTCTCCTCGGGGCAGATCCTGGCCGCGGGCATGATCGGCGCCGGCATCATTTCGACGTCGTTCAACTCGGTCGGCATCGGGCTGGCCGCCCAGCGCGAGGACGGCACGCTCAAGCGGCTGCGCGGGACGCCGATGCCCGCCGCGTCGTTCTTCATCGGCAAGATGATCATGGTCGCGGTGTCCAGCCTCGCCCAGACGATCATCATGGTCATCGTCGCGACGCTGCTGTTCGACCTGCACCTGCCCAGCGACCCGGTCGAAGTGGCTGACGCTGGTCTGGGTGTTCGTACTGGGCATCGTTTCCTGCACGCTGCTGGGCATCGCGGTCAGTTCGCTCGCGCGGTCCACCAACGGCACCGTCGCCATCGTCAACATGGTGTTCCTGGTGCTGCAGTTCATCTCCGGCGTGTTCGTCACCCCGATCACGAATCTGCCGAAGGTTATGGTCTACGTGGCGTCGTTCTTCCCGGTGAAATGGGTCTGCCAGGGCTTCCGCTCGGTGTTCCTGCCGGACGGCGCGGCGACGATGGAAATGGCGGGGTCATGGGAACTTCCGAAGGTGGCGCTGGTGCTGGGCGCCTGGTGCGTGGTGGGGCTCTTGCTGGCGACGCTGACGTTCCGGTGGTCCAACGAGAAGCGGTGAAGGACGCCTGGGATCGGTTCAACTGGCTGTGGGAGATCCTCTTCGCGGTCGCCTACGCCGCCACGACGATCCTGGTGCTGCTCAACGACGCCGTCCCGCCGTGGAAGACGGTCGCGGTCCTGGCCCTGGCCGGGATCGCGGTCGCCTACCTGGTCAAAGGACGACGGCTCGTCGGGGATGACGACCGCACCACACTCGAGAGCTACGTCTTCGTCGCGGTGCTGCTGATCCTGCTCAGCGTCGCGATCTTCGCGGACACCACGGCCAGTTTCATCCTGTTCATGGTGTGCCCGTTGCTGTTCATGACGCTGCCGACGTTCCGCTCGGCGGTGGTGGCCGTGACGCTGGCGATCCTCCTGGAACCGGCGTCGGTGATCATCCGCGACGGCATCGACGAGCCGGTGCTGCACGTCCTGCTGCCGATGACCGCGATCCTCGTCGTGTTCGGCATCCTGACCGGGCGCTTCGTCACGCACATCATCGAGGAGAGCAAGGCCCGCGCCGGCCTGATCCGGCAGCTCGAACAGAGCCAGGCGGAGGTGTCCCGGCTCTCCCGCGAGGCAGGCACGGCCGCCGAGCGCGAGCGGCTGGCACGGGAAATCCACGACACCCTGGCGCAGGGTTTCACCAGCATCGTGACGCTCACGCAGGCGATCGAGTCCGAATTGGACACCGACCCGGCGGCCGCGCGACGCCACCTCGAACTCGCGGCGCGGACCGCCCGTGAGAACCTCGCCGAGGCGAGGACGATGGTCGAAGCGCTGGCTCCGGCCGACCTCGCGGACGGTTCGCTGGAGGACGCCGTGCGCCGCCAGGCGAACCGGCTGGCCGAGGAGACACCGATGGTCGTCGAGTACGAAGTGGACGGTCCGCTGCCGAAGCTCGCGATGGCCGCGGAAGTGGTGCTGCTGCGCGGAACGCAGGAGGCGCTGAACAACATCCGCAAGCACGCGTCGGCGACCGGGGTGTCGATCCGGCTGTCCGTCGTGGACGACGTCGTGCGGCTGCGGGTGCACGACGACGGCGTCGGCTTCGACCCCGGCGGCGGCTGCACCGGCTTCGGGCTGCGCGGCATGCGGTCGCGCGCCGAGCTGGTCGGCGGCACGCTGACCGTCCGCAGTGGACGGACGAACGGGACCGAACTCGTGCTGGAGGTGCCTTCGTGATCCGGATCATGCTGGTCGACGACCATCCCGTGGTGCGCGAGGGGCTGCGCGGGATGCTGGAGGCCGAGGAGGACTTCACGGTCGTCGGCGAGGCGGGTTCCGGCGACGAGGCTGTCGCGCTCGACCGCGTCAAGCAGCCGGACGTCGTGCTGATGGACCTGCGGATGCCGGGCCTCGACGGGGTCGGCGCGACCAAGCGGATCCTGCGCGAGAGCCCGGGCCGCCGGGTCGTCGTGCTCACCACGTACGAGACGGACGCGGACATCCTGCGCGCGGTCGAGGCGGGCGCGTCGGGCTACCTGCTCAAGGACGCTTCGCGCGTCGAGCTCGCTGGGGCGATCCGGGCGGCGTCACGCGGGGAGACCGTGCTTGGCGCCGTCGGTGGCCGGGAAGCTGGTCAACCGGGTGCGCAATCCCGAGCCACAGTCGCTGTCGGCGCGGGAGGCGGAGGTGCTGCGGCTGGTCGCGAAGGGTGGCACGAACGCCGACATCGGGCGCTCGCTGCACATCTCCGAGGCCACCGTGAAGACCCACCTGCTGCGGGTGTTCGGCAAGCTGGGGGTGTCGGACCGGACCGCCGCGGTGACCACGGCCATGGACCGGGGCCTGCTGGGGTAGGCGCAGGTCAGGCCTCGTGAGTGGTAAGTGCCGTTCTAACGACACTTACCACTCACGAGGCCTGACCTGGGCATAGCAGACGGGGTCGCGGCAGAATGCGGCTCATGCTCGCTTCGACCGAACTCGCCCTTCTCCGCCGGATCGCGCACGAGCAGGCCACCTGCCGCGCGCCCTCGCTGGTCGCGGCCGTCGTGCGCGACGGCGAAATCGTCTGGTCAGGCGCGCGCGGGAAGGTCGGCGACGCCGCGCCCGACGACGACACCCAGTACCGGCTCGGCTCGATCACCAAGACCCTCGTCGCCACCGCCGTCATGCGCCTGCGTGACGAGGGCGCGCTCGACCTCAACGACCCCCTTGACAAGCACGTCCCCGGCACCGCGTTCGGCAAAGCGACCGTCGCGCAGCTGCTCTCGCACACCTCCGGGCTGACGTCGGAGTCGCCGGGCGTCTGGTGGGAGCGCGCTCCCGGCGCGGACTGGGACGCCCTGGCCGGCAGCCTCGCCGAGGGCGCGACCAAGCTCCGACCCGGCGCGAAGTTCCACTACTCGAACGTCGGGTACGGCGTGCTCGGCGAGCTCGTCGCGCGCCACCGGGGCAAGGACTGGCTGTCCGTGCTCAACGAGGAGATCCTCGGCCCGCTCGGGATGAACCGGACCACCCCGCACCCGGTCGGCAAGCACGCCGACGGCTTCGCCGTGCACCCCTTCGCCGACGTCCTGCTTCCCGAGCCGTCGCCGGACGCCGGCGCGATGGCCCCGGCCGGGCAGCTCTGGTCGACGGTCACCGACCTCGGGCGCTGGACGGCGTTCCTCGGCGGCCACGGCGGCGGCGTGCTGAGCCCGGAGACGATCGACGAGATGCGCGGCATGGTCACCGTCGATGACGCCGACGTCTGGAACACCGGCTTCGGGCTCGGCCTGATGCTCGTGCGCTATCGCGGGCGGAAACTGGCCGGGCACAGCGGGTCCATGCCCGGTTTCCTGGCCATCACCCTGGTCGAGGAGGCCACCCAGACCGGGGCACTGGTGCTGACGAACTCGACGTCCGGCGTCGGCATCAGCCAGCTCGCGCTCGACCTCATCACCACCGTCGACGAGGCGGAACCGCGCCTGCCCGCCGAGTGGCAACCGTCCACTGTGGACCCAGAACTCCTGCGGCTGACCGGGCTGTGGCACTGGGGTCCCACCCCGTACCACCTGCGGATCCAGGGCGACGGCCTGCTCCTGCTCGCCCCGGCCGACGGCGCGGGCCGAGCGTCCCGCTTCCGCGCGACCGGCGAGGACACCTACGTCGGCCTGGACGCCTACTACGCCGGCGAGACGCTCAAGGTGGGCCGCGCGCCCGACGGCACCCCGAACCACCTCGACCTGGCGACCTTCATCTTCACGCGCACGCCGTACGACCCGGCCGCGCCCATCCCGGGCGGCCTGGATCCCGACGGCTGGCGCTGAACCGGCCGGCTCGCGTGACGGGATGGACGACACACCGTGGAGGGAATGAAGGGTGGTGTGTCGTCCAACCGGCCACGCGAGCCGGTCGCGGGATCACGCGTGTCACCCCCAGCGAGGACACGCGGGACTGCTCAGGCCGGGACCGGCGCGGTTCCTGTGGCCTGTGCGACGGCCGCGGCGAACCGGTTTCCCAGGCGCATGCCCTCTCCCCAGTCGTAGAGGCCGAACTTGAGCTTCGCGAGCACCGTCAGCGTCGATCCGCCGGCCGCGGGCACGACGGTCACTGTGACCTCCTGGCCCCAGCTCAGCATGCTCATCCCGGTCCGGCAGGAGACGAAGCCCTTCTGAGAGTCGTAGAAGGGGCCCTGCCCGCCGATCGCGGCGACCCCGGCCGGGAGCGCGTTCCACAGCGCCTGTGGAGGCACCGGGAAGTTCTGCTGCACTTGCGTCATGGCCGCGAAGCTACCCAGTGATCGTCTCCGCTAGGAACCGTGATTCTACTGATTCCGGGGTACGGTTCGAGGGCAGCCGGGATGGACGCCAGCGTCGCCGTTCCACATACCGGGAGCAGCACGACCATTGTCAGCAGCACTATCCCGACCTGAGAGACTGACTTCATGACCGACGCTGAGTTGACCATCCCCGCGGACCTCAAGCCGGCCGACGGCCGCTTCGGCTGCGGACCGTCGAAGGTCCGCGCCGAGCAGCTGAGCGCGCTGGCCTCCTCCGGCGCCACCTACCTCGGCACCTCCCACCGCCAGAAGCCCGTCAAGTCCCTCGTCGGACGCGTCCGGGCCGGGCTGTCGGAGCTCTTCTCGCTGCCGGAGGGCTACGAGGTCATCCTCGGCAACGGCGGCACCACGGCGTTCTGGGACGCGGCCGCGTTCGGCCTGGTCCGCGAGCAGGCGCAGCTGTTCACCTACGGCGAGTTCTCCGCGAAGTTCGCGACCGTCGTCAAGGGCGCGCCGTTTCTGGCCGACCCGATCGTGGTCAAGGCCGACCCGGGCAGCGCACCCGAGTTCACCTACCAGGCCGGAGCGGACCTGGTCGGCTGGGCGCACAACGAGACCTCGACCGGCGTCGCGGTGCCCGCCGTGCGCCCCGATGGCACCGGGGACGCCCTGGTCGCGATCGACGCCACCTCCGGCGCGGGCGGTCTCCCGGTCAAGGCCGAGGACTTCGACGTCTACTACTTCGCGCCGCAGAAGTCCTTCGCCGCCGACGGTGGCCTGTGGATCGCGCTGGCCTCACCGGCCGCCGTGCGGCGGATCGACGAGATCGGCGGCAGCGACCGCTGGATCCCCGAGTTCCTGTCGCTGACCACCGCGCTGGACAACTCCCGCAAGGACCAGACGTACAACACCCCGGCCGTGGCCACGCTGATCCTGCTCGCCGAGCAGATCGAGTGGATGAACGGCAACGGCGGGCTCGCCTGGACCACCGCGCGTACCAAGGACTCCTCGACGCGGCTGTACGAGTGGGCCGAGAAGACGTCCTACACGACGCCGTTCGTGAAGGACCCGGACCTGCGCTCGCAGGTCGTCGGCACGGTGGACTTCAGCGACGAGGTGGACGCCGCCGCGGTGGCGAAGGTGTTGCGCGCCAACGGGATCGTCGACACCGAGCCGTACCGGAAGCTGGGCCGCAACCAGCTGCGCGTCGGCATGTTCCCGGCCATCGACCCGGACGACATCACGAAGCTCACGCAGAGCATCGAGTACGTGGTCGAGCGCCTCAGCTGACCTTTTCGTCCGTGAATGGCACATTGAGGGCCTTTACGGCCCTGAATGTGCCATTCACGGACTTCAGCCGACGCGCCCCGAAAGCGGCCAGGATCAGCAGGGCCAGGCCGTAGAGCTCGTAGGACTCGGTGGCCAGCCACCAGGCCACAGAGGACGCCGGGCGCGGCGCGAACCACATCGGCCCGACGATGAACAGCGTCAGGCCGGCGACCACGACCACGCCGGACCACCAGGCCACCGCCCGGTCCCGCGACCAAGCCCGCACCGCGTAGTACCCCGCCAGCACGAGGATCGGCACGCACCAGGTCCAGTGGTGGGTCCAGGACACCGGCGAAACGAGCAGCCCGCCCACCGCGCACGCGGTCAGCGCCAGCACCGGCTCGCCCGCCCGCGCGATGACCACCGCGGTCAGCGCCAGCACCGCGGCCGCGCTGAGCAGCCAGACGATGTTCTCCGCGGTCTCCGGCAGCCCGATCCGCGCGACCAGCCCGCGCAGCGACTGATTGCCGACGTAGTCCCGGCCGCCGATGCGCCCGGCGTCGAACACCGTCTCGGTCCAGTACTTGAAGGACGCCGCCGGCCGTGTCAGCCAGAGCAACGCACCCGACGCGACGAACCCGAGCACGACTCGGCCAGCCGACCGGAAGTCCCGTCGGACCAGGAAATACACGATGAACACCGCGGGTGTCAGCTTGATCGCCGCGGCGACGCCGATCAGCAGGCCCTTCGTCCGCACCCGGCCGGGCAGCAGGACGTCGAGCACGACCATGACCATCAGCAGCGCGTTGATCTGCCCGAAGCCCAGCGTCGAGCGCACCGGCTCGAGCAGCGCGCCCGCCAGCTGCGCGACGATCGCGACCAGCGCGGCGATCGCCCGTCCCCGCACGGCCGTGCGATCGGTCAGCGAGCCGTTGAGCGTGGCGACGAACAGGTACGCGACGACGCCGGTCGCGACGATCGAAGCGATGCTGACCAGCTTCATCGTCACCGCGAACGGCAGCAGCGTGCCGGGCAGGAACACCGCGGCCGCGAACGGCGTGTAGGTGAACGGCAGCAGGATCTGGTGGGTCGTGGGCACCCAAGCGTCGTACGGCGTGTTCTGCTCGACCAGCGCCTTCGCGCCGCCGAGGTAGACCTCCAGGTCAAGGCCGTCGAAGCGCTTGAGGATCAGCACCGTGATCACCGCGAGCACCTCGAGGACGGCGAGCGCCCACGCCAGTCTGCGCCCGGACCAGCCGGCCAGCGTCACGATCGATCCCCCTAGGCCGGCTACGCGAACCAGCCGAGATTACCGGGCGCTCAGCAGCAGCCCTGCACCGGTAACCGCCCTGACCAGGTCAGGGATCGAGCCGTGGAAGCGTTCGCGGCGGCCTCGACGTCGGCCAGCATCTGCGTGAGCTTCGCCCGGCCGAGGACCCGCCCGCGGGTGACGACGGTGTCGATCCGCCGCACCGCGCCGATGTCTTCGAGGGGGTTCGCGTCGAGGACGACCAGGTCGGCGACCTTGCCGACGCTGACCGTGCCCGAGGTCGCGCCCTGGCCGAGGAAGCAGGCGGCGTCGCGCGTGACTGTCTGCAGCGCGCGCATCGGCGACAACCCGGCCTCGACGAGGATGTCCAGCTCGTCGTGCAGGCCGAAGCCGGGGAAGGAGTACGGGTTGAGGCAGTCCGTGCCACCGAGGAAGCCGACGCCGGCCTGGTCCGCGGCGGCGATGAGGGCGAACCGGGCTTCCAGGTAGGCCTTCTGCTGGGCGATCTCCGCAGGAGTGACCGGGCTGTAGAGCTTGATGCGGTCGGCCCAGAACTCGCGGATGTCCCGCGGGACGTACTTGAGCCGTGGGTCGTGCGTGTAGGTGTCCGCGGGCAGGGTCATCGCGCGGTTGAGCACCATCGTGGGGCACAGCCGGCTGCCGTTGGCGCTCAGCTTGCCGAAGAACGCGGCTGTCCGCGCCTGGCTCGGCGCGAGCGCGGCCTGCCGGTCGAGCTCGCGATAGGTGTTGAAGAAGTTCCGCGGCGCGGCCGGGTCGAACGGCGTCGCGGCCAGGACGCCGAGGAGCTCGTCGCGCCTTGTCGACGTGTCGATCGGGACACCGAAGAAGTGCTCGAAGCTGCGTTGCCCCAGATCGCTCGATTCGGCCATCGTCATCCGGAACGACCAGTGCCCGGCGAAGGGAAGGCCCAGCTTGCGGCACTCGTCGGCGATCGCGAGGAAGGGCTCGCGCGGCAGGTAGGAGTAGACCTTGACGAACGCGGCGCCCTCGGCCCGCGCGGTGCGCACGGCGGCGCGCGCCTCTGCGTCGGTCGCGACCTTGGTGACCGGCGGCTCGAGCAGCGAAACCGGCCCGTCGACGATGCTGCTCGCCAGGGTGATCCGCGGCCCGAGCAGCTCGCCGCGCTCGATCTTGTCGCGGGTGGCGCGGTTCTCCGGGTAGCCCCACATCTCGCGGACCGCCGTGACGCCGTTGGCCAGGTGCAGCGCCGGGAAGAGCTGCTCGAGGTCGGCGCCGTGGGTGTGCATGTCGTGCAGGCCCGGCAGGACGTACTTGCCCCGGCAGTCCACCACCTGCGCGCCCGCGGGCGCAGGCAGGTGCGCGGCCGGGCCCAGCCAGGTGATCCGGTCCCCGGCCAGGACCACCGCGGTGTCACGGCGGGGCGGCGCGCCGGTCGCGTCGATCACGGTGCCGCCGAGCAGCACCACGACGTCGTTCCCCGCGGCGGCCGCCCGCGGCGCGAGCAACGCCGGTGCGGCCCCCACCGCGACCAGCCCGGCCCCGCTCCTGGCCAGCCAGCGGAGGAAGTCGCGCCTGCTCGCCTCGTCGACCGTCATGACCGGGCTCCTCACAAGGATCGGGGCCTTCATTCAACTCGGAACGTGCGTAGCCGGAAATCTTCCAAGATGCTCAATTTCCCGTAATACCCTCCCGGACGCGAACCGACGCTGATATCGGGTCCATATGGCACGATCGACCGTGTGACCGGCAGCCCGCAGCTACGCGACCTCGCGCTGCTGCGCCGTGTCCGTGACCGGATCGACCGGGAGTACGCGCAGCCGCTGAACGTCGAGGCGCTGGCGCTGGGTGTGAACATGTCGGCCGGGCACCTCAGCCGCGAGTTCCGGCGGGCCTACGGCGAGTCGCCGTACTCCTATCTGATGACCCGGCGCATCGAGCGCGCGATGGCGCTGCTGCGCCGGGGCGACCTGAGCGTCACCGAGGTCTGTTTCACGGTCGGGTGCTCCTCGCTCGGCACGTTCAGCACGCGCTTCACCGAGCTGGTCGGGATGCCGCCCAGCACCTACCGGCGGGAGGCGGCGCGGGAGGTCGCGGGGATGCCGGCGTGCGTGGCCAAGCAGGTGACCAGACCGATCAGGAATCGAGAAGCGCCGTCGTCGAGCCGCTCCTAATGTGACCGGCATGGACATCACCATTCACGCGAGCTATCTCCCCCACGACGACCACGAAGCGGCCATCGCCTTCTACCGCGACCAGCTCGGCTTCGAGGTCCGCAACGATGTCGGCTACAACGGGATGCACTGGATCACCGTCGGCCCGGTCGGCCAGCCCGACACCGCCATCGTCCTGACCCCGGCCGCCATCACGCCCGGCATCACCGACGAGGAGCGCAAGACCATCACCGAGATGATGGCCAAGGGCACCTACGCCAGCGTCAACCTGGCCACCAAGGATCTCGACGCCACCTTCGCGAAGCTGCAGGCCGGCGACGCCGAGGTCGTCCAGGAACCGACCGACCAGCCCTACGGCGTGCGCGACTGCGCGTTCCGCGACCCGGCCGGGAACATGGTCCGCATCCAGGAACTGCGCTGAGCCGATGGAGACACCGATGAGCAAGAACACGCGGCAGGCGACCGCCGACAGCCACGACATGATCCGCGTCCACGGCGCCCGCGTGAACAACCTCAAGGACGTCAGCGTCGAACTGCCGAAGCGGCGGCTGACGGTGTTCACCGGCGTCTCCGGCTCGGGCAAGAGCTCACTGGTTTTCGGCACGATCGCGGCGGAGTCGCAGCGGCTGATCAACGAGACCTACAGCGCGTTCGTGCAGGGGTTCATGCCGACGTTGGCGCGCCCCGACGTGGACGTGCTGGACGGGCTGACCACCGCGATCATCGTCGACCAGGAGCGGATGGGCAGCGACCCGCGCTCCACGGTCGGCACCGCGACCGACGCGAACGCGATGCTGCGGATCCTGTTCAGCAGGCTCGGGAAGCCGCACATCGGCTCGCCCCAGGCGTTCTCCTTCAACGTCGCTTCGATCAGCGGCGCGGGCGCGGTCAAGATCGAGAAGGCCGGCCGCACGATCAAGGAACGGCGAAGCTTCAACATCCTCGGCGGGATGTGCCCGCGCTGCGAGGGCCGGGGCTCGGTCAACGACATCGACCTGAGCCAGCTGTACGACGACACGAAGTCGCTCGCCGAGGGCGCGATGACCATCCCGGGTTACACCGCGGGCGGCTGGAACTACCGCCTCTACGCCTCCTCGGGCTTCGTCGACCCGGCCAAGCCGATCCGCAAGTACACCAAGAAGGAACTGAACGACTTCCTGTACAAGGAGCCGGTCAGGATGAAGATCGAAGGCATCAACATGACCTACGAGGGGTTGGTGCTGCGGATCCAGAAGTCGTACCTGGCCAAGGACGTGGAGGGGATGCAGCCGCACATCCGCGCGTTCGTCGACCGTGCGGTCACCTTCACCACCTGCCCCGAATGCGACGGCACCCGGCTGTCCCCGGAAGCGCGGTCGTCGAAGATCGGCAAGGTCAACATCGCCGACGCCTGCGCGATGCAGATCAGCGACCTGGCGGTGTGGGTCCGCGGGCTCAAGGCGCCGTCGGTCGCGCCGCTGCTCGAGGCGCTGGGCGACACGCTCGACTCGTTCGTCGACATCGGACTGGGCTACCTCAGCCTCGACCGGCCGGCGGGCACGCTGTCGGGCGGTGAAGCCCAGCGCACCAAGATGATCCGGCACCTCGGGTCCGCGCTCACCGACGTCACCTACGTCTTCGACGAGCCCACGATCGGGCTCCACCCGCACGACATCCAGCGGATGAACGAGCTGCTGCTTCAGTTGCGGGACAAGGGAAACACCGTGCTCGTGGTCGAGCACAAGCCGGAGGCGATCGCGATCGCCGACCACGTCGTCGACCTCGGCCCGAAGGCGGGCAGCGCGGGCGGCCAGGTGGTCTTCGAGGGCTCCGTCGAGGAGCTGCGGTCCAGTGGCACGATCACCGGCCGTCACCTCGACGACCGGACCACGCTCAAGGAAGACGTCCGCAAGTCCGAGGGCGTCCTCGAGGTCCGCGGCGCGGACACCCACAACCTGCGCAACGTCGACGTCGACATCCCGCTCGGCGTGCTCGTGGTCGTCACCGGGGTGGCGGGCTCGGGCAAGAGCTCGCTGATCCACGGCTCGGTGTCCGGGCAGGACGGCGTGGTGACGGTCGACCAGGGCGCGATCCGCGGCTCGCGCCGCAGCAACCCGGCGACCTACACCGGGCTGCTCGAGCCGATCCGCAAGGCCTTCGCCAAGGAGAACGGCGTCAAGCCGGCGCTGTTCAGCGCGAACTCCGAAGGCGCCTGCCCGAACTGCAACGGCGCCGGGGTGGTCTACAGCGACCTGGGGATGATGGCCGGGGTCGCCACGCCGTGCGAAGTCTGCGAGGGCAAGCGGTTCCAGGCCGAGGTGCTGGACTACAAGTTCGGCGGCAAGGACATCAGCGAAGTCCTCACGATGTCCGTGGCCGCGGCCGAGGAGTTCTTCGGCGACGGCGAGGCGAAACTCCCGGCGGCGCACAAGATCCTCGACCGGCTCGTCGACGTCGGGCTCGGCTACCTCACCCTGGGCCAGCCGCTGACCACACTGTCCGGCGGCGAGCGGCAGCGGATCAAGCTGGCGACGCAGATGGGGGCGGCGGGCGACATCTACATCCTCGACGAGCCGACGACCGGCCTGCACCTCGCCGACGTCGAGCAGCTCCTCGGCCTGCTCGACCGGCTGGTCGAGGGCGGCAAGTCGGTGATCGTGATCGAGCACCACCAGGCGGTCATGGCGCACGCGGACTGGATCATCGACCTCGGCCCGGGCGCCGGCCACGACGGCGGCTCGATCGTCTTCGAAGGCACCCCGGCCGAGCTGGTGAAGGACCGCTCGACGCTGACGGGCGAGCACCTGGCGGCCTACGTCGGCAGCTGAGCAAAGACCCCCGCAGGCTACGTCGGCGGCTGACGGTGGCCGTGTGGTCGGGTTCTCGTGAGTGGTAAGTCGGGTTATTGAGCGGTAAGGCAAACGTGGCGTGCTGCGGCATCGAGGACTCGTGAGCGTTGCGGGCGGTTAGAACCGCCCGCAACGCTCACGAGCCCGCGGCTAGGCCAGCGCCTGCGTGGGGGCCAGCCGGGCCGCGCGCATCGCCGGGTAGGCCCCGGCCACCGCGCCCACCAGGGCCGCGATCCCGACGCCGCCCGCCAGCGCCCACAGCGGCAGTACCGCCGGCCAGCCCTGGCTCAGCGCGTACCCCGCCGTCACCAGCGTCCCGATCAGCACCCCGGCGAGGCCGCCGAGGCCGGACAGGAGCACCGATTCGGCCAGGAACTGCCCGCGGATCTGGCGTTTCGTCGCGCCCAGCGCCCGCCGCAGGCCGATCTCGCGCCGCCGTTCCAGCACCGAGATGACCATCGTGTTGGCCACCCCCACCCCGCCCACCAGCAACGCCACCCCGCCGAGGCCGAGGAACAACGCGCTGTAGGTGTTGTCCGTCAGCTTCTGCGCGGCGAGCGCGTCCGACGGACGCTTGACCTCGACCTCGTTCGGCGCCTGCGGGCTCAGCGTCGCCGCCAGAACGGAGCGCACACTGTCCACTTGGGACTCCTGGGCTCGGACGTACACAGTGGACGCGTGACCGTCGAAGCCCAGCAGCCGCTTGGCGATGTCCCAGCCGACAAGCACCGAGCGCTCGATCTCCGGCGCCAGCTGCATCGGCCCGAGGATGCCGACCACGGTGAACCACTGCGTGCCGATCAGCACCTGCGGCGGGTGCGCCGGGTCGAGGTGGTCGATGCCGAGCCGCGCCGCGGCCTGCGAGCCGAGCACCGCGACCGGGTAGTTCTGGTTGGCCGTGGCCAGGAACGACCCGATCCGCACCTTCCCGCCGAGCACGGCCAGCAGGTCCGGCCGCGCGGCGAAGACGGCCAGCCCCGACGTCTCGTCGGCCGGGATCTTGTCCGACCGCCGCACGCTGGCCGAGGTGTTCCCGATCGCGCTCGCCGCGGTCACCGGGCCGATCCGCTTGGCCATCCCGACGGCCTCGTCCGGCAGCTTCGCGTCCTTCCCGAACAGCGTCTGGCCCGGCCCCGCGGTGAGCAGGTTCGTGCCGAGCGCGGCCAGCCGGTCGTGCAGCGCCTGCGCGCCCGAGGCCGGGATGGCCAGCACCGCGACCATGGCCGCGACGCCGATCGCGATGCCCAGCGCGGAAAGCACCGCTCGCATCGGCCGGGTCCGCATGCCGTGCGCGCCCAGCGCGACGACGTCCGGCGGCTTGAGCCGGGCAGGCTCGGGCAGGGCGGGAGCCGGTGGCGCGATCATCGCGACCCCCAGCCCGCCGTGACGCCGGTGTCGACCTGAAGCTGCCCGTCGCGCAGCTCGATGCGGCGTGGCATGCCCTCGGCGATCTCCCGGTCGTGGGTGATCACGACGATCGTCGTGCCGTCCGCGCTGAGCTCACCCAGCAGCGAGAGCACGGACGCACCCGTTGTGCTGTCGAGGTTTCCGGTCGGTTCGTCGGCCAGCAGGATCGCCGGGCGGTTCACCACGGCCCGCGCGATGGCGACGCGCTGGCGTTCCCCGCCGGACAGCTCGCCGGGCCGGTGGTCCGACCGGTGCCCGAGCCCGACCCGCTGCAGCGCGGCCAGCGCCCTGGAGCGCCGCCGTCGCCGCGGGACCCCTGCGTAGAGCAGCCCGGTGGTCACGTTGTCCACCGCACTCATCCCTTCGTCGAGGAAGAACTGCTGGAACACGAACCCGATCCAGCGTGACCGCAGCGCCGACAGCTTCCGGTCCGACAGCTTCGCGACGTCGTGGCCGCGCAGCTCGATCCGACCGGCGTCCGGCCGGTCGAGCGTGCCGATCAGGTGCAGCAGGGTGGACTTCCCGGAGCCGGACGGCCCGACGATCGCGGCCATCTCACCGTCCTCGAGAGACAGTGAAACCCCGGAAAGCGCGGCCACGTCACCCGGATACACGCGGGAGACGTCGTAAGCCGCGAGGACGGGTGTCACGACGTCGTCACCACCCGCATGCCCGCCTTCAGCCCGGCGCCGGCGACCTCGACCTTGCCGCCCTGGAACAGTCCGGTTTGGACGGCGATCAGACTGCGCTTCCCGTTTTCGTCCACCTCGACCGCGTAACCGCCCTCGGCGAGCGCGAGCAGCGCGCCGACCGGCACGGTCAACACTGCCTTGTGGACACTCTTGGTGAACCGGACGTTCGCGGGCGCGGAATCGAACGAGCCACCCGCGGCCGGGTCGTCGAGCTTGACCGTGACGACGATCTTGGGCTTCCCGTCGTCCTGCCCGGCCGGGTCCTTGCCCTCCTGCGCGCTGCGCCCGACGTCGGTGATCGTGCCGGTGGTGCTCTTCCCCTGGATCACGATGGACGCCTTGGCGCCCACCACCGCGAGGTCCTGCTTGGTCGCGTCGAGCTTGACCTGCACCGAACGCCGGGTCCCGGTGGTCTTGAGGATTTCGCCGCTCGCGGGCGAACCCGGCTTCGCGGTCACCGAGGACACCCGGACCTCGCCCGCCGTGAGCACGACGTCGCCCTGCCCGAAGTGGCCGGTCTGCTCCTGTCCCAGCGACTTCTGGAACTTCTTCAACGCGGCCGTGGTCGCGGCGGTGAACTTCTTGTCCGGTGTCCCGAACCCGCCGAACCCGCACGCCTTGAGGTTTTCCTCGAGCTGCTTGACGTCGTCACCGTTGTCCACGCCCTCGGCGAGCTCGCGGTAGAACGGCAGCGTGCCGTAGAACAGCGGGACCGGCTTGGCGTCCACGCCGTAGACGGGCTTGCAGCGCGTCAACGTGGTCCCGGCGGCGGGCAGCGACGTGATGGTGCCCTGTTTCTGGCCTGCCACCGTGCTTTCGTCGCCGTAGCCCAGGGTGCCGTCGGCTTCCTCCTCTTCGGACAGATCCGTGGTGACCACCTCGGCGGTCTGCACCGCGGGCGGCGTGGCCTCCTTCACCGGCGTCGCCGAGGACGCCCGCGTGAGCACGACGACGAAGGTCGTCCCCAGCGCGACGATCATCACCGCGGACGCGACGAACCAGCGGGTGCGCCCCTTGCGGCGCTTCTCGTTCCTGGTCATTTCGCCGGCTCGGCGCGGACGCCGCCGCTGACGCCCATGCCGCACGCCTTCGCCGCGGCTTCGAACTTGGACGGGTCGTCGCCCGGACCGCCGATGCGCATGGCACCCTTGCCGGTCGGGTCCGGGTCCGGCATGTCGATGCCGTGCTCCCGCATGCACTTGGCCTGCTGGCGCGCCTTGTCCAGTTCCTCGGGACTCATCGGCTTCGGCTCGCCGCCGTTGGGCATGAGCTGCTTGCACGCCTTCTGCGCGGCCTCCATCTTGCCCATGTCGGTCCCGTCGCCGCCGAGGGTGATGGCCATGCCCCCGCCTTCCCCGGCGGGCTTCGGGTCCGGCATGTCGATGCCATGCTCCCGCATGCACTTGGCGTAGTCGCGCATCTTGTCTTCGTCGCTCTTGCCGCTGTTGTCCGCGGGGGCGTTGGTGCCGGCGCTCCGCGGCGTCGAGATCGACGCGACCTTCGACGCGTCGTCACCCTTGGCCCCGCAGCCCGCGAGCAGCAGGGCCGCCCCGAGTACGAGGCCGGTGATCCGATGTATTCGCACTGCTTCCTCCTTCGGATGGGCCTGGGGGAAGGTCTACGGATCCGGACATTCCGGGGCGTTAAGCGAACTCGCTTATCCGGCGCTTATCCGTCATCTGGGCAGACTGGACACGTGCGTGTGCTGGTGGTGGAGGACGAACGGCTTCTCGCGGACTCGGTCGCCGAGGGCCTGCGACGGTTCTCCATGGCCGTCGACGTCTGCTACGACGGCGAGCAGGCCCTCGAGCGGGTCGGCGTCCACGGCTACGACGTCGTGGTGCTGGACCGCGACCTGCCGAAGGTGCACGGCGACGAGGTCTGCGCGGCGGTCGTCCAGGCGGGCGGCGAAGCCAGGGTGCTGATGCTGACCGCGGCCGCCGACGTCACCGACCGGGTGGCCGGGCTCGGCATCGGCGCCGACGACTACCTGACCAAGCCGTTCGCGTTCGCCGAGCTGGTCGCGCGGGTTCAGGCGCTGGCGCGGCGGGCGCGTCCGGCGCTGCCTCCGGTGCTGGAGCGCGACGGCGTCGTGCTCGACCTGCCCCGCCACCAGGCCGCCCGCGACGGCCGGTTCCTGATGCTCTCGCCGAAGGAGTTCGCCGTGCTGGAAGTGCTGATGCGCGCGGAAGGCACGATCGTGAGTGCCGAGGACCTGCTGGAAAAGGCGTGGGACGAGCACGCCGACCCGTTCACCAACGCCGTCCGGGTGGCGGTCATGACGCTGCGGCGCAAGCTCGGCGACCCACCGGTGATCGAGACCGTGCCGGGCGCGGGCTACCGGTTCGGTACGCGGTGACCAGCCTGTCGATCAAGACCCGGCTGACCGCCTGGTACGGCGGGCTGTTCCTGCTGGCCGGCCTGGTGATGGTGGTGATCACCTACGTACTGGTGCTGGGCAGCCTGCCCGAACCAGCGCGGTTCGTCGCCTCGACTCTGAGCAACGCCGACACCGTCTACGCGATGCCGGGGGTGGCCGCCGGCCGGTCGCAGCTCGAGACGGCCGCGACCGGGACGCTGGACGAGTACCGGACCTCGACGCTGACCACGCTGCTCGTCGGCTCGGGCGTCGCGCTGGTCGTCACCGCAGGCCTCGCTGTGCTGTTCGGCTGGCTGATGGCCGGGCGGGCGCTGCGGCCGCTGCACGAGATCACCGCCACCGCGCGACGGCTGGAGGCGGGCAAGCTCGACCGGCGGATCAACCTCGACGGCCCGCCCGACGAGCTGAAGGAACTCGCGGACACCTTCGACGGCATGCTCGACCGGCTCGCCGAGTCGTTCGACAGCCAGAAACGCTTTGTCGCCAACGCTTCCCACGAACTGCGGACGCCACTGGCCGTGCAGCGGACGCTGATCGAGGTCGCGATGGCCGACCCGGAGGTCGCGCCCGCGCTGAGCAAGCTGGGCACGCATCTGCTGCACACGAACGAGCGCAGCGAGCGGATGATCGAGGGTCTGCTCCTGCTGGCGCGCAGCGATCGCGGGCTGACCGCGCGGACGCCGGTGCGGCTCGACTCGATCGTCGAGACGGTCGTGCGGGCCACCGAGGCGCAGGCCGCCGAGGCCGGGGTCCAGGTCGAGACGCGGGTACGGCCGCGGGTCGTCGCGGGCGACCAGATGCTGCTGGAGCGGCTGGTGACGAACCTCGTGGTCAACGCGATCACGTACAACGCGCGCGGCGGCTGGGTCTACGTCGAGGTCCGCGGGGACCCGGCGCTGGAGGTGCGCAACTCCGGGCCGGTGGTGCCGCCCGAGGCCGTGCCGACGCTGTTCGAGCCGTTCCGGCGGGTCGCGGGGGCCGAGCGGACCGGCGACACGCGCAACGCGGGGCTGGGGCTGTCCATCGTGCGGTCGATCGCGAAGGCGCACGACGGGACCGCGGAGGCGGTGCCGGGTAAGCGCGGAGGGCTGACGGTGACGGTCCGGCTGCCCCGGCGTTGACTCCACCCGATCGTGACTGACCGTGGTCGGCGTGTCACCCGACTCGCGCCCACCTGGGTGCCCGATGATGCGGACAGCCAGAAATGAACAGTGGGCACTTGGGTGAAGAGTCGGCGCGCCTCACACGTCAAGCCGACGCGCCGTTCTAACGTAGGCACCCACAACGGTGAAGAAGATCAGATCGGGGAGGCGAGAAGAATGCGGGCGCTGCGGGTGGTCGGGATGCACGAGGACGGCAAGTCCATCGTGCTCGAAGACCCGGCGAGCCGTACTCGCTTCCTGCTCCCGGCTGATGAGCGACTGCGCGCGGCGGCGCGGGGTGACATCACCCGCCTCGGCCAGATCGAAATCGAGTTGGAGAGCCAGATGCGGCCACGCGAGATCCAGGCGCGAATCCGGGCCGGTGAGTCCGTCGAGCAGGTCGCCGCCGGTGCCGGCGTCACGGCCCAGCGCGTCGAGCGCTACGCCTACCCCGTCCTGTTGGAGCGGTCGCGCACCGCCGAGCTCGCGCAGCGCGCGCACCCCGTCCGCGAGGACGGTCCCGACGTGCGCACGCTCGGCGAGGTCATCGCGCACGCCTTCGGCGTCCGCGGCCACGACTACTCGCAGGCCACCTGGGACTCCTGGAAGGGCGACGACGGCCGCTGGGTCGTAGTGCTGCAGTGGAAGGCCGGCCGCTCGGACAACCGCGCGCACTGGGCGTTCGCCCCTGGCGCGCACGGTGGCACGGTCTCGGCGCTGGACGAGAACGCCGAAGTCCTGCTGAACCCGAACGCCTACCGCGCGCCGCGCACGGTCCGCGCGCTCGACCCGGCGCGGGACACCGAGTTCCAGCCGACGCTGGACTCGGTCGAGCCCGCCGCAGCGGAACTGCCCGCGGTGGAGCCGGATCCGGACGACGACACCCGCGAGATCCCCCGCGTCCCGGCCGAGGACGAGGAGGAGACCGCGTCCACGGCGGTCGTCCCCGAGCAGCACGAGCCCCCGCCCCGGCCCAAGCCCAAGAAGAACCACCCGATCGTGCCCTCCTGGGAGGACGTCCTGCTGGGCGTCCGCTCCCAGCGCGGCTGATCCCCCGGCTTCGAAGCACCCCAATGTGGCATTGGTTGCGTTAAACGCAACGAATGCCACATTGGGTGCGTTCTACGCACCCAATGTGGCATTGGGGTGCTTCAGCCGATCAGCGTCGCCAGTGACTTAGGGGCCACCAGGCGGTAGGCGTCCCGGACGATCCGATCGATCTCGGTCCAGTCGAGGTCGACGTCCAGCCGCACCCCCAGCCAGCCGCGATGCCCGACGTACGGCGGCCGGAAGAAGCGCTCCGGCTCGGTCCGCACCAGCTCCTCCTGCACCCCGGCCGCCGCCGGGCACCAGAACGCGAGCCTGCCGTCCTCGTGGTGGTGGTTCGCGAACATCACGAACGTCTTCTTGCCGCGCACGAACCACGTCGGCTCCCCGTGGCTGAGCCGCTCCTCGACCTCCGGCAGCGCCAGGCACACCTTCCGTAACCCGTCGAGCTCCTCCATCGGGTAAGTATCCCCGCCCACCCGCGTGCGGCTAACCTGTCACGCTGAGGGAGGGAACGGTCATGCAGAGTAACCCCTGGGCGCTGGTCGCCAGGCCCGGCCAAGCCTGGCTCCTGCGCCAGGGCGAGCTGCGCTACCGGCTGTTCTCGGGCGCGCCCATCGTCGAAGTGTCCCCGGCCCAGTGGGACCTCGACCCGACCCTCATCCGCCAGACCGCGTTCGCCCGCCGCTACCGTGAAATCGCCCCGGACCAGGACGGGTTGCTGCGCTTCGAGTTCGTCCCGCAGTTCGGCCCGCCACCGTTCGACCGCCCTTTCCCGGGTACGCCGGACAGCCTGCGCCGCCTGGCCAAACTCGTCGAAGGCCAGCTCCAGGTCTGGGTGAGCCTGCGACGGCTGGGCGTGAGCCGCGTGGACGTCGCCAGGGCCGCCGAAATCGCCGGGCTGCAGGTCGTCTGCGAGTTCGCCGACCCGACCGACCGGCTCATGCTGCTGCGCCGCCCCGGCCTGCCCGGCGAGCTGACCTGCGTCCCCTACCAAGCCCCGTGGCACCGCCGGGTCGACCCCGCGCAGGTCCGGCCCGGCCTCTACGTCGGCGCTCTGTTCGCGATCCTCGGCGCGCTCATGCTGGGCAACCTGACCAAAATCTGGGCCATCCCGCTCATCGCGGTCCCGGTCTTCCTCGTCCTCCTGATCGCCGGGCTCGTCACGGTCCACCTCCTGACCGCGCGCTCGCCCCGGATCACCTGGCTGGACGAGCCGTTCGACGGCCGCGCCGAAACGTCGACGGCGCATTCCAGCGTCTCCACCGAGCTCCTCGGCGAAGTCGCTTCGGCCTACGGATACTTCTACGCCGGCAGCACGATGCAAGACCGGCTGTTCACCAGAGTGTTCGTCAAGTGCTGCCCCGGTCTGCTCTTCGGCCCGCCGATCCCCCGGCAGCGCGCACCTCAGCCGTACAACTCCGATGTCGAACGTCCCGGCCGCGAGCAGTGGCTGCGCAACCGGATCTCCGGCGAGGACGACGTCTGGATCAGCGTCCGCGAAGCGAAACTGCCGAGCCGGCGCATCGCCGAAATCGCCGCACAAGAAGGCCTCGCCGTCGCCATGGAGTTCGCGGACACGACCGACCGCGTACTCAGGCTGAGCCGCGGGAAGCCGGAGCGAAAACGCCGGTTCCGGATGTCGTTCCTGAACTACGTGCTGCCGGCCGCTTGGATCCTGTGCTGTGCGATCCCGGGCGTCGTCCTGTACTCCGAGGACCGGATCGTCGCGGTGCTGTTCGGCCTCGGGCTGCTGCTGACCCCGGCGATGTTCCGGGTGCTGCGGGTGTTCCCGCGCTCGACCCGCGTCGGCTGGCTGGCCCGGGAATTCAACGGCGCCGACGGCGTGACGTTCTTCGTGGGCCCGTACGGCATCTCACCCGCGCTGACCGTGCAGATCGCCGAAGCGCACGGCTACTTCTTCGGCACGCAGAGTTCGACGCGCGCCCAGGGCGTCTTCGTCACCTTCGTCAGACGGCGTTGAGGGCGATCACGAGCACGCCGAACCACGCCACGACGATGCCCCCGGCCGCGCCGTAGGCGACCCAGCGCATGATCGGCATCCTCCGGATCAGCCAGAGCGACGGCGAGATCCCGCCGCTCACCACGAGCGAGGCGACGAGCGCGAGCCAGCCGTTGGTCTCCCGCGCCAGCGCCCCGGCCAGCGCCAGCATCGCGACCACGACCACCGCGGCCGCGAAGACGGACACCGCCAGCCCGGTCAGCCAAGGCGTCGGCTCGTCCGGTGTCCCCGAGGAGCCCACCAGCCGCTCCGCGAGCTTGCTGGTCACGGCCCGCTCGCGCGACGGCGGCTCGACGACCGTGTCGGCGCCGGTCACCGGGTCCACGAACCGCACCGAGGTGCCCATCACCGCGGCCAGCCGCCCGGCCAGCTGGCGCCCACGCTGCGAAACGACCGACGCGGCTGCGCCGTGCTCCGCGGATTCGCCGCCCGAGACCGCCGTGACGGCCGAAGCGACACGCGCCCATTCATGCAGTGCCTGCGCCAGATCCGCGCCGATGGCGAGCTTGTGCGGGTCCACTTCCCGCGCGTGCTCGCCGCCAGGCCCGGCCAGGACGGCGCGCTCCCCTCGGATCCGCAGCTCCATGTCGCGCCTTCCGTTTCCGATCGCGCGACCGGTGCGCGACTTCCCACCCGGGGAAGACTTTAGCCACGCGAGGCCAGTTCGTAGAAGGCGACAGCCGCGGCGGTCGCGATGTTGAGCGAATCCACTCCCTCGGGCATCGGGATCCGCACAGCATGGTCGGCCGCTGCGATGGCCTCCTCGGTCAGCCCCGGCCCTTCCGCGCCGAAGAGCAGCGCGACCCGGCCGGGCGCGTGCTCGCGAAGTTCGCGCAACGGCAGCGAACCCGCCCGCGGGGTGAGCGCGGCGACCGAAAACCCGGCCGCACGCAGCTCGCCGAGCCCGCCCGGCCATTCGGTCAGCTGAGTGAACGGCACGCGCAGCACGTGTCCCATCGAAACGCGGACGCTGCGCCGGTACAGCGGGTCCGAACAACCGGGCCCGAGCAGTACACCGCCGACGCCGAGCGCGGCGGCGTTGCGGAACAACGCGCCGAGGTTTTCGTGGTCTCCAACACCCTCCAGAAGAGCGACGACCCCGGCCTCATCGATGACTTCTGCTACTGACAGTGGTTTCGGACGATCGGCGATCGCGAGAATGCCGCGATTCAGGTGAAACCCCACCACGTCGGCCATGGTTTCGGCCGAAGTCACGTACCGCGGCACGTCGAGGCCGGCCAGTTCGGCGGCGAGCTCGGCGAAACGCCGTTCCACCCCCAGCAACGCGCGGACGGGATACCGCGAAGCGAGCATTCTGGCGACCACCACGGTGCCTTCGGCGATGACGAGTCCCTTGCCACCAGGGCGGTCCGGGCGGCGGTCCGCTGTGGACAGGTCTCGGAAGTCGTCGAGTCGCGGGTCGTCCCGGTCGTCGGTGAAGATCACGGCCATTCGGACAGTGTGTCACCCGCTTGCCGGTCGCTTCGCTCGTCCGAACGTCCTTCCGAGGTGGTACGAACGGGGTCATTTTGCTCTCAGTTAACTCCCCGTGACGGAGAGCACCAGTTTGGCCGCTAGCCGCTGAATCACCCGTTGTGAAACGGTTGTCCGCCGGGAACTTGAAACACGTCCTAGTTCGGGCACTCGAGAAGCAGGGATGGTCATGGGCATGGACCTGGCGGCACAGCCGTTCAACTCGCTGGACCGCGGACGGTATCGCCGGAAGGTCCAGCGCTGTTTGGACACGTTGGCCCGCATGCTCACGGACGGCAGTTTTTCCTTTCCCCGCAAGAACATCGGCCTGGAGGTCGAACTCAACCTGGTGGACCGCGACCTGCGGCCGTCGATGACGAACACCGCGGTGCTCGAAGCGCTGAACGACCCGTCGTTCACCACCGAGCTGGGCCAGCACAACCTCGAGCTGAACGTGCCGCCGCGCCCGCTGGCCGGGGATTCGGCGCTGCAGCTCGAAGACGACCTGCGCGAGTACCTCGGCGCGGCGGCGCGCAAGGCCAAAGACGTCGGATCTACGCTGGCGATGATCGGCATCCTGCCGACGCTGCGCCACGAGCATTTCGACCAGAAGTGGCTCACCAACAAGTCGCGCTACGCCACGCTCAACGACCAGATCTTCGCCGCCCGCGGGGAACGCACGGTGCTGTCGATGGAGGGTTCGCCGCTGGCGGGCCAGCCGCCGGAACGGCTGCGCAGCTACGCCGAGTCGATCCTGCCCGAAGCCGCGTGCACCTCTGTCCAGCTGCATCTGCAGGTGGCGCCGGAGGAATTCGCCGCGCATTGGAATGCGGCGCAGTGCCTGGCCGGGCTGCAGGTCGCCCTCGGCGCGAATTCACCGTTCCTGCTGGGCAAAGCGCTCTGGCACGAAACGCGGATCCCGTTGTTCCTGCAGGCGACCGACACCCGGCCCGAGGAGCTGAAAAACCAGGGCGTCCGGCCGCGGGTGTGGTTCGGGGAACGCTGGATCACTTCCATCTTCGACCTGTTCGAAGAAAACGTGCGCTACTTCCCCGGCCTGCTCCCGGAAACGGACGCCGAAGACCCGATCGAGGCGCTCGACGCCGGCCAGGCCCCGAAACTCACCGAACTGCGGATGCACAACGGGACGATCTGGCGCTGGAACCGGCCGGTCTACGACGTCGTCGACGGGCTGCCGCACCTGCGCATAGAAAACCGGGTGCTGCCCGCCGGGCCGACCGTGGTGGACGTCGTCGCGAACGCGGCGTTCTTCTACGGGGCGCAGCGCGCGCTCGCGGAGACCGAACGGCCGGTCTGGACCCAAATGTCGTTCCAGGCGGCCGAAGAGAACATGTACGCGGGGGCGCGGCGCGGCTTCGAGGCGCAGCTGTACTGGCCGGGCATCGGCTGGATCCCGCCGGACGAGCTGGCGCTGCGCGTGCTGCTGCCGCTGGCCCACGAGGGACTGCGCCGCTCCGACGTCTCCGATGAAGCGCGCGAGCGTTACCTCGGGATCATCGAACGCCGGTGCCTCGCGCGGCGGACCGGCGCGACCTGGCAGCGCGACTACGTCCTGCGTGCACAAGAGCGCGGGATCGACCGCGATGCCGCCCTGGCCCGGATGCTGGCCCGCTACCTCGAACTCTCGGCCGCGGGCGAGCCCGTCCACACCTGGCCCCTGACCGACTGAGCTTTCAGGTGAAAGCGCGAAGACGGGACTAGCCTGGGTCAATGCCGAAAATCATCGGTGGGTCGATCGAAGCGCATCGGCGCGAGGTCCGCGCGCGCGTTTTCGACGTCCTGCGGGCGCAGCTGTACGAGCGCGGCTTCGACGCGATCACGCTGGCCGGGCTCGCTTCCTCGGCCGGGCTCGGGCGGACCGCGCTGTACAACCACTTCCCCGACAAGGAAAGCCTGCTCGTCGCGTTCGTCGAGGACGAGGCGACGCGGTACGTCGAGCGGCTGACCGAGGCCGTCGAGGCGCGCACCCGGCCGGTGGACCAGCTGGCCACCTTCGTGCGGTTGCAGCTGCGGGTGCTGGCCGAGTACCACCTGCCGCCGGGGACCGCCCTCGCGTCCACGCTGGCGCCCGCGGCGTACCGCCGGATCAGCGCCCACGCCGACCCGATCACCGACCGGCTGCGTGCGATCCTCGCCGCCGGGATCGACGACGGCAGCTGGCCCGCCGAGGATCCCGACGTGCTGGTCCCGATGATCACGGCCGCACTGGGCAACCGTGCCCTGGTCGACGGCCCGCCCGAGCAGCTGGACGAGGCCGTCGAGGCGGCCGTGCGGTTCGTACTCCGTGCGGTCGGAACGAGTGAAACCGCCGAATTAGGGTAGCCTAACCCGGCAAACTGGCCTACGATCTTTCTGACAGCGTGTCAGATCGATCGGAGGCCTCGCATGTCCGTGACCGACCTCGACACCCGCCCGTTCTCCGCGACGTTGCGTGCGTCGACCCTGGTCGTCCACGAGAAGGCCAACCACTCGACGTACATGGACGCCCTGCTCGGCGGCGAGCTGACCCGGCACGGCTACACCCAGCTGGCGATCCAGTACTACTACATCTACGGCGCGATCGAGGCGGCCAGCGACCGAATGGCCGGCGACCCGGTCGGCGGCGAGTTCGTCTTCGACGAGCTGCGGCGGCTGCCGAAGCTGGAGCGCGACCTCGCGCACCTGGTCGGCCAGGACTGGCAGACGGCGATTTCGCCGCTGGCCTCGACCACGGCCTACGTCGAGCGCATCCGCGAAGCTTCGTCGTGGGCGGGCGGCTACGTCGCGCACCACTACACGCGCTACCTCGGGGACATCGCGGGCGGCCAGGTGATCCGACGTCTGCTGGAGAAGAACTACGACGTCGCCGAGGCCGGTTCGCTGTTCTACCACTTCGACGAGATCGGCAGCGCGCCGAAGTTCCGCGACCGCTACCGCGCGAAGCTCGATGCGGCCCCATGGGATGAAAGTGAACGCGCCCGGGTGGTCGAGGAGGCGCTGGTGGCGTTCGAGTGCAATGTCGCCGTCTTCGACGAGCTCGCGCTGCGGCTGGACGAGTACCGCGCGGCCTGAGTCCTTGATCACAGCGCGTTGACCTCCAGTTAGGTGCAGGTAGCAGGCTCGGTTTCGGGTGACGGATCTTCGGGTACGCCACCGGCGAACCCCTCGTCCCACGCAGTGCCCCCGCTCGCCGCGGGAGGGCGTGTGCTACTAGGTTCGTTACCGGAAACTTGTGTCGAAGACAGAAGGAGGGCCAATGGCCCGCTACGTCCTGCCGGATCTCGACTACGACTACGGCGCCCTCGCGCCGCACATCTCCGGCGAGATCAACGAGCTGCACCACAGCAAGCACCACGCGACCTACGTCAAGGGCGCGAACGACACGCTGGACAAGCTCGCCGAAGCCCGAGAGGCCGGCAACTTCGGCGACATCGTCGGCCTGCAGACCACGCTCGCCTTCCACCTCGCCGGGCACGCGAACCACGTCGTCTGGTGGAAGATCCTGTCGCCGGAAGGCGGCGACAAGCCGACCGGCGAGCTCGCCGCCGCGATCGACGAGGCGTTCGGCTCCTTCGACAAGTTCAAGGCGCAGTTCACCGCCGTCGCGACCACCATCCAGGGCAACGGCTGGGGCGCGCTCTCCTGGGACCCGATCGGCAAGACGCTGATCACCCAGCAGCTGCGTGACCACCACAACAACCTGGTGCTGCCGACCACGCCGATCCTGCTGGTCGACGTCTGGGAGCACGCGTTCTACCTGGACTACAAGAACGTCAAGCCGAAGTACGTCGAGGCCCTCTGGAACATCTTCAACTGGGCCGAGATCAGCAAGCGCTTCGACAACGCCGTCGCCGGCGGTAACGGCCTGCTGCTCGGCTGAGCTTTTCTTTCGAGCGGGGTCCTCCTTGTCGGAGGGCCCCGTTTTTATTCGCTTGACCTCCAGCGCACTCGAGGTGTGAAGGTGGGGGCATGGACGTCGACGCCTACCTCGCCCGCCTCGGCACGCCCCGCCCCGCCGCTCTTGACGCGGCGGCGCTGCGGACGCTCCAGGAGCGTCACCTGGCCGCGGTCCCGTTCGAGAACCTGAGCGTGCACCTCGGCGAGCCGATCGAGCTCACCGAAGAAGCACTGTTCGACAAGATCGTGCGCCGCCGCCGTGGTGGCTTCTGCTACGAGCTCAACGGCCTCTTCGCGGCGCTCCTGCGCGAGCTCGGCTTCGACGCGACGCTGCACGCGGCGCAGGTGTTCACCCCCGCCGGCCTCGGCCCGCCGCTCGACCACGCCGCGATCCGCGTCGAACTGGACGAACCCTGGCTGGTCGACGTCGGTTTCGGCCGGTTCAGCCGATGGCCGCTGCGCCTGAACGGCGTCGACGCGCAGAGTGATCCGGAAGGCGAGTTCCTGGCCCTGGACGCTTTGTACGACGACGTCGACGTGCTGATGAACGGCAAGCCGCAGTACCGCCTGGAGCGGCGCCCGCGGCCGCTGTCCGACTTCGTGCCGATGGCGTGGTGGCAGTCGACGTCCCCGAAGTCCCACTTCACCCAGCAGGTGACCTGCTCACGGCCGACGTCGCAGGGCCGCGTCACGCTGTCCGGCGACCGGCTGATCGAGACTGTCGACGGCGTGCGGCACGAGGTGCGCCTCTCGAGCCCGGAAGCGCTCCGGGCGGCGTACCAGGTGTACTTCGGGATGGCTCTCTCGCGGCTGCCGCAGCTTCCGGGTGAGCACCCCTTGACCGCGCCCGTGCCTGCCCCGACACTGCGCTGAAATGAACGAAGCCCCCGGTGCTGGGGTTCCAGCGCCGAGGGCTCCGTCCGTTCCCGAACTGACTGCCGCTCCCACCACGAAGCGGACGTGTATGAGGTTAGCCTAACCTCAGTCGCCCCGGCAAGGGGCGGGGCGACGAGACCCCCATCTCACTCGATCGAGTGATGCGATGCGATGCGATGCGGAACGCTACGTAACGAGTCGGATCGATCACTTTCCGGCGATCTCAGCCGAGCCCCGCCAGGTCGTTCGTGGCCTGGTGCTGCCCGGCCAACGGCGGTTGCCCCCTTGTCGCCGATCTCGCGACGGAAGGTACGCGCAGGTGCTGGCAACGCGGCGGGCCCTGGAAAGCGAGAGCGCAAGAGTTCGTGTGCGCGATCCAGCCCCTCTGACCAGGCCCGGATACGCGAAACCCAGCCCACCCACCGTCCGGAAGGCTGCCGGGTTCACTTCGCCCACCTACTGGTGGGTGCGCGATCTCGCTACCTCATTCGCCGACGACCACATCCGGCTCGCGGCCCGGTACCAGGACCGATACGTGAATAGGTGCAGGTGAGGCTCCTGTGACTGCCGGTGCACCTGGTGCCCGGCCGCATGCCCCCAATGCGGCATTCGGTGCGTCCAACGCACCCAATGCCACATTGGGTGCATCCCGACCCCACCCCCGCCATGCACACCAACCAGTATCGGCACACCAGCGTCACCCCCATCTCGTGAGTGTTGCCGCCGGTTCTAACCGGCCGCAACACTCACGAGACCCGACCCCCGCCTGGCCGAGCTGAGCTGAAGGGCTCCGAACCATCTGCTCCCAGCAGCATCTGGCGTCACACCAGCCCCAAGATGCCGGACGGTCGCAGCGAGCCCTAAACCCGCTCCCGCTTCAAAATCCGAAGCCCGTTCCCGAACCGCCGCACCGGCCACGAAACCCCGCCCCGCCGGATCAGCACCACGGCACACACCACCGCGGCCAGCGCCGAGATCGCGCCGCCGATGTAGAACGGCGAGCGGCCGCCGAACGCCTGCGCCATCCAGCCGGTCATCGGGCCGCCCAGTGGGTTGCCGCCGATCAGCACCAGTACGTACAGCCCCATCACGCGTCCGCGCATCTCCGGGCTGACCGAGGTCTGCACGAGCGCGTTGGCCGTGTTCAAAAAAGTCATCGTGGCGAAGCCGAGCGGGATCAGACCGAGCCCGAAGCTCAGGTACGTCGGCATGAACGCCGTGACCAGCTCGAAGAATCCCAGGAAGAACGCCGAGATCAGCATCAGCCGGACCCGCGGCCGGCCGCGGGTACCACGCCGGGCCGACATGATCGCGCCCGTGAACGTGCCGACCGCGACCAGGGTCGAGAGCAGGCCGTAGCCGTCTGCACCGGTGTGGAAAACGTTTGCCGCCACAATCGGCAGCGAGCTGAAGTACGTGATGCCGAACGTGCTGACGAACAGCACCAGCAGCATCACCGTGACCAGGTCGGACCGCCGCCGGACGTACCGCAGGCCCTCGACGAGCTGGCCCTTCTCGCGCGGCACCGCGGCGACGCGGAACAGCTTGTCCGGATTCATCATGATCAGCCCGGTGATCACCGCGACCGTGCTCGCCGCGTTCGCGATGAACAGCCAGCCGGTGCCGATCCAGGTGATCGCGAACCCGGCGATCGCCGGGCCGACGATCCGGGCCATGTTGAAGATCGAGGAGTTCAGCGCGACCGCGTTGGTCACCTGGTCGCGCCCGACCATCTCGGCGACGAACGACTGCCGCGTAGGCACTTCCAGCGCCGCGGTCACACCGAGGGTGAAGCACAGGAGGTAGACCTGCCATAGCGCGACGATGCCCGTCAGATCGAGGACGCCCAGGACGACGGCCTGCGAGCAGGCGATGGTCTGGATCGCGATCAGCAGCCGCCGCTTGTCGACGCGGTCGGCGAGCACGCCCGCCCACAGCGAGAGGAACAGCGTCGGCGTGAACTGCAGCGCGACCGCGATGCCCAGTGCGATCGGGTTGTTGCCGCTGAGGGTGAACACCAGCCAGTCCTGGGCGATGCGCTGCATCCAGGTGCCGATGTTCGAGATGACCTGGCCCGAAAAGAAAAGCCGGTAGTTACGCACGCGAAGCGACGCGAACATGCTGCGGCGGTCCGGTTTGCGTTGGGGCGGTGGCGAAGTGGACGGCGGTGATGCCGTGTCCCGGGTAGCAGTGGTCTTGAGCTGACGTCCTGTTTCGCTACCCGTTGCCGTCACCGTGGTTAGTTCCCCGCCATCCTGTCTATGATCTCGGCGGCTTTCGAGAGCACTTCCCGCTCCTCGTCGCCGAGTTCGGCCAATCGCTTGTCCAGCCACGCTTCTCGCACCGAGATGGCCTTCTGCACGTAGGCCAGCCCGCTCTCGGACAACTCGACGATGGCCTGCCTGCCATCGGTCGGATGCGGACTGCGCTTGACGAACCCCAGTTCCTCGAGCGCGGCGATCACCCTCGTCATCGAGGGCGGCTGGACGCCTTCCTTCGCGGCGAGCTGGCCAGGGGTCAGCGCACCGCACTTGTGCAGGGTGGACAGCGCCGCGACCTGCGTAAGGGTGAGGTCGTCACCGACGCGCTGTGCCCGGAGCCGGCGGTTGAGCCGGACCACCGCGAGACGCAGGCGGCTCGCCAGGGAGCGCTCGTGCGTGTCGCCGGACATATAGTTAGCATACCTTACGAAACTTCCGTCGATCAGGTGATCTTCGTCAACCGGCAACCACCCCGGCCGCGGCGCGTCTCTCTGGCGGACGTCCAACGCTTGGGGGATCAGTGAAGCAGCGAACTGTCGGATTTGCCCTGGTCGGCACGGTGATTCTCGCGATCGTCGCGGCCTGTGGTGACGGCGCCGCGGCGCCCGCCCCGGTCAGCACCACGCCCACACCGACGGCCACCGGGGCCGGGAACAGGCAGATCTACGACTTCCCGGCTGAGCCGGGCAGCGAGACCGGCGGCTGGGACTTCGAAATACCGGTGCCGAAGGACTGGCCCGTGACACACGACAAGAACAAGGCCACTTACACCGACCCGAGCGGGAAGCTCGTCCTCGAGACCGACTGGAAACAGCTGGACCAGGAGGACCCGCTGAGCGGCCTGAAGGCGGTCGCGAAGGCCAGCAGCTATCCCGGCTACCACGAGACGCGGCTCGTCGAGCACGGTGCCGTCGGGGGTGACGACGCCGCGCAGTGGGACTTCACCTACCTGCGTGACGGCGTCACGCGGCAGGTGAGCGTCGTCGGGATCGGTGTCGGGGAGGTCCTGTTCACCATTCGCTACGAAGCGCCGCAGCCGGACTTCCTCGCGCACGAGTCGGTCATGGCCAGCGCCCTCGAAATCACCAGCGCGGGCTGATCACTTCAGTGCGGCCTCGATCGGGCCGACGGCGAAGTAGGCGATGAACGCGACCGCGATCACCCACATCAGCGGGTGCACCTGCCGCGCCTTGCCGGTGGCCGCGCGGATGGCGACGTAGCTGACGAAGCCGGCGCCGATGCCGTTCGCGATCGAGTAGGTGAACGGCATGACGACGATGGTCAGGAACGCGGGCAGCGCGATCGAGAAGTCGGTGAAGTCGATCTCGCGGACCTGCGCCATCAGCATCGCGCCGACCACGACCAGCGCCGGCGCGGCCGCCTCCACCGGTACGACCTGGTACAGCGGCGTCAGGAACATCGCGGCGAGGAACAGCACGCCGGTGACGATGTTCGCGAGCCCGGTCCGCGCGCCCTCGGCGATGCCGGACGCCGACTCGACGTACACCGTGTTCGAGCTGGCCGAGGCGACACCACCGGCGGCGCCCGCGAGGCCCTCGACGAACAGCGCCTTGCCGACGTTCGGCAGCTGGCCGTCCGCCGGGAGCAGGTCGGCCTCCTTCGCCAGGCCGGTCATGGTGCCCATCGCGTCGAAGAAGTCGGCCAGCACCAGGGTGAACACCAGCAGCACCACGGTGATGATCGGCAGCCGCGTCCAGGCGCCGAAGGAGAAGTCGCCGAGCAGCGTTCAGGTTCGGCAGGCCGACGACCTGGTCCGGCAGCGCCGGATAGCCGAGGTTCCAACCCATCGGGTTCGTGCCCTTCGACGGCCCGGCCTTGAAGATCGCCTCGACGACGATGGCCAGCACGGTCGAGGACAGCACGCCGATAAGGATCGCGCCCTTGATCTTGCGTGCCACCAGGATGCCGGTGATCAGCAGCCCGACCACGAACACCACGGTCGGCCAGGACGCGATGGAGCCGTTGATACCAAGGCCCACCGGGACGGTGGTGTGCGCGGCGTCCGGGAGCCGGCGCACGAACCCGGCGTCGACCAGGCCGATCAGGCAGATGAACACTCCGATGCCGACCGCGATCGCGGACTTCAGCGGCGCGGGCACAGCCCGGAACACCGCGGTCCGGAAGCCGGTGAGCACCAGCAGCACGATGATCGCGCCCTCGATGACCACCAGGCCCATCGCCTCGGGCCAGGTCATCTGCGGGGCGATGGTCACCGCGACCAGGCTGTTGATCCCGAGGCCGGTGGCGATGGCGAACGGGTAGTTCGCGATCAGCCCCATCAGGATGGTCAGCACCCCGGCGACCAGTGCGGTCACCGCGGCGACCTGCGAGACCGGCAGGATGCCGCCGAGGACGTCCTTGTGCGCGCCCGCGTCGTCGGGCGAGAAGCTGCCGATGATCAACGGGTTCAGCACCACGATGTAGGCCATCGTGACGAAGGTGACCAGCCCGCCGCGCAGCTCGCGCGACACGCTCGAGCCTCGTTCGCTGATCTTGAAGTACCGGTCCAGTGTGGACGCCGGACGCGGCTCGGTCTCCTGCTCGGCCATTCGCCTACCTACCTCTCCGATGCTGCGGAGTACCCTGCACCACGTGGGCGAACAGAACGATTCACCGGAGGTTACGGGCTCGTTGCGGCACACGCCGGAGTTGCCCAAAAGGCTGACCGACCTGACCCCGGTGGTGATCGTAGGGACTTCGATCTGGGCTGTCGCGCTGGCCGTGCTCTTCTTCACTGCCACGGCGCTCTGGGTGCAGACAGCGCTGTCCGGCTTCGCGCTCGGCTTCGTCGGCCTGGCGATCATCGGCTGGCAGCGCGCCGCCGCCCGCCGCGGCTCTCGCGCTGCTCAGCGCCTCTAAGTGGTCACCATCGGAAGTTCTCCGGGGGTCTCGACGGACTTCCGATGGCAACCACTAAGCGAGCAACGTCCGCGGCGACGGATCGTCCAGCAACGCCGTGATCAGGTGCCGGTCGGGCCAGCGCTCGGCCGCCCAGGCGAACGCGCGGGCGAGGCCTTCGGAGCTGTCGGCCGCGTGCAGCCGGCCGTCCGACCACCAGTGGACTTCGTGCTCGGCGTCCCTGATGGACACGGTCAGCGTGTCGTGCACCAGGACACCACCCTCTGGCAGCGTGATGCCGAGCTGATCGGCGACGATCTTGAGCGCGTGCAGCTCGGACCAGGGCGCGTACTCGCCGTCGCTGGTCACCTCGGCCGGTTCCCCGCTGGCCAGCGGCAGGTCGAGCAGGGCGGAGAGACGCTCGGGATCGGCCGGCGCGACCAGGTAGGCGTCCGGCTCGAGCGCACCCGCCACCCACGGGACGTCCAGGACCAGCGCGTCTTCGACGACCGAGCCGTCCGCGGCGCGGAAGTTCGCGGGTTCGCGCGGCTCCATCCCGGACTCGACCACGGCGTCGTAAGCGCGGGTGGCCAGGCCCGGTGAGACCTGGCGCTCCGGGTCGCCGAGGCGCTCCAGGACGTCCTGCACTTCGTCCACAGTGGACATCGTCAGGTCGGTACGCACTCCGGCGGCCAGCAGGAGATCCGCGCTCAGACCCAGCTCGGGGACTTCGTCGTAGAGCCCTGCCAGGTCGACGTCCGGCATCCGCCACTCGCTCGGGGCAGCGCCGTCGAGCAGCGCGTAGCGGGCAAGCCACCAGGCCGTGTGGCCGTCGTGGGCGCGCAGCGCGTGCCACGTTTCCGGCCGCGCGGCCAGCAGGCGCAGCGCCTCGGGCCAGGCGTCGTCGGCGACCAGGTCGAGGTCGCGGACCGCCACCAGCCGGGTCGGCGGCTCGGCCAGGGAGTCCCACCAGGACTCCTCGTCCGGTAGGTCGTGGTCCGGTTCGTGCGGGTCGTCGTCGGTGATGACGGCGAACGAGTCGAGCACCCCGGCGGCGATGAGCGTGGTGTCGGGCCAGTCCTCGGCGAAGTCGTCGTCGAGGACGTCCAGCGTGCCATCCTCGTCGAAGACCTCGGGGTCGAAGACGTCGAGCAGCGGCGATGCGGGCAGCACGAGCTCGTCGGCGCGCCGCCAGGTGTCGGTGGCGGGCAGCGCGAGCGCACCCGCCCAGCTCGGGGCGTCGTCGCCACAGTCGGCGATCAGCCGCAGCACCGCGCCCGCGAGGGTCGTACCGTCCATTCCGGACTGGACATCCTCGACGCTGCGCTCCACGGCCTCGCGCATCTGTTCCGCGGCAAGGAGTTCGCGCGCGTCGGCGTGTTTGGCGCCGAGGCGTTCCAAGAGCGGGATGCGACGCCATCGGGTGCACCAGCCGCAGGCCCGGAACGTCCACATCGGACAGAAGTTCGAGTAGTTCGGCCGAGCCTTCGACGAGCAGCGCGCCGCGCGCGCCGGGCAAGGTGCGCCCGTCGGACAGCGGCACCGGCAGGCCGTCGAGCTTCCCGGCGGGAACGGCGTGGGACTCGACCGCGATCGCGAGCACGGCGTAGAGCTCACGCCACCACGACGGCTCGCGCGACACGCCAGTGAGCACCTCGAGCACGTCTTCAATGCCGATTGCTTGCGCTCCAACGGATTTGAGCGCGCTCGCGGACGGCGTCCCGGCGAGCAGGCCGGGCACCAGGTCGGCGATCAGCGGTGCGAGGCCGGGGATGTCGGCGTCGAGCACCCTCGCCCGACGACCGGGCACGTCACCACCGGCCTGGGCGGCGAGCCAGGGCTCGGTGGCCAGCCTATCCTGGACGAGTTCTCGGAGTCGTGAGTCCACAGTGGACTTCGGGAAGCCCGCTGGCGGCACCAGCGCCACGCGGTTTTCCGTCGGCAGCAACCGGACCAGCCCGACGTACTCGGCCGCGGCGGTGGCGAGGGCGCCCGTCAGATCGTCGCCGGGGAGCGCCCGGCGGCGGGACGGCTCGACCGGCACGGAGGCGATCAGCCTGGCGGGTAAGGAAAGTCCGTCATCGGTGGGCGTCGGCGCGTGCAGCACGTCGTCATCGAGGGGGTGCGGCACCCCGGACTTGTCGACCGGCACGGCCCAGACGACCTTGCCGCGATGGGTCAGCCAGCGCTGGTCCACGCCGGGGCCGCGGATCTCGACGACGTCACCATCGGCGGTCCGGGTCCAGACCTCGCCCGCGATATCGGCCTCCGCCAGCCACGGCAGGGCCAGCAGCAGGTCACCGATCTCGGCGGAAAGCCCTGCTTGCAGGGCAGCAACGTCCACGTCCGGACGCAGTGGCAGGCGGACCTCGGTGTCGAAGCCCGCGGGAACGTCCGCCTGCACCGGCCAAGGCAGGCGCAGGACCGGAACTTCGCCGTCGCGACCGGCGGCGGCGCGGGTGCGATCCGCGGAGAAGGCGATACCACCGGTGGTGGAAACGACCTGGGGCTCGTCGGAAACCGTACGCACAGCGGCGAATCCGACCCCGAACCGGCCGACGGTGTCGCCGTCCTTGCCCGAAGCCCGCAGCGACGAAAGCGACTCGACCCCGCGGACGTCCAGCGGCGCCCCGGTGTTGGCGAACCGCAGCTCACCGTCCACAAAGGACACCTTGATCCGGCCGGGTGTCTTCGCGGCCGCGGCGGCGTCGGCGGCGTTCTGCGCGAGTTCGACGAACAGGCGGTCGCGGTAGGCGCCGACCCGCAGGTCCTGCTCGACGTTCGTGTCCTCGGTGAAGCGCGTGGGCGAATCGCGCCAGGCGCGCAAGGTCGCCTCGCGCAACCGCTCGGTGCCGAAGGGATCGGCGACCGGCGGCTCAGGCGTCGCGGGAGTCACCGGTGGCTTCACCGGCTTCGGCAGTCTCGGTTTCGACAGCGGCCTCGGTCACGGCCTCCGGCACCTCGGCCTCGACGGGCTCGTCGGCTACGGCGGTCTCGACCTCAGCCTGCTCGTCGACAACCGGCTCGACGACGATCTCGACGACCACTTCCGGCTCGACCTCGGCAACGGCCTCGGGCTCGACTTCGGCAACCGGCTCAGGCGCGGCGACGGCCTCTTCGACCTCCGGCACCTCGGCGATTTCCGGCTCGGCGACCTCAGCCTCCGCGGCCTCAGGCTCGGCGGGCGCCTCGACCTCAGCGGACTCGGGCTCGGGCTCGGGAACCACGGCTTCCGGCGCTTCGGCCTCCGCCACCTCAGGCTCGACCTCGGCGGGCGCGACCTCGGCCTCGCCGACCGCGGTCTCCGGCTCGGCCGCGGGAGTGTCGATCACGGCCTCTTCGACCGGAACGTCCGCAACGGCCGGGGCTTCCTCGACCGCCACGGTCTCCTCGACGACGGCCGGAGCTTCCTCGGCGACGGGGGCCTCCTCGACCACCGGAGCTTCCTCGTCCACCGGGGCTTCCTCGACCACCGCTGCCTCCTCGGCCACCGCGGTCTCCTCGACGGCCGGAGCCTCCGGCGCCTGGGCGTAGTCCAGCAGCGAATCGTCGTAGACCAGCTCGGCGACCGGCACCGACGAGGTCACCTCGACCTCGATCTCCGAGTGCGCGCCGCAGCCGTAGGCGACGTCGACGACGTGGCCGTCGGCCGGGGCGATGTCGTTGGTGCAGGCACCGAACGTCCCGCGCAGGGAACCGGCCAGCGGCACGAAGAACCCGCAGGTCCCGCACACGTCGGGGGCGCTGCGCGCCATGTCGGACCGCGGCCCGAACTCGCCCTCGTGCCAGCGCGTGGCGGCGTCCTCGCGACCGAACCGCGAAAGCACGTGCACCCGGCCGAGGCCGGCTTCGAGCGCGACCTCTTCGACCGCCGGGTCGTCGGACTGCAGGTACGCCGGGGCCAGCCGCGGGTCGTCCTTGTCGGTCGGGAAGATGTCGCCGACGCCGAGGTCACCGGCGCGGACGCGCTGCTCCCACGGCACCCAGGCGGGCGCGATCCGGGCCTCGGGGCCGGGCACGAGCACGACCTCGCTGACCGTCACCGGCTCGTCCTCGCCGGCCAACGCGATCGTCACCGACCAGCGCCAGCCGCGGTAACCGGGCACCTCGGCCTCGAACAAGTGACTCAGCGTGACCGCGTCCTCGCGATTGGCGCCCACGTGGGCGCCAACCTGCGCACCCTCCAGCACGGCGGCTCGCGCGAAGTCCACCGCGTCGGCCAGCTTGCGCTGGATGGAGCCGTCGTCCAGGGTCAACAGCAGAGTCATGGGGGCAATTGTGCCGCACGCATCCGCGCCGCTCGTGCCAGGCTGTTCCTCGTGCGCAAGCCGATCATCCTGACGCTGCTGCTCGCCGCCGCCCTCGGTGGCTGCGCGAACGCGCCCGGCGCCGAATCCGGACCTCCGAGTCTCACCGTGGAAGTGCTCGCCACGCTGCCCCACGATCCCGGCGCCTTCACCGAGGGGCTCGAGTTCTCCGGTGACACGCTGTACGAAAGCACCGGTCTCGCCGGGCGTTCGCAGCTGACCGCGGGCCCGGCCGGCGGGACGCCGAGCGTGCGCGCCACGCTGCCGTCGCCACTGTTCGGCGAGGGTGTCACCGTGCTCGGCCCGAAGCTGTGGCAGCTCACCTGGCAGGACGGCTTCGCCATCGAGCGCGACTCGAAAACCCTCGCCGAGCTGCGCCGGGTGCCGTACGACGGCGAGGGCTGGGGCCTGTGCCACCAGCCGGACGGACGGCTGGTGATGAGTAACGGCTCGGCATCACTTACCTTCCGCGATCCTGCGACTTTCGCCGCCACGGGCAGCGTCAACGTCGGCTACGACCAGCTCAACGAACTCGAATGCGTCGGCGACACGGTGTACGCAAACGTTTGGCACACCGACACGATCTTGCGGATCGAAGCCGCATCCGGGCACGTCACGGGCATGA
Organism: uncultured Actinomycetota bacterium; assembly: GCA_963762765.1. Taxonomy (GTDB): domain Bacteria; phylum Actinomycetota; class Actinomycetes; order Mycobacteriales; family Pseudonocardiaceae; genus Amycolatopsis. The sequence continues at coordinate 255,614 of CAVXMR010000022.1, forward strand.
TCGACGCAGCTCAGCTCCGCCGGCAGCTGAACCTGACCGACGCCGAGGACGTGCTCAACGGTATCGCCGCGATTCCCGGAAGCGACGAATTCCTCCTCGCCGGCAAGCAGTGGCCGTCGATGTTCCGGGTGAGGTTCGTCCCCAAGTCCGGGTAAAGCAGCGATGAGCAGGCGGAACCGGGCATCGGTAAGGCAGGATTGACACGTGGCACTCTTCGGTTCGCGCTCGGATCCCGACGGCACCCGCTCGGGCCACGATCGCGCGCGGAAGAGCAAGCGGCGCTGGACGCCGGAGCCCGGCGCGGCGCAGGCCCGGTCGTGGCGCGAGGCCGCGGCGCAGCCCACGCGCGTCGACCGCCCCGCTCCGCCGATGCCCCCGCCGCCGCAGCGCGCCCCGTACTACGGCCCGCCGCCCCAGCAGCAGCCGGAGCCGCCGACCAACGCGATCCCGATGGGTCACCGCCCGCCACCGCCGCCCCCGCGCGGTGCCCGGCCGTATCCCTCGCACGATCCGAACCGGACCGAGCAGGTGCCCCGCCGTCGCAGCTTCTACGAAGGACGGCCGGGCAGCGGCGAGTACGAGCACTACGACACCGGCGGTTACGCGGGTGAGCCGCGCGTCGAGCCCGAGCCGCAGGAGTTCAAGACGACCGCGGTGCCGGGCAACGTCCCGCGGATGCCGAAGAAGATCACCGTCACCCGCGTGGCGGCGATGCGCAGCCGGCAGCTGACCAACCAGGCCGTCGGCGCCTTCCAGCGCGCGACCAAGGCCGACGGCGCCGACAAGTCCGGCCTGACCTCGCTGACCTACGCCGTCATGCTGAACTACGCCAGCGACGCGGCGATGGCGATCGCGCTGGCCAACACGCTGTTCTTCGCCGCGACCAGCGGCGAGAGCAAGGGCAAGGTGGCGCTCTACCTGCTCATCACGATCGCGCCGTTCGCGCTGGTCGCGCCGGTGATCGGGCCCGCGCTGGACCGGATCCAGCGTGGCCGCCGGCTGGCGATGTGCGTGTCTTCGGCCGGTCAGGCGCTGATGGCCGTGGTGATGGCGCTGCACTTCGACGACTGGCTGCTCTACCCGGCCGCGCTCGGGATGATGGTGCTTTCGAAGTCGTTCACCGTGCTCAAGGCCGCGGTGACGCCGAGGGTGCTGCCCCCAGAGATCACGCTGTCCAAGACGAACGCGCGGCTGACCATCTTCGGTCTGGTCGCGGCGGGCGCGTTCGGCCTGCTGGCCAGCGGTATCAACAGCATCACCGGGTCGGCGGGCGCGCTGTGGTTCACCGCGCTGATCTGCGTCGGCGCCGCGTGGCAGTCGATGCGGATCCCGGCGTGGGTCGAGGCGACCGAGGGCGAGGTCCCGACGTCGCTGTGGGCGCACCCGACGGAGAAGAAGGTCCGCCAGCCGCTGGGCCGGCACATCGTGGTCGCGCTGTGGGGCAACGGCTCCGTGCGCGTGCTCACCGGATTCCTGATGATGTTCGCCGCATTCGCGGTGAAGGCGCAGACCGAGGGCAGCGGGCAGACCCCGTTCAAGCAGCTGCTGCTGCTCGGCGTGATCGGCGTGGCGGCGGGCGCAGGTGGCTTCCTCGGCAACGCGCTGGGGTCGCGGCTGCACTTCGGCAGTCCCGACCAGGTGATCGTCGGCTGCGTTGCGGGCTGCGTGCTGGCCGCGCTGGTGGCCACGGTGCTGCCGGGTCTGGCGACGGCGGCGATCGTCGGCCTGGTCGGCGCGACGGCCAGCGCGCTGGCGAAGATCAGCCTCGACGCGGTGATCCAGGAGGACCTGCCCGAGGAGTCGCGCGCGTCGGCGTTCGGGCGCTCGGAGACCGTGCTGCAGCTGGCCTGGTGCCTGGGCGGCGCGATCGGCCTGCTGCTGCCGCCGACGTACTGGATCGGCTTCCTGGTGGTGTCGGTGCTGCTGGCCGTGGGGCTGACGCAGACCTACCTGGTGCAGCGCGGCGGCTCGCTGGTGCCGGGCCTCGGCGGCAACCGGCCGCTGCGCCCCGAGCCGACCGGCAGTTTCCCGGCGCAGGGTGTGGGCGGCGACCCGCAGGCGCGCCGGTAACCTTCGGCGTATGCGACGTACCCGGGTGATGGCCCTGCTGGCGGCCGGTGGATTCGTGGTGGCCGGCTGCTCGGCGCCCGGCCCGGCCGAAGTCACCTTCTACGCCGACGGCCACACGATCAACGTCATCCCGACGATCGTGTGCGACTACCAGGCACGCCCGCAGCAGCCGTGTGGCGAGGTGAGCACGCCACCGAGCCTGCGCGTCAGGCCGGGCAAGCCGGTGCAGATCTCCGTGCCTGGCGAAATCGCGAAGACACCGTGGCAGATCGTCTTCCAGTACATCACCCCGCAGGGCGAAACCCGGGAAAGCGATCCGATCCCCTTCGCGACCTTCGACCAGTTCGCGTACACGGTGACCCCGCCCACGCCGAGCGACCGCATCTTCAATGTCGAAGTTCAGCAGTACGCCGCCGTTCTCCGCACCACCAACGGCGCGGAGGCGGCGTGGAGCGGTTCCTGGAGCGTCCGCCTCGACGCCTGAGCGTCAGGGATCGATGTCCCGGGCCACCGCGCGCATGATCTCGGCGATCTGCTTGGTGTGCTTGCGATCCGGGTAGCGGTCGCGCCGCAGGTCCGGCTGCACCTTCAGCTCGAGCAACTTGATCATGTCCTCGATCAGGCCGTGCAGCTCCTCGGCCGGACGGCGGCGCGCTTCGGCGACCGACGGCGGCGGGTCGAGCAGCCGGACGGAAAGAGCCTGCGGGCCACGGCGGCCATCGGCGACGCCGAACTCGAGCCGCTGCCCGGCTTTCAGCCCCTCGACACCCTGCGGCAGCGCGGCCTTGCGAATGTAGACGTCGGCGCCACCGTCCTGCGTGACGAAGCCGAAGCCCTTCTCCGCGTCGTACCACTTGACCTTGCCGGTCGGCACTTCCCTCACCAATCCTTCTGCTGTCCCACTCACGACGAACGCGCCCGGGGGCGTACCCAGGGCGCGCGCACCGCCAAGCGTATCTCGCCACATGCCCTGGGGAGAAGCGGATACCGGCGGATACCCTCTGCGATATGGAGACCGCGACGAAGGAGGCCGCCTTGGCCGCGACCGGCAAACCGTTCCTGATGCGGGTGGGCATCGGCTTGTTCGCGCTCGGCATGCTCGCCGTGCTGACCGTGTTCATCATGTTCGCCGCCGGGCTGGAGAACCTGCCCATCTGGCTTTCCGCGGCTGCCGGGATCGTCACCCCGCTCGGCCTGTTGCTGGGGCTGATCGCCCTGGTGCGCGAGGCCCGCGCCAAGAAATAGCTACACGGCGCTCCCTGCGAAGGTCCGTTCGAACCACGCCGGGAACTCGGCCAGTGAGGCGAACACCACTTCGGCGCCTTCGGCCAGCAGCTCGTCCCGGCCGCACGGCCCGGTGGTGACGCCGACCGGGATCGCGTTGGCCGCCAGCGCACCCCGGATGTCCCCGGCGTGATCTCCGACATAGGCCTGCGCGCCGTGGGCCAGCAGCGCCGTTGCCTTCTGTGTCGACCACAGCTCGCCGACCAGCTCGTCGACTTCCAGGCCCAGCGCGTCGACGTGGAGCTGGGCGTTCGGGCCGTACTTGCCGGTGACGACCAGGGTGCGCCCGCCCGCGGCCCGCACCGCGCGCAAGGCCGCGACCGCGCCGGGCAGTGCGACCGTGATCGGCACCACGATGTCCGGGTACAGCGCGCGGAACCGGTCGACCAGCCAGGGGATGCGTTCCTCCGGGGCCTCGAAGCCGCGGAAGGTGTACTCGAGCGGCGGACCGAGGTTGGCGGCGAAGTGCTCGCCGTCCAGCGGCAGCCCGGATTCTGCGCCGAGCGAGTTCATCGCCGCGACCATGCCCGGCCGCGGATCGATCAGTGTCATGTCGAGGTCGAACCCCACCGTGATGCCCACACCTGCACGGTAGCGGTCCCCACCGACAGGTTTTTCGCCCTGATGTACACACTTAAGGGCGGCGTCAACTCGCTTGACACGAGAGTGATCTGTGTCAAGCTGAAGATGTGGGCGAGGTCACTAGCTTCACGGAACGGACGAAGGCGTCTCTGCGCGAGGCGCTGATCGACGCGGCCACTGATCTGCTGCCGGAGCGCGGGTACGCGGCGCTGCGCATGGCGGACGTCGCCGCGCGGGCCGGGGTGAGCAGGCAGACCGTCTACAACGAGTTCGGCAACAAGGCGGCGCTGGCGCAGGCAGTGACGTTGCGCACGACGTCGGAGTTCCTCGAAGGGATCAGGCAGCGCCTCGAGGACGCGGAGACGCTGGTGATCGCGATCCGCCGCGCGGTCGTGTACACGATCGAGCACGCCCGTGAGAACCGCCTGGTCGCGGCCGCGCTCGGCACGGAGGCCGGCGAGGACCTGTTGCCCCTGCTCACCACGAAGGGCGAACCGATCCTGACCGCGGCCGGCGAGATCGCGGCCGAGCAGTACCGCGAATACGAACCGGCGCTGTCGGCCGCGTCCGCGGCGCTGCTGGCCGAGACCGTCGTCCGGCTTTCCTTGTCGCACCTCGTCATGCCGACGCACACGGCGGACGAGGCGGCGGCCGCCGTGGTCGCCGTGCTGGCGCCGGCGATCCGCCAGCTCACCGCCGAACCGTCCACAATGGAGTGACATGAAGGGGACGTCATGACCGAGACGACGACCGAACTGCGGTCCGGGTTTTCCTCGCTGCGCAAGGGCGGGCTCAACTGGGACTCGTTCCCGCTGCGGCTGTTCGTCAAGGGGAACAAGAAGTTCTGGAACCCGGCCGACCTCGACTTCAGCAAGGAGCGTGAGGGCTGGGAAACGCTCAACCCGGAGCAGCAGCGGTCGACGACGTATCTCGTCGCGCAGTTCATCGCCGGCGAGGAGGCGGTCACCGAGGACATCCAGCCGTTCATGCGGGCGATGTCGGCGACCGGCCGGTTCGGCGACGAGATGTACCTGACCCAGTTCTGCTTCGAGGAGGCCAAGCACACCGAGGTCTTCCGGCGCTGGATGGACGCGGTCGGGCTGACCGAGGATCTACACCCGTACGTCGCCGAGAACCCGCACTACCGCAAGCTCTTCTACGAGGAGCTGCCGCAGTCGCTGCGCGCGCTCGAGGACGATCCCAGCCCGCTGAACCAAATCCGGGCGAGCGTCACGTACAACCACGTCATCGAGGGCAGCCTGGCGCTGACCGGGTACTACTCCTGGCAGCTGATCTGCACGCAGAACGACATCCTGCCCGGCATGCAGGAACTGGTCCGCCGCATCGGCGACGACGAGCGGCGTCACATGGCCTGGGGGACGTTCACCTGCCGCCGGCACGTCGCGGCGGACGACTCGCTGTGGGACGCGGTGCAGCAGCGGATGGGTGAGCTGCTTCCCCACGCGCTCAACATGATCCAGTGGGTACAGGACCAGTTCGAGGAGATTCCCTTCGACAACGACCCGCAGGAGATCATCCAGTACGCGGCCGACCGCGCCCAACGCCGTCTCGGCGCGATCGAATCGGCGCGTGGCATGCCGGTGGAGCAGATCGACCTCGACTACTCGCCTGAGCAGCTCGAAGAGACCTTCGGCGAGGAAGACGCCAAGGCCATTGCTGAAGTCGCTGCCGCGGTGAGCTGAAGGACTCGTGAGCGTTCCGGGCGGTTAGAACCGCCCGGAACGCTCACGAGTCCTAGGCGTGCTTGGTGGACGCGGCCTTCTCCAGTCCCAGCAGGGTCACGGCCTCCTGGCGCATCTCCACCTTGCGCACCTTGCCGGTGATCGTCATCGGGAACTCGTCCACGACATGGACGTACCGCGGGATCTTGTAGTGCGCGAGCTTTCCGGTGCAGAACTCCCGCACGGCTTCGGCGGTGAGCGGCGCGGCGCCGTCGCGCATCCGGATCCACGCCATGAGCTCTTCGCCGTACTTCTCGTCCGGCACGCCGATGACCTGGGCGTCGAGGATGTCCGGGTGGGTGTAGAGGAATTCCTCGATTTCGCGCGGGTACAGGTTTTCACCGCCGCGGATGACCATGTCCTTGATCCGGCCGGTGATGTTGACGTACCCGTCGCCGTCCATGATCGCCAGGTCGCCGGTGTGCATCCAGCGCGCGGCGTCGATCGCCTCCGCGGTCTTGTCCGGCTGCTCCCAGTACCCGAGCATCACCGAATACCCGCGCGTGCACAGCTCGCCGGGCTCGCCACGCGGCATCGTCAGCCCGCTGTCCGGGTCGACGACCTTGACCTCCAGATGCGGCCCGACGCGCCCGACGCTGGAGACACGACGCTCGATGGAGTCGTCGGCGCGTGTCTGCGTCGACACGGGTGAGGTCTCGGTCATGCCGTAGCAGATCGACACCTCCGCCATCCCCATCCGCTCGATGACCTGCTTCATGACCTCGACCGGGCACGGCGAGCCGGCCATGATGCCGGTCCGCAGGCTCGTGAGATCGAAGGACGCGAAGTCCGGGTCGTTGAGCTCGGCGATGAACATCGTCGGCACGCCGTAGAGCGACGTGCACTGCTCGGCGGCGACGGCTTCGAGAGTCGCCTTCGGATCGAACGCGGGCGCCGGGATCACCATGCAGGCACCGTGGCTGGTGCAGGCGAGATTGCCCATGACCATGCCGAAGCAGTGGTAGAAGGGCACCGGAATGCACACTTTGTCGTATTCGGTGTAGTTGCAGAGCTCACCGACGAAGTAGCCGTTGTTGAGGATGTTGTGGTGGCTGAGCGTGGCGCCCTTGGGAAAGCCCGTGGTGCCCGAGGTGTACTGGATGTTGATCGGGTCGTCGGCCGACAATCCGGCCTGCAGGTGGGAAAGCTGCGCGGGATCACCGCGCCACCCGGCATCCATCAGCGACGTCCAGTCCTCCCCGCCGAGCAGCACGACGTGCTCCAGCCCGGCGCAGTTCGGGCGGACCCCGGCGATCATGGCGGCGTAGTCGGAGGTCTTGAACTTGTCCGCGGCCACCAGCAGCCGGATCCCGGCCTGGTTGAGCACGTACTCCAGCTCGTGCGAGCGATAGGCCGGGTTGATGTTGACCAGGATCGCGCCGATCTTCGCGGTCGCGTACTGCAGGAACGTCCATTCGGCACGATTCGGCGACCAGATGCCGACCCGGTCACCCTTGCCGATGCCCAGCGAGAGCAGGCCGAGCGCGAGAGCGTTGACCTCGGCGGCGAGCTCCCGGTAGGTCCACCTCCGGCCGGCGGCGCGGTCGACCAGCGCGTCGCGATCCGGATAGGCGGCGACCGTGCGGTCGAAGTTGTCCCCGATGGTGTCTCCGAGCAGCGGGACTTCCGAGACTCCCGAGGCATAGCTCGGCAGGGCGGGCGCGTCAGGCATGGTGCCTCCCTCTCCGACGTCATCGTCGCCCCGAGTCTAGGAACCTCCGACGCCCTCAGCCAGCTCAGCGCGGTTCGGGAAAGTCCTCTTCGGCGACCTTGATCGGTGGCAGGATGCTCGCGACGAACTGGGAGGAAACCCGATGCGAAGAATCCTGGCACTGCTGTCTGCGACCTTGTTGCTCCTGCCGGCCGCACCGGCATCGGCGGCGGCGCGGGTGATCGTGCTGCCCGGCGCCACATCCGCCGAAGGAATCACCGCCGCCGGGGACGGCACCTACTACACCGGCGACCTCGTCGCCGGCACGATCTTCCGCGAGGACATCCGACGAGGGACCGCGGAGCGCTTCATCGAAGCACCGCCCGGGGCCATGGCGGCAGGCGTGGACCTCGACCGGCGCCACGATCTGCTGTTCGTCGCCGGCGGAAACGGCGGCAAGGCCTACGTCTACAACGTCCGCACCAAGGCGAAGGTCGCGGACTTCACCTTCGGCGACCCGCAGACGTCCTACGTCAACGACGTGGTGGTGACCCCGTACGGCGCCTGGTTCACCGACTCGTACCACCCGCAGCTGTTCTTCGTGCCGAACGTGTTCGGCGTGCTGGGAGCGCCGCGCACCCTTCAGCTGAGCGGGCCGGGGGCGGGCGGCTCACCGGGCAACTTCTTCATGAACGACATCATCGCCACGCCGTCGGGCGACACCCTGCTCGTGGCCGCCACGACGCCCGGCAAGGTGTACACGATCAATCCGTTCTCCGGGGCCAGCAAGGAGATCAAGGGCGTGAACGCGCCCAGCGTGGTCAGCCTCGTGCTCGACGGGCAGCGGCTCTGGGCGGTGCAGCTCGACGACAAGATCAGCCGATGGTGCCTCAACGGCGGCCTGACCCACGGCGATCCCGACGGCACGATCACGGACCCGCTGTTCGACCAGCCCGTCTCGGCGGCGAAGGTCGGCAACCATCTCGCCGTCGTCAACTCCCACATCTTCAGCGGCTACCCGCCCACCAGCCCGACCTACGAAGTCCTCGTCGTGGACGCGTGACGAGTCCCGCGGTCGCCTCACGCCGGTAGCCGGTCCGCTACGCTCGGCTCCGGGTTCGAGCGTGGGAGGGAAGGCCGTGCCGGAGGAATTCTCCTTGGGGCTGACCGAAGTCGACGTCGCCGTGAGCCGGGCGGGTCTCCCGGCCAACTGGCACCCGTTCGAGATCCGCAGCGCGGGCGCGACCCTCACCGAGCACGAACGGCTTTCGGCGGAGGCCTGGGAGTCGCTGCGCTCCCGGCGGCTGGCTTCCGCGGACAAACTGGACACCGACGTCGAACACACCCTCCGCGCGTGGACCCAGCCAGAGGTCCTGATCATGGTCCGCGCGGTCGAAGCCGCGGACGGCCGCCGCGTCTTCTACCGCGCGACGATCGGCAACGGCGTCGGCGTCTTCTCGGAGCTGGCGGACCAGGAGATCCTGTTCGCGCGGACGCGGCCGGACCGCCTGGTCGACATGGTGGTGGGCATGCTTCCGGAGTACCCGCCGGTCCCCCTCCGCGAGCTGACCGTCACCCAGGAAGCGCGACCTCACACGGAGGAGGAGCTCACCGAATCCGCGCCATCCGACAAGCAGGTGCTTGCCCGCGAAATGGCCCCGCTGTCCAGCTGGCCGCTGCACCGGCACGGCACCGTGGAACTTTCGACCCGGCGAAGGCACGGTGACCTGCGTTCGCACGGGAGCGTGAGCTTCTGGGACACCGAGGGCGGCCGCATGCTCGTTTTCGTCGAGCGCCTGCCCCACGGCGGGGGACGGACCCGGTTCGTGCCATCGGACGGTTCTCATCTGCGCCGCTGGCTGCATGAAACCGCGGCCGAAACCCGCCGCTGAACTCTCGGCGGCGAACAACGCGTAGTGTTCAACAGGTGACCCGATCGACCAGCCGGCGCCGCACCGTCCTGGCCAGCCTCGCCACTCTCGCCCTGTCGCTCACAGCCTGCAGCAGCACGGTCGGGGGAAGTCCCACGGCCGTGAGCACCCCGCCGGGAAGTACCGGCGCACCGACATCGAGCACCTCCAGCACAGACCCTTTCGCCGGGCTCAGCCCGTGCACTCTGCTGGACCAGGCCGTCAAGGGCGAGGGCTACCCTCCCGCCACGATCAGCAGCGGGGACTCCAGGCACGCCTGCAACGTCGACAAACCTCCCTACGGCAGCGTCGGCCTCCAGCTCCAACCTGGGCAGAAGTACCAAGAGATCGTCGGGGATTCCGGCAACGCACGTACCGGTGACGTCAACAGCCGACCCGCGATCCAGGTCAGGGAACGCCTCGGCAACAAGGGTGCCTGCGAGGTCTTCATGGAGGTCAAGCCCGGCTCGCGCGCGATCGTCGGGATCAACTTGGTCAGCCGGAACACCGATGAAGCCTGTACCTATGCGGGCCAGGAAGCGACCAAGATCGAACCTCTGCTCCCGAAGTGAGCCGACCCGGGCGCGGGAAGAGACCACTGACATGAACGGTTGGTCGCATTACAGTGGTCGTGCGAGTACGGATGGTGCACGAATAGGGGCAAGGGGAGGCCATGACCACCGGTGCGCACTTCGGCGACCAGACACCGAGCCCGCCGCCACAGCCGGCAGCGGGCGACGCCGGGGCTAACTATCTCTCCGGCCTTTTCGATGCTTCTGTTGACGAGGCTGGCGCCCAGCGCGTCAGCGAAGGCGGCCAGCAGCTCAAGGCGTTGGCTCAAGGTGGCGGCTTCGCCGTCAGTGAAAGTGCCTACCAGAAGCTGATCGCAGCCTGTGACGCGTTCGAACAGGGCTACGCCCGGCAGGGGAGCCGGCTCGGGCAATTGGTCAACCAAGTCGACATGGGGTCCAGCGACTACGCGGTCAAGGTCTCGGCGTTCAACGTCAAGGTCGCCAACGGCGATGACCAGGCACTGATCCCGAATCTCGAACTGATGGCCGACGGGATCAGGCAGGCACGCGAGGCGCTCGAAATCGCACGGAAAAACTACCGTGCCACCGAGGACTCGCACCACCAGACACTCCAGTCGATCCGTCATCGGACCGAGTCATGACCGAGAAGCGTGCGGAACATCGCACTTACGAGGCCGACTACTACACCGAAGCCCAGCAGCGCAACCAATCCGGGAATCGAAACTTCGGCGCAGAGGATCGGACTGACGTTAATGCGGGCGCACAGGCAAGAACCCAGCAGGAAGCCTCCCAGTACTCAGTTGACCAGGGGCAGCAGTTGCTGCAGGGGCAAACTGCTCGCGGTGACGCGCCAGTCCCTGAACAGAACTACCAGAGCTTGCCGCACGAACAACTGCACGCGATGGTTCAGGGCGTGGACCTCCAGGGCATTAACGACCACGGGCGGGTCGCCAATGAGGTGGGCAATTGGCTCACCGACGTCTCGAACCAGTTCTCCGATGCGGTGAGCGCATCCAGCTCCGAATGGCAGGGCGGCGCGGCCGACCAGGCGCGCGGCTTCTTCCAAGCGACCTCGGACCATGCCGGACAGACCGGCCAAGCCGTCCAGCTCTCCTCGAATCACTACTCGCAGCAGGCCGCCGCGGCCCACTACGCCAAGACCAACATGCCCGAGCCGACGGGGTTCGACCAGAACGCCGAGATGGCCAAGGCCCAGCAGCAGTGGAACTCCGGCGACTGGGTCAACGCCGCGACGACGATGAACGGGATTCAGGCCAAGCAGCAGCAGGCCGACGCCGCGCACGCGCAGGCCGTGCAGGTCATGCAGAACCTCGACACCACCTACCACGGCACCGCCACCACCCAGCCCACCTACAGCCCGCCGCCGATGCCCGGGAGCGACAACACCTCGGTCAGCGGGTTCCACGGCGGCAGCGCGTACGGCGGGGGCAGCGGCGGTTACCCCGGCGGGCCGGGTGGGCCGAATCCCGGTGGCGGTTACCTGCCGCCTGGTGGGGCGCCGTCGCCCGGTCCTCAGCCGCCGCCCAGCGGGTACGTCCCGCCCGGCGTCTCCTCAGGGGCCGGAAGCTTCAACAACCCCGGCAATCCGGGATTCAGGCCGCCGGTGACGCCGCCGGTCATGCCCCGCCCGGACGGGCTGGCCCTCGCCGGAGGGCCGCCGGGGACCACCGGCACAAGCGGCGGTGGGGACACCGTCCGCGGGAAGTCCGGGGCGGGACGTCCTGGGGGTGGGTTCGCCGGGTCGCGGGTATCCGGGGGTGGCCTCAGCCCGAAGACGCCGGAAGGCGAGGGCAAGGGCAGCGGTGCCGGCAAGCCCGCCGGCGAACGGCTGGAGCGCGGCGCCACCGCCGCGGCGAATGCCAAGGGCAAGGCCGGGGCTGGAGCCGCGGGCGCCGCGGGGGCGGGCAAGAAGAAGGAAGAGGACAAGGAGCACAAGAGCAAGGTCCCGCTCGAGGAGGATCTTTTCGAGATGCGGGCCGAGCGCGGGCCGGACGGCGAGAAGATCACCCCACCGGTCATCGGCGGCTAGCTAGGTTGGAAGCATGCGCTTCTTCATCGTCGACGCCTTCACCGATCAGCGCTTCACCGGCAACTCCGCCGGAGTCGTGCTCCTGGACGAGCCCGCGGACCCGGCCTGGATGCAAGCTGTCGCCGCGGAGATGAAGCACGCCGAGACGGCCTTCGTTGTCACCACCACAGAAGGGCCGAAGTCGCTTCGCTGGTTCACGCCCGAAGTCGAGGTCGCGCTCTGTGGGCACGCCACCGTCGCGACCACGCACGTCCTCGGCGGCGAGCAGGTCTACACCACCAAGAGCGGCGAACTGCGCGCCACGGCCGAAAACGGCTGGGTAACCTTGGACTTCCCGTCGGATCCGCCGCAGGCGAGCGACGACGATCTGTCGAAAATCCTCCCCGGCGCCGAGATCGAGTACACCGGACGCGGGGTGGAGAACCTCGTCGCGGTGCTCCCGGACGCCAAGGCCGTCCGCGCGCTCGAGCCGGATCTGGCGAGACTTCGCGGCACCTGGAACGGACGCCTGCTGGTGACCGCTCCCGGTGACGACGTCGACTACGTAAGCCGCTTCTTCGCGCCGGGCGTCGGGATCGACGAAGACCCGGTCACCGGCTCGGCGCACTGCATCCTTTCGCCGTACTGGTCGGCGAAACTCGGCCGGGACGACCTGGTCGGCGCGCAGGTTTCGGCGCGCGGCGGGATCGTGAAGACCAGTCAGCGTGGGGAACGCGTTCATCTGGCCGGGCAGGCCGTCACCGTCGTGAGTGGGGAGCTCCACGTCTGATGCGTACGTTGCTGAACATCATCTGGCTCGTGCTGTGCGGCTTCTGGATGGCCCTTGGGTACCTGGTCGCTGGCGTGATCTGCTGCATCCTGATCATCACCATCCCGTTCGGGCTGGCCTCGTTCCGGATCGCGAACTACGCGCTGTGGCCGTTCGGGCGCACGGTTGTCGACCGGCGGGACGCGGGCACGGCGTCCTTCCTCGGCAACGTCATCTGGTTCATCTTCGCCGGGCTGTGGCTCTCGATCGGGCACATCATCACCGGCATCGGGCTGTGCATCACGATCATCGGCATCCCGCTCGGCATCGCGAACTTCAAGATGGTCCCGGTTTCGCTGATGCCGCTGGGCAAGGAGATCGTCGAAATCCCTTAGGACTCGGGTTCGTACGGCAGCTCGACGACCAGGCACGGCCCGCCGACGAACAGCCCGCCGTCGACGCCGAGTGCCTTGCCGCCGGCGTAGAGGAACGGGCCCTCGATCTGCATCGGGTGGATGCCGAGCTGGTCGGCGATGACGCTGTGGCCGTGCACGATCCGTTCGCCACCGAGGATGTCCATCAGCCGCTGCGCGTTGTCCTCGCCCTCCGGGCCGCGGAAGGCGTAGCGCGTGGTCATCCGGCGCCAGACGTCCCACCAGGCCGAGAGGTCGTTGCCCTCGAGGATCTCGCGGCCGGTGGTGTTGATCTCCTCGGCGGAGTCGCCCCAGTCGAGGTATTCGAGGGTGTCCGAATGCAGGAGCAGGTGGTCGGCGGCGAGCGCGACCAGCGGGCGCGCGGTCAGCCACGCGATGTGCTCGGGGGTCAGCCGGTCCTGGTCCGACAGCAGCCCGCCGTTGATCTCCCAGCTGCGGGCGAAGCTGCGCGGGCCGAAGTCGGACGGCACCGGCTCGTCGCCGAAGTGGTACATGCCGAGCGCGAGGATCTCGTGGTTGCCGAGCAGCGTCTCGACCTGACCGCCCGCTTCGGCGGCCTGTTCCTGCAGCCGCATGACCAGATCGATCGCACCGACGCCGTCGGGACCGCGGTCGACGAAGTCGCCGAGGAACCAGAGGTGGTTTTCTCCGCCTGACCAGGCGCCTTCCGGGTCGACGAGCCCTTCGGCGTGCAACGCTTCGACCAGTTCGTCTCTGTGGCCGTGGACATCACCCACCACATGAACCGTCTTCCGGGGGTCCGGGGGCGGAGCCTCCGGCAGGGGAGTGGGGGCCTGGCGCCCCACCAGGCGCAGCCGACTTGCTCATCCGGTGACGATAAGCCCTGCTCCCGGGTGGGTGACGGTCAGCCTTCGCCGAAGGGGTCCTTCGTCTTCCCGATCAGGTCCGCGACCGAGTTGATGACCATGGTCGGCCGATACGGATAGCGTTCGGCCGACTCCGGGGTGGAAATACCGGTCAGCACCAGGATGGTCTGCAGGCCGGCCTCGATCCCGGAGTGGACGTCGGTGTCCATCCGGTCGCCGATCATCAGCGTCGACTCCGAGTGCGCGCCCAGGCGGCGCAGCGCCGAGCGCATCATCAGCGGGTTCGGCTTGCCGACGTAGTACGGCGAGCGCCCGGTGGCTTTCTCGATCAGCGCGGCGACCGAGCCGGTGGCGGGCATCGAGCCCTCCAGGCTCGGGCCGGTGGCGTCCGGGTTGGTCGCGATGAACTTCGCGCCGCCCTCGATCAGCCGGATCGCCCGCGTGATCGCGCTGAAGCTGTACGTCCTGGTCTCGCCGAGCACGACGTAATCCGGGTCGCGTTCCGTCAGCACGTAGCCGACTTCGTGCAGCGCGGTCGTCAGGCCCGCTTCGCCGATGACGAACGCCGAGCCGTTCGGCCGCTGCGACGCCAGGAACTTCGCGGTCGCCAGCGCGGAGGTCCAGATCCGCTCCTCCGGGATGTCTAGCCCGGTGCGCTCGAGACGCGCGCGCAGGTCGCGCGGCGTATAGATCGAGTTGTTCGTCAGCACCAGGAAGTCGATCTCGTTCTCGCGCAGCTCGGCGAGGAACTCGTCGGCGCCGGGGACGAGGTGCTCCTCCTTGACGAGCACGCCGTCCATGTCGGTGAGATAGGTCCAGCTCATCGGCAGGGTCTCCTTGATCACGGGCAGCCGTGTCGAACGCTATCACGCGCGAACTTCCTTGACCTGCCGCGATTCCGTGGGTGCGGCGCGGGTGGACGGGCTGAGCTGAAGGACGCCTTCAGCCCATCGCCGGGTGGATCGCCACCGTGGCGGCCTTCACGGAGAGGGTCACGGCGGAGCCGGGTTCGAGCGCCAGTTCGGCCACGGCGGCGGGGGTGAGGTCGGCGGTGAGACCGTCGGCCCAGCCGCCGCCGCGCACCCGGACCCGGATCACCGGGCCGTGCGGTTCCAGCGCCGACACCTCGGCCTCGGCGGTGTTGCGCGGGCTGCCGCGATGCTCTTCCGGGTAGACGGCGACGGCGCTGGGCGCGAACACCGCCACGGCGGCCTCGCCCGGCACGACGTCCGCGGCCGCGATGCCCGCCACGACCTGGCCGGACGCCGTCCGCACGCCCGCCTCGACCGCGGTTCCGGCGACCAGGTTGAGACCCGCGATCCGTGCGGTGAACGCCGTCCGGGGCGCGGCCAGGACCTCGCGGGTCGGGCCGCGCTCGACGATCCGCCCTTCGGCCATCACCGCGACGTGGTCGGCCAGCGCCAGCGCGTCCAGCGGGTCGTGGGTGACGAGCACCGTCGTCGGGCCGGTCTTGAGCACCCGGCGCAGCAGGCCGCGGATCGCGGGCGCCGCGTCGACGTCCAGCGCCGCGAACGGCTCGTCGAGCAGCAGGAGGTCCGGTTCGGCGGCCAGCGCGCGGGCGATCGC
This sequence comes from uncultured Actinomycetota bacterium, assembly GCA_963762765.1. GTDB lineage: Bacteria > Actinomycetota > Actinomycetes > Mycobacteriales > Pseudonocardiaceae > Amycolatopsis. The sequence goes on from CAVXMR010000022.1 coordinate 271,032, forward strand.
GACGCGCTGGGCCTGCCCGCCGGAGAGCTGCCCTGGCTTGCGGTCCGAAAGCTCCCCGGCGTCCACTTCGGCCAGCCAGAAGTGCGCGAGCTCGCGGGATCGGTGCCGACCCGCGCCCGCCGAGCGAGGCGCGAAACCGACGTTGTCCACAACGGACAGATGCGGGAAGAGCAGCGCGTCCTGCGACAGCAGCCCGATATCGCGGGCGTGCGGCGCGACGCCGTCCAGCGTGCGCCCGTCGAGCGTGACCTCGGCAGACCGGGGCGTGACGAGCCCGGCGAGACAGCCGAGCACGGTCGACTTGCCGGAGCCGTTCGGCCCGAGCAGCGCCAGCACTGTTCCCGCCGGCACCTCGAAGGAGACGTCCAGATCGAACGATCCCCGTGCCAGCGAAATCCGCGCGGAAAGCGTCACCGCAGGCCGCCTTCCCACGACCGCGGCCGCGCGACGGCGATGACCGCGACCGCCACCACGATCAGCAGCAGCGCGAGCGCGACGGCGCTGTCGGTGTCGACCTCGGCCTGCTGGTAGACCTCCAGCGGCAGCGTGCGGGTGACGTCCTCGAGGCTGCCCGCGAAGGTGATCGTCGCGCCGAACTCCCCGAGCGCGCGGGCGAAACTGAGCACCATGCCGGAGCCGAGCGACGGCAACAGCAGCGGCAGGGTGACCCGGCGGAACACCGTCCACGGCCGCGCGCCGAGTGTCGACGCGACCTGCTCGTAGCGGTCGCCGGAGCCGCGCAGCGCGCCTTCGAGGCTGACCACGAGGAACGGCATCGCGACGAACGTCTGCGCGATGATCACCGCGGTCGTGGTGAACGGGATCTGGTAGTCGGTCAGCGACGTGATCAGGATGCCGAGGAAACCCTTGCGCCCCAGCAGGTAGAGCAGCGCGAGACCGCCGACGACCGGGGGCAGGACCAGCGGCAGCAGCACGATCGAGCGCAGCAGCCGGATGCCGGGGATCCGCGCGCGGGCCAGCACCACCGCCAGCGGAACGCCCAGCAGCACACAGGCCACTGTGGACAACCCGGCGGTCGACAAGCGACAAGCGCAGGGCATGCAGCGAGGACGGACGAAACGATCAGCGAGGGCAGCCGCGTGAGGTCGGAGCGGATCAGCAGCCCGACCACCGGCAACACCACCAGCGCCAGCGCGAGCGTGGCGGGGATGCCCAGGACCCAGGGGACTCGTGAGCGTTCCGGGCGGTTGGAACCGGCCGGAACACTCACGAGTCCTCTACTACTGCGCATCCCCAAACCCAACCTTGCTCAGCTCGGTCTTGCCCTCGGCCCCCAGCACGAAGTCGTCCCACTGCTTGGCCAGGTCCGCCTGCGCGGAGCCCTTGACGACGGCGATCGGGTAGTTGTTGATCGCCTGCGCGGCCTCCGGGAAGTCCACCTTGTCGACCTTGCCGGCCGCCGAAGCGGCGTCGGTCACGTACACCAGCCCGGCGTCCGCGTCGCCGGACTGGACCTTGGCCAGCACCGACTTGACGTCCTGCTCCTCGCTCGCGGGCTTGAGCGTGACCTTCGTGGTGTCCTCGACCTTCTTGGCCGCCGAGCCGCAGGGCACCTGCTGGGCGCAGACGACGACCTTCAGCCCGGACTTGTTCAGGTCGGCGAAGGACTTGATGCTCTTCGGATTCCCCGGGCTCACGGCGATGGTGAGCTTGTTGGTCGCGAAGACCGCCGGCTGGCCGTCGATCACGCCGCCCTGGGTCGCCTTGTCCATGGTGGCCTGGTCGGCGGAGGCGAAGACGTCCGCCTTCGCGCCGTTGGTCAGCTGCTGGACCAGCGCGGACGAGCCGGCGAAGCTGAACTTCACGGTGACCCCGGGGTGCGCGGCCTCGAACTGCTTGCCGAGCGCGGTGAACGACTCGGTCAGCGAAGCGGCGGCGAACACGGTGAGCGTCTTGGCTGCCGCGCCGGCGCCACCCGGCGCGGGCGGGGTGAACGAGGACGCGTTCGGGTTGCTGCTGGCCTGGTCGTTGCTGCTGCACGCGCCGGCGAACAGCGCGACCGCGGCAACGGCGAGAGCGAGCTTCTTCATCGGTTTCCTTCCGGTGTTTCCACCACGACAGTGGTCGCCTTGACCACGGCGACCGCGAGCACCCCCGGGCGCAGGCCCAGCTCGCGGACGGCTTCGGTACTCATCAGGGACACCACCCGGTGTGCCCCGCACTGCATTTCCACCTGGGCCATCACCTTGTCGGCGACGACCTCGGTGACCAGCCCGACGAACCTATTGCGGGCCGATCGGCCGACGGCGGAGGGGTCCTCGGGTCCGCTGGCCTGCGCCCGGGCGAACCCGGCGAGCTGCGCGCCATCGACGACCTTGCGCCCCGCGGCGTCGTCGGTGGTGCTCAGCTGGCCCGCGCGAACCCAGCGGCGGACCGTGTCGTCACTGACGCCGAGCAGACGCGCGGCCTCGGACAACCGAAATTGCGGCATGGCGCAGACATTATCTCCGCAGTTGAGGAAAAGCTATGCGGTACGGGAATTGTTCGTCACTTCGGTCCGCAGCTGTTCGAGCATGACATTTTGATAACGCGCGATGGCTTTTCGCTCCTCCGGAGAGAACTGCGCCAGTGCCTCACGGACGCGGTCCACAGCGGACTCGAACAGCGGCGCGTACCGCTCGATGGCCTTCGGGACGACCTCCACGAGCACCTTGCGGCGGTCCTCGGGATCGCGCACGCGGCGGACCAGACCGACCTTCTCCAGGCGGTCGATGACGCCCGTGACAGCGCCCGTCGACAGCCCGGTCAGCTCCGCGATCCGGCCGGCCATCAGCGGGCCTTCGGCCTGTCCGACCAGGTCAAGTGCCTTGTGATCGGTACCGGACAGCCCCATCTGTTCGGCGATCCTGGCGTGCCGGAGCACGGTCAGCGTGCTGCTCTCCCGGCCCAGCCGCGCGAACTCCGCGAGCTCCTCGGCGGAGACCGGGTACGCCGTTTCCGGTGTGCTCGACATCACTCCACCTTCCCGAGGTCGTCCTACCGTTCACTTCCTGAACGGCTTGGTGCCCGAAGTATTCCAGCCGTTCCCCCATGACGCCGATCCGGAGCTACCCTGTGCGTAATGACGGCAGTCGATCTCGGGTTTCCTCGCGTCCCCGGTACACGAGGGTCTATCAGCGCGCCCAGGCCCGACACACCCGGCCTTGTGGACACCTTCGGCCGCGTCGCCACCGATCTGCGGGTTTCGCTGACGGACAAGTGCAATCTCCGCTGCACCTACTGCATGCCCGCCGAAGGCCTCGACTGGATGCCGGGCGAGCAGGTGCTGACCGACGACGAGCTGGTCCGCCTGCTGCGGATCGCCGTCGAACAGCTCGGCGTCACCGACATCCGGCTGACCGGCGGCGAGCCGCTGCTCCGCGCGGGCCTGGAGGACATCGTCGCGCGGATCTCCGCGCTCGAGCCGCGGCCCCGGCTGTCCATGACCACCAATGGGATCGGCCTGGCGAAGCGCGCGAACGCGCTTGCGGCGGCCGGACTGTCCCGGATCAACGTCTCGCTCGACACGGTCGACGCCGAGACGTTCCTCCGGATCACCCGGCGCGACCGGCTGTCCCACGTGCTCGCCGGGCTGGCCGCGGCGCGCGACGCCGGGATGTCGCCGGTGAAGATCAACGCCGTGCTCATGCGCGGGGTCAACGAGACCGATGCGCTGGCGCTGCTGAAGTTCAGTCTCGCCGAGGGCTATCACCTGCGGTTCATCGAGCAGATGCCGCTGGACGCCCAGCACGGCTGGAACCGCGGCGAGATGATCACCGCCGCCGAGATCCTGACGACGCTGGAGCGGGAGTTCAGGCTGTCGCCGTTCCCCGCCAAGCGCGGTGGCGCGCCCGCCGAACGCTGGCTGGTCGACGGCGGTCCCGGTGACGTCGGGATCATCGCATCGGTGACCCGGCCGTTCTGCGGTGCGTGCGAGCGCACCCGGCTGACCGCGGACGGCGCCGTGCGCTCGTGCCTGTTCAGCAACGACGAGACCGACCTGCGCGCCCTCGTGCGCGCGGGCGCGCGCGATGAAGAGGTTGCCGACGCCTGGCGGGCGACGATGTGGGGCAAGCTCGCCGGGCACGAGATCAACGAAGCCGGGTTCGCGCAGCCGATCCGGCCGATGAGCGCGATCGGCGGTTGAGATGATCGTTGTGGTGCGGTACTTCGCCGCGGCGCGCGCCGCGGCCGGTACCGAAGAGGAGAAGGTGCAGCTTCCCGAGGGCGCGCTGGTCGCGGACGCGGTCGCCGAACTGCGGCGGCTACACCCGGACCGGCTGCCGCGGATCCTCGACGCCGTCAGCTACCTCCTGGACGGCGTCGCCGTGCGCGATCTCTCCCGGCCGCTGACCGACGGCGCCGAGCTGGACGTGCTCCCGCCGTTCGCCGGCGGCTGAGCCGCCGAAGCCTGCCACTCGGTGACGACAGGGCGCCTTTCGCTCGAACGTGACCGCCCCGCTGCGCGCCCGTGTGCCGCGCTACGGGCATGTCTACCCGCAACCCGCGGCCTTCCAGCCGCTGATCGACGTCAAGAGCGAGGCGAACAGCACAGCACGCGGCGCAGTTCCTCCTGGCCCGGTAGACCGCTCCGCCTTGAAGGCCGTCACGCTCCCGCGTGGCGGCCTTCGTGCTTCTCGATGAGCGGGACGAATGTGACTCGTGGGGCACTTGAGGTTCCATTGTCAAGTCTGGCGGAGTTCGCGGAAGATCGCTAAAGTGCACGCTTCTATCGCGTACTCGACTTACGCGAATGGTCCAATCACTGCGCAAATCACGTGATGCAGACCTCACGATCCGTGTTTTATCTCGGCTAGGAAACGGCCAGATAACGGCCCTCTGACCTGCGAAAACGGCCTGATCGCCAGGGGTTGCGTGTCGTTACTGTGACGTAGGTCACAGCCCGAATAATTTCCGATCACGGTTGAGATTACGTACCGTCGCTAATCGGCTGACCCCGATCGGCCACGCAAGACCGGGAATCCGTAGCGCCTAGCCCTGTCCGACGGATCCCGGACCCATACCCCGAGCGAAAGCATTTCCGGACAGGGACGAGGGGACGAGGCAGACGCGCCGTGCGTCAGCCGAGTCAGCCGGCCTGCGATGGCCGGACGGGACCCCGATCCCGACCCTCAGCACCGACTCGTAGGCGCAGGGAACGAGATGCATTCAGATGTCTTACCGAGGCAAGCACCGCAAGATGTCCGCTGCCACCCGCACCGTCGCCCGCGTCGCCATCGCGGGCATCGCGGTCGGCGCCCCGCTGGCGATCGCCGCGACCCCCGCGTCGGCGACGAACTGGGACGCCATCGCGCAGTGCGAGAGCGGCGGCAACTGGAGCATCAACACCGGTAACGGCTACTACGGTGGGCTCCAGTTCACTCAGAGCACCTGGAAGGCCTACGGCGGCGCCGGCAGCGCGCAGAACGCTTCGCGTGAGGAGCAGATTGCCGTGGCCGAGCGCGTCCTGCAGGGTCAGGGCATCCACGCCTGGCCGGTCTGCGGTGGCAAGGGTGGCGGCTCGTCCGCCCCGCACGCCGCGAGCGGCAAGACCACCAAGAAGGTCGCCCCCAAGAAGAGCACCGCCGCGGCCGCGCCGAAGCCGGCCGCCGCGCCGGTGACCACCGGCACGAACGCGGACAACCCGAACGGCGACTACACCGTCGTCGCGGGTGACACGCTGTCGAAGCTGGCGAAGCAGTTCAACGTCCAGGGCGGCTACAAGAAGCTGCAGGAGCTGAACGCGAAGTACATCCCGAATGAGAACCTGATTCTCGTCGGCCAGAAGATCGCCACCAAGTGACGATCGCGCAGTGATGCGTAAGTCCAGCTCAACGCTGTGACTCCGCAAGGGCCCCACCGCACTCCCCCGGGCGGTGGGGCCCTTGTGGCATCCGGGATCAGGGCGAATTGACCCACTCGTCGGTGCCGTCGGTGAAGTGCTGGTGCTTCCAGACCGGCAGGCGCGCCTTGACCTCGTCGACCAGTTCGGCGCAGGCCTGGAACGCCTGGCCGCGGTGTTCCGCCGCGACCGCGCAGGCCAGTGCGACGTCGCCGATGGTGAGCGCGCCGAGGCGATGGCTCACGGCCACCGCCCGCACGCCGGTCCAGCGCGCCGAAAGATCCGCGACGACGTCCACGACGACCTGGCCCGCGCTGGGGTGGCCCTCGTAGGTCAGATCGCGCACGCCCTTGCCGCCGTCGTGGTCGCGCACGACCCCCGCGAAGGTGACCACCGCGCCTGCCGCGTCGTCCTCGACCAGCCGCGCGTGCTCCTCGACGTCGAGCACCTCGTCGGTCACCACGGCCCGCGCCACGCGCACCTTCGACGGCGCAGCGGACGCCCTGGGGTGGTCGCCACCGGCCAGCTGGTCGACGGCGTGGTCCAGGATGGCGTCCAGGACGCTCAAACCGTCCCTGACGCCGCCGCTGGAGCCCGGAAGGTTGACGACGAGGGTCCGGCCCGCCACGCCCGCGACACCGCGCGAGAGGACCGCCGTCGGCACCGCGGGCAGCCCGGCGGCCCGGATCGCGTCCGCGACGCCCGGGAGCTCGTGGTCGAGCACACCGCGGGTGACGTCGGGAGTGCGGTCCGTGGGCGAAATACCGGTGCCGCCGGTGGTGAGGACCACGGCGACGCCGTTCGCCAGCGCGGCGCGGAGCGCCACCCCGACCGGCTCGCCGTCCTCGACGACCACCGGCGCCGGGACGTCGTAGCCACGCTCGGCCAGCCAGGCCACGATCACCGGGCCGGTCTTGTCCTCGTAGACACCCTTCGCGGCGCGGTTCGACGCCACGATCACTCGCGCTTCGCGCGTCATGGCCGCTCCCAGGTCCCGGTCTTGCCGCCGTCCTTGCGGATCAGCCGCACGTCGTCCAGCGTCGCGGCGGGGTCCACGGCCTTGATCATGTCGTGCAGGGTGAGCCCGGCCACCGCGACCGCGGTCAGCGCCTCCATCTCGACCCCGGTGACGTCGGTGGTCTTCGCGGTCGCCCGGATCGCCACCTCGGTCTCGCCGAGCTCGAACTCGACCTTCACCCCGGAAAGCGCGATCTGGTGACACAGCGGGATCAGCTCCGGCACGCGCTTGGCGGCCATGATCCCGGCGATCCGCGCGGTGGCCAGCGCGTCACCCTTGGGAAGGCCGTCGGTGGCCAGCAGACCGAGCACCTCCGCCGTGGTGCGCACGGTGCCGCCGGCCAGCGCGGTGCGCGCGGTGGCGGTCTTGCCGGAGACGTCCACCATCCGGGCGGCGCCGGCCTCGTCGACGTGGCTGAGTTCACTCACGACCCGAGGCTACTGCGGGGAGTCGTGAGTGGTGCAGCCGGTTATTTGGGGGTAAGTCAAAGGCGTCCTTCGCTCCAGTCGTACCCAGATTGCTGTGTAGCGGATGGGGCGAGTGTGACTGGCGAGACTTATGTGCCAACCGCTCGCTGGGGCACAGGTGTCACGAGGGGGACTTTCCTCGCGTCTGACGCGGGGAAAGTCCCCCTCGCAACCCGGCCGCACCACTCACGAGTCTTTGTTCAGGGCGCCGGCTGGGCGGCGGCCTTCTGCTGGGTCTGGGGGGGGACGGCGCCCAGGTAGCTGCCGTAGGAAACCCCGTAGTACGAAGCCTTCTGCTCGCCCAGCGCCGCCCGGATGCGGTCCATGTTGCGCCATCCTCCGTCCTGGGGAGGTCAGCGCTCGGCCCGGACCGCCTTCTTGACGGCGTCGGCTACCGCGGGGGCGACCGCGCTGTCGAACACGCTCGGCACGATGAACGACGCGTTGAGCTTGCCGTTGTCCACCACGTCGGCGATCGCGTCGGCGGCCGCGAGCAGCATCGAGTCGTCGATGTTGTGCGCGTGCGCGTCGAGCAGGCCGCGGAAGACGCCGGGGAAGGCCAGTACGTTGTTGATCTGGTTCGGGAAGTCGCTGCGGCCGGTCGCGACGACGGCGGCGTGCTTCCCGGCCTCCATCGGGTCGACCTCCGGGTCGGGGTTCGCCAGCGCGAAAACGACCGCGTCCTTGTTCATGCTCGAGACCTGCTCGGCCCCGAACAGGTTCGGCGCGGAGACGCCGATGAACACGTCCGCCCCGACGAGTGCCTCGTGCAGGGTCCCGCTGACCTGCTGGGAGTTGGTGTGCGACGCGATCCAGGCCAGGTTGTCGTCGAGGTTGCCGCGCGCGGAGTGGACGATGCCGTCGATGTCCGCGGCCACGATGTCGCCCGGGTTCTTGCGCAGCAGCAGCCGGATGATCGCCGAGCCGGCCGCGCCGACGCCACTGATCACGATCTTGCAGTCCTCGATGTTCTTCCCGACCACTCGCAGCGCGTTGCGCAGCGCGGCGACGACCACGATCGCGGTGCCGTGCTGGTCGTCGTGGAACACCGGGATGTCGAGCTGGTCGCGCAGCCGCTTCTCGATCTCGAAGCAGCGCGGCGCGGCGATGTCCTCGAGGTTGATCCCGGCGTAGACCGGCGCGATCGCCTTGACGATCTTGATGATCTCCTCGGTGTCCTGGGTGTCCAGGCAGACCGGCCAGGCGTCGACGTCGGCGAACTTCTTGAACAGCGCCGCTTTGCCCTCCATCACCGGCAGGGCCGCGGCCGGGCCGATGTTGCCAAGGCCGAGCACGGCCGAGCCGTCGGTGACCACGGCGACGGTGTTGCGCTTGATGGTCAGGCGGCGCGCGTCCTCGGGGTTCGCGGCGATCGCCTGGCAGACGCGCGCGACACCGGGGGTGTAGGCGCGGGAGAGGTCGTCACGGTTGCGGAGCGCGACCTTGGGCGTGACCTCGATCTTGCCGCCGAGGTGGATCAGGAACGTCCGGTCGGAGACCTTGCGCACCTTCACGCCGGGCAGCGAGTCCAGCGTCTGCGTGATGTCGTTGGCGTGGTTCTCCGACAGCGCGTTGGCGCTGATGTCGACCACGATCGAGTCGGAGTGGGACTCGACGACGTCGAACGCGGTCAGCACGCCGCCGACCCGGCCGACGGCGGTGGTGAGGTCACCGGCCGCGGTGGACGAGGCCGGGGCCTCGACCCGGACGGTGATCGAATATCCGGGACCGGGAACCGGCATGGCACTACCCCCGCTGGGAAACATCGACTGGGACGGAAGAAACCCTAGTCCCGTGACGGCCGCCACCAGGGCCCGGCAGGGTGACTGACCAGTAACTTTGCGGTCGTGAGCGTTCCGGGCGGTCAGAACGCCCGCAACGCTCACGAGTCCGTCGACCTCAGCGGTTGATCTCGGTCTGCGGGTGCACGTATGGCACCGCGTCGAGCGGGAAGGTGACATCTCCGAACGGCGACAGCGCGCCCTGGCGGTCAGCCGCGAGCTCGGTCACGGGGTGCTCGCCGTCCTCGCCGGGCCAGGTCGGGTCGATGCCCTTGCCCTTGCGGTTCTCTCCCTTGGCCACAACGTCCTCCACAGCCGTGCTCGGTGACATCCGGGAACAGTCTGCCTGAGCCGGGCGAACGCGCGCCAACCGCCCGGTATCCTGGTCGTCTATGCCCGCGACATCCCTGGCGGACTGGCTGCGTGCGGAGTCCGACGACGCACTCGCAGAGCTGCTTCGCACGCGGCGCGACCTGTCCACGCCCCCGCCCTCCGACAGCACCGTGCTGGCCACCCGCGCCGGCACGCCGGGTTCCGTCGCGCGTGCTTGCGAGGACCTCGACACCTTCACCCTGGCCGTCCTCGACGCCTGCCTGCTGGCCGACGCGGACCTCAGCGCCGTGCCGGTCGCCGAGGTCGCCGCGCTGGTCGGCACCGACATCGACGTCCCGCTGGCTCGCCTGCGCGCGCGGGCACTGGCCTGGGGCCCGGACGACGCGCTGCGGATGCCGCCCGCCGCACGGGAAGTGCTGGGGCCTTTTCCGGCCGGTCTCGGCGCTTCGCTGCCGTCACTCGACCTTACGCAGCTTGACGAGCTCGACGAGGACGAACTGGGCGTCCTGAAGGCCCTCGCCGCCGGCCCGCCGATCGGCCGGACCCGCGACGCCGGGCTCGATATCCCGCTTGAACGCGCCGAGACACCCGTGCAGCGCCTTCTCGCGCGCGGGTTGCTGCTTCGGCGCGATGACCAGACCGTCGAGCTGCCGCGCGAGCTCGGCATCAAGCTGCGCGGCGGCGCGTTCAGCCCGGGCTCGCTCGTCGAGCCCAAGCTCCCGGTCCGGACGCAAAACGACCTGGACAAGACCGCCGCTGGCGAGGCGATGGAGTTCCTGCGCCAGACCGAGGCGCTGCTGGTGGCCTGGTCCGCGGCCCCGCCGCCGATCCTCAAGTCGGGTGGCCTCGGTCAGCGTGAGCTGAAGAAGCTCGCCAAGGACCTGGAGATCGACGACGTCCGCGCGACGCTGCTGGCCGAGCTCGTGGTCGGCGCCGGGCTGGTCGCCGACAGCGAGGCGACCGCGCCGGAGTGGGTGCCGACGACGTTGACCGACACCTGGCTCGCCTCGCCGACCGCGCAACGCTGGATGACGCTGGCGCAAGCCTGGCTCGAGCTGCCGCGGCTGCCCGGACTGGCCGGCGGGCGCGACGTCAAGGACAAACCCATCGCGCCGCTGTCGGACGAGCTGCGACGGCCGTTGGCGCCCGTCGCGCGGCGCCGGGTGCTCAGCACGTTGGCCACCCTGCCTGAGGGCGACGGCGTGGCGAGCACGGACGCCCTGGTCGCGGTGCTGGCCTGGCGCGCGCCGAGGCGAGGCGGACGGCTGCGCGACGAAACGGTCCGGTGGACGATGGCCGAGGCGGCCGCGCTGGGGCTGGTCGGCCTCGGCGGGGTGACCACCGCGACCAGGGCGTTGCTCACGGACGACCGTCCGGCCGCGGTGGAAGCCATCCTCGACGCCCTGCCCGCGCCCGTCGATCACGTGCTGCTGCAGGCGGATCTGACCGTCGTCGCGCCCGGGCCGCTGGAGCCGGAACTGGCGGCCGAGATGGCCGCGGTCGCCGACGTCGAGTCGAGCGGCCACGCGACCGTGTACCGCATCACCGAGACGTCGGTGCGGCGCGCGCTCGACACCGGGCGGACCGCGGACGAGCTGCACGCGATGTTCCGCAAGAAGTCGGCGACACCGGTGCCGCAGGGGCTGAGCTACCTGATCGACGACGTCGCCCGGCGGCACGGCCGGCTCCGCGGCGGCATGGCGGCGTCGTTCCTGCGGTGTGACGACGAGGCCCTGCTCGCCGAGGTGCTGGCGCATCCGGTCGCGCAGGAGTACGACCTGCGGCTGATCGCGCCGACCGTGGTGATCAGCCCGGACCCGCTGTCGGAGGTCCTTTCCGGACTGCGCTCGGCGGGGTTCGCCCCGGCCGCGGAGGGCCCGGACGGCCGGGTCGTCGACATCCGCCCCGGCGGCCGCCGGCTCCCGGCGACGAAGTCCCGCGCGGCTCGCCGCAGCCCCGGTGAGCAGGCGGTGCTGACCGAGGATCAAGCGGCCCGGATCGTCTCGAACCTGCGCGCCGGGGACGCGGCCACGGCTCGTCGTCGCGGCTCAGCCGTCCGTGCGCCGGTGGGCGGCGGTGCGGACACGTCGGCGACGCTGGCGTTGCTGTCCCAGGCCACGCTGGAGCGGCGTGAGGTGTGGATCGGGTTCGTCGACGCCCACGGCACGGCGACCTCCCGCGTCGTCCGTCCGATCCGCGTCGGCGGCGGGATCCTCGAAGGCGCGGACAACCAGCGCTACTCGCTGCACCGCATCACTTCGGCCGCGCTCATCGAGGACTGACCCGCCGGGCTCGGCTCCCAAACACCCCAATGTGGCATTGGGGTGCTTCGGCCGGGCTAGAGGGCGCGGAGGCCGGCGAGGACGCGTTCCATGAACTCGCGGGACGTCTGATCGCCCAGGATGAGCTCGGTCTGGTGGATCAGCACCAGGCCGAGGTCCGCCATGTCGCCGACCAGGACCTTCACCACGCCCAGCGGCAACCGCAGGTGCGCGGCGATCTCCGCGACCGAGCGGGTGTCCAGGCACAGGTCGCAGATCCGCCGGTGCTCGATCGACCGGACCCCGCGATAGCGCCGTCCGTCGTCCGACGTCGAGACCAGCGCCTCGAGCGCGAGGTTGTGATCCGAGCGCGTCCGGCCGCCGGTGCGCGTGTACGGGCGCACCCGGGAGCCGACCGACGCGACCGGCACGTCGGCGTAGCGGGAGCCCCAGCTCGTGTCCGGCTCGTCCCAGCCGTAGTCGGCCTGCGACGAGACCGGCTCGGTCTGCGGGATCCAGCGCGTCTCCGGGTCCGGCGGCGGCGTCCACTGCGGCTGCTGGGCCGGCGGGGTCCAGGCCTGCGCGGGCACCTGGCCGGTCGGAGGTGGCGGCGGGACCGCGGCCAGCGGCGGATAGCGCGTCGCGGCCGCGGGCGGCGGCGTCCATTCCGGCGGAGGCGGCGGCGACCACTCGGCCCGCTCGTGCTCCCAGTCCTCGAAAGCCTCGACGGCGTCATCCTCGGGCACGACAGGCTGCGAGGAGGAACCCCATTCGCGGGTGTCCTCGTCGGTGTAGCCCTGCTCGTCCGGCTCCGGCTTCGGCGGCTGCGCGGGGCGCCGCTTGGGCATGATCGTCGACAACGTCGACATGTCGAACTTGCTCGGTGAGTCGAAACTCTCCCGGTCGGTCCCCTTGTGCAGGGCGTCCCAGCCGCTGGAGTCCGGATCGTCGAATCCCGAAATCCTCATCGCGCCCTACCCACGTACACCGCCGCCCTGGAGCTGGGCGCGCAGCTCCGGCGTGATCTGCTGGCCGACCCGCTCGACGAGCAGGGTCATTTCATAGGCCACCGTGCCGATGTCGCACGTCGGCGCCGCCAGCACGGCCAGCGACGAACCGTCCGAAACGGACATCAGGAACAGGTAGCCGCGCTCCATCTCGACCACGGTCTGGTTGACACCGCCGGCTTCGAAGCATCGAGCCGCCCCCGCGGTGAGGCTGATCAGGCCGGACGCCACCGCGGAGAGCTGCTCGGCGCGCTCCTGCGGCAGCCCTTCCGACGGGGCGAGCAGCAGGCCGTCGGCCGACACCAGAACCGCGTGCGCAGCACCGGGCACACGACGCACGAAGTCCGTGATGAGCCAGCCGAATGTGCCCTGCTGCTGGCCGGATGCCGTCACTGCCCCTCCAAGCTTTCGTCGGACGCCGCGCGCATCACGACCGGACTGCCGCGCCGAAGACGCTCCCTCCCAGCGTATTCGCCGCGCCGGTGGTGTCGAGTCCACCACCGGAACGTCGCTGCGCACCCTACGTGTGCGTCCGGATGCGCTCCGCGTCGACCCTGGCCGGACCACACCGGCGTGGGTCACTCCGTGGTGACCACGCCGTCCCGCCGGCCGGGACCGTCCACGCAGGTCAACGAGCGTCCCCGCGATCTTCTCCGCCGCCACCGGTTCCGACGCTACCGAACGCGGGCGCCGCTTCCCTACTCCGGACGGACGCACCACTCCCCGAGGTGGGTGAAGCACGCGGAGTTCACTCCAACGGCCGCATCCTGTTCCGGGGGTCATCGGCTAGCCCGCGCGGAGCGCCGAATCGTGCGCGATCGCGTGCTGCACGACCGAGATCAGCACCTGCTTGGCCGAATCCCGCTCCCGTGCGTCACACGCCATGATCGGCACCGACGGCGCGATCGTGAGCGCGTGCCGGACGTCCTCGATCTGGTGGTGGAGGAGCCGGTCGAAGCAGTTGATCGCCACCACGTACGGCAGCTTCCGGTTCTCGAAGAAGTCGATGGACGGGAACGCGTCGGCGAGCCGGCGCGTGTCCACCAGGACCAGCAATACGTGTCGCCGAAGCGGCACATGGCCATCACCAATTGCCGACCTCATCGCGTAGCGCCACTGCAGCATCACGCTCAGCCGGCCGTAGTCGCGGCCGCCCGGCGCCGGCGACCATGCGGTCGACGACCTCCTTCTGCAGCATGAAGTGCTGGTCGGCGACGCCCTCGGCCGCGCCGAGCAGGTGGAACAGGATCGGCGTCGAGATGTTGTAGGGCAGGTTGCCGACGACGCGCAGCGGCGCCGCCGGCGGCCGCCGCCAGCGCGGCGAAGTCGACGCTCGAGCACGTCGGCCTCGATCACCTCGAGCTCGCGGGCGGCGGCGCAGCCGGGCGGCGAGGTCGCGGTCGAGCTCGATCACCGTCAGCCGGCCGGCAGCGCTCGACCAGCGGCTGCGTCAGCGCGCCGAGGCCCGGACCGATCTCGACCAGCCGCTGGCCCGGCCGCGGATCGATCTCGCGCACGATCGCGTCGATCACGCCCGCGTCGACGAGGAAGTGCTGGCCGAAGCGCTTGCGGGCGACGTGGTGGTGCTTCATGGGTGGCCGGCGCCGGGAGCGGCGGCGCGCGCGTGGCGGCGTTCAGGCGGCGGCTCGCGCAACTCGACGTAGGCCCGCGCGCGCAGGTCGCGCGCCCAGTTCTGGTAGGCCTCCTCGAACTTCTGCTCGCGCAGGATGTTGCGCGCCTGCTCGCGCTGCTGCTTCGCATCGAGCGCGACGCGGCGGCGGTCGACGACCTGGATCAGGTGCACGCCGAAGCGCGAGACGACCGGGTCGGACGATGCCGCCGCCGGTTCGAGGGCGTTCATCGCCTGCTCGAACTCGGGCACGAACATGCCGGGCGAGGCCCAGCCGAGGTCGCCGCCCTGCGCGGCGCTGCCGTCCTCGGAGTACTCGCGCGCGAGCTGCTCGAAGGTGCGGCCGGGCTCGCCGCTGGCGTCGATCTGCCGCTTGAACTCGGCCAGCCGCTGCAGCGCCGCTTCCGGCGTGAGCTGCTGCGAGGGCCGCAGCAGGATGTGGCGGGCGCGCGTCTGCGTGACCGTGAAGGCCCCGCCGTCGCTGCGGTCGAGCAGCTTGAGGACGTGGAAGCCGGCGCCGCTGCGCAGCAGCGTCGGGCGCCACCTCGCCGCGGCTGCAGGTCGCGCACGGCCTGCGACGAAGAGGTCGGGCAGGCGGTCGGCCGGGCGCAGGCCGATCTCGCCGCCGCTGCGCGCGGTTGCCGTCCTCGGAGACCTCGCGCGCCACCTTGTCGAACGGCTCGCCGGCGCGGACGCGCGCCAGCGCCGCCTCGGCGCGCGCCCGCCGCTCGGCGACGACGCCCTCGCCGGCGCCCTCGGGCACCGTCACCAGCATCTGCGCGATGTTGTAGGCCGCCGGCGCGCCGGCCGCCGCGCGCTGGCGCTCGAGCAGGGCGTCGATCTCGCGCGTCGCTCACCTGGATGCGCGACTGCACCTCGCGCTCGCGCACGCGCTCGACCATGATCTGGTCGCGCAGGTTGGCGCGGAAGCGCCCGTAGTCGATGCCCTCGCGGCGCAGCCGCTCGCGCAGCTGCGCCAGCGGTGATCTGGTTCTGCGCCGCGACGTTGGCGACCGCGCGGTCGATCTCGGCCTCGTCGACGCGCGGCGCCGTCTCGCGCGCGTAGGTGACCTGCACGCGCTCGTCGATCAGCGCGTCGAGCACCTGCTGGCGCAGCTCGGCGGGCGGCGGCAGCTTGGCGCCGGAGCGCGCCGCCTCCTGCTGGATGCGGGCGACGCGCTGCTGCACCTCGCCGGCGGTGACGAGCTCCTGGTTGACGATGGCGACGATGTAGTCGCCGCCGCGTTCGTCGCGGGCGGCCGCCGTGCCGGCGGCCCGGGGCGCGGCGGCCGCCGCGGGCGGCGTCGCGAGGCCTCCCGGACGCGGTTGCACCGGCGGCTTGAGCTGCGCCTGGACGGACGTCACCGCCAGGCCCAGCGCGAGCAGCGCCGAGGCGCGGCGGCGCGGATGGCGGGGACGGGAACGGTCAGTCATAGGTCGGGTCGATCTCGGTCGTCGGCACCGCACGGTCGTCGCGCAGCAGCCGGTAGCCCGGGATATTGTCTTTCAACACCTGCAGCGGGTTGCTGCCGAGGCGCGACAGGCCGACCAGCTCGAGCTGGAACAGCAGCCGCGTCGTCGCCTCGCTGCGCCCGGTCGACAGCCGCTCGGCGACGATGCGGCCGATCCAGCAGCCGGCGTCGTACTCGACGCCGGCCAGCGAATCGACCAGGCGGCTGTCCTGCAGGCTGTACTTGAGGCGGCCGACGCTGTACCAGCTGCCGCCGCCGCCGCCGGGCCCGCAGGGCGCCGAGGAAGCCGCCGCGGTGGCGCTGCGCGCGCGGCGGCGCTCCTCCATCACGAACGGCTCGGGTCCGGCGATCGGCCACTGCCAGCCCAGCTCCATCTGCTCGCTCAGGTCGCGGGTGACGCGGTAGGTCGCGTTGATGGTGCGGAACGGCCCCGGCGAGTAGCGCACGCGGGCGATCGAGCGCACGGTGGAGCTGGTCGTCGGGTTGTACTGCAGCAGGCCGTCGAAGGTCCAGCGCGGCACCAGCGAGGTCGAGCCGAACAGCAGCACGTCGGAGAAGCGCCGCGTCAGCGGCACGCCCTCGGCGGTGATGCGCTGGTCCTGGAGCAGGAAGCGCTGCACGATGCCCAGCCGCACCAGCTCGGCGCCGCTGGCCGGCTCGATGACGCGCGTCGTGACGCCGCCGGTGAGCTGGTTGGCGTCGGAGACGCGGTCGACGCCCGAGAAGTCGTTGTCGGTGTAGATCGAGTCGATGTTGAAGTCCTTGCGCGCCGCGTCGAACAGCGGCAGGGACGACTGGTCGCGGTAGGGCGTGCGGACGTAGTGCAGGCGCGGCTCGAGCGTCTGCCGCACGTCGCGGCCGAACAGCCGCGTGTCGCGCTCGAGGAACCAGGCGCTGTCGAGGCTGGCGGTCGGGATCAGCCGCGCCGCGTGGCGGCGGTCTGCGCCGCTGCCGGGCTCGAAGTCGTAGGCGGCGGCGTTGAACGCCACGCGCGGCGTGAGCGTCCAGCCGGGCGTGCCGAACGGGCGCACGAACGAGCCGATGGCATGCACCCGCGCGCCGCGGGCGCGCGCCGCATCCTCGAAGCCCGACGGCGGGACGAAGCGGTTGACTTCGGTCTCCAGTGCCGCCTCGATGCCGCCGGCGAGCCGCTGGCGCGTGCGCACGCCGATCTGCGGCAGCCGCTCGTACGGCGGCACGAAGGCGTTGGCCGGGTCGGTGCTGCGGATCGGCTGCCAGCGCAGCACGCGCGCGTAGGCCGTCCAGTCGCCCTGTCCGCCGAGCCAGGGCATGCTCCAGTCGCGCGTGCGGCTCGCCTGCAGGTCGGTCGGCAGCAGGCGCGGCGACGATATGCGCAGGATGCGCGGGAAGTCCTTCCAGTAGTCGTCGTCGGACACGCGCAGCGCGCGCAGGCGCAGGTCCCAGCCGTGGAAGTCGCGCTGGTCGTGCCGCGCGTCGAGCCGGTAGCGGGCGCGCCCGGCGACCAGGTCGTGCGGCAGCAGGTGCGCGTAGACCAGGCCGCGGTAGTTCGGGTCGAGGTAGCGCACCTCGGTGTCGAGCCCGACGCCGCGCCGCGACGACAGCTGCGGCGTGAAGGTGGCGTCGTGGCTGGGGGCGATGTTCCAGTAGTACGGTATGCCGACCTGCACGCCGCTGCGGTTGTCGAGGTTGACCGTCGGCGGCAGCCAGCCCGACTTGCGCGCGTCGGAAAGCGGAAAGGTCATCCTCGGCAGGGCGAGGATGGTCGCGCCGAGGAAGCGCAGCCTGGCGCCCTCGGCGATGCCCTCGTCGCGCTCGAAGTCGAGCGTCACCTTGTCGGCGCTCAGCAGCCACTCGGGCGCGCCGCGCCCGTCGGGGGTGCAGCTGGTGTAGGTGGCGGCGGTGACGACCGCGTGGTCGGCGTCGATGAAGTCGACGCGGGCGGCGTTGCCCCCCGCGCCGGTGCGGCCGAAGTAGTAGGTCGGCTGCAGGAAGTAGCCCTCGAAGCGCCGCAGCTTCATCTCGGCTTCCGGGCCGGCGTAGACGTTGCCCTCGCTTTCCAGGCGCACGCCGCCGGTGGCGCGCGCGCGGTCCTCGGTCTGGTCGTAGTGGAGCCGGTCGGCCTGGATGTGCACGCCGCCGCGGCGGAAGTCGACGTCGCCCACCGCCTCGGCGTCGAGGTCGGGCCGGCCGCGCAGCTCGCGCGCGCTGATGTGCGCCGGCAGGTCCTGGGCGGCGTCGCCGCGCGGCAGGGGCCTGAGCGCGCGCGACGGGGCCAGGACGATGCCCGGGCCCTGCGACGCGGCCGGCGCGGCCTCGCCGGCGGCCGCGGCCGGCCCGGCGGCCGCCAGCGCGGCGGCGAGCAGCAGGCCGCCGTGCGGCACGGCTGCGCCGCCGAGGAGGGACGGGCGGGACGGCGCCGCGGGGGCGCGGTGGGAGCGGGGCGGCACGCGCGACAAGGCGGTCGGAGGTTCGTCGAACTGCGGTCGGGCGAGGGGCGGAACCGGCGGCGCGGCGGCAGCTCCGGAAGGACCGGGGGGCGGTTTGTAGAATCGATTATCCACGGAGGGTTACGACAGGGCCTGCCGCTTGGCGCCCGCCGCGGAGCGCCCCTCCCGCCGCCGTCCGCATGACACCCCACAGCCCGCACTCCCCCCTGCCCGACGCCGTCGGCTGGCCCGACCCGGCGCGCCGCGCCGCCTTCGAGCGCTGGCTCGCCGCGCTCGACGAACCGGCGCTCGACGCCGCCACGCTGCGCCCGGCGAGCGCCGACGCGAGCTTCCGCCGCTACCTGCGCGTCGACGCCGCAGCGCCGGCCGGCGCCGCCGGAGGCGCCGCCAGCTACGTCGTCATGGACGCGCCGCCGCCGCTGGAGGACGTGCGCCCGTTCGTGCACGTGGCGCGGCTGCTCGCCGCGGCCGGCCTGGAGGCGCCGCGCGTGCTCGCGGCCGACGCCGGGCACGGCTTCGTGCTGCTCACCGACCTCGGCGACACGCTCTACCTGCGCGCGCTCGACGAGGCCGTCGCCGCGGACGACGCGCGACGCGTCGACCGCCTGATGCGCGACGCCTTCTCGGCCCTCGTGCAGTGGCAGGCGCGCTCGACGCCGCCGGCCTGCCGCCGTGCGACGACGCGCTGCTGCGCCGCGAGCTGGCGCTCTTTCCCGAGTGGTGCGTCGAGCGCGAGCGCGGCGTGCGCTGGAGCGACGAGGAACAGCGCGCAGTGGAACGCCGCTGTGCGACCTGCTCGTCGCCAGCGCGCTCGCCGCAGCCGAGGGTCGCCGTGCACCGCGACTACATGCCGCGCAACCTGATGGTCACGCCCGCAGGCCCGGCGCTCCTCGACTTCCAGGACGCGGTGCGCGGCCCGATCACCTACGACGTCGCCTCGCTGCTGCGCGACGCCTTCGTCTCCTGGGACGAGGAGCGCGAGCTCGACTGGGCGGTGCGCTACTGGCAGCAGGCGCGCAAGGCCGGAGCTGCCGGTCGACGAGGACTTCGGCGAGTTCTGGCGCCAGCTCGAGTGGATGGGGCTGCAGCGCCACCTGAAGGTGCTGGGCATCTTCTGCCGCCTGAAGCACCGCGACGGCAAGCCCGCCTACAGCGCCGACCTGCCGCGCTTCTTCGGCTACGCCCGGCGCGTCGCCGGCCGCTACCGCGCGCTCGACCCGCTGCTGCCGCTGCTCGACCGCGTCGAGGGCCGACAGAACGCGGTGCACCTCACGTTCTGAGGGCCCAATGAACAAGGGCGCCGGCTGCGATGCCGGCGCCCTGTCCGTTCTTCTGCTGTGGATCGCTCGCCGGGATCCGGCTGCGGCGGTGCGCCCTGCCTGTAGCGGGCTGCCCGCCTCTTGTCTCCTCGACCCCCCGCTGGACCGTCGCACCGTGGTGCGCGCCGCGAGTGGCGAGAATGTAGGCGAAAGACTACAAGGTGTCCACCGGGATAACCCCAGTCGTCTCCCACGGGCCACACTGCCGGCCCGTGGCCGGCCCCGCGCGGCAGCCCCGCCGCGGCGCCGCCCTACTCGTCCTGCAGCGCCGCCTGCACCGCCGCCTGCGTCAGCGCCGGCGAGCATTCCTGCAGGAAGCGGTAGGCGTAGCCGCGCAGGTAGTGGCCGCGCCGCACGGCGATGCGCGTGGTGTTGGCGCCGAACAGGTGGCCTGCGTCGAGCCGGCGCAGGCCGGCGTCGCGCGTCTCCTCGAAGGCCATCGCGGCGACGATGCCGACGCCCAGGCCGACCTCGACGTAGGTCTTGATGACGTCGGCGTCGAGCGCCGACATGACGATGTCGGGGACGAGTCCGGCGGCGGCGAAGCTGGCGTCGATCTGGCCGCGGCCGGTGTAGCCCTCGTGGTAGGTGATGACCGGCTGCTCGGCGAGCGCCTCGATCGTCAGCGGCCGGCCGGCGTCGGCCGCCGCCGCGAGCGCGTGGCCGGCGGGCACGACGACGGCATGCTCCCAGCGGTAGAAGGGGAAGGTGACGAAGCTCGGATGGCCGTCGAGCGACTCGGTGGCGATGCCGATGTCGGCCTCGCCCGACTGCAGCAGGGCGACGATCTCGGCCGGGCTCGCCTGGTGCAGCAGCAGGTGCACGCGCGGGAACGCCTCCTTGAAGCGGCGCACCACCTGCGGCAGCGCGTAGCGCGCCTGCGTGTGCGTGGTCGCCACCGTCAGGCTGCCCTGCTCGCTGGCCGACAGCTGCCCGGCCAGCCGCTTGATGTTGCTCGCGTCGAGCAGGATGCGCTCGACGATGCCGACCAGCGCCTTGCCCGGCTCGGTGAGGCCGAGCAGGCGCTTGCCGCGGCGCACGAACAGCTCGACGCCGAGCTCGTCCTCCAGGTCGCGCAGGTGCTTGCTGACGCCCGACTGCGAGGTGTAGAGCGCGTTGGCGACCTCGGTGAGGTTGAAGTTGCGCTGCACCGCCTCGCGGACGATGCGCAGCTGCTGGAAGTTCATCAGGCGGCCTGCCGCGCCGGCACGGGCGCGTCGCCCTGCGGATCGACGAACACGCTCAGGCGCGAAGGCACCAGCCGCACCGCCTGGCCCGGCTGCAGGTCGAGCGCGGCGGCGCGGTCGCGGCCGAGCTCGACCTCGTAGTGCGCGCCCTCGAGGCCGGTCAGCTCGACGCGGCTGGTCGCGCCGAACGACAGCACGCGCACGACGCGCGCCTCGATGCCGTGCGACTCGACCTCGCCGAGGCCGGCGGCGGTGACGATGTCGAGCTCGTGCGGCCGCGCGAAGCCGAGCACCTGCGCGCCGGCGGGCAGCCCGCTCGCGCCGTGCTCCAGCGTCTGCTCGCCGATGCGCAGCAGGTCGCCGTCGGCACGCCCGCTGAAGCGGTTGGCGGCGCCGAGGAAGCCGTAGACGAAGGGCGTCGCCGGCCGCTCGTAGACCTCGGACGGGGTGCCGATCTGCTCGATCTGGCCGTGGTTCATCAGCACGATGCGGTCGGCCACCTCGAGCGCCTCCTCCTGGTCGTGGGTGACGAAGATGCTGGTGATGTGCAGGTCGTCGTGCAGGCGGCGCAGCCAGCGGCGCAGCTCCTTGCGGACCTGCGCGTCGAGCGCGCCGAAAGGCTCGTCGAGCAGCAGCACGCGCGGCTCGACGGCGAGCGCGCGGGCCAGCGCGATGCGCTGGCGTTGGCCGCCCGAGAGCTGCGGCGGGAAGCGGTCGGCGAGCCGTCGAGCTGCACCAGGCTGAGCAGCTCGTGCACCTTGCGCTTGATCTCGGCCTCGGCCGGGCGCTGCTTCCCGGCTTGACGCGCAGCCCGAAGGCGACGTTGTCGTACACGGTCATGTGGCGGAACAGCGCGTAGTGCTGGAACACGAAGCCGACCTGGCGCTCGCGCACGTGCGTGTCGGAGGCGTCCTCGCCGTCGAGCAGCACCTGGCCGCGGTCGGCCGTCTCCAGCCCCGCGATGATGCGCAGCAGCGTCGTCTTGCCGCAGCCCGAGGGCCCGAGCAGCGCGACCAGCTCGCCGGTGGGGAAGTCGAGGCTGACGTCGCCGAGGGCGACGAAGCTGCCGAACGACTTGTGGA